>NZ_LXSL01000034.1 GCF_001648355.1 Eikenella longinqua | reverse complement strand
AGATAATCCCCGTTTAACAGACCATTAAACGGGGATAAATCAGTGCAAAAGCTGCTACAATTTCCTACGCGGCGGCGGTGCAAAAGCTACTGCCAATTCGGGCAAAAGCTGCCGCCGCCTTACACAACCCGGGCTTCCGCCTCTCCCGCGCCGCCGTTGCCCAGCAGTGGGATTACCAACAATTCATGAAAATCGCCCCCAAAGACGCGCAGGGCAACAAAATCCTGGCCAACGCTTTGACCCAAGCCGATTTGGATAAAGTCAGCCAAGCCGTGAAAAACCGCTGCGATGCCCGCGACGGCTTGAAAGACGGCATCATCAACGCGTGGGAAAGCTGCGATTTCAAAGCCGAACACGCAGGATTGTCCCGCGCCAAAACCGCCGCGCTCCAAGCCGTGATGGACGGCGCGAAAGACTCGCGCGGCAACCCAATTTACAGCGGCTGGTATTACGACACAGGCTTAAACCAGCCCGACTGGCGCGCATGGAAACTGGGCAGCTCGCAAACCGCCCAGCCCGATTCACGAGGCGTAACGCTCGGTGCAGGCTCGCTGACTTGGTATTTCATGACCCCCGCCGTGCCAAATTTTGATTTGCATAAATTCGATTTCGACCGCGACACGCCCAAAACCTACCAAACTGGTGCGATTAACGACGCGGTTTCCACCGATTTGTCGAGTTTTAAAGCACATGGCGGCAAACTGATTGTTTTAACAGGCGTATCTGACCCCGTGTTCTCCGCCAAAGACCAGGTGGAATGGTTCAAACAGATGAACGCCGACACACAAAACGCCCAAAGTTTCAGCCGCCTGTTTATGGTGCCGGGCATGAACCACTGCGGCGGCGGACAAGCCTTCAACGACTTCGACCCGCTCACGCTTTTAGAAAACTGGCACGGCAAAAACCAAGCTTCCGAGCGCATGATTGCACAAGGCAAGTCCTTCCCGAACAAACAGATGCCGGTTTGCGCCTGGCCGAAAATCGCGTTTTATACTGGCGGGGATGTCGATAAGGCGGAAAGTTTTGAATGCCGCGAATGGCGCTAATGCCATATCGTGAAGGCAAAACAAAAGGGTTGGAACATTCCAACCCTTTTTTGCTGCTTGCCGCTTATGGTTTGTTCATCAGCGGGAAACCCAGTTTCTCGCGGCTTTCCACATATTTGTGCGCCACGGCGCGGCTTAGGGCGCGGATTCGGCCGATGTAGGTGGCGCGCTCGGTAACGGAGATGGCGCCGCGTGCGTCCAGCAGGTTGAAGGTGTGGCCGGCTTTGAGCACGAGCTCGTAGGCGGGCAGGGCGAGGCTGGTGTCTTCCACGGCGAGCAGGCGTTTGGCTTGGGCTTCGTAGTCGTTGAATTGGCGCAAGAGCCAGTCGGCGTCGCTGTATTCGAAGTTGTAGGTGGATTGTTCCACTTCGTTTTGGTGGTAGACGTCGCCATAGGTGATGGTGCGGCCGTCGGGGGTTTGCGCCCACACGAGGTCGTAAACGTTTTCCACGCCTTGCAGATACATGGCGAGGCGCTCGATGCCGTAGGTGATTTCGCCGAGCACGGGGGTGCAGTCGATGCCGCCGACTTGTTGGAAATAGGTGAACTGGGTGACTTCCATGCCGTTGAGCCACACTTCCCAGCCCAGGCCCCAGGCGCCGAGGGTGGGGTTTTCCCAGTCGTCTTCCACGAAGCGGATGTCGTGGACTTTGGGGTCGATGCCGAGCTCGCGCAGGGAATCGAGGTAGAGGTCTTGGATGTTGGCGGGGGCGGGCTTGAGGGCTACCTGAAATTGGTAGTAGTGTTGCAGGCGGTTGGGGTTGTTGCCGTAGCGGCCGTCTTTGGGGCGGCGGCTGGGCTGCACGTAGGCGGCAAACCAGGGCTCGGGGCCGAGCGCGCGCAGGCAGGTGGCGGGGTGGGAGGTGCCGGCGCCGACTTCCATGTCGAGCGGCTGGAGGAGGGTGCAGCCTTGGCCGGCCCAGTAGTTTTGCAGTTTGAAAATGATTTGTTGGAAGGTGAGCATGGTGGTGTGGGGTGAATAAAATAATCGCGCTATTTTACTTGGTTTGCAGGTGAAACAAAACCAAGCTAAAGGCTACCTGAAAAATGGTCGGGTGTTTTCAGGTAGCCTTTTTCAGGTAGCCTCTATGCCGCGGTTTAGGCTTCGGCAAAACGCACGCCGGTGAGCTGGGATTGCAGCACGGCCTGGCGCAGCGCCTGCAAGGCCTGCGGGCGCACGAAGTTGCGGCGCGAAGCCAATACGATGCGCCGGCTGGGCACGGGCGGCTCGAAGGGAATGATGGAAAACAGCAGGTGGTCGTTATCCGTGAGCGAGCTGGAGGGCAGCACGCTGATGCCCATGCCGCTGGCCACCATGTGGCGGATGGTGTTGATGGAGCTGCCTTGCAGGGTGTTGGCCAGCCCGGAGATGCGCTGGCGGGAGGCCAGTTTGCTGCAGCTTTCCAGCACTTGGTCGCGCATGCAGTTGCCTTCGCTCAGGAGCAGCACTTGCTGATCCATCAGCTGCTGCACGGATACTGCGTCCAGCTCTTCAAACTCGTGCCCCTTGGGCACAATCACGAAAAACGGCTCTTCATACAAGGGCTCGGTGATGATGCCGGGCTCTTGGAAGGGTTCGGCCACCACGATGGCGTCCAGCTCGCCTTTTTTCAGCCAGTCGGTGAGGTTGCCGGTGTAGTGTTCTTCCAGCATCAGCGGCATGCCGGGGGCGATGTTGCGCAGCGACAAAATCAGGCGCGGCAGCAGATAGGGCGCCACGGTGAAAATCAGCCCCAGCTTAAACACGCCGGAGAGCTCGTTTTGCTCGGAAGCGGCCAAGTGCTTGATGCGGTCGGCCTCTTCCAGCACGCGGTGCGCCTGCATGATGATGCGCTCACCGGTGTCGGTGGGCTTAACCTCATTGCTGCTGCGGTCGAACAGCGACACCGAGAGCTCTTCTTCCAGCTTTTTGATGGCAATCGATAAAGTCGGCTGGCTAACGAAGCAGCGCTGGGCAGCGCGGCCGAAGTGGCGTTCTTGCGCCACCGCCACGATATAGCGCAATTCGGTTAGGGTCATGGTTTAGCTTTCTTCGTGTTTACGCTGGATGTCGGGCAGGATGATGTTGAGCTCCAACACGTCCACGCCGTCTTGCGTTTCTTGCGAGATGCGGATGTCGTCGAGCGACACGTGCACATATTTCGACAACACTTCCAGCAGCTCTTTTTGCAGGGTGGGCAGGTAGTCGGGCGCCTGCGATTTCACGCGCTCTTGCGCAATGATGATTTGCAGGCGGTCGCGGGCGATGCTGGCAGATTTGGGTTTCTTGCCAAACAGCATATCGATCAAGGACATGGTTTAACCTCCGAACAGGCGTTGCAGGAAGCCTTTCTTTTCTGCTTCCAAGAAACGCATCGGCCGGTTTTCACCCAACAGGCGCGCCACCACGTCTTTATACGCTTCGGCCGCCGCCACGCCTTCCTGATGAATCACCGGCAGGCCGACGTTGGAGGCTTGCAGGATATTCTGCGATTCGGGAATCACGCCCAAGAGCGGGATGCGCAGCACGTCTTCGATATCGGCCACGGAAAGCATTTCGCCGCTGGCCACGCGCTCGGGGTTGTAGCGCGTAATCAGCAGGTGTTCTTTCACCTGCTCGTCTTTTTCGGCGTGGCGGCTCTTGCTCTGCAAAATGCCCAAAATGCGGTCGGAATCGCGCACGCTGGATACTTCGGGATTGGTGGTAACAATGGCTTCGTCGGCAAAATACAGCGCCATCAGCGCGCCGGTTTCGATGCCGGCGGGCGAGTCGCAAATCACGAATTCGAAATCCATTTTTTCGGTGAGCTCGGTGAGCACGCGTTCCACGCCTTCGCGGGTGAGCGCGTCTTTGTCGCGGGTTTGCGAGGCGGGCAGGATGAAGAGGTTGTCGCAGTGTTTGTCTTTAATCAGCGCCTGGTTGAGTGTGGCTTCGTTTTGGATAACGTTGATCAGGTCGTACACCACGCGGCGTTCGCAGCCCATGATGAGGTCGAGGTTGCGCAGGCCGACGTCGAAGTCGATCACGGCGGTTTTGTGGCCTTTGAGGGCCAGGCCGCTGGCGATGCTGGCGCTGGTGGTGGTTTTGCCTACGCCGCCTTTGCCGGAGGTTACTACGATGATTTTTGCCACGGTAACAGTCCTTTCTGTTCGGTGAATTTGTGGTTTGAAATGGTGTGCGGGCTGCTTGAGGCTACCTGAAAAAGGCTACCTGAAAATTTGAAGCCCTAAATAGTTTGTTGCGTTTGGCGTGTTGCCTTAAATCATGTCGCTGAGGGCGGCGATGGCAAGCCGCTCTTTCTGTAAATATATCTGCACGGCTTGGCGGTGCAGGTGTGGGGGCAGCTGCTGGTCGAAGGTGCGGTAGATACCAGCGATGGAGACCAGCTCGGCCTGCATGGATTGGGCGAAAATGCGGGCGCTGTGCTCGCCGTTGGCGCCGGCCAGGGCGCGGCCGCGCAGGGGGGCATACACGTGGATGTGGCCGTCGGCAATCACTTCGGCGCCTTCGCTCACCAGGCCCAATACGATGAGGTCGGCGTTTTCGGCATACACTTGCTGTCCGGTGCGGATGGGCTTTTCCACTACGAGGGTTTTGCGGTTTCCCGGCTGGGGTGCGGCCGGAGTTTCAGCTGGCCTTTTTTCAGGTAGCCTGCCGGCCTCTTTCGGCTCTTCGCTGTTGCTTATGCCTTCTTCGCAAAAAGCCAGGTGGTGTTCTCGGGCGAGGGTTTGCCACGCTTCGCCGCGGTGGCGCAGGGTGCCGATGGGCAGGCCGTGTTCGGCAAACAGGCCGAGGATGGCGTCCAAATCCAAATCGCCGGGCTCGCTGAAGGCTTGGATGTCGAGCAGAAGCGGCATGTCGCTGAGCTCGGCGTATTGGGCGGCGCGCTCGTTTAGCGTGCGGCGGATGGCGGCTTCTTCGGCGGTGTTGAGCTGGATGGCCAGCGCGTCGAGACGGGCGGATTTGATGTCGAATGCGGGCTTCATCGCGGCGATGAGGGGTTCTATAGAGGTTGAAACGGCTCGCAGTTTACCGTTTTATCTAGGCTTCTTCAAATCTGCGGGCTCAGGCGGGCATGGAGGCTACCTGAAAACTTGGCTTATAATGCGGCCAATTTGTTTTCAGGTAGCCTGTTATCCCTAATATTGAGGCTACCTGAAAAACTTGTTTGGGCGATTAAACGGAAGAACTATGCAGAAACCGATACGGATTTTGGGTATCGACCCGGGCAGCCGGGTAACGGGGTTCGGCGTGATTGATGTGGTGGGGCAGAGCCAGCGCTATGTGGCCTCCGGCTGCATCAAAACCATCCCGGGCGACGAGCTGGCCGGCCGCATCGGCATCATCGTGCAGCACATTGGCGAAATTATCGATACTTATAAGCCGACGCAGGCGGCCATTGAGCAGGTGTTTGTGAACGTAAACCCAGCGGCCACACTGATGCTGGGGCAGGCGCGCGGGGCGGCGGTGGCGGCGCTGGTGTTGCGCGGGCTGCCGGTGTACGAATACACGGCTTTGCAGGTGAAGCAGGCGGTGGTGGGGCAGGGTAAGGCGGCCAAAGAACAGGTGCAGCACATGGTGGTGCAGATGCTGAAGCTTTCCGGCAAACCGCAGGCTGATGCCGCCGACGGGCTGGCGGTGGCGCTCACCCATGCTTTGCGCAATCACAGTTTGGCGGCAAAATTGCAATATGGGATGCAGGTAAAGCGGGGGCGGTTTCAAGTTTAGTGTTGGAGGATTTTCAGGTAGCCATCAGTCGGACGCAGGCCGGTTGTGAGGGTGTTGAAACTAAATTCTCAATGATATGTAGGATTTGAGTGTTTTGGATAGAAATTTAGTTCTTGAGTATTTGACAGGTGGGGAGGGGATGGCGTATAGTTCGCATCTTCGCTGCTTCCACGGCACCGTTTCGAAAT
>NZ_LXSL01000033.1 GCF_001648355.1 Eikenella longinqua | reverse complement strand
CAACCATGCACTAATTGAAAAATTACATAAATATTCTCAAATCGCAGTGGGTGTCCACCTCCAAATGGAATTAAATCTAACCGCAATAGATTCTGGGATGCCTATTTGGGAAGGGGAATACATTGAAAGCTAGATACCCATAGGCTATACTGTGCGCTAAGTGGATTGGGGGGCTCCCTGGTCGGCGTTATGGCTCCGGTTTTCGGGGCCTTTCGCTTTTTCTAGCAGTTACTATTTCAAACCCGCCCCGCGCGGACTTTTTCAGCAGCCTTCGGGCTGCTTTTTGTTTGAATGCAACCGATTAAAACATGGGGATAATTAAGCTATCCGACCATAGGCGTAAGCACGGTTCGCCGCGTGCGTGGGCGTAGGCAGGTTCGCATCTGCATGGGCAGTCGGCTTTTTGATTGTTTGATTTGGAGATGAGCGATGTCTATTACTTCCTCAGAACTGGCCGTAGTGGGTAAGGCTGGTTTGGACTTTTATTTGAAAAACAACCCGATTGATATGGTGGACATGCAGCGCCCGCTGCTGAAACATTTGTCTGCCAAGAAAAAACCGTTTGCCGGTGCGAAAGAGCATATTGTGGAGCAAATCCGCAAGGACTACGGCAGCGCGGGGCAATGGTTTGATTCCGGCGATACGCTGCAATACGCCAAGCGCGACACGCTGGAGCAGAGCCGTTTCCCGTGGTATGAGTTTCACGATGGCATGATGCTGAACGAAGCGGAGCTGGTGGCCAACGGCATTAAGCTGGACGATTCCGGCAACGGCGGCAATATCTCCGGCGCGGAGAAAATCCAGCTGACCAACCTGTTGCAGGAAAAAATGGAGGCGTTGAAGCTGGGCGCTCAGGAGCGTTTCAGCCGCGACCTGCATTTGTCCGGCACCGGCTCAACCAAGCAGATTGTGGGCTTGGACGGTTTACTGCCTTTGGATAACGCCACCGGCAAGGCGGGCGGCCTCGACCGCGCAACCTATACTTGGTGGCGCCATTATGTGGATAAAGCCTTGGTGGCGGCCTCTTTGCAGGAGCAGATGGAGAAAGCATGGCGTGCCTGTATCCGCCGTGCGCAGGGCATGCCGAACGTGATTCTGGCCGGTGCGGACTTTATCGACGCCTACCGCAAGGCAGCGCAAAGCAACGGCACGATTGGCGCGGCCAGCCGCCAAGTAACCGATTCGGGCAAGGGCGGCGTGAGCGCGGATATGTCCACTTCCGGCCTGTATTGGAAGGGTATTCCGATTGAATACTGCCCGGAATGGGATGACAACTTTGCCGGCGCGGACACCACGCTGACCAGCTGGAGCAAACGTTGCTACTTCCTGAATATGAATCATCTCTCCCTGCGCCCGATTAGCGGCAGCGATTTCGTGACCCGCCATCCGCCACGCAGCAAAGACAACTACAACCACTACTGGGCGCTGTTGTGGCGCGGTGCGCTGACCATGAATATGCCGTCTGCGCATGCGGTGTTGGCGCTGAAATAGCGGTATGGGGCTACCTGAAAATCCTGCAACGGTTTCAGGTAGCCTGTTTCTGATTAAGCGAAAAGGATTGAACTATGCTGTTGAAGATGTTTGATGTGTTGGTGTTGCGCGGGATGGAGACGGAGATTCCGGCCACCGTGCCGCGCCATGAGGCGGAACTGCTGGCGATGATTCACGGCTCGGACGCGGTGAAGCTGCGCTCGGAAGCACCGGCCGGCGTGCTGGAGTTTGCCGATGTGCGCGATGAGCGCGAACGCCTGCGCCTGAAATACGGCCTGAAAACGGAAGATGCCTATTGGGCGGATGTGCTGTATCCGTCTGATTTGAGCTTGGGCGAGGCGATGCAGCGCGGGGCAGCTGATACCGAGCAGCCGGAAGCGCCGAAGCCGAACAAGCGCAAACGTGCGGCAGCCGAGCAGCCGGAAGCGCCGGAGGGCGGCGATGAGGCAGCAGTTTAGAACGCTGGCGCAGCTGCGCGAGAGCCTGGCGGTGTCGCTGGGCTTTGGTGCGCAGGCCGGCGTGATTGATTTGCAGATTCCGATTTTGAACCAGTTTCTGCAACAGGCGCAGGCGCAGCTGTGGCGGGAGGTGGACTGGCGCTATCTCTTGAAGAAGCACACCGAGGATTTGGGCGTGGGGCAGCGGGTGCTGGACTTGCCGGACGATGCGCCGATGGGGGTGCTGTATGGGGTATATGCCCGAGACGGGGCGGACTGGTATCAGCTGACGGCTGGCGTGCCGCGCGTGGGCGAGATACCGGAGAACGGCCTGCCGCGCTACTACGAGCAGACGGCGCGGGAGGAAGGCACGATTCAGCTGGAGTTTGAGCCGGTGCCGGATAGCGCCCCGGTGCCGATTCGGATTGAATACTATGCCGCGCCCAAGCGCTTCGAGCAGGACAACGACCGGTGCAGCGTGCCGGATGATTTGCTGCTGACGCTGGCGCTGGCGATGGCAAAAGGGCATTACCGGCAGGCGGACGTGCAGCTTTACACCGACCGCTACGCGGCGATGCTGCGGCAGGCGAAGATGGACAACTTCGGCGTGGACGGGGAGGAGCGCAAGGCGGCGTATGACCCCTATGCCGTGCCGGTGAAGCCGCATCAGATTGTGCCGTGAATAGCCGGCAGATAAGGAGGCTACCTGAAAAACAGGCGGCCTTTTTTGTTTTAACGTAACCGATTAAAAAGCTGATTTAATACGAGCCAAAGCAAAAGCCAGCAAGGGGCGGAATCCTTGCCGGCTTTCTGGTTCGACCATTTTCAGGGAAGGTGGAACATGGATGAATTTTAACCCGTTAAGCTTACTAAGTAAACTGGATATTAGCATGAATATTCAAGGCAAGATTAGCCAACAGGCGGCAGACCAGGCAGCTTTGCGGCTGGCTTGGGCGGCAAGTATTGCGCTGCTGGTGCTGGCGCTGTCTATCGGCTTCGCATTGGTGGCATGGGTGCTAGGCTGGAGGGGGTAGGATGCCGGCGATTACTTTTGACCGCTTCGATGGCGGCTTGGATGTGCGGCAGCTGGCCAGCTCGGCAGATGCGAACCGGCTCAGGATGCTGAAAAATGCCTATGTGACCACGGGGCGGACGATTCGCAAACGCCCGGGGCTGAAACGGCTGGGCAGCCTGAATTCGGGCAGCTTCGGCTTGTTCGGCGGGGTGGATGCGCTGTGGACGTTTTCGGCTTTCGGCGGCGACCACGCGCAATTCCCGCAGATTAAAAACAGCCGTATCCGCGAGCCGTATGGCAAGAATATGGTGCGGCTGGTGCATGCGGAGGTGTTCAACGGCTTCATCTATGCGGCGGTGGAATGCGAAGACGGCTCGATTGAGCATCACTATTTGGACGGCAAATATGAAACGCTGGTGCAGGATGCGAACTGCCCGCACTCAAGAAGCCTCATCAAGAAGGCAGGCAAGATGTTTGCCATCAAGAATGACGTGGTGCGATTTTCCGCCACGGGCAACGCGCGGGATTGGAGCACGCCGGACGATGCGGGCTTTTTGCCGGTGGCCTTGCAGCAGAGCGTGAACAACAAGCCGACCGCCTTGGGGGAATACCAGGGCAATCTGGTGGTGTTCTTTGAGGATTCGGCGCAGATTTGGCAGGTTGACCCCGACCCGAAAAACCACCGGCTGATTTCGACTGTGCCGATTGGCACACCCTTCCCTTACAGTCATGCGGGCATGGGCTCGGATATTTTCTTTTTGAGCCAAAACGGCTTCCGCAGCGTGGCGGTGCAGGCGTTTTCTACCAACCTGATGGACAACGACATCGGCAGCCCGATTGATGCCTTGGTGCAGCAGGATTTGAAACGGGCAATCGAGCCGAAGATGGTGTATTGGCGCGGCACGGGGCAGCTGCTGTGCTTTATGGGCGATTATGCCTATGTGTATTCCTACAGCCGCAGCAGCAAGATTTCGGCGTGGAGTATGTGGACTTTCCCGTTTGAAGTGGAGGCGGTGGCGGAATACGAAGCCAAGCTGTATCTGAGGAGCGGGGCGGACTTGTATGTGTTTGACCCGGACAGCCACTCGGATGACGGGCAGCCGATTGAGGTGGTGGCGGAGCTGCCGTATTTGGATATGCGCAAGCCCGGGGTATTGAAGCAGTTTACTGGGGTGGATGTGGCGGCGGACGGCAGCTTGGAGGTGCAGTTTGCCTTCAACCCAGCGCGGCCGGATTTGCTCACGCCGCCGATTTTCCTGCGCGGCGACACGCGACCGCTGCCGAGATTGCCGGTGGAAGTGATGGCGACCAACCTGGCTATCCGTATCGGCAACCATGACAACCAGGCTTTTGAGCTGGCTTCGGTGACGCTGTATTACGAGCTCTCGGGAGGCTACGCCGTATGATGGTGCCGCTGACTTTGGAGCTGGCGAACGTGCTGGCCTTTACTATGCGCGAGGACGATGTGCGCGAGATTATGGCGCTGCGGCGCGACGAATACCGGCACGAGTTTGCCGAGGAATGCGCCCATTGCGGCGGCTGGTGCTGTTTGGACGAGGACGGCGTGCCGGTGGCGATGGGCGGGGTGTATGAATGCTGGCCTGGTGTGGGCAACGCTTGGATGGTGGGCACGGACGATTTCGCCCGCCACGGCATTGAGATTACGCGGCAATCGAAAAAGGTATTGGCCGCCCTGCCCCATCTGCACCGGATTCA
Source organism: Eikenella longinqua (assembly GCF_001648355.1). GTDB lineage: Bacteria > Pseudomonadota > Gammaproteobacteria > Burkholderiales > Neisseriaceae > Eikenella > Eikenella longinqua. The sequence goes on along the minus strand of NZ_LXSL01000033.1, from coordinate 12,518 downwards.
GGCGTATAGCGCGGCTTTTCATACCGTATCGCATGCCTGGCTGGAACGGCTGGGCTTTCAACGAGGCGCTACCCTGCCCAAGCTGGGCAAGGGCGGCGAAGATTTTATTGTGTTTGAGATTGTGAGGTAGCTTATGTGTGGTGGTGGCGGCGGCGGCGGCGGCAACGCCGTGCAAGACGAACAAATGCGCCAGATGCGGGCGGACGAAGCCCGGCGTGCGGCGGAGGAATTGAGGCGGCAGGAAGCGGTGGCGCACATCAACCGGCTCTACGGCATGGGCGGCGGCGCGGTGGCGGAGCACAACTTGGCCGAACGCAACGCGGCCTACGGACAGGTGCGGCAGAACAACCTGAACCTGATGATGGATGATATTGGGCGCAACCGTGATGACGCGCAACGTGCGGTGCGCTTCGGGCTGGCTCGCTCGGGCTTGGCCGGCGGCAGCGTGGACATTGACGCCAACCGGCAAATAACCGATGCCAACCAGCGCAGCATCATCCAAGCCAACCAATTGGCGGACAGCCAAGTGGCGAAGATGCGGAGCGAAGATGAAAACACCCGCGCGGATTTGATTTCACGCATCAATGCGGGCATGGACGCGGACAGCGCGGCGGCAGCGGCGGCGCAACGCATGGCGATTAACCGCCAGCAGGCGCTGAGCGAGCCTTCAAGCAAACTATTGAACAACCTGTTTGCCGGTATCGGCAATGCCTGGAACCAGTACCAATTCGCCAACGGCGCGGCCAACCCCTACGGCAATATGCAGAAATCGGTGGGCGGCTTGGGCAGCTACGGCGGACGAATCAGCTAGGAGGGGAGCATGTGTGACGGATACAGTATTGCCTATGGTGTGGCGGCGCTGGTGGGCGCGGCGGCGAGCTATGCCGGCCAGCAGCAGCAAGTGAAGGAATACAAACGCGCCAACGCGGAACAGGAAGCCTATGCCAACGCGCAGCAATACCTGGCCAACAACAAGCGGCAGGAAGAGCAGAAGATGGGCGATGAGCAGCGGCAATCGGTGCTGGATGAGGCGCAAGAGGTCGCCCCGACCCGCCGCCCGCAGATGCAGGAGGCGGAGGACAAGCAGACCGCCAGCAACGTGAACGCGCTGCAACAGGCGAACATCTTGGGGCAGGACAGCATTGCCAAAGCGGCGGAAGGCAACCAGAGCGATGAATACCTGCGCCAGCGGGCGGAATCGGCAGGGCGGCAGACCGACCGGGCAATCAAACTGGCTCGGCTGTTTGGCGCTTCGGGCGCGGGGCAGGAGGCGATGGCCAACCAGATGATGGGCTCGATTAACCACCGGCTCGACCAATCGGCGATTCAGGCACGGCGCAATGCGCTGCGCAACGGCTACGATTGGCTATTTGACAATATGGACAACGAGCGCACCAAGGCACGGGCGAAATACGACCCGGGCAAGGGCATGGGCATGCAGGCGCTTGGTGGCACGCTGATGAATATCGGCATGAGCGGGCTGGGCGGGAATATGGGCGGCGCGGCCAGCTCGATGGGTACGATGAGCACGATGAGGGCGAACAAATCGGCAGCGAAAGGGGTGTTTTAAATGGTGAAGTTTGTGATTACTGAAGAGGCGATGTCGCCGATTGCGCAGGCATTGAGCGGACAGAGCCGCATGGCCGGCGTGGCGGCGGGGCTGAAAAACCAGATGCTGGGCGTGGAGCTGGACAAGATGCGCGACGAGCGCGAACAGGCGGCACGGCAGCGGCAGATACGGGATAACCTAATCCCGAACTATATCAGGCAGCAGTTTGGCGACCTTTCGCCACGGGTGCAGAACCGTTTGGCCGAGCGCTTGGGCTGGCAGAACCCGAATCCAGAAGCCTCGCCGAATTTACTGGAAGAGTACAACGATGCGATGGCGTTGCAGAAAGCGATGAGCCAGCCGCAATGGGGGAACGCGCAACGCTATGCCGACGCCATCAACCTGAACAATGCCTATGGCGGCAGCGGGCTGGAGGCGATTCGCGGGATTGGTATTGCACAAGAAAATGCCAACAAACAACAACTTGGCGAACTGGCATTAACCGCCTACCAAAACGGGGACGTAAACCGAGCCAATCAACTGACCGCCATGCGCTCCGGGGATACTTATACCCCGTTCCGCGTAGGCAGCAACGGGGAAATCCTGAATACCGCGACCGGCGGCCAGCAATCCACGGATATGTATCGGGCTAGGGTTGACGAGGTGCAATCCCGCACCGGTTTGAACTATGCCAACACGGCATTATCCGGCGCACGGACGCAGACGGAAGGGCTGCGGCAGCAGGGCTTGGCTATCGACAACAACGGCAAGCTGGTGCGGCTAAACGAGCAGCTCAACCCGCAACAGAAACCGCCGAGCCAAGTTTACAAACCCTTGCCGGCGGCGGCGGTGGAATCGGTGTTTAATATGGATGCCAATGCCTACCAGCGTTTCCGCCAAGAGATGGCGCGAGAGGGCTACGCCGACGAAAACGAATACCTGCCGATTTACCTGCGCCAGCTTGAAGGGGCGAAAGATGTGGGCGGAGCGACCGGACGGGCGATGGGCTTGCGCCAGCTGACCCAAGCTTTACCGACCGCGCCAACTCAGACTGCGCCGAATGTGGCTGCCACCGTACCCCAGCAGCCGCAAATAGTGATGCCGATACACCCGCTGGCGGGAGCGCTGTCGCAGTATGCCTATACGCCGCAGCCGGCTAATCTGCTGCCCGCTGCCAACCTGACCGGCAGGACGACCCAATACGATACGGCGGCGGGATTATTTGGCGAACAGGGCAGCATTTCCTATGCCGACAATATGGCGATGTATGACAACATAGTGAAGAATATGGGGCTGCCGCCACTGGGGAAATCCAGCCCGCAGCAGGTGAGAGCCACGCTGACCCAGCTATATCAGAGCGGACACCTGCCGAACGGCAGCAGCGTGCCGCGCGACCATATCGAAGCGCTGGCCGCCCGCTACCTGAAATAAACGTAACCGATTAGAAGTTTGCCACAATGCCTCTGTTATCCAGCAGAGGTATTTTTTATGGGCTACGGCAGAGAAGAATTTTTGCGGCAACTGTTCCAACAACCAAACCAACAGCACACACGAAGCCAAAAACAGCAGACGGCTGCCCAGCAGTTTATGGAGCAGCTGCCGCGCAATCAGGCGGACGCTTACCGCAACAGCCCGCAGGGTATGGCGGAGATTGACGGCGTGGTGGGGATGTCGCCGACTTCGGCGCAGCTGGTGCGCTCCGTGCAGCAATGGGGCGCTTCGGGCGCGGGCGATACGGCGCGTGCCGTTATTCAAGCGCCGGAGACGGTGTGGGGCGGCCTCAAAGGCGGGGTGCATGCGCTCAACAGCGGCTTCTACCATGCGGCAGACGATTTGAGCTTTAACAGCTTGGGCACGGGCACGCTTGGCGGATGGGCGAAGGAGCAGGCCGATAAGGCACAGGCGGCACAACAGAATGCCACGCTGAACTATCAGACCGATATTGGCCGCGATGTGGGGCAAGGCTTGAACAGCTTCGGCTCGACCGCGCCGCTGACGGTGGGCGCTTTGGTGATGAAAAACCCGGCCATCATGTATGGCGGCATGGGGGCGCAGACCGGGCTGACCGAATACGGCAATGCGCGGGAAGCGGGCGTGAACCCGATTCCGGCGGCGCTGTATGCCACCACGCAGGGCGCGATTGAAGTGGGCACGGAAAAACTGCCTGCCGGCGCATTGGTGGATATGGTGAAAAGCAACCGCCCGCTGGCTGAAGCGGTGAAAGTGCCGGCACGCTATATGCTGGGCGAAGGCTTGGGCGAACAAGTCGCCACGCTGGGGCAGGACTATATGCAGGCTGCCTATCTTGATGCGCCGAAGAATGCGAACTGGCAGCGGGATTATTGGAACTCACGCGGCGAAGCGGCACGCACAACGGCGGTATCTTCGCTGGTGAGCAGCGGCGGCAACGTTGCCTTGGGCGCGGGCGGGGCATTGGTGCAACGCGGCGTGGATGCGGTGCGCACTCAGCAGAAGCCGCAGGTGCAGCGCTTTATGCAGCGGCTGGATGCGCAGAACGCGCAACCGGTGCAGCAGCCTATCCGGCAGCCTATCCAACAGCCCGCAGCGCAACCGACCAGACCGGGGCGGATGGCGAAAACGGGCAATGCGGTGACGGACACCAACAACGTTATTCAACAAGCCACGGCCAACGGGGGATTTAAAACGCGGCGCACACCGGCGGCACAGCAGGTGGTATCGGTGCAAGCGGGCAATCAGATGGTGCGCACTTATGTGATGCGCGATGGCAGCACTTATCAGCGCATCGGCGGCTCACGGGCTTGGCGCAATAATAACCCGGGCAATATTGTGTATGGCGATTTCGCCCGCCGCTACGGCGCAATCGGCCATGACCAGAACGCAGCGGGGCATACGATGGCGGTATTCCCGACCGAGGAAGCAGGCAGACGGGCGAAGGCGGCTTTGTTGTTTGAATCGCCCAAATACCGCAACCTTTCGCTGCATGATGCGATTTACCGCTATGCACCGCCGAAAGACCGCCAAGGGCGCGTAATTAACAACACCGCGGCCTACTATGCCCGCGTGCTGAATGCGGTGGGCGGGCAGAACAAACCGATGAGCCGCTACACCGCTGCCGAGCGTGAAGCGATTATGCAGCGGATGCGCGAGGTGGAAGGCTGGAAGCCGGGGAGGATTGTGGGCAATGTGGCCGCCGCTGTTTCGATACAAGGCACACCTGCCGGCAGACTGGTAAAAAACAACGGCACAGCCGAAACAGGCGGGGCGACTGAATACGCTGAGGCTTCCCCTGCCCTACCCGACCAGCAAGCCGCGTTTGACAACGGCATGGGCGACAACAGCCAAGCGATGCAGGAGATGCAGCGGGCGGCGCGGGAATCGCAGGCGGCGGCTGAAGAGATGCGGGAGCAATCCGAACGGCTGGGGCGGCAAACCAAGGTGTATCTGGACAACCAGATGCGGCAGGCGCGTTTGCAGCTGATGGAGGCGGACGAGCTGACGCCATCGGTGGCCGGCACGGATAACCAATACCGCGACCGCAGCCGGGCGGCTTCGCAGATGCAAATCAACCACATTGCGCAGAACTTGGAGCCGGAACTGCTGGGCGACAGCAAGGAGGTGGGCACGGGCGCACCGACCTTGGCGAATGACGGGCGCACCATCATCGGCGGCAACGGGCGCGTGATGGGCTTGGCGCAGGCTTACGACAACGGCAACGGCGAGGGCTACCGGCAATACCTGCTGGACCATGCGGATGAATTCGGCTTGAGCCGCGAGGAGATTGCGCGGATGAACAAGCCGGTATTGGTGCGCCAGCTGGATGAATCAGTGGATATTGCCAAGGCGGCGGTGGCTTCCAATGAAGGCGGCGGCTTGGGCATGAGCGCTTTGGAACAGGCGCGGGCGGATGCCGACCGCCTGCCGGACTTCGGCCGCTTCACGGCAGACGACAGCGGCGAACTGAACACGGCGGCGAACCGTGGCTTTATCCGCGACTTTGTGGGCGCGATGCCGCACACGGTGCGGGCGCAGATGGTGGATGCGGACGGGCGCTTGAGCCAAGACGGCGTGCGCCGCTTACGCAACGCCCTGCTCTACCGCGCCTACGGCAACAGCCCAACCTTGAGCCGCATGGTGGAGAGCACCGACCAAGGGGCGCGAAACTTGGTAAATGCGCTGGTGCAGGCTGCGCCGAAGATTGCCCAGGCACGCGACAACATCCGCGCCGGGGCGATGCACGATGCGGATATTGCCGAGGAAGTGGTGCAGGCGGCGGAGAAGCTGAACCAAATCCGCGAACAGGGCGGCAGCGTGGCCGACTACTTGGCACAACAGGGCTTGTTCGGCGAAGAGATGAACGCGGTATCGCGCGAGCTGCTGGCCTTCTTTGAGGAACACAAACGCAGCGGCAAGGCTATTGCCACGCTGCTGCGCAACTATTACGATGCCTTGGCGGCGCAGGGCAACCCGAACCAGCAGGATGTGTTCGGCGAGCAGGCCGCACCCGACAAACAGCAACTTTTGGAAAGAACGATACATGACTACGAACAAGAACACGGACGAAACGCAGACAGCGGGCAACTCTTCGAGCGGACAGACGAGCGACCCGCTGGCGAGCCTGTTTCAGAAACTGAACCGCAACCCGCAGGCCGCCGAGGCGATGAAGCAGGCGCTGGCGAAAACCAAGGTGGAACTGGGCGAGACGGAGGACAAGGCGGAAGAGTAGCGGAGGAAGATGCGCCGAAGCTGAGCCGCAGCGTATCCACGCAGGAGCAATACGAGCAGCGGATTGATGAGCTGTTTGCAGGGAAGCCAGCCAATCTGCATGGTGTGAATGTATTAAATCGTTCTGACTTGCTGGATATGCTGGGCTACGGCGATATGCCTGTGCAGCTTGACGAATCGAAGGTTGTCCGCAATCAATCCAACCATCCAGAGATGACGGCGGAACGATGGAAGGCTGTGCCTGAATGGCTGGATAATCCGGTTGCTGTGTTGAAGTCAAGAACACATGATAAACGCTTAGTCTTTATCCCCAACGAGCTGATTAATGGCGCACCAATTTATTTAGTGGTAGAGCCAGACCATAAATCGCTGCGCATTCATGTGCTGGTGAACGGATATGCGAAAGATGGCAACCCATCCCAAGCAATGCGGGATATTGAACGAGATTTGCGCAACGGCAACATTGACTATGTAAACAAAGAAATGGCTCGTGAATTCTTAGGACGTTCGGGGCTCCAATTGCCCCGCCTGCCTAATTTAAACACAAGCCGTACTAAGATTCTAACCGAAAAGAACCTGCAAGGCTACCTGAAAAACAACCCCAGCCTTTCGGTGAACCCATCCCGCAACACCACAAGCACGGCCACGCCGGAGCGGGTGGCGGAAATCCGGCAGCAGGTGGAACGCGCGGTGGGGCGGCACAATATGCGGCTGATTGACGTGCGGACTGCCGAGGAAGCCAGCCGCCCGAACGGCGCAGAGAATTTGCGCGGGGTGGAGGGCTGGTATGACCCGCAGAGCAAACGCATCACGCTGATTGCGGACAACCTGCCCAATGCGCGGACGGCACAGTTTGCCGCCTGGCACGAGCTGGGACACCGCAAAATTGACGTGGCTGGCTGGCAGCAATGGCGCGGTGTGCTGGAACAGGCGCGGCTGAACCCAACCATCAAGCAGTTGGCACAAACCATCCTGCGCCAACGCAAGGCGGCGGGCGAAACCATCAATCTGGACAGCGCCACGGAAGAGGCAGCGGTGGAGCTTTATTCCGCCATGAAGAACCGCGACTATGCGGCGCTGGAGAGCAAATACAAAGTGAACGTGCCGCTGGCGATGCGCGGCGGGCTGGCGGGCTATTTCTCGCGCTTTGCCAAACGCTTGCAGGCGGTGCTGGCGCGGGCGTTCGGTATTCAGCAGGCGGAGTTTGGCGATGGCGAGGTGTTCGAGCTGTTGCGGCGGATTGATAGGGCGGGCATGGAAGGAAGCCAGCCATCCGATAAAGCGCCGGATGATGACCACGCAGACGAAATACCGACAGCGGAGACAGCTAAGCCGGCAGAGAAATTCAGCCGCAGCGCAGCGGAGCTGACCGACAAGGCGAAGCCGGGCTGGCTGGACAGGAACGAGCTGGGCGAATGGGAGAAGGGCTTGGCGCTGTACCACGGGCTAGGCAGCTTAGTGAAGCCCGCCCTAGCCAAGCTGAAGCTGGCGAATACTGCGCCGCAGGAATTTACCGAGATGATGCGCGACTACCGCTCGCAGCTGAATGTGGCGGGAATGACAGCTTCGGAAATGGCGCAGGCCGGCGTGCAGATGACGGCGGAGGAACGCGCCCTGCTTTCGGATATTTTGGAGAAAGAGCTGCCGCCGGGGATTGAGGTGTCGCCGGAAATGCGGGAGCTGGCCGGCACCATCCGCAATCTGTTGAGCCAACAGGGCGAGCAGCTGGCAGATTTGGGCATGCTGAGCCGCGAAAGCCTGGAACGCTTTAAAGATACCTACCTGCCGCGACTGTACCGCCAGCGTACGGAGCTGTTTGGCGGCAACGATTTGGCCAAGCTGAACCGCGAATTTAACAAAGCGATGCGCGGCGGCTTGGGCAATGCGCTGGGCGGCCAGCACCTGAAGGGGCGCGGGATTTTCAAAACGGTATCACGCAGCGAACAGGCTGACTACGAGGCGCGTGGCTTCGAGCTGCGGCAGGACTTCGGCAACCAAGGCAGACACGCGGGCAAGGTGCTGATGTGGCGCGACTACACGCGGGAGGAACGCGCACAGATGGGCGAGGAGCGCGATGCGATTTTGCGCTTCACGCAGGGCTATGTGCAGACACAGGCGGATTTAGCTAAAGGCGTATTGTTCCAACGCATTGCGCAGAACGAGGAGCTGGCGAGCAAGACAGAGGTGGAAGGCTGGGAGAAAGTGCCGGACACCACCATTGCCGGCACAGGCGGCGTACACCGCTACGGGGCGTTGGCGGGGATGTATGTGCATCCGGATGTGTATTACCACCTGAAGCAGCAATTCGCCGTGCAGAATGCGGCTTTGAAGATTTGGCGGGCTTCGCTGGGCTGGTGGAAGCTGACTAAGACGGTTTATAACCCGGTGGCGCACACCAACAACGTGGTGTCCAACTTCTCGCTGCTGTTTATTGCCGGCGGTCGGATACGCGATTTACAACCGGCAGCGGCCAGCATCGTGAATAAGGATGCGCTGTACCGCGAGGCTTTGGAGCTGGGCTTGGTGGGCGAGGCGGTGGACAGCGCGGGGATACGCGAGATGTTTACCGGCCTGAACAACACGGCGGATGATGCGGTGATTACCGAGCGCTTCTTTACCCGCGTTATCAGGCGGGCGGATGAATTGAGCCGTGGTGTGGTTGGCAAGACTGCACATGCCATCAATAAGGTAACGTTCGGGGCGGCCGGAATGGCGGCGCATGCTGTGGGCAAGGTGGGCAGCGCGGGCGGCAAGGCGGTGAGGAAAACCGCTAACGTGGCGCAGGCAGCCTACCGCGTGGAAGATGAGGTATTTAAAATGGCCTTGTACCGGATGGCTCGCAGCAAGGGCTTATCCAATACCGAGGCGCGGGATTACACGCTGAACTTTTTCTTCGACTACGGCGAAGTGCCGAAAACAATCAGGATTGTTCGTGATGTTGGGGTGCTGCCGTTTGTGAGCTACACCTACAAGGCGATTCCGGCGGTGTTGCGCGGGGCATTGACTAGGCCGCACCGCTTCTTGGCGGTAACGGGGCTGATGTATGCGCTGAACGCGATGTCTTACGCCATGTTGGGCGATGATGCGGACGAGGAGGAAGAGCGCCAGTATATGCCGGAATACATGACGGGCTACACTTCTTTCGGCACGCCGAAGCTTATTCGCCTGCCGTGGAACGACAGCCAAGGCAAGCCGATGTTTATCGATGTGTATCGCTGGCTGCCGCTGGGCGATTTTGCCGACACGCAAAGCCGTACCGGCGGGGTGGATATACCGCAGTTTTTAAGACCTAGTGGCCCGTGGCTTGGTGCATACGATGCATTGCACAACAACATTGACACCTTCACCGGCGGCAAGCTGGTGCAGGACTACATGACGGAGGGCGAGAAAAACACCATCCGCGCCAAGTGGATTGCGGGGCAGATTCTGCCGGCCAGCGTGGGCATGCCCTTCTCCTACCACAGCAACAATGTGCTGGACGGGATAAAGAACCAGCTGGAAGGCACGAAAGCCGCCGAAGTGTTGGAAGATTTGGGCTGGACGGGCAAGACTTATCGCGGCGAAGATAAGCAGCTATACCGCGCGGCTTTGGGTGCGCTGGGCGTGAAGATTCGCGGCGAGAAGCCGGAGGATTTACGCGCGGCCACACAGCGCAGGCTACGCAGCCAAGAGCGGGAAATCCGCGCCGATATGGGACGCATCCGCCGCAACAACACGCTCAGCCCGCGTGCCAAGGAAGCCATGCTCGGACGGAGGCAGCAAGCATTGCAGCGGCTGTTTGAACAAATGCCCGGACGCGCGAAGGATTGAACGTAACCGATTAAAACCCCTGCCACAATACCCCTGTTGAAATAACGGGGGTATTTTTTATGGCGCAACCAAACCGCTACGAACCGCAAGTGGGCTTTGCCGAGCAAACCCGCAACAACGTGCCGGGGCGCAGCCCGATTAACGCGGGGGCATTGGACGCGGAGCTATCGGGCATTTCGCAATCCATCAACGGCATTGTGGGCAACTTGGAGCTAATCCAGCGCGACGATGGGAGCCTGAAGGATGCCACGGTGCATCTGCATGCCTTGGGCGAAACGGTGCTCAACCTGATGGGCGGCTTTAACCTGCGCGGCGAATGGCAGGCGGGGGAGAGCTATGCCGACAAGGATATTGTGGATTACCAAGGGCATTTGTTTGTGTGCATGAGGGCGAACCAAGATGCAGCCTTCACGCCCGCCAACTGGCACAGATTCGGCGAGAAAGGGGCGGAGCTGCACCAGGTGCTCCGGCAGGTGGCGCATATGCAGGCGCAAGTGCAGGAGGAAGGACGCAAGGCTTTGCAGGCGGCGGCGCAAACCCAGCAGGCGGCGGCACAAGTGAGCACGCAGGCCGGCGTGGTGGCGCAATTGGCTACGCAAGCGGAGGCTTCGGCACGCGCGGCCAAGGCGAGCGCGGACGCGGCGGAGCAATCGAGGGTGGCTGCCGAAGCCGCTGCCGCCAGCGCGGACGGCGCGGTGAATAGTGTGAGCGGCAAGCTGGCGGCGAAGCTGGATACCAGCGTTTTTGAAGAGTTTAAGAGCAAGGCGGTAACCCAGGAGGAGCTGGAAGAGAAGGTGGGCGCGGCGCAAAGCCAAGTGCCGGGCAAAATCGAACTGCTGCCCTTCCCCGCCGATGCGCTCCCCAAACGCTGGTATCACGCCAACGGCGACAAATACCACAAGGACTCGCTGCAGGGCAAAGCGTTGCTGTCTTTGCCGGAAGCCTACCGCACGGCGTTCAAGATTGCGGTGAGCGGCGACGAAGTGAATTTGCCGAATTTGTATCACGGCGACGGCAGAGGGTATTTCTTCCGCGCCTCTAAAACCTTGGGCGAGGTGCAGGGGGATGCGATTCGGAATGTGAGGGGGCGCACGGGGTATGGGAACAGAGCTTCTAGCTACAACCCTCGACAAGACTACACCCAACCCCCTTTTGTTTTAGAGGGGCTTCCGGACGGGGCAAGGCAACCTCTCATAGTCCAGGCGACTACTGGAGTGGTTAAAACTTTTGAGGTTTTCGACCTCTCCTCCGCCGTGCCCACCGCCAACGAAAACCGCCCGCTCAATATCGGCCTGACCCCGGCCATCTATTTGGGAGTGTAAACCATGCAGAACTTTTACTTTGACCCGACCGACCCGCTGCATCCCTATCTCTACAGTACGACAGCCAACCCGGACAGCTTGCCGCCGGACAATGCTTTGCGTATCGAGCCGGAGGAGCGGACTGGTTTCTGGCCGTGCGAAGCTGAAGGTAAGTGGCAATACCTGCCCGACCATCGCGGCAAAACCGCTTATCAGACCAGCGATGGCGCGGCGGTAGTGATTGAGAAGGTGGGTGAATTACCAGGCGGGCTGACATTTACTCAGCGCGAGAACGAGCATCAAACATGGGATGTTCAGGCCAAGGCGTGGGTGCTAACCAAAGCCGCCGCTTCCCAGCTGCTGGCCGAAGCCATCGACAAAGGCACGGATGCGATTAACAACCTGGTGGATGAAGCCTACCGCCACGTTACCCGCTTCCAGCCTGAGTATCTGCTGCGCGAACAACAGGCAAGGGATTACAAGGCCGGTGGCTGCAAAGGGGATACACCCGTTCAGGTAGCCGCTTTTGCCAAACCTGCCGGGAAAACCGCCTGCGAAGCGACCGACATCATCATTGCCCAAGCCGACAACCTGCGCGCGGCCATGGGCAAGCTCGGGGCGTTGCGGATGAGGAAGTTTGAATTGAAGGTGCTGAAGACTGCCGCCGAGGTGGACAAACGCGCGGCGGAAATCTTGGCTGAGATTAAACCCATATCCGACAAGCTGTGTGAGGTGGGCAAATGATTTACTTGGCTTTGTATCACGGCCACCGTGGCGGCACGGGCTGGCGCGTATGGGCGGCACGGTTTACTGATGGGCTGACTCGCATTCTTACGCGCGGGCGGTACTCACATTGTGAGCTTGCCGTCAGGCTACCTGAAACGGCAGGCGGGCAGGAATACGAGTGCTATTCCGCTAGCCTGCGTGATAAAGGTGTACGCCGCAAAATCATGCCGCTGCCATCGGCTAAGTGGGATTTAATCCCGCTGCCGGACAGTGTGGGCGGGCGGCTGCATGGTTTATGGGAGGAAACCCAAGGCCAAGGCTACGACCTGCCAGGGGCGTTCGGCGTGGTGTTCGGGCTACCTGAAAACAGGCAGCGCTGGTTTTGTTCGGAATGGGTGGGCAAGGCTTTGGGGCTGCCGGAAAGCTGG
>NZ_LXSL01000032.1 GCF_001648355.1 Eikenella longinqua | reverse complement strand
TCCGCCAAATTTCTCGGCCAAAATGGTGGTCAGCGCTGCGGTCAGCGTGGTCTTACCATGGTCAACGTGACCAATGGTGCCAACGTTTACGTGCGGCTTGCTACGTTCGAATTTTTCCTTAGCCATGGCAATTTCCTATATAGCTTAAAATTAAGAGTGAAAAGGGATAAAATCAGATGGTGCCCATGGGCAGATTTGAACTGCCGACCTCTCCCTTACCAAGGGAGTGCTCTACCCCTGAGCTACATGGGCCTAAAAAGTTTATTGGAGCGGGTGAAGGGAATCGAACCCTCACCGTAAGCTTGGAAGGCTTCTGCTCTACCATTGAGCTACACCCGCACTTATGCCCCAAACATCAATGTGGTGGTGGGAGAAGGATTCGAACCTTCGAAGCTCTCGCAACAGATTTACAGTCTGCCCCCTTTGACCGCTCGGGAATCCCACCAAAAGAGAACGCGAATATAGCCGCTTTCGCAAATGCTCGTCAAGCAAAATTTTCAGGCCATTTTCTCGATTTCTGGCAACACAATATTTTTACAACAAATTCTGTATTACGCTTTTTTCAGCAAAATGATTTTTTCGTATTTTGCGCGCAACTGTTCTTCGCTTTCCGGGTTTTCCTCGTCAATCAGGATACAATCCACCGGGCACACCTGCTGGCATTGCGGTTCGTCGTAGTGGCCAACACACTGCGTGCACAGGTTTGGATCAATCTCATAGATTTCCTCTCCTTGCGAGATGGCATCATTGGGGCATTCCGGCTCGCACACGTCGCAGTTGATGCATTCGTCAGTAATAAAAAGAGACATTTTTTCCTCTTCAGTGCTTTTCTAATTATCCAAAACCGAAGGCGCGGGATTATAGCACAAGCCGCTTTTCAGGTAGCCTGTTTTCAGTGCGGCAAATAGAAAATTTATCCTTTGAGAACAATTATTAAATGCAACTCACTCCGGCTCGTAGGCCAGCAGGGCATAGCGGCTCAAACCCGATCGGCCTTCCTTCCGCACGGCCAAATACTCCGGCAGTGGAGGAAATTCCCCCGCCTCTATATATACCCGCGCGCCGGCCTGCAAACGCGGCTGCAAACGCGCAAACAGCCGCGCCCATTCCTGCCAGGCAAACGGCGGATCGAGAAACACCACGCTGAACTGCTCCTGCGCCGCAGCCAGATAATCCAACGCACCGCCCGTATGCACGCTCACTTTTTCAGGTAGCCCGAACTCGCGCACCTGCTGTTGCAAACTTGCCGCAGTACGGCGGTTGCGTTCCACCAGCACCACTTTGACCGCATGGCGCGAAGCGGCTTCCAAGCCCAGCGCGCCGCTGCCGGCAAACAGATCGAGCACGGTTTGCCCCGCCAAATCCTGGCCGAGCCAGTTGAACAGGCGTTCGCGCACGCTGTCGGCGGTGGGGCGCAGGCCTTCCGCCGAGGCGAATTTGATTTTGCGCCCGCGGTGTTCGCCGCCGATGATGCGGACTTGGTTGCTGTGTTTGCTGTTATTTGGTGTTTTCATTTTGTTAGTTGCCGCTCTATAGTGAATTAAATTTAAACCAGTACGGCGTTGCCTCGCCTTGCCGTACTACCTGTACTGTCTGCGGCTTCGTCGCCTTGTCCTGATTTAAATTTAATCCACTATATTTTCAGGTAGCCTGTTACTTGAAATGCCCGTGGCGCCCCTAATATGTATGCCACCTATCCACACCACAAGAGGAAAACCCAATATGATCAGCACCATCATTATCGGCTTCATCATCGGCGTGTTGGCCAAATTCCTGTATCCCGGCGCGCAACGGCTGGGCATCATCATGACCACGCTGTTGGGCATCGGCGGCTCGGTGGTGGCCAGCTGGGTCGGGCAGACGATGGGCTGGTATGCCATCGGCCAACCGGCAGGCTGGATTGCTTCCACGCTGGGCGCGATTGCCATTTTGGCGATTTTCGCCGGCCTGCGGAAATAAAGCCGCGTTGCCGCCAACCAAAAGCAGCCTCCACCAATCGGTGGGCAGGCTGCTTTTTATGTGCGCTTGTTTTGCCAGCCTGACGAGGCTACCTGAAAAACGGCCGCGGCTGCCAACTATACGACACCCTTGCCTGAAGTTTTCAGGTAGCCTGATGGTGCGAACTTGGCTATCCGCTCAAAAGGCTACCTGAAAAATGTTTTGCCGTTTTCAGGTAGCCTTTCTGTTTCACCAACGGCTCAGCCCTTCGGTGCGGGCGGTTCAATCTGCTCTTTCCAGCCGCACTCTTTCTGCGGACATACTTTTTCCACGCCCCAGCGTTTGGTGGTTTTGATGGTGAGCACCGGCCAGTGGCATTTCGGGCATTCTTCGGCGATGGGCGGGTTCCAGGTGGCGTAGTCGCAATCGGGGTAGGTGTTGCAGCTGTAAAACAGCTTGCCGTAGCGCGATTTGCGCTCTATCAGATGTCCTTTGCCGCATTTGGGGCAGCCCACGCCGGTGTCTTTCGGCTTTTCCAATGGCTCGATGTGTTTGCACTTGGGATAGTTGGCGCAGCCGATGAATTTGCCGAAACGGCCTTTTTTATACACCAGCTGGCCGCCGCATTTGGGGCATTCGCGCCCTTCCACGACGGTGGGTTCTTCGGCGGCTTTGGCGGCTTCTTCGGCGGTTTCGTTGATATTGCGCGTGTAGTCGCAATCGGGATAGCCGGAGCAGGCGATGAAGCGGCCGCGTTTGCCGAATTTGATTTGCAGCTTGTGTTGGCCGCATTTGGGGCAGGTTTCGTCCAGCTCTTCGGTGGTGATTTTGGCGCGCTCGATGCCGGCTTTTTCCTCAATCTGTTTGTGGAAGCCTTTCCAGAATTTGTCCATCACGGGAATCCACTGCCGTTTGCCGCTGGCAATGTCGTCGAGCTGGTCTTCCAGCTTGGCGGTGAAATCGTAATCCACATATTGGGTGAAGTGTTCGGTGAGGAATTTGTTGACGATTTCGCCGGTGTCGGTGGGCAGGAAGCGGCGCTGGTCCACGGTTACGTATTCTCGGTCTTTCAGCGTTTTGATGATGCTGGCGTAGGTGGAGGGGCGGCCGATGCCGAATTCTTCCAGCGCCTTCACCAGCGTGGCTTCGTTGAAGCGGGGCGGCGGCTGGGTGAAGTGCTGCTCGCCGTAGAGTTTGTCCACCGGCAGGGTTTCGCCGGATTCCAATTCGGGCAGTTTTTTGTTGTCTTCATCCTCGTCGTCTTCGTCGTGCCCTTCCTGATACACGCTCAAGAAGCCGGCAAACACCAGTACTTGGCCGGTGGCGCGGAACACGCCTTCGCCCACGCCGATGTCCACGGTGGTGGCATCGAACTTGGCTTCGGCCATCTGGCAGGCCATGGTGCGCTGCCAAATCATCTGGTAGAGCTTGAATTGGTCGGCGCTCAAAAAGGGCTTCACGCTCTCGGGCGTGCGGTACACCGAGGTGGGGCGGATGGCTTCGTGCGCTTCCTGCGCGTTTTTCGATTTGGTGCGGTACATGCGCGGCGACTTGGGCAGGAAATCGGCGCCGATTTTGTTGTCGATATAGTGGCGGATTTCGGCCAGCGCGTCTTGCGACAGGGTAACGCTGTCGGTACGCATATAGGTGATCAAGCCCACCGAGCCTTGGCCTACGTCCACGCCTTCAAACAGCTGCTGCGCCGTACGCATGGTGCGGTCGGTGGTGAAGCCGAGCTTGCGCACGGCATCTTGTTGCATGGTGGAGGTGGTGTAGGGTGCGGCGGGCTTGCGGGTGGCCTTTTTCTTGGCCACTTCCAGCACCTGCGCCGGCTTGCCCTGCATGGCGGCCAACACTTCCGCCTGCGCGGCTTCGTTGCCTAAGGAGAATTGCTCCAGCTTATTGCCCTGCCAATGCGTGAGCTTGGCGCCGAATTTCTGGCGGCCTTTGTGGCTGTCTAAGTGCACGCTCCAGTATTCCTGCGTTTCAAAGGCGCGGATTTCGTTTTCGCGCTCGCAAATCAGGCGCAGGGCGGGGCTTTGCACGCGGCCGGCGCTCAGGCCGCGGCGGATTTTCTTCCACAGCAGCGGCGAGAGGTTGAAGCCCACCAAATAATCCAGCGCACGCCTGGCCTGCTGCGCGTCCACCAAATCCATGTCCAGCTTGCGCGGTTGCTTCAGCGCTTCCTGCACGCCTTTTTTGGTCACTTCGTGGAACACCACGCGCTGGGTGCGCTCTTCCAGGTTTTTGATGCCGCGTTTGGATTTAAGGATTTCGTAGATATGCCAGGAAATGGCTTCGCCTTCGCGGTCCGGGTCGGTGGCCAGGTAGAGGGTGTCGGCTTCTTTGGCGGCGGCCACGATGGCGTCGATGTGTTTCTTGCTCTTGGCCGGCACTTCGTATTTCATGGCGAAATCGTGCTCGGGATCCACCGCGCCGTTTTTCGGCACCAAATCGCGCACGTGGCCGAAGGAAGCCAACACTTCAAAATCGCTGCCCAAATATTTTTTAATCGATTTAATCTTGTTGGGAGACTCAACAATCAGCAGGTTTTTCGACATTATTTCCTCGCAAAAGACAGTGGTGGCAGCCGGCGGGCGGCCGAATTCCGTTGGCACCGCATCGAGCTTCGCAGCAGCTCACGTTTTCAGGTAGCCTTTATTCATTCACGGCATGCGGCAAACGCGCCGTACTCAATCAAAGGCTACCTGAAAAAGCCTTGAAGTTTTCAGGTAGCCTTATAGATGGTGTCGGCATGGCGTTTCTCAATTCATCACCGCCCGGCCGCGCAGCACGGCATTGGCCAAATCGTCGCCGATGAGCATGGGCAGCTCGGATTTGTCGGCCCACAGCACCAACAGCACCAGCACTTTCACATGCGCCTCGGTGAGCGGCTCTTCCGATTTGGCCGAGAGGTGCATCAGCGCCAGCAGCACAAATTCGCGCTGCTCGGCGGAAAGCGCGCCGTTCTGCATCAAAAAGTGCAGCAAACCCAAAGCCTGCGGCGGCACGGCTTCCAATTCCTCGGGCAGATACACGCGCATGGATTGCTCGTCCGCGCCGTGGTGGCGCACCGTGCGGCTACGCTCTTGCAGCACGTTCATAAATAATAGCGTATCACGAATTTCCTCATCCTGGAAACCCACCTCTTCGAGCAGGCTGCCGAGCACGTCGTTGGCGGGGCAGGCATCGAAATCTTGGAAGTTCTCCAATAAAAAGGCAATTACGTCGATCATCATTTTCTTGTCCTATTCGGGGAAATGCGCTGGTAGCGGCCGCCGGCCAGCGGCGCCACTTCGCCGTGGATTTCCAGCATGGTGAGCTCGGCATACACATCGGCGGCGGGGATGCCCAGGGCTTGCGCCAGGGTGTCGGGGTGGATGGCGTCGTAGCCCATGGCGCGCAGCAGCGGGGGTTCGGCTTGCGGCTCGTTTTCCGGCAGCCCGCTGCGTTCGTTCGGGCTACCTGAAAATTCGTTTTGCCCGTTTGGGCTGGGCGGGAAGCCGCTGCTTTCGCTTTTGCTGAGCGGAAACTCGCGTTGCTCGTTTTTGCTTCTCAAAAACTCACTTCGTTCGTTTTGGCGAAACTCGCTGCGCTCGTTTTTACTTCGTAGAAACTCACTCCGTTCGTTTTCAGGTAGCCTTTGGGCGGCAGGTTTTGCTTTTGACGGCGCGGCTTCTTGCAGCAGCGGGCACTCTTCCAAAATGTCGGCCAGGGTTTCGGTGAGCTTGGCGCCCTGCTTGATGAGCGCGTGGCAGCCTTTGCTGTGCGGGTTGTCGATGGAACCGGGCACGGCGAACACGTCGCGCCCCATCTCCACCGCCAGCCGCGCGGTAATCAGCGAGCCGGATTCCAACGCAGCTTCCACCACCAGCACGGCAGAGGAAAGCGCGGCAATCAGCCGGTTGCGGCGCGGGAAGTTGCCGGCCAGCGGGCGCGTGCCCAAGGGGAATTCCGACAAAATGCAGCCCGCTTCAGCAATGCGGTGCGCCAAGCTTTTGTTGGCCACGGGATACACGCGGTCGATGCCCGTGCCCCACACCGCCACCGTGCCGCCGCTTTTGCGCAGCGCGCCTTCGTGGGCGGCACTGTCGATGCCGGCAGCCATGCCGGATACGGTAACGATGCCGGCCTCGGCCAGCGCTTCGCCAAACTCGCCGGCAATCCGCATGGCCTGCGGGGTGGCGTGGCGGCTGCCCACGATGGCCACCGCCGGCCGGTGCAGCCATTCGGTACTGCCACGCGCAAACAGCACGGGCGGCGGGGTGATGCCTTCGCCCAGCTGCGCGGGAAAATCTTTGTCGCAAGCGAACAATAAACGGCAGTTTTCCTGCTCCGCCCATTCCAGCGCAGCTTCGGCGGCGGCTTCCGCTTCGTGGCGGCGGTTGCGCCAGGCTTCCTGCGCCGGGCGGGTGGGCAGGACGGCGGCCACTTCCTCTTCGGCTGCCCACACGGCGGCGGCCGAGCCGTAGTGGCGGCAGAGTTCGTAAAACGTTTCCGCACCGATGTGCGGCATCAGCGCGAGCCGGAGCCAGGCAGAACGTTCTGCGGTATTTTCCATGGGTGTTTTGCGTGTGTTTGAATGATTTTGGAAAGGGCGGATTGGCGGCTGCCGACGGGTATCAAGCATTTTCCAAGCCAAGAATCGGGAAAGGCGTGCAATAGATTGTGTTGAATGGATAATCTGCCATTTTTGCGTCTGTTTCGCCTGCGGTTCGGCGGAGTGGTTTGGCGAGGCAGTCTGGCGTTTCGCCATTTGGCTGAAGCCGTTCTTCCTTCCCGCAAGGCGGCAAGCCGCAGGCGGCACAAGCAATACGGCAAAGCGGGGCGGCGCTGTAGGAAGGAAGGAAGGCTTTGGCTATAATGCGGCTTTTGCATTGCCAAGGCTGTGTGCTATGTCGCTCAAAACCGTGAAGAAATCCCTGCTGGTGCCGCATTCGGCCGAGCAGATGTTCGAGCTGGTGGACAAGGCGGAGGATTATCCGCAGTTTCTGCCGTGGTACAGCCGCACCGAAATCATCGAGCGCAGCGACAACGAACTGAAAGCGCGGCTGTTTATGGACTACATGGGCGTGCGCCAATCCTTCGCCACGCACAACCGCAATACCCCCGGCCGCGAAATCCGCATGACGCTCTTGGAAGGCCCCTTCAAAAGCCTGAACGGAACTTGGCACTTCCTGCCACTGGGCGACGATGCCTGCAAGGTGGAATTCGGGCTGCATTACGAATTTTCCAGCCGCGTGCTCTCCGCGCTCATCAGCCCCGTGTTCGGCCACATCAGCGGCACGCTGGTGGATGCTTTCGTGAAAGAGGCGGGCCGCCGCTATGCCTGACGATACCCTGCTGAATATCGAAGCGGCCTATGCCGAGCCGGGCAAACAGTGCCTGCTGGCTTTTCAGGTAGCCTTGGGCACCACCGCGCGGCAGGCCGTGCTGCAATCCGCCTTGCCAACCGAATTTCCGCACGTGGATTTTGCCGCCGCGCCCATCGGCATTTTCGGCAAAAAAGTGAAAGACGACACCGAGCTGCGCGAAGGCGACCGCGTGGAAGTGTACCGAGCCCTGCTCATGGACCCGAAAGAAAACCGCCGCCGCAAAGCCGCCGCCAAACAGAAATAAAGAGGCTACCTGAAAACGAACGAAGTGAGTTTCTGCGAAGCTAAAACGAACGAAGTGAGTTCTGCGCAGCTAAAAATCCAACACCCCAGCAAAAAGGCTACCTGAAAATTCAGGCAGCTCCTCTCCCAGCCATGTCCACACCCCAGCTCAACCCCCAACAGCTCGAAGCCGTGCACTACCTCGGCGGCCCCCTCTTCGTGCTCGCCGGCGCCGGCAGCGGCAAAACCCGCGTCATCACCGAAAAAATCGCCCACCTCATCCGCGAAGTGGGCTATGCCCCGCACAACATCGCCGCCATCACCTTCACCAACAAAGCCGCCGCCGAAATGCAAGAGCGCATCGCCGGCCTGCTCGGCAGCCGCCAAAGCCGCGGCCTCACCGTGTGCACCTTCCACTCCCTCGGCATGCGCATCCTGCGCAGCGAAGCCACCCGCATCGGCTACAAAAAAAACTTCTCCGTGTTCGACGCCTCCGACAGTGGCAAAATCCTCGCCGAACTGCTCGGCAGCAGCGGCCGCGACGCCCTCTTCCGCGCCCAGCACAAAATCTCCCTGTGGAAAAACGACCTCCTCTCCCCCGAGCAAGCTTTTCAGGTAGCCTCAAACGAATGGGAACGCCAAACCGCCCAGCTCTACGCCGGCTACCAAGACACCCTCCAAAGCTACCAAGCCGTCGATTTCGACGACCTCATCCTCCTCCCCGCCCGCCTGCTGCAAAACGAAGCCGACCTGCGCCACCAATGGCAAATCCGCCTGCTACACCTTTTAGTGGACGAATGCCAAGACACCAACACCTGCCAATACACCCTCATGAAGCTGCTCACCGGCGCCGAAGGCCGCTTCACCGCCGTGGGCGACGACGACCAAAGCATCTACGCCTGGCGCGGCGCCAACATGGAAAACCTCCGCCTGCTCCAGCAAGACTACCCCCAGCTCAAAATCATCAAGCTCGAGCAAAACTACCGCTCCAGCGCCCGCATCCTGCGCGTGGCCAACCAAGTCATCGCCAATAATCCCAAGCTCTTCGCCAAAACCCTGTGGAGCCAATACGGCGAAGGCGAGCCCGTTCGCGTAGTGGCCTGCCAAAACGAGCAGCACGAAGCCGAATTTGTGGCCGGCAGCATCATCCGCAAACGCAACCAAAGCGGCGGCAGCCTCAACTACGCCGACTTCGCCATCCTCTACCGCAGCAACCACCAGGCCCGCGTATTCGAAGAAGCCCTGCGCAGCGCCCACATCCCCTACCGCCTCTCCGGCGGCCAAAGCTTCTTCGAAAAAGCCGAAATCAAAGACATCCTCGCCTACCTGCGCCTCCTGGCCAACCCCGACGACGATCCCGCCTTCCTGCGCGCCGCCACCACCCCCAAACGCGGCATCGGCGACACCACCCTCAGCAGCCTCAACCAATACGCCCAAGCCGCCTCATGCAGCCTCTACGCTGCCGCCTGCACCGCCCAAGCCCTGGCCCAGCTGCCTGCCGCCGGCCGCGAACACCTGCGCCAGTTCACCGCCCTCATGCAAGACTACCAAGCCCGCGCCCCGCACGAAGCCGCCGGCGAGCTCGTCCAATCCCTGCTCGCCGACATCGGCTACGAAGCCTACCTGCTCAACCGCGAAGAAGGCCGCAGCGGCGAAATCAAATGGCGCAACGTGCAAGACCTTTGCGCCTGGCTCGCCAAAAAAGGCGAACAAGACGGCAAAAACCTCATCGAGCTCTCCCAAACCATCGCCCTCATCACCCTGCTCGAAGGCCGCAACGACGAAGACACCGACGCCGTGAAAATGTCCACCCTGCACGCCTCCAAAGGCCTCGAATACCCCCATGTCTTCCTCGCCGGCTGCGAAGAAGGCCTCTTCCCCCACGCCGACAGCGTGGAAGAAGGCAACCTCGACGAAGAACGCCGCCTCATGTATGTGGGCATCACCCGCGCCCAATACAGCCTCACCCTCACCCACTGCATCAAACGCAAACGCCAAGGCGGCTGGCAATTCCCAGAGCCCAGCCGCTTCATCGGCGAAATGCCCCCGGCCGACCTCAAAATCCTCGGGCGCAAAGGCGGCGAGCCCATCGTGAGCCACGAAGAAGGCAAAGCCAACCTGCGCA
This sequence comes from Eikenella longinqua, assembly GCF_001648355.1. Taxonomy (GTDB): domain Bacteria; phylum Pseudomonadota; class Gammaproteobacteria; order Burkholderiales; family Neisseriaceae; genus Eikenella; species Eikenella longinqua. The sequence goes on along the minus strand of NZ_LXSL01000032.1, from coordinate 178,371 downwards.
GCATGCTCGACATGCTCAACGCCAAAATCGGGCAGGACAAAAGCTGAAAGGCTACCTGAAAAATCAGCCAGCGAATGAACGCAAGCATTGCCTAAGCCTGAACCAACCCTCTCCTTAACCCTCTCCCACGGGAGAGGGAATGGATTTTCAGGTAGCCCTCCCCCATCATTCACCAGTAAACAAGCATCCTTATTCCGCCCGTTTTTCCCCATTCCTCCCCGCCCGCCTTATCATTCAACTTCAACAACCATTTATTTCCACTTAAATTTTTCCCAAGGTAAAATCCGTATCCTTGCGTAAAAAACTGCTAGAATGCGCAAGCAACATCAGTTGTTATGCCATGCTTTCATTAACCTAGAATTGAAGGAGTAGCAAATGGAAAACAAACTCGGCTTCAAACCAATACCAATGGCGGTGGCCGTGGCGCTTACGCTGTTGATTTGATTTGTCATTCCCGTGCCGCAGGGCGTTACCCCCAACGCTTGGCACCTGCTGGCGCTGTTTGTGGGCGTGATTGCCGCCATCATCGGCAAAGCCATGCCCATCGGCGCGCTGTCCATCATCGCCATCATGCTGGTGGCCATCACCAAAGTTACCGTGCCCGAGCTTGATCCCGAAGGCAACCCGGTGAAAAACCCGGCCACCGTGGCCATTAAAGACGCCTTGAGCTCGTTCGGCGACCCGCTGATTTGGCTCATCGGCATCGCCATTATGATTTCGCGCGGCATCCTGAAAACCGGGCTGGGCGCACGCATCGGCTACTACTTCATCTCCGTGTTCGGCAAGAAAACGCTGGGCATCGGCTACAGCCTGGCTATTTCCGAGCTGATTCTGGCGCCGGTTACGCCCAGCAACACCGCTCGCGGCGGCGGCATCATCCACCCGATTATGAAATCCATTGCCGCCAGCTTCGATTCCGATCCGGAAAAAGGCACGCAAAACCGCATCGGCAAATACCTGGCACTGGTGAACTACCACAGCAACCCCATCACTTCCGCCATGTTCATCACCGCCACCGCACCCAACCCGCTGGTGGTGGACCTGATTGCCAAAGCCACCAATTCCGACATCCATCTGAGCTGGGGCACTTGGGCGATTGCCATGCTCGTGCCCGGCTTGGTGGCCATGTTCCTGATGCCGCTGGTGCTGTATTTCTTCTTCCCGCCCGAAATCAAGGAAACCCCGAACGCCTCCCAGTTTGCCAAAGACAAACTGCAAGAGCTGGGCCCGATGAACCGCGGCGAAAAAATCATGCTCGCCATTTTTGCCGTGCTGCTGCTGTTGTGGGCAGGCATTCCGGCCATGATTTTCGGCAAAGCCTATGCCGTGAACGCCACCACCACCGCCTTCCTCGGCCTCTCCCTGCTGCTGCTCACCGGCGTGCTCACCTGGCAAGACATCCTGACTGAAAAAGGCGCGTGGGACACCGTTACCTGGTTCTCCGCCCTGGTGATGATGGCCACCTTCCTCAACAAGCTCGGCCTGATCGCCTGGCTCTCCAAAATGCTCGAAACCGGCATCGGCGGCATGGGCATGGGCTGGGTGGGGGCCGTTACCCTGCTGCTCTTGGCCTACATGTATGCGCACTACATCTTCGCCAGCACCACCGCGCACATCACCGCCATGCTTGCCGCCTTCTACGCCGCCGGCCTGGCCTTGGGCGCACCGCCCATGCTGTACGCCCTGCTGCTGGCCTGCTCTTCCAGCATCATGATGACCCTCACCCACTACGCCACCGGCACTTCGCCCGTGATCTTCGGCTCCGGCTACACCACCCTGGGCGAATGGTGGAAAGCCGGCTTCATCATGAGCGTGGTGAACCTCGCCGTATTTGTGGTAATCGGCGGCATCTGGTTGAAAGTATTGAACTACTGGTAAACCCCAGGCTGAAAGCCATTGTTGTTTAGGCAGATAAAAGGCTACCTGAAAACGCAACGCAGTGAAGTTTCTGCGAAGTTAAAAATCTTTCAGGTAGCCTTTCTGTATTCCGTATCCGGCTTTGCGGCACAGCATCCGTCACCAAACACAGCTTCGGCCTACCCCCTCCCGCAGGGGAAAAATATAGTGGATTAACAAAAATCGGGACAAGGCGGCGAGCCAATGCCGTACCGGTTTTTGTTCATCCACTCTGCGTTTCAGGTAGCCCGAAACCTTGGCACCCTGCTTCATTTCGTAGCGGCGGGTTTCCTCTCCGCCGTTTGCTTGGCTTGATGAACAGATAGCGTTGTTTGCGACACACAATGTTGCCCAAGCTTGAAGGCGCAACCAAGGCTACCTGAAAACCGATTAGCCCCACCCATTTGCATCAACACATCACTTTTCAGGTAGCCTCATCCTCCTACATCCATACTGTTTGCACACGCCGCCAAAGCAAAAAAGGCTACCTGAAAACGAGCTTCGCAAGTTTCTGCGCAGCTAAAAATATTTCAGGTAGCCTTTTCTTTGCGGCCGGGTTACAGCCAAACTGCCCTATCGCTTAGCGGGCCACATTCTTGGCTGCCAGCTCGGCGCGCAGTTTCTTGGTTACTGCCATCATCACTTCGAGCTGTTCCAGCGTTTCTTTCCAGCCGCGTGTTTTCAGGCCGCAGTCGGGGTTCACCCACAGGCGTTCCACCGGCACCACTTCCATCGCTTTGCGCAGCAGGCGTTCCACTTCGGCTTCGGTGGGCACGCGCGGGCTGTGGATGTCGTACACGCCCGGGCCGATGTCGTTCGGGTATTTGAAATCGCCAAACGCGGTCAGCAATTCCATGTCGGAACGCGAAGTTTCGATGGTGATCACGTCGGCATCCATGCTGGCGATGGCGGGCAGGATGTCGTTGAACTCGGAGTAGCACATATGGGTGTGGATTTGGGTGCTGTCGGCCGCGCCGGTGCTGGCAAGGCGGAAGGCTTCGCAGGCCCAGGCCAGGTATTCGTCCCATTGCGCGCGTTTCAGCGGCATGGCTTCGCGGATGGCGGGTTCGTCGATCTGAATCACTTTAATGCCGGCTTTTTCCAAATCCAGCACTTCATCATTCAGCGCCAGCGCAATCTGCTTGGCCACCACGCTCAGCGGCACATCGTCGCGCACAAACGACCATTTGAACATGGTTACCGGGCCGGTGAGCATGCCTTTCATCGGGCGCTTGGTGAGGCTTTGCGCGTAGGTGGACCAATACACGGTCATCGGGTTGGGACGGGACACGTCGCCGAAAATAATCGGCGGTTTCACGCAGCGGCTGCCGTAGCTCTGCACCCAGCCGAACTGGCTGAAGCAGTAGCCGGCGAGCTGCTCGCCGAAGTATTCCACCATGTCGTTGCGCTCGGCTTCGCCGTGCACAGGCACATCCAGCTCCAGTTTCTCTTGGATTTCCACGCAGTAGGCGATTTCTTTCTTCATCGCGGCATCGTAATCGGCAGCGGAGAGCTCACCTTTTTTAAACGCGGCGCGCGCCTGGCGGATTTCGGTGGTTTGCGGGAAAGAGCCGATGGTGGTGGCAGGCAGCACGGGCAGCTTCATCCATTCCTGCTGCGCCTTGATGCGCACGGCAAACGGCGATTTGCGCTGGTCGGCGCCTTTGGGCAGCTCGGCCACGCGCTTCTGCACGGCGGCATTGTGGATTTTCTTGTTGGTGGCGCGGTCGGCGGCAGCGGCATCAGATTCGGCCAAGGCTGCCTGCACGGCGGCTTTGCCGTGTTCCAGTGCCTGTTTCACCACGCCCAGTTCCACCAGTTTCTGCGCGGCAAAAGCCATCCACGATTTGATTTCGGCATCCAGCTTTTCTTCCACGGCCAAATCCTGCGGGCTGTGCAAGAGCGAGCAGCTCGGGGCAATCCACAAATTGTTGCCAAACTTGGCTTTCACCGGCTCGAGCGTGTCGATGACCTTGCTCAGGTTGGCGCGCCACACGTTGCGGCCGTCAATCAGGCCCACAGACAGCACGCGGTTGTCCGGCCAGCCTTCGGCAAACACGGCCAGCTGCTCGGGCGCACGCACGCAGTCGATGTGCACGCCGTGCACGGGCAGGGATTTGAGCAGGTTCAGATGCTCGGCCACAGAAGCGAAATACGTGCCGATCACAATGCGCACGCCGGTGTTGGCCAACTCTTTATACACGGGCTCAAACGCGCCCAGCCAGTGCTGGTCGGCTTCGGCGGCCAAGATCGGCTCGTCGATCTGAATCCAATCCACGCCTTCGGCGGCCAGCTCGCGCAACAGCTGCGCATAGGCGGGCAGCAGCTTGGGCAGCAGCAGGTCTTTGATGCGGCAGGAAATGCCTTCTTTTTTCTTGCCCAGCCAAGCCAAGGTAACCGGGCCCACCAGCGTGGGCTTGATGTCGTAGCCCTGCGCTTTGGCTTCTTTGATTTGCGCAATCAGGTTTTTGGCGTTTACCTTAAATTCGGTGTCGGCCGACCATTCGGGCACGATGAAGTGGTAGTTGGTGTCGAACCACTTGGTCATTTCCATGGCAAACTGGGTGGCATTGCCGCGCGCCAGTTGGAAATATTCGGGCAGGGTCAGATTGGCCGCGTCGAAACCGAAGCGCGTGGGGATGCCGCCCAAGGTACAGAGCAAATCCAGCACGTGGTCGTAGAAAGAAAAATCGCCCACCGGTAGCAAATCAGCGCCGGCGGCTTTCTGCGCGGCCCAGTTGGCACGGCGGATGTCGGCGGCCACTTGTTGCAGCTCGGCCTCGGATTTCGCGCCTTTCCAAAAGGCTTCAACGGCAAATTTCAGCTCGCGCTTGGCGCCGATGCGCGGGTAGCCGGAAAGATGTACAGTGTTCATCACAACTCCTTCTAATGGTTTGCAAAACGGAAAATATTTAGGAAACGAGTAAAATTTCTCAGGGGGCGAGTTTGCGGCAGGGCGCGGCAAGATGCAAGCGATAAATTTGCCGAACTGCATGAATAAATTTCATGCAGACTGTGTTTTCAGCCGCTTGGCCACTGTGGGAAATTTTAAAATATTCGTTATGTATCAAACTACTAAATCACACAAAACCGTTTTTTGCTTGACACCAACCGTGGCCGCTCAATCGGTTTTATAAATATTTTTTTAATAGATAGAAGAAAAAAATCTAAGGCGGCGGGACGGCGGATTGATTTTTCAGGTAGCCTCTTCACTTGTTTGAGGCTACCTGAAAAAATACGGCGAGCCCGTTTGCCCGCCCCACGCGAGGAAAACGCTGCAACAGCCCGCCCGCGCCGGCAAAATAATGCTGGCAAAAACGGCGGAAATCCGGTATAGTTCGCGCTCTTGAACCGGAAGCGTGGCAGAGCGGTTTAATGCAGCGGTCTTGAAAACCGTCGTGGGTTAGGCCCACCGTGAGTTCGAATCTCACCGCTTCCGCCACCACATATTTGCAACGTTTTCTAAAACGTTTCAGAAAAAGCAAAACGGCATAGCTAATCAGTTAGTTATGCCGTTTTCTTCGTCTTAATAGTTTAAAACGCATTTCAATTTTTTAAAACGTGTTTCGTTTTTTTGTGGTATTTTATTTGGTACATCCTATCCCGTACCATAATCATGCCCAAAATCGTCCGCCCCCTCTCCGTCAGCCAAGTAAAAAATGCAAAGCCGAAAGACAAGCTATACAAGCTATCAGACGGCGGCGGCCTTGCCTTATGGGTATTGCCCAGCGGCGGGAAGTCGTGGCGGCTGGCATACGCTAGGCCGGAGGATAAAAAGCAAGACACCATGACACTTGGACTATATCCCGATTTCAGCCTTGCCGATGCCCGCGATTGGCGAGACCAAATCAAAGCCAAGCTGGCGCGTGGTATCAATCCCAAAGCAGAGCAGCCTGTAGAGCTGGATACTGCATACCAGTTCCAGCACCGCCTATATGATTGGCATCATAGATGGGCAATAGAGGGCGGGAAAGACGGCAGCGGCAAAAATCCAAAATATGCCGCCCAAGTGATGGCCGCGTTAGAAGCCAACATCCTGCCGCATTTCATCGACCGTGACGTGCGCACCATTACCACCGCCGAAGTTGTGGCCGTCTTGCGGCAGATGGAGGATAAAGGCGTCCTCGAATACCTGCGCCGCACCAAAAGCAGCCTAGGCTTGTTTTTTGATTACCTCGTAGCAGATGGCACTATCCCCATCAATCCGACAAAAGTTATTGGCAGGCAGGTATTCAAACGTGCACAAGAGCGCCACTTCGCCGCACTACCATATACCGACCTGCCTTTACTGATTGAGCGGCTGGAAACATCGCCGGAGATAGGGTTGCGTGCCAAGCTGCTCATTTACTGGCAACTGCTCAGCATGACCCGTCCCAGCGAAGCTGCCGGAACAGCGATTGCCGAAATCGATTTAGACCGTGGGCTGTGGGAAATCCCTTTGCAACGCATGAAAACCAGGGCGCATATCGTGCCGCTGAGCAGCGCCCTACTCCGGATCTACCACGAAGCCCGGCCATTGAGTGTAAACGGTGTCTATTTGTTTGAGGGAAGAGGCTACCTGAAACCTATCGGCGTGGATACAGCCCGCATCAAACTGCACGCCGCGAACATCAACAGCAGCGGCCACGGGCTGCGTAGCCTTGCCCGCACCTACCTGCGCGAAGTCCATCACATCCCGCATGATGTGGGTGAGATGCTGCTATCGCATACCATCGGCGACCGCACCAACCGCGCCTACAACCGCGCCGAGCTGCTAGAGGAGCGGCGGCACTACCTTGAACTATGGGGGCAGGATGTTATGGCTTTGCGCGATAAATTCAGCCAGTAGCGCGGCGCAAACCAAATAGCCGAGACTGTTTAGAGTATATCAAGCAGGCATAAAAAATAGCCCGAACCAGTAAGGATTACTTACCAGTTCGGGCTATTCTTTATTGCCGGTTTGACAGCATGCCGCCGGGACGGCTTTCTCTTGCCAGCACTTCGATGATCTTGCCATCAAGCATCCTGGCAATTCGTCGGCCTTGCTCACTATCGGCCTTACTGTCCGATTCAGCATTACCGGTTTGGCTGATACTTACCGAAATATTGACGTTATTCTGCACTCCGCTGCCGCCTTGCGCGGCTACGCCAAGCTTACCGTTCGGCGCACGGGTAAGCGGCATAATAGCCTCCGGCCCCGCCTCACCCATCACGCCAAAGCCGCCACCGTGGGCGAACATCGTCGGGCGGCTGACAACTTGGTTTGTGAACACCCCGCCACTGGCGAAGAATTGCAGACCATTATTAAATGCACCGCCGTCAGCAAACGCTCCACCACCTCCGGCAAAGCTGCTTACCAGCCGCATCGTCGCCATGCGAATGAAGATTTTCGACAAATCCTGCAAAATAGATACTGTCATATCCCGGAAGTTCGCCTTGCCGGTTGCCACAAAATCCCCCAGCGTGTTGCCAAGCGTGTCAAAGGTATTACCAACCATATCAGCCATCTGCTCGCGCAGCGTGCCCATTGATTTAGCATACTTGTTGACCCCGTCTCTGATGCCGCCCAGCCAGTCTTCGCCGCGTTCCTCTTTGATTCGTTGGATGGCATCGTACTGGGCAAGGATGGCATCGCGCTCCTCGTTCATCTTGGCAACGTATTCCGGCGACATGCCGGCTGTTTGCTGCCGCACCTTCAAATCAAGCTCACGGGCATAGCGCAGGCGCTCGGTTTCCGCTTGCGATTTACCAAGCAGCCCGACTTCAAACTCCATATCCTCCAGATGGCGCTTGCCGTCCAACTGGAAAGCCTGTACCGCATTCAGCTGTTCCTGGGCGTGGATTTGCTCATACACATTGCGGATAGCCTTGCGCTGGTCTTCGCTGAACTTGCTGTACCGACCGCCAACCTTGTTCAATTCAGCGTCGAACTCCCGCAGCGTGGTGAACTGGTTTTTAAAGCCGTAGTTTTCCATATCGGTAAACTCGGCTTTAATGGCGTTCAGCTTTTCCCGCGTAGTGGAAAGCTCTTTATTGAACTGCTCTTGCAGTTTTTCAGCATCAGATTTCCCTCCGCCGCGACGCTTACTTCCACCGCCGCCTGACGGCCGTGCAGTACGCTTTCCTCCTCCGCCAAACTGTCCGCCAGCCGCTTTATTTGCTGCTGAGCGAGCCCTCGCCCCGCGAAAATAGTTTTGTAGACCGCCTTGTGCCTGAGATTCCACCCTCGATCCGTAGATAGCAGACCAGCCTGGATTATTCGATGGGCGCTCACCAAAAGCATAAGGGGCATTGATACCGCTGCCCCAATTCACCTTCCCAACCGTGCCGATATTCACGCCTGGAACATTATTAGCCAAAGCGATCACGCTGTTGATGCCGTCAATCGCACCGTTTACCAGTTTGCTGATCCATTCCAATGCCGACTTGGCCGCCCATGCCGCCCCGTCTTTGATGGCCTGCCACAAATCGCCGAACGCATTGACCATGTATTCAACTGCCGACACAATCAATGCCGCCATCGCATCAAATACTTTGCCGACACCTTCAAGAAATCCCCAAAAACCATCTCCTACTTCGTCAAAGAAACCACCGAAAATCCCCGTGGATTGTGCAGCATTATCTTCTGCCGAAGAAGTCATATCGATATAGACTGCCTCTACCAGATCAGCCAATCCCTGGTAGCCGGTCTTAATCAGATCGAACACATCCCCGCCGATAATCCCCAGCGCATCCATCGCATTACTCAGTTCGCCGGTGGCGGCCAACACGGCCACAAGCCCCGCTGCCACCGCCACAAACGGATTCGCCAGCATAATTGCCGCCATCCGGCCGAATGCCAAGCCGACGTTGTAGGCGGTAATCTGGACAGCTGATAGCATTTGAAGCAGGTAAGCGAAGCCGATCACGCCGATAATTTGCGCAAACGTTTGCAGGTTGTCGGCAATGAATTTAATCCCCTGAGCAAATACCGACATTACCCCCGTACCGTTGAGCATCTCATCAACCAGCGCGGCAAAATTATTTTTCAGCACTGTCAATGAGCCGCCCAGCGTAACCTGCATATTTCCGGCTTGTTCTGCCAGTTTCCCGCCTGCCGCCGTTACCGCTTCCACGATCACATCAGAAGTCAGCTTGCCGTCAGCAGCCATTGCGCGGATTTCCGCCCGCGTTTTACCCAGATGCTCGGCCAGCGTATCCAGCAGGATAGGCGCAGCCTCAGAGATTGAGCGGAACTCATCGCCCTGTAAGCGCCCGGAACCCAAAGCCTGCGACAGTTGGAACAATGCCGCCGCCTGCTCCTGCGCCCCAACGCCGCCGACACGCATCGCATTATTCGTGGCTTCCACAAACTGCAACACCTGTTTCTGCGAATAAACCAATAGTGCCCGGACCGGTAGCACCATATAGTGAGAACTCGTAGCGGTAGGTTTTCTCCGTCACTATATCTCCGCCAGATTCACGGAACGGGCGGCGGCTACGACCCGAATCACGCATAAAGTTGGCAATTCCCCGGGCACGGAGCGAATCTAAAGTTATGTTTAAACTGCGATCGCCCAACCCGATTTCGCGGCCATCGGCAGCCACCACCGTTAAATCCCCGCCGGGGCGGCGCAACACCTGCCGCTGCCGAAACGTCACGCTGCCGATCAGTTTCGGGCAGTACAGGTGCTTACTGAGCACATTCAAGCCTTCGGCGTTGTACACCGCCAATCCGTAATCATCCATTGTAATACCCATATAAAAACTGTCTGCCGGCGAAAGCCCCGCCGTAATGCGGGACGCTGCTCCATAACCCACTGGCTGCTTGGTAGCTGACTACCCAACACAAGGACGCGCCGTCAAAGTACACCTCCACCGAATGCTCCACATCCGCCGAAACGGTGAACGCGTGAAACACCGGCATAATGAAGATGCCTTTGAACTTTTCGCGCAGCGGGAACAGGATGTCCAAGTCAATACGCCCGGTTGTGGTATTCCCCAGAATAATGACCCCTTCGACCACTAACGCCGAATCCAAATTGGTATCCAGCACATTGCCGTTGTTGTCATACATCTGGATGCCGTATTCATCGGCCATCATGTTCTCCTATCAATCGCCCCAGTTGGTGAGCTTACCCACCCGCACCGTCACATGGCCTTTCTCGTTACGCACAATCAGGCCGCGATAATCCAACTGGGTGCCCACCTTGCTGTTTGGGTCGGAACGCAGTTGCGCCCCGTGCTCTTTAGTCACGATGAAGCGCCCATCCGCCATATGCAAGGTACCGCCCCGGATGTCCGGTGCTTCGATGGTTTGGTTGGCCTTGATGTGCCGCCCCAAAATCGAGCCGTCGGCAATTAAATCCCCGTTAAAGTAGGTTTTATCACCGGTTACGGTGAACATCGGCAATTTCTTGTTGTTCCACAGCACCAGCTTGTCAGCCTGAATCACTACCTCGGACTGACCGCTGGTACCGTCCGCCAACAGCGAGATACCGCCCACCACCTTAGTGCCGGTGCGGGTATCGGTGCTCACTTTCAACGTGTAGGCCGCGCTTAATTTGCCGTTTAAGTCGGCAAACGACTGCGCCACCTGCGTTACCGATGCTTTAGCTCCGGCCACTTCGCTTTCCACCGCCTGCACTTTCCGCGCCTGCGCTTCGGTTCGGGTGGTGAGGGTTTTCATCTCCTCGGCTACAGTGGCGATTTTGTCGCCGAACTGCGAACGAACGGCGTTGATGCGTTTGGATAACACATAATCCGCCTCGTTCATTTGGCTGTAAAAATCCCACTTGCCGGCCTGCTTGCCGGTATTACCGGCCATGCCGTTGTTGTTACCGGCCAAGTTGCCCACCAAGTTCAGCAACTCTTCCCCGGCGCCCGGCGCAAACTGCTCTTTGCCGATTTTGCCTTTCAGTTGTTCGAGCAGCAGGCTGGGGTCGTCGCTGCATACCCCGTCCACCGGCGCCGTCCATTCTCCGGCCAGCCCGGCGCTGTCCACCAAGCGCAGCCAGAAATACCAATGCTCACCGGTCTTGACGTTGGTAAGCTGGTAGTCGGTTTGCGGCGCAGGCAGTTTCGCCAGCGGCATTGCCTGATTAAAATTGTTGCTCCTACCGTAGCGGATTTCAGTGTGTGCTTCCGCCAGCAGCGGGCTGGGCAGCGTCCAATTTAGGCCGATGGCAAACAGCTTGGGCGTGGGCCGCACCCCGGTAATGGTGTAATTCAGGCTCCAAGCCTTTTCCAGCGGTTTAGACAACACGCCGCGCGCGGTGCGGCCGCGGATTTCGGCGCGGTAATCGCCGTTGGGCAGCCCTTGCAGGCTGATTTCGGCACTGGGCGCATCCGGAATATGCCGCCACAGCCGGCCGTCTTTAAAAATCTTGATGTCGTAGCTCACCACCTGCCCGTCGGCACTCAAATTCTCCCAGCTTAGGGTCAAATCCCGCCCGTTGGTCGATAAGTTACTGTTGCCGAGCTGCGGCTGGCGGCCGTATTTGGTGGTTGCCCCCGCTTCAAACAGCGCGCTGTTGTCCACCGCCGCGTATTTGGTCGGGTCATGCCGCAAGGCGGTAATGGTGTACGTGCCATCATCGGTATTTTCCTTGATGCTTACCGCCCGATACTGGCGCGGCACCACCTTGCCGGACAAAGCCCAATGGTCGTCGTAACCCAGCCCTGACGGGTCGCCATCCAACAGCAGCTGATTAGGCTGCGGCTGGGAAACCACTTTCAGGCTGTAATGCTTCGGTACCGTTTCGCCTTGCGCATTCTGCTCGAGCGCAAGGTATTGGAACCACCAACCGGCAAGGTTTTCCGTGATGGTGCGGTCAAGAGTAACCACCCGGCCGCTCACCGCCAACACCTGCCCGCCCAACTGCGCGCCGGCAAAGTGGTTGTCCGCGATTTGGATAATGTCGTAGGGCAGGTGCTTCAGCCCTTCGCGCCCCACGGTAAACGACACCGCATCCTGCTGGCGCAGCCCGGTTTGCAGTATCCATTGCCCGTAACGCACCGCCTGCCCGCGTGTGGTGCAGCCGAACGCGGTTACCGACTGGATATTCAGGCCGTAACGCGCCACTGCCTCCGCATCGGCCACATACTCGGTCTTGCTGCGGTAGCTGTCGTATTTGTCGGCAAAGCGCACCAACACGGCGGTATAGGTGGATTTCAGCGCCACGCCGTTGTAGGCAAACTGCCCGTCCACCACATTGCTGTTGTCGTACTGCGCCACCGGGTCGCCGCCCTGATCCAACAATACCGACAGCTGGTTGCCGTTCCACAGCGGCATACCACAAAAGGCGCTCGCCAGTTCGGTGAGCAGTTCGCCTGCCTGCCGCCGGTCGGTCAGGTAGGCATTGCAGGTAAAGCGCGGCTCCAGCCCGCCGAAGCCGTCCGGCACCATCTCATCACAATAACGGGCTACCTGATACAGGCTCCATTTATCGATGTCTTCCGGCGCCAGACGCAAGGCCAGCGATGAATAGCGCTCTTGTTGTACCAAATCGTAAAGCACCCAGGCCGGGTTATTCGTCCAAGCCGTTTTAAAGCTGCCATCCCACAGCCCGGTATAAGCGCGGGTTTCCGGGTCGTAATTAGAGGGCACTTGCACCTCGATGCCGCGAATCAGGTAATTGCGGCGCGGATTCTGCCCGCCGAACTGGTCGGAATCGATGCTCAAAGCCGCCAGCGCGGTAAACGGGTAGCACAGTTTGGCATCCGTAATCTCTACGTAACTGGCAAAAAAAGTGCTGTTTTGAATTTTGTCGCTGGTGCTGTCCGGTGTGGGGCGTGAAACCTTGATGGAAAACGGCGCCTTCGGCAGCCGGTCGAACACCTCGTCATGGTAAAACGCGCCGCTGCCCTTCTCGGTAAAATTCACCTGCCGATGTTGTTGCACGCCGTCATCGTTCACCAGCTGGATAATCAATGCCGTATCTGCCGCCAGCGTATCGCCGTTATCCTGTATCGCCGCATTGCGCTCCACCCCCACCGTGACCCGCAATCGGGTCGGGCCGCCGTCGGATACGGTGCGGATAACCGGGCTTTGATTTTTCACCGGATTAGACACCGATACCGTGCGCTCCACGCTCTCCCAGCCCGGAATATAGGATTGGTCGGGCGTGCCGCGCTGGAATACCGCCGTTACGCCCTTAAAGTTGTAGCTGCCGTCCGGATTCTGCACCGGCGTATCGTTGAAGAACACGCTTTTAAACGGCGCATCGTTGCCGTTGGCAAACCCGGCCACCACCCCTTCGCTGATTACGTCCACGATGCGCAGCATCTGTGCCGAAGACAACTTATTCGGTGCTTCATACGGCGTGCGAGCGCCGCCACCGCTTTTCTGCCCACCCATGGCCCTTACTCCTAATTCTGCTGCAGTGCCGCCGTGTAATTGCGGGCGCGCACCGAATCATCATTAAAATCCGTGTCGTAATACTGCCCGTTCGGCGCTTTCGCCGCCTGCCCGGCAATCGGCGTTCTCACCAGCCGCAGGGTAACGTCCGCCGCCGTCGGGTTTTGCAGCACCGGGTCGCCGTCGGTATCCACCCGGCGCGACACCACACCCTGCGATGCCACCCGGCTGCCGCAATACACCTCGCCGTAAGCCAGCGGCACCGGCTGGCCCTGCACCGCCGTGTTGTCCAAATTGGAAAACGCCGTATTGCGCCCGGCCTTCTGGCCGCGCTGCTCATTGTCCAATTTCGGCGGCCGCGCCAACATCTGCGCAATCCCGCCCGCCACCAAACCCACACCGGCGCTCATCAATGCCCCGGCTGCCGCCCAGCCGAACGGGTTCCACCACGCGAACGCAATCAACACCACACCGGCGATAATCTGCCCCGCCTTGCCCGCACCCTGAATGCGCGGCACGATGTGCAAAATCCCGCTTTCAGGCTGCCTGAATTCGTGCTCCAGTTCCGCCTCGCAGAAATCGTGTCCGTTGAAGCGCACTTGATAAAAGCCGCTGCCTAAAATCTCCCGAAAGCCGGGCAGTTGGACAAGCAGCGCCCGCAGCGCATCCGCCGGGCTGGCAGCGTGCAAATCAAAACGGCGGCCGTATTCGCGCAGGCCTCCGTGCAAGCAAACTGTAATCATATATACGATACTCAAATAAAAAAGCTCCGCGAGCCCGGAGCTTTTATCGGTTGAAATCTGTTATTTCAATTCATTAAACACGCTTTCGGCGCGTCTTAACGCCTGTACTGCCTCATTTGAATAAATATTCTTATCCAAATGGTAATCTGCTTGAGTGCGTTTACGCTTCAGTTTCTTCAGTAGGTCGGCAACCACTAATAAAGCTTCACCACCTTGCCGTTCAAAATAGAAAATCAGGTTGCTATGCGTGCTACCAGCTTCTTTATAGTCGTATTGGTAGCCATCCTTTACCGCATACTCCAATGCTTTGTGCATGGCCGCGTAATATGCGCGGCCGATACACACCCGATCTTCTATCTCGTTATTGCGTGGCAGGGAGCGGGCGAAATCAAGAAAATCCTGCGCCTGTATCATAAATTTGCACCCGCCAATTCACAGCCGATAACCAGTTTGGATAAATCCAAGTCATGCTCCAGCGCATAGCGCACTTTGGCGCGCGAGATTGCGATATCGCAATCTGCCACTGCTTCAGGATCAGAATCAGGAATAGCCAGCAGTGTTAGGTAGGCGATATTATCGTCAGTATCTATTCTGTCGGCGGAATGGAACAGATTAAATTGCTTCATAACGCGCCCGGCCTCTACCAGAAGCCCCCTCAGATGCTCCTCAGCAACCCCGGATGCAGATAACGCCATAATTATTTCACGTTCTTCTTTCACATTTTTCCCTAATCTTTCCAAACGATCAGTAATTCTGCTCATCAGGTTCAGCTGTCCAGTAAAACAGCTGCGGTTGAAGCAGGCATATAACCGTTCCGGCATATCACCGGCCAAACTGAAAAGGCGTTCCGCTAGTGCATAAGCTTGTTCACGCCGATGCAGTCTGGCGAGCGAATTAAAAAGAAACGCATCCACCACATAAGCGTCATGTGGGCATTGCCGGGCAATATCAAACTTTTTCTCTGCTGCCGATAGTTTCTGATCATCTGTCAAATTATCGTAAAACACAGCCAACGCGCCTAAAGTAACGTAACCAATATAGGCTTCAGATGTATTAAACAATTTCTTCGCTTCATCTGTCAGACGCGCGAGCTTAAAAGGTTTTAGATGCGAAACATAATAGGCTGCATCTAACTCCTTGCTTAAATCGGAAGCAATAGTTTGTGGCTGGATAATTTTCATGTGCCGCATTCTAGCACATGCTAACCACGACACGCCAAATCATTCAGCACCGCCTGCAACATCTCAGGCCGCCATTGCCGGTGCCGCCAAATACTGTGCGTGTGCCGTTGCCAATAAGGCCCGTAGCCATCACGGCGGCTTAATTGGCCGAAAGCATGGTGCAGCATTTCGCCGTTGCCCAAATACAGCAGCACATGCGAAGCCAGCCCGTCGAATTCGGTCAATACCACATCGCCCGGCTGTAAATCGCGCACCCGGTAAAACCCCGCCGCTTCGGCCAGCGCCAAGAAGCGCCCCTGCGCCGCGTCGTCGTCGATTTGGCCGCGCCGCACTGACGGCAGGTCAATCCCCGCCAGATGGTAGGCATCCGCCAGCAGGCTGTAGCAGTCGGCGCGCCCGTAATCAAACACCCGCCCGCGCAGGTGCGGCACGGGTTCAAACACTTTCAGGCTGCCCGACACCGCCAACACCCACGGCAGGCCGAATTCCGCCTGCGCCTGCCGGTCGGCACCCGACAACCACGGCTCGCCCTGCGGGTGCGAATGCACGATGGCGATGACCTTACCTACATCCAAGGCACAAAGCCAATCAGCCCCTGAAATTTCAAAGCGCTCGGTCGGCTCGGCCGCCGCGTTGCCGCAGCGCCGGTACAGTTGTTTCCGCCCGGCCTGCAGCACCAGGCCGCAGCATTCGCGCGGCGCTTCTTTTTCTGCGTGCGCCAAAATCTCCGCCTGCACGTTTTTAGTCAGTTTCATATCAGGCAGCCTTCCCGTCCCCGGTAATGGTAAAACCGATGTTGCTTGGCAGCAGGCGTGCCAAATCAAGATTGCCCGCCACCGTGGTTTTGCAGCCGTTTTTATCGTAATAAAATACCGCTTCGCCCTGTTCTGACTCCAGCATCAGCATCAGATTTCCAGTTTGGTTATTCAGAATAATATTCAAGGATTTAATCATTATGACTGCCTCGCCGTTCAATTTTGAAATGTTTATAGAGCATCTTCCGGTCACATCCATAGAAAGGATGGAATTGGTCAAGTCGGCATTAAGCACCCTTGATGTGATTGGCTCGGTTTTACGTACCCATTTAGCAGCGGAGCAAATCATCGAAGCATGGATTTATGCCGCCTGTAACCGTGCCAATTTTTTTGCTAACACCTCAACCATCTTTGCCGCCAAACGCAAAATTGCCGTAAACCTCGGCTTGCCGAATGCAGTATCCGAGCTGTTCCACAACGTTGCCAGAATCAGAAACCGCTTTGCGCATAACCAATCCGTCACCGAGATTGATGCCGAACTGGTGGCTAAAATCAAAGAACAGTTATTTTCGCTTATGCCGGAATGGCGGCATGACCCAGACATCGGCATTACCTTCTTCCGTAAAGATGGAAGCACCGAGTTTGAAGCGAGATTGAATGACCCAAACCAGCCGCCACACGTTATGCTCGCCATGATCGTGTCTTTTGTGGCTTTGTTCTTAGCAAACAAGACAAAAGAAAAGCATCTATCTATAAAGCCTTGCAGCTACCCGTGCTAATCATGCGCTCAAGGTTTTATCCACCCCCACAAAGCCGCCGAACGGCAGCGCCGCATCCGCGCCGTGCCGCGCCTGGCAGCCGAGAAGCTGGTGGCTGCATTCGTCCTTCAGCGGGTCGGAAGTGGGCATATTGAAGCGGTCGGCCACCGGCTTGCCCTTGTAGCCGCAGGCCTCGCCGCGATAAGCAAACGGGCAGTAATCGTGCAGCATCAGCCGCGCCGGAATCACCGCCCCGTCCGCTTCCGAAGGAGCGGCCAGCTCGAACTGCGCCGATTCGGCGGTAAGCGACACCATCCGCTCCACCAGATACTTGCTCACGATTTCCTGCGCCGGGTCGGCCTGCGGGTTGCCTTGCGCGAAGTTGGCGGCATCCAGAAAGCGGGCATACGTCTGCCGGCGCCATACTTCCGCGCCGATCAGCTGGCCGAACTGCTCGGATATCCACGTGGCTTTTTACTTGGAGAACCCCATGCAAGTAACCCTCTACCAATGCGCCGACGACATCCGCGCCGTTCTCGATGCCCACTTCGACAACGAAACAGAAGCCGCCGACACCCTCGAAGCCGTTATCGGCCAGTTTGAAGTTAAAGCCCAAGCCGTATCCGATATTGACCACGCCAACGAGCGTGGCTTTTTATTCCCGGTGGAAGCCACCGAAATGCAGGATAGGCGGGATGCCCGCCGCCGTTCGATTACCCAGCGCGTAGTCGAGTGCGTCCGGCTCGTGTCCGAATCGAGCGAAAAATGGCTGGTTTGGTGCGACCTCAACGCCGAGCAAGACGCGCTTGAGGATGCTTTCCAGCAAGCCGGTATCAGCGTGGCATCGATTCGCGGCAGCACCGACCTAGAAGAGCGGCTGGAATTAGAGCAGTCATGGCGGCTTGGCGAAACCCAAGTGCTGTTATCCAAAGGCAGCATCTTCGGATTCGGCATGAACTGGCAGCATTGCCGCAATATGGCATTTGTCGGCGTAACCGACAGCTACGAAGCCTATTATCAATCCGTGCGCCGCTGTTGGCGTTTTGGGCAAAGCAAAGAGGTATTTGTCCACATCATCGCCAGCGAAGAAGAAGGCAGCGTGGTAGCCAACATCAAGCGCAAAGAGCGCGATGCCAAAGCTATGGCAGACGAGCTTTCAGCCGCCACCGGAGAGGCGGTGAAAGAATCCGTCATCGGGCAACAACGAATTTTTAATCCATACCAGCGCAACGAAGCCATGCGGCTGCCGGGCTGGTTAATCAGCGAGAACCAAACATGGACATCATCAAACAACAATCAGGCGATAACTGGAGCTTGTACAACGGCGACTGCGTAGAGGTAGTCAGCGGGCTGCCGAGCCAATCCATCGACTATTCGATTTTCAGCCCCCCGTTTGCCAGCCTCTACACCTACAGCAACAGCCCGCGCGATATGGGCAACTGCCGCAGCGATGCCGAGTTCTTCGAGCATTTTTCCTACCTCGTAGCCGAGCTGGCGCGGGTGATGAAGCCGGGCAGAAACGTGTCATTCCACTGCATGCAGCTCCCCACCAGCAAGGAGCGGGATGGCTATATCGGGTTGAAAGACTTCCGAGGCGAGTTAATCCGCTGCTTCCAACAGCACGGCTTTATCTATGCCAGCGAAGTCGTCATCTGGAAAGACCCCGTTACCGCCATGCAGCGCACTAAAGCACTCGGGCTGCTGCATAAAACCGTGCGCACGAATGCCAGCATGTGCCGCCAAGGCATCCCTGATTATCTGATTACCATGCGCACCCCCGGCGACATCACCGATAAAGTCATCCACAACCCAGAACAATACCCCGTGGATAAATGGCAAAAAGTCGCCAGCCCGATATGGATGGACATTGACCCATCTGACACGCTGCAATATCGCAGCGCAAGAGAGCATGACGATGAAAGGCATATCTGCCCACTGCAATTAGACGTAATCCGCAGGGGCGTGGACTTATGGACAAACCCCGGCGATATCGTGCTATCCCCATTTGTCGGCATTGGTTCAGAAGGCTTTGTAGCCTTAGAGATGGGGCGCAGGTTTATCGGCGCGGAATTGAAAGAAAGCTATTTCAATCAAGCTGTGCAGAATTTAGCCAACGCATCCAAACAGGGCGATTTATTCGTTGCATAAGGAGCAACCATGAAAACATTTACCCAAATCCGCGAATGGGCAGAAGCCCGCAACCTTATCGCAGGCAGCGACAGTTTCCGACAGCTGGCCAAGCTCGTAGAAGAGACCGGCGAACTGGCCGCCGATATTTCCCGTGGCCGCCCGCGCCGCCGTATCGCCGACAGCATCGGCGATTGCGCGGTGGTGCTCACCATCCTTGCCGCCCAGAACGGCCTGAAAATTGAGGACTGCATCGCCCAAGCCTATGACGAAATCAAAGACCGGCGCGGCGTGATGAAAGACGGCGTGTTTGTGAAAGAGGAAGATGTGCAATGACCCCCGAAAGAATCGAACAAGAGCGCAACGCGTTTGAAGGATGGTTCTACGAGAACATATGCGGCATACAATTGCCTCTTAATAAATCCGAAATTGGACGTTATTGCAATTTCTACACAGAAGATATGTTTACCGCATGGTGCGCCGCGAAAAGCCATGCAGAGCAATCCGAATGGATAAGTGTGAAGGATAGGCTGCCTGAAAGCAGCAAAAGATATTTAACCTTCAGTTCTTTCTACATGCGAATCGTTACTGCCTATTACAGCGTAGACAGAAGGATGTGGTTAGGAGTATGCCGTACTGACGGAATCACGCATTGGCAACCGTTCCCCGCCCCGCCCACCACAAACCCCGCCGCGTAATGCGGCTTTAATTTTGGAGATTGAATCATGGAAAACTTATTCAGCCAGCCGATGCGGGTATCAATTAATCTTGTCGGATTGGACGGCGACGCTTTTGCGTTGATGGGCAAATTTCAAAAGAATGCCCGCCGCCAAGGTTGGGAACGCGAAGAAATCAAAAAGGTTTTAAATGAATGTACCAGCGGGGATTATAACCATCTTCTCTGCGTATTGATGGCTCATACGGAGGCCGTGTAAAAATGGCACTATTTCATTTTGGGACAATCGCTGTTGATTTCAGCAAATACGCAGGAACTTATGTTCGCATACAAGTAAGTCGTAATGATGTAATTGCAACCCTGCGACACGTTAATGTTGAAGGGGATTCGTATTTGTCTAAATTGGAACAAAACGATGTGGTTTCGGCTATTGAAATGGCAACATTGATGAATGTTCCCGTAGAAATTGAAAGTATTGAACAAGGGGTCTGAAAATGACAGCACATAAACACGCAGCATTGATGCTGCAATACGCACAAGATGCCGCCGAAACGGATACTCCGTGGGAGCGGTGGGAAACTTCGGAATCGAAAACCAAAATAGGCGATGAATGGGTGCAAGACTGGGAGGATTTGACCGAGAATCCAGACTGGCACCCAGATGTAGGATACCGCCGCAAGCCACAAGTAACCCGTGTAGGGCGGCATGAGTTCCCGAGACCCGTCAGTCGTGGATTATCCGAAATGGACAAATTCTACATGGTTATTCAGCGTACCGATGCATTTGAGGCAAAACGCTGCGTATGGGCAAGCACTAAGCAAGACATGGATGCTCTCGAAGCAGGATTCATTCATCTGTCCCGTGAAGCCGCCCAAGCCCACGCCGATGTATTGAACGCAATCTGTAGAGGAGATGTGGAATGAAATTATGGCTCATTGATATTATCCACGCCATAGACGGCATAGCCAATGCCGTCTTTTTGTTTTGGTCTGTGTACTACGCGGTGCACATGATTAAATTTCATACCATCCCCGGGCTGAAATTCCGCTATAGATTGATGTATGCCCTGTCTATTTTGGGCGTGTTATTTATCCCAAGTAAAGCCACGTTGGAGATATTGATTCACTAGGCCGCCTTCGGGCGGTTTTGATTTTGGAGAAAAAATGCGATCAGAATATCCGGAAAAGTACAGAGTGCAAAGAGCACCTTGGTTATCCAAGAAAGGAGATAGAAACGGTTTATTCCATTTGCCGTACATCAAAGGCAAAAAACGTGAAGTATTGAACGTAATGGTAGGAGTTGGTCTGGGGTGGGAACATGTTAGTGTAAGCCTTCCACATCGTTGCCCAACTTGGGAAGAAATGGACTACGTAAAACGTAAATTTTGGAATGATGATGAAGTGGTAATGCAGCTACATGTGGCGGCAGAAAACCATGTGAGCCTACATCCATACTGTTTGCATCTGTGGCGACCGATGTGGCAAATCATTCCGTTGCCAGAAAAAATAATGGTTTAACTTTGGAGATTGAAATGGAGAGACTGACTCGCAAACAGCTTCACGAAAAAGTGAAAGCCGAATGGGAAGATATTGCCCAGTTCCAGTGGTTTGGCACACCGTTCGCCTGGGTGGATGCCGAGTGTACTCAGAAATCCCCTGCTCTACACGCGAATGACCTGGGGTTGTGGGTATTCAGCCAACCTGACGACCCATTTATCGTAACGCGGGCAACCCTGCTTGAGTTACATGATGCGTGTATTTCCGCTAAAGCATGGATACGGGAGAACGTGAATGGGGCGGAACAGAAAAAAGAAACCGTCTAAACCCTATCGCGGCTACTGCACCTTCCCTTTGGTGGGTGCGGATACCTACCCCGAATTCCAGGAAGCGGCAGAGATGTTCGGCGACTTTGCCGACCCCGTGAAACGCAAGCGCATCTTTGACAAACCGCGCAAATACCGCTTCGAGATTTGGCTGAAGATACACGACAAGCCGGAATACGAAATCCGCGAAGCAAGGATAACGAGCGAAGGCGTAACCCGTGAGAACCTTAGCCGGATATTGTACGAAGTAGCTATGCAAGGCTTGCGCGAATTAGACGGGCTGGAAGAAGTGGACGGCGAGCAGTCCATCATCAAGATTATTATTTGATTGGAGATTTAAAATGGATGGATATATTCCGTTGCCAGAAGTAAAAAAACTTTGGACAATACCCGGCAAGAAACCACCAAGCACCCCGACAATCTGGCGTTATCGCCGCCAAGGGAAAATTCCCGCGCCGATTCAGTTAGGCCGCGACAACCTGTATAATCAGGCTGATGTTATCCGGATGCGTGATGAATTTCTGCACGGACAAAGATGAATTTTCATGGTATTTTTTATGGTACTTCAATATTTAATTGCATGAAAATATATATAAATCATTATGTTAAAATGCTAACTCCATCTCACCGCTTCCGCCAAATTGAGAAAACCCTTCGTTGCGAAACGAAGGGTTTTTGTTTGCCCGCCCTATTTTTAAGGCTACCTGAAAACTATTTTTCAGGTAGCCTTTCTGCCGCTATCCGTCCAGCCCCTGCTGCACCATCTCGGCGGCGTGCAATACGGCGCGGGCTTTGTTTTGCGTTTCCTGCCACTCGGCGTCTTCTTCGGAATCGGCCACGATGCCGCCGCCGCTTTGCACGTAGAGCGTGCCGTTTTTAATCACGGCGGTGCGGATGGCGATGGCCAAGTCCATGTCTTGATTGAAGCTCCAGTTGCCCACGGCGCCGCCGTAGATGCAGCGTTTGGCGGGCTCGAGCTCTTCGATGATTTCCAGCGCGCGCATTTTGGGGGCGCCGGAAAGCGTGCCGGCTGGGAAGGTGGCGGCGAGGATTTCCATATTGCCCACGCCGGGCTTGAGCTCGCCTTCCACGTTGGACACGATGTGCATCACGTGCGAATAGCGCTCGATCACCATTTTGTCGGTTACTTTCACGCTGCCGGTTTGGCTGATGCGCCCCACGTCGTTGCGGCCGAGGTCGATGAGCATGACGTGTTCGGCGGTTTCTTTTTCGTCGGCCAAAAGCTCGGCGGCGTGGGCGGCGTCTTCGGCGGGGGTGGCGCCGCGCAGGCGGGTGCCGGCGATGGGGCGCACGGTAACGCTGTTTTGCTCGCGCCGCACGAGGATTTCGGGCGAGGAGCCGACCACGTGGAAATCGCCGAAGTCGTAGTAAAACAGATAGGGCGAGGGATTGAGCGTGCGCAGGGCGCGGTAGAGGCTGAGGGGCTTGTCGGCGAAGGGCAGGCTCATGCGCTGGCTGGGCACCACCTGCATGCAGTCGCCTTCCAAAATATATTGGCGGATGCGGCGTACGTATTCTTTATAGCGCGCTTCGCCGGTTTCGTGCTGCGGCCGGGTGGGCAGGCTGCCGAGGGAGAGCGGCAGGGCCACGCTTTGGCGCAGCTGTTCGCGCAATTCTTCCAGCCGCGCGCGGGCTTTCAGGTAGCCTGCTTCGTCTTCGGCGGGGTCGGCATACACGATGAGGTGGATTTTGCCGCTGAGGTTGTCTACCACGGCGAGCTCTTTGGAGAGCATGAGCAGGATGTCGGGCGTGCCGACGGGGTCGGCTTTCGCGGGCTGTTTGAGGCGGTGGGCGATGTGCTCGAAGTGGTAGATGGTTTCGTAGCCGAAGTAGCCCACCAAGCCGCCGATAAAGCGCGGCAGGCCGGGGATTTCGGGCACTTGGTAGCGGGCGTGAAACTGCTCGATGAAGGGCAGCGGGTTGCCGTCGTGTTGTTCGACAATCCGGCCGTTTTCATACACATCCACATGGCGGCCGCTGGCTTTCAGATAGGTGCGGCAGGGCAGGCCGATAAAGGAATAGCGGCCGAAACGCTCGCCGCCCACCACGGATTCGAGCAGGTAGCTGACGGGGCGGTTGGCAAGCCTGAGGTAGATCGAGAGCGGGGTGTCCAAATCGGCCAGCAGCTCTTGCACCAGCGGGATGCGGTTGTAGCCGGCGGCGGCTTGTTTGCGGAATTGTTGCAGGGTGATCATGGTGTTTGGGAATGTGGGGATAGGAGGAAGGCTACCTGAAAAATTGAAGGCTACCTGAAAAATCACACAAAAGGCTACCTGAAAACCTTGTGCCAAGCATTTTCAGGTAGCCTTTATCACGCGCTTACTCTTCGGGCTGCTCGCCGTCGGTTTCGTCGCGCTGACCTTCGGTGATTTCGATATTGATGCCGACTTCCTGGCGGATTTTCGCTTCGATTTCGGCGGCCACTTCGGGGTTTTCCTTCAGCCACACGCGCACGTTGTCTTTGCCTTGGCCGATTTTGTCGCCGTTGTAGCTATACCATGCGCCGGATTTTTTGATGATGCCGATTTTGTCACCCCAGTCGATCAGCTCGCCTTCGCGGCTCACGCCCTCACCGTAGAGAATATCGAACTCGGCCTGGCGGAACGGCGGGGCAACCTTGTTTTTAATCACTTTCACGCGGGTTTCGTTGCCCAGGATGTCGTCGCCCTTCTTAATCTGGCCGATGCGGCGGATGTCGAGGCGCACGGAGGCATAGAACTTGAGCGCGTTGCCGCCGGTGGTGGTTTCCGGGCTGCCGAACATCACGCCGATCTTCATGCGGATTTGGTTGATGAACACCACCAAAGTGTTGGTTTTCTTAATGTGGCCGGTGAGCTTGCGCAAGGCCTGGCTCATCAGGCGGGCTTGCAGGCCCACGTGGCTGTCGCCCATTTCGCCTTCGATTTCCGCCTTGGGCACCAGCGCCGCCACGGAATCGATCACCACCATGTCCACGCCGCCGGAGCGCACCAGCATATCGCAGATTTCCAGCGCCTGCTCGCCCGTGTCCGGCTGCGACACCATCAGCTCTTCCACCTTCACGCCCAGCTTGCGCGCGTAAATCGGGTCGAAGGCGTTTTCCGCATCGATGAAGGCGCACACGCCGCCGTTTTTCTGGCACTGCGCGATGGTTTCCAAACACAGCGTGGTTTTGCCGGAAGACTCCGGCCCGAAGATTTCCACAATGCGCCCGCGCGGCAACCCGCCCACGCCCAGCGCCAAATCCACGCCCAGCGAGCCGGTGGACACCACTTCCAAGTTTTCATCCTGGTGGCTGCCGTCCATCTTCATGATGGCGCCTTTGCCGAAATTCTTTTCAATCTGCGCCAGCGCCGCAGCCAGCGCCTTGGCCTTGGATTCTGCCGGCGACAGGTCTTTATCTGCCTTGCTCTTTGCTTCTGCCATAATCATTCCCTAATATCTGAAGTGTGAATAAATCGGGCGGATTATCGCACAAAGCACCGCCGCTGTGTTCGCCTTGCCGCCGCCGAAACTTGAGCGCCCCGCCCGATGCTGGCAATATAGTACTATTTTCACGCCCGCACCGAATATGAGCACCTCCAATCCCCAGCAAGCACACCCGCGCAGCATCAAATCCTTCGTGCTGCGCCAAGGCCACATGACCCCCGCCCAACAGCGCGCCATCGACGAAAACTGGCCGCGCTTCGGCCTCGACTTCCAAAACGCGCCCCTCAATTTAAACGCCGCCTTCGGCCGCGCAGCCCCCAAAATTCTCGAAATCGGCTTCGGCATGGGCACCGCCACCGCCGAAATCGCCCAAAGGCTACCTGAAAAAGACTTCCTCGCCATCGACGTGCACGGCCCAGGCGTGGGCAATTTGTGCAAACTCATCGCCGAGCAGGGCATCACCAACATCCGCGTGATGCGGCATGACGCCGTGGAAGTGGTGGAAACCATGCTGGCCGAAGGCAGCCTGGCCGGCATCCACATCTTCTTCCCCGACCCCTGGCACAAAAAACGCCACCACAAACGCCGCCTCATCCAGCCCCCCTTCGTGGCCAAACTGCTGCCCAAGCTCCAAAGCGGCGGCTATCTCCACCTGGCAACCGATTGGGAAGAATATGCCGCCCAAATGCTCGAAGTGCTCGGCAGCTTCCCCGAGCTGCAAAACACCGCCGAAACCTACGCCCCCACCCCCGCCTACCGCCCCGAAACTAAATTCGAAGCCCGCGGCAAACGCCTCGGCCACGGCGTGTGGGATCTGGTGTTCACCAAACGCTGACCAACCGACACGCACACATCCAACGATTACCCCCGGGCAAACCAAAAGCTTGCCCGGGCTTCAAACCGTGTTTTTTGTTCACCCGAAAGGAGATACACCATGAAACCGATTTACCTCGCCGCCCTCCTGCTCGCCGCCTGCGCCGCGCACCCCGCCGATTCCGCAGCCAACGCGCCCGCGTCCTCCGCCCCGCCCGCCGCGCAGGCCGAACAGCCGCCGCTGGCCGGCCAATGGCGCATCACCCGCATCGGCCAAACCCGCCCCGCCCCCCGCAGCCTGCTGCGCTTCAACCCCGAAGCCCAACGCTTCAACGCCAACGTCGGCTGCAACACCTTGGGCGGCAGCTACCAACAACAAGGCCACTCCTTGAGCTTCGGCCCGGCCTTCACCACCCTGATGGGCTGCCCGCAAGCCATCCACCTGCAAGAGCGCCGGCTTGCCGAAAACGTGCTGCCCAACGTGGCCGCCTACCGCCTCGCCAACGGCCGGCTGGAGCTGCTCGACAGCGCCAACCGCGTCTTGCTGCAAGCCGTGCCCAAACGTTAGCCTGCCAAGCGTGATCGGCCGATAAAAAGGCTACCTGAAATGAGCAACGCGGATTCCTGCGAAGCCAAAATTTTCAGGTAGCCTTTTGCCGTGCCGCGAGCAGGCCGTTTGCACTTCCTTGCAAACCGCTTGCAGGCCGTGCATCCATACCTGGCCTGCCGAAAATTTTTCAGGTAGCCCCAGAAGCTACCTGAAAACCTGAACGCGAGCGAAACCCAAACGCCTCAATCGCCCCCGTTCACCACCCCGCCCACAAAAGCCTCGGCCTTATCCTTGAGCAGGAAGCGGGCGGAGGGGTCGGCGGCTTCTTCGGCGGTGAGCGCGAGCGGCGCGGAGCAGTCGGCGCGCACGATGATTTCGGGCATGGATACGATGCGCCACAGCGAAGTGAAGAGGCTGGTGTTGCCCGCATAAGCGGGACCGATGCTGCGTTTGCCCGCCGCATCGCAATAGCGCAGCGCCACGGCCACGGCGGGCAGGCCGCTATCGAGCGCAGATTGGAACAGCGCGGCCTTAAACGGCAGGGTGCCCGTGCCTTCCGAGGCTTTGGCTTCGGGGAAGAACGACACGCTGTGCCCCGCCGTGAGCGAGCGCACGATGGCTTCGCTTACCGGCGCCACGTCGTTGCGGCTGTTGCGGTTGATAAACACCGCGCCGGTGCGCGCCACCACCGCGCCGATAATCGGCCAGGAGCGGATTTCGCGCTTGGCGATAAACACGGTGGGATACATGGCCATCAAAATCATCGGGTCGAGCCAGGAAACGTGGTTGGCCGCGCCGAGGAACACGGGCGGAAACGGCGGGTTGGCCGGGTTGGCTTCAATGCGGATGTGCAGCACTTTCAGCATGCTGCGCGCGAGCCGCTGCATCACGTCTTTGCTGTTCTGGTTGTATTCGCGCAGGCGAAACAGGCTCACGGCGGTAATGAAAAACCAGCACAACAGGTGCAGCAGGCGGAAGAGGCGGGTGAAGAGGGAAGTGGGTTGTGTGTTCATCATTATTGGTGTGGGAAGTGGCAAAAGGCTACCTGAAAAATCAGGCTACCTGAAAACATTTCAGTGCTGGCACTGCGGGCAATAAAAACTGCTGCGCTGGCCGAGCACCTGCCGCGCAATCGGCGTGCCGCACGCCCGGCAGGGCTCGCCTTCGCGGCCGTACACATTATATTGCTGCTGGAAATAGCCGCTTTGGCCGTCGCTGTGCAGGAAATCGCGCAGGCTGCTGCCGCCGGCTTCCAGCGCCCGTTGCAACACGCTGCGGATTTCGGCCACCAGGCGGCGGCACTCCTCGGCGGAAACGCGGTCGGCGCGGCGCGTGGGCAGGATGCCGGCGGCAAACAGCGCTTCGTTGGCATAAATATTGCCTACGCCCACCACGATTTTGTTGTCCATCAGCGCGGTTTTCACAGCGCTTTTGCGGCGCGAGAGCGCGGTTTTCAGGTAGCCTGCGGTGAATTCGTCTTGCAGCGGCTCGGGGCCCAGGTGCTGCAACAGCGGGTGTTGCTCGGCGGCGCCGGCAAACCACAGCACGGCGCCGAAACGGCGCGGGTCGCGCAGGCGCAGCACGGTGTGGTCGGCGGTGATGATGTCGAGGTGGTCGTGTTTTTCCGGCGGCGGCGCGCTGCCATCCGGATACACGCGCAGACTGCCCGACATGCCCAGATGCAGCAGCATCACGCCGTGGGCAAACTCAAATAGCAAATACTTGGCGCGGCGGCGGATGTGCACAATGCGGCTGCCGGCAAGCTGCTGCGCCAAATCGGGCGGCACCGGCCAGCGCAGCTTGGGCTGGCGCACCACCACTTCGGCCACGGTTTTGCCCTGCATATAGGGCTGGATGCCGCGGCGGGTGGTTTCAACTTCGGGCAGTTCGGGCATGATGGATGGGAAAGAAATGAGCGGGAGGGGAAGTTTAGACCGTTTGCGCGGTTTAGGCTACCTGAAAAATAGTGAGCACCCTTTTCAGGTAGCCTCACTGTCGCATAACAGGCTACCTGAAAAAGGGAAGCTGTTTCAAGCCATCCGGCTCGCCTGAAAAAATATCCGGCAACCCCGCCCAACGCGGTAAAATCCCCGTTTTGCACGCCGCCTCCTTCACTATGCACCTCATCCTCGCCCCCATGCAGGGCCTGCTCGACCCCGTTATGCGCCACCTCCTCACCCGCATCGGCGGCTACAGCGAATGCGTTACCGAATTTGTGCGCATCACCCACACCCTCCACTCCCGCGCCACCTGGCGGCGCCACATGCCCGAAATCGACCACGGCTGCCGCACTCCCGCCGGCACCCCCTGCACCCTCCAGCTCCTCGGCAGCGACCCGGAAAACATGGCCGCCAACGCCTGCGCCGCCGCAGCCGCCGGCGCCCGCAAAATCGACCTCAACTTCGGCTGCCCCGCCCCCACCGTAAACAAACACCAAGGCGGCGCCATCCTCCTGCGCGAGCCCGAACGCATCCGCCAAATCGTCTCCGCCGTGCGCCAAAGGCTACCTGAAAACATCCCCCTCACCGCCAAAATGCGCCTCGGCTACGACAGCGACCACCTCGCCATCGAATGCGCCCAAGCCATCGCCCAAGGCGGAGCCGCCGCCCTCGCCGTGCACGCCCGCACCAAAACCCAAGGCTACCGCCCACCCGCACACTGGCCGCAAATCGCCCGCATCCGCCAAGCCGTATCCATCCCCGTGATTGCCAACGGCGATGTATTCAGCCTGGCCGACTACCTCGCCATCCGGCAAAGCAGCGGCTGCCAAAGCGTCATGCTCGGGCGCGGCGCCGTCATCACCCCCGACCTCGGCCGCCAAATCGCCCGCCACAACCAAGGCCTCCCGCCCGATCCCGCCCCTTTTGCCGACTACCTCGTTTGGATGCGCCAATTCTTCCAGCTCTGCCGTCAAGAAGCTGGCGACACCCCCTACCCCGTCGCCCGCCTCAAACAATGGCTCGGCATGATGAAACCCCACCACCTCCAGGCCGAACAGCTCTTCGCCGAACTGCGCACCCTCACCCACCCCACCGAAGTCGAACACCTATTGGAACACTATACCCCCAACCCTTAGCCAACCCACAGGCTACCTGAAAACGAGCGCAGCGAGTTTCGCCAAAACAACGCCGCATCCTTCCTCCGAACGCGCCGTTTTAGCTTCGCAGAAACTCCGCTTCCTTCGGAAGCTCCGTTTTCAGGTAGCCTCACATTCCGCCATGCCCACACTCCGCCGCCTCATCCGACTCATCCGCCGCAGCCTTCTCAGCCTCGCCGCCCTGCTCCTGCTCTACGGCACCGCCGTTTGGCTGCTGCCTCACATCAAAAGCCCCGGCCGCGCAGAAGGCGAGCCCGAAATCACCGTTTGGCTGCTCTCCAACGGCGTGCACACCGACATCGTCGTCCCCGCCGTAAGCAGCGAAGCCGACTGGCGGGCCGTGTTCCCCGCCGAGCACACCCGCAGCCGAGAATACGCCCCCTGGCTCGCCATCGGCCTCGGCGACAAAAACTTCTACCTCACCACCCCCACCTGGGCCGACCTCCGCCCCGGCACCGCCCTCAAAGCCGCCACCGGCCTCTCCAGCAACGCCGTCCACGCCACCTACCTGCACAGCCTCGAAGGCTGCACCCGCTGCGCCCCCATCCGCATCAGCCGCCCCCAATACCGCCGCCTCGTTTCCTACATCCGCCAAAGCCTGCAATGGCACAACGGCCGCACCCGCCCCATCCCCACTCATCTGGTATACGGCGATCACGACGCCTTCTACGAAGCCACCGGCAGCTACAGCCTCTTCTACACCTGCAACACCTGGACCAACAACGCCCTCAAAACCATGGGCAGCGACGCCGCCCTCTGGACCATCACCGAACAAGGCATCTTCCTGCACCACCCGCCCCAGGATACGCCCCCGCCGTAAAACCACCTCAACCCGACTTACCGCAGCCCTATAGCGAATCAAATTGGCTTTTGATACCAGGCAGCGAGCCGCAGACAGTACAGAAGTACGGCAAGGCGAGCTAACGCCGTAGCGAAAGTTAAGTTGGTTCGCTATATTTTCAGGTAGCCTCCATCCCCGGCTGAGGCTACCTGAAACCTTATCCCTTTCCCACAGAAGAGTTCGGCAAACCGCAGGCAGGTATGGCAACGCCGTTGCGCAAAAATCTGCGGCAACAAAAAGGCTACCTGAAAACCGTGTCAACCCGTTTTCAGGTAGCCTTTTATTTCGATTTCGTTAGCGGGAAACTAGCGTTCCAAATACCGCTTCATCAGCATCAGCGCAAAACGCACGGCCTGGGCGCGCACGGCGGCGCGGTCGCCCTGGAAACGCTGTTCTTTCGCCCAAATGCGCTGCTTGGTAGCCAGGCCGAACCACACCGTGCCCACGGGCTTGCCTTCGCTGCCGCCGTCGGGGCCGGCGATGCCGGAAATGCTCAGGGCGTAGTCGGCCTTGGTGGCGATGAGCGCGCCCAGCGCCATTTCGCGCACGGTTTCTTCGCTCACGGCGCCGTAGTGGCTGAGGGTGGCGGCGTTCACGTTCAACAGCTGCTGTTTGGCGTGGTTGCTGTAGGTAATGAAGCCGGTTTCAAACCAGGCGGAGCTGCCGGGCAGGCGGGTGAGCTCGGCGGCAAGCTGGCCGCCGGTGCAGGATTCGGCGCAGGTGATGGTTTCGCCGCGTTCGGCCAGCTTTTGGGTAACTTCTTGCAGCAGGGTGTCCATGGTAATCGCTCGTTTATTTGTTGGCCGTATCATGGCTTAAAGCGGGGGATGCCGTCAATTTTTCAGGTAGCCTGCTTTCGGTTTCGGCGGCCAGGCGCAACAGTGCTTCGCGGTTGGAGGGGGAAAAGGCGAGCTGTGCGGCTTCGGCCAGCGGCAGCCAGCGCTGGGCGCGGTGTTCGGCGGGGGCGGTGCGCACGGGGCGGCGGGGAATCACGGCGGAGAAAACGTGCTCGGTGTTGCGGGTAACGCCGGGGGCGTAGCGGTGGCGCCAGTGTTCGTAGATTTCGTATTCGTTTTGGGTGTGCCAGTCGGTGAGGGCTTCGGGGGCGAGGTGGATGCCGGTTTCTTCGGCCACTTCGCGCAGGGCGGTGGCAAAGGGGGTTTCGCCTGCTTCGAGGCTGCCGGTGACGGATTGCCAGAAGCCGGGCGGGGATACGCGCTCGAGCAGAAGGGCTTGGCCGCAGCCGTCGTGCAGCACCACGAGCACGGATTCGGGGCGTTTGTAGGCGGGGCTCATCGCGGCGGCTCCGCGCTGCTGCCGGCCACTTCGTCGGAGGCGGTGTCGCCCTGCGCGCGGTAGCCGGCTTTGAGCAGGGCGGCGGCATCGGGCGAGAGCTCTTGGTTCAGTATGCGCACTTCGCGCTGCGGGAAGGGGAATTCGATGCCTTCTTCGTTGAAACGCTGCCACACGGTGAGCAAGATGGCGGAATTGAGGCCGAGGAAGCCGTTTTCCGGGTCGCGCACCCAGAAGCCGAGGCGCAGGTTGATGCCGTTGTCGGCAAAATCAATCAGATAGGCTTTGGGCGGCGGGTCGGTTTTCACCCTGTCCTGCGCGGCGGCGGCTTCCTGCAAAATCTGCAAAGCCTGCGCCAAATCGGTGTGGTAGGCTACCTGAACATCCAGGCTCTGCCACAGCGATTTGCCGGTGTAAGATTCGTTGATCACTGCGGAAGTGATGAAGGTTTCGTTCGGAATCAGCGCTTCCTGCCCGCCGGCGCTGCGCAACACCACGAAGCGGGCGGTGATTTGCGTAACATAGCCGGTGAAGTTGTTTACCGTGAGCCGGTCGCCGGGGCGCACCGAGCGGTCGCCCAAAATGATGAATCCGGACACATAATTGCTGGCGATTTTCTGCAAACCGAAGCCCAAGCCCACGCCGAATGCGCCGCCGAATACGGAAAGCACGGTTAAATCGATCCCCACCAGCGGCAGCGCAATCAGCACCGACAAAATCAGCAATATCGTGCGCGCCAGCTTGGAAAGCATGATTTGCAGGTTGGGGTCGAGCCGTTTGCTGCCTTTCAGGCGTGTGTCGATATAGCGCGACAGCCACATGGCGCCCACCACCATCACCCCCACCCACAGCAGGCCGGTGAGCACGGTATAGAGCGAGAGCCGCGCCGAGCCCGCCGAAAATTGCAGGCCGCGCAGCCAGGCAATAATGATGTCGTCGATGCCGGAAGCCCACAGCAGGAAGGCGCCCCACAGCGCGGCGGCCAGCGAAGACTCCATGCGCGAGGAAAAGCGGTTGGCCGGAATGGCCGAATGGAACACCGCCAGCACCACGCGAATCAGCAGCATCCAGCGTGCCGCCATCACCAGAAGCCGCAGCCACACCGCTGTGGCGCCGAGCAGCCCGTACCACGCCACCAAGGCCGCCGCACCGGCCAGCAGCATCAGCAGCGGCCAGCAAGTGCGCCGCCAGATGTGGCGCAGCAGATAGGTTTTGCCGTCGTCGTCCGGCAGTTTGGCCAGCAGCTTGCCGGCCAGGAAATAGGTGCCGAGCAAAATGCCAACGGCCAGCGCGAAATCCAGCCAGCCGCGCGTGCCGGAAAGGCTGCCGAGCAGCTGGTTCAGCCCGAATTCTTCGCGCGAAAATAAGGCGAGCAGATGCGATTTGCCGCTTTCGCCAAGGTTGTCGAGCCATTCGGCGTTGTCGGCGGCGGTGAGCAGGGGGAGCATGAAAAATCCGTTTCTTGAAGCGAGATGTGTGATGGGGTGGGATTATAGCAAGGGGGCAATGGTTTCATTGCTGGTTTTTCGAGTGGAATTTTTCAGGTAGCCCTTTATAGCGAATGAACACGCTTTCAATACCAAGCGGCGAGCGGCAAACGATACAGTAGTCTGGCAAGGAGAGCTAACGCTTTAGCGAAAGTTAAGTTCATTTGCTATAGCGTGTTGGGTATGACTTAGGCAACGGCAGCAAGCACCCATCATCCGGCTGTCCACAAAAAAGCCGTCTGAACATTCAGACGGCTTTGCATTTGGCGAAGCAGAATTAGTCGAAAATCTCACGCCAAGAGATGCGGCGGATGAGGGCAGTTTCAAAGGTGTTGGTCGGTGCCTCCATAAGACCAGTATCACCAGCAAGGATATTACGGATACTGCGTTGGCCAGCCACTACAGCCTCTTTAGCAGTACCAACCGGAGCCATGATACCACCCACTTCCAGCATACCGCCCAATTTATCGGCGCCATCAAAGCGGCCGTCTTTGTTGGTATCGAATGCCGGCAGATTGTACTGACCACCAGTTTGCAGATCCACTGCAATCAATGCCGTGGCACCGTTTGCTTTACACACATTGGTGCTATTCGGAAGGCTGCGTACTGCCGTAAAGGTAGCCACACGGTTCGCCCTCACACCAGGCTGAGACACAATGGCCTGACCTGAAAGCAGTTTCAAGCGCCAGCCTTTATGGTGGCTCTGTAAGGCATTCCGAGTAATCTGATAAAGTTTCTGCTGCAGGTTTTTGTTGGTTGAATAAATAGCATCAACATCTTCACTGCTACCAATGCTCTGCCCCAACAAATCGTTATCGCTAATCGGCCCTTGTTCGGCGAAGAGGCCCAGCGCATAGTTCTGCACGCCCGGCGCAACGTCATTCAGTGAGAAATACTGGCCGGTACCCGCAATCACATACAGGTGACCACCGGTTTGCACCACTGTCGGAGCAGCCGTAATCGGTGAGCCTGTGCCGCTGGGGGTGTACAGGGGCTGGTTGTTATAAGCCTTAGCCCAAGTGCTACTAGTGGCATCATAGTTCACTCGCCACATTTTGCCGCTCAAATCGCCAACAAACACGGCTTCCGGAATATCGTCGCCATTTTGGTCATAGATTGTAGGTTCACCCACACCTTCCTGACCCAACGGCACTTTCCAGTAGTTGCGATTAAGCTGCCAAACACCACTATTATTATCGGCGCGCAAAATATACAGGTAGCCGCTGTTGGAATTGCTGTTTACACCGCTGCTAAAGATCACAATCGGATTGTTGTCTTTATCTTTGGCAATAGTCGGTTTGCCAACGGTTAAGCCCAAATCGGGATCATCGGCATTTGAGAATTCCCATAGCACATTAGACGCGCTGGGGTTACTCAAATCGGTAACATCCAAGGCATACACCGAAGCACCACCACGGCCTGCCGAGCCCACCACGATGGATTTTGCCGTGTTGCCGAAGCAAACTTCGCCTGTAACCGGCGTACCATCATTCAAATACTGATGCTGCGGGTTATCTGTACGCAACGACAAGCTATACAGTTTTGGCAACGCAGTAGACGGGATATAGCCCATCACTTCACCGCCATCCTGATTCAAGATATGCAACACACCAGCATTGGAGGCCGTGGCATAGAAGTTGGGACGAACGGTGATATTCCTATTGGCGTATTCACAACCATTAGGTTTCTGCTGCGGCGGCAAGATAGGCTGCACACCGGAATTGATGATGGTGCCCAGCAAGCCTCTCTCGCGTTTGCGCCAAGCAGAGCCTTCTAAGCTCGGATCACCCAATGTGTACTGAATCAGGCTATTAGCAGAAGCGCCGGCATTCATCGCGCTAGAGAAAGCTGCTGCATTTCCGGGAGTAAACTGTACAGTACTGCCACTGGTACTTTCGGTAAACAACTTGCGGGAGCCCCAACCTGTGGCTGTATGGAATACTTCTAACTTAGAAGAAGCACGCCATGCAGGAGTAAAAGTTAAGCCATTCCCTTGCAAGCCGATTCTCTGTGTAATCACATCGCCCGACAGTTCATCCACGTTATAAGAAGACTGCAAACCAAGTGAGTTACCGATTTTCAGCGTTTCATTCTGATGCTCAGTTACTCCCACAAATGCTTGGGATGGATCAGTATATTCATTGGCTTTTTTAAATGCATCTTCCAAAGCCTGCATCATATTTTCCGGGCTGTTACCTAAGGCGAAGTTTCTCGGCATCCCTTCAGGGAACAATATCGGTGAGCTGCTGACTCCTGGCGCATCAGCAGTCCAACTGCCGCGAGAGTCATTCGGCATCACAACAGGATTTTTAGGATCATCAGGTGCATAGTTAAAACCGCCATATTTTGCTGCCCAATAATAAGCATTACCGATTGAGTTCTCATCATTCTGCTCAAAACGGCCTTTACCGTTTTCCAGCACATCAATCATGAAAGTATTGATATGTTGATTACCTGTAATATCTGTTCGGATATCTTGAGTTCTACCCCAATAGGCCAGAGCAACAATACCGGCTGGAGAATAGGGAATCCTATTCTTACCGCCAGAACCGCGAGACCAATCCCATGTTGAACCGCCAAGTCCTTTAAATCTCTCCTGATCCAAAATTTTCGATAAAATTTCTTGCGTTTTAATTTCAGGATCGTCTTTTACACCGCTGCTGGGAATAAAATTGGGCAAATCTTTTTCATCGTGGGTAAAGGTATCGCCAATCAGAATCATGGTATTAGATCGGCATTGCGCCTCATCTGGAGAAGCCAAGCCGCGAGTGAGAGGATCATCCCAGTTGTAAATCATCGGAAATCCATCGGCTGAACGAGGATTAATACCGAATTGACGCTGAGTCTGCTCATAATAGGCAGGCATCCCTTTATGGCGCAGATAGCGCTGAGCGGTATAAAACAGCTCGGCGGCAGTATCGTAGCCTTTATAATTGCCAGCATCCCCAAATTTATTGATATAGTTAATCGCACCGCTATTGGTAACCCCTGTTTGTTTAGCATCATCGCTATCTGGATTTACCGCTAACACACCGGTTCTTTCATCCCACTCCCGACCATAAGTAATATTGTTTTCCGTTTGCGTACGATCCAGATATTTCATACGAGCACGCAACACGCCGCCGCTCACATCATTAGTATGTGCCAATTGATAGCCAAAAACGGAGAAACGCGCAGGGCGGCTATCCGGTCCGGAGCCACGGCCATACTTCTGCATCAATCCTTCCGGTTTGTACACGCTACCGTATTGACGGCAGTTAGATGGCAAGCTAGATGCGCCGGAAGTACCAGGATCACAAGCCTTCACCACCACCGGAAGCCAAAAATTCGTCAGGTTGTCTTTACCAAGAGAGGCGTTTTTTGCCACATTAACAATGGATTTAGTTGCTCCTGGAGCAATGAGGGGATTAATTATATCGCGGTCTTGATACATCAACGCGCCATCACGGTTCATACGCACCGGCGTAACAAAGAAACTTTCGTTCACAAAGAAGATCTTGTTAGGTCTGCCGATTTTCTCACTGGCTGCCACTTGAGGCTGCTGCTGAGGAGATTGCAAAGAAGGTTTACCAGGGATGGGGGAAGCATAGTAGCGGAAACCCAACGCCCTAGGCAAACCAACCGCATCCGAGGTAGTGGCAAAAGAGTCCACCATGCTGGCAGGAATAATCCTTTTCAGGAACATAAAGTTTGCAGCGGTTGGAGAAGCAATATGAATCGCTCTTAAGCGCAAGCGAAAGTGTTGCTGACCGTTCTGCTGTTGACGCGGATTCACATAAGCTCGGCGTAGGAATGTACTGCTAGTCGTATCGCCGGCCTCATAGTTAGTTGGATCATTGCCCATACCGCGCGCCCGGTTACCGCCAGTTAGAGAATAGCGGAAAATATCCACGGCAGACATCGTGGCCCAGTTTAGGAAGTTGCCACTATATTCGTCAGTATTACCGGGGCACAAACCCACATTGCCTGCAGCATCAGTGCTGGCTCTTGAAGAAACCTCAAAATATCCGTTAGTACTGCCATACTCTTTAAACGTATAGCACTTGGTATTATCGAAATAACCGAGATAATAACGCTTCCATTGGTTTTGCCGTTCTGCCTGACTGCTACCAATTATTAAGGTAGGATATCCGTCATCTATAAATTCGTTATTAGAATAAGCCGCACCGGCTGTCGGGTGCTCTACGGATGGCGTGAGGGTAATGTTCGGGCCGTGCTTGATGGTTACGCCCGATAGAGGAATATTGCTGATAGGCACGGTTGCCGCTTGAGTGGTGAAGCTGAAGCCGAAGCCGAAAATGGCCGCTGCCAATATGGTTGGCTTGAAATGTTTTTGTAGATTAGGAGTTTTCATTTCTGTCATTCCATTGCTTGAGTAGATAAGTAACGCTTTCCTATCATTGGTAAATTCTATCGCCGCAAGAAAAACAATAGAATTCACTTTATCTGGTAGTTTCTATTATAACCCGTTTTCCCACAAAGAAAAACCAAGACAGGTATCCCTGTAGCAAGCAATTTTACTGCCATACACACCACACTCCTTCAATATTTCTTGGTATCCCCCTTCCGGGCAGCAAAAAAGCCGCTTTCTGCAGCTTTTTTCGTTCACCCCCTGCCTGGAGACCGGTTGGCGCGCCAAATTCCAGATCTTCGGCCTTAACCCGCTTCCACACACACAATCCGCCGCCGCTTTTTGGTGAAATCCTGCTCCGGCGTGCGGGCATCCAGCCGCCATTCCAGAGCGGCTGCGGGCACGCCTTGGGCGGCGAGAAAAGCATTGAGGTGGGCGGTAAACGCTTGCCACTGCCCGGCAGAGAGGGCGGCCTGAAGGGTCAGGATGTGCCGCTCTTGGGTGAGGCGGTAATCGACATTCCACGGCAGGATTTGGGCGATGGCGCGCGATACGGCATCGGCAAACAGGGTTTTCCGCCCGAACACCAGCGCGCCGTCGCAGCGACCTTCGATGCGGCTCAATACGGTGCAGGCGCTGCCGCAGGGGCAGGGCTCGGGGCTCACTGCCAGCACGTCGTTCAGTCGGTAGCGCACGATGGGCTGGGTTTGTCGCGTGAAATCGGTGATAACGGGCACAAAGCGTTCATCATCCAGCCATTCGCGTTCGAAATAGACGAATTCTTCGTTCAGATGCAGCCGCCCGTGTGCGCAGGTGGCGGCGAGGAAGCCTTCGGTGGCTTGGTATACCTCGTGCAGATTGGGAAACACGCTGCGGATAAACTCGCGCTCCGCCGCGCCCAACACTTCCGCCGCCGACACCACCTTCTTCGGTGCCAGTTTCAGCCGCCCTGCCCGCACCGCCTCCGCCAAGGCCGCCAACACCTGCGCCGGCGCCACCACGATGGTGGGCTGCTGGCGCTCGGCCTCGGCCAGCAAATCGGCAAACGGGCGGAACAAATCATAATAGGCAAACGACAGGCAGGGCGTTCTCACCGCCTGATAAAGATTGCTGCCGGCACGCAGAAACAGCGCCACACGCTCGCCGCTCAAAAGGCCGTTCGGCAGCATTTTGGCCAACATAATGCCAGCCCACACCGCCTGTTCGCGCGGCGACACGGCAAACAGCCCGCGCATGCCCGACGTGCCAGAAGACAGGCCGATGCTGATGCCGTTTACCGTGGGCGAAAAATCGCGGCTCTGCTCGGCCTGCAAAGCGAGCGCCATGGCTGCCTCGCGGTTTAGGCCGGCGGTATTCATGCGGCTGAATTCCTGCATCATCAGCGCCTTATCCATCTGCGGCCATTGGGCGAACGGCTTTTTCAGGTAGCCCGAGAAATAGGGGCTGCGGCTGAGGGTGCGCGCGAAGAAGCGTTGCAGCTGTTGCTGTTGGTATTGCTCCAAGGCGGGGCGGCTGGTGAAACGCAGGCGGCGGGCGCGGTGGTAGGCGGTGAGCAGGGGCAGCAGGCGCATGGCGGGCTTTCGGGATGGGTTGGGATTTTTAGTTTCGCAGAAACTCACTGCGTTCGTTTTCAGGTAGCCTTATGGCGTTGGGGGCTACCTGAAAACAGAATAGTTGCTTTGCTTTTAATCGGTTTAACTGCTTGGCAATACTTTTTCAGGTAGCCTTTTGCGCAGGAAGGCTACCTGAAACTTTCCGCTGCCATGTAGGCTGGGCAAAACGCCGCCAAGCTGCGTTTGAACTGCGTTGCAACATTGTTTTCAGGTAGCCTCTTCCAGCTCGTGGCTGAGGTACACGGGGATTTGCGGACTAAGCGCGGCGAGCTGGTTTAACGTGTTTTGGAAGGCGGCGGCATCGTCCATAATCAGGCGGCTCACGGCGGCGGGCGGGCGGCCTGCGCGGAAATTGCGTTGCGACCAGGCGGCATCGGCGGCCAGCAGCACCCAGCCGCGCTCGGTGTGCACAAAGGCGCCCAAGTGGCCGGCCGCGTGGCCGGGCAGCGGCAGCAGCACGATTTCGCCGCCGCTTTCGGGCAGCGCCCAGCCGCGTTCAAACGGTTTCAAGTTTTCAGGTAGCCTCTGCACGGCAAAGGCTTCGGCGGCCAGCAGGCGGCTTTCCACATCCTGCGGCATTAAATCGGGCAGGAAGCCTTTGAGCAGGGCGGGCAGGCCGCGCAGGCGGCGGATTTTCGCCCAGCCTTCGCCCGAGGCAATCAGCGGCACGGCGGGAAAATCTTTCAAGCCGGCGATGTGGTCGCCATGAAAATGCGAGAGGATGATGCCGCTCAAATCGCGGGCGCGCAGCCCTTGGGCGGCCAACTGCGCCGCCATGCCCTGCTCGGGCGAAAAATACACGGGCGTTACCCAGCGGTAGAGCCGGTATACGCCGCGCGCGGCATCGAAAAAATGGTTGGCATAGCCCGTGTCCCACAGCCAGAAGCGGCCGCGCACTTCGAATAGGAACACGCGCGCGGGAAACTCGCAGGCGCGCCAGCCCGCCCCGCGCACCGCCACGCAGGCGGGGTGGGTGCAGTATCCGGCGCTGAAGAAGTGGATTTTGGCCATGTTGTTGGATGATTGGCTGGTGGATGTGTTGGATAACGGCTGTTTATTTTTCAGGTAGCCTCCAGGCGGCGGGAGGCTACCTGAAAAATTGGCGGCAGAGTGTGCAATTAGCGCCGTGCAGCCTGCTGGCGCTGCCATTTGGCGCGGCATCCGCAATCAACCCGCCGCGCGGCAGGCAATCATATAGTTCACATCGGTTTGGCGGCAGAGGCGGTAGCGGCGGGTGAGCGGGTTGTAGGTGAGGCCGCTGGCGGCGGCCACATCCAGCCCGGCTTGGCGGCAGAGGCGGGCGAGGTCGGCGGGGTTGATGAAGCGCTGCCAATCGTGCGTGCCCTTGGCCACCAGGCCGAGCACATATTCGGCGGCCACAATCGCTTGGGCGTAGGATTTGGCGGTGCGGCTGAGGGTGGAGAAAAACACGCTGCCGCCGGGCTTGGCGAGCCGGGCGCAGGCGGCAATCACGGAAGCGGGGTCGGGCACGTGCTCAAGCATTTCCATGCAGGTGACCACGTCATAGGCGGCGGGCTGCTCGGCGGCGAGCTCTTCTACGCTCACGCAGCGGTATTGCAGGTTGGCCAGCCCTTGCTGCTCGGCGTGGGCTTGGGCTACCTGAAGGGATTTTTCGGCCATGTCGATGCCGAGCGCCTGCGCGGCTTCGCGGGCGAGGGCTTCACTGAGGATGCCGCCGCCGCAGCCCACGTCGAGCACATTTTTACCAGTCAGCCCACCGCTGTGTTCGCGGATAAAGCCGAGGCGCAGGGGGTTGATGTCGTGCAGGGATTTGAACTCGCCTTCGGGGTTCCACCATTGGGCGGCGAGGCGGCTGAATTTGTCGATTTCGGTGGCATCGACGTTGCGGGCTTGGGTCATGCGGTTCTCCTGATGGGTTGGGCGGGGCGGCTGCCGTTTTCAGGTAGGCTGATTGGGGCGGGAAGGCTAGCTGAAAAACAGGGGCTTAGCGGCTGCCGCTGCCGTAGCGTTGCAGGCTGCGCTGCACGGAATCTCGGATGGCGGCGCAGTATTGCGGCGGCTGTTTGCCTTCGGTTTGGCGGCTCAGGAAGGCTTTGGCTTCGTCGGCGCTGAGCACGCGTTCACAGCTGCTTTGGTTGAGCTCCTCGATGATGGTTTGGAAGGCGACTTTGTAGCGGTTGTCTTGCGCGGCATCGGGCTGGCAGGTGGTGGCGTAAATCATGATGTCGAAGCTGTCTTTCAGGTAGCCTTGGCATTGCTGTTTGCTGGCTTGGGCGGGGGCGGCCTGCGCCAGCGCGGGCAGGAAGGCGGCGGCGAGCAGGGCGAGATGGTGGGCTTTCATTTGGGTTTC
This sequence comes from Eikenella longinqua, assembly GCF_001648355.1. Lineage (GTDB taxonomy): Bacteria > Pseudomonadota > Gammaproteobacteria > Burkholderiales > Neisseriaceae > Eikenella > Eikenella longinqua. The sequence continues at coordinate 137,290 of NZ_LXSL01000032.1, read as the reverse complement.
CTTATATATATATATATTACAGTTTCGGTTGGATTGAGAGGTTAGCTGAAATTTCAGGTAGCCTTTGGTTTAACGGCTGCGGTAGCGCTGTTCGATGGCGGGCATTTCGGTTTTGATGGCGGCGCAGTATTGCCGTGCGTTGCCGGGCACGCGGCTAAGCTCGCGGCGGATAAGGGGGCGCAACTCTTCGCGTTTCACCACGCTGGGGCAGCCGCTGTCGGCGAAGCGCTGGCGCACGCTTTCCACCACGGCGCGGTAGCGCTCGGTATCGCGTGCGTTGGTTTGGCAGTCGCCGGTAACGAAGGTGGAGAGCTTGAAGCCGTCGATCAGGTAGTTCAGGCATTGCTGGCGGTCGGCTTGTGCGGCAGGCCGGGCGGCGGCTTGCGGCTGGCTCTGCGGGGCAGATGATGATGCGGCACAGCCGGCCAAGGCTGGCAGCGCGATGGCGGCCAGGAGCAGTTTGGTATTGAATGTGAGCATGATGTTTCCTTTTGCGGTTGGTTTCGGCAGCGATGGGGGTGATGGAAAGGCTACCTGAAAATGCTGCCGTCTGTTTTCAGGTAGCCTCTAAACTATTCATCCCGCTGCCACAACACAAAGGCTTCGTGCTTCTCGCGCGGGCGGGCGGCCACGGCCAGCTCGGCGGCCTCTGGCACAGCGTCGCGGCGCAGGGTGGCCACAAAGCGGCAATCCTCGCCCAGCGGGTATCGGCCGTATTCCTGCCAGGCGTGCCGCACCACGGGATGCTGGGCAGACACGCAGGCATCGGCGGGCAGCGCCGTTTCCAGCCGCTCCACCACGGGGCGGTAGCTTTTGGCCGCATCCAGCCAGGGCAGGAACAGCGTGAGGATGAGCGACCAGCACAGCGTGAGCCCCGCCGCCCAATTGGTAACCGCCTGCCGCCCGCGCACATATTTGCGCGTGATGGCCAGCAGCCACACCGGCGTGAACAACACCGCCACAATCACCGGAAAATAATCGATATCCCGCTGATAATACGGGCTGAAATAAGCCGCCCGCTCGGCCAGCTTGGCCGGCCAGCCGAAATTCATGGCAAAAAAGCCGAGCCACACAAACAGCGCCAGCGAGCCGAACGTCATGATGCCGAACCAGTTGAAAAACGCCGCCGCGCCGCGCCGCAGCTGGTCGGCCTGCGCCGCCGCCGCCAACACCAAAGGCGGCAGCAACACCAGCAGCCTGTCTTCATTGCGCTGCGGCGAAACGGCCAGCAGCAAGCCGAACACCAGCAGCCAAATCACACACAAGCTGTTCCAGCCGTGGCGCGGCAGGCGGCGCTGGCGGTAGAGCGTCCACAAGGCCAGCGGCCAGGCCGGGAAGGCAAACCACAGCAGGTTTTTCAGATAATAGCCGGCGGAAAAATTAAAACCCAGCCGGCCGAATCCGCCGAAGGGCGCGAGCGCATGATACCGCCACCATTGCGCAAAAGCCTCGGGCGACAAGCCGTTGAGCACCAGCGGCCACACAAACAGCAAGGGCAGCGTGAGCCCCGCCGCCGCCAAAAGCGTGAGCCAGAAGCGCTTATTGTGCCAATGCTTGTCTAGCGGCAACAGCGCCGTGGTGAGCATCACGCCCAAAAGCGGCACCAGGCTGCCGGAAAGCGAGAGCACCGTCCAGCCCAAGAGCGTGAGCACAATCGCCTTCACCGTTTTCTGCCGCGCCATCGCCAGCGCATAAAAGCTCAGGCTCAAGCCGCACAGGGCAACGATTTGCCCGCCCACGAAGTGGCTCATCATCAGCAAGCCCGGGCAGCCGATGAGCACCAGCACCGCCGTGCGCCCGTTGCGCCTCCCCAAGAGCATCCGCCCCGCCCCGCCCATGGCCGCCATCGACACCGCCGCCAGCGCCGCGTTCACCATGCGCACCGCCTCATAAGGCGGCAGCCGCCCGAACAGCTTCACAAACAGCGCCGAGAGCCACACATACAAGGGCGGCACATCCCAATGCAGCACGTCGCCATCCAGCGGCAGCCACCACTGCCCGCCCTCCAGCACCTGCCGGATCACGGCATACACCTGCGGCTCGTCTTGCCACAAATCGTGGGCAAACACGCCCGGCCACAGCCAAACGAAAGCCAGCAGCAGCAAAAGCCAAGGCCGCTCGTAAGTGGGCGGGGCGGGGCGTTGCTCGGGCGGGAGGTAGGTTAGCATGGGGTGTCCAGCGGGGAAATTCGGATTGGGCGCTATTGTATAGCAAACTGCCTGCGGCGGCAGAGGCGCAGGATAAGGAGGCTACCTGAAAACCGAGATAGGGTTTTAGCTGCATTGAAGTTCACGTTTTCAGGTAGCCTTTATTTGCCGCATTGGCTCGCGGCAGGCTGGGCATTCATGCCCAAGCTGCGGGCTTATTTTTCAGGTAGCCTCCAAGCAGCGGGCAGCGCTATACAAGATTTTGTTTTTTGTTACAATCCCGCCAGCGGAAACACCCCTTTTCCCCCTTTGCAAACAGGAGCGGCAAGATGAAACAGAACATCACCCACACGGCGGCGGGCGTATTGGCGGCGCTGCTGCTATGCGGCGCGGGCGCGGCTTGGGCACAACCCACACCAGCGCAAATTCAGCAACAAGAGTTCCAGCGGCAGCAAAACGAACTCGGTATGTATTACCAACAGCAGCAGAATAATCGGCGAACTGCCCCGAGCGGCCCCTCCGCCGCCGAAGTGCGCGCTTGGGAGCGGCGCGAGGCGCAGGTGCAGGCCGAAATCGCCCAATTGCGCCGCACGCCGTTTTATATGGCCATCGCCTACGATTTCGACACCCGCCAATCTATGTGGAGCGGCGGCTATGCATCGGAACGCCGAGCCGTGGAAGAAGCCCTGCGGCAATGCCGCTCCGCCAACTGCCGAGTAATTAAAACCTTTGCCAACACCTGCGCAGCCGTGGTGGAGCCCGACAGCCGCGCAAAATCGGCGGCAGACATCTTCGTTGCCTTAGACAAAAACGACCGGCAGGCGGCCGCCAAAGCCATGCATTCCTGCGAAGCGCGGCACGGCGCGGGCAATTGCAGCTATTGGCAAGTGCGCAAACCTTTATGTACCGGCTACGATTACAGCATCTACGGCCAGCGCTGAATCCGCGGCAGCCAACCAACAGGCTACCTGAAACCATGTTTCAGTTTTCAGGTAGCCTTTTGTCGTACTTGTTCTCGGCAGGCCATCCGTCACCGCCAGTCAAAGGATAAAGGCTACCTGAAAACGAGCTGCGCAGAAACTCGCGAAGCTCGTTTTCAGGTAGCCTTTTGTTCACACTGCGGCAGGGTTTACGTGCGCCGTTGCAGTTTGCAGGCCTGCATGATGCCGGCGGCGAGCTCTTCCACGGATTTGTGGGTGGTGCTGGTGTGGGGGATGTTGTGCTGGCGGAACATGGATTCGGCTTCGTGCACTTCGCGCCGGCAGTTTTCGGGGCTGGCGTATTGGGAGTTGGGGCGGCGCTCGGTGCGGATGTGGTGCAACCGGGCGGGGTCGATGGTGAGGCCGAAGATTTTGCCTTTGTAGGGCTTCACCATGCGCGGCAGGTCGGTGCTGTCCAAATCATCGGGGGTGAGCGGGTAGTTGGCGGCGCGGATGCCGTATTGTAGGGCGAGGTAGAGGCAGGTGGGGGTTTTGCCGCTGCGGGATACGCCCATGAGGATTACGTCGGCATCGGCCAGGTCTTTGGCGGATACGCCGTCGTCGTGGTTGAGGGAGAAGTTTACGGCTTCCATGCGGGCGTCGTAGCGCTCGGTGTCTTGGATGCCGTGGGTGCGCCCCACTTGCAGCACGGCCTGGGTGCCGAGCTCTTCTTCGAGCTTGTTGATGAAGGCGTCGAAAAAGCTCAGGTGCAGGCCGTTGCAGTTTCTAATGATGTGGCGGATGTCTTCGTTTACGATACTGGTGAAGATGATGGGGCGCAGGTTGCAGCCGCTGGCGATTTTGTTTACTTCAGCCACGATGCGCTCGGCTTTTTCCGGGGTGTCGATGAAGGGGTAGGTGAAGCGTTTGAATTCGATGTTGTCGAACTGGTTGAGCAGGGCGTCGCCCATGCCCTCGGCGGTGAGGCCGGTGCGGTCGGAGATGAAAATGGCGTGGCGGGTGCAGGGCGGCATGGTTTTTTCCTTTCAGGTAGCCTTCAGCGGGCAGATCAATCAAACAAACGCCGTATTCTAGCAGCTTCCCGCGCACGGGGCATGACAGAAGCACGCCCAGCGGCTAAAATAGCCGCGCTTTCCCTCAATCACATATATAGGATGGAATAGAACATGTCTGGCAACAATGTAATCTGGTTTGAAAATCTGCGTATGACCGACGTGGAACAGGTGGGCGGCAAAAACGCCTCCCTGGGCGAAATGATCAGCCAGCTGGCTGAAAAAGGCGTGCGCGTGCCCGGCGGCTTTGCCACCACGGCCGAAGCCTACCGCGCGTTTTTATCGCACAACGGGCTGAACGAGCGCATCTCCGCCGCGCTGGCCGCCTTGGATGTGGACGACGTGGCCGAGCTGGCACGCGTGGGCGCGCAAATCCGCCAGTGGATTTTGGACACCCCCTTCCCCGCCGAGCTGGAAGCCGATATCAAAACCGCGTGGGACAAACTCGTGGCCGACGCCGGCACCGACCAAATCTCCGTGGCCGTGCGCTCCTCCGCCACTGCCGAAGACTTGCCCGACGCCTCCTTTGCCGGACAACAGGAAACCTTCCTCAATATTCAAGGCCTGGACAACGTGAAAGAAGCCATGCACCACGTGTTCGCCTCGCTCTACAACGACCGCGCCATCTCCTACCGCGTGCACAAAGGCTTCGCGCACGACGTGGTAGCCTTGTCTGCCGGCGTGCAGCGCATGGTGCGCTCCGACAGCGGCGCTTCCGGCGTGATGTTTACCATCGACACCGAATCCGGCTTCGACCAAGTGGTGTTCGTTACCGCCTCCTACGGCCTGGGCGAAACCGTGGTACAGGGCGCGGTGAACCCCGATGAATTCTATGTACACAAACCCATCCTGCGCCAAGGCCGCCCCGCCATCCTGCGCAAAACCATGGGCTCCAAACTGATTAAGATGATCTTCTCCGACACCGCCGAAACCGGCAAATCCGTGCAGGTGGTGGACGTGGACGAAGCCGAGCGCAAACGCTTCTCCATCAGCGACGAAGAAGTGACCGAGCTGGCCAAATACGCGCTGATTATCGAAGAGCACTACGGCCGCCCGATGGACATCGAATGGGGCCGCGACGGCCTGGACGGCAAGCTCTACATCCTGCAAGCCCGCCCCGAAACCGTGAAATCTCAGGAAGAGCGCAACAGCACCCTGCGCCGCTACCGCATCGAAGAAAAATCCGCCGTATTGTGCGAAGGCCGCGCCATCGGCCAGAAAATCGGCCAAGGCACCGTGCGCCTGATCAAAACCGCCGCCGAAATGGACCAAGTGCAGTCCGGCGACGTATTGGTAACCGACATGACCGACCCAGATTGGGAGCCGGTGATGAAACGCGCCTCCGCCATCGTCACCAACCGCGGCGGTCGCACCTGCCACGCCGCCATCATCGCCCGCGAGCTGGGCATTCCGGCGGTAGTGGGCTGCGGCGACGCCACCGAGGTGCTCACCAGCGGCCAGAGCGTTACCGTATCCTGCGCCGAAGGCGACACCGGCCTGATTTACGACGGCCTCCTGAAAGTGGAAATCATCGACCTGGCGCTCGACAACATGCCTGCCTCGCCGGTGAAAATCATGATGAACGTGGGCAACCCCGAGCTTTCCTTCGGCTTCTCCAGCCTGCCCAGCGAAGGCATTGGCCTGGCGCGCATGGAATTCATCATCAACCGCCAAATCGGCATCCACCCGCGCGCCCTGCTCGAATTCGACCGCCAAGACGCCGAGCTGCAAGCCCAAATCACCGACCGCATTTCCGGCTACGCCTCGCCGGTGGATTTCTACATCGACAAGCTGGCCGAAGGCATCGCCACCATCGCCGCCTCCGTGTATCCGAAAAAGGTGATCGTGCGCACTTCCGACTTCAAATCCAACGAGTATGCCAACCTGCTCGGCGGCAACCTGTATGAGCCGCACGAAGAAAACCCCATGCTCGGCTACCGCGGCGCCGCCCGCTACGTTTCGCCCGATTTCAAAGACTGCTTCGCCCTCGAATGCAAAGCGCTCAAACACGTGCGCGACGAAATGGGTCTCACCAACGTGGAAATCATGATTCCCTTCGTGCGCACCCTGAACGAAGCCGAAGCCGTGATCCGCCTGCTGAAGGAAAACGGCCTCGAACGCGGCAAAAACGGCCTGCGCCTGATCATGATGTGCGAGCTGCCCACCAACGCCGTGCTGGCCGAACAATATCTGAAATACTTCGACGGCTTCTCCATCGGCTCCAACGACATGACCCAGCTCACCATCGGCGTGGACCGCGACAGCGGCGGCCCGATTGCCGGCACCTTCGACGAGCGCGACCCGGCGGTGAAAGTGATGCTGCACCTGGCCATCAAAGCCTGCCGCAAGCTGAACAAATACATCGGCATCTGCGGCCAAGGCCCGTCCGACCACCCCGACTTCGCCAAATGGCTGGTTGAGCAAGGCATCGAAACCATTTCGCTCAACCCGGACACGGTGATCGAAACCTGGCTCTACCTCTCCAAAGAGCTGCCGCCCAAGCAGTAAGCCCGGCTGAAAAGCGCTAAGCAAAGGCTACCTGAAAACTTTAGCCGCACAGAAAATAAGCTGTGCCGTGTTTTCAGGTAGCCTTTTATGCCAAGGAGGCAAACCGCAGGCAAGCCGAGCGCCTTTTGCAGCAATATGCAAAATTTGCTGCCGCCGCCCGCCGCTTGAATTACAATGCCGCCCTGCGAAAGGCTACCTGAAAACGAGCGCAGCGAGTTTCTGCGAAGCTAAAACGAGCGCAACGAGTTTCTGCGAAGCTAAAACGCAACGCAGTGAAGTTTCTGCGAAGCTAAAATTTCAGGTAGCCTCTACACACACCCTTCCCGTGAAACACCCGACGCCATGAACGATTTCATCATCACACCATTCGAATCGGTAATCACCGGCTCGGAGATTTTCCGTTTGGACGCCACTTTCGAAGACATCAACCAAGAATGGGGCGAAGCCGGCCGCATCCTGATCGACAACATCATGCGCCAAACCACCGAATACCGCTCCGCCTGCGAGCTGATCTACCGGCATGAGGGTAGGCAGCTCAAATCCATCGTTTGCAGCAAACACACCCATCCCACGCTAAACGGCCTGCCCGTGTTTTCTGCCGAAAGCATCGCCGCCTGGAAAGCGCAGCACGACTATGTGGAAGACGAATACTACCTCACCTTCCCCGACCTGGGCATATGCATCGGCGGCATGGGCGGCAAGAAAATCCCCAAAGGCGAAGACCGGCTGGTGATTGCCTTTGCGCGCAGCGAGATTGAGTATTACAAAATGTTTGTGCAGATATAAACCGTTTTCAGGTAGCCTGCTTCCCGCCCAAACCTGCCTGTGTTTTTCAGGTAGCCTCCATCACACACCACCATAAGGATTCTCCCATGACCACCCACCATTTAGGCTTCCCGCTGGAAACCGTTGCCGTATTCGTTGTGCTCTCCGTGGGCGCGATTGCCATTGATTTGTTTGCCCACCGCAGCGACAAGCCCATGTCGCTCAAAAGCGCCGCGCTGTGGTCGGTGTTTTGGGTGTTGGTGTCGCTGGCGTTCGGCGGCTATCTGTGGGTGCACCACGGCAGCGAGATGGCCAGCCTGTTCCTCACCGGCTATGCGCTGGAAAAAGTGCTGTCGGTGGACAACCTGTTTGTGATCATGGCGGTGTTTTCCTGGTTCAACATTCCCGAGGGGCTGCGCCACCGCGTGCTGTATTGGGGCATCATCGGCGCGATTGTGTTCCGCCTGATTTTCGTGGCCATCGGCACCGGCCTCTTGGCGCTGGGCCCGTATGTGGAAATCCTGTTTGCGCTGATTGTGGGCTGGACGGCGGTGATGATGCTGCGCCGCGACGATGAAGCCGAGGCCAACGAAGATTATTCCGAACACCTGGCCTACCGCTGGGTGCACCGCTTCTTCCCCGTGTGGCCGCGCCTCTACGGGCACAACTTCTTCCTGCGCGGGCACGAGCTGGAAGAAGCTCGCCGCCTGCACCCCGACGTGCAGCTCGAGCCGGCCGGCGAAGATTTGAAACACCCCGAGCAAAACCATCCGCAGCCGGTGAAAAAAGGCGCGCTGGTGGCCACGCCGCTGTTTTTGTGCCTGGCCATCATCGAGCTTTCCGACGTGATGTTTGCCTTCGACAGCGTGCCGGCGGTGATTGCCGTATCCAAAGAACCGTTGATTGTGTATAGCGCCATGATGTTTGCCATCCTCGGCCTGCGCACCATGTATTTCGTGCTCGAAGCCTTGCGCGGGCGGCTGGTGCACTTGGAAAAAGCCGTGGTGGCACTGCTGTTTTTCATCGCCATCAAGCTCGCCCTCTCCGCCTCCGAGCACCTGTTCCAGCACGGCTACGAGATTTCGCCCAATGCTTCGCTGATGGTGGTGTTGGTGGTGCTGGCGCTGGGCGTGGGCGCGTCTTTCGTGTTCCCCGAAAAGCCCAAAGCCGAAGCAGACGATAAGCAGCCCTAAACGCAGAGGCTACCTGAAAGCGCCAGCTGCAGCGAAGCTAAAAATAATCGAGCCAAGCAAAAGGCTACCTGAAAAACGGTTTGCACTTGAAGCCGGCTTTTTCAGGTAGCCCTTTCCCCATCCAAGGCCACCTGAAAAATATTTGTAGCTTCGCTGCAGCCAGTACTTTCAGGTAGCCTTCTCCCTGCTAAGGGCCTACCCTTTGTGGCATAATGCCACCCTGTTTTCACACGATTTAACCGAGCTTCCAACATGAGCAAACCACGCAAAATCCTCGTTACCTCCGCGCTGCCCTATGCCAACGGCAGCATCCATTTAGGCCACATGGTCGAACACATCCAAACCGACGTTTGGGTGCGCTTCCAAAAACTGCGCGGCAACGAATGCCACTACTGCTGCGCCGACGACACCCACGGCACGCCCGTGATGCTTGCCGCACAAAAACAAGGCATCGCGCCCGAAGACATGATTGCCAAAGTGCGCGAAGAGCATCTTGCCGACTTTACCGGCTTCCACATCGGCTACGACAATTATTACAGCACCCATTCCCCTGAAAACAAACAGTTTTCCAAAGACATTTACCGCGCACTCAAAGCCAACGGCAAGATTGAGAGCCGCGTCATCGAGCAGCTTTTCGACCCCGAAAAACAAATGTTCCTGCCCGACCGCTTCGTCAAAGGCGAATGCCCCAAATGCCACGCCCAAGACCAATACGGCGACAACTGCGAAGTCTGCGGCACGACCTATTCCCCGACCGAACTGATTAACCCGTATTCCGCCGTTTCCGGTGCCAAACCCGAATTGCGCGAATCCGAACACTTCTTCTTCAAACTGGGCGAGTGCGCCGACTTCCTCAAAGCATGGACTTCCGGCAACAACCCGCACGACGGCAAGCCCCATCTTCAACCCGAAGCCCTCAACAAAATGAAAGAATGGCTGGGCGAAGGCGAAGAAACCACCCTGTCCGACTGGGACATCTCCCGCGACGCGCCGTATTTCGGTTTTGAAATTCCCGACGCGCCGGGCAAATACTTCTACGTTTGGCTGGACGCGCCTGTCGGCTACATGGCATCGTTTAAAAACCTGTGCGACCGCATCGGCATCGATTTCGACGAATACTTCAAAGCCGACAGCCAAACCGAGATGTACCACTTCATCGGCAAAGACATCCTCTATTTCCACGCCCTGTTCTGGCCCGCCATGCTGCATTTCTCCGGCCACCGCACCCCGACCGGCGTCTATGCACACGGCTTTTTGACCGTGGACGGACAAAAAATGTCCAAATCGCGCGGCACCTTCATCACCGCCAAATCCTATCTGGAACAAGGCCTGAACCCCGAGTGGATGCGCTACTACATCGCCGCCAAGCTCAATAGCAAAATCGAAGACATCGATTTGAACCTGCAAGACTTTATTTCGCGTGTAAACAGCGACCTCGTCGGCAAATACGTCAACATCGCCGCCCGCGCGTCAGGCTTTCTGGCTAAACGCTTTGAAGGTCGTCTGAAAGACGTTTCAGGCAGCGCATTGCTGGCAAAACTCGCTGCCGAAAGCGACACCATCGCCGAGCAATACGAAAACCGCGAATACGCCCGCGCCCTACGCAACATAATGGCATTGGCAGACGCCGTGAACGAATACGTCGATGCCAACAAACCGTGGGAGCTCGCCAAACAAGAAGGTCAAGACGAACGCCTGCACGAAGTATGCAGCGAACTCATCAACGCCTTCACCATGCTGACCGCCTACCTCGCCCCCGTATTGCCGCAAACCGCCGCCAACGCCGCGCGTTTCCTCAATCTGGACGCGATTACCTGGGCGAACACGCGCGAAACCTTGGGCGAACACGCCATCAACAAATACGAACATTTAATGCAACGAGTGGAGCAAAAACAAGTGGACGATTTAATCGAAGCCAACAAACAAAGCATTGCCGCCGCAGCCGTGCCTGTTGAAGACAGCAAATACGAAAAAGTCGCCGAACAGGCGAGCTTCGACGACTTCATGAAAATCGACATGCGCGTCGCCAAAGTATTGAACTGCGAAGCCGTCGAAGGCAGCACCAAGCTCTTAAAATTCGACCTCGATTTCGGTTTTGAAAAACGCATCATCTTCTCCGGCATCGCCGCGTCCTACCCGAATCCCGCCGAATTGAACGGCAGAATGGTCATCGCCGTCGCCAACTTCGCCCCGCGCAAAATGGCAAAATTCGGCGTATCCGAAGGCATGATTCTGAGTGCCGAGCTGCCCGACGGCTCCTCCCGTATCCTCAGCCCCGATGAAGGCGCCGAGCCCGGTTATAAAGTGTGCTAAGCGCCCAGCCGGCCGCCTTGTCCGCACCGTCGGCATAAGCTTTCCTGCAGCCCATTCATTTTCAGGTAGCCTCATCCGGGCTACCTGAAAATGTCTGTTCCCGTTTCAAGCAAGCTCCGTTTTCACAAAGCTCAAGGAATCCCATGCGCCAACTCCTCGCCCTCCTCCTGTTTGCCGCCTTGTCCGCCCCCGCCGTCGCACAACACCAGCCAGCCGCCCCCCATTCTGCCACGCCCACCCTCGCTGCTGAGTGCGAACAGCTCATCAAAGACACGGACACCTTAGCCACTGGTGCGTTCTGCTACCGAGACAACCCAGAAGTATCGGCATATTTCAACGAATTATCTTTAATACTGCTCTTTGACCATCCCAAAGCAGAGCTTTGTCGCCACCAATTACGCCACTCCCCCGCAAAAAACTACCGCCTCAACGCCGATTCCAACAAACTATGTATCGACAGCCGCGCCGAACGCGCCCGTCTGCGCCGCCAAATAGAAGCCTTGGTCGATGAAAAAATGCCCGAATACGCCGCCGAAGAAGCGCCTAGGCGCGGCCTCACCGCCGCCGAGCTGCTGCGCCGAACCCGTGCCGAAGAAGCCGCGCGTCGCGCCCGGGTGGATGTCTATATCCGGCAAACCGAAGGGCAATAACTTCCCGAGTTTCCCCAACAAAAGGCAAACGAAAAGGCTACCTGAAAATTTTAGCTTCGCAGAAACTGCTCTGCGTTGCGTTTTCAGGTAGCCTTTTATTCCGGCCGCCGGGCTTATTTGCCCGCTTCGCCCGAAGCAATCAAAATTTCCATGCGGCGGTTTTGCGCACGGCCTTCCGGATTGTCCGAACCGTCGGGCTTGGCATTGGGAGCCACCGGATCGGCCGCGCCCTTGCCTTCCACGGCAATCGCCTGTTGCACGCCGTGGCGCACCAGCCAGTCTTTCACCGATTGCGCGCGGCTCACCGACAACCTGCGGTTGTATTCCGCGCTGCCTTTGGCATCGGTGTAGCCCACGATGGTAACCTTCGCCGCCGCGCCGCGCTCGTTAATCATGGCCGCCACTTTCTCCAGCGCGCCCGCCGCTTCCGGCTTCAGGCCGGCCTGGCCGAAATCAAACAGCACGTCGGACGACAAATTCACCGCCGTGCCCTGCGCGGTTTCGCGGGTGGTGAGCGTGTCGCCCTGCGCCATATTGTGGGCGGATTCCTTCATGCCGCTATCCGACAGGCTGCTCAGGCCGGAGGACGCGCCCTGCGGCTGGGAAACGCTAGCCGCGCCTTCGGAAGCCGCCGAGGCCGCCGCATCGGAAACCGCAGCAGCGGATGCGTCAGACGCCGCAGCGGCATCGGACACGGCCGAAGCCTGGCTCGCGGCAGAGGCATTCTGCGCCGCGCCGGACGGCTGGCCGCCGCAGGCAGACACGGCAAACAAAGCCGCCACCATCACAGATAAAGTTTTCAAATTCATGGTGCACACTCCTATCGGGTTGAAATCGGACAAACGGCTCTAACAGCAAGCCGGTATTCCCGCGCCGTTGGCAGGCCAACCGCTGCGGGAACAGGCGGATAGTACCGCAAAACAGGCTGGCGGAACAATCAATTGGCTGCAAAATTGAGTGCTTGCTCCGGGATATTTTTCAGGTAGCCTTTAGTTAGCCCGTAGCCGCAGCTTGGGCTAGCTGAAACTTTCAGGTAGCCTCCAACGGCAAACGGCGGCGGGAACTGCTTCCTGCCGCCGTGGTTTGCTTGCTGCGCCGCCGGTTCACGAGCGGTATTGCGCCATCAGCTCGCAGTAGTTTTGATAGTGTTCTTTGGCCACGAAGCCGTGCACCAGGCTCATGGTTTGGTAGATGCCGCGGCGTTTGGCGCCGTCGTCCCAGTTGCCGATGTGCTGGGAGTTGTCGAAGTCAAACCAGTATTTGGTGAGCAGCCATACGTTGAGGCCGAGCTCGCGCAGGGCTTCGTCGTCGGCGTCGAGGATGCCTTTGGCGCGCAGCTCGGTGAATATCCGCACGAGCAGCGGGGAAATTTTGATGTGGGTGAATTCGTTGTGCTCGCCCAAAAGCTCTTTGCTGCGGGTGAGCAGGGTGTTGACGTCGCTGAATAAAAAGCGGTATTCCCAGAGGATGTCGTACACGCCGCTCATGTATTCGCCCATTTTGGCCATGTTGTCGGGCAGGGGGGTTTGCTGGATGTAGTCGAGCAGCTTGCCGCTGTAGCGCCGGAAGAGCTGGACGATGATCTCGTCTTTGTTACGGAAGTGGTAGTAGAGGTTGCCGGGGCTGATGCCGAGGGCTTGGGCGATGTGGTTGGTGCTGATTTTGCGCTCGCCTTCTTCGTTGAAGAGCTTGAGGCTGATGTCTACCACGCGGTCGTAGGTGCTGGGTTTGCCGTTTTTCTTGGTCATGTGCTGTTCTCCGTTGCTGTATGGCCCGTTTAGCAGCCAACCGCAGCGTGGTCGTGCCGCCTGCCGCCGCGATTATAGCCGCCTCTGCCCCTTTCGGTATAGTGTCGGCAACTTTATGCCCGCATAAAAGGCGGGAAACGTTGCCTGATTACCATTTCTGGCAAAAGGCGTGGCATAAAGTGCAAACCTTTGGCGGGCAAGGGCATGAAGGCTACCTGAAAAAGAAACAGCCATCCTTCACGCCCATAATTTTTCAGGTAGCCTTCCCTAATGGAATCAGGCTACCTGAAAATTTGTGCGGCTTATATTTGTTTCACCCTAGCCCAGCCACACCGGCTCGGGCTCCAGCCACACGCCGAAGCGTTGGAACACGCAGCCGCGCACATGCTCAGACAGGCGGCGCACATCTTCCGCGCTGGCGCCGCCAAGGTTAACCAACACCAACGCCTGCTTCTGGTGCACGCCGGCATTGCCTTCGCGGTGGCCTTTCAAGCCGCATTGGTCGATCAGCCAGCCGGCGGCGAGCTTGGCCTGGCCGTTTGGCTGCGGATACACCGGCAGCGCGGGATACTGCCGTTTCAGCGCGGCGGCCTGCTCGGCCGGCACAATCGGATTTTGATAGAAACTGCCGCAGCTGCCCATCTGCGCCGGGTCGGGCAGCTTGCGGCGGCGGATGCGGCACACGGCTTCGGCCACGGCGGCGGCGGTGAGCTGCGCGCCCCCGGCCACGGCCTCGGCTTCGCTCTGCACATCGCCGTAATGCAGCTTGGGCTGGAATACGGTATCCAGCGCAAACTCCACCGCGGTAATCACATAACGCCCGCCGGATTGCTTAAACAGGCTGTTGCGGTAGGCAAAGCGGCAGGCGGCGTTTTCAAAGCGCACCGGCTGCCCGGCATCCAAATCCCAAGCATGCACGGCGGCGATGCAGTCTTTCGCCTCCACGCCGTATGCGCCGATATTCTGCACCGGCGCGGCGCCCACCGTGCCGGGAATCAGGCTCAAGTTTTCCAGGCCGCTCAAGCCCAGCGCGATGGTGTGCTGCACGAAATCGTGCCAGTTTTCGCCGGCCTGCGCGGTGAGGCGCACTTTGCCGCCGCCTATCGGCTCGGGCGCGTCGATGCCCTTATTGGCCATGCGCACCACCAGCCCGTCGTAATCCCGCATAAAGAGCACATTGCTGCCGCCGCCGAGCCACAGCACGCTCTGGCGGCTGTATTCAGGCAGGCGCAGGATTTCAGGTAGCCTTTGGGCGCTGTCCAGCTCGCACAGGGCGGCGGCGCGCGCACTCAGGCCGAATGTGTTCAGCCCGCTCAAATCGGCATGGCGCAGCAGTTTAATCATCGTCTTGATGCTCCAGCATTTCTTCGCTCACTCCTTCCAAACACCACAGCAGGGCCACCGCCGCGCACATCAGCGACAACACCAGCGCCGCCCAAAAGCCGTAAATCCCCAGCCGCGTGCCGAAGGCCAAGAGGCAACCCAGCCCGAGGCCGACCACCCAAAACGCGATGGCGTGAATCACCATCGGCAGCTTGGTCACCTTATAGCCGCGCAGGGCATAGGAAGCGATGCATTGGATGGCATCGGCCAGCTGGAAGGCGGCGGCAAACAGCAGAATCGTGGCGCCCAATTCGATCACGGCCGCGTCGTCGGTGTAAATCCGCATAATCGGGTAGCGGAACAGCACGGTGAGCACCGCCGTGATAATCGACAAAGCCGCGCCGGAAGAAAGCGCCACGCCGGCGGCATAGCGCGCCTGGTAGTAGCGGTCGGCGCCGATGGAAAAGCCCACGCGCACGGTTACCGCCGCGCCGATGCCCTGCGGAATCACATAAATCAGGCTGGTGATGCTGTTTACCACCTGCTGCGCGGCCACATGGTCTTCCGCATTGCCCGGCAGGCGGGCAATCAGCAGCATCATCACGGTAAACAGGCTCACTTCCAAGAAGAACGACAAACCAATCGGCACGCCCAATTTGGTGATCTGGCGCAGGATTTTCGCATTCGGCTTGGAAAAGCGCGAAAGCAGGCCGAAGCGTTGGAAATATTTCTGCTTGGCGATATACACCCACAGCGCGGCCGCGTTAAACCAAAACACCAGCGCGCTGGCCAGGCCGCAGCCCGCGCCGCCCAACGCCGGCATGCCCAAATCGCCATACACGAAAATATGGTTCAGCGGGATATTCATAAACAAAGTAATCCAGCTCATCCACATAATCGGTTTCGGCTTGCCCAAGCTGGAAGCGAAGGCATGCAACGCACGGTGCACCATGGCCGCCGGCATGGAGAGCGCCACAAAGCCCACATACTGCGAAAACTGCCGTTTCACTTCCGGGCTCAAATCCAGATAATGATTGATCGGCTGCACCATCAGCCACAGCACGGCCATGCCCACAAAGCCCAGCATCAGGCCATACCACATGCCCTGCCGCCCCAATTCGCCCACCTGCTCGGTTTCGCCCGCGCCGTGCGCTTGGGAAATCATCGGGTTGAGCGCAGTCATGATGCCCATGAAGGTGATAAACACTGTAACGAAGGCGCTGCTGCCCAAGGCCACGGCGGCCAAGTCCGGCTTGCCCGCGCCGCCCGCCATCACCGTATCCACAAACCCCACCCCCACCTGGGCAATCTGCGCCAAGAGCATAGGCATCGCCAAAGCCCCCATGCGACGGGCTTCATTGCGGAAAACGGCGGGGGAATAACGGTTTAAGTCGAGCAGCATAATCAAATGAAAGAGTGGAACACGGGCGCCATTTTAGCAGAAACGCAACATAAGTTGTAGTAACGCAACACTCCGCCCCGCTCCCGCCTTGCGCATAAAATAGCGGAAGACGCCTGATTCAACAAAGAAAACGCCAACAATCCGCCCCGCATCGGCATATATATAACAAGTGTTGTTTGCCTGCCGACAGCGGGTGGACAAACCGGAGCAAACGTGAACCATCTGCCGCCACGCCGCCATGCCCGCAGAGGCTACCTGAAAATACAGCGGCGATTATTCGGCGGTTTCAGGCAATCGCATATTTTCAGGTAGCCCCAACCGCGCGCAGGCTACCTGAAAATAGGGGATTGCGAGAACGGGAGAGCTTGGGCAGCCGAAGCCGTTTACCTATTCCCTCGGCAATCGTTTACATTCGTCTGGCTGCACAAGCTACCTGAAAGCGGAGTTTCTGCGAAGCCAACGCACAGTTTCAACGCAATTAAAACCAAAAGTCTACCTGAAAACGAGCTTCGTGAGTTTCTGCGCAGCTAAAATTTTCAGGTAGCCTCTTCCACATTCCATGCAAAACGGCACGGCGGGCTGCCGTGCCGTTTCCAAGTTTCACACCAAACCGCTTACTGCTGGCGCGCCTGCGAAGTCGGGTTGATGAGGATTTCCACCCGGCGGTTTTGCGCACGGCCCACTTCGGTGGAGTTGTCGGCAATCGGCGAACGCGAGCCGTAGCCCACGGTGCTGATGCGGTTGGCGGCCACGCCGCGGCCGTTCAGGTAGCCCGCCACGGATTGCGCGCGCTGCTGCGAGAGCGGGTTGTTGATGCGGTCGTTGCCGGTGTTGTCGGTGTGACCGGCCACGGTGATGGTGGTTTCCGGATACTGGGTCAGCACGTCGGCCACGGTGTTGAGCGAGCTCACGGCGTTCGGGCTGAGCGCGGAGCTGTTGGTGGCGAAGGTGACACCGCTGGGCATGGTCAGCTTGATTTGGTCGCCCTGGCGTTCCACTGCCACTTGGGTGTTGGCCAGCTCTTGGCGCAGACGGCGCTCTTGAATGTCCATATAACCGCCCACACCGGCGCCCACCACGCCGCAGCCCAAAGCAGCATTGCGCGCGCCTTTGCTGCCGTGGGTGAGCGCGCCGATAGCGCCGCAGGCAGCCGCGCCGCCCAAGCCGTAGAGCGCGGTTTTAGAAATAGTTTGCTGGCCGGTAACCGGGTCGGTTACGCAGCCGCTCAGGGTGAAGCTGGCAGCCAAAGCCAAAATAGTCAGACGTTTCATCATTTTCGTTATCCTTTCAGGATGCGGTTGAAATATTATTGCAATCATTTTGCCTTGCAGGCAGCCACTATAGGCGAGCCGCCGCGCAAACAAAAGCCGCCGCCGCAAGATTTACCGTTTATCAAACTTTCCAGATATTTGTTTACATTCATCCGCCCGCCGTATGGCTGGCAACAGGGCTTTCGGCTACAATGCCCGCTCGACAACCCGATAGGCTACCTGAAAATATGCCGCGCCCCGCCCGCCTCCTCCTGCCCGCCCTCGCCCTGTTTGCCGCTGCTTTTTCCCACGCCGAGCTCCCCACCGGCCTCTATCTATACCAGGGCAACGATGGGGGCAGCTACCGCCCCGCCGACGAACCCGACGCCATCCCGCGCCCGCGTTCGCCCTCCATCCATGCCGAGCGGAAAGTTTGTATCCCTGCCGACAGCCAAGCCTGGCTGCAAGAGCAAATCCGCCGCCGCACCACCGGCCTCTACCCGCAAGGCCGTTTTGCAGAACGCCAAACCGCCACCGGCCACGCCTACACCCTGCTCAACCCTGCCCAAGCCAAGCCCGGCCTCGATGCCTACACCGTGGGCATGGCGCTGAAAAACGACCCGCAAGGCCGCCCCGCCGTATCTTTCTCCATCGACTCCACCGACACCGGGCGTAATTCCACCCACCAAACCCACATTAACCAGTGGTATACCTACCAAGGCTCAAACTGCCCCGCCGATGCCGATGGCGAATAAATGCAGCTCTGCCGAACCTGTGTTGGCTGCGCCGAAGCTGATGTTTTCAGGTAGCCTTTCCCTCTTTCACTAACCATAATTTAAACCCAACCATGACCACCCTCTACAACACTCTCACCCGCCAAAAAGAGCCCTTCGCCCCCATCGACCCCGCAAACGTGCGCATGTACGTTTGCGGTATGACCGTGTACGACTACTGCCACCTCGGCCATGCCCGCGTGATGGTGGTGTTCGACATGATTGCCCGCTGGTTGCGCGAGTGCGGCTATCCGCTCACTTATGTGCGCAACATCACCGACATCGACGACAAAATCATCGCCCGTGCGGCCGAAAACGGCGAAACCATCGGCGAGCTCACCGCGCGTTTCATCCAAGCCATGCACGAAGATGCCGACGCGCTGGGCGTGTTGCGCCCCGACATCGAGCCGAAGGCGACGGAAACCATCCCGCAAATGATTGCCATGATTGAAACCCTAATTCAAAACGGCAAAGCCTATCCCGCCGCGAATGGCGACGTTTACTACGCCGTGCGCGAGTTCCCCGCCTACGGGCAGTTATCGGGCAAATCGCTGGATGATTTGCGCGCGGGCGAGCGCGTGGAAGTGGACGGTTTCAAACGCGATCCGCTGGATTTTGTGTTGTGGAAGGCCGCCAAGGAAGGCGAGCCGGCATGGGAAAGCCCGTGGGGCAACGGCCGCCCGGGCTGGCACATCGAATGTTCTGCCATGAGCGACAACCTGTTCGGCGATACGTTTGACATCCACGGCGGCGGCGCGGATTTGCAGTTCCCGCACCACGAAAACGAAATCGCCCAAAGCGTGGGCGCCAGCGGCCATGTTTGCGGGCACGAACACGCGCACACCCACCACGGCCAAAATATTGCCAGCCATGTCAAATATTGGCTGCACAACGGCTTCATCCGTGTCGATGGCGAAAAAATGTCCAAATCGCTGGGCAACTTCTTCACCATCCGCGAAGTGTTGAAGCAATACGACCCCGAAGTTGTGCGCTTCTTCATCCTGCGCGCCCACTACCGCAGCCCGCTGAACTATTCCGACGCGCATTTGGACGACGCCAAAAATGCCCTCACCCGCCTCTACAACACCTTGGCCAACGTGCCGCCCGCAGAATTTCAGGTAGACTCCGAAGCCAACGATTACACCCGCCGCTTCTTCGCCGCCATGAACGACGACTTCGACACCGTGCAGGCCGTGGCCGTATTGTTCGAGCTGGCCGGCGAAGCCAACAAAACCCAATCTGCCAAGCTTTCCGGCTGCCTCAAAGCCCTGGCCGGCACCATCGGCCTCCTCCAGCGCAGCCCTACCGAATTCCTGCAAGGCGGCACGGCGGCAGGCGGCTTGGGCAACGAAGAAATCGAAGCCCTCATCGCCCAGCGCCAACAAGCCCGCGCCAGCAAAAACTGGGCCGAATCCGACCGCATCCGCGACCTGCTTGCCGCCCAAGGCATCACCCTGCGCGACGGCGCCGGCGGCACCACTTGGACGCGCGATTAAGCCATCCGCCCCAAGCAAAATGGCTACCTGAAAACGCAACGCAACGAAGTTTCTGCGAAGCTAAAATTTCCGCTTCGTAGAAATGCCCGGAGCCCGTTTTCAGGTAGCCTTTCCCGTTCCTCCCTGCCGCCCAATAGCAAGCACAGGCAAAAAGCAGTATAGTTCCCCATTTGCCAAACCGCTTTAAGCAGCCCAAAGCAACCCCACCCACCCACACAAACAGGCTACCTGAAAGCGCCAGCTTCAACGAAGTTAAAACACAGTTTCCAAAGAAAACGGAGTTTCTGCGAAGCTAAAACGAAATTTCTGCGAAGCTAAAACGCAGCCAAAAACAAGCAAAGCAAATTTCAGCACAGCCAAAAACAGCCAACACACCGCCACCCGCCATGACCCAATCCCTCACCATCCTCGGCAGCACCGGCAGCATCGGCAGCAGCACGCTCGACGTCGTTGCCCGCCATCCCGAACGTTTCCGCATTTTCGCCCTCAGCGGCCACCGCCAAACCGACAAGCTGGCCGAGCAGTGCCTATCCTTCCGCCCGCAATACGCCGTTACCGCCGATGCAGCCCAAGCCGCCGAGCTGCGCACACACCTCGCCGCCGCCGGCTGCCCAACCGAAGTGCTGCACGGCGCTCAAGCCCTCATCGACATCGCCACCGCGCCCGAAACCCACGGCGTGATGGCCGCCATTGTCGGCGCCGCCGGCCTGCCGCCCACGCTTGCCGCTGCCCGCGCCGGCAAAACCATCTATCTGGCCAACAAAGAAACGCTGGTGGTGTCCGGCAGCCTCTTCATGCAAACCGCCGAACAGGCCGGAGCGCACATCCTGCCCGTAGACAGCGAACACAACGCCATCTACCAAGTTCTGCCGCCCAACAAAGGCTACCTGAAACACAACGGCGTCGAATCCATCATCCTCACCGCATCCGGCGGCCCCTTCCTACACACCAATCTGGCCCACTTCCCCGCTATCACCCCCGCCCAAGCCGTCAAACACCCCAACTGGCAGATGGGGCGCAAAATCTCCGTAGACAGCGCCACCATGATGAACAAAGGCCTCGAGCTGATTGAGGCGCACTGGCTGTTCGGCTGCCCGCCGGAAAAGCTCGAAACCGTCATCCACCCGCAAAGCGTGGTGCACAGCATGGTGCGCTACACCGACGGCTCAGTGCTGGCGCAGCTAGGCACGCCCGATATGCGCACGCCCATCGCCTACTGCCTCGGCCTGCCCGAGCGCATCGCCTCCGGCACCGCGCCGCTGGATTTCGCCAGCCTCGCCGCGCTCACCTTCGAAGCGCCCGACTACCGCCGCTTTCCCTGCCTCGAGCTGGCCTACCAAGCCATGCAGGCCGGCGGCGGCGTGCCCTGCGTACTCAACGCCGCCAACGAAATCGCCGTGGCTGCCTTTCTAGACGGCCGCATCCGCTTCACCGACATCGCGCCGGTGGTGCGGCACACGCTGGAGCAGGATATTTCAGGTAGCCATCAAAGCCTGGAAGGCCTGCTGGCCCGGGATGCCGCCGCCCGCCGCGCGGCGACGGATTATGTGGAGCGGCTGGGCTGAGCCCTGCCCACAATGTTTTGTCCAAACCGCCTGTTTCCATTACAATACGGCGTTTCCCCTATTCTCCGGCACATCATCGGGCTACCTGAAAACGCAAGCTTCGGCGCAGTGAAAATCTGAAACCCCGATTTTTCAGGTAGCCTCAAGCAGCAAGCCGGGCTCAAGGAGCATCTTTGTCTCTTCTCTATACCGTTGGCGCGTTTATCGTGGCCATCATGATTTTGGTCAGCCTGCACGAGCTGGGGCATTTGCTGGTGGCGCGCTGGTGCGGCATCAAAGTGCTGCGCTTCTCCGTGGGCTTCGGCACGCCGTTTTTCAACAAACGCTGGCGCAACATCGAATGGTGTTTGGCGCCGATTCCGCTGGGCGGCTATGTGAAAATGGTCGATACGCGCGAGGGCGACGTGCCCGAGGCCGACCTGCCCTACGCCTTCGACAAACAACACCCCTTCAAACGCATACTGGTGGTGGCCGCCGGCCCGCTCACCAATCTGGCGCTGGCCGTGCTGCTCTACACCTTCTCCTTCGGCCACTTCGGCGCGCAGGAAGTGCGGCCGATGGTGGGCATGGTGGCGCCCGAATCGCTGGCCGAAAAATCCGGCTTCGCCCCCGGCGACACCATCCAAGCCGTAAACGGCAAAGCCGTGGCCACTTGGGGCGATGCGCAGTCGGAAATCATTTTGAATCTGGACGCGAGCAAAGTTCAGGTAGCCGTGCGCCAGGCCAACGGCCAAGAAACCGTGCGCACCATCGACGCCGCCGGCACGCCCGAAGCCAAAGAAGTGGCGCGTCGTGGCGGCTACTTCGGCCTCACCGCCCTGCGCAAAACCACCATCCTCGCCACCATCCAGCCAGGCTCGCCCGCCGAACGCGCCGGCCTGCGCAAAGGCGACCGCGTGGTGGCCATCGACGGGCAAATCGTACACACCTGGCCGGAATTAACCACCGCCATCCGCCGGCATCCGCAAGACAAGCTCACCGTAGATATCCTGCGCGGCGGCAAACCTTTTCAGGTAGCCCTGCGCCCCGACAGCCGCGAAGACCGCAACGGCGAGCGCTACGGCTTTGCCGGCTTCGATTCCGAAACCGACCGGCGCTGGATGTCGCTCGCCACCTACCGCTACCACCCCTCCTGGCCTCGTGCCGCTGAAATGGGCATAGAGCGCGTGGGCACCTACACCGCGCTCACCGGCCGCCTGTTTGCCCGCCTGCTCACCGGCCAGGCTTCCGTGAGCCACATCTCCGGCCCGCTCACCATCGCCGACTACGCCGGCAAAACCGCCGCCTCCGGCATTCAGGATTACCTGGAATTTCTCGCCGTGGTCAGCATCAGCCTCGGGATTTTGAATTTGCTGCCGATTCCTATTTTAGACGGCGTTCATTTAATGTATTATGCCGCCGAATGGATTCGCGGCAAGCCCGTCAGCGCCAAAGCGCAGATGTGGGGGCTGCGTTTTGGCCTCTCCCTGATGCTGATGCTGATGCTGGTGGCCTTTTTCAACGATATCACCCGATTATTGGGATAAAGCATGAAACTGAACAAACTTTCTTTCGCCTTGTTTGCAGCCGGCCTGTCTTCTTGGGCGCTGGCCGCCGCACCGTTTACCATCCAAGACATCCGCATCGAAGGCCTGCAACGCACCGACCCCTCCACCGTGCTGGGCTACCTGCCGGTGAAAGTGGGCAGCACCTTCAACGACGGCGAAGGCGAGCAAATCATCAAAAACCTCTACGCCACCGGCCTGTTCGACGACGTGCGCGTGGAAACCATGGGCAACCAAGTTTTGCTCACCGTGGTGGAGCGCCCCATCATCAACACCCTCACCGTAACCGGCGGCAAAACCCTGCCCAGCGACGCCATCAAGAAAAACCTCGACAGCTTCGGCCTGGGGCAATCGCAGCCGTTTAACCAAGCCATCCTGAACCAGGCCGTGGCCGGCTTGCAGCAGGAATACGCCAACCAAGGCAAACTCTCCGCCACCGTTACGCCGGAAGTAACCCGCCTGTCGCGCAACCGCGTGGACATCACGCTGAAAATCGACGAAGGCGCCACCACCCGCATCGAAGAAATCGACTTCGAAGGCAACCAGCACTTCTCCAACCGCACCCTGCGCCACCAGATGAAGCTCGACCGCCACGGCATGCTCAGCTGGCTCTCCAAAGACGACCGTTTCTCCGACGAACAATTCCGCAAAGACCTGCAATCCATCACCGACTTCTACCAAAACGAGGGCTTCTTCGAAGGCCGGGTGGAAGATGCCGACGTGCGCTACAACCAAGACCGCACCAAACAAACCCTGTGGATTAAGGTGCACGAAGGCGAGCGCTACCGCTGGGGCAAAGTGCGCATTGAGGGCGACACCCGCGAAGTGCCGCGCGAAGAGCTGGAAGCCCTGCTGAAAATGCGCGAAGGCAAGCGCTACAACCGCTCGCAGATGGTGGATAGCCTGCAAGCCATCCAAGACCGCATGGGTCAGGCCGGCTACGCGCTGGCGCAAGTGGGCGTGCAGCCGCAGCCCGACCAGGCCAACCACACCGTGGATTTCGTACTCACGGTAAACCCCGGCCGCAAATACTATGTGAACCAAATCCACATTTCCGGCAACAACAAAACCCGCGATGCGGTGATTCGCCGCGAAATGCGCCAAACCGAAGCCGCGCCCTACGATTCGGCCAAAATCAACCGCTCCAAAGACCGCATCCAGCTTTTGGGCTACTTCGACGATGTGAAAGTGGAAAGCCGCCCGCTGCCCGATACGCCCGACCAAGTGGACATCGACGTATCGGTGAAAGAGCGTTCCACCGGCTCGGTGGAAGTGGCCGCCGGCTGGGTACAGGATACCGGCCTGGTGCTCTCCGCCGGCGTGGCGCAGGATAACCTGTTCGGCACCGGCAAATCCGCCAACTTCCGCATTGCCCGCGGCAAAACCCAAAACACTGCCTCGCTGTCGTTTACCGACCCCTATTTCACCCCCGACGGCGTGAGCTTGGGCTACGACATCTACTACCGCGGCTTCATGCCCTACAAATCCAGCTCCAGCAGCATCGGCTCAAACAACTACGAAACCACCCGCATCGGCGTGGGCGCGCGCATGGGTGTGCCTATTACCGAATACGACCGCGTAAACTTCGGCCTCGGCGTGGAGCACCTCACCGTGAAGCTGCACGGCGACAAGCTGAACCAACCCTACCGATACCAAGACTTTATTCGAGAACACGGCGAGAAAAACTGGCTGCTCAAAGGCAACATCGGCTGGGGTCGCAACAAAACCGACGATGCCCTGTGGCCAACCCGCGGCTACACCACCAGCGTAAACGCCGACCTCGGCTTGCCCGGCGGCGATTTGCAATACTACATCCTCACCCACGACCAGCGCTGGTTCTTCCCCTTGAGCAAGAGCTTCACCCTGATGCTCGGCGGCGAAGTGGGCTATGCCGGCAAGTTCGGCGGCACCTCCACCGTGCCCTTCTTCAACAACTTCTACGGCGGCGGCCTAGGCTCCGTGCGCGGCTACGAAAGCGGCTCGCTCGGCCCGAAAGTGTATGAGAACTACAGTGGCGGCAGAAACATTGTGAACTACGGTGGCACCTATAAAGCCTATGCCTCCGCCGAGCTGCTGTTCCCCTTCCCCGGCGTGAAAGACCAACGTTCCGTGCGCCTGAGCGTGTTTGCCGACGCCGGCAGCGTGTGGGACGGCAAAACCTACACTCCCGATGCCTACGGCCCCGCCAAACCAAACGGTACCAACGGCTACTACAAACAAGACCACCGTTCCACCTTCAGCAACGAATTGCGCTATTCCGTGGGCGCGGCGCTCACCTGGCTCTCGCCCCTGGGCCCGATGAAATTCAGTTTCGCCCATCCGCTGAAAAAAGAGGATAGCGACCAAATCCAGCGCTTCCAGTTCCAGCTGGGCACGACGTTCTAAGGAAGGCAAGCCATGAAGTCCACCCTCCCCCGCCTCGCCGCGGCCGCCCTTGCCGCCGTTTTGGCGCTGCCGGCCGCCGCCGACGGCGTGCAGAAGCTCGGTTTCATCGACACCGAGCGCGTGTATCAGGAATCCACCCAGGCGCAGCGCATCCAAACCACGCTGCAAAGCGAATTCGGCAGCCGCCAGCAGGCGCTGCAACGGCTGCGTGACCAGGGCATCGCCCTGAAAACCCGCCTCGACCAAGGCCGCCTGAACGCCGCCGAACGCCGCCGCACCGAGCAGCAGCTGATCGAGCTCGACCGCAACCTGCGCCGCCAGGCCGCCCAGCTCACCGAAGAGTACAACCTGCGCCGCAACGAAGAATTCGCCGCCCTGCAGCAAACCGCCAACCGCGTCATCACCGACTTGGCACGCCGCGACGGCTACGACCTGATTATCCAAGACGCCATCTTCGTCAACAGCCGTTTCGACATCACCGACGAAGTCATCCGCGCCCTCAACAGCCAATAAAGGCTACCTGAAAAACATAAACGCAGCCCAAGCCGGGTTTCGGCAGCACAGCCCGCCCGGCTCATCCGCCACACAGGCTACCTGAAAAATGCAGAAACCGCTTTCCCAACTCACCGCCGCATTAGGCGGCCGCATCGTAGGACAAGACGTGGCCGTCAGCCGAATTGCCCCGCTGCATGCCGCACAGGAAGGCAGCATCAGCTTCGTCGCCCACGCCAAACACCTGCCCGAAGCCCTCGCCAGCCAGGCCGGCGCCCTGATTGTGCACCACAAGCTGGCCGACAAACTGCCCGGCCGCAACCTCATCGTGTGCGACAACCCGCAGCTCTACTTCGCCCAAACCGCCCGCCTGTTCCACCCCGCGCCCTTGCCCAAAGCCGGCATCCACCCCAGCGCCGTGGTGGAAGCCAGCGCCGTCGTGCCCGCCAGCTGCGAAATCAGCGCCAACGCCTACATCGGCGAGCACACCGTATTGGGCGAAGGCTGCCGCATTCTGGCCAACTGCGTGGTGGAAGCCGACTGTGTGCTGGGTCAACAAGTTACCCTGCACCCGAACGTAACCGTGTATGCCGGCTGCACCCTCGGCGACCGAGTAGAAATCCACTCCGGCACCGTGATCGGCGCCGACGGCTTCGGCAACGCCTGGGCGCAAGACCATTGGTACAAAATCCCGCAGGTGGGCAGCGTGGCCATCGGCAACGACGTGGAAATCGGCGCCAACACCACCATCGACCGCGGCGCCATCGAAAACACCGTCATCGCCGAGGGAGCGAAAATCGACAACCTCGTGCAAATCGCCCACAACGTGCACATCGGCGCACACACCGCCATCGCCGCCTGCGTGGGCATTGCCGGTAGCACCCACATCGGCGCCTACTGCCAAATCGGCGGTGCCGCCATGTTTGTCGGGCACATCAAAGTGGCCGACAAAACCTTTATCGGCGGCGGTACCCTGGTGGCCGCCTCCATCAGCGAGCCAAACTACTACGCCAGCTCCTATCCGCTGCAAACCCACCGCGACTGGGTGAAAAACGCGGTGCACCTGCGCCATTTAAACGAGCTGCACCGCCGCGTGAAAGATTTAGAAAACACAGTAAAACCAACAAAGGAACAATAACATGCAATTAGAATCCATCGAACTGCCCTTAGACGTGCGCACCCTGCAACGCCTGCTGCCGCACCGCTACCCCTTCCTGCTGCTCGACCGCGTGATCGGCTTTGAAAAAGAAAAAAGCCTCACCGCCATCAAAAACGTCTCTATCAACGAGCCCTTTTTCGAAGGCCACTTCCCCGATTTCCCCGTGATGCCCGGCGTGTTGGTGATTGAAGCCATGGCGCAGGCCGCCGGCGTGCTCGCCATCCTCAGCCGCGGCGAGCGCCAGGAAAACGAAATCTACTTCTTCGTCGGTATCGACAGCGCCCGATTCAAACGCCAAGTCGTGCCCGGCGACCAGCTGCAAATCCACTTGGACGTGATTACCCACAAGCGCGACATCGGCAAATTCAAAGCCACCGCCACCGTAGACGGCCAAATCGCCGCCGAAGCCGTGATCATGTGCGCCAAACGCGCGGTAGACAAATAGCCCGTATTTTCAGGTAGCCCTACCGCTTCGGCGGCAGCCGCGGCGGCATGGCGAAAACCTCGTTTCACCGCCATCAAGCCCGCCCCGGCTGCATTTTTCAGGTAGCCTCTCCCGCCCGCCGCCCCATTAAGGAAAACCCATGTCCCTAATCCACCCCACCGCGATTATCGACCCCCAAGCCCAGCTCGACAGCAGCGTTAAAGTCGGTGCCTACAGCGTGATCGGGCCCAACGTGCAAATCGGCGCCGGCACCGAAATCGGCCCGCACGTCGTCATCAACGGCCACACCACCATCGGCGAGCACAACCGCATCTTCCAATTCGCCAGCCTCGGCGAAATCCCGCAAGACAAAAAATACCAGGGCGAGCCCACCCGCCTCATCATCGGCAACGGCAACACCATCCGCGAATTCACCACCTTCAACCTCGGCACCGTTACCGGCATCGGCGAAACCCGCATCGGCGACGACAACTGGATTATGGCCTACTGCCACCTCGCCCACGACTGCGTGGTCGGCAGCCACACCATCTTCGCCAACAACGCCTCCCTCGCCGGCCACGTAACCATCGGCGACTACGTCGTGCTCGGCGGCTACACCCTCGTGTTCCAATTCTGCCAAATCGGCCGCTACGCTATGACCGCCTTCGCCGCCGGCGTGCACAAAGACGTGCCGCCCTACTTCATGGCCGCCGGCTACCGCGCCGAGCCCGCCGGCATCAACAGCGAAGGCATGCGCCGCAACGGCTTTTCCCCCGAGCAGATCGCCAACGTGAAAAACGCCTACAAAATCCTCTACCGCCAAGGCCGGCCCCTCGAAGAAGCCCGCCGCCAAATCACCGAGCTGGCCGCCGGCGCACCCGAGCTGGCCATCCTCAACGACTTCCTCGCCGACTCCCGGCGCAGCATCATCCGCTGAATTCATCTGCAAACAGCAAAAGGCTACCTGAAAACTCAGCAGGAAATTTTCAGGTAGCCTTTTTGTCGCTCACAGAAAACCACAAAACCATACCGCATGAAACATTCGCCCCAAGCTGCTCAGAAGGCTACCTGAAAACAACCCCACCGTTTTTCAGGTAGCCTCTTTCCCCAGCCAATACAAAAGCGCACACCGTTTCCGGCATGCGCTTTCTTTGCGGCGCGAAGCCGCGTCAATCCGATATCAGGTTCACTTCAGGCTGCCCACCATATCGGCCGGGCGCACCCATTGGTCAAACTGCTCCGCCGTGAGCAGGCCGGATTTCACCGCCTCTTCGCGCAACGTGGTGCCGTTTTTGTGCGCCGCTTTGGCGATTTTGGCGGCATTTTCGTAGCCGATTTTGGTGTTCAGCGCGGTGACCAGCATCAGCGAATTGTCGAGCTGCATCTGGATGCGCGGCAGATTCGGCTCGATGCCGGCGGCGCAGTGCTCGTCAAACGAAATGCAGGCGTCGGCCAAGAGCTGCGCCGATTGCAGGAAATTGGCCGCCATCACCGGTTTGAACACGTTGAGCTGAAACTGCCCCTGCGTGCCGGCAAAGGAAATGGCGGTGTCGTTGCCCAATACTTGGGCGCACACCATGGTCAGCGCCTCGCATTGGGTCGGGTTTACCTTGCCAGGCATAATGGACGAGCCGGGCTCGTTTTCAGGAATCAGGATTTCGCCGATGCCGGAACGCGGGCCGGAAGCCAACAAGCGGATATCGTTGGCAATTTTATACAGCGACACGGCCAGCTGCTTGAGCGCGCCGTGGGTTTCCACGAAGGCGTCGTGCGCGGCCAGCGCTTCAAATTTGTTCGGCGCGGTCACAAAAGGCAGGCCGGTAAACTTGGCAATATAGGAGGCTACCTGAACATCGTAACCCTTGGGCGTGTTCAGTCCGGTGCCGACGGCGGTGCCGCCCAAGGCGAGCTCGGCCAGATGCGGCAGGGTGTTTTCCAGCGCGCGGATGCCGAAGGCGAGCTGGGCGGCATAGGTGGAAAATTCCTGCCCCAAAGTCAGCGGGGTGGCATCCATCAAATGCGTGCGGCCGATTTTCACCACCTGCGCGAACTCGGCTGCCTTGGCGGCAAAAGTCTGCTGCAAACGCTTCACGGCGGGCAGGGTGTGCCGCACCACTTTCTGGTAAGCGGCAATGTGCATGGCGGTGGGATAGGTGTCGTTGGAAGACTGCGATTTGTTCACATCGTCATTCGGATGGATCACGCTTTTCTCACCCAGCTTGCCGCCGTTGAGCACATGGGCGCGGTTGGAAATGACTTCGTTCAGGTTCATATTGGACTGCGTGCCGGAGCCGGTCTGCCAAATCACCAGTGGGAATTCGCCGTCCAGCTTGCGCGCCAGGATTTCATCGCAGGCGGCGGCAATCAAATCGCGTTTTTCCGCCGGCAACACGCCCAAATCGGCATTGGCAAAGGCAGCCGCCTTTTTCAAATAGGCAAACGCTTCAATGATTTCCTGCGGCATGGAAGCGGCCGGGCCGATTTTGAAGTTGTTGCGCGAACGCTCGGTTTGCGCGCCCCAATAACGCTCGGTCGGCACCTGCACTTCGCCCATGGTGTCTTTTTCAATACGAAATTCCATTACACAGCTCCTGAAGTTGGTTGAAAATCTGGGTTGTTCAGCAGAAAACAGTTGGTTTCCACAACCCTTATTAGCCGGGCGAATATACCACAAAATCAATTCGTTTTTACACGGCAGGCAGGAAATGTTAAAGCCCTCCTGCTTTTCAGCAGAAGGGCTTTATTTCGTGTGGCGCGGTGGACGGGACTCGAACCCGCGACCACCGGCGTGACAGGCCGGTACTCTAACCAACTGAGCTACCACCGCGCGCGCAAAAAAATGGTGGGTGATGACGGAGTCGAACCGCCGACATTCTGCTTGTAAGGCAGACGCTCTACCAACTGAGCTAATCACCCGTGTCGTGCACAGCACTAGAAGATGCGCATTAAACCAAACTATCCATTTTATTGCAAGCACTATCTTGAAAAAATTTAAGCAGATTTCCCCACTAGATTGTTTTAAAAAATAAAAAACTTTTTGGCATTTCCGCCGACGCACCTCTAGCCAAGCATTTCACCCTGTCATTTGAGGTATAATAAACCCTTCGATTCCATCACCTTCCCCGGTTTATGCATACCGTTATCCGCACACGCCAGCCCGATGCCCAGGCCGAGCAAACCCTGCTGAATGCCGGCACGCCGCCGCTGCTGGCCCGCCTGTTTGCCGCGCGCAACGTGCGCTCTCCAGAGGAGCTGTATACCAATCTGGGCAGCCTGCTGCCGTTCCAATCATTGAAAAATATCGAAGCCGCAGCCAAGCGGCTGGCACAAGCCATCCGCAATCAGGAACGCATCCTGATTATTGCCGATTACGATGTGGACGGCGCCACCGCCTGCACGGTCGGCATCTTGGGGCTGCGCCGCATGGGGGCGGTGGTAGATTTTTTGGTGCCCGACCGTTTCAAACACGGCTACGGGCTGACGGCGCACTTGGCCGAAGTGGCCGCCCAACGCGGCACACAGCTGTTGCTCACCGTAGATAACGGCATGTCCAGCGCCGCTGCCGTGGAACGCGCCAAAGAATTGGGCATGGACGTGATCATCACCGATCACCACCTTCCGGCTGACAATCTGCCAAACTGCATCATCGTTAATCCCAACCAGCCCGGCTGCGGCTTTGCCAGCAAAAACTTGGCCGGCGTCGGCGTGATTTTCTATGTGCTGACCGCACTGCGTGCACATTTGCGCGCGCAGCAGTGGTTTGCCCCGAACAGGCTACCTGAACCCAATCTGGCCGACCTGCTCGATTTGGTGGCACTGGGCACGGTGGCCGACGTGGTGCCCCTCGACCACAACAACCGCATCCTGGTTACGCAAGGCATCAACCGGATGCGGGCCGGCAAAACCCGCATCGGCATCCGCTCGCTTTTTCAGGTAGCCAAACGCGATATACGGGAAGCTAAACCCTTCGACCTCGGTTTTGCCATCGGCCCGCGCATCAACGCCGCCGGCCGGCTGGATAAGATGGACATCGGCATCGCCTGCCTGCTCTCCAGCGAACCGGGCGAAGCCTCCGCCCTGGCCGAACAGCTCAACGAGCTCAACCGTGCTCGCCAAGACATCGAGCAATCCATGCTGCAAGAAGCCGTGGCGGCAGCCGACCAAATCATCGTGGGCAACAGTTTAAGCATCACCGCCTTCCATGCCGGCTGGCACCAAGGCGTGATCGGCATCGTGGCCGGCCGGCTCAAAGACCGTTTCCACCGCCCGGCCATCGTATTCGCCCCGGCCGGCAACGGCGAACTGCGCGGCTCCGGCCGTTCGATTCCCGGCCTGCACCTGCGCGACGCCATCGACTTGCTGTCCAAGCGCCACCCCAATCTCGTCCTGCAATTCGGCGGGCACGCCATGGCCGCCGGCCTCAGCATCCGCGAAGCAGCATTCCCAACTTTTCAGGTAGCCTTTGAAACCCTGCTGGCCGAGCTGCTCGACCAAGACACGCTCACCCGCACCTTATTAACCGACGGCAGCCTGAAACCGGACGAACTCTCGCTGCAAACAGCGGAAACCCTAGCCAAGCAAGTATGGGGGCACGGCTTCCAGCCGCCCAGTTTCCACAACCAATTCGAAGTATTGTGGCAGCGCATCGTGGGCAACGGACACAAAAAAGCCGGCCTAAATTGCGGCGGGCAGGTGGTGGAAGCCATGTTTTTCCGCTGCACCGAAGAACTGCCAGCCAAAATCCGCACCGTATACCGTCCAGTGGCCAACCAGTGGCGCAACCAATGCGAATTGCAGCTGTATATCGAGCACTGGGAAGCCGCCTAAGCGGAGCCGGCTCGGCAAACGGTATATTCTTACCGTGATTTAACTTATAATCACATCTTAACTATAGTATGTAAAAGCATTATTACTAAAATGTGGGTATTGTCGGCAGCAATCTAAGAGCAAATAAAGTGCCGATTTTTTCAAATTCGTTCTACTTTACTCAGGCAAATATATGAGCGTCGGACTATTGCGCGTCCTGTTTCAAAACAAACTCATCGAACAGGACCAGGTTGAAAAATACCGAGAAAAAATTAATCAAAACAAAAATATCATCCCCATGCTGGCCGAGGCCGGCATCATCAAGCAAGCGGATTTGGCTCAGCTGCTGGCCAAACTGTTCCACTACCCCATTTTGGATTTATCGCAGTATTCCCGCTCCATGATGGTGCAGGACGTACTCAACGATGCGCAAATGACCGAGCATCGCTGCGTACCCTTATTCAAACGCGGCCAGAAACTGTTTTTGGGCGTTTCCGACCCTACTTTGTTGCAAACATACCAAAAGCTGATTTTCCCCAGCGGCCTGATGGTCGATTTGGTGCTCATTAACGATGAACAGCTGGATGGCCTGCTGGAATTTGCCAGTCAAACCTCCACTTCGATTTTGGATGAAATTTCTTCCGACTCCACCGGAATAGCAGCTCCAGCCGCCATGATGGTAGACGACGAGGAAGAAGACGGGCCGATTGCCAAGTTTATCCACAAGGTGCTGTCTGACGCCCTGAACACTGGGGCTTCGGATATCCATTTCGAATTCTACGAAGAAATGGCGCGCATCCGCTTCCGTACCGACGGTCAGCTGCGCGAAGTGGTACAGCCCCCGCTGAATATCCGCGGACAGATTGCTTCGCGTATCAAGGTTATGTCGAAAATGGACATTTCCGAAAAGCGCGTGCCGCAAGACGGCCGTATCCAGATTCAGTTCAACAAAAACCAGAAACCGATCGACTTCCGTGTGAACACGCTGCCCACGCTGTTCGGCGAAAAAATCGTAATGCGTATTCTGAACTCAGATGCAGCAACGCTGAATATCAACCAGCTGGGTTTCGAGCCTTTCCAAAAAGAATTGCTACTGGAAGCCATCCACCGTCCCTACGGCATGGTGCTGGTAACCGGCCCGACCGGTTCCGGTAAAACCGTATCGCTGTATACCTGCCTGAACATTTTGAATACCGACAGCGTTAATATTTCCACTGCCGAGGACCCTGCGGAAATCAACTTGCCCGGTATCAACCAGGTAAACGTGAACGACAAACAAGGCTTGACCTTCTCTGCTGCGCTGAAGGCTTTCCTACGTCAAGACCCGGACATCATCATGGTGGGTGAGATTCGCGACTTGGAAACCGCCGACATTGCCATTAAGGCTGCCCAAACCGGCCACATGGTGTTCTCAACCCTGCATACCAACAATGCGCCGGCCACCTTATCGCGTATGCTGAATATGGGCGTGGCGCCGTTTAACATCGCCAGCTCGGTTAATCTGATTATGGCGCAGCGCTTGGTTCGCCGTTTGTGTACCTGCAAACAGCCGATTGAGCGTCCACCGGCCGAAGCCTTGCTGAAAGTCGGCTTTACCGAAGAAGATTTGAAAAAAGACGATTGGCAGCTCTACCGCCAAGTGGGCTGCGACCGCTGCAAAGGCAAAGGCTTCAAAGGTCGTGCCGGTGTGTATGAAATCATGCCGGTTACCGATGCGATGCAAAAAATCATCATCAACAACGGCACAGAGGTGGATATTGCCGAACAGGCTTATGCCGATGGATTGGTCGATCTGCGTCGGGCAGGTATTCTCAAGGCAATGCAGGGCATTACCACCTTGGAAGAAATTCTTGCCACCACCAACGACTAAACCTAAAAATCAGTTTTAATTCAAAAGGGAATCATCATGGCTGTAAAAAATACCAAATCCACAAAAAAGCAAACCGGACTGAGTTTTGAGTTTGAAGGCCGTCACATGGAAACCGAGCAGATGGTGCGCGGCGAAGTTGTGGCCAAAGACGAACAAGACGCCCGTGCCAAACTGGCTCGTCGCCGAATTAAAGTCATCAGCTTAAGCAAAAAGAAAAAAGTTCGTGAGAAAAAAATCACTCAAGCTGACATTACCGTATTTACCCGCCAGCTGGCCACCATGATGAAAGCCGGCTTGCCGGTGATGCAAGCATTTGATATTGTGGCGAAAGGCCATTCAAACGCCTCCATGACTAAACTTTTGATGGAAGTGCGTAACGACATTGAGCAAGGTACTTCCATGGCCAATGCTTTCCGCAAGCATCCCAAGTATTTCGATGATTTTTATTGCAACTTGGTGGATGCGGGTGAGGCTGGCGGTGTGCTGGAAAACTTATTGGATAAGCTAGCCGTCTATAAAGAAAAAACCCTTGCTATTAAGAAAAAAATTAAGAGTGCCCTGACTTACCCGATCGCAGTAGTTGTGGTAGCTATTGTGCTGGTTATGATTATGATGATGTTCGTATTGCCTGAGTTTAAAAAGGTATACGACGGCATGAACGCCCCTATGCCTGCGCTCACGCAATTCATGATGGGCATTTCGGATTTTATGGTGTCTTGGGGCTGGTTGGTCATTATCGGTATGGTCGGAGCGGTAGCTGGCTTTATCCAGTGGCATAAACGCTCTCCGGATTTACAAAAACGAGTAGACGGCATGCTATTGAAACTTCCTGTTTTCGGCAATATTGTAGAAAAAGGTACCATTGCCCGCTGGGCGCGTACTACCGCCACCCTGTTTACAGCTGGCGTTCCCTTGGTGGAAGCACTTGATTCTGTGGGCGGTGCTTCAGGCAACATTATCTATGAGGAAGCCACCCGCAGCATCCGCAACCAAGTTAATCAAGGTACCTCGCTAACCAGCGCCATGAACTCCACAAACCTATTCCCCAATATGGTTCTGCAAATGACTTCTATTGGTGAAGAATCCGGCGCACTGGACGACATGTTGAACAAAGCAGCTGAATTCTATGAAGAAGAAGTAGATGCAGCAGTTGCGACCTTGTCCTCTTTGATGGAACCCATCATCATGGTGGTATTGGGCAGCATCATCGGCGTGATTCTGGTTTCCATGTACCTGCCGCTCTTCAACTTGGGTAACGTAGTCGGCTAGTATTCATCGCTGAAGCATCTTTATATCAATCGTCAAACGGTTTTCAGGTAGCCTTCCCTCGGCAGGCTACCTGAAAACACACTCTCCCATCCCTATGACCAATCTCGAACCCAGCCTGTATATCCCCTTTGCCGCCCTGCTCGGGCTACTGGTAGGCAGTTTTCTCAACGTGGTGATTTACCGCCTACCGGTAATGCTGGAAAAACAATGGCAAGTCGCCGCCAAACAGCATCTCAATCTGCCGCTGGATGAAGAAGACCAAAAGCCGTTCAACCTCAGCACGCCGCCCTCGCGCTGCCCCCAATGCGGCAGTCCGGTGAAACCGTGGCAAAACATCCCCATTATCAGCTTCCTCTTGTTGCGCGGCCGCTGCCACAGCTGCCACACCCCCATCGGTTGGCGCTATCCCGCCGTCGAGCTGCTCACTGGCATCCTGTTCGGCATCGTTGCATGGCGCTACGGCGACACCTATCTCACCCTCGGCGGCCTCGTGTTCACTGCCATTCTGGTGGCGCTCACCTTTATCGACGCCGATACCCAACTGCTGCCCGACCAGCTCACCCTGCCCCTGGTTTGGCTCGGCCTGTTGTTCAACTGGCAGGTCGGCTTCGTGCCCCTGCCCTCGGCTCTGCTCGGCACGGTGGTCGGCTACCTGAGCCTGTGGCTACTGTTCCACCTGTTCAAACTCATCACCGGCAAAGAAGGCATGGGCTACGGCGATTTCAAACTCTTGGCCGCGCTCGGTGCCTGGCTCGGCGTGAGCACCCTGCCTGTGATCGTATTCGTGGCCGCGCTGGTGGGGCTGGTGGCCGCGCTGGTGATGCGTGCCGCCAAAGGCCAGCCCATCGCCTTCGGCCCCGCGTTGGCCATTGCCGGCTGGCTGGTTTTTGCCGCCAACGAGTATATCTTGCAAGGCATTCATTGGTGGCTGCAAAAATCCGGGTTTATCTAACATGACCGCCTGGGTCGGCCTCACCGGCGGCATCGGCAGCGGCAAATCCACCGCCGCCCGCCTGTTTGCCCAACACGGCGTGCCGCTGATTGATGCCGATGCCGTTTCCCGAGCCCTCACCGCAGACGGCGGCGGCGCCCTTCCCGCCATCCGTGATGCCTTCGGCAGCAGCCTGTTCGATTTTTCAGGTAGCCTCAAACGCGCCGACCTGCGCCAGCTCGTATTCCAATCCCCTCAAGCCAAAGCCCGGCTCGAAAGCATCCTCCACCCGCTGATTCTCGCCGACATCCGCGCCCGCCAGCAGCAATTCCCCCAAGCCGCCTACGGCATCATCGAAATCCCCCTACTTGCCGAACAACCTGTTTTCCAAAGCCTTGTGCAGCGCATCCTCCTCATCGATTGCAGTGAAGAAACGCAAATCCGCCGCACTACCGAACGCAGCGGCCTCTCCCGTGATATGATTGCCGGCATTCTGGCCGCCCAAGCCAGCCGCCAGGCGCGGCGCCGCATTGCCGACGACATCATCTGCAACGAAGCCGGCCTGCCCGAGCTCAGCGCTGCCGTGGCGCGCCAGCACCTTATCTACCAACACCTTTTCGGAAGCTGAACCATGTCCGACCTCATCACCTTCGAGCACCCCCTCTCCGAACGCGTGCGCAACTTCCTGCGCCTCGAGCACCTCTTCTCCCGCTTCTACACCACCCGCGACCAACAATCCGCCTGGGCGCACCACGCCGCCCTCGGCACCCTGTTTGAAATCATGGATTGCGCCGCCCGCGCCGAGCTCAAGCTCGACATCCTGCAAGAGCTCGAACGCCAGCGCCAGCAGATTTCCCAATCCGAACGCGAACAATACGACGCCACCCCCGAGCAAGAAGCCCTCTACCAAGCCACCCAAAACCTACAAGAAGTACAGCAGAAATTCGGCCAACACCTGCGCGAAAACGAATGGCTCATGGGCGTGAAGCAGCGCATGCTCGTATCCGGCGGCACCAGCCCCTTCGACCTCCCCTCCTACCACTACTGGCTGCAACTGCCCCACGAGCAGCGCCTCGCCGACCTCAACTGCTGGATCCGCTCCCTCACCCCCACCAGCGAAGCCATCAGCCTGCTCCTGCGCATCCTGCGCCGCAACAGCTACAGCCTCAACTGCTGCGCCGTGCTCGGCAACTACCAAAACGCCAAGCTCGGCAACAACATCCACATGCTCGTCGTCGATGTTGCCCAATCCTGCCAAACCCTGCCTGAAATTTCCGCCAACAAATACTTCACCCACATCCGCTTCACCCAAGCCACCCAAGAAAGCCCCCGCGGCAAACAGCTCGAAGAAAACATCCCCTTCACCCTCAAAATGTGCAGCTTCGACCCCATCACCGACAAACCATGAGCACCCCCACCGTACCCTGCCCCACCTGCCGCCGCCCAGTAGAATGGAGCGAAGCCAGCCCCCACCGCCCCTTTTGCAGCCAACGTTGCAAAATGATCGACCTCGGCACCTGGGCCGACGAAAGCTACCGCATCCCCAGCCAAGAAGAATCCCCCAGCTCCCCCGGCGATCACGAATAGGCGCAAAGGCTACCTGAAAAAGCAAGCTTAGCCTCCAGCAAACCAAACCAACCCCCAAAGGCTACCTGAAAAATCTGCCACCACATTTTTCAGGTAGCCTCATCCTTCCCTAGCCCCACCATGAACACCGCCACCATCCACAACATCGACCACGAAGGCCGCGGCGTCGCCCGCATCCAAGGCAAAACCACCTTCATCACCGGCGCCCTGCCCCAAGAAACCGTTGCCTACCAAATCACCCGCAGCAAAAAACATCACAGCGAAGCCCAAGCCACCCGCATCCTCACCCCCTCCCCCTACCGCACCGCCCCCGCCTGCCCCCACTACAGCCAATGCGGCGGCTGCACCCTCCAACACGCCCACAGCAGCGTGCAAGTCGCCTACAAACAACGCATCCTCGAAGAACAGCTCCAACGCCTCGGCAAAGTCCGCCCCCAATACCTCCTCCCCGCCATCTACGGCCAAGCCTGGGGCTACCGCCACCGCGCCCGCCTCAGCGCCCACCACAGCCAAGGCCAAACCCTCCTCGGCTTCCAAAGCCGCAGCAGCCACCGCATTATCGACATCCACAGCTGCCCCATCCTCGCCCCCCAGCTCTCCGCCCAGCTGGGCAACATCCGCACCCTGCTGCAACAACTCAACCGCCTGCACGCCCCCGTGCGCACCATCGAGCTGCACCACAGCCCCGCCGCCAACGCCCTCACCCTCCACATCCAGCGCCTGCCCCAAGCCGCCCGCGCCCAGCTCATCCAAGCCGCCCAAGCCCTCCCCGCCCACTGGCACATCTGGCTGCAAGCCCCGCAGCAGCCCGCCCGCCCCCTCCTTCCCGAAAGCCCCCAGCTCAGCTACAGCCTGCCCGAATACCAGCTCACCCTGCCCTACCGCCCCGGCGACTTCACCCAAGTCAACCCCGCCGCCAACGCCCTGCTCGTTTCCCGCGCCATGCAGCTGTTGCAGCCCCGGCCCGGCGAGCGCATTGCCGACCTCTTCTGCGGCCTCGGCAACTTCAGCCTGCCCATCGCCGCCGCCGGCGCACACGTTACCGGCATCGAAGGCTCCCCCGCGCTCACTGAACGCGCCGCGCAAAACGCCCGCCTCAACCGCCTCGCCGAACGCACCCGATTTCACAGCGCCGACCTTTTCCAAACCACCGGGCACACCGTCGCCGCCTGGGGCCGCTTCGACAAAATCCTGCTCGACCCGCCCCGCAGCGGCGCCTACGCCCTCGTTCAAGCCCTGCACCCGCCCTATCTGCCGCGCCGCATCGTCTATGTGTCCTGCAACCCCGCCACCTTCGCCCGCGACGCCGCCGTGCTCGTGGGC
The DNA here is from genome assembly GCF_001648355.1 of Eikenella longinqua. Taxonomy (GTDB): domain Bacteria; phylum Pseudomonadota; class Gammaproteobacteria; order Burkholderiales; family Neisseriaceae; genus Eikenella; species Eikenella longinqua. The sequence goes on along the minus strand of NZ_LXSL01000032.1, from coordinate 98,374 downwards.
AAAGGCTACCGCTTCCGCAGCGCCGGCATCGTCAACATGTTCCCGCAAACCGCCCACGTCGAAACCGTCGGCTGCTTCGAGCTGGAATAGCCCGCCCGCACAGCGTGAGGCTACCTGAAAGCGCAGCCTCAACGAAGCGGGCTTCTGCCTTAAAACCGCCAAGGCAGAAGCCCGCTTTGCCCGTTTTAGCTTCGCAAAAACTCACTGCATTCGTTTTAGCTGCGCAGAAACTCACTGCGCTCGTTTTCAGGTAGCCTCTATCACACCCACACGCCTCCCAAAAGCACCCAATCTTTGACCTAACACAGCACCCGCCGCCGCCACAGTCAGTATAGTCACTCTAAGCAGTTTATTCGCCGGCACCAATTGGCATCTTGCGGACGGCACAGGAGAAGACCTTGGCAAAACCCCGGATTTGAGCGCAGTTCAAAGCGATAGTATCGCAAACGCGCAGACATACCGTGCGGGTAGTCAAGCGTTTGAGAAGCGCATCGCGCAGAAATGCGCCAAAGGCGGGGAATTTGCAAAGGTCTTCAGCCGTTTGAAATCCACCACTTACGGGAGCAAACATCATGACTGAACAAAAACGCCTACTTGAACAACTGCACAGTCAACCCTTCGCCCTCTGCTTTTCCGGGCAGGGCTTCGATTGGATCAGCACCCTGCGCGAGGCTTTGGCAGAAGGCGCGCGGAGCAAGGCAAACGAAATCACCGCCGCCGCCGCCCAAATCCTGGCGCCCGTGGCAGAGCAGCTTGCCGCCGCCCGCCCGCAGGGTTTCGAGCCGATAAAATGGGCGGAAAACGGCGCGGACGGCATCGATTTGGTGCGTGCCGCCGTGAGCGCGCCCAGCATTTTCCTTGCGCAAATCGCCAATCTGCACACGCTGGAAGCGCGCGGGCTGGACAGCGGCAAGGCAGCCGGCGTGATCGGGCATTCGCAGGGCATACTCGGGCGTTATCTGATACGCGAGCCGCAGCACACCGCCAAATTGCTGGCCTTGGCCGAACTGGTCGGCGCGGCCGCCACGCTGCAAGGGCGCAAAACCGGCATGTATCTGCACGACGGCAATCATCCGATGGTGATGGTGCAGGGCGTGAGCCGCGGACAGATTGCCGCCGTGATTGACGAACTGTATCCCGAAGATAAAGCGCATCCGGCAGACCGCCCGTGTATCGGCTTGCAGAACAGCGCGGACGGTTTTGTCGTCAGCGGCAAGCCCGAATCGGTGGCGCGCGTGTGCGGCGTGTTGTCGGACACGGTGAAAGACGCAAACGGCCAAACGCCTGAAAACCTGCTGTGGCGGCTGGACGTGGAAGTCGGCTTCCACCACCCCGCCATGCTGCCCGCCGTGGCGCAAGTGGCCGAATGGGCGGCCGCCTGCGGTTTGGACGCGGAACAGGCGCGCGGCATTGCGCACAATATCCTGATGGATCCGGTGGACTGGGTGGCCGAATGCCGCAGCATGGCTGCGCTGGGCGTGCGGTGGATTTTGGAAATCGGCCCATCCGGCGGCGTGGCCATGCTGACGCAGGCCGTGCTGGACGGTGCAGGAATCGAAGTGCTGGATGTTTCCGGCGCGGAAGGCAAGGCGGCATTGTTTGGCGGATAACGGCGGTTTCTGCTTTTTGAACCTGCGGCTGCCGCCAAATTAAGAAAAGGCTACCTGAAAACGAACGAAGTGAGTTTTAACTTCGTTGAAACTCACGCTTTCAGGTAGCTTTAGATGGCAAACTGCAAACTAGACAGCCGCGTGCGTGCGTACCGCACACACGGTGGTTTAGGATGCAGACTACAGCTTGCTTTGGATTGATGTGGAAGCCGTATCTATATTCAAGACTGTCGATTTTATAATGTATGTAAATCAAAATCTACCACTAAACCTGGAGAAAATCTTTTCCGATTTGCTTTCTGTTTATTTTGCAATTCACTTTCTAAATCTAAAGCATATTTTTCTAAATAAGATATTACATCATCAACCATTTTACTATCTGTTTCAGAAAATTCTTTACCATCAGGAAAGAACCTATTTCTAATCCTATTGGTAGCGTACCAGTTACCTACTTTAAATTTATTTTTAAAGATATTTTCTATTTTTTTATAAACAGGAAGGTCGCAAGAATTTTTGTATCTATCAAGAAATTCTCTTATTACTGGCAATTCGATATTTTCAATAAAAGAAAATTTATCAATTTCTTGTAAGAAAAATACGCAAGAATAGAATTCTGCATATCTATTTTCAATGATATTAGAATAAAAATATTCTTTATTTTTGGCTTCTTGCTCTGAAATATATAGTGCAGCATAAAAATCTTGAATACTTCTATGTAAAAACATAAATTGATCATTTTTATGCGCATTAACAATAAAGCAAATTACTTTGGTGTATTCATCAAAAACTTCATCTGGTGTAACTCTACTTTGCAAGCCTAGGTCATTAATGGCTGATTTTAGATGAAATAGACATCTGGTTTTGTCAAAAGTCAATTCAGAGTAATCTTTTGTATCAAAGCAAAATAATTTAAATATATCTAAAAGCTCACTATCCCCTAGTGAACTTTTTCTTTCTCTACGAAAGTTATTTTTTGTAATATCATGCCTAGTAAAAGCAACTTGAAATAAATCAGTAAAAAATTCTTTTAAATTTTTAGCTGGGGTATATTTTGATTGAAGCCTTAGAATATATAAAATTACCATTAAAGGCGTCTGCAATAAGTTTTTAATTTCAGTTTCACTATTTTCTATTTGGGATATAATTTCTTGAATTTCAATTTCATTCTCTTCCAAATTAAATTCTAATGAGTCTTTATTTTTTTGAGTAATTAATTTTTTAATTAATTCCGCTTGGTCTTCAAACTGGTACTTATCTAATTCTAATTTATATAGTTGCTCTGATGCATATTCAGCATAATACTCTGGCCTGGAAGATAAAATAATATGAAATTTTGAATATAACAATAATTTTTTTAAGTTTTTGATAAATGTTTCTGATACTTTATAGCTCATTTCATCAAATCCATCAAAAATCAAATAAATATTATCTGTCTCCGATAGTTTAAAAAACAAATCTTTAGATATATCATCTTGTTTTGTAATATCTTTTAATAAATCAATTAAATTATTTATTAGATCATCATTTTCTTTTAAAAATCTTAATTCATAGAATAATACAAGCTTCCCTTCTGAAATTAAATCTAAAGATAGCTTTTTCAAAAAAATAGATTTCCCTTGCCCCATTTGACCAAGTAATAAAATATTTTTTGCGCTATTAAGTCTATAAATTTTTCATGTGTTACTTCTGTTTTATTTGGCATTAAAATCCTTGGTTCATGATAAAATTCAGAAATTAATATAGGTTTATCATTTCCATATAATGTTTTAGTATATGATAGAAGATTAATGTATGGCAAAATATCAGACTTTTCTATAGCTTTAATTTTAAGATAACCTTTAAATCTTTCTGAAAGTGTTTTAATTAATTTCTCAGAAATAGGTTCTACAACTTTTTGCAAAATAGAATCTATCATAGACCAGCTCCTCTAATTATTTTATTCAAATGCTTCCCAGTATAACTCCCCTTAACCTTCGCCACTTCCTCGGGGCTACCACAAGCAATAATCCTCCCCCCGCCATCTCCCCCTTCCGGCCCCAAATCCACAATCCAATCCGCAGTTTTAATCACATCCAGATTATGCTCGATAATCACAATCGAGTTGCCTTTGCCTTTCAGACGACCTATGACTTCCAGCAGCATGGCGATGTCGGCGAAGTGCAGGCCGGTGGTGGGTTCGTCGAGGATGTAGAGCGTTCTGCCGGTGTCGCGTTTGGAGAGTTCGAGGGCGAGTTTGACGCGTTGGGCTTCGCCGCCGGAGAGGGTGGTGGCGGATTGGCCGAGGCGGATGTAGCCGAGCCCTACGTCCATAAGGGTTTGCAGTTTGCGCGATACGGTGGGGACGGCGTCGAAAAATTCGCGGGCTTCTTCGACGGTCATGTCGAGGACTTGGCTGATGTTTTTGCCTTTGTATTGGATTTCGAGCGTTTCGCGGTTGTAGCGTTTGCCGTGGCAGACTTCGCAGGGGACGTACACGTCGGGCAGGAAGTGCATTTCGACTTTAATCACGCCGTCGCCTTGGCAGGCTTCGCAGCGGCCGCCTTTAACGTTGAAGGAGAATCTGCCGACGTTGTAGCCGCGTTCGCGCGAGAGGGGTACGCCGGCGAAGAGTTCGCGGATGGGGGTGAAGAGACCCGTGTAGGTGGCGGGGTTGGAGCGCGGGGTTCTGCCGATGGGGGATTGATCGACGTTGATGACTTTGTCGAGATGTTCGAGGCCGTGGATGTCGTCATACGGGGCGGGTTCTTCTTGGGCGCGGTTGAGTTCGCGGGCGGTGATTTTGGCGAGGGTGTCGTTAATCAGGGTGGATTTGCCGCTGCCTGAAACGCCGGTAATACAGGTAATCAAACCGAGCGGCAATTCGAGGGTTACGTTTTTGAGGTTGTTGCCGCGCGCGCCTTTGAGGATGAGCATTCGGTCGGGATTAACGGGCGTGCGTTTTTCAGGTAGCCTGATGGATTTTTTGCCGCTTAAATATTGTCCGGTAACGGATTGTTCGCATTTGGCAACGTTTTCGGGCGTGTCGGCAATCAGTACGTTGCCGCCGTGTTCGCCCGCGCCCGGGCCCATATCGACGACGAAATCGGCTTCGCGGATGGCGTCTTCGTCGTGTTCGACCACAATCACGCTGTTGCCCAAATCGCGCAGGCGTTTGAGGGTGGCGAGCAGGCGGTCGTTGTCGCGCTGGTGCAGCCCGATGGAGGGTTCGTCCAAAACGTACATCACGCCGGTCAGACCGCTGCCGATTTGGCTGGCGAGGCGGATGCGCTGGGCTTCGCCGCCGGAGAGGGTTTCGGCGGAGCGGGAGAGATTGAGGTAATCCAGCCCGACGTTAATCAAAAAGCCGAGCCGTTCGGTGATTTCTTTGAGGATTTTTTCGGCGATTTGTTTTTTGTTGCCGTCCAAATCCAGTGTTTCAAAGAATCGGTGGGTTTTGGTCAGCGGCCAGGCGGAAACTTCGTGCAAAGGTTCGCCGCTGACGTAAACGTAGCGGGCTTCTTTGCGCAAACGCGCGCCGCCGCAGCTTGGGCAGGCGCGGTGGTTTTGGTATTCGCGCAGTTTTTCGCGCACGGTTTCGCTGTCGGTTTCGCGGTAGCGGCGTTCGAGATTGGGGATGATGCCTTCAAAGGCGTGGCTGCGGTTGAAGGTGGTGCCGCGTTCGGACAGGTAAGTGAAATCAATGACTTCTTTGCCCGAGCCGTGCAGCACGACTTTTTTTACTTTTTCAGGTAGCGTTTCCCAAGCAGCCTGCACATCGAAACCGTAATGCCGCGCCAGCGACTGAATCATTTGGAAATAGAACTGGTTGCGCTTGTCCCAGCCGTCAATCGCGCCCGTTGCCAGCGACAATTCGGGATGGGCGACCACTTTTTCGGGGTCGAAGAAATTGGTGTTGCCCAAGCCGTCGCAAGTCGGGCAGGAACCCATCGGGTTGTTGAACGAAAAGAGGCGCGGCTCTAATTCGGGCAGGCTGTACGAACACACGGGGCAGGCGAAACGGGCGGAAAACCAATGCTCTTCGCCGCTGTCCATTTCCATCGCCAGCGCGCGCTCGTTGCCGTGGCGCAGCGCGGTTTCAAAACTTTCCGCCAGCCGCTGCTTGATGTCCGCCTTCACTTTCACGCGGTCAATGACGACATCGATATTGTGCTTGATGTTTTTTTCCAGCTTCGGCACTTCGTCCAACTGATAAACCTCGCCGTCCACGCGCACCCGCGCAAAACCCTGCGCCTGCAAGTCTGCAAAGAAATCGACAAACTCGCCCTTACGCTCGCGCACCGCCGGCGCAAGAATCATCACGCGCGTATCTTCCGGCAGCTTCAACACGGCATCGACCATCTGTGATACGGTTTGGCTGGATAGCGGCAGATTGTGTTCGGGGCAATACGGCGTGCCGACGCGGGCGTACAAAAGGCGCAGATAATCATGGATTTCCGTAACCGTGCCGACGGTGGAACGCGGGTTGTGGCTGGTGGATTTCTGCTCGATGGAAATCGCGGGCGACAGCCCTTCGATCAAATCGACATCGGGCTTGTCCATCATCTGCAAAAACTGCCGCGCATAGGCGGACAGACTCTCGACATAACGCCGCTGCCCTTCGGCATACAGCGTGTCGAACGCCAGCGACGATTTGCCGCTGCCCGACAGCCCCGTTACCACCACCAGCTTGTGGCGCGGGATGTCCAAATCGACGTTTTTCAAATTATGCGTGCGCGCGCCGCGGATGCGGATGGTGTCGTTGTCGCGGGTGTGTGTGGGTTTGCCGTGGTTTTGATGAGGGTGTTTGCACATGATGAAGCCGGAAAATCCAATAAAAAGAAACTGCGTATTGTAGCACTTTCAGCCAGCCTCTTGCCCCGCGCCGCCAGCCGGAAAGGCTACCTGAAAACATGCGCTGCAACAGAGTAAAACGAGCGAAGCGAGTTTCCACAACGCCCAAACCCACGGTGCCGAATTTTTCAGGTAGCCTCTGCTGGGCTAGGGGCTACCTGAAAAATCATCAGACATACCGCCAAACAAGCCCTGCGCGCACACTCGTCCTCCCCATTGAGGCTACCTGAAAATTTCAGGTGGCCTCATTCGGCGGCAAAACCGCGTATAATCGCTCGATTTTCGTTATCCAACCCAACACACACCATGCCCACCATCACCTACCCCAAAACCTACGACGTCATCGTCGTCGGCGGCGGACACGCCGGCACGGAAGCCGCGCTTGCCGCCGCACGCATGGGCGCGCAGACGCTTTTGCTCACACACAACATCGAAACACTCGGACAAATGTCGTGCAACCCTTCCATCGGCGGCATCGGCAAAGGGCATTTGGTGCGCGAAGTCGATGCGCTCGGCGGCGCGATAGCGTTGGCTGCCGATATGTCGGGCATCCAGTTCCGCCGCCTGAACGCCAGCAAAGGCGCGGCGGTGCGTGCCACGCGCGCTCAGGCCGACCGCATTTTGTACAAGGCCGCCATCCGCGAAATGCTGGAAAACCAGGAAAATCTGGAGCTTTTCCAGCAGGCGGTTACTGACATCACGCTCAGCGGCGGACGCGTCTCCGGCGTGTCCACCCAAATGGGGCTGACTTTCCAAGCCCGCGCCGTGGTGCTCACCGCCGGCACGTTTCTCGCCGGCAAAATCCACATCGGTATGGAAAACTACGCAGGCGGCCGCGCGGGCGACCCCGCCGCCCAATCGCTTTCAGGCTGCCTGAAAGAACTGAACCTGCCGCAAGGTCGTCTGAAAACCGGCACGCCGCCGCGCATCGACGGGCGCACCATCGATTTCTCCCAACTTACCGAACAGCCCGGCGACACGCCCGTGCCCGTCATGTCCGTGCGCGGCAGTGCCGATATGCACCCGCGCCAAGTGTCCTGCTGGATTACGCATACCAATTTGAAAACACACGACATTATCCGAAGCGGCTTCGACCGCAGCCCCATGTTTACCGGCAAAATCGAAGGCGTGGGGCCGCGCTATTGCCCGTCTATCGAAGACAAAATCAACCGCTTTGCCGACAAAGACAGCCACCAGATTTTCCTCGAACCCGAAGGCCTGACCACGCACGAATACTACCCCAACGGTATCTCCACCAGCCTGCCGTTCGACATCCAGCTCGCGCTCGTCCGCAGCATGAAAGGCCTGGAAAACGCCCATATCCTGCGCCCCGGCTACGCCATCGAATACGACTACTTCGACCCGCGCAACCTCAAAGCCAGCCTCGAAACCAAAACCATTGCGGGATTGTTTTTTGCCGGACAAATCAACGGCACGACCGGCTACGAAGAAGCCGCCGCACAAGGTTTATTGGCAGGAGCGAACGCCGTGCAGTACGTCCGCGGACAAGACCCGCTCCTGCTGCGCCGCGAACAGGCGTATCTCGGCGTATTGGTGGACGACCTTATCACCAAAGGCGTGAACGAACCCTACCGCATGTTCACCAGCCGCGCCGAATACCGCCTGCAACTGCGCGAAGACAACGCCGATATGCGCCTAACCGAAGACGGCTACAAAATCGGCTTGGTGGGCGAAGCGCAATGGCGCATGTTCAACGAAAAACGCGAAGCCATAGAACGCGAAATACAGCGTTTGAAAACAACGTGGTACACGCCGCAAAGGCTACCTGAAAGCGAGCAAATCCGCGTGTTCGGGCAAAAACTTTCCCGCGAAGCCAACCTGCACGATTTGTTGCGCCGCCCGAATCTGGATTACGCCGCGCTGATGACGCTGCCCGATGCAGAACCCGAGTGCAGGCTGCCTGAAAACGTGGTGGAGCAAGTGGAAATCCAGGTCAAATACCAAGGCTATATCGACCGCCAAAACGAAGAAATCGACAGCCGGCGGGATATTGAGACGTTAAGGCTGCCTGAAAACATTGATTACGGCAAAGTGAAAGGCCTGTCTGCCGAAGTGCAGCAAAAGCTCAACCAGCACAAGCCCGAAACCGTGGGGCAGGCGAGCAGGATTTCGGGGGTTACGCCTGCGGCGGTGGCGTTGCTGATGGTGCATTTGAAGCGGGGGTTTAGGGATGCAAAGTGAGCGCTCAAAAATTTTCAGGTAGCCTTTGAGGCTACCTGAAAAATAAAAGCAGGCTGTTTGGATACTCTTCCAAACAGCCTGTTAATATTCTTTATGCTATTCTTTCCAAGGCCGCAAATCCACGATTCCCAGCACTTGTTTCTGCTTGCTATCCAACAACACAGCCATATCTTCAGCCGGCGCTTTCAGCGGCAGATAGCCATCTGCCTGCGGGTAAGCTGCCAATGCCTGCGCCACCTGCTCTTCCGAATTATATTGCTTCAGCTCTTCCAAGCTATGTTTGCGCTCCTGCATGCCACTCCAGCCATCATTCAGCGGCTGATACAAATCCGCCTGCATGGATGGGGAAATGCCTTCTTGCAGCTCCATAAAGGTTCGCTGGCTTTGCTCAGCCGCATCTTTATATGGCCGCACCGACACCCATTGCGGCGCAAACAAAGAATTAGATTGGTATGCCGGCAAAATCGTTTTCTCTGCCACGCGCACCACCGAATCTGCCTGCACCACTTCAAAGCGCAATGTATCGAATGCAATATACACTGGCCTGCTCACGGCAATGCTGTACATACCGTATAAATAAGCTGCCAATTGCACCGCCGCGATCACGCTCAAATCAAACTTCAGCGTTTTCTTCTCTTTGCTGCTGGCCACCAATAATGTGAGCAGAGGGCCCAACACCACATCAATGCCCAGCATCATCAAGAAGATATGCGTTACCCCCACCGCTTTTTGCAGCGGAGCGGGATGCCACACCCAAAATACCAAGCCGATGCCGATTAAAGCCACCACGGCCGAAATCAGCAAATGGATGCCTGCCGCCTTTAATCTAAATCTCATCACGGTCTGCGCTTTATTTTAAATCTTATCCAACCCATTTCAATTACTGGCATGAGCCCGGCAAGCGCGTTTCGCCTACCGTTCCGCTACATTTCCAAGTGATGATCTGGCGGTTACCTAGGTTTGCGGTTGGGGTAAGAACAACCGTCTTGCCATTATTTGCACCTTTATTGAAGGTTACCGTGATCACTCCATTGTCGGGAGTAATTTGTGTGCCTCCGGCCTGAGAATACTTGCCTTCCAATGCAGTAGCAGTAGCCATAATGGGATTTCCGGCTTTTGGATATTCGCCAGTTAGCCAATAATATGTGCCGATATCGGTTTTCAGCCCTTCTGTGGATTTTAATGCCTCGGCGGCTTGGGCGCGGGCAATATAATCCTGATAGGCTGGCAAAGCGATGGCGGCCAAAATACCAATGATCGCAATTACAATCATCAGCTCAATCAGCGTAAACCCCCTATTTGCACTTATTTTATTCATGATTTATCCAACTATATAATTTTATCTACCATTTTGAGAAATCAGCCCCTCTCCGAACCCGGAGAGGGGCTGCAGGAAACCAACTAAGGATTCCAAGTTAGGTTATCCCACTAAATGATTACTGGCAGCTGGTGGGCATACGGCTCTTGTTAGCGAAGCCAGAGCAGGTCCATTTAGAAATCTGGCCAGTAGCAGCAACTGCGGTCGGTTTGAGTTTCAGAGTCTCACCATCGTTAGCACCAGAACTGAATACGATAGAAATGGAACCATCGGTACTGTCTACAGAAACACCTTTTGCAGCGAAATATTTACCTTCCAGAGCCTGAGCACCATCCAAAATTGCCTTACCGGCGGAAGTGCTGTTATCCGGCCATTTGTTCTGGTCAGCATAGAAAGTAGCAATATCGGTCTGTACGCCGGCGGTAGCTTTGAAGCCTTCAGTAGCCTGAGAGCGGGCAACGTAGTCTTGGTAAGCCGGCAGGGCGATAGCGGCTAGAATACCGATAATGGCGATAACGATCATCAACTCAATCAGGGTAAAACCTTTTTGTACTTGTTTCAACATGACATTTTCCTTGTTAAAAAATGGAACTTACATAAAACCGAATCTTGCGACCCGGGGACTTCAACCAAAAGAAAGGAGACAACTAAACTTCAATTCGGCTAGGCTTGTTTGCCATCGCCACAAGAAAGGTAAAGCAACGGCTGTGCCACAATTTGAAATTTTTGGCGCACATCTTTAGCAGTATATTGATTTATATAGATTTTATATCAATATCAGCTTTGCCGTATTGTCTAAAAATTTTCTTGCCTGCCATTGCCGCGCAGGGAAAACTGACATTTATCGTCAGTTTTTGGCCCTGCTTTTTGCATAGTTTGCCGTTTTAGGGGTTCCGACCTGTCAATTTGCGCGTGCTGCCGATTTTGGGCGGGTTTTTGGTATGGCGGCGGGGAAATGGTTTTCAGGGCGGGAGGCGGGCTTTTGGTTTGCCGCTTTTTTATAGTGGAGGGAATGGCGTTTCAGGTAGCCTTAGCCTGATGCGGCTACCTGAAAATGAGGTTCCGGCTTTGCCTCACAAAGTTTTAGCTGCGCTGAAACTCGGCTTCGGCTTTGCCGAAACCTCGTTTTCAGGTAACCTTTTGGCTGTGTTGTGTCTATATATAGGGTGTGATGATGTGTGATATTTATTCTTTGCGGGCGGTGGGGTTTGTGCGTTCGCCTTATAAGCAGAAGTTTGGGGTGCCGCGCCAGCCGGGCTTGGTGCCGGCGGCGGGGGTGTGTATTGAGCTGCTGCCGGAGTTTTCGGCGGATTGTGTGCGGGGGCTGGAGCTTTTCAGCCATGTGTGGGTGCAGTTTGTGTTTCACGGGGTGGCGGGGGCGGGCTGGCAGCCTTTGGTGCGGCCGCCGCGTTTGGGCGGCAACCGGAAGATGGGGGTGTTTGCCACGCGCAGCCCGTTTCGGCCAAACCCGCTGGGGCTTTCGCTGCTGAAGCTGGAACGGATTGATACGGAGGGCGGGGTACGGCTGTGGTGCGGCGGGGCAGATTTGCTGGATAGCACGCCGGTGTTGGATATTAAGCCGTATCTGCCGTTTGTGGAGGCGAAGCCGGATGCGGCGGCGGGCTTTGCGCCTGCGCCGCCGGTGCCGCTGCGGGTGGTGTGGGCGGAAGGGGCGGGGAAGGATGAGCTGCCGCCGGAAATCTGCCTGCTGGTGGAGCAGAGCATTGCGCAAGACCCGCGCCCGGCTTATCAGGATGCGCCGCTGCGGGTGTATAAGATGGCGGTGGGGAGCTGGGAGGTGGCGTTTCGGATTGAGGGGGAGACGGCGGTGGTGGAAGGGGTGGAAGAGGTTTGAGCGGAGGGAAGGCTACCTGAAAATTTCAGGTAGCCTTCTTAGCTTCAACCGCCGCCCTACACTAGCTGCTCGCCCCAATGCAGCTTCTGGCGCAGGGTTTTGTAATACTGGTAATCCGTGGGGTGGAGCACGCGCAGGGTGTTGCGGTAGCGGCGGATGGTGAGGCGGTTCATGCTGTGCAGGTCGAGGTGGGATTGGCCGTCGAAGTGCACGCGGGCGCTGTCGGCCTTAGTGATGAGGATTTCGATTTCGCAGCTGTCGGGCACCACCACGGGGCGGTTGGTCATGGATTGCGGGCAGATGGGCACGAGGGTGAGCGCGCGCAGGGTGGATTGCAAAATGGGCCCACCAGCGGCAAGGGCGTAGGCAGTGGAGCCGGTGGGGGTGGAAACGATGAGGCCGTCGGAGCGCTGGGTATACACGAATTCTTGGTTGATAAATACTTCAAATTCAATCATCTGCCCCACGCCGCCGCGGCTGATGGCCACTTCGTTGAGCGCGAGTAGGGTGCTGCCGGGCTCGTTGTCGCGCTGCACGCTGCATTCGAGCATGATGCGCTCTTCGGGCAGGTATTGGCCGGCGAGCATGCGGGAGATGTCTTCAATCATGCTTTGGCGCGGCACTTGGGTGAGGAAGCCGAGGTGGCCGAGGTGCACGCCCATCAGGGGGATGCGGTGCGGGGCGAGCTGGCGCGCCACGGATAAAAACGTGCCGTCGCCGCCGAGCACCAGCACCAAATCGCAGCGCTCGCCCATGTTTTCTTTGCCCACGCGATGGCAGCACGGCGCCAAATCGGCGGAAAGCAGGCCGCTGCCACATTCTTCGTCTAGCAAGACTTCCAGCCCGTTGGTCAAAAAAAACGACACCAGCTCGCACAGGGTTTCGCCCAGCTCCGGGGTGTGGGGGCGGGTAACGATGCCGATGCGGCGAAATTGGCTGGGCTTCATAAGGGGTGTAAGCGAAAGTTAAACTCAGGCAGAACTCTACCCGATTTTCAGGTAGCCTGAAAGTGCAGCCAGTGCGCGGGCATGATCCGCTGTTTATGTTTCCCCACTGCGCTGCTAGAATGCCCTGCCCGTTTCATCTGAGTTTTAACTTGGTTGCAGCCGCGTTTTGGCTTCGCAGAAACGCGCTTTGCTTATTTTAGCTTCGCAGAAATTCGCTTCGCTCATTTTCAGGTAGCCTCATGCCCGCCCCGCCCCCGCCATCCGCACTCGCCCTGCTCGGCCCCACCGCCGCCGGCAAAACCGCGCTCGCCCTCGAGCTGGCCGGCCGCATCCCGCTGGAAATCATCAGCCTCGATTCCGCCCTGATCTACCGCGGCATGGACATCGGCACCGCCAAGCCCAGCCTCGCCGAGCGCGCCGCCGTGCCGCACCACCTCATCGACATCATCGACCCCCCGCAAAACTACAGCGTGGCCGACTTCCTCGCCGACTGCCTGCGCCTGTGCCGCCAAATCCGCGAACGCGGCCGCCTGCCCCTCATCGTGGGCGGCACCATGATGTACTACCACGCCCTCACCCGCGGCCTCAACAGCCTGCCCGCCGCCGACCCCGAAATCCGCCGCCGGCTGCAAGAGCAAAAACAACAACACGGCCTGCCCCACCTCTACGCCCAACTGCAACAAACCGACCCCGCCACCGCCGCCCGCCTCCAGCCCGCCGACAGCCAGCGCATCGAACGCGCCCTCGAAGTGTGGCTACTCACCGGCCGCCCCCTCAGCCAACACCTCGCCGAGCAGCAGGCCGCCCCGCCGCTCAACCTGCACAGCATCGCCCTCATCCCCGCCCAACGCGAACGCCTGCACCTCAACATCGAGCAACGCTTCCACGCCATGCTCGAGCAAGGCTTCCTCCAAGAAGTGCGCCAACTGCAAACCCAATACCCCCAGCTCACGCCCGAGTATCCCGCCGTGCGCTGCGTGGGCTACCGCCAAGCCTGGGCACACCTCAGCGGCGATACCGACCGCAGCACCTTCATCGCCCAAGGTATCGCCGCCACCCGCCAGCTCGCCAAACGCCAGCTCACCTGGCTGCGCAAGCTCCCCGCCGACCTCGTGCTCGACCCATTTTCAGGTAGCCTCAGCCGGCACGCCCAAGCCATCCATTCCTTCTACAGCGGGCTACCTTAAAACCCGCCCCCGCATTGCCGCCCCCTGCCATACTCCCTATACTTGCCGCCTGGTATCGAAATTCAATTGAACCCGCCCACACCGCACATGACCCCGCCCACGCCCGCCTCCCTCCCCCGCCGCCTCGCCGCCCTCGGCTACGAAGCCCTGCTGCTCGCTGCCGTAACCTGCGTTGCCTTCATCCCCGCCGCCGCCAATATGGCGCTGCACACCGTGCCGCTTGCCGCCGAAACCGCCGTGGCGCTCATCATCCTCGCCACATGGTGGGGCTACTTCCGCCTCTGCTGGCACAGCCCGCGCGGCCAAACCCTGCCCATGAAAGTGTGGCGCCTCCGGCTGCAAACCCCCGCCGGCAGCCGCCCCGCCCTGCGCCAACTGCGCCTGCGCTTCCTCTGGGCCACCCTCCTGCTCCTGCTGCTGCCGCTCGCCTCCTTCGGCATCCTGCGCCAGCTCACCCCCCTGCCGCCCAAAACCCTCGCCGGCCTCGCCCTGGCCTGGTGGATACTGCCCTTCGGCTTCGCCCTCATCCATCCCTCCCGCCAGTTTCTGCACGACTACCTCGCCGGCACCGTGCTCGCCGAAACCGCGCCGGAAGCCAAGAAATAACGCCGCGCAAGCAAAAAAAAGGCTACCTGAAAAATGTTTGCCAAACTTTTTCAGGTAGCCTTTTTACATCCCGCGCTATTTGCGCCGGTATTCGTTTAGCAGGGTTTCCTGCGCGTCGAGCACGGCTTCGCCGGCCTGCGGCTGGGCGCGGAGGTAGCTGCCGTCGGGCTGCATCAGCCAGGCTTTGCGGTTGTCGGCCAGGGCGAGGGTGAGGGCTTCGCGCACGATGCGTTCTTTCAGCGCGGGGTTTTCCACGGGGGTGCAGGTTTCGATGCGGCGGAAGAAGTTGCGCCCCATCCAGTCGGCGCTGGAAATGAAGAGGTCTTCGCGGCCGCCGCGGTGGAAGTAAAACACGCGGGCGTGTTCGAGCAGGCGGCCGATGAGGGAGCGCACGCGGATGTTTTCGGAAAGGCCGGGCACGCCAGGGCGCAGGGTGCACATGCCGCGCACAATCAAATCAATCTGCACGCCGGCCCGGCTGGCTTCATACAAGGCGCGGATGATGCCGGGCTCGATGAGCGAATTCATCTTGGCGATGATGCGGGCGGGGCGGCCGGCGCGGGCTTCGGCGGTTTCGGCGGCGATGCGCTCCAGCAGCATATCGCTGAGGGTGAAGGGGCTTTGGTAGAGTTTGTTGAGCCGGGTGGGCTGGCCGAGGCCGGTGATTTCCATGAAGATGGCGTTCACGTCGGCGGTGATGGCTTCGTCGGCGGTGAGCAGGCCGAAATCGGTGTAGATGCGGGAGGTACCTTGGTGGTAGTTGCCGGTGCCGAGGTGGGCGTAGCGTTTGAGGCCGCCCCCTTCGCGGCGGATCACGAGCGCCATTTTGGCGTGCACTTTGTAGCCGAACACGCCATACACCACGTGCGCGCCAGCGCTCTCTAAGCGTTTGGCCCAGTTGACGTTGTTTTCTTCGTCAAACCGCGCCATCAGCTCCACCACCACGGTTACCTGCTTGCCGGCGTTGGCGGCGGCAATCAGGGCGCGGGCGAGGTCGGAATGGGTGCCGGTGCGGTAAATCGTCATTTTGATGGCCACCACATCCGGGTCGGCGGCGGCTTCTTGTATGAAGCGCACGGTGGGGGCGATGGATTGGTAGGGGTGGTGCAGCAGCACGTCTTGCCGTTTGAGCACTTCGGCCATCGGCTGGTCTTTGCGCACATCTTTGGGCAGGCCGGGGGAGAAGGGCGGGAACTTCAAATCGGGGCGGTCCACCATATCGGGCACGGCCATCAGGCGCACCAGGTTTACGGGGCCCACCACCTGGTAGAGCTCGTTCGGGCTCAGGTTGCATTGCGCCAGCAGGAATTCGGCCACCTGCGGCGGGCAGTTGTCGGCCACTTCCAGCCGCACTTCGTCGCCATACTGCCGCCCGCGCAGCTCGGTTTGCACGGCAGCGCGCAGGTTGGTTACGTCTTCTTCGTCCACCGTGAGCTCGCTGTTGCGCGTGAGGCGGAATTGGTAGCAGCCTTCCACGGCCATGCCGGGGAAGAGTTTGTGCACATAGGCGTGCAGGATGGAGGAAAGCAGCACGAAGCCGTAGCCGCCGCCGCTTAAGTTTTCAGGTAGCCTCACTACGCGCGGCAGGATGCGCGGCGCCTGCACCACGGCCATGCCGGAAGCGCGGCCGAACGCGTCTTTGCCGGAAAGCTCCACCGCGAAGTTGAGCGATTTATTGAGCAGGCGCGGGAAGGGGTGGGAAGGGTCGAGCCCCAGCGGGGTAAGGATGGGCAAGAGCTCGCGGTCGAAATAGCTTTCAATCCAGGCGCGCTGCTCGGCCGTCCACTGGCGGCGCGGGTAGAAAAAGATGCCTTCTTCGCGCAGCGCGGGAATCAGCTCTTGGTTGAACAGCTCATACTGTTCCTGAATCAGCTTTTTGGCTTCGGCGGCGGCCGCGGCCATGGTTTCGGCGGGCGTGGTGCCGTTGTCGAGCTCGGTGTGCGGGTTGAGCTGGTTTTCCTTTTTCAGCCACGCCATGCGCACTTCGAAAAATTCGTCTAAATTAGAAGACACGATGCACAGGAAACGCAGCCGCTCCAACAGCGGCACTTGCGGATCGCGCGCCTGCGCCAGCACGCGGCGGTTGAAAGCCAGCAGGCTCAGTTCGCGGCAAAGGATGGGGGGCTTCTGGGGCATAAGGCTACCTGAAAATAGTGAAGGGGAGATTGCAAGGGAAACGCTTTGTAAAGCATAAACCGTTTCCCGGCAAATAGTTATAATAATCGGCACACTGCCGGGCGGAATCGGGCCGTGCGCTTATGATTAACATAGCAATTACCCTTCCAACTCAGGCCAAGCCGCCCGTTCCGCCGCCTGCCGGAAGGAACGGTTTAACTATAGCACTTCCCGCCGCCGCTTGGCACTACCCGCCCATCCACCCTAGGGAGACCACCATGCGCCCCACCCTGCTCCTACTCTGCGCCGCCCTCTTCAGCAGCGCCGCCGCAGCCGAAACCCACACCCAAATCAACCTGCAAATCAACCCCTATTCCGGCTACTACTCCACCTGGCCGGAAGACGCCCCCACCTACTACCCCAGCCGCAGCTACTACTTCTACAACGGCGGCAGCCAATACGGCGGCGGGCAAATCCAAACCACCGAGCAATACAGCCGCGGCGGCATCGGCTACACCGAACACCGCAGCTGCCACACCAGCGCCGGCTCCACCATCTGCACCGGCAACTGGCGCCCCGCCGTGCCGATTCGCGGCAATATTTCTATTGAGCATCAGCGCTGAAATACCGTGCATACAGCCGAGCAAAAGGCTACCTGAAAACCTAGTGGATGATTTTCAGGTAGCCTTCACTTCCACACAACCCACAACCAAACTATCGGTAAAACCGCTGCCCCATGCCGTTATTGCAATATTGCAGGCGCACCGCGCCACCGCCGCTCTCCAAACACAGGCCGTTGGCGGCGCTGCGGATGTGGCCGCCCTCGGCAAACCAATGCTGGCTTTGGCCATGATGGCAAGCTGCGGCGGCCACCGGGCTGCCGGCGCCGCCCACGGCTTCCAGGCACAGCCCATTCACGCTCAGGCGCGGGCCGTTAAACATAAACTGCTGGTTGTTGCGGCCGTGGCAGGGCTGGCTCACCAGATAAGCGGGCACGCTGCCGCGCTCGAGGCTGAGGCAGGCGTTGTCGGCGGCTTGGCGCAGCAGGGTGCGGCCGCCGCTGCCGGGGTTGAGCGCGGGGCGGTAGTAGCCGTCGAGCGGGGAGCTTTCGCTCATGATCACGGTGGTGCCGGGGGAGGCATCCACGCGCACGGTGCGGCTCACGGTGTGGGTGCTCTCCACCGGCAAATCGAGCGAGAAGAAACGCCCGCCGGGGCCGTCGAGATAGGTGCAGGCGGGCAAGGCGAACAGGGCAAGCAGGATGGGCGTGGGTTTCATAGCGGCTCCTTGCGATGGGGCGGGATGGGCTTTGGGACTAGCTAAAAAGCAAATCTGGGATAGACCCGTATTGTAGATTTTCAGGTAGCCTAGAAATCGATCAGGCTACCTGAAAGCCAGTATTTAAAGATTAGTGAGCAGCTTGCGCATGAGGCGGCATTCGATGCCCACTTGTGGGTTGAGCGGCAGCACGGCTTCGCCTAGGGGCTGGTAGCCGTTGAGCAGGTAGAAGGGCTCGGAATTGAGCGAGGCGTAGAGCTTGAGCATGCCCAGGCCGCTTTGGTAGGCCAGCTCTTCGGCACGGCCGAGCAGGGCGGTGCCGAGGCCTTGGCGCTGCACGAAGGGGTGCACATACAGCGCGTCGAGCTGGGATTCTTGCAGGTTGATTTGGAAGAAGCCTTGGATGTGGTGTTTGAATTCGATCACCCAGAGGCGCTTGCGCTCGTCGCCGAGGGTGTCGAGGTAGCTGTCGGGGCTGAGCAGGGCGAGCCAGGCTTGCAGCACGGCTTCGCTGTAGTTGCGGGCGCAGGTGTAGCGCACGGCGTATTGGTGGGCGTTGTAGATGTGTTCGCAGTCTTGGATGCGTGCCGGACGCAGGTGGGTGATGAGGCTCATGGCGGGCGGGCTTGTGCGGTGAAACTGGCGGAATTATATAGCCTGCCCAACAGAATAACCATTCGGGCGGCGCGGGCGATAAATTGCGGCTATCGCGGCACGGCGGGCGGCAATCGGCGATATAATGGGCTACCTGAAAATATAGCCCGCACGGCCGGGTTAGGCGGCAAGCCGTAGCCAAAATCTTTTTAGCCGCCCAGAAACGCCACTGCACTGCGTTTTCATGGCCTTGAAGCCAACGCTTTCAGGTAGCCCGCACATTTTCAGGTAGCCTCCGGCTGCCGCCACACAACCATCAATAAGGAATCGCTATGTCTCCCTCACTACGAAGCTGGCTGGCCGTGTGCCTGCTGCCGCTGCTGTTGGCGCTGTGGTTTGCGCTGAATCCGGCGGCGGATGCTACGGGCTATCTGCAAAATGGCGTGATTATGTGCTGCGCCTGTGTGTTTTTGCTGAAATATGTGCTGTTTGCGCTGGTATCGGCGCATTTGCGGCAGGATGTGCCGGCCAAGCGGCGCGCGCTGTTGCAACTCTTGCCGCTGGCGGCCTTCAGCGGCTATGTGGCGTATTACTTTATCCGATGATTTTTATTGATTTTCAATATTTTATTTCTGATGAACACCTCTTCCCCCTCCCATCTTTCCGACAAACAAATGGCGCTGCTTTTAGCGGCAATGGCGGCGGTGATGCCGTTTTCCATCAACACTTATCTGCCTGCCGTGCCGGCGATGGCGGCCAGCTTGGGCGTGCGTGAAACAGACATCCAGCAGAGTCTGAGCATTTTCCTGGTGGGGCAGTCGGCGGGGGTGCTGCTGGGCGGGGTGTGGTCGGACTTCAAGGGGCGGCGGCCGGTGGTGCTGGCCGGGCTGGGCTTGTATCTTTTGGCCAGCTTCGGGCTGATTATTTTGCAAACGCTGCCTCAGCTGATGCTGCTGCGGATGGTGCAGGCTTTCGGCGCGGGCATGGTGGCGGTGAGCGGCGGGGCGATTGTGCGCGATCATTATGAAGGGCGCCGTGCGGCGCAGATGTTTGCGCTGATCGGGGTGATTATGATGGCGGCGCCGGTTTTGGCGCCGATGGTGGGCTGGCTGATGCAGCTTATCGGCGGCTGGCGGGCGGTGTTTGCGTTTTTGCTGGCGTATGCGGGGGTGGTGTGGCTGCTGCAATGGCGTTTCCTGCCGGCCAACCGCCCGACGGCGCGGCCTGCGGGCTCGGCGCTTTGGATTATTCTCACGGGCTACCGCAGCGTGTTTGCCAAGCCGCAATCTCTAGGCTTTCTGTTTTTTCAGGCGTTCAGCTTTTCTTCGATGTTTGTGTTCCTCACCGAATCACCTTCGCTGTATATGAAGTTTTACGGCTTGAGCAACGGCTTCTACACGCTGCTGTTCGGTCTTAATATCATTACCATGGTGTTTTTCAACCGCGTAACGGCCTGGCGGCTGAAGAGCGGCAGCAATCCGGCCAATATCCTGCTCATCGGCATCGCGGTGCAGCTGGCGGCCAATTTGCTGATGATGCTGCTCTCGCAAGGTTTGGCGCGGCCGCCGCTGTGGCTGCTGGCGCCGCTGGTGATGCTGTCGGTGGGCGCACAGGGTCTGATTGTGGCCAATACGCAGGCTTGCTTCATGAGTTATTTCAAGGCCGAGGGTGGCAGCGCCAACGGCGTGCTGATTTCCAGCCAGGTGCTGATTGCCGCCGCCATGGGCTTCCTCGCCACCCAGCTGCACGACGGCTCCGCGCGCATCATGCCCGCCATGATGCTGGCCTCCACCCTGTGCGGCATCACGCTGCTGTTCACCCTCTCGCGGCGGGTGTGGCTGGATAAGTCGGCACACTAGGCCGGTTGCCATCCGTTTGCTATTTTTCAGGTAGCCTGTTATCCCGCCCCAAGGCCACCTGAAACCCATTTTGACAGGCACAACATGTGCAGCAACCTATTCGCCACGGCCACGCCCGTTTTTCAGGTAGCCTATCCCCTTACTCCTCCGCTAAAAACCCCATGCCCCACACCTTCCTCACCCAGCTCGAAGCCCGCATCCGCGCCCAATACGCCAAACAAGACGGCCTGGCCGACGAGCTGCTCTCCGGCACCCCCGTAACCAAAGCCGAGATTGCCGCCGCCGAACAACAACTCGGCACCGCCTTTCCCCCGCCCTACCGCGCCCTGCTGCTACACTTCGGCACCGGCTGCGACCTCGGCATCGAAATCGACAGCCTGCCGCAAGTGGTATAGTGGATTAAATTTAAACCAGTACAGCGTTGCCTCTCCTTGCCGTACTACTTGTACTGTCTGCGGCTTCGTCGCCTTGTCCTGATTTAAATTTAATCCACTATAAAAAACACCGAATGGCTGCGCCGCCATTTTGCCGGACACGCAACCCTGCCCGCCGGCCTGCTGCAACACGGCATCGCCTTCGCCGGCGACGGCAGCGGCAACTGTTTCGTGCTGCACCAAGGCGCGGTATGGCTGCCCGACCACGACAGCGGCGATTGCACCCGGGAAGCCGCCAGCCTCGAAGCCTTCCTGCGCTATGCCAGCGGCGCAGGTTAAGCGCCCAAAGGCTACCTGAAAATCCAACACCGGTTTCCAGGTAGCCTTTTAGATTCCGCCGCACTATAGCGAATCAAATTGGCTTTCGATACCAGGCAGCGAGCCGCAGACAGTACAAGTAGTACGGCAATGCGAGCTAACGCCGTAGCGAAAGTTAAGTTGGTTCGCTATATTTTTCAGGTAGCCTCACCCGCCGCTTTCTCCACCATAAAATCAATAAAACTGCGCACCTTGGCGCTCAAAAGCTTGCGCTGTGTATAAACCGCGTAAAACGGCAGGGGTGCGGCTTGGTAATCCGGCAGCAGGCGGCGCAGGCGGCCGGTTTGGATGTCGGCGCGCAGCAGCCATTCTGGCAGGTAGCCCACGCCGGCGCCGGCGCACACCAATTGGTAGATCATCTGCGTGTTGTTGCTATAGATGGCGGCTTGCAGCTCGGCGGTGTGCGTTTCGCCGTGGCGGCGCAGCGGCAGGCTGGATACGTCGGTGTAGCTGGGCAGGATGGCTTGGTGCGCCGCCAAATCCTGTGGGGCGGCGGGCGTGCCGTGGGCGGCGAGGTAGGCGGGGGCGGCCACGAGGCAGAACTCGATTTCGGCCAGGGCGCGGGCAATCAGGTTTTCCGCGGGCTGCTTGGAGAGGCGCAGGGCGATGTCTTCGCCGTCGCCGTCGAGGTTCACGCTGTGGTTGGTGAGCGTGAGCTGGAGGGAGACTTCGGGGTAGCGCTGCCGGTATTCGCTCATCCAGCCGGCAAACACGGGGTTGGCAAACCACACGGGAATGCTCACGCGCAGGCGGCCTTGCGGGCGGGCGGTGCTGCCGGCGGCGCGGGCGGCAGCCTGCTCGAGCATATCGAGCGCGGCGAGGCAGTCGCGGTGGTAGGCTTCGCCCTGCTCGGTGAGGCTGAGGCGGCGGTTGTTGCGGTAGAGCAGGCGGGCGTTGAGGCTGCGCTCGAGGTGGGCCACGTGTTTGCTGGCCATGGGCACGGAAATATCGAGCTGCTCGGCGGCGCGGGTGAAGCTGCCGCTGTGCACCACTTGGCAGAACACTTTCATGCTGAGTAGGGTATCCATGTTTTCTCTTTGGGAAAAACTGTGTTGTTTATACGGCTGTGGTTATGATTTTGGGAAATCATTATACTGCGTTCCGTACTTTCAACATATGTTTTGTTTCATCACTTTGAAGAGGAAAAAATCATGAATCTGGAAAACTGCCGCCAGATGGTACTGTCTGTTCTGCGGATTGCCGCGGGCTATATGTTTATGCTACACGGCACGGCCAAGCTGCTCGGCCTGCCGCATGTGGCGATGTTCGACGGGCTGCAGCTCTTCTCGCTCTACGGCGTGGCCGGGATGCTGGAGCTGGGCGGCGGGCTGCTGGTGTTGCTCGGCCTGTTCACGCGGCCGGCGGCGTTTATCCTTTCCGGCCAGATGGCGGTGGCTTATTTTATCGGCCACGTTGCGGGCGGCGGGCATGCGCTGGTGCCGTTTATGAACGGCGGCGAGGCGGCGGCGCTGTATAGCTTCGTGTTCCTGTATCTGGCGGCGGCGGGCGGCGGTACATGGTCGCTGGATGCGCTGCTGGCGAAAAAGCGGCAGGGCTAAGGATGCAGAATTTTTCAGGTAGCCTCGTTAGATAGGCTACCTGAAAAATAAAGAGTGGGGCTTGTCGCCCCGCTCTTTTTATTTGCCCGCCATAGCGAACCAACTTAACTTTCGCTACGGCGTTAGCCCGCCTTGCCATACTCCTGTACTGTCTGCGGCTCGCTGCCTGGTATCAAAAGCTAATTTGATTCGCTATATGCCAGAAGATGCAGCACTTTGATGCTGAAAGTGTCCCGCATCGTGAGCGCGGCCATATCTGCTTCACGGAACGCTGTTTTCTCGCCTTCAAAGGCATAGTGATAGATTTTTCTGTTGAGCGCGTCGAAAAAATAGCCGTAGAAACTGTCTTCTTGATTTTGGTCTTCCACGAAATCGGTGATGTAGATGTGTTTGCCGGCAATGCCCAAGTACTCTTTGATTTGCCGAAACAGGTGGGGAAACTCACGCGGAAAGGCCTGCGTGAGGTCTTGGATGTCTTCCAGAAATACTTGGGAATATCTTGTAATTCCACGGGTTCCATTCTTTTTCCCTTTCTGTGTGAGGCTACCTGAAAATGAGTGAAACGATTTTTTGCGCAGCTAAACCTTACATTGCCGCGCAGCCGCAACCGGCTAAGACTTAATCAGCGGCCGCAGCGAATCGTGGCTGTATTTGATTTCCACAATCAGGCGGTCGTATTGGCGCATGCGGCGCATGGAGCGGGCAATCAGATACACGCCGAACACCGCCAGCCCCGAGTTGATACCCATCACCAACATCAATAACAGCCACACATCCATCACGTCATACCAGCGGGAAGTGGCAATCAGCACGCTGAAAATGGAAAGCGGCAGCGCCAGCACGGCAATGCCGGTGCGCATCACCGCCAGTGCGGTGCGTTTTTCCGCCAGGAGGAGCTGCACTTGGTTGATACTGAGGATGTCGTTTTGCTGTTCGGGGGACATGGTTGGAGAGCCTGGAAATATTTGGTAGCCGCGTGATCGTCCAATTGTTTTTTCACACGCTAAAAGCTGCTGCTGATTATAAAAATATCATTCTTTCCTGCAAATAGCCTTCAATATAGCCTTCGTTATTTCTTTGTTTAAAAAATGCATCATCACATTTCCGGTAAAGGTGCTCCTGTCGATATAGGCGTCTATCATATCCTGTATGAGGCCAAGCTCCATATTGTTTATGCTGGCCAATGAGAAATGGAATTCTATTATTTCATTATCTTCATCAAGACATATCTCTATCAGCTTCATATCGCTGCTTATCAAGCCAACAGTGGCCAATACTGCATGGATATAAACTTTCTCTTTTAAAAATGGGGCTGTACTAGATTAGCCCTAAATTCCACACCATCTCCGCAGGATTTTAAGCTGTTGGGACGGTGTGCCGAAGTTAAACCGAAATTCGCATTCTTTCAAGAACAGCAGGAAAGATTTGCGGTCGATTCCGTTGTATTTGCGTAAGACACGTTTTGCCTGATTCCAGAAATTCTCAATGCCGTTAATGTGGTTTTGACGGTCTGCAAATTCCTTGGAATGGTTAATACGGTGATGGATAAAACCACTCACGCCCAACTTGTCGTAACTGCTCAGGCTGTCGGTATAGACAATGCTGTCCGGCATGATTTTCTTTTTGATGACAGGCAGTAACGTTTCAGACTTGGCGTTATCCACCACAATGGTATAGACCCGTCCTTGTCGTTTCAGGATGCCGAATACCACTACCTTGTCTGCCGCACCACGCCCGCGTCTGCCTTTGCGGCGTCCGCCGAAATAGCTTTCGTCCAATTCGACCGGGCCGGCGAAAATTTCATCGGCCGCCAGTGCCAGATGATGGCTGATGACTTGGCGAATTTTGTGGTAGAACAGGATAGCAGAGTTGGGTTGTATGCCTAAAATATCGGCAGAGGAACGGGCGGTAACTTCCAACACAAAAAACGGAGCAGTTCTTTTTGTGCTTTCTTCTTTAATTTGCAGTGAGTTATCTTCATATTTTGAGGGTAACATCACTGCTAATCTAGTACAGCCCCAAAAATAAAACACAAAATAGCCAAATATTTATCGAAGCGCGTTTTGATTTACGTTAAAATGCGCCCTTTTTTCGTGAAGGCCGCCCGCAACGGCGGAAAAGAACCATGTCTGAACACCACACGCACACTTCCACTTGGAAAAGCAAAATCAACGCCTTGGGCCCCGGCATCATGATGGCGTCGGCCGCCGTGGGCGGCTCGCACCTCATCGCCTCCACCCAGGCCGGCGCGCTCTACGGCTGGCAGCTCGCGCTCATCATCATCCTCACCAACCTGTTCAAATACCCGTTTTTCCGCTTCAGCGCACACTACACGCTGGACATGGGCAAAAGCCTGATTGAAGGCTATGCCGAGAAAAGCCGCTTTTATCTGTGGGTGTTCCTGATTTTGTGCGTGGCCTCGGCCACCATCAACGCCGGCGCGGTGGCAGTGGTTACCGCCGCCATCGTGAAAATGGCCATTCCCTCGCTCACGCTGGGCACGGGCGCCGTGTCTGCGCTGATTATGGCTTCCTGCCTGATCATCCTCGCCAGCGGCCGCTATAAAGCCTTAGACAACGTATCCAAGCTCATCATCGTGAGCCTCACCATCGCCACTGTGGCCGCCGCCATCGCCATGTCGCGCGGCATGCAGATGAAGCCCGATTTTGTCGAGCCCACGCCGTGGACGCTGGCCGGCCTGGGCTTTCTGATTGCGCTGATGGGCTGGATGCCCGCGCCGATTGAGATTTCCGCCATCAACTCGCTGTGGGTGACCGAAAAGCAGCGGCTCAACCCCTCCAGCTACCGCGACGGCATTTTCGATTTCAACGTGGGCTTCATCACCAGCGCCGTGCTGGCCGTGGTGTTCCTCGCCCTGGGCGCCTATGTACAATACGGCAACGGCGAAGAAGTGCAGATGGCGGGCGGCAAATACATCAGCCAGCTGATTAATATGTATGCCGTTACCATTGGCGGCTGGTCGCGCCCGCTGGTGGCCTTCATCGCCTTTGCCTGCATGTACGGCACCACCATCACCGTAGTAGACGGCTACGCCCGCGCCATCGCCGAGCCCATCCGCCTGCTGCGCGGCCGCGACAAAACCGGCAACATCGAGCTTTTTGCCTGGAATATCTGGGTGGCCGGCTCCGGCCTGGCAATGATTTTCTGGTTTAGCGGCGCCATAGCCGAGCTGCTCAAATTCGCCATGATCACCGCCTTCCTCGCCGCCCCCGTGTTTGCCTGGCTCAACTACCGCCTGGTGAAGGGCGAAAACGGCGGGGAATCGTTCCAAGAGCCCATGCCGCCGAACACATGGCTCTGTTCGCAGGCCAGCCGCAGGCGTTCGCGCGCTGGCAGGGCTTCGTTGGCCAGCGTTTGCCGCGCCCTATCGAAAAAAGCCTGCTGCCAGTGCTGCTCGCCGATGGCGCCGGCCAGCCGGGCAATATCGGCCAGAGCTTGCTGGAAGCAGCGTATCAGTTCTTGCTCGGTCATGAGTTTCGTTCCTTTCTAGTGTATTAAGCAAAAGGCTACCTGAAAATTTCAGGTAGCCTTTATTCAATCGCACACGCGCCTATTCCTTATGCTGCAAGGCCGCTTTGATAAACGAAGTAAACAGCGGATGCCCTTTGCGCGGGGTGGACGTGAATTCCGGGTGGAACTGGCTGGCAAAAAACCACGGATGTTCGCCCTGCGGCAGCTCGATGGTTTCCACCAAGCGTTCGCGACCGCTGGATACGCCGCTCACCACCAGGCCGGCCTGCTCCAGCGCGGGCACGAAATGGTTGTTCACTTCGTAGCGGTGGCGGTGGCGCTCTTTAATGCGGGTGCTGCCATACACGGCGGCGGCGAGGCTGTCGGGCACGAGTTCCACTTCCTGCGCACCCAGGCGCATGGTGCCGCCCAAATCGGCGTGTTCGTCGCGTTTTTCCACCGCGCCGTCGGCGGTTTGCCATTCGTCGATCAGCGCCACCACAGGATAGGGCGTTTTCAAGTCGAACTCAGTGGAATTGGCGTTTTCCATGCCGGCCATGTGGCGGGCAAATTCAATCAGCGCAATCTGCATGCCGAGGCAGATGCCCAAATAAGGCACTTTGTTTTCGCGGGCATAGCGGGCGGCGGCAATCTTGCCTTCCACGCCGCGCGTGCCGAAGCCGCCGGGCACAAGGATGGCATCAAAGCCTTTGAGGCCGGCGGTGCCTTCCTGCTCGATGGTTTCACTGTCGATATAGGTGATGCGCACTTCGGTTTCGGTGTGGATGCCGGCGTGTTTCAGCGCTTCGCTGAGCGATTTGTAGGATTCGGTGAGATCCACATATTTGCCCACCATGGCGATATTGGCTTTGTGCTGCGGGTTTTTGATGGCGCGGACGATTTTCTTCCATTCCGTCAAATCCGCCTGCTTCACGTTCAGTTGCAGCTGCTCGCAGATAATCGTGTCGATGCCTTGGTTGTAGAGCATTTCGGGGCATTCGTAGATGCTTTCCACGTCGTAGCTGCCCACGATGGCGCGCTCTTCCACGTTGCAAAACAGGGCGATTTTGCGGCGTTCGTCGTCGGGCAGCTCCCTATCCATGCGGCAAATCAGGATGTCGGGCTGCAGGCCGATGCTGAGCATTTCCTTCACGGTGTGCTGCGTAGGCTTGGTTTTGATTTCGCCCGCTGCGGCGATGTAGGGCACATAGCTCAAATGGGCAAACAGCGTGTTGGCGCGGCCGAGCTGGCTGCGCATCTGGCGGATGGCTTCCAAAAACGGCAGCGATTCGATGTCGCCCACCGTGCCGCCGATTTCCACAATCGCCACGTCGTAGCCCGCCGCGCCTTCGTGAATACGGCGTTTGATTTCGTCGGTGATGTGCGGGATCACCTGCACCGTGCCACCCAAATAATCGCCGCGACGCTCCTTGGCAATCACGTTTTCATACACCTGCCCGGCGCTGAAGCTGTTGGCGCGGGTGAGCGTGGCGTCGATAAAGCGCTCGTAGTGGCCGAGGTCGAGGTCGGTTTCCGCGCCGTCTTCGGTTACAAACACTTCGCCGTGCTGGAAGGGGCTCATCGTGCCCGGATCCACGTTGATATAGGGATCGAGCTTGAGCATGGTTACCTTCAGCCCGCGCGATTCGAGGATGGCCGCAATAGAAGCGGCGGCGATACCTTTACCCAATGAAGATACCACGCCGCCGGTTACGAAAATAAATTTAGTCATGATGCAATGCCCGTTTTGGAAAGCGCGATTTTACCCCGTTTCCCGCAAAAGCAAAAGCGCGGGGGCGGCTGGTTTTCAGGTAGCCCCAAGCCCGCGCAGGCCAAGTTGAGGCTACCTGAAAACCAGCCGCGGGCAGATTGAAAAGCCCTATCGGCCGCCCTTTCAAAGGCCTGAACCCTATGCGATAATACGCCCAAACTCCACACCAAAACATTTCACACCATGCAAGGCAACATTTTCGTCATCTCCGCCGCCTCCGGCACCGGCAAAACCACGCTGATTTCCCGGCTGCTCCAGCATCATGCCGACATCCGTGTGTCCGTGTCGCACACCACCCGCGCCCCGCGCCGCGGCGAGGAAAACGGCAAACACTACCACTTTGTGAGCGTGCCCGAATTCGAGCGCATGATAGAAGAAAGCCAATTCGTGGAATACGCCCAAGTGTACGGCAACTACTACGGCACCAGCACCCAAAGCCTAGAAAGCCTCACCCGCCAAGGGGTAGATGTCATCCTCGAAATCGACACCCAAGGCGCCGAGCAAATCCGCCGCCAGCTGCCGCAGGCGCACAGCATCTTCATCGCCCCGCCCTCGCTGCAAACCCTGGAGCAACGCCTGCGCCAGCGCGCCGCCGACGCCCCCGAAGTCATCGCCCGGCGGCTGGCCGAAGCCCGCAGCGAAATCGAGCAGGCCGCCCTGTTCGACTACCTCGTGGTCAACGACGACCTCGTGGCCGCCGAAAACGCCCTGCTGCACATCATCAAATCCCAGCGCTTCCGCCGCGAAAACCAAGAGCCCTTTGTGCACCAACTGCTCGCTGGCAGCAGCGAAAACGCCTGATATTTTTCAGGTAGCCCCATCTGCCAAAAGGCTACCTGAAACCCTTTATCCCTTTTCACCAACACATATAAGGAACACACCATGGCACGCATTACCGTAGAAGACTGCATCGGCCGCATCCCCAACCACTTCAACCTCACCCTGGCCGCCGCCTACCGCGCCCGCCAGCTCGCCAACGGCTCCATGCCCCTGGTAGACGACATCCGCAACAACAAGCCCACCGTCACCGCCCTGCGCGAAATCGCCGCCGGCCAAATCGGCGAAGAAATCCTCTCGCGCAACAAGTAATCCCGAGCCATCATGATTGCCGCGAGCATCGGTTACAACCCCTCCATCGCCGCCCTGCGGGAAACCCTGTTTGCCCAAACAGGCTACCTGAAAAAAATGGAACGCTGGGCGCTCTTGGAAGCCGCCTGCGCCTACGTTTACCAAACCGCCGAGCAGCAGGGGCACACCGACAAACTCGCCCGCGCCTTCGATCTCGCCACCGCCCTGGCCGAAGAAAAACAACGCGTGCACGCCCTGTGCGCCGTGCTGATTCAAACCGCCATGGAAGACCTCGGCACCCAGGCCGACATCGGGCTGCTCCAGCCCCAATTCGGCGACGTGTGCACCGAAATCATCCACCACCACATCCACACCGCCGGCAGCGAAGGCCGCGAAGCCCAGCTCAACCGCTGCCGCCGGCAAATCAACGAAGTTTACCACCTCATCATCGAGCGCAGCCGCCAAGCCCTGCTGCGCGCCGCAGGCTACCTGAAAACCGAAGACCAAGCCCTGCTCAACCGCGCCTGCGATTTCGGCATCCGCGCCCACCAAAACCAATTCCGCAACAGCGGCGTGCCCTACATCACCCACCCCATGGCCGTGGCCCAGCAGCTCGCCGAATGGCACATCGACGCCCAAGGCCTCTGCGCCGGCGTGCTGCACGACGTGCTCGAAGACACCGGCACCAGCAAAGAAGAGCTTGCCGCCGAATTCGGCCAAGCCATCGCCGACATGGTAGACGGCCTCTCCAAGCTCGAAAAGCTCGAATACGACAGCCAGGCCGAACACCAGGCCGAAAGCTTCCGCAAGCTCATCATGGCGATGACCAAAGACATCCGCGTCATCATCGTCAAACTTTCCGACCGCCTGCACAACATGCGCACGCTCGATGCCAAAAAGCCCGACAGCCGCCGCCGTATCGCCCGCGAAACGCTGGAAATCTACGCCCAGCTCGCCAACCGCATTGGCCTGAACCACGCCTACCGCGAACTGCAAGACCTCTCCTTCAAATACCTGCTGCCCAACCGCTACACCGTACTCGAGCGCGCCCGCGAAGCCAGCCGCCGCAACCGCCGCGACGTGGTGGGCAAAGTGCTGAGCGCCTTCAGCCAGCGCCTGGTGAGCGCCAACATCGAAGCCAAAATCCGCGGCAAAGAGAAAAACCTCTACAGCATCTACAAGAAAATGCAGGATAAAAAACTGCATTTCTCCGAAGTGATGGACATCTACGGCTTCCGCGTAATTGTGAACAACATCCCCGCCTGCTACGCCGCCCTCGGTGCGCTGCACAGCCTCTACAAGCCCAAGCCCGGCCACATCAAAGACTACATCGCCATCCCCAAGGCCAACGGCTACCAAAGCCTGCACACCACCCTCGTCGGCCCCTTCGGCCTGCCGATAGAAGTGCAAATCCGCACCCGCGAGATGGACAAAGTGGCCGAAGAAGGCGTGGCCAGCCACCTGCTCTACAAAAACGCCGAAAACGACCCCGCCGCCCAGCGCACCCACCAATGGCTGCAAAACATCCTCGACTTCCAAGCCCAGGGGGACAACGCCATCGAATTCCTCGAGCATGTTAAAGTCGATTTGTTCCCGCGCGAAGTGTATGTGTTCACCCCCAAAGGCAAAATCCTCGTGCTGCCCGAAGGCGCCACCCCCGTGGATTTCGCCTACGCCGTGCACACCGATATCGGCCACCGCTGCATCGCCGCCCGCGTGAACAACACCATGGTGCCCCTGCGCACCCGCCTGCGCACCGGCGACAGCGTGGAAATCATCACCTCCAACATCGCCCGCCCCAACCCCGCTTGGCTCAACTTCGTCATTTCCGGCCGCGCCCGCAGCGCCATCCGCAACAAGCTCAAACACATCGACCGCGGCGACGCCGTGCGCCTCGGCGAGCAGCTCCTCCAGCGCGCCCTCACCGGCCTGCTTCCGCAAGATTTGCTCCTCTCCGAAGACCTCAAACAAAGCTACCTCGACGACCTCAGCCGCAAAAACACCAGCTTCGAAGACATCCTCTACGACGTGGGCATGGGCAGGCTCGCCCCCGTATCCGTGGCCATGCACATCGCCGAGCTCGCCGGCAAACAGCCCAACAGCAGCAGCGTGAAAATCGCCCCCATCAGCGTGGGCAGCAGCGACAGCGGCCGCATCCAGCTCGCCCCCTGCTGCCGCCCCATCCCCGGCGACAGCATCAAAGCCCTCCTGGTGAAAGACCACGGCCTCATCATCCACCGCGACACCTGCCCCAACACCCTCAAAGCCCCGCCCGAGCAGCAGCTCGACGCCAACTGGGAAGGCATCGAACAGAAAAAACACTACCCCACCAGCATCACCGTATCCGCCAAACGCGCCCACGGCCTGCTCGCCGCCATGGCCCAAGCCGTATCCGGCCACGGCGCCGACATCGAATCCGTTGACACCCTCAGCTCAGCCAAAGAAAACGGCGACGGCTTCATCGAATTCCGCTTCGACCTCCAAGTGGCCGACCACACCCAACTGCGCCAAATCATCCACGCCCTCTACACCATCCCCCAAGTGCGCAAAGTGCAGCGCCACTAAACCATGCAAACGGCCGCACAGATTTTCAGATAGCCTCCCCCGGCAGCAGGCTACCTGAAAACGATGTTTCCGAAGGGAGTGGAATTTCTGCGAAACTAAAAATAACAGGCAGCTTCAGGGTGGCTGAAACTTCAGCGCCAACCGAATCGTGCGTTTGTAGAGTAATCCGCAAAAACGCCAATCTACGGCACATTGTGCCGCAAACGTAAACTGCCCTTTGCCGCTGCCGAGAAACGCCGTTTCCATTGTCTATCGGCTTGCCGCTTGAGCCGCACAAAAATTCCGCTATGGTTTTGCCGAAATATGGTTTGGGCGAAAGTCGCGTTGCTGATTTTTACTCCGTGTAAGTTCACATTTTCAGGTAGCCTTTTTCACAGAAACCCTGCCGCCCCGTGCCGCAGAAGAACCGTCGATCAATATCACGAGTTAGGATAACCCGATGAAAAAACAAAACTCTTCCAGCAAGCCTGGCCTACGCCGCGCCGATGAAAAATTTTCAGGTAGCCCCAAGCGACAGGCGCGCGACAAAGCGGGCAACGCACCCTCTGCGCCGAAAACGCGTGTGGCGCGGGCGAAAAAGCTGGCCGTGCGCCCAGCTAACCAGAAAGTGCAGAGCCGCGTGCGCCAGCTTCAGGAGCAGCGTTCAGATTTGAGCGGCATCGAGCCGGTGCGCCTGCAAAAGGCGTTGGCCGCTTCCGGCGTGGGCTCGCGCCGCGAGATGGAGGAGTGGATTCAAAACGGCTGGGTTTCGGTAAACGGCAAGCCGGCGCAGCTGGGCGACAAGGTGCAGCCGGATGACCAAGTGCTGGTGAAAGGCAGCGTGGTGAAGCTGAAATGGCCGGATAGGTTGCCGCGTATCATCTTGTATTACAAGCAGGAAGGCGAAATCGTATCGCGCGACGACCCGCAAGGGCGCGTGAGCATTTTCGACCGCCTGCCGCAGGCGGCGAGCAGCCGCTGGGTGGCCATCGGGCGCTTGGACATCAACACCAGCGGCCTGCTGATCCTCACCACTTCCGGCGAGCTGGCCAACCGTTTCGCCCACCCGAGCTTCGAGGTGGAGCGCGAATATGCAGTGCGCGTGTTGGGCGAGCTGGAAATCGAGCAGATGCGCCAGCTCACCGGCGAAGGCGTGATGCTGGAAGACGGCCTGGCGCAGGTGGAGCGCATCCACAGCCAGGGCGGGGAGGGCGCGAACAAATGGTATAATGTGGTGCTCAAAGAGGGGCGCAACCGCGAAGTGCGCCGTATTTTCGAGCACTTCGGCCTCACCGTGAGCCGCCTGGTGCGCACCGGCTTCGGGCCGATTGCTTTGCCTAACCGTTTGAAACGCGGGCAGTTTTATGAGCTGAACGCAGCGGAAGTAGCCTCGGTGATGAAGTGGGTGGATATGCCGCTGCCGGGCGAGGGCCGCCGCAGATAAAGCCCAGCCAAACCGGCTTCAGGCTACCTGAAAACCGGCCAAATCGTTTGCAGGCAAACCGCTACCGCCATTTTCAACGCCCATAAAGGCTACCTGAAAACGTGAGCTTCAACGGAGTTAAAAATGAGCGGGGCGCATTCGCTAAAACGATACCTTGGCGCGGCTAAGGCCAAGCGCCCGCGAAGCGAAAAATGCCGGCCGAACGCACAGGCCGGCTTCTATTCATCCTTTTGATACCCCACATGAAACAGCTCAACCGCATCGATTCCCAGCCGGCCTTCCTGCTGTCGGCCACGCCGTGGCGCGAAACCAGCCTGCTGGCGGAGCTCTACAGCCGCGACTACGGGCGGGTGACGGTGGTGGCGCGCAGCGCGCGCAAGCGGCAGAGCGAGCTGCGCGGCGTGCTGGTGCCGTTTGTGCCGGTGCAGGTAGCCTGGTATGGGCGGGAAGAGCTGAAAACGCTGCACCGCGCCGAATGGCTGGGTGGCTGGCCGCAGCCGCAGGGCAAGGCGCTGCTCAGCGGGCTGTATGTGAACGAGCTGGTGCAGAAGCTCACCGCGCGCGAAGACCCGCAGCCCGCGCTGTATGAGGCTTTGCGCCAAGTTATGCGCGCCTTGTGCAGCGAGCCGAACCATGCCGCCGCGTTGCGCCGCTTCGAATGGGCGCTGCTCACGCTGTCCGGCTATGCGCCCGATTTGCGGCACGACAGCGATGGCAGGCCGGTGGAGGCCGCACGGCAATACTGGCTGCGCCCCGAACACGCCGTGCTGCCGCTGGAACAGCGCCGCGCCTTGCCTGCGCACGAAATCCAGAGCGGCGTGGCGGCGTGCGGCGAAGTGCTGATGCAGCTGGATAGCGGTGAATTTGCCGATGCCGCCGCCTTGCAGCAGGCGCGGCAGATTACCCGCCTGCTGCTGGATTCCCGCCTGCCGGAGGGGATTAAATCGCGCCAGGTGTTGCAGCAGATACAGGCTTTCAGGTAGCCTTGGGATTTGTAAGTGACTCCAAGTAGTTGGTGTAATTGAGAGCGATTTGATTGAATTGTATAGTGTCGGCAATGTTTTGTAAGAAGTAATGATGGATGGCACGCATGTTGCTTATATAATTTAAGCGTGTGTCATTTATGATGCCGACTAGGTATTCAGGAAAGGACGGAATATGCTTTTAGGCGTAAATATCGACCACGTTGCCACGGTGCGCAATGCACGCGGCACGATTTACCCCAGCCCGCTGGAAGCGGCGTTGGTGGCGGAAACCCACGGTGCCGATTTGATTACTCTGCACTTGCGTGAAGACCGCCGTCACATCAAAGATGTAGATGTATTTGCCATCAAACAAGCCATCCGTACGCGGATGAATTTGGAAATGGCGCTTACCGAAGAAATGTTGGAAAACGCCTTGCAGGTGCAGCCGGAAGATGTGTGCATCGTGCCGGAAAAACGGCAGGAAGTGACCACCGAAGGCGGCTTGGATGTGTTGGCGCAGCAGCAGAAGGTGGCAGAGTTTACGCAGAAGCTGAATGCAGCTGGTATCCGCGTGTCGTTGTTTATTGATGCCGACGAGCAGCAAATCCGCGCGGCACGTGATGTTGGTGCGCAAGCCATTGAGCTGCACACCGGTGCCTATGCCGATGCGGTTTCGCATACGGTGCGGCAAAGTGAGTTGCTGCGGTTGGAAGAAGCGGCATACTTCGCTTCGGAACTGGGCTTGGTGGTAAACGCCGGTCACGGCTTAACGATTCACAATGTGGCACCGGTGGCGCGTATTCTGCCGATTCGCGAGTTGAATATCGGCCATGCGCTGATTGCACAGGCGCTGTTTTTGGGTTTGCCGGCTGCAATACGCCAGATGAAGGAAGAGATTTACCGGGCGAGAAGCCAGCCGGATTAGGATTTAAAGGGAGCGGCTACCTGAAAAGTAGGGAAAGATGCTTACGGGCGGTTTGGGTTTCGTAAAGCTCCTGCTTTCAGGTAGCCTGTTTAATTGCAGTTTGAAAAATAGTGGGTTACACCATAAAAATAAAAGTATTGGTGCTTGCTGGGGTGTAAAGACGTTGAAGGGAAAATAATGAATAAATCAAAAGTGCAGGGCTTTACTCTGATGGAGCTGATGATGATTGTGGTCATTATTGGTATTTTGGCAACGCTTGCCTTCCCCAGCTATGACTCTTTCATCCGAAAAGCGCGCATGGAGGAAGCAAAAGCGCGCATCATGGATAAGGCTCGGAGTATGGAGCGTTTGTATTCTAAAGCCAGAACGCTGAATGATACTACCGCAGGTAATCAGGCTTCAGCACCGGTGAGCACAGATTTTTTTGATATCACGTTTGCCCCGGGTTCGCCAAAAGCGGATAGCTACGAAATCATCGCCAGGCCAAATGCTAGAAATTCTCGTGAAACCAAAGGGATCTATTACAACAGCATCGGTATTTTAAACCGGTGCAATATTGATAGCGACGGCAACACGAGCAACTGCGAGCAATACTGATAACAAGCTATTCCCTTTCTCCCCAAAGCCGTTTATACTGCCGCTTCATTATTTATAAGGAGCAGCAAGATGAGCGGCTTATCTGTTCGCACACAGCGCGGGTTCACCTTAATCGAGCTGCTGGTGATCATTTCGATTGTGGCGGTTTTGGCGGTGATTGCCTATCCTTCCTACCAATCTTTTATGCGCAAATCGCGTTTGGAAGAAGCGAATGCTGCTTTGTTGGAAAACAGCCGGGCAATGGAACGCTTTTATACGCGAAACCGCACTTTCAAAGCCAATTCCACCTCTTGGCCGGCTATCCCGGTTACCCAAACCGCCCATTTCTGCATCAAATTCCAAGGCAATGCGCGCGGCGTGCTGGGCGATAAATATACGATTAAAGCCGTGGCTTTCGATGTGAACAAAGAACCTCGCGTATTGCTGATTAACCAAGACCAAACTGTGCGCCTTTGCGAAAGCAGCAGCAGCCGTTGCGATAATAAAACCGTCTTCCCCGGCGGAAACAATATCGATAAAAACTGCGAATTGCTGCATTGAATAAAATCCCATATTTCCAACCAAATCTTCAACCGAATTTCCCTACCTTTTTCAGGTAGTCTTCTCCTTCATGGATATCTCCGTTTTACTGCAACAAAAAATCCGCAATGCCGATTACATCCGCCTGATTCAATCCAATAGCGCCCGGTTCAGCCGCGCCGAGACCGGCCTGCTGGCCGAAATTTTGCTCGGCTACGAATTCGACGTGGTGCAGCAGCAGGCGCTGGCGCAGGCCGTGTTGCAGCAATCCCGCTTCGATCCCGACGCTTTCCACCAAGAGTTTGACGATGAAGACGTAACCGGCATCTGCCCGCACTGCATCAACCCGCCCATGCCGCCCCTGCGTGATTATCTGGTGTGGCGGCAAACCTTGGCCAAGCAGGCTACCTGAAAACCGTTTTTCAGGTAGCCTTTTCCCCCTCATCCACCCATCATTTGGAACCATCATGCGCATTATTTCCGCCAACGTAAACGGCATCCGATCCGCCTATAAAAAAGGTTTTCACGACTACCTCGCCCAGAGCGGCGCCGACATCGTGTGCGTGCAGGAGCTCAAAGCCCAAGAAGCCGATTTGGACAACAGCATGCAAGCCCCGCACGGCATGCGCGGCGTCTGGCACTGCGCCGAAAAACGCGGCTATTCCGGCGTGGCGCTCTACAGCAAACGAGAGCCCGACCGCGTGCAAACCGGCATGGGCATTGCCGAATTCGATGCCGAAGGCCGCTTTGTGCAGGCCGATTTCGGCAACTTATCCGTGATTTCGCTCTACCTGCCCTCCGGCAGCAGCTCAGACGAACGCCAACAAGTGAAATTCCGCTTTCTCGATGCCTTCTACCCCATGCTGCGCGATCTGCAAGCCCAAGGCCGCGATATCGTCATCTGCGGCGACTGGAACATCGCCCACCAAAACATCGACTTGAAAAACTGGAAAGGCAATTTGAAAAACTCCGGCTTCCTGCCCGAAGAGCGCGAGTGGATCAGCAAAGTGATTGCCGAGCTCGGCTGGGTGGACATCTGGCGCACGCTCTATCCCGAAGCGCCCGGCTACACCTGGTGGAGCCAGCGCGGCCAGGCCTACGCCAAAGACGTGGGCTGGCGCATCGACTACCAAATGGCCACCCCCGCCCTGGCCGGGCGCGCCCAAGCCGCCCACGTGTATAAGCAGGAAAAATTTTCCGACCATGCCCCGCTGGTGGTGGATTACGATTATCCGCTGTAAACTATAGCGGATTCACACACTTTCGATACAAGGCGAGCCAACGCCGTATCGAAAGTTAGGTTAATCCGCTATCGCCGCAATTTTCAGGTAGCCTGCGCTGGCAAACAGGCTACCTGAAAATCCGATTGGCCAAGCCGCTTGCTTATTCCGCAGCGCAAATTTTTCAGGTAGCCTGCGGCACTTCCGCCCAAAGGCTGGCTGAAACCATCCCAATTCACACCCAAGGAACCCCCATGTATTTCGTAGACCGCAGCGCCGTGGTGGTGAAGCCCACTGAAGCCTTCCTCACCTGGCTCAAAAGCACCGGCGACGACCTGCCCGACCTCACCCTTTCCCAAATCCGCAGCAATTGCAGCGTGTATCTGATTGAGCAAACCGACACGCCCGAAGAGAGCGCCGGCCTCTTTGGCGAGCATTGGCGCAACATCCTCAGCGGCGAAATCGCCTCCTGGGAAGTGCCACAGGAGCAGTGGCCGGAGCTCACGCCCGAGCTGTTTGCCCGCTTCTTCGACCTCGAATTTCACGACATGGTGCTGGATTTGGACGACGACGACATCCGCGTCAGCCCCGTTGTGGACAATATGATGTGATGCCGTGCAGCCTTTTCAGGTAGCCTTCAAGCCCTCGCGGCTGCGGCGCATCGTGCACGCGGCGGCGTGGCTGTGGCTGGCCGCCATCTGGCTGCTGTATTTCGCCGGCTGGCCGCGCTGGCTCGGCCTTGCGCTCACCGCCTTCGCCGCCTGGCACGCCCTGCGCCGGCCGCTGCGGATTACCCGATTGGCGGTGGACAGCGGCGGCGGGGCGGTGCTGTTTTTGCAACCGCAGCAGATTGCCGTGGCCGCCACCCTGCGCGGCGGCGTGGTGCTGCCGTGGCTGCAAATCCTGCATTGGCACACCGATAGCGGGCGGCGGCTCCACCAGGCCGTGTGGCCGGATTCCGCCGATGCCGAAGGCCTGCGCCGCCTGCGCGTGTGGGCGCGGTGGGGGCAGGCGCGGAGGAAGCAAACCAAGCAGGCGGATATGCAGGATTGACACAAACACCATGATTGGATAAAGGCCGCCTTAAAGAGACAGGCTACCTGAAAAAACGGGGCTGTATGCCCGCATTTAATCCGCCACGGTTGCGTGTTTGGGCAGGCATGCCGATATCACCGCAGCGGCCATCCCCGTGCATATTGCCGCGCTCGCCACCACGTCCCATTCCACAAAGCCGTCGCCCATCGTCAGTTCGCCCGCCGCAATCGAAACAGCCGCCAGCCCCGAGCCCAACGCCGCCGATATTGCCGCCGCGCGCCAGCCGCGACGCAGCTTCAGCGCCGCCGCCAGCCCGGCATACACCGGCGCCGCAGGCAGACTGAAAAACCATAGCCAGATAAACAAATTGAAATACCATTGGAAATCGGCTGATGTGAAACTCACCGCCGAATTGCCTGAAAAACCTTCCGAAATCATCAATGCGGATGCCGCCAGCAGCGGCGGAAACAGCACAAGAATCAGGAAAAAAGATTTGATATAGGGTTTCATAAACACTCCGTGATTGAATGTGGTCGGGCGGAAAAGCGTATTGCCGTGTTGAAGCCGAATCTCTCGGTAAAACGGATAAAGCGGCGATTTTTATTTCTATAGTGGAGTAACTTTAAATCAGGACAAGGCGACGAAGCCGCAGACAGTACAGGTAGTACGGCAAGGCGAGGCAATGCAGTCCTGGTTTAAAGGTAATCCACTATAATTCCGCTGCATTAAAATCAGCAGTATTAATCTGCAAAACCATACTGCATATCGGCGCAATCATATATAAGGCCAATTTCATGAGCAATCCCAACTACCTCATCCTGCCCAGCCGTTTAGACTTTGTCAAAACGCTTTCCGCTTTGAAACAGGCTTTTGCCGCCCAAGGGCTCACCCTGTTTGCCGAAATCCCTCATTCCAGTTTGGCCGACGAACACGGCCTGCCGCTCGCGCCCGCCTGCCTGCTGATTGTCGGCCACCCGGCCAAGGGCACGCCGCTGATGCAGGCCGATTTGCTGCTGGCTGCCGAGCTACCGCTGAAAGTGCTGGTGTGCGAGCAAAATGGGTGCGTGCAGGTGTGCTACCGGCGTGTGCTGCCGCTGGTGGCCGGGCGCAATTTGGGCGCGGCGGAAAACGTGGCCGCGCAAATCGATGCCGCCATGAGTGGGCTGATTGCCGCCGCTTTGCCGAGTGCCACAAGCCAATAGCGGATTAACATGCTTCCGATACCAGGCGGCGAGCTGCAGACAGTACGAGCAATACAGCAAGGAGAGCCAACGCCGTAGCGGAAGTTAAGCTAATCCGCTATAAACCGGGCTGCGGTATAATGCCGCCGCAGGCTACCTGAAAAAGGTTTAACCGTTTTCAGGTAGCCTGAATCAGTTGAAGCAGGCCGCCTGAATACAATCTCTTGGCACAGTGGAAACATCAGCCCCGCCGTTTTTTAGCCACGCAGAAACGCTGCCTTGCGCCGCAAGACACCAGTTTCAGGTAGCCTCCCCGCAAACAAGGCCGAACAAATGAAAACACTCCCCCAATGGCTCGCCCACCTCGAAACCGCCTACACCGGCGGCACCGCCCACAGCCACGGCAGCATCGACATGGGCTTGGAGCGCATCCGCGCCGTGCAAGAACGCATGGGCCTGCAGCCGCAATGCCCCGTGGTTGTGGTGGCCGGCACCAACGGCAAAGGCTCGGTGTGCGCTTTTTTGGAAAGCATCTACCGCGCCGCCGGCTTCTCCACTGGCATGCTCACCAGCCCGCACATCCTGCGCTACAACGAGCGCATCTGCGTAAACGGCCGGCCTGCCTCCGACGAAGCCATCGTGGCCGCGTTCGAGCGCATCGAAGCCGCCCGCGGCAACACCGCGCTCACCTATTTCGAATTTAACGCCTTGGCCGCCGTGGATATTTTCCACCGCGCCGAAGTAGACGTGATGATTTTGGAAGTCGGCCTCGGCGGGCGGCTCGACGCGGTAAACATTTTCGATGCCGACGTGGCCATGGTCACTTCCGTCGATTTGGATCACCAAGCCTTCTTGGGCGACACGGTGGAAGCCATCGCCTTTGAGAAAGCCGGCGTGTTCCGCCCCGGCAAACCCGCCATCTGCGGGCAAAACCCGCCGCCCGAATCGCTGCGCCGCCACGCCGAAGCCATCGGCGCCGATTTGCTCCTGGCCGGGCGCGATTTCGGCTTCAGCAAACTGGAGCAGCAGCAATGGTCGTTTCACTTCCATCCCGAGCACAGCCCGCAGTTTTCAGGTAGCCGCAAGCGCAACGCGCTGCCCTTTCCCGCCCTGCGCGGCGCTTATCAGCTCGGCAATGCCGCCTGCGCGCTGGCCGTGCTCGAATGCCTGAACGCGCGCCTGCCGGTAGATATCGGCGCCATCAAGCGCGGCCTGCTGGATGTGCAGCACCCCGGGCGCTTCCAAGTGCTGCCCGGCCGCCCACTCACCATCTTGGATGTGGGGCACAATCCGCACGCCGCCCGCGCCCTGCGCCGCAGCCTCATCGCGCTGCCTTTCGCGCAAAAGCGGCTGGCCGTGTTCAGCATGCTGGCGGATAAAGACATCGGCGCCGTGCTCGAGCTGCTGCAAGACCAGTTCGACGAATGGCTGGTGGCGCCGCTGCCGCTGCCGCGCGGCCTCTCGGCAGAAGCCTTGCAAGCGCACCTGCAAGCCGCCGGCATCGGCAATGTGCGCCTGTTTGGCAGCGTGGCCGAGGCCTACCGCGCCGCCTTATCGGAGGCAGGCGAAAATGATAGAATTGTCGTATTTGGTTCGTTTCACACGGTGGCCGAAATCATGTAGCCAAGCCACTTCTTTCCCCCTGCGGCGTGAGCCCGCCTTGCCGTGCTGCCTGTACTGCTGAGGCTCGCTGCCTGGCTGGGGAAAAAATCGGCTGGCTAGGGAAAGCCGTCGCAACAGGAATAATCAGTTATGCCCCCGCAATCCAACCCCAATTGGCGCCATCTGGAAGAATACGAGCAGATCAAGCGCAAAAACCGCCGCCGCCTGGTGGGCGCGCTGCTGCTCACCGCCGTGGTGGCGCTGCTGCTGGCCAAAGTGCTGGGCAGCGATAAGAATAACGCCGCACCCGGCGAAGTAACCGTGAGCGGCGGCGAAACCGCAGCTTCCGCCGTGGTGGACGTGCAGCCGCTGCCCGAGCCGGTGGCGGAAGTGCCCGATGGCGCGGATACTTCGGTGGAAATGCCGCCGCAGCCGGTGTCTGCGCCGCAGGAAGTGGTGGTGGCCGAGCCGGTGCCGCCGGCTGCACAGCCCGCTCCGCCGCCCGTGCAGCCTGCCAAACCGGTAGATACGCAAACCGCCGTGCTGCCCAATCCACTGGCCAATTCAGGCAGCGCCGCCAACCCGCCCGCCCAAGCGCGCCGCCCGGCACCCGAGCCGCGTGCGGAAAGCAAACCTGCGCCGGAACGCCGAGCGGCAGCGGAAAACAACCGCCCCGAGCCGCCCGTGCCGCAGGCTAAGCCTGCTGTGCCGCCAGCCGCGCAACCGGCCAAGCCAGCCGCAGAGCATCCCCGCCGTGCCGAAGCCGAGAAACCGCAGCAGCCCGCTGCCCAGCAGCCGCGCGCGCGCCAGCCGGAAAGCAAGCCCGCCGAACGTTCGCGCCGCAATGAAGAGCGCAAGCCCGAGCGGCGCAACAACCGCCTTTCTCCGGAAGATATTTTGAACAACCGTGCCGCCAACCAGGTTTCTTCCGGCGGCAAAGCGGCCGAGGGCCAAGCCGCCCAGCCGGACAAGCGTATGGTGATCCAAGTGGGCGCCTATACCAGCGAGGAGCAGGCGCGCTCGGTGCAGAAACGGCTGGCGGATGCGGGCGTGAGCGCCTATGTGGCCGCGCCGCCCAATAAAGGCAGCAACGCGCTCTACCGTGTGCGCACCGGCTCTTATCCCAACCGGCAGGCCGCCAATCAGGCGCTGGGCAAGATTAAGGCGCAGGGTTTGGACGGCATGCTGCTGGAGCGCTGATGACTTTATTCGATTATGCCGCCCTGTTTGTGATTGCGGCCTTCACGCTGATTTCGCTGTTCCGCGGCGTGGTGGCCGAATTGGTGGGTCTGGTTTCGTGGCTGGGCTCGCTGTTGGCGGCCAAGCTGCTTTCCCCGCCGGTGGGCGATTGGCTTTCAGGTAGCCTGCGCCCGCCGGCGTTGGCTGTGGTGGTGGCGTTTATCGGCGTGTTTTTGCTGGCGAGGTTATTGTTCCGCCTGCTGCAAACCGTGCTCACTTCTTCTGCGGGCGCGGTGGGCTTGGGCGGGGTAAACCGCCTGCTGGGCGGGCTATTTGGCGCAGTGAAGGGCGTGCTGGCGGTCACGCTGGTGGTGCTGGCCTGCGCGTTTACCGATTTGCCCGCCAGCGAGGAATGGCGGCATTCGCAAACCGCTTTCGTTTTCGAGGGGCTGGCCAAGCTGGCCGTGCCCTATCTGCCGCCGTTTATGGCGGATCATGTTGATTACCGGCAAGAGCCGGGGGAGTGAATTTATGTGTGGCGTGTTGGGCATGGTGGCGTATGAGCCGGTAAATCAGTTGCTGTATGACGGCTTGCAGGTGTTGCAGCACCGCGGGCAAGATGCGGCGGGCATCGTAACGGCCGAGGGCAATATGTTTCATATGCACAAAGACATCGGCATGGTGCGTGATGTGTTCCGCACGCGCGATATGCGCAACCTAGTGGGCAACGCGGGCATCGCCCATGTGCGCTATCCCACGGCGGGCAATGCCGGCAGCAGCGCCGAGGCGCAGCCTTTCTATGTGAACTCGCCCTTCGGCATCGTTTTGGCGCACAACGGCAACCTCACCAACACCGAGGAGCTCTATGCCGCCCTGCACCGCCGCCACCTGCGCCACATCAACACCGGCTCCGATTCGGAAGTGCTGCTCAACGTGCTGGCCAGCGAGTTGCAGCACATCATGGGCGGCCGCACCGAGCTGGAAGTGGGCGATATTTTCCACGCCGTTTCCGCGCTCAACCGCCAAGTGCGTGGCGCCTACGGCGTGGTGGCACTGATTGCCGGCTACGGCATGCTCGCCTTCCGCGACCCGCACGGCATCCGCCCGCTGGTGTTGGGCAAACACACCGACGGCGAAGGGCGCACCGCCTATATGGTGTCTTCCGAATCCATCGTGTTCCCCAGCCTGGGCTATGAATTGGTGCGCGATATCGCGCCGGGCGAGGCCGTGTTTATCGGCTTCAACGGCGAGTTTCACAGCAGCCAATGCGCCGAGGCGCCGCGCCTGTTGCCCTGCCTGTTTGAATACGTGTATTTCGCGCGGCCGGATTCGGTGATGAACGGCGTATCCGTGTATCAGGCGCGGCTCGATATGGGCGTCACTCTGGCCGAAAAAGTGAAACGCAGCCTGAATGCCGACGAAATCGACGTGGTGATGCCCATCCCCGACACCAGCCGCCCCAGCGCACTTCAGCTGGCCATGCACCTGGGCAAACCCTACCGCGAAGGCCTGATTAAAAACCGCTACATCGGCCGTACCTTCATCATGCCCGGCCAGGCCACGCGCAAAAAATCCGTGCGCCAGAAGCTCAACCCCATCGACAGCGAATTTGCCGGCAAATCCGTGCTGCTGGTGGACGATTCCATCGTGCGCGGCACCACCAGCCGCGAAATTGTGGAAATGGTGCGCGCCGCCGGCGCCCGCAAAGTGTATTTCGCCTCCGCCGCGCCCGAAGTACGCTACCCCAACGTGTACGGCATCGACATGCCCACCCGCAGCGAGCTGATTGCCAACGGCCGCGACGCCGAGCAAATCGCCGCCGAAATTTCCGCCGACGGCGTGGTGTTTCAAGATTTGGCCGATTTGGAAAACGTGGTGCGTGCGCTCAACCCCGCCATCGAAGGCTTCGACAGCTCCTGCTTCAACGGCTGCTATGCCACCGGCGACATCGACGAAGGCTACCTGCAACGCCTCTCCGAAAACCAGAAAGGCGGCAAAGGCAGCGCCCCAGCCGGCCAGATGGAGCACGGCATCCGCGTGGGCTCCAGCAGGGAATAGGCCTTGCCATGCAAACGGGGGAGGGGCTACCTGAAAACCGGTTTGCCGATTTTTCAGGTAGCCTTTTCCCGCATTTGAGGCTACCTGAAAATATCGGCTGCCGTGCAATGAAAGCCCGCAGCCATCATTAAAACAAACTGCCTGTTTTTCAGGTAGCCTCCAAGTTTGATTAGCATGTTGATGAAGATTTTATGACCCCATTCGACTACTGCCGCCAAAAAGCCGAAGCCAGCGGCTCCAGTTTCCTCGCCGGCTTCCGCTTCCTGCCGCCGGAAAAACGCCGCGCCATGACCGTGCTCTATGCCTACTGCCGAGAGCTCGACGACGCGACCGACAACTGCTCCGACCCCGCCGTGGCCGCGCAAACGCTGGCCTGGTGGCGGCAAGACACGGCCAAAATCTTCCACGGCGCCACCCTGCCCGAGCATCCCGTAAACCAAGCCCTGCGCGAAGTCGCCCCCACCTTCGGGCTACCTGAAAACGAGCTGACCGCCGTGCTCGACGGCGTGGAAATGGATTTGAGCCCCGCCCGCTATGCCGATTTCGCCGCCTTGCAGCAATACTGCCGGCGCGTGGCCGGCGCGGTGGGGAGGCTGATTACCCGCATCCTCGGTT
The DNA here is from genome assembly GCF_001648355.1 of Eikenella longinqua. Taxonomy (GTDB): domain Bacteria; phylum Pseudomonadota; class Gammaproteobacteria; order Burkholderiales; family Neisseriaceae; genus Eikenella; species Eikenella longinqua. Next base: position 53,468 of record NZ_LXSL01000032.1, on the reverse strand, counting down.
TCCAAGATCCCGCCGTGCTCGATTATGCCGACAAAATGGGCCTCGCCCTGCAGCTCACCAACATCATCCGCGACGTGGGCGAAGATGCCGGGCTGGGGCGGATTTACCTGCCGGTGGAAGATTTGCAGCGTTTCGGCGTGCCCGCCGCCGATATTCTGCAACGCAAAGGCAGCCCGGAATTTGCCGAGCTGATGGCTTTTCAGGTAGCCCGCGCCCGCCAAACCTACCGCGAAGCCGTGGCCCTGCTGCCTGCTGCCGAGCGGCGCGGCCAGAAGGCCGGGCTGGTGATGGCCGCCATTTATTACGCGCTGCTCAACGAAATCGAGCGCGACGGCGCCGCTAACGTGCTGCGCTACAAGCTGGCGATTCCGAAGCCGCGCAAGGCGCGCATCGCCCTGAAAACCTGGCTCTTGGGGTTTAAGCCATGAATGCCGCGCCGCGTGTGGCGGTGATCGGCGGCGGCTGGGCGGGGCTGGCGGCGGCGGAAGCACTGTGCGGCCATGCCCGCATCACCCTGTTTGAAGCCGGGCGGCAGTGCGGCGGGCGGGCGCGTACCTTTGGCGGCAGCGGCGATTTTGCCCATGCGGATAACGGCCAGCACATTCTGGTGGGCGCATACCGGCAGGTGCTCGATGTGCTGGCGCGCTGCAGCGTGCGCGAGGAAGAGGCGTTTCTGCGCCTACCCTTGCAGTGGCACATGGCCGACGGCCTGCAATTTGCCGCCCGCCGCCTGCCTGCGCCGCTGCACCTGCTCGCCGGCGTGCTGCGCGCGCGCGGCATCGGCTGGGGCGAAAAAACCGCGCTGCTGCGCCAAATGCGCGCTTTGCAGGGCTTGCGGCTGGAAACAGACGTGCCCGTGGCAGGCTGGCTGCGGCAGCGGCGGGTGTCGCACCGTTTGCAGCAGCAGTTTTGGCAGCCGCTGGTGTGGGGCGCGATGAACACGGATTTGGAGCAGGCCTCGCTGCAACGCCTGCAAAACGTGCTGCGCGACGGCGTGTGGGCAGAGCGGGCAGCCAGTGATTTTCTGCTGCCCAAGCAGGATTTGGGGCGGCTGTTTGCCGAGCCGGTGTGCCGCCGTTTGCACAAGCATGGCGCGGAAATCCGCTTGGCAACGCGCGTGCCGCGGCTGGCGCAGGCGCTTTCGGGCAGTCTGTTGATCAACGGCGAGGCGTTCGACGCCGCCGTGCTGGCCGTGGCGCCCTACCATGTGCCCGCGCTGCTGCCCGAGGCCGCGCCGCCCGAGATTGCCGCCGCGCTGGATGCATTGGCCTACCACGCCATCACCACCGTGTATCTGCGCTATGCCAACCCGCCCGCGCTGCCCGCGCCGATTACCGGCTTCGCCGAAGGCACGGCGCAATGGCTGATCAACCGTGACGCGTTGGGCTTCGGGCGCGGCGAGGTGTCGGCCGTGATTTCGCTGTCGGAACGCCTGGGCCGGCTCGGCAGCGAAGAATGGGTGGCACGCGTGCACCAAGATTTGCTGCGCCTCTGCCCGCACCAGCCGCGCCCCATATCCGCGCAGGTGATCACCGAAAAACGCGCCACCGCCGCCAGCTGCACGAGCCGCCCCGCCATCCCCACCGCCTGGCTGCGCCACCAGCGCATTTATCTCGCCGGCGACTACCTGCACCCGCGCTACCCCGCCACGCTGGAAGCGGCGGTGCAGAGCGGGCGGCAGGCGGCGGCATTGCTGCTGAAAGATGCGGGCTGGGAACAGGCTCCCTGAAAAGGCTGGTGTGGATTTCAGGTAGCCTTGGGAAGAATGCCAAAAGGCTACCTGAAAAATGTTTGGATTGAATTTCAAGTAGTTCTGGAAGGCAATCGGCGGTAGGTCGGCATGGGCGTGATATGGATTGTCGGGCATGAATGCCCGACCTACCCGAAACATTAAAGGCTACCTGAAAAACCAATTTGATTTTTCAGGTAGCCTCCAATCAGCCACTCGGCAGGCCGCTATTTGCCCGAGCCGATTTTGCTTTCTTTGCCGCTGAGCAGGTTTTGGATATTGCTGCGGTGGCGCAGCAGCACCATCGCGGCAATCACCGCGATGGCCGCCTGCCAGGAAGGCTGCGGCACCAGAAACGCCGCCGCCAGCGGGCTGAGCACCGTGGCCGTGAGCGCCGCCAGCGAAGAGATTTTCAGCCCGAAGGCCATCAGCAGCCACACCGCCGCGCAAATCAGCGCCACCGGCCAAGACAGCGCCAGCAGCACGCCCAGCGCGGTGGCCACGCCCTTGCCGCCCTTGAAGCCGAAAAACAGCGGCCACATGTGCCCCACGAGCACCGCCACCGCCACCGCCGCCACCGTTTCGTCGGCCAGGCCGAAACGCGCTTGCAGCCAGCGGGCAAGCAGCACGGCAAGCAGGCCTTTGAGCGCGTCGCCCAAGAGCGTGAGCGCGGCGGCTTTCTTGCGGCCGGTGCGCAAAACATTGGTGGCGCCCGGGTTGCCCGAGCCGTAGCTGCGCGGGTCGTCAAGCCCGTAACATTTCGACACGATCACGGCAAACGAGAGCGAGCCGATTAGATAAGACGCAGCCACGGCGGCCAGCCCCCAAACAGACAAGATGTCAGCCATAACATTGCTTCACATTCAAACAAACGAGCCGGATTTTATCACGAGGACAAGCGCAACATGGATACTGTTTTTCTGCACGGGCTCAAAGCCCAAACCCTGATCGGCGTTTTCGACTGGGAGCGCCGCCGAGCGCAAACCGTGCTGCTGGATATTGATATTAGAGCGGATTTGCGCGCGGCCGAAGCGAGCGACGATGTGGCGGACACCATCAGCTATGCCGAGGTGGCGGAGCGGGTGGTGTCTTCGCTGGCGGGGCAGCAGTTTTTCCTGCTGGAGGCGCTGGCGGGGCATGTGGCGCAGCTGCTGCTCAGGCAGTTTGCCTGCGAGAGCGTGCGGGTGAAGGCGGTGAAGCCGGGGATTTTGCCGGGCGTGGTCGAGGTGGGCGTGGTGGTGGAGCGGGGCAGGGAGGCTACCTGAAAATATTTGCGCCGGGCGCGGGAGGGTTTCAGGTAGCCCCTGCGCCCGTTGAGCCGTGGTGGAAAAGGCCGTTTGCGGGGGCAAACGGCCTTTGGTTATTTCATGAAGTTGCGCAGCAGCAGGGAGGCAATGTCGTCTAAGCCGAAGCCGTCGGCATCTTGGGCGCTGCCGTTGGGGGTGGCTTTGTCTACCAGGTCGGGCAGGATTTTGGCCAGCATGTCGCTTGCCTACGAGGCATCGACGCCGAATTTTTGGGCGAGCTGGTTTACGGTGTCGCTGCCGAGGGCTTGTTGCAGCTGGCTGCCGGACACGGGCAGGTTGCCGGCTTGGTTGGATACCCAGCTGCTCAGGGCGTCGCCCAGGCCGCCTTGCTGTAATTGGTTGATGAGGTTGCCCACACCGCCTTGCTGTTTGACCAAGTCCATCGCCATGTCGCTCAGCGAGCCGGCGCCGTTGCTGTCTTTGCCGCCGAGCATTTGGGTGGCGGCGTTCATCAGGTTGTCCATGAGTGCCATGATGTTTCCTTGTGTGGTGTGAAAAAAGGGGCGCAGTGTAGCGGAGTTTGGCAGGGCTGCCAAATGTTTTGGGTTGGGCGGGGTGTTTTTCAGGTAGCCTTTACTGCGCTTAAACGGTTTGCGGGCTGCCTGCTTTTTTCAGGTAGCCTCTGCTTGGAAAGGCTACCTGAAAAATATTGGGGCTTGGTTTGGCTGTTTCGTGAAAGCCGGTATGTTTGCTGCGTTGCAGTTCACGTTTTAGCTTTGCAGAAACTCGCTTCGCTCGTTTTCAGGTAGCCTGAATGCGCAGGGCTACCTGAAAACCGGTTTGTCGTCCGCCCCAAACAAACAGCCGCTTCAGGCTGGCTGAAACGGCTGCTGTTTGCTTTATCCGCGCGGATTATTTGGCGGCGGAAGCGGCAGAGGCGGCTGAAGCTGCGGCGGCGCCTTCGCCCCAAACGGCGGGGTATTTGTAGCCGACGAAGCGTTTGTGGGCGTAGTCTTTAAACTCTTGGGAGTTGTAGGCGGCGGTTACGTCTTGCACCCATTGCGCGTCTTTATCGGCGGTGCGCACGGCAGACCAGTTGATGTAGGCGAAGCTGGGCTCTTGGAACAGGGCTTCGGCCAGTTTCATGCCGGAAGACATGGCGTAGTTGCCGTTTACGATGGCGAAGTCCACGTCTTGGCGGCTGCGCGGCAGGTTGGCGGCTTCCATTTCCACGAATTCGATGTTTTTGGTGTTTTCGGCGATGTCGGTGCGGGCGGCGCGCAGCGGGTCAACGCCTTCTTTCAGCTTGATCCAGCCCAGGTTGTCGAGCATCACCAGGGCGCGGGCCAGGTTGGAAGGATCATTGGGGATGGAAACGGTGCTGCCGTCTTTCACTTGGTCCAGCGCGGTGAGTTTGCCCGGGTAGATGCCCAGCGGGGCGGTGGGCACTTGGAATACTTCGGTCAGATCGAGGTTGTGCTCGGCTTTGAAGGAATCCAGATAGGGCTTGTGCTGGAAGATGTTGATGTCGATGGCGCCTTCGCCCAGCGCTTGGTTGGGGGTAACGTAGTCGGGGAATTCGGTGAGGGTTACGGTGTAGCCCTGTTTTTCCAGAATCGGCTGGATTTGGTCTTTAATCATGTCGGCAAAGTCGCCCGGGGTGGTGCCGAAGCGGATTTCGCGTTTGGCTTCGGCAGCGGGCTGGCTGCCGGAAGAAGCGGCCGATGCCTGGCCGGCGCCGCTGTCTTGTCCGCCGCAGGCGGCCAGGGTCATGCCCAGCACGGCGGCGAGGGTGAGTTTCCATAAAGCTTTCATTGTGTGTCTCCTTATTAATGGATAAACAGGTTGGGAAGAAATCATAAACTAGCGTTTGTCCAAACGGGCGGCCAGATAGTTGCCAACCGATTGAATGCAGACCACCAAGGCCGAAAGCAGGGCAACTACTGTCCACAGCACGTCGGCCATATAGCGCTGGTGGCCGTAGCGGATGCCGAGGTCGCCCACGCCTCCGCCGCCGATTAAGCCGGCCGCAGCGCTGGTGCCCAGCGTGGCGATAATCAGGATGGCGATGCTGCGCACCAAGCCGGCACGCGCTTCGTTCAGCAGCACTTTGGTGATAATCGTGGAAGGCTTGGCGCCCATCGCCAGCGCGGCTTCCACCACGCCTTTGGGCACTTCGGCCAAATTCTGCTCCACCAGCCGCGCAAAGTAAAACATGGCGGCCACGCTGAGCGAAATGGAGGCGGCCACCGGGCCGAAGGTGGTGCCCATAATCATGCGGGTGGGCTTCATCATCACAATCATCAGGATAACGAAGGGGAAGGCGCGGATGAAGTCGATGGTGAAACCGAGAAAGTGGTTCACGCGGCGGTTGGCGAAAATCTGGTTGCGGTTGGTGGTAAACAGCCACACGCCCAGCAGCCCGCCAATCAGTACGCTCACGGGCACGGAAATGCCGAGCATCACCGCCGTTTGCCAAAAGGATTTGTAAAACTCCGGCCGCAGGCGCATCAGGTTTTCCCAAATATCGTATTGCTGCCCCATGCTTAATCCTCCTGTACCAATTCGCGCCCGATGTCGGTGTGCGCCAGAATCTGCTTATCGCGCACGTCGGCCACTTCCAGCAGGTGCCCCTGGTGCAGCAGGGCGGTACGGCTACACAGGCGGCGGATCACGCTCATTTCGTGGGTTACGATCACGATGGTTACGTTGAAGCGGCGGTTGATGTCTTGCAGGCAGTCGAGCACGCTGCGGGTGGTGGCCGGGTCGAGCGCGGAAGTGGGCTCGTCGGCCAGAATCACGCTCGGATTGGGCGCCAGCGCGCGGGCAATGCCCACCCGCTGCTTCTGCCCGCCGGAAAGCTGGGCGGGGTAGTGCTGCGCGCGGTCGGAAAGGCCGACAATCTGCAAGCATTCGCCCACGCGCTCGTTGATTTTGTCTTTGCTCCAGCCGGCGATTTCCAGAGGGAAGGCCACATTGCCGGCCACGGTGCGGTTGGCCAGCAGGTTGAACTGCTGGAACACCATGCCGATGCTCTGCCGCGCGGCGCGCAGCTGGACGGGGTTCATGGCAGTAAGGTCTTGGCCGTCCACCAGCACTTTGCCGCTGTCGGGGCGTTCCAACAGGTTAATCAGGCGCAGCAGGGTGGATTTACCCGCACCGGAATAGCCCATCAGCCCGAACACCTCGCCTTGCTCGATGCTCAGGCTCAAGGGGTGCACGGCCATGAATTGGTTGCTTTTGCCGTGGTGGTAGCTTTTGCAAACGGAATCCAGAATAATCATAATTTATTGAAAACATAAAAGCCCATTGAATCGGCAATGGGCTTAAAACAGATGGTGCGTGTCGCTAGGGGTACGCTTTAGCTGTTTTAACGCCCGCAAGCTGTATCAAATCGGCGTAAAGAAGTGGGGCGTATTTAATGCCCAAACGCGGGTTTTGTCAAGTGCGGGCAGATGCGTTGCCGCGTGTTGCGGCATTGCCGGCGGCGGCTGGCCATGCCCGACTGCCGTTGCGTTTCTAAGGCCATCCGTTTCAGGGTATAATCCCGCCGTTTTGGCGGGTAAGCCGCCGTTTCTTCAGCCAACTAACTTTTGGAGCAGAATGCATGAGCGCCATTATTGATGTTTTCGCCCGCGAGATTCTCGATTCGCGCGGCAATCCCACCGTAGAATGCGATGTGTTGCTGGAAAGCAGCGTGATGGGGCGCGCGGCCGTGCCCAGCGGCGCTTCCACCGGTCAGAAAGAAGCCTTGGAACTGCGCGACGGCGATGCCGGGCGCTATTTGGGCAAAGGCGTGCTCAAGGCGGTGGAGAATGTGAACAACGAAATCGCTCAAGCCATAATCGGCATTGATGCTTCCGAGCAGAGCTATATCGACAGCGTGCTGGTGGAGCTCGACGGCACGGACAACAAAGGCCGCCTCGGCGCTAATGCCACTTTGGCCGTATCCATGGCCGTGGCGCGTGCGGCCGCCGAAGATGCCGGCCTGCCGCTCTACCGCTATTTGGGTGGCGCCGGGCCGATGGCGATGCCGGTGCCGATGATGAATGTGATCAACGGCGGCGAACATGCCAACAACAGCCTGGATATTCAGGAATTCATGATTATGCCGGTGGGCGCGGAGAGCTTCCGCGATGCGTTGCGTTGCGGCGCGGAAGTGTTCCACCACTTGAAGAAAATCTGCCACGACAAGGGCTTCCCCACCACCGTGGGCGACGAAGGCGGCTTCGCCCCCAATTTGGGCAGCCACGCCGAAGCGCTGGATTTGATTCTGGAAGCCGTGAAAGCCGCGGGCTACGAAGCCGGCAAAGACGTGCTGCTGGCGCTCGACTGCGCCTCCAGTGAGTTTTACCGCGAAGGCAAGTACCACCTCTCCGCCGAAGGCAAAGCGCTCACCAATGCCGAATTTGCCGATTACTTGGCCGACCTGGTTTCCCGCTATCCGATTATCTCCATCGAAGACGGCATGGACGAAAACGACCGCGAAGGCTGGAAGCTGCTCACCCAAAAGTTGGGCGGCAAAGTGCAGCTGGTGGGCGACGATTTGTTTGTGACCAATCCGCAGATTCTGGCCGAAGGCATTAAAGACGGTATTGCCAACGCCCTGCTGGTGAAAGTGAACCAAATCGGCACCTTGAGCGAAACCCTGAAAGCCGTGGATTTGGCCAAGCGCAACCGCTACGCCAGCGTGATGAGCCACCGCTCCGGCGAAACCGAAGACAGCACCATCGCCGACCTGGCCGTGGCCACCAACTGCATGCAGATCAAAACCGGCTCGCTCTCCCGCTCCGACCGCATGGCCAAATACAACCAGCTTTTGCGCATCGAAGAAGAGTTGGGCAGCGCCGCCTATTACCCCGGCCAAGCCGCTTTCTACCACCTGGCGCGCTAAAGGCTACCTGAAAAATGAAATGGGTAACCGTGGTGCTGGCCTTGGCGCTGGTGTGGCTGCAACAGGATTTGTGGCTGGCCAAAGGCGGCTGGCGCGATATGTGGCGGCTGGAATCCCAAGCCGAGCGCCGGCGCGAGGCCAACCAAGCCCTGGTGTGGCGCAATCAGGCTTTGAAGGCCGAAGTGGAAAACCTGCGCAACGGCCAAGACGCGATTGCCGAAATCGCCCGCACCGAGCTGGGCTACGTGGGCCCGGGCGAAGTGTATTACCGCATCTTGCCCGCCTCCGAAGCCGCCGCGGCCGAAGGCGAAACGGCTGCCGAATAATATGTTTCAATAGTTTTTCAGGTAGCCTGCTTGCCGCAAGAGGCTACCTGAAAATATTTCCGCAACCCGATTGAAGCCATCATGAGCCACTCCTCCCCGCCTGCCGACCGCCTGGGCTCCGGCTGGATGGTGATTTCCGCCGCCCTGTTTGCCCTGATGGGCGCATTTGCCAAAGCCGCCGGCAGCCGTTTCGGCTTCAGTTTCAACGAGCTGGTGTTTTGGCGCATGCTGTTTGGGCTCGCCGCCATCGGGCTGCCCATCTGGTGGCGCGGGCAGGCCTTCCGCACGCCGCACCTGAAATCCCACTTCAACCGCAGCATTACCGGCACGGTGGCGCTGCTGCTCTCGTTCTACGCGCTCACCCGCCTGCCGCTGGCCACCGCCATCACGCTAAACTACACCTCCTCGCTGTTTTTGGCGCTGCTCTCTTTCTTATTTCTCAAAGAAAAAATCGCGCCGCTGATGTTGGCCGCGCTGCTGATGGGCTTTGGTGGCATCATCATCCTGCTGCAGCCCACTTTTGCTTCCGAGCAGCGAGCCGCCGGCTTGGTCGGGCTGGTTTCCGGCGTGTGCTCCGGCTGGGCGTATTTGCAGGTGCGCGAACTTTCCAAGCTGGGTGAGCCGAGCTGGCGCGTGGTGTTTTACTTCTGCTGCGTGGGCACGGCCATGGCCGGCACTTTGGCTTGCATTCAAGGCTGGCAGCCGCCCAGCGCCCAATCGCTGCCCTATCTGCTCGGCCTGGGCGCCGCCGGCACGCTCGGCCAGCTGGCGATGACCCGCGCCTACCAGGTGGGGCGCAAGCTCACCGTGGCTTCGCTCTCCTACCTCACCGTGGTGTTTTCCACCCTGCTGGGCATTTTCTGGCTCGGCGATAGCATCAGCTGGCACGAAATCGCCGGCATGCTGGTGATTGTGGGCGCCGGCGTGCTCGGCAGTTTCGCCAAAGGCAGGTAAACCAAGCTTGAGGCTACCTGAAAGCGCAAGCTTCAACGAAGTTAAAACGCCAGTTTCAACGCAGCTAAAAATTTATCCACTGTATTTAAAGGAAAAAACATGATCAACAGCATGACCGGCTTTGCCAACGGCAGCGCCGAACACGGCAGCAAACGCCTCTATCTCGAATTGCGCGCGGTCAACCACCGCTACCTCGACATCCAATTCAAAATGCCCGAAGACCTGCGCCACCTCGAAGGTGCGCTGCGCGAAGCCGTGTCCGCCCGCGCCGCACGCGGCAAAATCGAATGCCGCATCCAGCTCCAGCACGACACGCAGCCGGCCGCCCGCAGCTTGCAGCTGAACAAAAAGCTGGTGTCGCAGTTGGCGAAGATCAACAACAAAATCTGCCGCAAACACCCCGACATCAACCGCCTGGGTGTGGCCGACATCCTCGCCTTCCCTGGCGTGCTGGCCGCGCCGGCGGAAGAGGCGGGCGATTTGGACGAAAGCGTGCTGCGCCTGATCAACGAAGTGCTGGAGAGCTTCAATCAGGCGCGCAGCCGCGAAGGCGCCCAGCTTCAGCAGCACTTGTTGCAGCGCTTGCAGCAGATGGAGCAGATTCTGGATGCGCTTATCAAAGATTCCGGCACAAGCGTGAAATACGTCAAGATATCCAAAATGGGCGATAAGATGGTGCGCAAAGCACTTTACTATCCCGCCCGGGCAGCCTGCCTAAGGAGCAAACTTTGGCGGCCTTGGTTTGAACAAAAGCTGAAACAGGGCAAACACCCCAAGCAAATTTACGTCTTGATGATGTGCAAAATCATCAAATACGCTTACGCCGTCATCAAATCCGGCCAGCCGTTTGACGAGAACCGGCACAAACAGGCGTAAAACAGCAGTTTTGAACTGTTGCGAAAAAGCGGCATCCGAAGATTGCCGCTGCCTTACTGTTGCTTGCGTTTTTAAAAAGTGCTTGACTTTCGATTACGGTATCTTTTGTTGTGCGGGCTATTTTTCAGGTAGCCTGTTTGAAAACAGCTTATTGGGCTTGGCTGGCGGCTTCGGTGCCGGCCGGGGTTTCGGCGGCGGCGGCGGGGGCTTTGAGCCAGGCGGCGATGTCTTGGGAGAGGGTGCCGGTTACGCGGTCGAGCACGGAGCAGGAGCTTTTGAACATGCCGCCCATGCCGCCGAGGGAGCGGCGGCTGAGTTTGGTGCTGGCGGTGGGCTGGCCGTTTTGGTAGCGGGTGAGCTGGAGGTTGATGGATTTGTAGTGGCCGGTGAAGGCGCTGCCGTAGCTGCGGATGTCGGTGATTTGGATGTCGATGCGGTCGGGCTGTTCGGCGAGGCTGCCGGCGGGGGCGGCTTGCAGCTCAATGCCTTGGGCTTTGGCTTGGCTGATGATTTCTTGGCTGAAGGTTTTGCCTAAATCGGTGCATTCGGTGCTGATGCGGTCGGCCACTTTGGCGTCGGGGGCGTAGGGGATGCTGTCGGCGATGAAGGTGGCGGCGTAGGCTTGGCCGGCGAGGCTGAGGGCGAGGAGGGCGGTGAGGCGGCGGAGCATGGCTTGTCCTTTCTGTGTTGGGAGGGAATGGGAAAACGGATGGATTTTAACGTTTGGGCGGTGGCTTTGGAATGGGCGCGGGCAAAAAAGGCTACCTGAAAATTTTCAGGTAGCCTTTGATAATGGCCGGATGATGGTTTGCCGGGCGTTTTATAGCAAGCCGCCTTGGCCGAGCGCGGGGTCGATTTCGCGGGCTTTCACCGCGTCGGCCACGGTCAGCCCCAAGGCTTTTGCCACGCCTTCGCCGTAGGCGGGGTCGCAACGGTGGCAGTTGCGGATGTGGCGGTATTTAATGAAGTTTGGCGCGTCGCCCATGGCGGCGGCAGTGTTGCTAAACAAAGCCTGTTTCTGCGCGTCGTTCATCAGGTTAAACAAGGCGCGCGGTTGGCTGAAGTAGTCGTCATCGTCTTGGCGGTAGTCCCAGTGCGCTGCGTCGCCGTTGATTTTCAGGGGCGGTTCGGCGAAGTTGGGCTGCTGCTGCCATTGGCCGAAGCTGTTGGGTTCGTAGTGCGGCAGGCTGCCATAGTTGCCGTCGGCGCGGCCTTGCCCGTCGCGCTGGTTGCTGTGGACGGGGCAACGCGGGCGGTTTACCGGGATTTGGCGGAAGTTCACCCCCAAGCGGTAGCGTTGCGCGTCGGCGTAGTTGAACAAACGGGCTTGCAGCATTTTGTCGGGGCTGGCGCCTATGCCGGGAACGAGGTTGCTCGGTGCGAAGACGGATTGTTCCACATCGGCGAAGAAGTTTTCGGGATTGCGGTTCAGCTCGAATTCGCCCACTTCAATCAGCGGATAGTCTTTTTTCGGCCAAACTTTGGTCAGGTCGAAAGGATGATACGGCACTTTTTCCGCGTCCGCCTCGGGCATGATTTGGACGTACATCGTCCATTTCGGAAACTCGCCGCGTTCGATGGCTTCGTACAAATCGCGCTGGTGGCTTTCGCGGTCGTTGGCGATGATGTCTGCCGCTTCTTTGTCGGTCAGGTTTTTAATGCCTTGTTGGGTACGGAAGTGGAATTTCACCCAAAAACGCTCGCCCGCTTCGTTCCAGAAGCTGTACGTATGCGAACCGAAGCCGTGCATATGGCGGTAGCTGGCGGGGATGCCGCGGTCGCTCATGACGATGGTAACTTGGTGCAGGGCTTCGGGCAGCAGCGTCCAGAAGTCCCAGTTGTTGGTGGCGGAGCGCATATTGGTGCGCGGGTCGCGTTTGACGGCTTTGTTCAGGTCGGGGAATTTGCGCGGGTCGCGCAGGAAGAACACGGGCGTGTTGTTGCCGACCATATCCCAGTTGCCTTCTTCGGTGTAGAACTTCAACGCAAAGCCGCGGATGTCGCGTTCTGCATCGGCTGCGCCGCGCTCGCCTGCCACGGTGGTGAAGCGGGCGAACATCTCGGTTTTCTTGCCGACTGCGCTGAAGATTTTGGCTCGGGTGTATTTCGTGATGTCGTGCGTTACGGTGAACGTGCCGAACGCGCCCGAACCTTTGGCGTGCATACGGCGTTCGGGGATGACTTCGCGCACGAAGTCGGCGAGTTTTTCATTCAGCCACAAATCCTGCGCCAGCAACGGGCCGCGCGGGCCGGCGGTCAGGCTGTTTTGGTTGTCGGCAACGGGCGCGCCGTTGTTCATGGTGAGGTGGGTAACGGGGCATTTTTGGGTCATGGTTTGCATTCCTTTTGCGATGGTTGGGAGGAAATTCCTCATGTCTTGCTATGGGCTGCACTATATCCAAAAATTTTAACTATCAAAACTATGTTTGCGATTTGTTATATAAATATTCAGGTCAAGTTGATGAATAGGTAGGGAAAGAGAAGGCTACCTGAAAAATGTGCGGCTGGTTACGCGTCGATATTCTGCGCAATCAGGGCGTTGGTTTCGATAAACTCGCGGCGCGGCTCCACTTCGTCGCCCATGAGGGTGACGAATACTTCGTCGGCGGCGATGGCGTCTTCGATGCGCACTTTCAAGAGGCGGCGCACTTCGGGATCCATGGTGGTTTCCCACAGCTGCTCGGCGTTCATTTCGCCCAGCCCTTTGTAGCGCTGGATGGTCATGCCTTTTTGCGCGCCGGCGAGCAGGATGTCGATGGCCTGCTCGAAGCTGTTTACGGGCTGCGGCTCGGCTTCGCCTTTGTAGAGCAGGGCGCCGGGCTGCACCAGGCCTTTGAGCTGCTCGGCGGTGCGGCTGATGGTTTGGTAGGCCTTGCTGTCGATAAACTTCTGATCAAGGTAGGAAACCATCACGTTGCCGTGCAGCTGACGGGTGATTTTCACGAAATGGCCGCCTTCGTGGCCGTCGAGGCGTTCGAGCGCCACTTGCTCGCTGTGCAGCAGGGGGTTGAGCGCGGCGATGGCGGCGTCGGTGCTTTCGGCGCTGGTGAGGTCGATGGGGTCGGTGTCGAGCAGGGTGCGCAGCACGAGGCCGTCGATGATGCGGCTTTCTTGCTCGATGGTGCTGCGGGCGCGCAGGAACTGCTTGGCGGCGCGCTCCAGCTCTTGGCCTTCCAGCGTGCGGCTGCCGGATACGATTTTGGCTTTGTCCACAGCGAGCCCGAGCAGGAATTCGTCTTTTTCCATGTCATCTTTCAGGTAGCGTTCCTGCTTGCCGTATTTGGCTTTATACAGTGGGGGCTGGGCGATGTAGATGTAGCCGCGTTCCACCAGTTCGGGCATTTGGCGGTAGAAGAAGGTGAGCAGCAGGGTGCGGATGTGGGCGCCGTCCACGTCGGCATCGGTCATGATGATGATGCGGTGGTAGCGCAGTTTTTCCAAGTTGAATTCTTCTTTGCCGATGCTGGTGCCCAGCGCGGTAATCAGGGTGGCCACTTCCTGGCTGGCGAGCATTTTCTCAAAGCGGGCTTTTTCCACGTTGAGGATTTTGCCTTTCAGCGGCAGGATGGCTTGGAATTTGCGGTCGCGGCCCTGCTTGGCGGAGCCGCCGGCAGAATCGCCCTCCACCAGATAAAGCTCGGATAACGCAGGGTCTTTTTCTTGGCAGTCGGCCAGTTTACCGGGCAGGCCTAAGCCGTCCATCACGCCTTTGCGGCGGGTGATTTCGCGGGCTTTGCGGGCGGCTTCGCGGGCGCGGGCGGCATCCACGATTTTGCCGCAGATGATTTTGGCGTCTGCCGGGTTTTCTTCCAGAAATTCGTGCAGCGCCTGGCTGAGCACTTCGTTCACCACGGGCGCGATTTCGCTGGAAACGAGCTTATCTTTGGTTTGGGAGGAGAATTTCGGGTCGGGCAGCTTCACGGAAAGCACGCACACCAAGCCTTCGCGCATATCGTCGCCGCTGGTGTCCACCTTGGCTTTTTTGGCGATTTCGTTGGCTTCGATGTATTGGTTAATCGTGCGCGTCATCGCGGCGCGCAGGGCGGTGAGGTGCGTGCCGCCGTCGCGCTGCGGGATGTTGTTGGTGAAGCACTGCACGGATTCCTGATAGCTGTCGTTCCACTGCATGGCGCATTCCACGGTCATGCCGTCTTTTTCGCCGATGGTATAGAAGATTTTGTCGTGCAGCGGTTTTTTGCTGCCGGTGGTGTAGCGCACGAAGCCGGCCACGCCGCCGCTTTCGGCGAAGTTTTCGTGCTTGCCGTCGCGCTTGTCGAAGAGCTCGATTTTCACGCCGTTGTTCAAGAACGATAATTCGCGGATGCGTTTGGCCAGCGTTTCAAATTTGTATTGCACGAGGCCGAAGGTGTCTTCGCTGGCGAGGAATTGCACGCGCGTGCCGTGTTTGTCGGCAGGGCAATCGGCCACGGCTTTGAGCGGGGCCACGGTTTCGCCGCGGCGGAATTCTACGAAGTGCTCTTTGCCTTCGCGCCAAATCGTCAGTTTTAACCAATCAGAAAGCGCGTTCACCACGGATACGCCCACGCCGTGCAGGCCGCCGGAGACTTTGTAGCTGTTGTTGTCGAACTTGCCGCCCGCATGCAGGATGGTCATGATGACTTCGGCGGCGGAGCGGCCTTCTTTCGGGTGGATGCCGGTGGGGATGCCGCGGCCGTTGTCTTCGATGGTGATGGATTCGTCAGCGTTGATGGCCACGGTGATGTTGTCGCAATGGCCGGCCAGGGCTTCGTCGATGGCGTTGTCGAGCACTTCGAACACCATGTGGTGCAGGCCGGAGCCGTCTTGGGTGTCGCCGATATACATGCCGGGGCGTTTGCGCACGGCTTCCAATCCTTCGAGGACTTGGATGCTGTCGGCGCCGTATTCTTGCTGGGTTTGTTCTGTCATGATGGTTTTGCTGTGATTAGAATGAGTTGAGGCTACCTGAAAAATGGCAGCGCAAATTAGGAGGTTTAACCGGCAGCCGGTTAGGCCAGCAGGGAGGCTTGGCCGACGATTTCGCCGGCGGGCGTGCCGTGCACCACCACGGCGGTTTCCAGCCTATCCATGAGTGCGGCGAATAATTTGTCTGCTTCCATGCGCGGCAGCCAAAGCCGGCGGAAGGCTTCGGCCTCGATGCCGCCGATGATGGTGATCATCAGGAGTTTGGCCTCTTGGCAGGGCATCAAAAGCTGGCTGGAAACGGCCTGCTGCACTTCGGCCACGAATGCCTCTGCTTCTGCTTCGTTGTTGATATTGCAGGCGATAAACAGGGCGGGGGTTTCTTGGCCGTTTTCGTTTTCCAGGATTTCGTAGCTGATGTCGGCGATTTCGTTTGGCATGGGTGGTGATGAAAGGTATTGTTATATCGGGAAATGATGTGTGTTCAATGCGGTTTCAGGCTACCTGAAATCTAACGCGCGATTATAACACATTACGCCCATGCCGTTTTTGCCGGAAAGAGAAAGGCTTCCGCGCGGGAAGCCTGGTGTTGATTGCATTGCAGCGGGTGCAGATTTTTCAGGTAGCCTGTTCTGCCTTTTCGCGGCGCATGGCTTGGATGCCGTGATACAGCATCACGATAATGCTCGCCCAAATCAGGCTGTGGCTCACCATTGTTACCCAATCCAAATGCTCGCCCAACACAAACACCGAGAGCAAAAACAGCAGCGCCGGCTCCAAATAGCTCAGCATGCCAAACAGCACCACCGGCAAAAGCTCGTTGGCCGTGAGGTTGATCTGCATCGACACCGCGCCGTTGAGCCCCAGCAGCACAACAAACAGCAGCAGGATCGGCTTGGCCTCAATCATGGCCGGGCTGGGCGAATACATCACCAAATACCAAATCACAAAAGGCAGCGCCAAAATCAAATCCATCAGCAGCCCCAAGAGCGGCGGCACGCCCTGCTGGCGGCGCATGATGTAGTAGATCGGGAAAGTGGCGAACACCGCGATGGTTACCCAGGAAAACGTGCCGCTGTGCCAGATTTCCAGCGCCACCGCCGCCGAAGCCAGCAGCACGGCCACCATTTGCAGCCTGTCCAGCCGCTCGCGGAACACCATCACCCCGCCCACCATCATCGAGAGCGGAAACAGGAAATAGCCCATCGACACATCCACACCCTTGCCGTTTACCGGCGCCCACATATACAGCCAAATCTGGCCGATCATAATCGGCGCGGGCAGCAGCACCAGCACCCAGCGGCGCACATTGCCGCCGATTTCGCGTAGGAAGGCGGCCGCATCGTGTTTGGCCGAAGTGAGCATCATCACGGAGAGCGCGCAGGCAAAGGTGCCGATAATACGCCAGGCAAACACATCCGTGCCGGTCATCGGGCGCATCCACGGGCCAAACATAAACAGCGAGCCGAACAAAATATTGGAGACCACGGCCGCAATAATCCCCTTGGCCATTCTCGACATGCCTGTTTGTGACATACACAGCCTTTCGGAATTAAAGATAATTAACATTATAATACTCCCCGCGCCGATTGGCACGTTTTGCCCGTTTGCGCTGAAAATACCGTGGGAAAAGAGAACCAGCGCAAAGGGTTTGGCGCTTTGTGCTGCGAGCGGGCGGCTGCGTGGAATGGTGTGCGGCTGGTTGTGTGAAGTTGGGTTAATTAAGATGGGAAGGGTTGGGGCGTCGGCGGGGGTGTGTGATGCGGCTGTTGGCATTTTTCAGGTAGCCTTTGGCGTGTGGCAGGGGCTACCTGAAAAAGTTTGGCGGATTGGGATGTTTACAGGATGGGCTTGCGGCCTTCGAATACTTGGATGCTGTAGGCGCATTGCTCGTCGGAGCAGTGGGGCATGGTGAGGGTGAGGGTGTAGTTGCCGCTTTCGCGGGCGTACCAGCCGAACATGGGGGCGTCGTGCGGGTCGGTGTCGGCGGCGATGGTGCGGCCGTCGAGCAGGAGGGTGAGGTCGATATTGGTGCAGTGGCGGTCGCAGTCGGCGAAGAAGGTGTAGTGTTTGCCGGCGCTCAGGGTAACTTGCCTGGGCTGGGCCTGGCCTTGGGAGAGGCGGCCTTGGAAGAGCTTGTGCTGCCGTGCCTGCCGGTCTTCTTTGCGCACGGCTTCGCGGTTCATGCGCTGGGCTTGGTGCAGCCAGCCGCCGGCGTGAGCGGGGATGGCGAGGAGCAGGAGGAGGATGGGCAGGAGTGCGGCTGGGCGGGGCATGGCGGTGTCGGTTGCGCGGGTGGAAATGGGGAGCTAGGCTACCTGAAAGCGGGCGAGGGCGGAATTGAAAATAGCTATGGCGGGGAGTGGGTTTGGCAAAGATTGGGGGAGGGTGGATGCTGCTTGGCAGGAAATGCTAATTTTTGGACTTTCGGTTTGGTTTGCGCGGGGATGTGCGGGGAAATAGGCAAAACCGCCTGCAATGTGGTTGCGGGCGGTTTTGCCGTGCGGGTTATTGTGCGCGGATAAAGGTGTCGTACACGCGGCGGGTGCCTTCGAAGGCGTGGATGGAGGCTTTGCAGCCGTTGCGGTCGTCACAGTTTTTCATGCTGAGCACAACGCGGTAGTTGCCGCTGCGGGTGGCGTGGAAGGTGAACAGCGGGGCGTTGTCGGGCAGGTTGTCGCCGGCCACGCGGGCGCCGTTGGCGGCAATCAGGTTCATGTCTATGTTGTTGCAATTGTTGTCGCAGTCGCCGAAGAAGGTGTAGAACTTGCCGGCACGCAGGCTAACGGGCAGGGTGTAGGTGCGGCCTTGGTGGATGCGGGCGGGGCGCAGCAGCAGTTCGCGGGCGCGGGGGTCGACATTGCTGACGATTTCGCGGTTGGTGTTGTGCTCGTTTTGCAGGTCGTTGGCCAAGGCGGCGGGGGCGGCGATGGCGGCAATCAGGGCGAGGGTGGCAAATTTGTTCATTTGGTGATTCCTTTCGTGTGATGATGGGGATAATGCTCGGCTTGCCTAGAGGCTACCTGAAAATTGGGCTGTGCGGTTTTCAGGTAGCCTTTTGGGAAGGGGCTACCTGAAATTTTTGGCTTCGCAGAAACTTCGCTACGCTCATTTCAGGTAGCCTGTTGGAGCTTATTGGCGGTCGTACACCATTTTGCTGCCTTCGAAGATGTGAATGCTGGCGGCGCAGGTGGTGCTGCTGCATTCTTTCATGGGCAGGGTAACGCTGTAGCGGCCGCTGCGCGGGGCGCGGTAGCTGAACAGGGGCACGCTGTCACCCAATACGTCTTGCTTCACGATGCGGCCGTTGAGGCGCAGGGTGAGGTCGATGTCGGAGCATTGGGCGTCGCAGTCGCCGTAGAAGGTATAGACTTTGCCGGCGGTGAGGTTGAGCTGCTCGGTGTGGCTTTGGCCTTGGGCCAGGCTCAGCGGGCGCAGGAGGAACACGCGGGCTTCAGGGTCGCGGTTGTGCACGGCTTCTATGTTGGTGCGATGGGCGCGCAGCAGGGTGGGATCGGTGTTGCTGCTGCCTTCGAAGACTTGGACGGAATAGGCGCAGGTGTCGGCGTCGCAGTCTTCTATGCTGATTTTGAGCTGGTGGCGGCCGCTTTGCTCAGCTTTGAAGCTGAGTGCGGGCACGTTGTCGCTGTCGGTGTCGGCGGCGATGGCTTTGCCGTTGGCGCTCAGGGCAAGGTCGATGTCTTCGCAGCTTGCGTCGCAGTTGGCGCGGATGTGGTAATACTTGTTGGCGGCAAGTTCGAGATCGATGCTGCGGCTTTGGCCGTCGGCCAGGCTGCCGCTGATGATGGGCAGCTCGCGGCTGTCTTTATCGAGCTCTTGAATTTGCTCGCGGTTGCGTTTTTGAGCGTCGGCCAGGGTGCCGGCGCTGTCGCTGTTGCCCACTTTGCCGCCGGTGAACACTTGCACCATGGAGCGGCAGCGGCTGCGGTTGCAGTCTTTCATTTCGGTGTTGAGCTCCACGCGGCCGTCGCGCTCGGCCTGCCAGGTGTAGCGGGCGCCGTCGCCGCGTGATTTGCGGAACAGGGTGTTGCGGCCTTGGGTAACGCTGAAACTGATGTTGCCGCAGTTGGCGGCGCAGTCGGCAAACACGGTATAAACCTGCCCGGCTTTCACATCGAGCGGGGTGGTGTTGCTCTGGCCTTCTTCAATGCGCACGGTGCGCTCAAACAGTAGGCTGGCGGCAGGGTCTTCTCCTTTGATGGTTTCGCTGTGGCGCGAAGCCTGTTCGGTAAGATAGCCGTCGGCGGCGAAGGCGGGGAGGGAGAGGGCGGCCAAAATCGGCAGCAGGGCGAGTTTGTTCATTGAGAAACCTTTCAAGTAAAGGAAATGTGTGCTTACGCAAAAGCGTGCGGTATTATGCCTAATTGCGTTAAGTTTTCCAATGGGTTTTTGCGCAGGAATACGGGCAAACGCTTGGTTTATAGGGCTACCTGAAAAAGTATTTTCAGGTAGCCTTTGTCTTGTGGCGCGGGGGTGCTTCGGCAAGCCGGCACACTTTTGCGCCAAATCAAAACCTATGGCGGCGGCGCTATCGGTTAAGAAGGAAACAATCGCTTGGCCCAACGCCGCCGAAAGCGCCTCAAATCTTGGTTCACACAAAAATCCGGCAAAGGAAACAGTTGCCGGTTTCATCTGATAATCACTCGCATTTTAACTCAAATTAACGGCCGAACCGCTTGCGTTTTCCCGGCCAAAGCACGACAATCCACCACAACATATAGTGTTTGAGAAAAATTTAAGCACTATATGTTGTATTTTTAAGGATAGGTCTATGGAAACGCTGAAATTTACCCGGGAGCAGGTGGTGTGGCAGGAAGTGCCGGGCGAAGTGTCGCTGGCGTTTCTGTTTTCCGGCTGCCCGCTGCGCTGCAAAGGCTGCCACAGCGCTGATAGCTGGAAGGGCGGTTTGGGCACCGAATTAACGCCAGAATACCTGCAAAGCCGCCTGGCGCGCTATCGCGGCCTGATTACCTGCGTATTGTTTATGGGCGGCGAGTGGCTACCTGAAAAACTGCTGCCGCTTTTACAAGCCGTGCGCGAAGCCGGTCTGCACAGCTGTCTCTACACCGGCCTGGAGCAAGACGAGCTGGAGCGCGCCTCCATCGCCATCATCCCGCAGCTCACCTATCTCAAAACCGGCCGCTGGAAGATGGAACTGGGCGGCCTCGACAGCCCCGATACCAACCAGCGCTTTATTGATTTGCGCACGGGCGAAGTGCTCAACCACCTGTTTGTCAACGAGCAGGCCGCGCCTCGCCGCCCCGTTATCCCCTTGGTGCAACGCCCGCCGCTGGCCGCCCAAGGCGCCCATCCCCAGCCGGCCTAGCCGGCAATTTTTCACCCACCCGACCATAAAAACCAGGAGAGTAAACCTATGATCCGGCTGGATACCGAGCAGCTCAACGGCAAACTGCAATTCATGAGCGACTACATCAGCGCACACAACGCGGCCGACGGCTCCAAATTGGACGCCAACGCCAACGTGACGCAGAAAAACATCGCCACGATGGAAGCCGAATTGATGAAAGACTTTTTCGTGCAGATCAATCGCGCCCAGGTGTCGCGCAAAATCGCCGAAGTGTTTGACCAATCCGTGGCCGATGAATATCTGCGCCAAATCGAAGCGCACGAAATCTACGTGCACGACGAAACCAGCCTCAAGCCTTATTGTGTGTCGGTTACGCTGTATCCCTTCCTGCTTGACGGGTTAAGTAAACTTGGCGGCGAATCCAAAGCACCGCAGCATCTGGCATCGTTTTGCGGCTCGTTTATCAACCTCGTGTTTGCCATCAGCGCACAGTTTGCCGGCGCGGTGGCGACGGTGGAATTTCTGACCTATTTCGACTACTTCGCCCGTAAAGACTACGGCGACGACTATTTGGAGACGCACGGCAAAGAAATTGCCAACCATATGCAGCAGGTGGTGTACAGCATCAACCAGCCCGCTGCCGCACGCGGCTATCAGAGCGTATTTTGGAATATTTCCGTTTACGATCAATACTATTTCGATGCGATGTTCGGCGATTTCGTCTTCCCCGATTTCAGCAAACCGGTGTGGGCGAGCGTGGCGAAGCTGCAAAACTTCTTCCTCAAATGGTTCAATCAGGAGCGCACCAAAGCCGTTTTGACCTTCCCCGTCGTTACCGCCGCCATGCTGACCGACGGCGGCAAATGCAAAGACACCGTGTTTGCCGACGAAATGGCAAAAGAGTTGGCGGAGGGCAATTCCTTCTTCGTCTATCTTTCCGATAATCCCGACTCGCTGGCTTCCTGCTGCCGCCTGCGCAACGCCATTGAAGACCGCACTTTCAGCTACACCCTCGGCGCGGGCGGCGTAGCGACCGGTTCCATCAACGTCATCACCATCAACATGAACCGGCTGGAACAAGACGGGCGCGACCTTGCCGCCGAAGTCGCCAAAATCCACAAATACCAATACGCCTACCGCAAACTGATGGAAGAATACCAAGCCGCCGGAATGCTGCCTGTTTACGACGCAGGCTTCATCACGCTGGACAAACAGTTCCTCACCATCGGCATCAACGGCATGGCGGAAGCCGCCGAATCGCAAGGCATCAAAGTCGGCTACAACGACGACTACATCCACTTCGTCCAAGGTCGTCTGAAAACCATATTTGAGGCGAACCAAGCCGCCGGCAAACATTACGGCGTGAAGTTCAACACCGAGTTCGTCCCCGCCGAAAACCTCGGCGTGAAAAACGCCAAATGGGACAAAGCCGACGGCTACAAAGTCAGCCGCGACTGCTACAACTCCTATTTCTACGTCGTCGAAGACGAAGAAACCAACGCGCTCGACAAATTCCTGCTGCACGGCAAAGAACTGGTGGACTGGCTCGACGGCGGCTCCGCGCTGCACCTGAACCTCGACGAAGCCCTGCCCGAATCCGGCTACCGCTCGCTCTTGGACATCGCCGCACAAACCGGCTGCAACTACTTCTGCGTGAACGTACGCATCACCATCTGCAATGAATGCGGCCACATCGACAAACGCACCCTGCACGCCTGTTCCGCCTGCGGCAGCCACGACATCGACTACGGCACCCGCGTCATCGGCTACCTGAAACGCGTATCCGCATTCAGTAGCGGTCGTCGCAAAGAACACGCGCTCAGGCATTACCACCGCGAAGCGCAACAGAAGCAGAAATGGCGCAAAGTGGCCTAGGCCAAGAGTTTGGCCGGGTGGCGGGCACAGCCTCCGCCTGCCGCCTGGCCGACGTTTTCAGGTAGCCTTTTCCCTCCCTTCGGGCTAGCTGAAATCATCATCAGTCACGCCGGATTTTTCCGGCGTGTTTTTTTGCGCCAGTTGGGCAGGGAGGCCAGCCGGATGAGGCTACCTGAAAAAGTTTTCCGGCTTGGGGCGGATTTTGATTTTCAGGTAGCCTTCATTGGGAGGTTGCGTATTTGACGCGTTTTTGCCGGCGGCGTTATAGTGCCCGGCAACATAACGGCTTGGATGAAAAGGGGAGAATATGGACAAGCTCACAGCCAAATCCTTTATGATGAACCTGCTCAACGGCTCGGCCTTGGGCATTGTGGTGGCGTTGGTGCCCGGTGCGCTGTTGGGAGAGCTGGTGAAGGCGCTCGCGCCGTATTACGAGCCGCTTTCAGTGCTCACGCAGATGATAGGCGCCACCAATGCCATGGTCGGCATTGCCGTGGGCGTGGCCATCGGCTATTTGTTTAAGTTCACGCCGATTGAGTCGATTTCGGTGGGGCTGGCGGTGATGATTGCCGGCGGGGCGGTGCGCTTTGCGGAAAGCGGCATCCAAATCAAGGGCACGGGCGATATTTTCACCATGGTGTTCACCGCGGGCATTGCAGCAGGCTTGATTTTGCTGCTGAGAAGTCGGGTGCGCGGCTATGCGATTTTGGTGATTCCGACGGTGTGTCTGTTTGCGGCGGGCACGCTGGGGCGGCTGGCGTTTCCGTATTTCATGGCTTTTTCGCAGCTCTTGGGCTCGTGGATTGCGCACCTGCTCACGCTGGAGCAAACGCTGATGGCGGTGCTGATTGCGGTGGCGTTTGCCTGCCTGATTGTGTCGCCGGTGTCGTCGGTGGGGATTGCCACGGCGATTCATCTGGCGGGGGTGGGCTCGGGCGCGGCTAATTTGGGCATTTGCGCCTGCGCGTTTTCGCTGGCGGTGGCGGGGCGGCGGATGAACTCTTTGGGCACTTGCGCGGCGCATTTTGTGGGCTCTCCCAAGCTTTCCATGCCCAATATCGTGGCCAAGCCCAAGCTTTTGCTGCCGATTATGCTCAATGCGGCGATGGCGGGGGCGCTGGCTTCGTTGTTCCATATTCAGGGCACGGAGTTTAGCGCGGGCTTCGGCATCAGCGGCCTCATCGGCCCGGTGAACCATTTGAAGCTGGCGGGCTGGGGCGCGGGGCAGCTGGCGGTGGCTGTACTGGTGTTTGTGGTGGTGCCGGTGGCCGGGGCGTATGCGGCGGATTGGCTGTTTGTGGGCCGGCTCAAATGGATTGCGCCGGAAGATTACCGGATTGATGTGTAGCAGAAGAGGCTACCTGAAAACGGGAAAACCATTTTCAGGTAGCCTTGGCTATCGGTTTGGATGGAATGCGGGAGGAAGGATGGGCGGCGGTTTCGATATTGCTTATGAATTGCACGATGCGGGCTGGGCCAGCGTGAGCGTGGCGTATAACGGCCAAAGCTTCAAGCAGGCGGTTTCCTACCTGCACGATTCGCTCGGCGATTTGGCTGCTTTGGGCGTGGCGCTGCAAAATGGCGGGCGCATCACCGAGCAGAAAGTGCTGTTTCTCGACGAGCCGGGCGAGCTGGCGCTGCTGGCGTATGCGGAAGAAGGCAGCCCCGATGCCGAGCTGCTGCTTTTGCATTCTGCCGATTGGTTTTTCAGCTTCGGCTTCACTGCCCGAGGGCAGGAAACCCTGTGGCGGGGGCGGGTGCCGCGCCATGAGCTGGCCGGGAAAATCCACCGGATTCTGCACCATCTCTACTGCCACATCGGCGAAGCGGAATACCTGCGGCGCTGGGGCGAACACCCGTTTCCGAGCGAAGGCTACCTGAAATTGCACGAGCAGCTGAAGTGGACGCTGGAATAAGCCCTTCGGCCAATAGGCTACCTGAAAATAGTTGGCGATGTTTTCAGGTAGCCTTGATTACTGACATTGAAGATGAAAATGCGAAATAAATTGAAGTTGCATCAATTGTATAGCCAAGTCGTGCGGGAACAATTGCCATATTCCTGTTTAAGCGAATGGGCAGATCGGCAAATCCTGGCGGGCGACACAGATGATGCCATTATTTGTTTATCGCTTGCCGACGGCCGTGAACGGGCATTGGCAGCAGTAAGTAATATTTTGGGAACGGATATTTTGCTGCAAGAGCCTGCATTATTGCCAGAAATGTCGGTTTTTTCCCAAGCGGGCGTATTGGGCGTGTATGAGCAGTGTATAGAATATCAGGCAGGCAACGTGCTGATTTGGTGCCCACATGCCCCAGGCCAGCCCGTGCCCGAAAGAATCGGGCCTGAATGGATGCGGCAAATACAGACGATATGCGCTGCGGCGGATGAGATAAAACAGAGTTTGTTTCAGTATTGTGCACGGGCGTTTCCTGATGTTTGGTCGGCTTATCGGCAGGCCGGATGTGAGGATTATGTTTGGCAGGTGGCCGGTATCCGACTGAATGCTGGTGAAGGGAAAATATTTCTAACAGTGATGGCGAATCTTGATTTTGCTGCCGAAGACTATGATTTGCCGGATTGCTCGGTGAGTACGCTCTATATCGATTTGCGTAATGAGTCGGATAAAATAGCGATTAGCAAAATTAACAGTTAAGGCCTCGCCATGAACACCATCGAATCCGCCCAAAACCCCGCGCTTAAGCATTTGGCCAAACTGCTGCGCAGCGCCCGCGCGCGCCGCGAAAGCCAACAGGCCGTGCTGGAAGGCGCACATTTGCTGGCCGCCTATTTGCAGGCCGGCGGCGAGGTGCGGCAAGCCTATGTGCCGGCGGGCAAAATGCGGCAGCCGGAAACCGCGCGGCTGCTGGCGCAGCTGCCGCCCGAGCGCGTGGTGCAAACCTCGGGCGCGGCCTTGCAGAAAATCACCAGCCTCACCGATGCCGAAGAAATCACCGCGCTCATTGGGCTGCCGCCGAATGCGCCGTTCGATGCCGATGCCGATTGCGTGGTGCTGGAGCGCATCCAAGACCCGGGCAACATCGGCACGATTCTGCGCAGCGCGGCGGCGGCGGGCGTGGGGCAGGTGGTGCTGTCGGCAGATTGCGCCGATGTGTGGTCGCCCAAGGTGCTGCGCGCGGGCATGGGGGCGCATTTTGCGCTGCGCCTACACACGGCGGCGGATTTGACGGCGTGGCGTGCGCAATGCCGCGTGCCGCTCTTGGCTACGGCGCTGCACCGCGATAGCGTGAGCCTTTACGATTGCGATTTGCGCGCGCCCGCCGCCTGGCTGTTTGGCAACGAGGGTGCGGGCGTGAGCGAGGTGATGCTGGCGCAGGCTGAGCGCTGCGTGCATATCCCGATGGCGGCGCAAACCGAATCGCTGAACGTGGCGATGGCGGCAACGGTGTGCCTGTTTGAGCAGATGCGGCAGCGGTTGTGATGTGGTGGGAAGCATCAAAAGGCTACCTGAAAATTTTAGCTTGGCGGAAACGGCTTTCAGGTAGCCTTTTGGTTGCGTGGCGGTGTCAGATTGGGGCGGGTTTGCGCATTTGGCTGTTTTCGGCGGCGGTTTTGTGTCATAATCCGCGCCCTGCCTGGCTGGAAAGCCGGGTATTGAGGAGTTGGCTCGGGTTTCCGGCTCGGCCAGCTTGTCCGCCGCAAGGCATATTTTTTGGAGTTTTATTATGGCACTGACCGTAGAACAAAAAGCGCAAATCATCAAAGATTTCCAGCGCAAAGAAGGCGACACTGGCTCTTCTGAAGTGCAAATCGCCCTTCTGACTTTCCGCATCAACGATTTGGCTCCGCACTTCAAAGCCAACCCGAAAGATTTCCACAGCCGCCGCGGCCTGCTGAAAATGGTGAGCGCCCGCCGCCGCCTGCTGGCCTACCTGCGCAACACCGATGTGGACACCTACCGCGATGTGATTACCCGCCTGAACCTGCGTAAGTAATCTGTTGCCCAAATGAAAGCCGTGCCGCCGGATGTGTTTCCGGCGGCACGGCTTTTGGTTTTCAGGTAGCCTTGATTGGGGCTACCTGAATTTTTTGGCTAATGCTGTTTGCGGGGGAGTTTGATGTGGGGTTTGGCGGGCGGGGGTTCGGGCGTGGGGGCGGGTTTGAGGCCGAGTTCGATTTGTTGGGCTTCGCTGAGAAGGTTGCTCCAGTCGCCGGTTTTATACCAATCGGGGCCGTCGGTTTCGATGGGGTGTTGGATGCGTTCGCAGCCGTTGCCGCATTGCAGGTCGGCGGCGGGGCAGTATTTGTCGCAGCCCCAGCAGATGCGTTCGGGGTGTTTGGGGTGGATAGGGAATTTTTTGGCCATGATGTGGTGTTGTTTGATTATGGAGAAATATTTTTAGCTTCGCAGAAACTCTGTTCCCTGCGGAAATCTCGTTTTAGCGAAATTCGCCCCGCTCATTTTCAGGCAGCCTTCCATGCGGCAGCCATCTTACTGGAAGCCAGGTAAACAAGCCAATCATCTATTTAGTGCAAACCAGAGGCTACCTGAAAATTAGCGAATCAACTTAACTTTCGTTACAGCGTTAGCTCGCCTTGCCGTACTCCTGTACTGTCTGCGGCTCGCTGCTTGGTATCGAAAGCCAATTTGATTCGCTAATAGGATACGGCGGCATTTCTGCGCCACGAAATTTTAACTCCGTTGAAGCTCACGCTTTCAGGTAGCCTCTATTCAATGACGGCTGCAGGCGGCGAACTATCCGGCACGGCGGCCTTGGGCGGCAGGTTTGCGCTCTTTGCCGCGCGAGTGGCCGGCGGGACGGCCGTAGGATTTGCCGCTGCCGTTGGGCTTGCGGCCGCCTTTGGGTTTCCAGCCGCCGCCTTTGGCTTTGCGCGGGGCTTTGCTGCGTTTGCGGGTGGGCTCCATGCCTTCGATGGCGAATTCGGGCAGTTTGCGGCCGAGGTATTTTTCGATTTTGTGCACGGCCATGTATTCGTTTACTTCGGCAAAGGTGAGGGCGAGGCCGTGGCGGCCGGCGCGGCCGGTGCGGCCGATGCGGTGCACGTAGTCTTCGGCCTGTTTGGGCAGGTCGTAGTTGATCACGTGGGTGATGCTGGGGATGTCGATGCCACGTGCGGCCACGTCGGTGGCCACCAGCACTTTAATGCGGCCTTTGCGCAAATCCATCAAGGTGCGGTTGCGCCAGTTTTGCGGCATGTCGCCGTGCAGGTAGTTGGCGGCGAAACCTTTTTCGTATAGCGCGTCGGCCAGCTGCTCGCTCATGGCTTTGGTGCTGGTGAAGATGATGCACTGGTCGATGTTGGTGTCGCGCAGGATGTGGTCGAGCAGGCGGTTTTTGTGGTTTTTGTCGTCGCAATAAAGCAGCTGCTCGTCAATTTTGCCTTGGTTGTCTTCACGCTCGATTTCGATCACTTCGGGATTGTTGGTGAGCCGGCGGGCAAGTTTGCCCACGGCGCCGTCCCAGGTGGCGGAAAAGAGCAGGGTTTGGCGGCTGGCGGGGGTGGCGGCCACGATGGTTTCGATGTCGTCGATAAAGCCCATGTCGAGCATGCGGTCGGCTTCGTCGAGCACCAGCACTTCGAGGCGGTCGAAATCGATGCGGCCGGAGCGCATGTGGTCCATCAGGCGGCCGGGGGTGGCCACCACCAAATCAATCGGCTTGGCCAGCGATTTGATTTGAAAGCCGAAAGAGGAGCCGCCCACCAGGGTGACAGTGCGCAGCCATTTCATGTTTTGGGCATAGATTTTGGCGTTTTTCTCTACTTGCGCTGCCAGCTCGCGCGTGGGAGTGAGCACGAGGATGCGCGGGCCTTTGCCGGACTTGTCGCTGCGGCGGGTGATGCGCTGGAGGCTGGGCAGCAAGAAGGCGGCGGTTTTGCCGGAGCCGGTTTGCGCCGAGGCCATGATGTCGCGGCCTTCGATGGCGGCGGGCAGGGCCTGGGTTTGGATGGGTGTGGGCTCGGCATAGCCGGCGGAACGCAGGGCGGCGAGCAGGTTTTTATCATGTAGCAGGTCGCTGAATTGGATGGTCATGTGTTTCCAAAAGGGGCAACAATACTTTCCGCCCGCGCAAACGGGCAGCCGTGAAGCAAAGGAATGCGCTAACGGGAAACAGCGGGTTCCATTCGCTTCCGATACCGGCGGGCTAACGCGGCAGCGGAAGTTTGGGCAACCACTATGGGAGTTACGCACAAGATTGTCACAAGCATGGCGCTTGGGTGGCATCGGCGACAACCTGCGAAGCAGAGAAGGATTGCGCGCGCAAGGCGGCAAACAGACGCAGCCGGAAGGCTGGTGGGCTGAAGACGATGGCTTCGAACAAAAAGAGGCGGCATATTAGGCGTTTGCCCGCAGGCGGTCAAGCAAAATCTTCGGGTTTACACGGCCATACACTTCAGGCTACCTGAAAATGCGCCGGCATCCGTTTGGAGCGCCCCGCCGCTTGGCGATAAAATAGCCCTTTTATTTTTCAGGTAGCCTTCCATGAGCGAAATCACCGCCTTCGCCAACCGCCTCGGCAAAAACGCCAAACACCTCATCAAATGGGCGCGGCGGCATCATATAGAAGCCTGGCGCCTCTACGACCGCGACATCCCGCAATACCCCTTCGCCATCGACATTTACGACGAACACGTTCATTTGCAGGAATACGACACCGGCTGGATCATGCAGGAAGCCGACTACCAAGCCTGGCTTGCCGAAGTAGTCGAAGCCGTGCGCTTCATCACCGGCTTTCCCGCCGAACACATCCACCTCAAACAACGCAGCCGCCAGCGCGGCAGCAGCCAATACGAAAAAACCGGCCGCAGCGGCGAAGACTTCATCGTGCACGAACACGGCCGCGCCTTCTGGGTAAACCTCGACAAATACCTCGACACCGGCCTCTTCCTCGACCACCGCAACACCCGCGCCCTGGTAGGCAGCCAAGCCGCCGGCAAACGCTTCCTCAACCTTTTCGCCTACACCGGCAGCTTCAGCGTGTATGCCGCCACCGGCGGCGCGGCCTCCAGCGAAACCGTCGATCTCTCCAACACCTACCTCGACTGGGCCCGCCGCAACTTCGCCCTCAACAACATCCCCCCCGAACAGCACCAAATCATCCGCGCCGACGTATTTCAATATTTGCAAAACGCCGCCGAAAGCAAGCGCTTCGACCTCATCGTGATGGACCCGCCCAGCTTTTCCAACAGCAAAAAAATGCTCGACATCCTCGACATCCAGCGCGACCACCCCCGTCTCATCCGCGACACCATGCAGCTGCTCGAGCCCGGCGGCACGCTTTATTTCTCCAACAACCTGCGCAGCTTCGAGCTCGAGCCCGCCCTGGCCGAACGCTACGCCATATCGGAAATCAGCCGCCAATCCGTGCCCGAAGACTTCCGCAACCGCAAAATCCACCGCTGCTGGACCATCCAACACCGCTAAAGCAAAGGCTACCTGAAAGCATCCAAACCGTTTTCAGGTAGCCTTTTATATTAAACACCCCATGAACCGACCCACCATCGATCGTGCTGCCGCCATCCTATTCGCCCTGCTCGGCACTGCCCTAATTACCACTTTTTTTTACCGACAGCCGCTTTTTCCATTGGGCATTCGCACGGCATCACAATCCCCTGAGCTGGTATATCCGCCCGCTATTCCTCATCCCTTTCTGTCTCGCTGCCTACCGCCGAAGCCACGCCGGTATTTGGGCCACCTTGTTGCTGCTGCTCAGCAGTATGTTTTGGTTTCCCCCACCCGCCACCCCAAACGAACGTATCCGGCCGTTTTTGGCCATGGAGCAAAACTTCCTGCTCGGCAGCTGGAATACGGCCAAAATCTTGGCATCGGGCATGGTTGTCCTGAGCCTAACGCTGATTGCCGCCGCATTCTGGCAGCGCAAACCGCGCCTTGGGCTGCTCTGCTTAGCCGCGGCCGCCGCAGGCAAAATCCTGTGGGGTATCCGTTACAGCCAGGCAGCGGGCTACGCCGTTGTCCTGCCGGCGGCCTTCGGCCTGCTGCTCTGCGCCATCGTTATCGGCATGGTATTGCATAAAATCAAGCAGCGGCCTTAAATGGCAAAGGCTACCTGAAAACCATTCAGGTAGCCTTTGCCGATGCCATCACCGCAAAACCATCTGCACTGTGCCGCTGCCTAATACCTTGCCTCGGCCGGCACGCTGCTCCGCTGCACGGTTTTGCTCAACAGTTCAAACCGCTTCTGCTGCTCCAGCCATTGATACACATAAATGGTTTTAAACTGGGTAACCACATCCTCGCGCCCCGCTATATCGGCATAATGGCAATTTTCGGTGATAAACAGGCGGCTGCCGGCCTGATAGTGGAATATATCCGGCTCCATCGAGCCGTCTGCCCGATAGCAGGCGTTCAAAGGGTGGTCGGTGGACAAGGGCGTGAGCTCATAGATTTTCCCGCTGCGCGCGTCCACCAGCGCTCCATTCAGGCATTGCGTTCCGCAGCCCCACGTCACAGCAACATAGCTTCCGGCAAAACCGATTTTGCCAGACTGGTAGCCTTCCCTAATCCGCGTGCGCATATCGCGCCATTGCTGCGTCAGCTGCACAGGGTGGCGGGCGCCCTGATAAATTGGGCTGGGGTAATCGGCAAACCGATACGCCCGTTCGGCCGGCGCCGCTTGAGCCAAACCGCACGCCAGCACCAACGATACCGCTAGAAATTTCCGCATTTTCTCTCTCCTTAAGTCTATGCAGGCTACCTGAAAACCATTTTTCAGGTAGCCTGCCCTACGCCCGCCGCTCATGCAGGGGCTACCTGAAATTATAACGCCACAATCTCCACCGCCTGCCCCGCCGCCGCGCCCAGCACTTCGTTCAGCACGGCGAAAAAGCCGCTACCGTCTCGGGTGGAGCGCCATTGCCCGTCGCGCAGGGCGAAGTGGTAGCCACCGCTTTTGGCGGCAATCCACAATTCCTGGTTCGGCGTGTGGCGGTTTACGATAATCTGCGTGCCGTCGTCGGCTTCGATGGTGAGCACGTTGCCGTTGTGCTCGCAGTCGAAATCGGCGCCGCACTGGTCGAGCTGGTCTTCGATGTGGGCAAACAGTTGGTCGGAATAGCGCAAAAATTCGGTTTCGGTCATGATGGTTTGTATCTGCCGGCGTTTTTGTTTAAGATTCGCCATCTTGCCACAGCCGCCTGTTTCAGGCAATTTCGAACCATGATGACACGCACCCTTTTCCCCGCCCTCGCCGCCGTGCTGCTTTTGAGCGCCTGCGGCTATAAAGGCGACCTCTACCTGCCCAAAGAAGGCGACCGCGCCCGTTTCGCCCCGGTGCAAACCGGCCTGCAATTCACCCCCATCGCGCCCATGCCCGATGTTGAGCAGCCTCCCCTCCCCCAAAGCAAATAACCATGTCTTTATATTGCGAAAACGTTTCCCTCGACGCGCTGGCCGAACAGTTTGGCACGCCGCTGTATGTGTATAGCCAGGCCGCGCTCACCGAAGCCTACCAAAGCTACACCGCCGCCTTTTCCGGGCTGAACCCCCTGCTGTGCTACGCCGTGAAGGCCAACGGCAACCTGAGCATCCTGCGCCATTTTGCCCGATTGGGCAGCGGCTTCGATATCGTGTCCGGCGGCGAGCTGGCGCGCGTGCTGGCCGCCGGCGGCCGCGCCGACAAAACCATTTTCTCCGGCGTGGGCAAAAGCCGCGCCGAGATGGTGTATGCCTTGGAAGCCGGCATCAAGTGCTTCAACGTGGAAAGCCTGCCCGAGCTCGACCAGCTCAACGAAGCCGCCGCCGGCTTAGGCACGGTGGCGCCCGTGTCGCTGCGCATCAACCCCGATGTGGACGCGCAAACCCATCCCTATATCTCCACCGGCCTCAAAGCCAACAAATTCGGCATCGCCATGGAAGACGCCGAAGCCGCCTACCGCCATGCCGCCTCCCTGCCGCATCTGCGCATCACCGGCATCGACTGCCACATCGGCTCCCAGCTCACCAACCTCGCCCCGCTGGTGGAAGCCTGCGAACGCATGCTCGCCCTGGTAGACCGCCTCGCCGCGCAAGGCATCGAGCTCGAACACATCGACCTCGGCGGCGGCATCAGCATCGTGTATCACGACGAAACCCCGCCCGACCTGCCCGCCTACGCCCAAGCCCTGCGCCAACTGCTCGGCGGCAGAAAGCTCTCGCTCATCCTCGAGCCCGGGCGCAGCCTGGTGGGCAACGCCGGCCTGCTGCTCACCCGCGTGGAGCGCGTCAAACGCAACGGCGACAAACACTTCGTGATCGCCGACGCCGCCATGAACGACCTGATGCGCCCCGCCCTCTATCAGGCCTACCACCACATCGACAACACCAACCCCCAGCCCGGCGCGCCCTTCACCGCCGACATCGTCGGCCCCGTGTGCGAAACCGGCGACTTCCTCGCGCAAAACCGCCGCATCGCCGCCCAAGCCGGCGACCTTTTGGTGGTGCACAGCGCCGGCGCCTACGCCGCCAGCATGGCCAGCAACTACAACACCCGCGCCCGCGCCGCCGAAGTGTTGGTGAACGGCAGCGAATTCCGCCTCGTCCGAGCGCGAGAGCAAATCACCGACATGCTCGCCGGCGAGCTGGCCTGCTTATAGCCGCAGCCGCCGCGCCGCCGAATGCGCGCGGATAAAGGAAACGCCGCCGTTGCTATTCCAAGAAACGGCGGCGTCGGCTTTCGGCACGGCAAAAGGCTACCTGAAAGCGTGAGCTTCAACGAAGTTAAAAATGAGCGCCCCAATACGGCAAACTTTTTCAGGTAGCCTCTTTCCTGCCCGCCAAGCTTGGATAAAACGCCGGTTTGATCAAACGGCAGGCTTGAAATAAGCAAACCAAAAATTTTCAGGTAGCCCATACCGAATACAGGCTACCTGAAAAATATTCCTGCAATACCCGGCCGACTTTATTGCTTCTTCGGTGGCAGGATGCTGCCAGTTTCGGCGGCGCGTTCTTTCCATATGGGCAGCCATTGGGCTACGCGTTCGCGTCGAGTCTCGCAAATTGCTCGAATCATTGGAAAATCATCATTAATAAAATGTTCTACATATTCAAAATCTAATGCAACTGCCCGAGCAATACAATCACCCAGCCCTTCGTAACCATACATACTGCATGGTTCAGGAAATTCTCCATAGATAGGGTAGTTAGTCAAGAATTCTTTTTCATCCGGATTACTGAAATAACGCTCAACCAAATCCAAACCACGCTTAAAAAAATCATGAATATAAACTTCAGCAACAGGTAAGGTATGCACCAATTTCTGATAAATCATGGCATGATTGTGCGCATCAGGGCTAAGAATAGCCATTCCAGTAGTCCATTTTGGCATATGTATGCCCTGAAAACTTTCTCTAACGATTTTAGTAACAGATTTATTGAAAACAAGCACATGTGGCATGGCTGATAGGTGTAACACCCAACCCGGATCAATCCAAATCTCCGAATGCTTCAATGTCTTATTCTTGAAAATGTTCGCCTTATATTCCCAGCCGGGGTGCTCCTCCGCCAATCGGATACAAAACGCTTTCACATCTGATTTATTCAACATATTTTCCCTTTCGATTTCATCCTATTATCCCTCTGCCCGTTTTCACTTCATTTTCAGGTAGCCTTTCTCCTGCGTGCAGGCTACCTGAAAATTCCGGCTTCAGCGCGGCTAGAAACCCCCTGCCCTAGCTCCCTCCGGACTTCCTGTTTGCCTGCCGATACGCTTCCTGCAAGGGCTTGATCCGCGCCAAGCGGTCGGCAGCGATGGCTTCGGCGATGCGCTGCGGCTGCTCAGCATGGGCGGCGGCAATGGCGGCGGTGTCGGTTTGCTGCGCAGCGGCAAGCAGGGCGAGCCAGTGTTCGCGCTGCGGGTAGGCGGCGTGCTCGAAGCCGAGGCGGCCTTGCGCGTCGGCGCGGCACACGTTGAGCATGGCGGCGAAGCGCTCGCTCCGGCGGTAGGCATCGGTGTGCTGCAAAATTTTGGCGGCGGTTTGCGGCCGCAGCTCGGCCACGCTGTGCAGCCGCCCGTGCCAGCGGCACACCTGCAAGGCCAGCTCGGCGCAGGCTTTGGGCACCTTCCAGCGCCGGTTTACCGCCTGCACCAGCGGCACGCCGGCTTCTTCGTGGCCATAATGCGAGGGCAGGATATGGGGCGGGGTTTTGGCCTTGCCCAAATCGTGCAGCAGCGCGGCGTAGCGTTCGGGCAGGCTCAGGCCGGCATC
This sequence comes from Eikenella longinqua, assembly GCF_001648355.1. GTDB lineage: Bacteria > Pseudomonadota > Gammaproteobacteria > Burkholderiales > Neisseriaceae > Eikenella > Eikenella longinqua. Next base: position 19,152 of record NZ_LXSL01000032.1, on the reverse strand, counting down.
GGCGGCGCTTTGCAGCACCAGCAGGGCGTGGATGCCGCAGTCGATTTCGGGGTGGTAATCCGCCCGCTGCGGCACGCCGAACAGGGCGTCCACCTCGGGCAGCAGCACGGCGAGCGCGCCGCATTCGCGCAGAATTTCCATCATGCGCACCGGCCGCGCCTCCATCAGCCCGCGTGCAAATTCCTGCCACACGCGCTCAGCCACCAGCGCGTCGGCCTCGCCGTTTTGCACCATTTCGCGCATCAGCGCCAAGGTTTCGGGGGCTACCTGAAAACCGTAGCGGGCGGCAAAGCGCGCCGTGCGCAAAATCCGCACAGGGTCTTCGGCGAAGGCGGGGGAGACGTGGCGCAGGATGCCGGCGGCCAAATCGGCCTGCCCGCCGAAGGGGTCGATAATCTGCCCGTCGGCGCTTTGTGCGATGGCGTTGATGGTGAGGTCGCGGCGTTGCAGGTCTTGCTCCAGGGTAACGTCCGGCTCGGCGTGGAAAGTGAAGCCGGCATAGCCGCGGCCGGTTTTACGCTCGGTGCGCGCCAGCGCGTATTCCTCCTGCGTTTCCGGGTGCAGGAACACCGGAAAATCCTTGCCCACCGGCCGGTAGCCCGCCGCCAGCATGGCCGGCGCATCCGCCCCCACCACCACCCAATCGCGGTCTTTCACCGGATTGCCCAACAAAGCATCGCGCACCGCGCCGCCCACCAGATAAATTTCCATCTGCCTTTTTCCTGTTTACCAGTTTCACTCAAACCGAATCATGCCCGATTTGCCCGCATTTGCCAAAGCCGCCGCTTCAGGCTACCTGAAAACGAGTGTAGCGAGTTTCTGCACAGCAAAAACGCGAGCCTCAACGTAAGCTAAAAACCAAACCGCCGGAACGGCTAGACTGTTCCGGCGGTTATCCTATAGTGGATTAACAAAAATCAGGACAAGGCGACGAAGCCGCAGACAGTACAAGTAGTACGGCAAGGCGAGGCAACGCTGTACTGGTTTTTGTTAATCCACTATATTTTCAGGTAGCCCCTCTCTCGCGCCAACGCTCTTGTGCCGCACGGAAATCCGCCACCGGCACGGGATAGCCGTGGGTGTTCACTTCCGCCGCCGAGCGCCACGGCGCGTGGATGTCGCGGCTGTCCAAATGCGCCAGCTGCGGCAGGTGGCGGCGGATAAACTGCCCGCTCGGGTCGAGCTTTTGCGACCACACCACCGGATTGAACGGCTGCGACTGCGCCGGCCGACCGCCCAAGCCCGCCGCCAGCAGCCAGTTGCCCCGGTTCACCGCCGGCTCGAAATCCAGCAGCCGCCGCGCAAACCAATCCGCGCCCCGCTGCCAGTCGCACAGCAACACGCGGCAGAAAAACAGTGCGCACAATCGGCGCAAGCTGGGCGGCAGCCAGCCGGTGTCGTGCAGCAGGCGCATGGAGGCATCTACCAGCGGATAGCCGGTTTCACCGCGCTGCCAGGCGCTGATCAGCCGTTCGCTGTTTTCCCCGGCAGTCTGCTCGTTTTGGCGAAACTCGTTGCACTCGCTTTCAGGTAGCCTCAGCCTTTGCCCTGCTGCGGGATACTGGCGGAAATAGTGCACGAAAAACTCGCGCCGCGCCCATTCCTTCAGCCATGCCGCCACTTCGGGCAAGTGCGCCGCCTCCGACCACGCCCGCCGCGGCGACAGCGTGCCGAAGTGCCAATGCGGGGAAAGCTGCGAGCCGCCGTGCTGCGCCGGCAAATCGCGCAGCACGGCATAGTGCGCCAGCTTGGGCAAAAATTCTGCCCACTGCCGCCGCGCCGCCGTTTCACCGCCGTGAATGGCCAATCGCGCGGCGGGCACAGCGGGCAACGGCGGGGCATGGCGCAGGTTTTCAGGTAGCCTGTTTTGCTGTTCGGCCAAACCCGGCGGCGGCCAGGCGGACGCCTGCCAATGCGCGTATTGTTCGGCGCAGGCTGCCTGCCAGGCTACCTGAAAATGGGCAAAGGCCGCTTCGTCTAAATACGGCGGCAGCGCAAACTGGTGCGGCTGCTGCAACAAGCCGTCGGCCACCGTGTGCAGCGCGCAGCCCTGCGCCGCCAAAGCCGCCGGCAGGGATGGCGGCAAATCGGCATCTGCCGCGCACACCAGCGCCGCCGCCCGGCAACGCGCCGCCAAACCGGCCAGCGCCTGATCCGCCCTGCCCTCCTGCACATACAGCGGTATGCCAACCTCGGCCAGCCGGGCAGCCAAATCCTGCAAGCATTGCCAAATAAAATAGCGCCGCTGCGCCGTGAGCCCTTCTTGCGGCGGCCACACATAGGCGCCCACCAGCGGCCGGCCGGCGCACGCGGCCAGCTGCAAGGCGGGCTGGTCGTCAGTGCGCAAATCGCGGCGGAACCAAACCAGGGTGGTTTCAGTCATGATCGGGGGTGTCGGCGGAGTGGGATTGGATGGCGCGGCAGCCGGCCTGGTGCACCAAATCGGGCAGGAGTTGGTTGAGGCAGTTGGTGTGGCCGAGCGGGCATTCGCGCTTGAAGCAGGGGCTGCACTCCAGGCGCAGGCTCACCACTTGCGCATGCGGGCTCAGGGGCGGCGTGTGCTCGGGGCTGGACGAGCCATACACGGCGGCCAGCGGGCGATCCAGTGCGGCGGCAAGGTGCATCAGACCGCTGTCGTTGCACACCACGATGTGCGCCAGCGAGAGCAAATCGATTGCTTCCGACAGGCTGGTTTGCCCGCACAAGTTCACGCACAGGCTACCTGAAAGCTGCTGCACTTCTTCGGCAATCGGGAAATCTTTGGCCGAGCCGAACAGCCAAATTTGGCAGCCCTCGGCGGCATAACGTTTGGCCAGCTCGGCAAAGTGGCGCGGCGGCCAGCGCTTGGCCGGGCCGTATTCGGCGCCGGGGCAGAAGGCGGCGATGGGGCGTTCGGCGTTGAGCCCGTGTTTGGCGAGGGCGGCTTGGCGGCTGGCTTTGTCGATGGCAAGGCGGGGGAAATCGGGGCGCGGCTCGAAGGGCTGGTGTTTCGGGTAGGCCAGCGCGGTATAGCGGTCTACCATCAGCGGCAGGGCGGCTTTGTCGAGCTTGCGGATGTCGTTGAGCAGCGGATAGCGGCTCTCACCCACGTAGCCGGTGCGCAGGGGAATGCGGCTGGCGCGGGCGATGAGCGCGGATTTGAAGGAGCCGGGCAGCACGATGACTTGGTCGTAGCCGCGCTGCCCGAGCGCTTTGCCCAGCTGCCAGCGGCGGCGCAGCTGCAGGGCGCCGTGGGCAAACGGGTTTTCCAGGATTTGGCTGATTTCGGGCATCCGCTCAAATACGGCCATCGACCATTTGGGCGCGAACACATCAATCCGGCAGCCGGGATGGAGCTCGTGCAGGCGGCGGTAGAGCGGCTGCGTCATCACGCAGTCGCCGATCCAGGAGGGGGAGATGATGAGGATGGTTTGGGGCATGCGGGCTTCGGCTAGAGAATTTTCAGGTAGCCTTTATGGGCGGGTAAGGCGTGTGCTGCCGGATTAGTGGTGCCCTTTGGCTTCGCCTTGGAGCTGATAGATGCTGCCGCAATAGGGGCATTCGATGCGGCCGTTGTCGGCAATGGGCAGGAACACGCGGGGGTGGCCGTTCCAGGTTTCGTGGTTGGGGCCGCCGCAATGCAGGGGCAGGTCGTGCGGGGTGAGGAGAGTGAGGCGGAGATTCTTGACGGGGCATGGTGTTTCCTTGAATGGGCGGCTGGGCCGGATGAAATGTTATGCAGGAATTATACCGAGGGGGAGGGATGAGGTGTAGCAGAGGCTACCTGAAAATTTGGCGCGGCAAAGCCGACGCGTTTAGGCAGAATCAAGCCATCAGCCAGCCCAGTATGCCGCTGCTGGCCACGCCAATCAGCACGGTGGGCAGCATGGGAAGGCGGCTGGCGGCAAGCAGGGTGATGGCAAGGGCAATCAGTTCGTGTGGTTTATTGGAAACGAAGTTGGGGGCGATCACGGAAATCAGCACGCAGCCTGGCGCGGCAGTCATCACGCGTTTGGCGCGCGGCGAAAGCACGCGGTTACGGAAGGCGAAAAAGCCGAGCAGGCGGGTGGAATAAGTTACGGCGAGCATGCCCAGGATGGTGAAAAAGGAAGCCCAGCTAATCATTCTACTTCGCCTCCCTGCCCGAACGATGCAGCAAGCAGCCCGGCAAAGGTGCCGAACAAAACATACCAGCCGCTGTGCGGCAGCATCAAATAGCTGGCAGCGGCAACAACCAAGCTCACCAGCCACGGCACGGCAGCCCGCCAGGTTGTCCACATGCTGCGTATTAGCACCAAAAACACGGCAGGGAAGGCCATGCCAAAACCGAGTTTTTCCACATTGCCCAGCAAATAACCAAACCTGGCACCGATAAAACCGCAAGACACCCATAAGGCATAAAGCGGAAGCGCCGTGCCGAAATAATAAGGCAGGCTGAATGCGGGCAGGCCTGCCTTCTGACGTTTCCGGGCGTCAGTCAGGCTCATTGCCCAGCTTTCATCGGTCATCACAAACAAGGCGGGCAAAAGCTGCTTCAACGGCAAGTGCCGGATGAAGGGGATAAAAGCGATGCCCATCAGGATATGCCGGCTGTTAATCAACAGCGTGGTGCCGATAATCAGCAGCACCGGCAAGGGGCTATGCCACAAACCAACTGCCGCAAATTCTGAACCGCCGGCAAAGTTCAAACCCATCATCAAGATGGTTTCCAACCAGCTCATGCCTTTCCGTGCTGCCTGTGCCCCCAAGATCAAGGCAAACGGTATCATTCCGATGATGATGGGGGCGGCCTCTTTGATACCGCGTCGGAATTCGGATAAGGTGTGGGGCGTGTTCATGGCATAACTTGTAAAAATTAATAAAGCTGAATTCTATGCAAACACATAAAATTCAGCTTTAAATCACAGCAGGCTTAATGCAGCAGCGTGATATTACTCTGCTGCCACATCAGTGGGAGCCAAATCAGTCAGCTGCACCAAAGCCAGCGGAGCATTGTCGCCTTTGCGGAAGCCGTATTTCAAAATACGAACATAACCACCATTGCGATTGGCAAAACGACCACCCAGCTCGTCAAACAGCTTCACTACCACATCTCTGTCGCGGGTACGATTGAATGCAGTGCGGCGGTTCGCCAGAGAGGGCTTCTTACCCAAAGTAATCAAGGGCTCAACCACTCTTCTCAGCTCTTTGGCTTTCGGCAGAGTAGTCACGATTGACTCATGAGTCAAAAGTGAATTGGCCATATTGCGCAACATTGCCGCACGATGACTGCTGGTACGGTTCAATTTGCGGTTAGCATTACCATGACGCATAACTTTATTATCCTTTATAAACAAATATTACGGCTTATCCAAACCAACCGGTGGCCACACATCCAATTTCGAACCCAAAGTCAACCCTTTGGAAGCCAGAACCTCTTTGATTTCATTCAAAGATTTTCTGCCAAGATTCGGCGTTTTCAACAACTCGGTCTCGGTACGCTGAATCAAATCACCAATATAGTAGATATCTTCGGCTTTCAAGCAATTGGCAGACCGAACCGTTAACTCCAAATCATCAACCGGACGCAACAAGATGGGGTCAATCGGAGGAGCCTCTTCTTTTGATTCTTCAACCGGCGTACCTTGCAAATCCGCAAATACCGACATTTGATCAATCAAGATCCGTGCTGCCCGACGAACTGCCTCTTCCGGCTCAATCGCACCATTGGTCTCAATATCTAAAATCAAGCAATCCAAGTCAGTACGCTGTTCCACACGAGCGGGCTGTACTTCAAAGCTCACTCTACGAACAGGAGAGAAGTTGGCATCCAAATGGATCGCACCAATTTGCTTATGCTCGTCGTGCCTGCTACCAACCGTCTGATAGCCACGACCCCTCTCAACCGTAATGGTTAAATTAATTTTGCCATTATCTGATAAGCGGCAAATTACATGTTCTGGATTAATCACTTCCACATCATGGGGCAATTCCAAGTCGGCAGCCGTAACTTCCCCGCTACCAGCCTTATTCAAGCTGACCTGAACTGAGTCGCGTCCTTCCAGCTTAAAAACCACTCCCTTAATGTTCAACAAGATATCTACCACATCTTCCTGAACACCATCTAATGTAGAATATTCATGCAATGCACCATCAATCGCCACTTCTGTTGGTGCAAAACCATTCATTGACGATAACAATATGCGGCGTAACGCATTGCCTAATGTATAACCAAAACCCCGCTCAAATGGCTCCATAAAAACTTTCGCACGCGTTGCAGATAAAGCATCCACATCAATTTGTCGCGGCTTCAGAAATTCATAGGTGCTGTTTTGCATTTAACTGCCCCTTTTTTGAGCCAATGAAATTATTTCGAATAGAATTCAACCACTAACTGCTCGTTAATATCACTATACAAGTCAGCGCGATCCGGTACATTTCTAAACACGCCTTCCTGCTTATCAACATCTACAGAAACCCAACCCGGCAAACCAATCTGCGTTGCCAATTGCAAGGAGTCCTGAATACGAACCTGTTTCTTGGCTTTCTCGCGAACAGAAACAACATCACCAACCTTAACTTGATAAGAAGGGATATTAACAAGCTGGCCATTCACCAGAATAGACTTGTGAGATACCAATTGTCTAGCTTCAGTACGAGTGGAACCAAACCCCATCCGGTATACCACATTATCCAAGCGTGATTCCAGCAATTGTAGCAAAAGCTCACCTGTTGCACCTTTACGACGTGAAGCTTCAACAAAATAGCGACGGAATTGTCTCTCTAAAACACCATACAATCTGCGAATTTTTTGCTTTTCACGCAACTGAATGCCGTAATCAGAAAGACGACCTTTTCTTGCACCATGCTGCCCTGGTGCATTTTCCAGCTTACATTTAGACTCAAGTGAGCGACGAGCACTCTTCAAAAAAAGATCAGTGCCTTCACGACGAGCCAACTTACATTTAGGGCCGATGTAACGTGCCATAACTTAATTACTCCAGATTAAATACGACGTTTTTTGGGAGGGCGACATCCATTATGAGGCAATGGAGTAACATCTGTAATGCTTACAATTTTGAAACCCATAGCATTCAGGGAACGAACAGAAGACTCTCGACCAGGTCCCGGCCCCTTAATTTTGACTTCTAAATTTTTGACGCCATACTCTTGAGCAGCCTTGCCCGCAGCCTCAGCTGCGACTTGGGCAGCAAACGGGGTGCTTTTTCTGGATCCTTTAAATCCAGCGCCACCAGAGGTAGCCCAAGATAAAACATTACCCTGACGATCAGTAATTGTAATGATTGTATTGTTGAAAGATGCATGCACATGAACAATGCCATCACTTACAACTTTTCGTACTTTTTTACGCACACGCGTAGATGTAGATGCTTTAGCCATTCAAATTTCTCCTAGCCTTTCTTACCCGCAATTGCCTTACGTGGACCTTTTCTTGTACGAGCATTAGTTCTAGTCCGCTGCCCACGGCACGGAAGCCCGCGACGATGACGAAATCCACGATAGCAGCCCATATCAATTAACCGTTTGATACTCATCGTAACTTCTCGACGCAAATCACCTTCAACCTCATACTGCGCCACTTGTTCACGCAAAGCATCCAACTGACCTTCCGTTAAATCCTTTACTTTTGTAGTAGGCACTACCTGTGCATTATCACAAATTAATTTTGCACGACTTGCACCAATCCCATAGATCGCTTGTAAGCCAATCACCACATGGGCGTTATTAGGAATATTTACCCCTGCAACACGAGCCATTCTTTAGTTTCCTTTAAGACCAAAAGCTAGTTAAAGTAGCATATTTTCCATTTTGAAGCAAATTAACCTTGCCGCTGTTTATGACGAGGATCGGTACAAATCACTCGCACAACACGATTACGCCGAATAATTTTGCAATTCCGACAAATTTTCTTCACTGACGGTTGAACACGCATTTAATTTCCTTTTCTAATTAGCGAGCCCGAAAAACAATACGGGCACGAGATAAATCATAAGGGGTCATTTCTACAGTCACTTTATCTCCTGGTGAGATCCGGATGTAATGCATTCTCATCTTCCCAGAGATATGCCCAAGAACCTCATGACCATTTTCGAGTTTAACTTTAAACGTTGCATTAGGTAAAGTTTCCAACACCTCACCCTGCAGCTGTATAGTATCTTCTTTAGCCATAATTATTCACTGCGACAAAGACTTTCTAGAGGAGTTTTTTTTCATTAAATGCTCATACTGTTGATTCATCCGATATGATGCAACTTGAGTACCAAAATCCATAGTTACAACCACCAAAATTAACAGCGATGTACCTCCAAGGTGAAACGGTATTCCCAGCACTCCAGTAACAAACTCAGGGATCAAGCATATGATAGTAATGTACAAAGCTCCAAATAATGTTAACCTCATCACCACTTTTTCTAAATAATTAGATGTCTGCTCCCCTGGGCGAATACCTGGTACAAAGGCGCCACTCTTCTTTAAATTCTCAGCCATTTCACGAGGACTGAATACCAACGCCGTATAAAAATAGCAAAAGAAAACAATTGCTATAGCAAATACTATAGAATACATTGGCTTATTTGGAGATAAATTCGTTACCACGAACTCAATTAATGTATTATTATCGGCACTTTTACCTAGCCACCCGATTATCTGGGAAGGGAATAAAATAATACTAGATGCAAAAATTGGTGGGATCACCCCTGCCATATTAATTTTAAATGGCAAATGAGTTTTTTGACCTTGTACTATTCGATTGCCCAACTGCCGACGAGCATAATGAACCGGAATTTTTCTTTGTGCGCTTTCAATGTACACAACTAGATAAATCAAACCCAGACTTCCCAGCAAAACAAACAACACCATCATTACACTACTGTTATTTTTCGCTAAATCTAGTAATTGACCAATTGCGCTAGGAAGCGCAGCAACGATGCCTGCTGTAATCAGCAATGAAATTCCATTACCAATTCCTCTCTCCGTCATTTGCTCCCCTAGCCACATCAAAAACATAGTACCTGTGACTAAACAAACAACTGCAGAAATAACAAACTCAAGTCGGCCAACTGTGACAATAGAAGGCTGATAAATAAAAGCAAGGAAAGCTGAAGATTGAACAATTGCCAAAACTAAAGTTGCCCACCTAGTATACTTGGTCAGCGTTCGCCTACCTGCCTCACCTTCCTTTTTTAAAGCCTTCAAAGAAGGTACAACTTCTGCAACCAATTGAATGATAATAGAAGCAGATATATAGGGCATTATCCCTATAGCAAAAATACTAAATCGCTGTAGGGAACCACCAGAGAACAGATTAAACATCCCTATGATTCCAGCCCCTCCTCCTAATGATTCTGCAAGTTTCCCTGCATCAACCCCCGGAACAGGAACATGGGCCCCTATTCGAAAAACAATAAGAGCACCGAGCAAAAATAACAATCTTTTCTTTAAATCCTTCACTTCTGCAACCTTATTGTTTATCTACCACCTAGTTATTTAGCTCAACTTAATGTTAACTTCACTCAACTGAACCGCCAGCAGCCTCTATAGACTGTTTTGCGCCTAATGTCACTTTAACATCTGAACGCACAATAACAGCTTTAGAAAGTGAACCCGTAGCAACTACTTTAACTGCACAAACATTAGAGCCAACCAAGCCACTTTGCTTTAGGAGCAGCAAATTTACTTCCGGGGTAACAACTTTATTCAAGTCAGATAAAGTAATTACCTTAACCCGTTTCATCTGTATAGGCTTAAACCCACGTTTTGGTAAACGTCTCTGCAAAGGCATCTGCCCACCTTCAAATCCTACTTTGTGAAAACCACCAGCTCGACTTTTTTGCCCCTTGTGCCCACGTCCACAGGTTTTCCCCAATCCGCTACCAATGCCACGACCAACTCGTTGCTTTTTCTTAGTAGAACCGATAGCCGGTTGAATAGTATTCAAGAGCATCTTCAATCTCCAACTTTTAAAAGATAACTTATTTTATTAATCATTCCACGATTCTCTGGAGTATCAAGAACCTCTACCGAATGCTGCCTATATCGCAAGCCCAACCCTTGAGCACATTTACGATGTGCTTCAATAGTGCCAATTAAGCTTCTTTCTAACGTCACAGTAATTTTTTTTTGTTCTGCCATACTTAAACTCCCAAATCTTCTACAGTTATACCTCTTTTTGCTGCAATTTCAGCAGGAGTATATAACTTTGCTAACCCATCTAAAGTAGCACGCACAATATTATAAGGGTTAGTAGAGCCATGCACTTTGGCAGAGATATTATGGATCCCCATCGCTTCAAATATTAAACGCATAGGCCCACCAGCTTTCACCCCACTACCTTCTTTTGCTGGCTGCATAAAAACTTTTGTCGCCCCATGCTTTCCAATGACTTCATGATAAATCGTTCCATTATTTAGAGAAACCTTTATCATAGAGCGACGGGCCTGATCCATGGCTTTCTGCACAGCAACAGGTACTTCTTTGGATTTTCCCTTCCCCATGCCAATACGTCCATCACCATCACCAACCACAGTCAATGCAGAAAATGCCATAATCCGTCCACCCTTCACTACCTTGGTGACACGATTCACTGCAACCATCTTTTCAATCAGGCCATCTCCACGCTCTTCTATATCGTGCTTTGCCATTATTTCTAATCCTTAATGAATTGATTTACTTATGAGTTAAATTTCTGAGATTAGAAATTCAACCCATGTTCACGTGCAGCATTAGCCAATGCTTTTACGCGTCCATGATATTGAAAACCAGAGCGGTCAAAAGCAACCCTTTCTATACCAAGCGCTTTAGCCTTTTCAGCAATTACTTTGCCAACCTCTAATGCTGCCTGAATATTACTTCCCGCTTGGATTTTCTCTCGAATTTCTTTGTCCAATGTCGAAGCTTGAGATAGTACGCGAGATCCGCTAGCATCAATTATTTGCGCATAAATATGGTTATTGCTGCGGAAAACACATAATCTAGCCATTCCTAGCTGCCTAATACGAGCCCGCGTTTTATATGCACGACGAACTCTCCTAGTATATTTATCCATTATTAGCAATTCCTTAATTATTTTTTCTTGGCTTCTTTAAGAAGAACCACCTCATCCAAGTAGCGAACTCCTTTACCTTTATAAGGCTCAGGCGGCCTAAAGGCACGAATCTCTGCAGCCACTTGCCCAACCATTTGCTTATCAACTCCTCTCAAGACAATCTCTGTTGGCGATGGAGTTTGAACCACAATACCTTCCGGCATTGAATACACAACAGGATGTGAAAATCCAAGTGACAAATTCAAAACTTGCCCTTGAGCTTGAGCACGATAACCAACGCCAACTAACTGCAGTTTTTTTTCAAAGCCTTCCAGCACACCTTTTACCATGTTCGCAGCAGTCGCCCGGACGGTACCAGATAATGCATTAGATTCTTTCCTATCATCTACTGCAGCAAAGACAAGGTGATTATCAATAAATTGAACAGAAACTCCTTGAGGCACATCCAAGACTAACTGGTTTTCTTTACTCTTTACAATCAACTTGCCAGCATCAACAATGACATCAACACCAGTAGGAATTACCACTGGGCTTTTTGCTATCCTAGACATTTTAAAATGCTCCTCCGACCCACCTTAAGCCACAATACACAACAACTCGCCGCCTACACCAGAGGCACGAGCCTTATGGCCAGTCATTACACCCTTTGATGTACTAACAATAGCAATGCCCAAACCATTCATTACATTAGGAATAGCATCTGCTGCCTTGTACACTCTCAAACCAGGCCTAGAAACCCGTTGAATTTTTTCTATAACTGGCTTACCCAAGTAATACTTCAAACGAATTTCTAGCGTAGGTTTTCCCTCCACCAAAATCGCGAAATCCTCTATATACCCCTCTTCTTTCAATACCTGAGCGAGTGCTTTTTTCAGCTTAGAAGAAGGCATAAGAACAGACGTTTTCCTTGCTTGCTGCGCATTACGGATACGCGTCAGCATATCAGAAATAGGATCATGCATACTCATTTTGTTATCTATCCTCTACTTTACCAACTAGCCTTAATAACACCAGGAATTTCGCCACGCATAGCTATCTCTCTGATCTTTGTACGCCCTAATCCAAATTTACGGAATGTTCCACGCGGACGTCCCGTTAATGCACATCGCCTTCTCTGCCTTACAGGAGCAGCATTACGCGGAATAGATTGAAGCTTTAACCTAGCCTCAAACTTCTCTTGATCTGTAGCAGCAGAATCATGAATCACTGAAAAAATCTCTGCCCTTTTTGCTGAGTATTTACGAGCGAGCGCAACGCGTTTAGCCTCTCGATTAATAAGCGCCTTTTTCGCCATGATCATCCTTTAAATGGAAATTTAAAAAGGGAAAGCAAAGCCTTTGCTTCCTCATCTGTCTTAGCTGTAGTCGTAATAGTGATATTCAAGCCCCTTAGAGCATCAATTTTATCATACTCTATCTCGGGGAAAATGATCTGTTCTCGAACACCCATATTATAGTTACCACGCCCATCAAAAGATTTTCCATTTACTCCACGGAAATCTCTTACTCGCGGCAAAGCAATAGTAATTAAGCGATCCAGAAATTCAAACATTCTCTCTTTTCGCAAAGTAACTTTACAGCCTACAGGATAATTATCTCGTATTTTAAAACCGGCAATAGATTTTCTTGCCAAAGTCACAATAGGCTTCTGACCAGAAATCCTTTCCAAATCAGCAAGCGCATACTCCATCACCTTCTTATCTGCAACAGCTTCCCCAACCCCCATATTCAGGGTAATTTTCTCAATCCGTGGTACCTCCATAATTGACTTATATTCAAACTGCTTAATTAAGGCAGGAACCACAGTATCGATGTAGTACTCTTTCAAACGTGCCATCTCAAATTATCCTCTTAATTGCCTTTACGCAACATCAGAACCCGTTGACTTAAACACCCGGACTCGCTTGACCTGACCACCAGTCTCAACAATCTTAATAGTCACACGGTCAGCCTTCTGCGTTTCTTTATTTAAAAGCGCCACCTTAGCAATATGGATCGGCATACTCTTCACGATCACACCACCTTCCACACCACGCAACGGATTCGGTTTTTGGTGGCGCTTAACCAAGCTTACCCCATCAACAATTACCTTATCCCCAATAACTTTGAGCACTTGACCCTTTTTCCCCTTATCCTTGCCAGAAATAACAACGACTTGGTCGCCTTTAATAATTTTATTCATCACCACACCTCTTGGATTACTGATTTCTAAATAACCTCAGGAGCCAAAGACACAATTTTCATAAACCTTTCCGTACGCAATTCACGCGTAACGGGGCCAAAAATACGCGTACCCATAGGCTCCAACTTAGCATTCAATAGAACAGCTGCATTATTATCAAACTTAATCAATGCACCATCAGGGCGACGAATACCCTTTGCCGTGCGCACTACAACAGCATTATACACATCGCCTTTTTTTACCCTTCCACGAGGCGCAGCATCTTTTACGGACACTTTAATAATGTCGCCCACGCTAGCATAGCGACGCTTGGATCCACCCAACACCTTAATACACATTACTCGGCGCGCACCAGAGTTGTCAGCAACATCCAAAATTGTCTGCATCTGAATCATTTTTAACTTACCTTTATCAACTAACCAACTTAATCTATTTATCTGATAACCATAAATAAATCAGTATTGGCCCCGCTTAGGGAGAGACTTCTAAAGAAAAATAGAAGTGAAGAGAGCGGGAGTATACAGTCTTACAAAAAACGCTGCAAGTCCCGCTCGCTAAAAATACATCAAATTTACAACTAAATTATCTGGGATTTTTCAATCACGCGCTCAACTACCCAAGCTTTTGTCTTTGAAAGAGGACGGTGCTCAGCAATCACAACTATATCTCCTACCTTGCACTCGTTATGCTCATCATGCACATGAATTTTCGTAGAACGCTGGATAATTTTTCCGTATAGCGGGTGTTTCACGCGACGCTCAACCAAAACAGTCACTGTTCTGTCCATCTTATCGCTGACAACTTTACCCTGCAACGTCCGAACAATTCTCGCGTTACTCATGACTCTGAACTCCCTTTCTCAGCCAATTTAGTTTTAATTCGTGCAATATCCCGACGAATTCTTTTTAGCTCACTATTCTTATTCAGTTGGCCTGTTGCATGTTGCATACGCAAGCTAAACTGCGTCTTCAACAAATCAATCAAATCAGCTTCCAGTTGGCTTCGCGATTTATCTTTTAGCTCAAGCATCTTCATTATTTACCTACCTGCCGAGACACAAAAGTTGTACGAATAGGCAATTTTGCAGCAGCTAACGCAAATGCCTCCCTAGCCAAAGCTTCAGACACTCCATCCATTTCATAGAGTACTTTACCAGGCTTAATTTCGGCTACGTAATATTCAACAGAACCCTTTCCCCCGCCCATACGAACCTGAATCGGCTTTTCAGTAATAGGTTTATCAGGGAAAACTCGAATCCAAATACGACCACCTCGCTTAATATGACGAGTCATGGCACGGCGAGCAGCTTCAATTTGACGAGCAGTTAATCGTCCTCGCCCAATAGCCTTCAATCCAAAGTTACCAAAACTTACATCATATCCATTAGTAGCAATACCTGTATTACGGCCTTTATGCTGCTTACGGTATTTCATTCTAACCGGCTGTAGCATGACGACCACCTCCTTTTCTGCGTTTATGTTCTTGGTCGGAATTTTCTACTACTTGACCAGCTTCACCTTTATACACCCATACTTTCAATCCAATTACACCATAAGTGGTATGAGCTTCACTGGTAGCATAGTCAACTTCCGCACGCAGAGTATGCAATGGCACGCGACCTTCTCGATACCATTCACTACGCGCAATATCAGCACCATTCAACCGACCAGAGGTCATTATTTTGATACCTTTGGCTCCAGTCCTCATAGCATTTTGCATTGCACGCTTCATGGCTCGACGAAATTGCACACGTTTCTCTAGTTGCTGTGCAATACCATCCGCAATTACTTGAGCATCCAATTCAGGCTTGCGAATTTCTTCGATATTCACATGCACAGGAACGCCCATCAAACCTTGCAAATCGCGCTTTAATATTTCAATATCCTCCCCCTTCTTACCAATAACCACACCCGGTCGAGCAGTATGAATAGTAATACGGGCAGACTTAGCAGGGCGTTCAATCACCACACGCCCTACCATGGCATTAGCTAACCGCTTCCGCAGATACTCACGTACCTCAATATCCTGCTTCAAAACAGCAGAAAACTCCGTGCTCTTAGCAAACCACTTGGATGACCAATCTTTAGTTACAGCCAAGCGAAAGCCAGTTGGATTAATTTTTTGTCCCATAGCTTTTCCTTAGTTTCCCACCGTCACGTTAATATGACATGTTTGTTTCTCAATACGATTACCGCGACCTTTTGCTCTTGCACGGAACCGTTTCAGACTAGACCCTTTATCAACGAAAATAGTAACAACCTTGAGCTCATCAATGTCAGCACCTTCGTTGTGTTCGGCATTTGCAATAGCTGACTCTAACACTTTTCTGATCAACTCAGCACCTTTTTTAGTGCTAAAAGTCAGAATATTCAAGGCTTGCTCTACGTCTTTACCACGGACCAAATCAGCTACTAACCGTGCTTTTTGAGCAGAAATACGGGCATTTTTGTGTTGTGCAGATACTCTCATGATTCACCTTATTTCTGGGCTTTTTTATCAGCCAAATGTCCCTTAAAGGTACGAGTCAATGCAAACTCACCCAGCTTATGTCCTACCATATTATCGCTGATAAATACAGGGACATGCGTACGCCCATTGTGTACAGCAATCGTCAACCCAATAAAATCAGGCAAAATTGTAGAACGGCGCGACCATGTTTTAATCGGACGCTTATCATTGCTTGAACGAGCAGCATCCACCTTTTTGAGTAAATGCAGGTCTACATATGGGCCTTTTTTCAATGAACGAGCCATATCAATTAACCTTTATTTGAGTAGCGACGGCGGACAATCATATTATCCGTACGCTTATTATTACGAGTCCGGTAACCTTTAGCAGGCGTACCCCACGGGCTAACAGGTTCGCGAGCTTCACCAGTACGACCTTCACCACCACCATGCGGATGGTCAACAGGGTTCATCACTACACCACGAACCGTCGGGCGAATGCCTCGCCAACGATTAGCACCGGCTTTACCAATTTTTTTCAGGCTTTGCTCTTCATTGCCAACTTCGCCAATGGTAGCCCGACAATCGATATGGATCTTACGAACCTCACCAGAACGCAGGCGAACTTGAGCATAAATCCCTTCTTTAGCCAGCAAAACAGCCGAAGCCCCAGCAGAACGTGCAATCTGTGCACCTTTACCCGGTTTCATTTCGATGCAATGTACAGTAGTACCTACCGGAATATTACGGATGGGCAAAGCATTACCTGCTTTAATCGGCGCCTCCGAACCAGAAACCAATACTGCACCTGCTTCCACATTACGTGGCGCAATAATATAACGGCGCTCACCATCTGCATAGCAGAGCAAAGCAATGAACGCAGTTCGATTAGGATCATATTCGATACGCTCAACCTTAGCAGGGATACCATCTTTATCACGCTTAAAATCCACGATACGATAATGATGCTTATGGCCACCACCCTTATGGCGAGTAGTGATGTGTCCATTGTTATTACGGCCAGCAATAGAATTTTTCTTTTCTAGCAAGGGCGCATAAGGTGCACCCTTATGCAGACCTTCTGCAACAACGCGCACCATACCGCGGCGACCTGCAGAAGTCGGCTTCATTTTTACAATAGCCATAGTATTTATTCCTTATCTACAGCTGCTGCAACGGCTTCCAAATCCAGCTCCTGTCCGGCAGCCAAGCCAACATAAGCCTTCTTAACGTTACTGCGCCGACCCAAAGAGCGGCCAAAACGTTTCACTTTGCCTTTGATTGCAACAGTGGTTACAGAGGCTACCTGAACACCAAACAACAACTCTACAGCTGCTTTAATTTCAGCTTTAGTAGCATCAGGCAGTACCTTAAAAGTCATCTGATTACGTTTTTCGGCCAGCAGATTGCTCTTTTCAGATACAACAGGAGCCAAAATTACTTTCATCAAGCGTTGTTGATTCATACCCATTGCTCCTCAAGTTGCGCAACTGCCTCTTTGGTAATCACCACTTTTTTGTAACGCAGCAAGCTATACGGATCAATCTGTTGAGCTTCTAAAACCAGCACATTAGGCAGGTTGCGAGAAGACAAGTACACATTCTCATCCAATTGCTTGGTAACAAACAATACCTGTTCCATACCCAAATTCTTTACCTGCTCGGCAAAAGCTTTGGTTTTCGGCGTAGCAGCAGACAGCTCTTCAATAACGTACAAACGTTCATCCCGAACCAGCTGAGACAAGATCGTTGCAATACCTGCACGATACATCTTACGGTTTACCTTCTGAGTAAAATTCTCTTCAGGCTTATTCGGGAATATACGACCACCCCCTCTCCACAAAGGAGAAGAAGTCATACCGGCACGAGCACGGCCAGTCCCTTTTTGACGCCACGGTTTCTTAGTAGAGTGCTTCACTTCAGCACGAGTCAACTGTGCGCGATTGCCGGAACGGGCATTTGCCAAAAACGCAGTAACCAGCTGATGAACCAAAGCCTCATTATACTCACGCGCAAACAGGGCATCGGAAGCAGCAAGGCTACCTGAAACTTGGCCTTTACTATCAATTACTTTCAATTCCATTATGCACCTACTTTCACGCTAGGGCGCACAACCACATCACCATTGACAGCACCAGGCACAGAACCCTTAACCAACAGCAGGTTGCGCTCCGCATCCACACGAACCACCTCTAAGCACTGCACAGTCGAAGTAGTGTTACCATACTGACCAGCCATGCGCTTACCAGGGAACACTCGACCCGGATCTTGGTTCATACCAATAGAACCAGGAACACGATGGGAACGGGAATTACCGTGAGAAGCACGCTGCGCACCGAAGTTATGGCGTTTAATCGTACCAGCGAAACCTTTACCTTTAGAGGTACCGGTTACATCCACCAACTGACCAGCTTCGAAAATAGCAACAGTTACTTCATCGCCAACTTTCAGCTCAGCCAATTTTTCTTCAGACAAAGCAAACTCGTGCAAACCGCGACCTGCCTCAACACCTGCTTTCGCAAAATGCCCGGCACCCGCCTTATTCACATGGCTTGCTTTTTTCTGACCAAAGGTAACCTGAACGGCAGCATAGCCGTCGGTATCTTTGGATTTTACCTGAGTGACGCGATTAGGAGACATTTCCAACACGGTTACCGGCACGGAAACACCTTGCCCGGTAAACACGCGGGTCATCCCCACTTTGCGCCCAACCAGACCTAAAGTCATGATTTTTCCTTATATAACAAGGGGTCAGCTACGATTGGCCGACCAATGGACAAAACAAAAAACTCGGCTTTAAATGCCAAGTTGTGAACTATACTACATTTTCACTAATCTTTTCAAGAAGAACTTCCGTTTTCCTCATACTCTTTCCCTTTGGCAGCAACATACGCAACATTAAACTTCTGCAACCACGCATTCCTGTTACCTGTTTTCAGGTAGCCAATTCCTAGCATCTATAAAGAGGCTACCTGAAAATACCAAGCCATCCATCAAACAAAAAGCCGAACAACAAAAGTCGTTCGGCTTTTAATCTGCAAGCAGCGATTACTGAACTTTAATTTCCACATCCACGCCGGCCGGCAGATCCAGCTTCATCAGCGCATCAGTAGTTTTGTCAGTCCAATCCACGATGTCCATCAGGCGCAAGTGGGTACGGATCTCCAACTGCTCACGGGAAGTTTTGTTCACGTGCGGAGAACGCAGGATGTTGAAACGCTCGATCTTGGTCGGCAACGGAATCGGGCCTTTTACCACGGCACCGGTACGTTTGGCGGTTTCAACGATTTCCTGAGCCGAACGGTCGATCAGACTGTAATCATAAGCTTTCAGACGGATACGGATTTTTTGGTTTGCCATTTATTCGCTATCCTTCTTAAGCAATCACAGAAGCAACCACACCGGCACCTACCGTACGGCCACCTTCGCGAATCGCAAAGCGCAGACCTTCTTCCATCGCAATCGGGGCAATCAGTTCTACGGTAATGGTTACGTTCTCACC
>NZ_LXSL01000031.1 GCF_001648355.1 Eikenella longinqua | reverse complement strand
AAGCTCCTTTGAGTTAGCTTGATCAAAGAGAGCTAGTCCAGCCTTATGATGTGAATAATGCCTGTCTGGCAAAGATACCGTCAGGACTAGCCCCCGACGGCGGAAAATATATAAGGCTACCTGAAAATATCCCGCCCATGCGGCAGATATTTTTCAGGTAGCCTCTTCCCCTATTGCAATCAAACCCTAATCCAACAGCGCCATCAGCAGCAGCATCAGCACAATCAGCGCCAGCCACATATTCTGCCGCTGCTGGGTGCGCACCAGGTGCAGATAAGCGTCGCGCATTTCCTGCTGGCGCGCCTCGTCCACCAGCATATTCAGTTTGCGCGGCAGGGCGGGCAGGATTTCCGCCCAATCCGGCGCTTCCTGCTTCAGGTTGCGCCATAAGGCCTTCACGCCCACCTGCTCGTGCATCCAATCCACCAAAAACGGCTTGACCGTGGCCCACAAATCCAACTGCGGGTCGAGCTGCCTTCCCAGCCCTTCGATATTGAGCAGGGTTTTTTGCAGCAGCACCAGCTGCGGCTGAATCTGCACGTTGAAGCGGCGGCTGGTTTCAAACAGGCGCATCAGCACCAGGCCGAAGGAAATCTCGGCCAAAGGCTTGTTGAAAAACGGCTCACACACGGCGCGCACCGCCGCTTCCAATTCTTCCGGCCGCGTATCCGCCGGCACCCAGCCGCTTTCGATATGCGCCGTGGCCACGCGGTGGTAGTCGCGGTTGAAGAAGGCAAGGAAATTGATGGCGAGATAGCGCTTGTCGTAATCCGTGAGGCTGCCCACAATGCCGAAATCCAGCGCGATGTAGCGGCCTTCATCGTCCACCAAGATATTGCCCGGGTGCATATCGGCATGGAAAAAGCCGTGTTTGAATACTTGGGTGAAAAAAATCTCCACGCCGTAGCGCGCCAGCCGCTGCAAATCGATGCCGCGCTGCCGAAGCGTGGCGATGTCGGCAATCGGCGTGCCGTCCATCCACTGCATGGTCATCACGCTTTCGCTGCAATAATCGTAATACACCTGCGGCACGCGCAGCATGGTGCTGCCGCTGAAATTGCGCCCGATTTGGCTGGCGTTGGCAGCTTCGCGCAGCAAATCCAGCTCGTCGTGCAGATATTTGTCGAACTCGGCCACCACTTCGCGCGGGCGCAGGCGTTTGCCGTCCGGCAGCAGCCTTTCCAGCAGCCGCGCGGCGGTGCGCATCAGCGCCAAATCCTGCTCGATTACCGGCTCCAAGCCCGGCCGCAACACCTTCACCGCCACTTCTTCGCCGCCAAACAGCCGCGCGCGGTGCACCTGCGCCACCGAAGCCGCGGCCACCGGCTCGGCTTCAAATTCTGCATAAATCTCTTCCAGCGGCCGCCCGAGCGAGCGCTCAATCTGCCGCCGCGCCAAATCCGCATCGAAAGGCGGCACCTTGTCTTGCAGGCGGCTCAGCTCCAGCGCATAGGCCGCCGGCAGCAAATCCGGCCGGGTGGAGAGCACCTGCCCGAGCTTCACAAAAATCGGCCCCAGGCTCTCCAGCGCCAGCCGCACGCGCACCGGCAGCGGGGTATCCCGCATTTTGCGCGAACGCGGCAGCAGCCGCACCAGCCAATGCGCCCTGGCCCGCGCGGCCAGCAGGTCGGCCAGCCCGAAGCGGTATACGGTTTTCATGATCACAGCCAAGCGGCCAAGCCATTTCATAGCGGAAATCCGGAGTGTAGGTGGAAAGGGAAGCGATTATAAAACAAAGCCTGCGGCGGGGCAGCAGGCGGTTTGACGAAAGCTTGGGCGGCACGGCGATTTATTTTTCAGGTAGCCTTTGCCGCGCATGGAGGCTACCTGAAAATTGGCTACCTGAAAATTTGAGAAGCACAGCAAAGAGGAATCTCGGCTGCTGCATTTTTCAGGTAGCCTTTGCACGCCGTGAAGGCTACCTGAAAACGCAAGTTCACACCTAGCCCACTTTCAAGCCCGAGCCGGTGCGGTAAAACTGGCCGTTGCCCACATAATGCAGCGTTTTCAGCCCGTCCGGCACGCTGTCGAACAGCCAGCGGCCGTCGGCATACACGCGGTCATCCGCCCAGGCGGCGGCCACTTCGCCGATAAACAAATCATAGCTTTGCTGGTTGTGCGGCTCGGGCAGCAGGCGGCAAACCAGGTAGGCGGCACAGCCCTTCACCAGCGGCACATCGAAGTCTTCCTGATAAAACAGCTCCGCGCCGCAGTCGGCCAGCTTGGCCGGATTGCGTTTACGGCTCTGGCTGCCCAGCGCCATCACCATTTCGGCCTGCCCGGCCACCGGCACCTGCACGGCAAACCAGCCGCCCTGCTCCACCAGGCCGCGCGTGAACGCGCCTTTGTCGAGCACCACGGTCAGGCGCGGGGGCGCATAATCCAGCGCGCACGACCAGCCCACGGCCATCACGTTGGCCGAGCCGCCGTGTTGGGCAGACACCAGCACGGTGGGGCCGTGGTTGATGAGGCGGGTGGATTGGGAGAGTTCGATGGGTTGGAGCATGATTTTCCTTTATTGCAGAGTGGTTTCAAATAAAACGGTAGGCTACCTGAAAGCGCGGCGGTTTTCTGCAAAGCCAAAATGAATTTGCGGCTTTACCGCTATTTTTTTCAGGTAGCCTCTCCGCGCCAAAAGGCTACCTGAAAAATCATCCCGCGCGCTATTCGGTGTCGGCAATTTCGAACACTTGGCGCAGGTAGGCAAGGAAGGTGTTGTTGCTGCTCATGGTTTTGCCGGGGCTGTCGGAGAGCTTGACCACGGATTGGCCGTTGCATTCCACCAGTTTGAGTACGATGTTGAGCGGGGTGTGGCCCATGTCGTTGGTGAGGTTGGTGCCGATACCGAAACTGGTTTTGAAGCGGTCTTTGAAGTATTGGTGCAGCGCCCAAGCTTTTTCCAGGTCGAGGCCGTCGGAGAAGGTGAGCATTTTGGTACGGCTGTCGATTTTGAGCTTTTGGTAGTGGGCGTAGGCTTTGTCGCCCCAAATATAGGGGTCGCCGCTGTCGTGGCGCAGGCCGTCGAAGAGTTTGGCGAAATAGAGGTCGAAATCGCGCAGGAAGGCGTCCATGCCCACCACGTCGGTGAGCGCGATGCCGAGGTCGCCGCGGTATTCGCGCACCCAGCTTTCGAGGGCGGCTTTTTGAAAGTCGCGCAGGCGCACGTCGAGCGCTTGGAAGGCCTGCATGAATTCGTGCGCCACGGTGCCGATGGGGATGAGGCCGAGCTTTTTGGCGATGAATACGTTGCTGGTGCCGCGCAGGCAGCCGGGGGCGGCTTGGTTGAGCGTGTGCACCACGTGCTCCTGCCAAGCGAGGTTGTAGCGGCGGCGGGTGCCGAAGTCAGACACGAGGAAGGGCGGGTCTGCGGGATCTTCGGCTGCGGCGTAGCGGCGCAGCAAATCGGCCTTGGCTTGCAGGCGGCGCTCGCCTTCGGCCAGCACTTCGGGGGTTTCCAGGCGGCGGAAGTAGAGCTCGTTCACAATCGCCAGCACGAATATCTCGAAGAACATGGCCTGGATAATCGGCCCTTCCACGCGGATGCAGAGGCGGTGTTCCTCATCCACAAATACTTTGATAAAGCGGCGCTTGAGCTGGAACAGCTCGAGATAATCGACAAAATCGCTTTTGATGAAGCGCAGGCTGCGCAGGTAGTTGAGCTCGCTCAGGGTGAAGCGCAGGGTGCACAGGGCGTCGAGCTCTGCTTCGAGCTCGCTGCGGATGTCCACCAGCGGGTAGACCAGCGCATCGAGGTTGCGGCAGCGGAATTCATACACGCCGTGCGCCTGCGGGAATTGGTGCAGCACCACTTGCAGCATGGTGAATTTGTAGAGGTCGGTGTCCAGCAGGGAATGAATGATGTGCGGTTGCATGGCTGCTCCGTGAGTGTGGGTGATGAAGGAGAATGCTCATTTGCGGATGGTTTTTAGCTTCGCAGAAACTCAGCTTGGGCTGAGCTAAAACATCGCTTTCAGGTAGCCTTTGCAGACTGCCCCTTAAGGGTGTGGCATTAAAACACGTTTTGCCGCTTTCAGGTAGCCTGCCGCATCAAGCCGAGCCGTTTTCGGGTATTATACCTGCCAACGCGGTTTTTTGCTCCGCTCTTGTTTATTTTGCCAAATTTTTGCCCAAACCAACGCTATATGAAAAAACTCGCATTGCTCAGCCTTATCGCCGTATCCGGCCTCGCCGCCGCCAACACGCCCCTGCCCGATTTCTCCCCCGTGGCCGAAGGGCAGCACGTGGTCATCAACATCCCGCAGATGCGGCTGTTCCTTTATGAAAACGGCCAGCTGAAAAATGCCTACCCCGTGGCCGTGGGCAAAAGCCGCACCCGCACCCCGCTGGGCAACTACCAAATCGGCTCCAAGGCCTACAACCCCACTTGGACCATCCCCGCCAGCATCCGCCGCGAACGCGCCGCCGCCGGCATGCCCGCCATCACCAGCATCCCGCCCGGCCCCAGAAACCCGCTCGGCCCGGTATTTGTGCGGCTCGGCCCGCCGCGCCTCGGCCTCGGCATCCACGGCACCAACGCCCCCGGCAGCGTGCCCGGCATTCGCAGCCACGGCTGTGTGCGCATGCACAGCAACAACGCCCTTCAATTCGCCCGCAGCGTGCACACCGGCGCCAACGCCGCCGTGATCTACCAGCTGGCCAGCCTCAACGCCGACGCCGGCAACCACCTCTGGCTCGCCACCTATGCCGACCCCTACCAGCAGCGCAACCTCAACACCGCCGCCCTGCGCCAAAGCATCGCCGCCTGGACGCAGGCCAAAGGCCTCACCACCAACGAAGCCCGCCTCAACGCCGCCCTGCGCAGCCGCAACGGCCGCCTCGTGTGCATCACCTGCAGCCCCGGCAACGCCAAAGTGCAGGGGCAGCTGCAATCCCTAGCCTGGCAAGGCG
The DNA here is from genome assembly GCF_001648355.1 of Eikenella longinqua. Taxonomy (GTDB): domain Bacteria; phylum Pseudomonadota; class Gammaproteobacteria; order Burkholderiales; family Neisseriaceae; genus Eikenella; species Eikenella longinqua. The sequence goes on along the minus strand of NZ_LXSL01000031.1, from coordinate 8,896 downwards.
GCATGGGCGAATTGAGCCAGCCGCAGGCCGTGTCGGCCCCCGCCGTGCAGCAGCCGGATGAAATCCTGCCCGAAGGCAGCGCCGTGGAAGCCCTCACCGACGGCGCCGGCAGCACCGAAACCCCGATTCCGGCAAGCAACGCCGCCACCCCGCGCCGTCGCCCCAACATGGTCAAGCAAATAGAGCATCCTCTTCCGGCCACACCGGTGCAACAGCCACACGCACCCGATGTATCGCTGTCCGACAGCCTGTTGTGAGAAAAAACAAACCTGCCGCTATGCTGATAACGGCAGGTTTCATTTTTCAGGTAGCCTCCAAGTGCATACAGGCTACCTGAAAACATTAGCCTCAACGTAAACAAGAACCACCACTTCCTAATCCATCCAGCCCTACTCCCCAAGCCAAACCGTTCACAACACGCTATAATCCCGCCTGCATTTTTCAGGTAGCCTCATCCCGCCAACCCAGGCTACCTGAAAACCCAGCAAACCAACAACCCGTGCCCCGCGCACCTGCTCGCCGCCTGCCATCAGGCCGCCTGATACAGAAAGACCGCAACCCATGAAACCCACCATCGCCCTAGTCGGCCGCCCCAATGTGGGCAAATCCACCCTGTTCAACCGCCTCACGCGCACCAAAGACGCGCTGGTGCACGACCTGCCCGGCCTCACCCGCGACCGCCACTACGGCCACGGCAAAATCGGCAGCAAGCCCTATCTGGTGGTGGACACCGGCGGCTTCGAGCCTGTGGTGGACAGCGGCATTTTGCACGAAATGGCCAAGCAAACCCTGCAAGCCGTAGACGAAGCCGACGCGGTGATTTTCCTGGTGGATGCGCGCACCGGCCTCACCCCGCAAGACAAAATCATCGCCGACCGCCTGCGCCAAAGCCCGCGCCCTGTGTATCTGGTCGTGAACAAAGGCGAAGGCGGCCGCCGCGACGTATTGGCCGCCGAATTTTACGAGCTGGCACTGGGCGAGCCGCATGTGATTTCCGGCGCGCACGGCGACGGCGTGTACTATCTGATGGAAGACGTGCTGGAAAACTTCCCCGACGCGGAAGAAGAAACCGAGCAGGCCAAACACCCCGTGTTTGCCGTTATCGGCCGCCCGAACGTGGGCAAATCCACGCTGGTGAACGCCATTTTGGGCGAAGAGCGCGTGATTGCGTTTGACATGGCGGGCACCACGCGCGACAGCATCCACATCGATTTCGAGCGCGACGGCAAGCCCTTCACGATTATCGACACCGCAGGCGTGCGGCGGCGCGGCAAAGTGGACGAGGCGGTGGAGAAATTCTCCGTGATTAAAGCCATGCAGGCGGTGGAAGCGGCGAACGTGGCCGTGCTGGTGCTGGACGCGCAGCAGGACATCGCCGACCAAGACGCGACCATCGCCGGCTTTGCGCTGGAAGCGGGGCGCGCGCTCGTCATCGCCGTAAACAAATGGGACGGCATTTCCGAAGAGCGGCGCAACAGCATCAAAAAAGACATCGAGCGCAAGCTGCACTTCCTCGATTTCGCCAAATTCCACTTCATCTCCGCGCTGAAAGAGCGCGGCATCGACGGCCTGTTTGCCAGCATCCAAGCCGCCTACGACGCAGCCTTCATCAAAATGCCCACGCCCAAAATCACCCGCGTGCTGCAATCGGCCATTGAGCGCCAGCAGCCCGCGCGCGCCGGCCTGGTGCGCCCCAAAATGCGCTACGCCCACCAAGGCGGCATGAATCCGCCCGTGATCGTAATCCACGGCAACTCGCTGCAACACGTGGCCGACAGCTACACCCGCTACCTCACGCAAACCTTCCGCAAGGCCTTCAACCTGCAAGGCACCCCGCTGCGCATCCAATACAATATTTCCGACAACCCCTACGAAGACACGGCGGAAAAAACCAAAAGCAAGCCCCTGCGCCGCACCACCCTGAGCAACCGCATCGCCAAGCGCGACGAAAAAGCCCGCACCAAAGCCAAAACCAAAAAACGCCAAGTGAGCGTGAAAAAGCGGCAAGGTTAATTGCCGCATAAACCTGAAAAGGCTACCTGAAAACCAACCGCAGGCCGGGCATTCATGCCCGGCAACCCAAACCAACACCATAAACCAACCCAAAAGGCTACCTGAAAATCCCAAACCCGTTTTCAGGTAGCCTCCCAGCAAACCCGACACCATGCCCAACACTCCGCAAAACATCATCGTCGGCCTTTCCGGCGGCGTCGATTCCTCCGTTACCGCCCACCTGCTCAAGCAGCAGGGCCACCAAGTGCGCGGCGTTTTCATGCAAAACTGGGAAGACGACGACAACGACGAATATTGCAGCATCAAGCAAGATTCCTTCGACGCCATCGCCGTGGCCGACATCATCGGCATCGACATCGACATCGTCAATTTCGCCGCCCAATACAAAGACAAAGTCTTCGCCTACTTCCTGCAAGAATACCAAGCCGGCCGCACCCCCAACCCCGACGTGCTCTGCAACGCCGAAATCAAGTTCAAATGCTTTTTAGACTACGCCATCGAGCAAGGCGCCGAAGCCATCGCCACCGGCCACTACGCCCGCAAAGAAGTGCGCAACGGCAAGCATTATCTGCTCAAAGGCCTGGATGCCAACAAAGACCAAAGCTACTTCCTCTACCGCCTCCAGCCCCATCAGCTCGAACGCGCCCTCTTCCCGCTCGGCCACCTCGAAAAGCCCGAAGTGCGCCGCATCGCCGCCGAAGCCGGCCTGCCCACCGCCGCCAAAAAAGACAGCACCGGCATCTGCTTCATCGGCGAGCGCCCCTTCCGCGAATTCCTGCAAAAATACCTGCCCACCCATGAAGGCGACATGGTTACGCCCGAAGGCAAAGTGGTGGGCAAACACGTCGGCCTGATGTTCTACACCCTCGGCCAGCGCAAAGGCTTGGGGATAGGCGGCGCCGGCGAGCCCTGGTTTGTGGCCGGCAAAGATTTGGCCGCCAACCGCCTCATCGTGGTGCAAGGCCACCAGCACCCGCTATTATTTTCAGGTAGCCTCAACATGAGCCAGCTCAGCTGGACGCTGCCTGAAAACCCCGGCGACGTCCGCGGTAACCGCCCGCCAGAAGGCCGCTACACCTGCAAAACCCGCTACCGCATGGCCGACGCGCCCTGCGAACTGCGCTATCTGGATAACGACCGCGCCGAGCTGCGCTTCGACAGCCCGCAATGGGCGGTTACCCCCGGCCAGTCTGCTGTGCTGTATGATGGCGAAGTGTGCCTGGGCGGCGGCATTATCGACCATGCCGTGATTGCCGGATAAACCACCCTGCCGAACAAACTACCCACAGAACACAAACCGGCTACCTGAAAATCAAGCGCCCTTTCGCGCCGCAAATATTTTTCAGGTAGCCTCTATCAAGGAGACCAAATTGGAAAAAATCTGGCTGCAAAGCTATCAAGAAGGCGTGCGCCCCGAAATCGACGTGCGCCGCTACGGCTCAATCTGCGACGTGTTCAGCGAAACCGTTGCCCAATACGGCAACCGCCCCGGCTTCACCAACTTCGGCACGGTGCAAACCTATGCCGAAACCGCCCGCCTGGCCGAACAGTTTGCCTCCTACCTGCAAAACGTGCTCAAGCTGGAAAAAGGCAGCCGCGTGGCCGTGATGATGCCCAACCTGCTGCAATACCCCGTGGCCGTGTTCGGCATTTTGCAGGCCGGCTGCATCGTGGTAAACGTAAACCCGCTCTACACCCCGCGCGAGCTGCAACACCAGCTCAAAGACAGCGGCGCCACCACCATCCTGGTGCTGGAAAACTTCGCCCACACCCTCAGCCAAGTGGTGGCCGGCACCCAGGTGCAGCACATCATCCTCGCCTCGATTGGCGATTTGCTCGGCTTTTTCAAAGGCACGCTGGTTAACCTGATTGTGCGCTACGTGAAAAAAATGGTGCCGCCCTACCGGCTGCTCGGCGCCGTCCGCTTCAACCGCGCGCTCAGGCAGGGCGCGGCGCACACCTTCCGCCACGTGCCCATCACGCTGAAAGACACCGCCTTCCTGCAATACACCGGCGGCACCACCGGTGTATCCAAAGGCGCCATGCTCTCGCACGGCAACATCTGCGCCAACATGCTGCAAGCCGAAGAGTGGATTCAGTCCAACCTCTCCACCGAAGGCGAGCTGGTGGTTACCGCGCTGCCGATGTACCACGTGTTCGCGCTCACGGTAAACCTGATGATCTTCACCCGTATCGGCGCGCAAAACCTGCTCATCACCAACCCGCGCGACATCCGATCCTTCATCAAAGAGCTGAAGAAATACCGCGTGAGCGTGCTGCCCGCCGTGAACACCCTGTTCAACGCCCTGCTCAACCATCCCGACTTCCGCAGCGTGGATTTCTCCAGCTGGAAACTCTGCCTCGGCGGCGGCATGGCCGTGCAGGAAAGCGTGGCGCAGCAGTGGAAAGCGCTCACCGGCCAGCCCATCGTGGAAGTGTACGGCCTCACCGAAGCCAGCCCCGGCGTGTGCGCCAACCCGCTCAACATCAGCGAATACAACGGCACCATCGGCCTGCCCGTGTCCAACACCGACATCGAAATCCGCGACGAACACGGCAGGCAGGTGCCGATAGGCGAAATCGGCGAGCTGTGCATCAAAGGCCCGCAAATCATGCAGGGCTATTGGCAGCACCCCGAAGAAACCGCCGCCGCGCTCGATGAAAACGGCTTCCTCGCCACCGGCGACATGGTGAAAATGGACGAAAAAGGCTTCATCAAGCTGGTGGACCGCAAAAAAGACATGATTGTGGTGTCCGGCTTCAACGTGTATCCGAACGAAGTGGAAGAAGTGGTCACCCGGCACGCCATGGTGCTGGAAGCCGCCTGCATCGGCGTGCCCAGCAACAAAACCGGCGAAATGCTGAAGCTGTTTGTGGTGAAAAAAAACCCGGCCCTCACCCGCGAAGAACTCATCAGCTTCTGCCGCCTCCAGCTCACCGCCTACAAAGTGCCGAAAGACATCGAATTCCGCGATGAGCTGCCCAAATCCAACGTGGGCAAAATCCTGCGCCGCGAATTGCGCGAACAGGCCTAAGCAAGCAAACAACGGGCAGACCAGCCATCACGGCCAATCTGCCCGTTGCTTTGAGGCTACCTGAAAAGGCTACCTGAAAACGATGTTTGGGCGTAGCCCAAGCTGAGTTTCTGCGAAGCTAAAACGCAGGCAGCGCAGCGAAGTTTCTGCGAAGCTAAAGCGCAACAACGGCGTTAAAACTCATTTATCAGGCAAGAAACCGTAACCCTCTTCCAAGGAGCACCGAAATGGATTTATACGCAGCAGTCGAACGCAAACTGAACGAACTGGACATTCCGTTTGAAATCGTCGAACACGAGCCCGCCCTCAGCACCGAGCAGGCAGACAGCTTTATCGAAGGCATCGAAGGTGTGCGCACCAAAACCATGTTCCTCACCAACAAGAAAAAAACCGCCTATTACCTGGTCATCATGGACGATAAAAAACAGCTCGACATGGAGCGTTTCAAAGAGCTGGTGCAGGAAAGCCGCATCAAAATGGCTTCCGCTGACAGCCTGCTGGAAAAAATGCAGTTGCCACCGGGCGTGGTTTCCCCGTTCGGTTTATTAAACAATCCGAAACGAGACATCCAAGTGTATTTCGACCAAGCCATCATGGCCGAAGCCCGCATGAGTTTCCACCCCAACACCAACGAAAAAACCCTCTTCCTAGCCACGCCGGATCTGCTCAAATTCCTCCAAGCCATCGGCTATCAGTCGCATATCGTCGAACTCTAGGCCAGCAAACGGGCAGGGCCGGCCACCATGGCCAATCTGCCCGTTGTGTTGAGTGAACAAAGGTAAAGCCAATTTACAAGCGCGGCGCCACCAAAGCCCCGCCACCCATCTTCTGATGCCAGTCAAAACATTCAGGCTACCTGAAAACACAATCCTCCTTCATAACAAACGCTTCAGGCTACCTGAAAATCCCCTCCCCCACCCGAACTATTTCAGCCACGCTATCCCTGTAGTAGAATCCATTCTCGTTTACCAACAAGCTGCCCAACCCGGCACCCCACACCATGCCCGCCACCGCCGAAACCACCCCCATCCAAACCATCCGCTGGCCCGCCCGAGAAGCCGCGCCACAGGCCTTTCCCGAAAGGCAGGCGCTAATGCCGATTTGGGGCGGCATCCCTGTGCCCATGCCGCAATGGCAGAAACTCTGGCAAAGCCAAATCGCCCGTTCGCTCGATGAAGACGGCCTGGCCTACATCCACATCCCCTTCTGCGCCAACCACTGCGTGTTCTGCGGCTTCTACCGCAACGCCTGGAAAGAAGAGCACGGCGGCGCGTACGTGGACAAAGTCATTGAAGAACTCGAAACCGAAGCCCGGCAGCGCACTGGCAGCGGCAAAATCCAAGCCGTGTATTTCGGCGGCGGCACGCCCACCGCGCTGTCCGCGCCCGACCTCGCCCGCCTTGTCCGCGCCTGCTATGAATACCTGCCGCTGGCCGACGACTGCGAATTCACCCTCGAAGGCCGCATGAGCCATTTCGGGCTCGACAAAGCCCGCGCCGCCATCGAAGCCGGCGTAAACCGCATCTCCATCGGCATCCAAACCTTCAACACCGCCATCCGCCGCCGCCTCGGGCGCAAACACAGCGGCGAAGAAGCCTATGGCTACCTGAAAGAACTGTGCGGCCTTGATGCCGTCATCGTGGCCGACCTGATTTTCGGCCTGCCCGGCCAAACCGACGACATCTGGGCGCACGACATCGAACGCGCCGCCTCCCTGCCGCTCTCCGGCCTCGACACCTACGCCTTCAACTGCTACCCCTTCCTGCCCATCAACCGCATGATTGAAAAAGGAGCGTTCCCGCCGCCGCTAGGTTTTGACGTGCAATCAAAACATTATGCCTACGCCGTGCGCGAATTGGCGCGGCTCGGCTGGCAGCAGGTGAGCAACAACCATTTCGCCTACCCCGGGCGCGGCGAGCGCAACCGCTACAACACGCTGGTCAAATCCAATATGCCCTGCCTCGCCTTCGGTTCCGGCGCGGGCGGCAACTTCGGCGGCTTCAGCTACCAGGTGCAGAGCGATTTGGAAGGCTACCTGAAAAATCCGCAAGGCCGAAAAGCCCTCTCCTTCATGAGCCGCCACGGCCGCCACAAAGCCCTGCTCGGCCAAGTGCAGCACGACATCGAACTCGGCCGCATCAACACCCGCCTGTTTGACGGCAACGCCGAAGCGCAAACCCTGCTGCACCAATGGCAACAGGCCGATTTATTGGAAATCCACAAGGACGGCCAAGCCGAACTCCACACCAGCGGCCGCTACTGGTCGCCCACCCTTACCCGCAAACTGATGATGACCCTCCCACCCGACGAAAAGGAAACCACCATGCAAAAACTCTCCGCCGAACAGCAAACCGTATTGCGCAACTCGCTCGCCGACAACCCCGGCCAAATCCTCGAAATGCTCGCCGGCCAGCACCAATGCAGCTTTGAAGACGTCATCAACTGCCTGCCCGAAAACCTCGTGAAGAAAACCGAAGGCAGCCGCTTTGTCGAAATCATGCAGGCACTCGCCGGCTGGAACGAAGCCGTTACCTTTATCGCCCACACCCCCGACGTGATTGCCGAAGTCACCGGCAAAATCCCGCACGGCAAAATCGGCCGCGGCTTCTACAACTTCGAGCACGCCGAAGAAGGCGGCATCCACGGCCATATCTACTACGAAAACTGCGCCGCCATCTACCTCATCGAACGCCCCTTTATGGGCAAATCCACCGTATCGCTCAACTTCGTGAACCGCAGCGGCAGCGCCATGTTCAAAATCTTCGTCGGCCGCGACGAAAAAGGCGAGCTGAAACAAAACCAAATCGAAGCCATGCGCGCCCTGTTCGCCTGAATCCGCCCGAGCGTTAAGGCTACCTGAAAACCAAAGTGCAGGCTGGCTAAAACACCCGAAGCAGCCTGCATCCATTCCCAACACCACCCCAAACAGGAGCACCGCCATGCTGATGATATTCGGCGCCAACGGCCCCAGCGGCCGCCAACTCATCCACCAGTTAAGCCGCCTCGAACGCGAAACCGCCGTCGCCGCATTAAGGCTGCCGGAACAACAATCCGATGAATTTTTCGCCCAACACCACATCCAAACCACCGTTGCCGATGCGCTCGACGCAGAAGCCGTCGCCCAAGCCGTGCAACAATTCCAACCCGACATCGTCGTCAGCTTCATCGGCGGCAAAAACGAACAAGGCATCCGCAGCGACGCCACCGGCAACCTCCACCTCATCCGCGCCCTCGAACAGCACGCCCCCCAAGCCCACCTCATCCTCATCACCAGCATGGGCTGCGGCGAACAATTCCCCCTGATGAGCGATATGTTCAAACAAGCGCTGGGAGAAGCCGTGGCCGCCAAAACCGAAGCCGAAACCGCCCTGCGCCAAAGCCAACTGGCCTGGAGCATCCTGCGCCCCTGCGGCCTCGCCGACGGCGACAGCACCGCCTACCAGCTGCACGAACAGCTTCCCGCTATCCCCCGCCAATACATGACCCGCGCTGCGCTGGCCGCCGCCGTGCGCCAAATCATCGACGAAAGCGGGCACGAAGGCAAAGCATATTCGGTGACTTCCGCATAGGCTGTTTCAGATAAACACATAAAAACAAAGGGGCTGACGTAGATTAGCAGCTATGCTAGGCTACGAAAATGCAAATAACCAATTGTAAACTAAGTGGGAAAATACAAAAGAAACTGCTCGAGTTTTTGTACTCGAAGTTACCGCCCGTGCCGCTGCCGATATTTTAGGCATACAACCCAACTCTGCTATCCTGTTCTACCACAAAATCCGCCAAGTCATCAGCCATCATCTGGCACTGGCGGCCGATGAAATTTTCGCCGGCCCGGTCGAATTGGACGA
>NZ_LXSL01000030.1 GCF_001648355.1 Eikenella longinqua | reverse complement strand
CCCACGCCTTCCCATCCCGAACAGGACCGTGAAACGAACCAGCGCCGATGATAGTACGGATACCCGTGCGAAAGTAGGACACTGCCAAACACCTATTCCGACACCCCGGCTTAATCAGCCGGGGTGTTTCCTTGTGGGGGACAAGCGAATTTCAGAGAAAATCTTGAGGAATAAAGTAGGGGAGAATATGTAGCGGCGGCGAGTTGTGGTTCAGTTTATACGAGGCAAAGCAGCCAAAGGCCCTGAAAAGTTTCAGGTAGCCTTTGCTTATGCTGTATGGGGAAAACAGCGAACAGGCTTGGACTTATTTGCCTGCTGCTTTCTCAGGTGGGGCGATGGCCTTGTCGGGACTGCCGGCGGGGGGCAGGGTGGCGTTGCCGGCGTTGCGGTCCATGCGGATGTCGCCGGTATAAACGGCGCCGTCTTCCACTTGCAGCGATTGGGTGCGGATGTTGCCGGTTACCCGGGCGTTCGGCTTCAGGTGGAGTTTTTTCACTTCGATCAAGCCTTCGGTTTTGCCGAATACCACCAATTCGCTGCCGCGGATATCGCCGTTTACCGCGCCTTTGTCGCCGATAATCACTGTGCCGCCGGCCTGCACATTGCCTTGAATCTGGCCTTCAATCTTTACCGATTGCTGGCTCAGGATGTCGCCCTGAATCCGGCATTGGGCGCCGATGATGGTATCGATGGCGCTGGGTGCGTTGCCGGTGGGTTGGGAACGTTCTTTCTTGTCTTTAAACATGGTTATTTCTCCGTGATTTGGCTGGAAGGAAGGGATAAGGATTATTTGGCGAGGCTGAGGAAGCCTGCGGGATCATGCGGTTCGTTGTTCAGGCGCACTTCGTAGTGCAGGTGCGGGCCGGTGGAGCGGCCGGTGGAGCCGAGTTTGCCGATGAGGTCGCCGGCTTTAACCGTTTGCCCGGTTTGCACGTCGATGTGCGACAAATGGCCGTACACCGTGCTGTAGCCGTAGCCGTGGCGCACTTTCACTACTTGGCCGTAGCCGTTCATGGTGCCGGCAAATTCCACCGTGCCGTTGGCGGTGACGCGCACTGGGTCGCCGATGTTGCCGCGAAAGTCTAAGCCGTGGTGGAATTCGCTGCCACGCCCGCTAAACGGGTTGTGCCGCGGGCCGAAGCCGGAAGACAGCCCGCCTTGTGCGGGGCGGCCGAGCGGCATGCTACGGGCGGCTTTCAGCAGTTGTTCGATGATTTGGCTGAACTCCGGCGTATCGGCCGGCGGCAGGATGCTGACCGGGCCGCCGGCCTGGCTGATGGGTTTGCCATCTTCGGATTTGGGCGGTGGCGGCGAGGGCACGTTGGCGCCGCGCTGGCGCAGATATTCGCGCAGCTCGGCTACGGCTTTTTCCGATTGCGCCAGCTGGTTGAGTTTGGCGGAAACTTCGGCGGAACGCGCTTCTTTCAAGTCTTCGATTTCTTGGGCGAGCTGTTGCGTTTGCGCCTGCTGTTGGGCAAATTGATGGTAGCTTTGGTAGTAGCGCCAGCCTAGCGCCAGCAGGCCGGCCAGTAGCGCTGCCGTGGCGAGGGAAAGCCCGATAATGGTGGGTTTGATGGCACGCAGCCGTGATTCTTCGATCACAAAGGTTTCGGTGTGCTGTTCGTCCAGCACCATTACGGTAACGAGTTTCTTTTGCTTATCCATTGATTTCAATAGTAAATGAGTTGTTACTCAAGACGGGGCATTGTATTACAAAATGCTATCGTTTGGCAAAAACAAATCTATCGTTTGGCGGACGGTTTTGGGTTGGTCAGTCGGCAGTTTTCAGGTAGCCTTAAGCCCATGCATGGTTTATCTTGCTTGTTTCGCTATACAATTTGGCTGCTGAAATACAGGAGGCGGGATGGGCAATTTTTTTCACACCATACGGCAGATACAACAGAACAAAGAGCGACTGAACCGCGATTTTGCGAAGATTCAATTCAGCCTGCCTTGGCTTTAGCTGAGCGGCATGTTGGTAGCCGCAGGCGTGGGTATGGGCGCCTTGGTGTCGGCGGCGGAAAACCACAAGCGCTGGCAGCATTTGCGCACGCCCGTATCCTATGTGCGCTATGGCAGCGGCGAACTGACGCGGCGCCAATGGTATGACGATGACGACAATCCGCATATCGCCGGCACCATTCGTACGGCAGAGACGGCACGCAGCTCAATCTGGATTGCCGCAACCCGGCCGACCCGCTCTGCCAATACGATGAAGAGCTGTGGCAGCGGGAAGAGCGCCTGCCGATGCAGCGCGTGGTGCGGGCCGGGGCTGAGCTACCGCGTGATCACCGAGCTGGACTACACCAAAGACGGCATCGTGCGCCAATACCGTGCCGAATTCAGCCCGCAGCAGGAAGCCGAGCAGTGGCGGTGTTATGCGCGCGGCTGGACACGCGCTGCCTTGGTGGCTTGGGGATTGTGGCTGTGGCTGAGCATCGCCTGGTATCGGCGCGCCCGCAGGCAGCGTTTGCGCCGCAAGAAACAGCAAAAGGCTACCTGAAAACTTATCCGTAAAGCAGCGGATGTTTTCAGGTAGCCTCTCCCACCCGCTTCCGATAAAATACCGCGTTCCGTTTTTTCCACACCCTTCATGCGTTTAACCCACATCAAACTGGCCGGCTTCAAATCCTTCACCGATCCCACCACCATCCACGTTCCCGGCCAGCTCGTGGCCGTGATCGGGCCTAACGGCTGCGGCAAATCCAACGTCATCGACGCCGTGCGCTGGGTGCTGGGCGAAGCCTCCGCCAAACAGCTGCGCGGCGAAAGCATGCAAGACGTCATCTTCAACGGCGCCGCCACCCGACGCCCTGCCCCCCGCGCCTCCGTGGAGCTCGTATTCAGCAATGCCGACGGCAGCCTGCAAGGCGCATGGGGGCAATACGGCGAAATCAGCATCCGCCGCCAGCTCAACCGCCAAGGCGAATCCAGCTACTACATCAACGGCCAGCTAGTGCGCCGCCGCGACATCACCGACCTCTTCCTCGGTACCGGCGTGGGCGCGCGCGGCTATGCCGTGATCGAACAGGGCATGATTGCCCGCATCATCGAAGCCCGCCCCGAAGAGCTGCGCGCCCACATCGAAGAAGCCGCCGGCGTATCCAAATATAAAGAACGCCGCCGCGAAACCGAAAACCGCCTGCGCGACACCCGCGAACACCTCCAGCGCCTCGGCGATCTGCAAGCCGAGCTCGGCCGGCAAGTGGAAAAACTCCAACGCCAGGCCGCCGCCGCCGAACGCTACCGTAGCCTCACCGCCGAGCTCAACCACGCCCAAAACCAGCACGACTTCACCCAATGGCGGCACACCCTTGCCGCCGCCGACCAAGCCGCCGAAGCCCACGAACACGCCCGCGCCCGCCAAGACGAGCTCGCCCGCCAAAACCAAGCCCTCGGCGACGCCGTGCACATGCTGCGCCAAACCGAGCAAAACCAGCAGGCCGAGCAATACCGGCTGAACCAGCAACACGCCCTCCTGCGCGAGCAAAGCGCCCGCCTCGAAGAACAAATCCGCTCCCGGCAAAGCCAGCGCCAGCGCCTCGAGCGCGAGCAGGCCGCCGCCCAAGCCGCCATCCAAAAAATCGACAGCGAACACAGCGAGCTCCAGCAGCAACACCGCGCCGCCGCCCAAGCCGCCGCCGAACAGCAAGCGCAGCTTGAGCTCCTCAGCGCCGAAGCCGACGCCCTCGAAGAACAACTGCCCGCGCTTGAAAGCGCCGGCCGCCAAGCCGCCGAGCAGCAGCAAAGCCGCCGCGACGAAGCCGACCGACTGCGCCGCGAGCTCGCCCTCAAACAGCAGCAGCTGCAACACAGCCGGCAAAATATCGGCCGGCTGCAAGAGCGCCAAGCCAGGTTGCAGCAAGAAACCGCCGCCCTCGCGCCCGCCGACGGCGCCGCGCCCGCTGCCGCCCAAGTGCACACCGAAGCCCTTGCCGGGCAATACCAACGCGGCGAGCAGCAGCTGCAACAACTAGAAGAGCAAACAGGCTACCTGAAAACCGCCCTGCAAGCCGCCCGCGAACACGAGCAGGAACAGGAACGCCGCATCCTAGCCGCCCAAGCCGAGCAGCACACCCTCGCCGCCCTCCTGGCCGAGCAGGCCGGCCACGACTTCTGGCAGGGCAGCGGCCAAGCCGAAACCCCCGCCCTGTGGCAGCACATCCGCGTGCCCGAAGCCTGGCAGGGCGCGCTGGCCGCCGTGCTCGGCGAGCGGCTCAACGCCCGCGCGCTGCCCGCCGATTTCCGGCCGCCTTCTCCGCTGCCCGAAGCCGCCGCCGCCTGGTTCAGCCGCGAAGCCCATGCCCACCGCACCGCCAGCCCCGCCCAAGCCCTAATCCACCAAATCCAGGCCGAGCCGCCTTTTCAGGTAGCCCTCGCCCATTGGCTCGAAGGCATCCTGTGCGCCCCCGATTTAGACTACGCCCTCGCCCACCGCAGCCGCCTCGAGCCCGGCCAAGAATGGCTCACTCCGCAAGGCCACCGCATCGACCGCCTCGGCGTGCTGCTGCACCATGAAGCCGGCGCCGGCCGCCAAATGCGCCTGCACAGCCGCCACGACGAGCTCGCCGCCCAGCTGGCCGAATGGCAGCCGAAATTTCAGGTAGCCCAAGCCGAAGCCCGCAAGCTGGCACAGCAGCAGGCCGAAGCCGAAGCCGCGCTGCGCCAAGCGCAAAGCGAACAGCGCCGCCTTGCCGCCGAGCTCGCCGCCGCCCGCCAGCAGGCCGGCGAACAGGCCGCCCGTGCCGCCCAAGAGCAGCAGCGCCGCCAGCACATCGCCCAAGAGCAGGCGCAATTGGCGCAGGAAATCGAAGAACTGAGCCTCGCCGCCGAACTCTTGGCCGAAGAAAATACCGCGCTCAAAGAAGCCCTGTCCGAGCTGGAAGAAGGCAGCCGCGAGCAGGCCGAACACAGCCGGCAGGCGCAGCAAGCCCTGCGCCAAGCCCAGCAGGCCGTGCTCGAAGCCGCCCGACACCGCAACGCCGCCGAAATCGAAGCCCAGCGCCAGCAACAGCAGCTGCACTATCTCGGCAGCCGCATGGCCGCGCTGGTGCAGCAGAAAGCCGACTGGCAGCAGCGCCAGCACGAGCTCGCCCTCACCTACGCCGAAGACAGCGAAGACGAACAGCGCCTTCAGCTGGAAGCGCTTGCCGAATCCGCCTTCGCGCTGGAAGAGCAAATGCAGGCCGCCGCCGCCCAGCTGGCCGCCACCCAAGAGCAGGGGCGCGAGCAATACGCCCGCCAGCAGGCGCTGGCCGCCGAACTGCCCCAATGGCAGGCCGCCGCCCAAACCGCCCTGCTGCAACAGCAGGAAGCCCTGCTCAACGCCAAACACTTCCACGACAATTTATTAGCTCGCCAAGCCGATTTGCCCGCACTCGAAGCCGAGCAGCAGGCAGGCTACCTGAAAAAAGACTGGCCGCAGCAAATCGACAGCCTGTCCCGCCGCATCCAAGCCCTCGGCGCCGTGAACCTGGCCGCGCTCGAAGAGCTGGCCGAAGCCCGCGAGCGCGACGGCTACTACCAAACCCAGCGCCAAGACCTGCAATCCGCCATCGAACTGCTGGAAGAAGCCATCGCCCAAATCGACGGCGAAACCAAGCAGCGCTTCCAAACCACCTTCGATGCCGTAAACGCCAAAATGCAAACCTTCTTCCCCACCCTGTTCGGCGGCGGCGAAGCCGCGCTGCATATGACGGGCGACGACTTGCTCAGCGCCGGCGTTTCCATCATGGCGCGCCCGCCCGGCAAGAAAAACAGCACCATCCACCTCTTGAGCGGCGGCGAAAAAGCCCTCACCGCCATGAGCCTCGTATTCGCCCTGTTCAGCCTCAACCCCGCCCCCTTCTGCCTGCTCGACGAAGTGGATGCCCCGCTGGATGACGCCAACACCGGCCGCTTCTGCAAGCTGGTGAAAGAAATGAGCGCGCAAACCCAGTTTCTGTATATTTCCCACAACCGCCTCACCATGGAGATGGCCGAGCAGCTCATCGGCGTGACCATGCAGGAAAAAGGCGTGTCCCGCATCGTGGCCGTGGATATCAAGCAGGCGCTGGAAATGGCGGAAACCGATTGAGCGCAAATTTTCAGGTAGCCTCCGCACACGGCAAAGGCTACCTGAAAACTAAAAAATGCAAACAAAACAAAACGCCGGCACAATGCCGGCTGAGCAAAAGGCTACCTGAAAAATGGAATCCATCATCGAACTGCGCCACCTCAAAACCCTGCTCGCGCTGGCCGAAACCGGCAGCGTGTCGCTGGCCGCCAAGCGCGTGTTCCTCACCCAATCCGCCCTGTCGCACCAAATCCGCGCGCTGGAAAACTACTACGCCACGCCGCTGTTCGAGCGCAAATCCAGCCCGCTGCGCTTCACCCCCGCCGGCGAGCGCCTGCTCCAGCTGGCGCGCGAAATCGTGCCGCAGGTGGCCGCCGCCGAGCGAGACATGGCGCAGATTGCCGGCGGCGGCAGCGGCGAATTGCGGCTGGCGGTGGAGTGCCACACCTGTTTCGATTGGCTCATGCCCGCCATGAGCGACTTCCGCCCGCTGTGGCCCAAGGTGGAGCTGGATATCGTGTCCGGTTTCCAGGCCGATCCGGTGGGGCTCTTGCTGCAACACCGCGCCGACCTCGCCATCGTATCCGAAGCTGTGCCGCAGGCCGGCATCCGCTACCAGCCGCTGTTTGCCTACGAAATGGTGGGCATCTGCGCGCAAGATCACCCGTTGGCCGCCAAGCCGGTGTGGCAGGCGCAGGATTTTGCCAATGAAACGCTGATCACCTACCCCGTGCCCGACGATATGCTCGACCTGCTGCGCAAAATCCTGCTGCCCGTGGGCATCAACCCGCCGCGCCGCCACAGCGAGCTCACCATCGCCATCATCCAGCTGGTGGCCAGCCGGCGCGGCGTGGCCGCCCTGCCTTATTGGGCGGTGATCCCCTACTTGGAAAAGGGCTACATCGCCGCGCGCACCATCGGTAGCCCGCCGCTCACCAGCGAGCTCTACGCCGGCATGCGCAGCGACGACGCGCACAAAAGCTACCTCGATAATTTCTGCCAAATCGTGCGCGAGCGCGGCTTTGCCGATTTGCCCGGACTGAGCGTGCTGGAATAGCGGCACGGGCGGAGGCGTGTCGGATTTTTCGGCACAAGCGGTATTCGGAGAGATATGGGAAAGGGTTGGCTCATGCGCCAAGGCGATTTTTTAAGGGGCTGTACTAGATTAGCAGTGATGTTACCCTCAAAATATGAAGATAACTCACTGCAAATTAAAGAAGAAAGCACAAAAAGAACTGCTCCGTTTTTTGTGTTGGAAGTTACCGCCCGTTCCTCTGCCGATATTTTAGGCATACAACCCAACTCTGCTATCCTGTTCTACCACAAAATCCGCCAAGTCATCAGCCATCATCTGGCACTGGCTGCCGATGAAATTTTCGCCGGCCCGGTTGAACTAGACGAAAGCTATTTCGGCGGACGCCGCAAAGGCAGGCGAGGACGCGGTGCGGCAGGCAAGGTAGTGGTATTCGGCATCCTGAAACGACAAGGACGGGTCTATACCATTGTGGTGGATAACGCCAAGTCTGAAACGTTACTGCCTGTCATCAAAAAGAAAATCATGCCGGACAGCATTGTTTATACCGACAGCCTGAGCAGTTACGACAAGTTGGACGTGAGTGGTTTTATCCATCACCGTATTAACCATTCCAAGGAATTTGCAGACCGTCAAAACCACATCAACGGCATTGAGAATTTTTGGAATCAGGCAAAACGTGTCTTACGCAAATACAACGGAATCGACCGCAAATCTTTCCCGCTGTTCTTAAAAGAATGCGAATTTCGGTTTAACTTCGGCACACCGTCCCGACAGCTTAAAATCCTGCGGAGATGGTGTGGAATTTAGGGCTAATCTAGTACAGGCCCTTATTTTTTCAAAATACGGGAAAACAAAATAAATAATCCATATTTTTAAGCATATTATGCCAGAAATCTTTTTTCAGGTAGCCTGCTATCGCTTTTTTTCCCACCTTCAGCCGTGCCAGAAATAGCGGACGATGTGGAAAAACACGGGTGCGGCGAAGCAGATGGAATCTACGCGGTCAAGCATACCGCCGTGTCCGCGTATCATGTTGCCCCAGTCTTTGACACCGTAGTCGCGTTTGATGGCGGACATCACCAGCCCGCCGAAGAAACCCATCAGGCAGACGACGAAGCCGATTGCGGCGGCCTGACCGTGGGTAAAGGGGGTAATCGGCGACATCAGTGCGGCGAGGACGGTGGCGGACAAAATGCCGCCGACCGTGCCGGATACTGTTTTGGACGGGGAAAGCGAGGGCATGATTTTGGCTCCGCCGACGAGTTTGCCCCAAACGTATTGCAACACGTCCGAAGCCTGCACTACGCCTATCAGGAAAATCAGCAGGAGGATGTTGCCGCCGCTGTCGAAGCCGTCCAAGTTCAGGAACATCAGGGCGGGGACGTGTGAAAGGCAGAAGATGCAAATCATAGCCATCCACTGCGTTTTGGCGGCGCGTTCGAGGAAATGGGCGGTTTGCCCGCTCAGGCTGGCGATAATCGGCAGCAGCAGAAAGCCATAGACGGGGATGAAAATGCTGAACATGCCGTACCAGCCGTCATAGACGAAATAATACTGCACGGGCAAAAGCAGGTAGAAACACGCCACCATGCTGTAATAGTCGCTGCGGCGGCGGTAAACGAGGGTCATAAATTCGCGCAGGGCGGCAAACGAAATTAGGAAAAACAGCACGACCGTCCCCGTTTTGCCGAACCAGAATGCCGCCAGCAGCACCAGCGTCATCAGCCACCAGGCGTAGATGCGGGCGTTGAGGTTGGCGATGGTGGCATTGCCTGCGCCGTTTTTGCGTTTGAGCCATTGCCCGATGACGCTGGCGAAAAGCAATACGGCAAAGACGCCCATAAAGATATAGCCTGCCTGCGGGGCTAAATGGGCGGCTTGGGCGGCGACGGGCGGGGAAGAAAGGGCAAGGCTCATGGCGGGGTCCTTTTGGGGTTTGCCTGCTGGGGCGGAATTTGCTGCGGGCGTGTTTGCTGCGTTGAAACCGAATTTTAGCTCCAAGCAAGTGGATACACAGTTTTCAGGTAGCCTGTCCCCTGCCCCGTCCGGCATCAAACCAGCATCAGCCAGCCATACAGCTTAAACACCAGCCAGCCCAAAAACGCGCCCGCCGGCAAATCAATCAGATAGTGCTGCTTGGTAAACATGCACGAGAGCGCAATCAGCAGCGGGAAGGCAAATGCCGCCGCGCCCATGCTCGGGTAGGCGTGCATGGCGGTGAGCATCGCCACGGAAACGTGCATGCTCGGGAAGCAGTTGGTGGATTGGTCGAACTTCTGCACAAACAGCAGAAACTTCTCCGAAGCCGTTTTGCCCGTGTTGATGCTGCGCCAGTGCGGCGGCGTGGACACCGGCCACAGCCAGAAAAACAGCATCTGCGCAAACAGCAAAATCAGAAAGCTGAACGCCGTCATCACAAACTGCCGCGAATCCGCCATCAGCCAGTTTAAATACAAAATCGCCGGGTAATACAAAAAGCTATACACCCAAGACCACCAAGCCACAAACGGAATTTTCTCATCCAGCCGCGAATTCATCACCTTCGCCGCCCGCCGCGGATGGCGCTGGGTGAAAAAGTAAAACTGATACGCCCCCACAATCAAAATCGCGCTCAGCACCAGATTAACCACATAATCAACCGCAGACATCCGCACCCGATCCTTTGTAAAATGCCGTAAAGGCAGGCATTTTGGCAACCCGCCCCCCGTTTGTCAATTCATTCACCCCCGTACTTCCCAGCAACAGCCATCACCGCTTAAAATCCCAGCACATCCAGCACTCTTTATTCAAAACAAGCCATGCAAATCCTCCCCATCCCCGCCCTCGCCGACAACTACATCTGGCTGCTGCGCCACGGCAGCGAAGCCGTGTGCATCGACCCCGGCGAATCCGAGCCCGTATTAGGCTACCTGAAAACTCAGCGCCTCAGCCTGCGCCAAATTTGGATCACCCACCACCACGACGACCACACCGCCGGCCTGCCCGAGCTGCGCCGCCACTTTCCCGACTGCGCCGTTTATGCCCCGCCCGGCATCCCCCACGCCACCGACACCGTCGGCGAAGGCAGCGGCTGGACGCTCTGGCAGCACCCCGTGCGCGTGTGGCACACCCCCGGCCACACCGACAGCCACCTCAGCTACCTGCTGCAAACGGGCGGCCGGCTGCACGTATTCTGCGGCGACACCCTCTTTTCCGCCGGCTGCGGCCGCGTGTTCACCGGCACCCCAGCCCAGCTCTTCGCCTCCCTGCAACGCTTTGGCAGGCTACCTGAAAACACATTGTTCTATCCCGCCCACGAATACACCGCCGCCAATCTGCGCTTCGCCCAACACATCGAACCGCACAACCCCGCTGTCGCCCGAGGCCTGCAAGATGCCACGCACACCCCCACCCTGCCCGTATCCCTCGCCCACGAACGGCAAATCAACCCCTTCCTGCGCACCGATCATTTTCAGGTAGCCGACCGCGCCGCCGAGCTCGCCGGCCAAACCCTCGCCAACGAAGAGCAAGTCTTCACCGCCCTGCGCGAATTGAAAAACCGCTTCTGAGTTTCCCGCTCTCCAAACGCCAAAGAGGCTACCTGAAAAATTTCAGGTAGCCTTTATTGATACGGCGGATGAACAGGGCAGCCGAAAAACCGCCGCACGCCAGCGCTCTTTTTCAGGTAGCCTGTTTGGATAAACCAATCATGCAATCTGAGAGCGCTCGTTCGGGCTGAGATAACGCTTGCTTTAACTGGCTTCAACCAGACAGCTATTTTTCAGGTAGCCTTTTCCTTGCCAGCAAACGCGCTTACGGCAGCAGCAGCTCGCTCATCTCCGCCCAGGCTTTGCGGATTTCGGGCAGGCGCAGGGGCAGGTCGCGGCTGAAGAAGTAGTCCATGCTGCCCAGGATCATGGTGGCGAGCATATCGGCCTGGTAGTCCCAGTCTTTGTTTGGGTCGGCTTTGGGGTGGCGGCGCACGAAGCGCAGGAATTGCTGCTTAATCAGGCCGTGCATGTCGCGGTAGAGGTGGTGGCGGCGGGTATCGACTTTCCACAGGGCGAGAATGAGCCGCCGCCGGCTGTGTATCCACTCCGAGGCTTCGGGCATCACGCTCAAAAATACATCGAAACTACTCGCCTGAAATCGGGTAAGAATAATGACACTGTATTCGGCTTTGAAATCGGCAATCATCTTGCCGGCCAAATCGCTTTTGCCGGAATAGTATTTATAGAAGGTGGAGCGGTTTACCGGAGCGCGCTCGAGGATGTCCTGCACGCTAATCTGGGCGAAGGGCTTTTCGTGCAGCAGCTCGATAAAGGCTTCACGGATGGCGCGGTGGGTTTTGATGATGCGCGGGTCGGTGCGGGTTTCGGTGTCGGCCATGATGTTTCCTCAGGGTGTTGCCCGAGGCCATTTTGCATTTTTCCATGCGCTTAAGCAACGGTTTTGTCGTTTCCGTATGCTTAGTGGCACGGCCAATCGTTTTTTAGCGGTTTGCAGCGCCCGGCCGCGCCTTTAGAATTATTCCTATTCACGCCTTGCTTTGAGGGATTCCCATGAAACTGCCTAAACGTTTATTGCTCCTGCTGCCGCTGGCCGCCATTGTTGGTATCGGCGCACTTGTGTTCCGCCAATACGGCGCGCCCGACCCGCTCGCGGGCATCGCCCATGCCAACGGGCGGCTAGAATTTGCGCGTATGGATGTGGCCAGCCTGTATGCCGGGCGGGTGGAGGAAATGCTGGTGAAGGAAGGGCAGTATGTGGAGGCGGATACCGTGCTGGCGCGGCTTTCTTCCGATACGGCGCAGGCGCAGCTTTCCGAAGCGCAGGCCGGCAAGGCGCAGCTGGAGCAAACCGTGCGCCGCGCCCAGGCGCAGGTGAGCGCGCAGCAGCAGCAGCTGAAAACCGCGCAGATGGAAGCCGACAATGCCCGCCAGCTGTTCCGCGACAATTTGATTTCCCAAGCCGAGCTCAATACGCGCCTGGCGCAGCGTGATGCCGCCCGAGCCGCCGTGCAGGCCGCGCAGGCCGCGCGTAACGAAGCGCAGGCCGGCGTGGGGCAGGCGCAGGCCAAGATGGCGCAGGTGTCTTCCGTGATTGGCGACTTGTCGGTGCGCGCGCCGCAGGCCGGGCGGGTGGAATACCGGCTGGCCGAGCCGGGCAACGTGCTGCCCGCCGGCGGCAAGGTGGTGAGCCTTTTGAACTTGAACGACGCTAGCATCAGCCTCTTCCTGCCCGCGCCCACGGTGAACCAAATCCCGCTGGGCAGCGAGGCGCGCATCAAGATGGACGGGCTGGACGCAGTATTCCCCGCCACAGTTACCTATGTTTCCGCCGAAGCGCAGTTCACGCCCAAATTTGTGGAAACCGCCGAAGAGCGCACCAAGCTGATGTTTCGGGTGAAGCTGCAAATTCCGGCTGATGTGGCCGCCAAATACCAGGGCTACCTGAAAGGCGGCATGACGGCCACCGGCTTCGTGCGCACCGATGCCAAGCAGCCCTGGCCGGCCGAGCTGCACACCCGCCTGCCGCAATAGGGCAAAGCCATGCCAAACGCCATCGAAATCAGCCAACTCTCGCACGCCTACGGCAAACGGCAGGCCTTGCGCGGCGTGTCGCTCACCATCCCGCGCGGCACCACGGTCGGCCTCATCGGCCCCGACGGCGTGGGCAAATCCACGCTGCTTTCGCTGATTGCCGGCGTGCGCACCATCCAAAGCGGCGAAGTGCGCGTGCTCGGGCACAACGTGGCGCACAAAGCCGAGCGGGAGGCGCTGTTGCCGCGCATTGCCTTTATGCCGCAGGGCTTGGGCAAAAACCTCTATCCCACGCTTTCGGTGTATGAAAACATTGATTTCCACGCCCGCCTGTTCGGCCTGAGCAAACCGCAGCGCCGGCAACACATCGCGCGCCTGATGCAGTCCACCGGCCTTTCGCCTTTCGCCTCTCGCGCCGCCGGCAAGCTCTCTGGCGGTATGAAGCAGAAGCTCAGCCTGTGCTGCGCTCTGGTGCACAATCCCGACCTGCTGATTTTGGACGAGCCCACCACCGGCGTGGATCCGCTGTCGCGCCGGCAATTTTGGGAGCTGGTGCGCGAGCTGCGCGCCGAAAACCCCGGCATGACCGTGCTGGTGGCCACGGCTTACATCGACGAAGCCGAGCAATTTGAGCAGCTGCTGGCCATGGACGACGGCCATATTTTAGTGAACGGCGGCACGCAATCCATCCTCGCGCAAAGCGGCTGCGCCACGCTGGAGCAGGCCTATATCCGGATGCTACCTGAAAGCAAACAAACCCATTGGGACGACGCCCAACTGCCTCCCTTCCTCCCCGACGATTCCCTGCCGCCCGCCATCGAAGCCGAAAACCTCAGCAAGCGCTTCGGCAATTTCACGGCGGTGGACCACGTGAGCTTCCGCATCCGCCAGGGCGAAATTTTCGGCTTCCTCGGCTCCAACGGCTGCGGCAAAAGCACCACCATGAAAATGCTCACCGGCCTCTTAGACGCCAGCGAAGGCGAAGCCACCCTCCTGGGCGAGCCCATCGACGCCGGCAGCGCCGCCGTGCGCCAGCGCGTGGGCTATATGTCGCAGGCCTTTTCGCTGTATGAGGAGCTGAGCGTGCGGCAAAACCTGGTGCTGCACGCCCAGCTCTACCAGCTCGGCGAGAACAGTGAAGCCGCCATCGCCGCCGTGTTGCAGCAGTTTGAACTCTCCGATTTGGCCGGTGCCACCCCCGCCGCCCTGCCGTTGGGCGTGCGCCAGCGCCTGCAACTGGCCGCCGCCTGCCTGCACCGCCCGCAGGTGTTGATATTGGACGAGCCCACCTCCGGCGTCGATCCCGCCGCGCGCGATATGTTTTGGCAATACCTGTTCCGCATGGCGCGGGAAGAGCGTGTGACCATTTTCGTGTCCACCCACTTCATGAACGAAGCCGCCCGCTGCGACCGCATCTCCCTGATGCACCGCGGCCGCGTGCTGGCCGTGGGCGAGCCGGAAGAACTGCGCCGCCGCCAGCACGCCGACTCCTTGGAAGAAGCCTTTATCCGCTACTTGGAGCAAGACGAAGCCGCCGAACAGCAAAGGCTACCTGAAAAATCTGCGGCCACCCCCGACGCCCCAACTGCCCAAGAAAGGCTACCTGAAAAACCTGCGGCCACCCCCGACGCCCCCTCCGGCCTGCGCTACTGGCTCGCTTCCGTGTTCACCTTTGCCCGCCGCGAAGGCAGAGAGCTGCTGCGCGACCGCATCCGCCTGATGTTTGCCCTCATCGGCCCGCTGGTGTACCTCCTGGCCGGCAGCCTTGGCGTATCGTTCGACGTAAACGAAATGGACTTCGCCGTGCTCGACCAAGACCAAAGCCAATACAGCCGCGAGCTGGCACAAGCCTTCGACGGCTCGGCCTATTTCCGCCAAACCGCCGAGATCGCCTCCCGCGCCGACATCGGCGCCACCCTCACCGCCGGCCGCGCCCGCATGGTGCTGGAAATCCCGCCCGATTTTGGCAAAAACCTGCAATTGCAGCGCCGCCCGCAGCTCGGTTTCTACATCGACGGCTCCTGGCCCTTCGTGGGCGAAAACATCAGCGGCTACGCCCAAGGCATCCTCAGCCAATACGCCGCCGGCCTCTATCGCCAACACGGCATCCGCCTTGCCGCACCCACCGAAATGCAAACCCGCTTCATCTACAACCCCACCTTCAAAAGCATCAACGCGCTCACGCCGGGCTTCCTCATGCTCTCGCTGATGATGATTCCCGCCATGCTCACTGCGCTCTCCGTGGTGCGCGAAAAAGAAATCGGCTCCATCATGAACCTGTATAGCTCGCCCGCCTCGCCCTTTCAGTATCTGCTGGGCAAGCAGCTGCCCTATGTGCTGCTTTCCATGCTCAGCTATCTGTTTTTGCTCGGCGTGGTGGTGTTCGGGTTGGGCGTGCCGCTGAAAGGCTCGTTTGCCGCGCTCACCGCGGGCACGCTGTGTTTCGTGCTCGCCTCCACCGGCTTCGGGCTCTTGGTGTCCACCTTCGTGCGCACGCAGGTGGCGGCGATTTTTGCGGCGGCGATTTTGGCGATGATTCCGGCGCTGGATTTCTCCGGCATGATCTACCCGGCTTCCACCCTGAGCGGCGCGGGCAAATGGATCGGCATCCTCAGCCCCACCAGCTGGTTTCAAACTATCAGCCTGGGCACCATCACCAAAGGCCTGGGCTGGTGCGATGTGGACACGCTGTGTGGCACGCTCTTACTGTTTTTCGCCGTTTATTGGCTCGCCGCCGGGCTGCTGCTGAAGAAACAGGAGAAATAACATGCGCCAATGGCTGAAAAACGTGTGGTATTTGGGCGGCAAGGAAATCCGCAGCTTCTTCACCGATTACGCGCTGTTTGCGCTCTTGGTGTTTATGTTCACATTCAGCGTGTATTCCGTGTCGAAAAACGTGACCACCGAAATGAAAAACGCGGCGGTGGCGGTGTACGACCAAGACCGCAGCGCGCTCACCTACCGCATCCGCGACGCCATGCTCGCGCCACAGTTTAAACAGGTGGACAACATCGAGGCCGGGCAAATCGACCGTGCCATGGACGTGGGCGAATATAGCTTCATCCTCTCCATCCCGCCCAACTACACCGCCGACCTCCTGGCCGGCAAACGCCCGCAGCTGCAATTGTTGGTGGACGCCACCGCCATGTCGCAGGCCGGGGTGGGCTCGGTGTATATCGGTCAAATTGTGAACCGCGAAGTGGGCGATTATTTGGGGCCGCACCATGCCGCCGCCGCGCCCTTCGAGCCGGTGGTGAACGTGCTGTTCAACGAAAACCTGCGCAGCGAATGGTTTATGCCACTCACCCAGCTGGTGGGCAACGCCACCCTGCTCACCATTCTCTTGGTGGGCGCGGCCGTGATCCGCGAGCGCGAGCACGGCACGATTGAGCATTTGCTGGTGATGCCGGTGGGCGCGGGCGAAATTGTGATGGCGAAAATTCTGGCCAACGGGCTGATTATCCTCATTTCTTCCGTGCTCTCGCTGCTCTTGGTGGTGCACCGTGCCGTGGGCGTGCCGATTCACGGCTCGCTGGCGCTGTTTATCGTCTGCCAGGCGGTGTACCTTTTTTCCATGGCCGGGCTGGGCGTGCTGCTGGCTACGCAGGCGCCCACCATGCCGCAGTTCAGCCTGTTGTGTATCATTGTGTATATCGCCGTGTTTCTGCTCTCCGGCAGCTCTTCGCCCATGGAAAATCTGCCGCCCGCCGTGCGCTCGCTCTCCGAGCTCTCGCCGATGACCCAGTTCGTCGCCATCAGCAAGGAAATCGTCTTCCGCGGCGCGGGCTGGAGCATCATCCGCCACCGCGTGCTGATTACCGCCGTTGCCGGCGCCCTCTTCACCGCCCTGGCCGTGATCCGCTTCCGCCGGATGCTGGCGCAGCAGAATTAGCCAAATAGAAAGGCTACCTGAAAAAGTATGTTTTACTTTTCAGGTAGCCCAAGATGCCCGAAAGTCTGCCTGAGCCCACCTCCCTTCTGTTTTCAGGTAGCCCACCCCAAGGAAACCACCATGTCCGCCTCCAAACTCCTCCCCATCGCCCTGGCCCTCCTTCTCACCGCCTGCACCGCCACCCAAATCAACCGCCAGTCCAACATCACGCTGCCCGAACACTTCCAGCACACCGGCCAATCCAACCCCGCCCCTGGCCCCGACCGCTGGTGGCGGCAATGGCCCGACCACCAGCTCGCCCGCCTCATCGAACAAGGCCTGCAACACAACCACAGCATCGCCCTCGCCCAAAGCCGGCTCGAAGAAGCCCGCGCCACCGCCCGCCTCGCCGAAGCCGACCTCCTCCCCAGCGCCGGCCTCGCCGCCAACGCCTACGGCTACCGCAACCACCGCCGCGACCCCTACCTCGGCAACGGCGGCCACCTCGCCTCCGCCAGCTTCAGCGCCGCCTGGGAGCCCGACATCTTCGGCCAAAAAAGCAGCGACGCCGATGCCGCCCGTGCCGCCACCCTCGGCGCCCAAGAGCAGCTCCACGGCAGCCGCCTCCTCATCAGCGCCCAAATTGCCGAACACTACCTGCGCGCCGCCCACATCCAGCAGCAGCAAACCCTCATCGCCCAACAGCTCGCCACCCTGCGCGAACTGTCGCGCTACATCGCCGGCCGCTTCCAAGCCGGCCACGCCACCGCCCACGACACCGGCGCCATCGCCGCCCAAATCCAAGCCCTGGAAGCCCGACAAAGCACCCTGGCCGCCCAGTTCGATGCCCAACAGCGCAGTATCGCCGTGCTCATCGGCCAAACCCCGCAAAGCTTCCGCCTCGATAGCGAAGCCATGCGCCGCGCCGCGCTCCTGCAACACCTGCCCGCCCCGCCCCAAGGCATCCGCCCCGCCGAGCTCCTCAGCCAGCGCCCCGACATCCGCGCCCGCGCCGCCGAAATCCAAGCCCGCAGCGCCCAGCTCGCCAGCGCCAAAGCCGACCTCCTTCCCCGCTTCAACATCCAATTCCTCTGGCAAACCGGCCGCATCGAGCTCAACAGCGACCTCGCCCCCCTCAACCGCGCCCGCAGCGGCAACGGCGGCCTGCTCAGTATCGGCGTGCAGCTCCCCCTCTTCACCGCCGGCCGCATCCGCGCCAACATCCAAGCCGCCGACGCCCGATTGCAATCCGCCCTCATCCAATACGACCAAACCCTGCTGCAAGCCCTCGCCGACGTAGACAACGCCTACCAAGCCCAACACGCCCTCGCCGCGCAACAGCAGCAGCTTCAGCAAGCCGAGCGCACCGCCCGGCAGCAAGTGCGCAACGACCAACAGCTCTTCCGCTACGGCCGCAAAACCCTCGATACCCCCCTGCAATCCCGGCTCACCGCCGCCGACTACAGCCAGCACCTCCTCGACAACCAGCTCGCCGCCGGCCTCAACCTGCTCAACCTCTACAAAGCCATCGGCAGCGGCTGGCAGCAGGAAGGCAGCCAGCCCGCCGCAGCGGAAAGCGCAGCCAGGCCGTAAAATAGGCTACCTGAAAAATCTAGCTTCGCAGACACTTTGCTGCGCTGCGTTTTAACTTCATTGAAACTCACGTTTTCAGGTAGCCATAATAGAAAATGAATGGAGAAATGGCTGCGTTAGGCAGCATTAAGACCAGATGCTATTCTCTTGAGAACAGGAAAATAAATAATGACAGACCCATATGAAAACGATATTGGAATGCAGATAGCCCGTGCAAACCGAGAAGGTAATATCATTTTTCTGGAGGAAATGAGTGATACAGGTAAATTTGATCCGCTTTATATTACTGATCCTGAAAAATGGAACTATTTACATAGAGTTAATAGAAATGCTCATAACCCGGCTCCTCTCTCCACTGTCCTCTTCTATTTGGGAAAAGGCGTAGAGGTAAACGCCCAAGATGGCTACGGCATGACCCCGCTGCATTACGCCATGCTGGCTGAGAACGGCGATGCTGCCCTAGCCCTATTGGAAGCGGGCGCTAACCCCAATATACCCAATCGGGACAATGTGATCCCCTTGGGCATGATGGGCGCCATGCCGCATCGGCTGGATGTGTTGAAAAAAAATGCTGGAAAACGGTGGGGATGTGCACTACCCCAATGCCAATAGCGGGATGGAACTGCTGGCTTTTACCAAGCACTATCGTTCCGAACGAGATGGCTTTAAAGAAATTATTGAACTGATGGAGCAATATGCTTAAATCACCATCGCAGCCGATGGATTGCCAAATTAAGGCTACCTGAAAAATTTCGCTTCGCAGACTCTGCTCCAAAACTCACATTTTCAGGTAGCCTCCACAGCCCTAGCCCCGAAGCTAAAGCATCATGCCCATCCAATCCCGAATCCGCCGCACCGTTCCCGCCGACATCCAAACCGTATGGCGCACCGTTACCTCGCTCACCGACTATGCCTGGCGCAGCGACGTGCAAACCATCGAGCCGCTCGGCGCCGCCTGGTTTTGCGAATGCAGCACATCCGGCATCCGCACCCTGTTCACCGTCATCCAATCCCAGCCGCCGCACCTGTGGGCGTTCGATATGGAAAACGAGCTTTTCTCCGGCAGCTGGGTCGGCCGCTTCACCGCGCTGGGCCAGGGCCGCACCGGGCTGGATTTCACCGAATCCGTTACCCTGAAGCAATGGCGGCCGCGCTGGCTGGTGCGGCTCTACCTGCGCCGCCAGCAGCGCCGCTACTGCCGCGATTTATGCCGCAAATTGCAGCAAACCCTGCCGGAAACCGAAAAGGCTACCTGAAAAATGCCGCCACATTTTCAGGTAGCCTTTTCCTGTTCCCGGCCAGTTTGCGGCTTTAACGCCAGCAGGGCTTCGCGGGTGCGCGTGAGGAAACTTTCCTTGTCTTCGTTATCGCGCAGGGTCAGCGGTTCACCGATGTGGACTTCGCACAACAACGGTACGGGCAATATCTTGCCTTTGGGCAGGACGCGGTTGATGTTGTCTATCCATATCGGCACAAACTCGGTGTCGGGTTTGCTTTTTGCCAGATGGTAAATGCCTGATTTGAAAGGGAGTAGGATGGAGTCGTCGTCCGTGTTGCGCGTGCCTTCGGGGAAGATGATCAGCGAATCGCCCGCTTGGAGCGCGTGGTTCATCTGTTCGGTAATCGCCTGCGGGTTGTCGCTGTGGCGCGGAATCAGGAGGGCATTGAAGACGTTTTGGATGATGAAGCGTTTGAGTTTGCCGGTCAGCCAGTAGTCCGAACCGGCAACGGGGCGCGTGGACTGCCGCCAGCGGCGCGGCAGGGAAATCCACACCAGCACGAAATCGCCGTGGCTGCCGTGGTTGGCGTAATACACTTTCTGCTGCGGGTTGAACGCCAGCTCGCGCGGGCTTTTGGGGCGCACGCCGGTGAGGAAGGATACCGACAGGGATAAGAGTTGGTCGGTCAGCCAGGCAAGTTGTTTTTTAAGAAAATTTTTCATGGCATCAGAGGATTTGGATAAGGAAGGCTGAGGATTGCGCGGCGGTCAGATACAGGCTTTTGCGCCACAGGGCAAGTGCGCCAGATACGCAGCGCGGCATGGAGGGGTCGTCTGAAACGCGGCGCAAACCGCTTTGCCGCAAGGATTGGTCGAAGGCTTCGGGCGTGTATTTCCCTTCTGCAAAATCTTGGAACACGCGGCGGTCGAACCCGATGCGGATGTGGCAGTACAGCAATGCCGCCGCCAAGACAAGCTGCACCGCCGACCACGCGCCGCCGCGCTGCGCGGAGAGGGCGAACAGCAAGGCGTTGAACACGGCGGTGCAGCGGGCGGTGGCGAGCAGGCGGGCGGCAATCAGGCTGTCGGTTTCGGGTGTTGTGTTCATGTTTGTCCTTTTCGTTTCCGCAAAATTTTCAGGTAGCCCGTTTCAGACGACCTGCCGCGTTTTCCACTGCTTTTGCCGTTTCTTCGGGCAGCACCGTCTGCGGGCGCACCTGTTTCAGTTCCGCCGCCGCCTGCGCCAAATCGCGGCAGCCGCCGTAAACCAGCAGCCAAGTGAGTATCACCGCCGCGCTGCGTCCGTAGCCCAGCGCGCAACAGACCAAAACCTTGCCGTGTTGCCGGCGCAATGTTTCCAGCAACGAAGCCGCCTTCATCAAATCGTTTTCAGACGGCGCAACCATGTCCAATAGCGGCAAAGCGCGGTATGCGCCGCGATAACGGGGGCGGGGATATTCGGCGCATACGTCCAATACGGCGGGAAGGTCGTCTGAAATCCCTAACACACTGCCGATTGCCACATCATCGCGCACCCGAGCCGTTTTCGCCTTGCCGCGCAGCCAATAAGCCATGTTCAGCCGCACGCCCGCCAGATAAGGCAGCAGCAAAACCGTTGCCGCCGCCGACAACCTGCCGTCCGCCTGTTTTTGGAACACCGCCGCGTTGCCCGTCAAATAGGCAAACGCCACCAACGACAGCGAAACGCCGACCCACAAAACCCACAACCACGCGCCGCCAAGCAGGACGGGCAAGACCGTCAACATCGCGCCCGCCAGATACAGCATGGCGGTTTTGCGTTCGTGGGAACGCGTTTTCGGAGTTTTAAGCCCGCAAACACCTGCATTTCCTGCTTTCAGACGACCTTGTGTTGCAAAAGGTCGTCTGAAACCTAAAGGCGATACGCCGTGTTGCGGGATTGCCCACAACACCAGCCAACCCAGCAGCGCGCCGGTCGGCACGTCGATAAAATGGTGTTGGTACGTCGTCAATACCGACAAGGCAATCAGGCTCTGCCACAGTAAAAGCGGCACGCGGATTTTGGGAAACCGCGTCCAATAAAACGCACCGACAATGACCGCCAGCGCGATATGCAGCGACGGAGCCTGGTTATACGGCAAATCGAATGCCGCCAGCGAATCAAAAAGCCAACCCCACAACCCGTCGGTAGGCGGCTTCGGCCAGCCGAAATGCAGCGGAAACAGCATGAAGCAAATGGTAGCGACGATTTGCGCCGTCACCAGCCGTGCGACGTAGCGGTTTTGTTCGCCCGCATCTCGGCAAAGGAAAAATGCCGCTGCATACATCAAATTCAACGACCAATACGGCACAATCGTCCACGCCCAAAACGGAATGTTGCGCTCCCACGCAAAAGCGATTTCCGGCACATAGGCCAGCGATGCCGCGTAGCGGTTGGACAGGCCGTAGCTGGTGTAGAACAGTGCGCCGACCAAGGCAAGCTTGAGTAGAGAGGTTTTCAGGGTGGGTTTCATGGAGTGGATTGTAAACGTTCGGTGCAAATCAGATGAAATCTGCTTTTAATACAAGGCATGCTGATGTGGTGGCAGAAAGTAAGTTAAATTTCCATATCGGAAGCATAATATTATTTTACTGTTATGTTAGTTGCATATTCTTGCCGGAGGAATACAATAGCGCCCGCTGTTGGGCAGATTATTCATTTGCTTTAGAAGCAGCGCAGGCAGCTTTGAGGCTACCTGAAAAATTTCTTGATGCTCAATTAGGAGTCATAACTATTATGAAACTATTATCTGTTGTTACTGCGGCTGCACTGGCTGCCGTTTCCCTGAGTGCTGCGGCTGCGCCCGGCGGCATGGTTTCCTACACCTGCGACAACGGCAAACAGTTGAACGTGTTGTATGAGTTCAACCGCCAAGGCAAGCCGGTAAGCGCTGCGGTTAATGCCGCCGGTACGCAGGTAAACCTGGCTTATAACAGAAGACAGTCCGACAGCACCGGTACCACCTTTACCAACCGTCGCGGCTACTCTCTGTCTGCCGGCTACATCGACAGAAACACCCACACCACCTCCGATGTGGTGGGCTTGACCGCTCCTGGCGGCCGTTTCGTGGTGAAAAACTGCTCACCTGTGAACGCCAGCAACTAAGATTTTTCAATAAAAGGTCGTCTGATTTTCAGGCGGCCTTTTCTTATTTTATTTTTTCACCGCCAGACTTACGGTGAAAATACCGTATTCGTCTATCCATTGGCGGATTTTTTCAAAACCGGCTGTTTCAACCAGCTGATCCATTTCCCACTGGCTGCGGCGGCGCATTACCCAATTCGGGCTGCCTGCTTTGTGGCTGGTCAGCGCGCGGGCAATCATTTCGAGCTGCGGATGCCATGGCTGTCCGGTGTAAATCAGGTAGCCGCCTGTTTCAATCGCATCGCCGAAGCCGTAGAGCGAGTTCAAAATCAAATCGTTGTCGGCAAACAATTCATGCAGGCCGGAAACGATACCCAGTGTGGGGCGGGGCTGCAAATCCTGATAATTAGCGCGGTCGTAGGCATTAACTTCGTTAAAAGTAACCGTGTCTTGCAGGCCGCGTTCGGCAATCAGCTTGCGTCCGGCTTCGACGTTAATCGGGCTGTAATCGCGCAGGCGCACGGAATCGGGCAGCGTGTCGGCAGTCAACGCGTCGAGCACATAGCGGCCGTGCCCCGAGGCAATATCGAGAACGTGTACCGGTTTGCCCGCTTCGCGCAGCTTGGCAAATGCCGTCTGAATCGCTTTGCCGATATTGATTTTGCGTTGGCGGATGCCGCGCCAGCCGATGACGTTGAGATAGTGTTTGTCCACTGCCACACCAAAGGCATTGCTGCCCTGCGGCTGGTTGCGATAGACGTAATCCAGCGTGTTGCCCGAATCGAATCCCGTTTCCTTGCCGATTTTCAAGCCTTCACTCCAGCGTGTGCCGAGGTCGAGGGAGGCGCGGTAAGCTGCCCAGAATGCACCACGCGGCGACCAGACGGGCAGGGGCGTTGCCAGTTCGTCGGCTTCGCGGCGGCTTTCGCCGTGTAAGTGGGCTTGGGTCAAATCGACTTGATATAAAGGCTGATTGAAACGTTCACGGATAAAGCGGCGCATTTCGACAAAGGCAATTTCGCGGTTTTGCTCGCCCAATGTGTCGTGATAGAAGCCGGGCAGGATATGGCGTTCTTTGATGCGGCTGCCCAAGCGGTTGTAGAAATCGTGTTGCGGTTTGTGGTGGACAACCCAGTCGCTGCCGGAAATCAAAAGCTGCACGGGCGTAGTAATCGCCTGCGCGTCGGCGACGACGCGTTCGGCGGCTTCGTACAAACCGAGCAGGATGCGAACGGAAATGGCGCGGGCGATCAGCGGGTCGTTGTCGTAGTTGGTTTGGCGTTCTTTGTTGTGGGTCAGGTAATGGGCTTTGACGTAGCTGTTGACAAAGAAATTGCCGCGCCATTTCTGCATGATTTTCAAGCCGGTGCGGGCGAAGGGGACGTAGAGTTTGACTTTGAACGCGGGCGATGCCAATACGGTGCAGCGGATTTTCGGCGCGTAGTCGTGCAGCCAGGCGGAAACCAATACCGCGCCGACGCTTTGCGCGATGACGCAGATGTTTTCAGGTTTGATACCGTATTCGCTTTGGATGTGGCGGATGAAGTCGTCCACGTCGGCAACGGAAGTGCTGATACTGGGGCTGTCGCCGCGCTCGCCCGGGCTGTGTCCATGACCGCGCGCGTCCCATGCGAAATAGGCAAAATCGTCGAAACCGAGTTCGTCGGCAACAAACATCATCCGTCCCGAATGTTCATGTCCGCGATGGAACAGGATAATGGCTTTATCCGCCGAACCGTCGGCAGCGGGTCGGTAACGGTAGAAAAGTTCGGTACCGTCTTGGGTGGCGAAGTGTTTTTGCATTTCCTGCATGGGTCGTACTCCTTGGTGAAATACATTTTAAAGAGGCTACCTGAAAATCGGTTTGATGCGTTTTCAGGTAGCCTTTAACAGTTAAGATTGGCTGCCCAAACGCTTGTCGGGGCGGGTGAATAGGAAAATACACAGCAAAGTCAGTGCGCCCAGTGTGTCGGCGAGCATATCTTTTTGCGCGTCCCAAATGTCGCCTTGCGAGCCGAGCACTTCCAAGCCTGCTTCGCCGCCGTCGATGACGGCATATTGCCACTCGATGATTTCGTATGCCGCCGCCACGCTCATGATGAAGGACAGGGAGAAAAACAGGGCGAGGGTAGGGCGGCAGAGTTTGCGGCGCAACAGCCATTCTGCCATCGGATAGGCGTAGAAACCGATGATGTAGTGTCCGACGCGGTCGAAGTGGTTGCGGTTTTCGCCCAAGAACGGGGCAAGCAGGCGGTTTGCCCAATCGAAGGGGCGTCGGCGAAGGTGTAGTGTGCGCCGACGGTGTGCATAATCAGCCAGAAACTCATGAATATGTACGCCAGATTGCTGAAACGGAAGCGGCGGTAAGTGGCAATCAGTGCGATGAATACGGCGGAAACGGGGAGGATTTCGGCGTACCAGACGACGCGGTCGGACGGGTTGATGCCCGACCAGACGATGAGTGCGGCGATGAAAATGGTGAGCAACAGGGGGATGGTGTGCAGGTTTTTTTGCATAAGGTTTTCTTTTATTGAGGGAAGAGAAGACGGGGAACGGGTTTCAGACGACCTTTAAGCCGTTGGCGATGCGCTTGTAGCAGGTGTAAGCCAGTGCTGCGCAAGCCAGCCACATGACGGCGTAGAAAACCGCATGGAAGCTGCCCGCCGCTGCGTACCAAACCGCCAGTGCGCCGATAAAGAACGCGCGGTCGCTTTTGCCGAAGGGTCCGTCATAACGCCTGCCGTTGCCGTGTACCTGCCCCAATGCGCCGCAAAATTCGGTCATTGCAGCAAGCCAGACAAACAGGGCGATTTGTGCGCCGCCAAACGGGGCGATGAAGGCGAAAGGCAGATAGAGCGCGGCATCGGCGGCGACGTCGGTGATTTCGTTCAGGTAGCCGCCCAGTGCCGACTGCTGGCCGAACTCGCGCGCCAGCATTCCGTCCACCGCGTTCAATGCCATGCGGACAAACAGCCACACGGGCAGCAGCCAGAACAGCGTCGGGATATGTGCAAACACGGACAGCAGCAGCCCGAGCGCGACGGATATGGCGCAGGCAAAAAGCGTTACCTGATTGGCGGTAATGCCTCTTTGGTAAAGACGCCGCACCAGTGGGCGCAGCAGGTTTTGGAATTTGGGTTTGAGGGCGTAGATGCTCATGGCCAGGAGCCGGGGCGGGATGATGGCGGCATTATAGTGAAAAAATGAATAATTGGATGCGCTTAGGCGGCGAAACCAGAAGAGGGCAGGGCGTTTTTGATGCGCGGGATAAACAAACCGGGCGTTGGCCGGATTTAGGAATTGTCAATAAATTGTAGGAAAGGGTAAAATAGGTAGGATAAATTTAACGCAAAAGTCGGCCGGTTTGCCGGAAACCGATATTCGTAACAAACAGATTTTTAGATTTTGAACAGCACCGCTGGAAAGGGAAAATTATGTTGATGGCCTTTGTTTTGGGGTTTTGGTGTATTTGGATGGGCGAGCGCGAGCCGAGCGTGGCGCTGGAAGGCCTGTTCTTCACCATCATGGCGATTGTTGCCAACAGTTTTATGCATTGGACGATGCCGGAGCCGGATACCGTGTGGGCCTTGCAATGGGGCTTGGTGTGGGCTTGGGCTGTGCTGATGATGTTTTTGGTGGATAAGTTTGGCGAGAACGGCTTGATCAGGCTGGTGATTGCCTTGGCGGCTGGCGGCGGTTATTTCTGGCTGGAACGGAACGGTTGCGGCTTGGCTGCGGGCTGGCTGGGCACAGAAGCGGAATGCGTGAAAAGCGTGGCCAATGCTGCTCAGTTCCGCTAGAGCCGGCGCTTGAGGATTGAAGCCGGGCATGGCATCGCCAAACTGATTAGATTGTAAAAGGCTACCTGAAAATTTTAGCTCCACGAGTGGCGGCGGGGTTAAAGTTTTCAGGTAGCCTTTTTGTGCGGTATGGCATGGCTGCTGTGTGCGGTTTGCTGCGGTTTGCCGAAAAATGGCTTGGCTTGCAAGCGGCGGGAGGCTACCTGAAAAATGGTTTCGGGCATAGTTAAGCCTTTTGTTTTGCCGGGGAAGGCGGATGATGCCGTGCAAAAAACAACACAGAGGTTTTCAGGTAACCTCTGTGTTGTTTTGTTTGCATGGCTGCCGGGTTTACACCACGGCTTCTTCTTTCTGTTTCTGCGGCTTGTGGATATTCTCGCGGGTGAGGCCGAAGAACAGCAGCAGGGGGCTGGCCACCAGCACGGAAGAATAAATGCCGAATACGATGCCGATGGTGAGCGCGATGGAGAAGCCGTGCAGTGCGGCGCCACCAAAAATCAGCATGGAAATCACCATGGCTTCGGTGGAGCCGTGGGTGATGATGGTGCGGCTCATGGTGGCGGTGATGGCGTTGTCGATCACTTGCGGGATGGTTTTGCCGCGCATGGCGGGCTTGTGGATGTTTTCGCGGATGCGGTCGAACACCACCACGGATTCGTTCACCGAATAGCCGAGCACGGCCAGGATGCCGGCCAGCACGGTGAGCGAAAACTCCCATTGGAACAAGGCGAAACAGCCGAGAATCACCACCACGTCGTGCATATTGGCGATGATGGCGGATACGGCAAAGCGCCATTCGAAACGCATGGAGAGGTAGATGATGATGCCGATTACTACCATAAGCAAAGCGAATATGCCGTGCTGTTTCAGCTCCTCCCCAACTTGAGGTCCGATAGATTCTACTTTTCGTAGGGTGACATCTGAACGATCTTGCTTCAGCAAATTCATTACACGATTTGATACTTCAGCAGTAGAAACGTTATCTTTATTAGGCAGGCGGATCAGCATCTGTTTGTTAGTACCAAGAGTCTGCACTTGAGCCTCGCCCATGTTGAGCGTGCTTAAGCGGTCGCGCACCTGGTTCGGATCGGCGCCTTGTTGGCTGTATTGCACTTCAATGATCGTGCCGCCGGTGAACTCAACCGAATAGTTCAGCCCTTTGGCAAACAGGAAAACCACGGCGGCGATGAAGGTGAGCAGCGAAATCAGGGTGGTGATTTTGCCGTAGCTCATAAACGGGATGTCGTGTTTCAAACGGTGGAAAAAATCCATCTCAGTGCTCCTTGACCGGCAGGGTGATGCCGATGGACAGGTTGCTCAGCTTGCGGCGGCGGCCATACCACAGATTCACAAAGGTACGGGATACCACCACCGAAGAATACATGGAAGTGAGGATGCCGATGCAGTGCACCACGGCAAAGCCGCGCACCGCGCCGGAGCCGAAAATCAGCAGGGCGATGCCGGCAATCAGCGAAGTGATGTTGGAATCCACGATGGTGTCCCAAGCGTGGTGGTAGCCCTCGCTGATGGCCTGCTGCGGCGACATGCCGTCGCGCAGCTCTTCGCGGATACGCTCGTTAATCAGCACGTTGGAGTCGATGGCCATGCCGAGCGTGAGCGCGATGGCCGCGATGCCGGGCAGGGTGAGCGTGGCTTGCAGCAGCGATAAAATCGCAATCAGGAACAGCAGGTTGGCGGTGAGCGCCAGCACGGAGAAAATGCCAAACAGGCGGTAGTACACCACCATGAAGCCGGCCACCACGAGGAAGCCCCACAGCGTGGAATGGAAGCCTTTGCTGATGTTTTCCTTACCCATAGACGGGCCGATGGTGCGCTCTTCGATGATTTCCATCGGCGCGGCCAGCGAACCGGCGCGCAGCAGCAGCGCGGTATCGTTGGCTTCGGCGGTGCTCATGCTACCTGAAATCTGCACGTTGCCGCCGGGAATTGGCTCGTTGATCACCGGCGCGGTTACCACTTCGGCCTTGCCCTGGTCGATGAGGATCATGGCGGTGCGGCGGCCCACATTATTGCGGGTGAGGTCGGCGAAAATGGAGGTGCCGGCACTGTCGAGTTTCAGGTTTACCGAAGGCTTGCCGTCTTGCGTGAAGCCCGGCTGGGCATCGTTGATGTTATCGCCGGTGAATTCCACCTGCTTGCTCACCAACACCTGCGCGCCATCGGAAGTGGGCAGGATTTCATAGCCGGCGGGCACGTTGCCGGCGGCGGCCTGCTGCTCCAGCACGGGGTCGTCGGCCACCATGCGCACTTCCAGCGTGGCGGTGCGGCCGATGATGTCTTTGGCTTTGGCGGTGTCCTGTACGCCGGGCAGCTGCACCGCGATGCGATCAGGACCAGCTTTTTGGATCACTGGTTCAGCCACACCCAATTCATTCACGCGGTTGTGCAGGGTGGTGATGTTTTGCTTCACAGCATCGCCTCGGATTTGCTCCCGCGTGCTTTCCGGCAGGCTCACCACCAGGTTGTTGCCATCGGCTCGCAGTTCGGCGTCGTTGGCGAGTTCCTTCAGCTTGGGCAGCGCGGCCTGGAGGCTGGCGGCGTCTTGGAAGGGGATCACCAGCGTATCGCCGTTGCGGCGGATGGTGCCGGTGCGGATTTTGTCTTTACGCAGCTGGCGTCGGAAATCGCCGGCGATGCGGTCGAAGGTTTTGTCGATGGCCGCGTGCATGTCCACGCGCATGGTGAAATGCACGCCGCCGCGCAGGTCGAGGCCGAGGAACATCGGATTGGCGCCGAGCTTGGTCATCCAATCCGGGGTGTTGGCGATGAGGTTGAGGGCGATGATGTAGTTGTCGCCCAGTTTGTGTTCGATGGCGTCGCGGGCTTTGCTCTGCACTTCTTCGTTGGGCAGGCGCACGCGTAGGCTGCCGTCGGCGATAAACATGCCGTTGTGCGGGATGCCGGCCTCTTTCAGCGCCTGTTCCACGGCCTGCTCGGTGGTTTGGTCGATGGCAACGGATTGGCGGTTAGTGGACACCTGCACCGCGGGGGTTTCGCCGTAGAGGTTGGGCAGGGCATACACGGCCGATACGATGACGGTGAGCGCCACCAGCAGGTATTTCCAAAGCGGATAACGGTTCATAACGGGCTTTCAGAAACGGAAAATGCGCAGCGTGGCCGGAAGGCTGCTGCGCCGTGCGGGATTCGGTTTAGACGTCCAGCTTTTTGAGGATGGCGTCGCGGTGGAATTCGATGACGGTGTCGGGAGAAACTTCCAGGCCGATGATGTCTTCACCGATTTTGAATACTTTGCCGAGCATGCCGGAGTTGGTCATGACTTTGTCGCCTTTTTTCAGTTCGGTGAGCATTTGGCGGCGGCGTTTTTCTTCTCTCTGCTTGGGGCGGATGATCATGAGGTAGAGCATGCCCATCAGCAGGAGCAGCGGCAGAACGTTCTTGACGAAGTCGGCGGGGGTGGCCACGCCGTCGGCAATGATGAAGTGGAACATGGGGTAAAACTCCAAAAAGAAACAAAGGAAACGAAAGGCCGCCATTGTAAACGCCCTGTGGGGTTTTTCCAACCCGTCGGGCGGATTTTTCGCAGAGCCGGGCGGCGTTGATTTTTTCAGGTAGCCTTATTAGGAGGGGAAAGAGGCTACCTGAAATTTGCTAGGGCTCGGCATGCGGTTTGCGGAATGGCATACCTGCATGAGGCTACCTGAAAATTTCGGTTTTCAGGAAGCCTCAATTTAATCCAGCGCAAAATGCTGTGTGCTCACGCCTTCGGGGGAAACGACGAGGCAGCCGCCTTCTTTGCCATACCAGTCTTGCAGCACGAAGCGGGTGAAGCTTTGGCCGTTGGGCAGGGTGTGGCGGTGGGCGGCGGGGCGGTGGGTGTGGCCGTGGATGAGGTCGGCGCCGGGGTGCTGCGCCATGAGGGCGAGCACGGCTTCTTCGGTTACGTCGGAGACGGCGCTTTTGCCGTTTTCGGCTTTGCCTTGTTCGCTCATTTGGCGGATTTGCCGGGCGAGCACTCGGCGTTCGGCCAGGGGCTTGGCGAGTACGGCAGCCTGCCATTGGGGATGGCGCGATTGGGCGCGGAACTGCATATAGGGCAGGTCGGCGGTGCAGAGTTCGTCGCCGTGGGTGAGCAGGTAGGGGCGGCCGTAGAGGGTGAGCGCGTGCTGCTCAGGGAGGAGGGTCATGCCGCTGCATTGGGCGAAGTCTGGGCCGAGCAGGAAGTCGCGGTTGCCGTGGGCGAAGTAGAGGGGGGTGTGTTGGGAAAAGCTGTGTAGCTCGGCGGCGATGCGGTCGGTGAAGGGGTTGCGGTCGTCGTCGCCGATCCAGGCGTCGAAGAGGTCGCCGAGGATGTAGAGCGCGTCGGCGCTGCCCTGCCATTGGTGCAGCTGGCGCAGGAAGAGCTCGGTGAGGGCGGGGGCTTCTTCGGAGAGGTGGAGGTCGGCGATAAAGATGGTGTGCGGCATGGTTTAGGCGAAGATTTCGGAATAGAGTTCGGGGGAAAAGCCAACGTGGATGCGGCCTTGGTGTTCGAGCACGGGGCGTTTGATCACGGAGGGTTGGGCCTGCATCAGGGCGATGGCGCCTTCGCGGCTGCCGGCGGCGGCTTGCTCGGCGGGGCTGAGTTTGCGCCAGGTGGTGCCGCGGCGGTTGATGAGGGTGTCTTCGCCCACGGCATCGAGCCAGCGGGCGAGCTGCCCGGCTTCGGGGGCGGCGGTTTTGAAGTTGGCAAAGGTGTAGGGCTCTTGCCGCTCGTCGAGCCAGGCGCGGGCTTTTTTGACGGTGGTGCAGTTGGGAATGCCGTATAGGGTAGTGCTCATTGTGTATAATCCGTGATATGGAGAAGCGGCCGTATTGTACGGGTTGCGTATTTTTTTGTCATGATGGCAAACTGAAGGATTGGAGCGAATGATGGATAAACGGATGCTAACGGCCTTGGCGGCCATCGGGCTTTTGGCCGGCTGCGGCGGGCAGGAAGCGGGCAAGGGCGCGTTTCAGGATGCGGTGGAGCGCTATGTGGGGCAGCACGAAATCTGCCTGCCGGTGGCGCTGGACACCGACGGCGGCGCGCCCGTGTGGCTCGGCGCGGAGCGGATTGTGCTGCCGCTGCGCGATGCCGCAGGCGAGAAAACCAATGCGGCGGCACTCAAGCAGCTGCGCACGCTGGCCGATGCCGGGCTGTATGACAAGCTGGACACGGAAAACGACGACGCGCCGGTGTTCGTGCTCACCGCCGAAGGGCGGCAGCATGTGC
The DNA here is from genome assembly GCF_001648355.1 of Eikenella longinqua. Taxonomy (GTDB): domain Bacteria; phylum Pseudomonadota; class Gammaproteobacteria; order Burkholderiales; family Neisseriaceae; genus Eikenella; species Eikenella longinqua. The sequence continues at coordinate 77,015 of NZ_LXSL01000030.1, read as the reverse complement.
GCGTGAGCCCGGTTGCCCCGCTCTTGTGTATCGGCCACGAACGCGTGGAGAAGGTGCGCTACTACACCGAGCCGGCCACCACCGCCGACGGGCTCACCGTGTCGCGCGTGGTGTATGAGGCCAGGCTGGGGCCGTCCGGCTGGGGCAAACGCCTGCTGCGCCACGGCCGCGACGAATGGCGGCAGCGCCTGCCGCTGGAGCGGGTGGAACAGGCCACGCTGGTGAAAACCAACGACGGCTGGCGCGATTTGCGCGAACTGCCGCCGCAGTAAACCAAGTTGGCACAAAAGGCTACCTGAAAACTGGAAAATCGGTTTTCAGGTAGCCTTTTATCCGTATCGGATGGCTGGCAATATTTTTATAGTGAATTAACAAAAACCAGGACTACGTTGTCTCGCCTTGCCGTACTATCTGTACTGTCTGCGGCTTCGTCGCCTTGTCCTGATTTAAATTTCATCCACTATAACTCCGCAGAAGCTCCGCCTTGGCTGCGCCAAGACATTATTTTCAGGTAGCCTTCTGGCGGAGCAGCAGGCAATAAGCCGCTGGATTAGCGGTTAATCCGGTATTTATATGCAATTAAATTTCTATTTATAAAAATATAAGGTATTAAATTCCAATATTAGGCTAAAATGCCGTCTGCTGCGCCAAGCCGTCGGTGTTTCGGGCAGGAAAACTGCGTAATCGTGGGCCCGGCGGCGCGGGGCGGCTTGCCGTGCGCTAAATTTTGTTAAAATCGTGCCTTTGTTTAATTTGCTTGATTGGCGGTAAACGCTATGAAAACTCCTGCTTCTTGGTCGTCTAAAATCGGCTTCATCCTGTCTGCGGCGGGCTCCGCCATCGGTTTGGGCGCGATTTGGAAATTCCCCTACACCGCCGGCACCAACGGCGGTGCGGTGTTTGTGTTGATGTTTTTGATTTTTACCTTGCTGGTGGCGCTGCCGGTGCAGCTGGCCGAGTTTTATATCGGGCGGCGCAGCGGCAAGAATGCGGTGGATGCGTTTAAAACGCTGGCGCCCAACAGCCTGTGGCCGTGGATTGGGCGCATGGGCGTGTTTGCCTGCTTTATCTTGCTGTCGTTTTACAGCGTGGTGGGCGGCTGGGTGTTGAATTATGCGGTGCACGCCTTCGACGGCACCATCCACGCCGGCTCGGATTTCTCGGCGCTGTTTGGCCAAACCATTGCCAGCCCCGCAGGCTCGATTGCCTATCAGGGCTTGTTTATGCTGATGACGGTGTGGGTGGTGAAAAGCGGCATTGCTTCGGGCATTGAGCGGGCCAACAAATATATGATGCCGGCGCTGTTTGTGCTGCTGCTGCTGTTGGCGGTGCGCTCGCTCACGCTGCCGGGCTCGCTGGCGGGCGTTTCCTTCCTGCTGAAGCCGGATTGGTCGCATTTCACGTCGCAAACCATGCTCACGGCGCTGGGGCAGGCCTTTTTCGCGCTCAGCTTGGGTGTGTCTACCATGATTACTTATGCCGCTTATTTGGATAAGAAACAGGATTTGTTCCGCTCGGGCAATAGCATTATGTGGATGAATCTGCTGGTGTCTTTGCTGGCGGGCTTGGTGATTTTCCCTGCGGTGTTTGCTTTCGGCTTCGAGCCGGGGCAGGGGCCGGGGCTGATTTTTGTGGTGCTGCCGGCGGTGTTTATGAAGCTGCCGCTGGGCAATCTGCTGTTTGCGGTGTTTATGCTTTTGGTGGTGTTTGCCACGCTCACTTCGGCTTTCTCCATGCTGGAAACGGTGATTGCGGCCGTGATCCGCGAAGACGAGGGCAAACGCAGCAAAACCACTTGGATCATCGGCACGGCCATCTTTATCGTGGGCATTCCTTCCGCGCTCTCTTTCGGCGTGCTCTCGGATTGGACGCTGTTTGGCAAAACGCTGTTTGACCTGTGGGACTACATGATTACTGCGCTGATTATGCCCATCAGCTCGCTGCTGGTGGCGATATTCGTGGGCTGGATTCGGCAGAAGAGCGATGTGTTCGAGCACATGCGCGAGGGCAGCAGCGTGCCGCAGGCGGTGATTGCGCTGTGGCTCACCGCGCTGCGCTTTTTGGCGCCGGTGGCGATTTTGCTGGTGTTTGCCAACACCTTGGGCTGGTTGTAAGACGGCATGAATGTTTTCAGGTAGCCCCAAGCAGATGAGGGGCTACCTGAAAAAAAGAGGGGATGATTTCCCCATAGTTTATAGCGAACCAACTTAACTTTCGCTACGGCGTTAGCTCGCCTTGCCGTACTCCTGTACTGCCTGCGGCTCGCTGCCTAGTATCGAAAGCCAATTTGATTCGCTATAGGAGAGAATGATGAAAAAATTAGCCTGTTTGCTGCTGTTGGGCCTGGGCTGCCTGCCCGCTTATGCGCTGGATGCGCAAGACCAGGGCGACTATGTGATTCTGCACAGCCAAACCCAGCAGCCCACCGGCATGCAGATGCGCTTTTATTTGCAGGGGCGGCAGTGGATGATGGACGGCCGTCAGCTGCCGGAAGCCCGCTGGGAGCCGGTGTGCCGCGGCACGGGCGAATGCCGGCTGGCGGCTGCTTCGGCGAGCGATGTGGCGCAATGGAAAGCCACCCTGCCCGCATCTTGGCAGGCGCACCGCTTCAGCTGCATCAAAAACCAGGCGCTGGGCTTCTGCCACGTGGAAGACCGCAACCACCCTGGCCGCCGCGCCTATTGGATGTTTGCGCTGGTGAACGGCTATCCGCAGGCGATGATGGTGAACCGTTTGCGCTAGGCTGATGGGCGGTATCGAAAGGCTACCTGAAAATGTTTCGGCATTTTTCAGGTAGCCTTTCTGTTGTTGGGCAGGCCGGAAGGCTTTGCCTTGCGCGGCAGGGGATAAGGTTTCAGGTAGCCTTGGCACTGCGCTTGGGGCTACCTGAAAAATATCGCGTATTGCGGGCTGCCTGTATTGTCCGTGCCGAAGCTGATTTTTCAGGTAGCCTTTGCGGCGGCGGCGGTCGGCTCGGCGAAGCTTTCCTGCAAAATGCGCAGCACGGCGGCGATGCGGGCGGATTGGATGCGGTGCGGGGTAACGGCGTGGATGGCGATGGCGGGCAGCTGCCATTCGGGCAACACGATTTGCAGGCTGCCGCGCTGCACGGCGCCGGCGGCTTCGCCTTCGATGATGAGGGCAAGGCCGAGGCCGGCTTCGCACAGGCCTTGCACGGCGGCGATGTGGTTGCAGCTTAAGCCGCTGCGGATGCTGAGCAGGTGGCGCTCGCGGCCGCGGGCAAGCTCGAAGTGCGGCGGCTGGTGGTATACCCATTGGTGGGCGTCGAGGCGGGCGGGGTGGGTGAGGGGCGGGGCGGTTTTCAGGTAGCCGGGAGCGGCGCAGATGCGCCACGGCCATTCGGCGAGCTTGCGGGCGATGAGGTCGGGGGCGTCGAGGGCGTGTTCGCCGCCGCGCAGGGCGATGTCGATGCCGCCTTCGCGCAGGTCGGCCAGGGCTTCGCCCAATTGCAGCTCGATTTGCAGGGCGGGGTGTTCGCGGGCGATGCGCAGCAGGGCGCGGCGGAAGGCGGCGGCGTTGGCTAGGCCGGTGGGCGCGGCAAGGCGCACGCTGCCGGCAATGTCGGTTTTGAGGGCGGAGAGTGCGAGACGGGTGTCTTGCATGGTGGCGAGCAGGCGGCGGCAATGGCCGGCGAGCGCCTGGCCGGCGTCGGTGGGGGCAAGGCGGCGGGTGCTGCGGTGCAATAGCTTCACGCCGTGCAGTTTTTCCAGCCGCCTGATGTGCTGGCTCACGGCGGAGGGGGTCATGCCCAGCGCTTGGGCGGCGGCGTTCATGCTGCCGTGTTCGAGCACGGCGGCGAAGGCGAGGAGGGGTTTGAGGTCGTCCATAACAGTTTATTTAAACAAGTTTTTTGTATTCACCGTATAAGCGCTGCCTTCAAATACGCGTATTTCAAACTCGAGCCGTGTGCATATGCTTTCCAAGGGGCGGCGTTTTTTGGCGCTGAGCGTGAGGCTGTCTTGCTCTACGGCGAGCTCGACATTTTTGATGTTTTCCTCCCGCAAGATGCGGCGGATGATTTTGGCCAGCTCGTGACCGGTTTGGGCGTGTTGCGAGAAAAAGCAGTGTTCGTGGCCGCCTAAACCGGCAAACGACAGGCTGAAACGGTTGCCTGCTTGAACAATTTGATTGTGCATGATTTATACGCCCAGCAGCCGGTCGAGTAGCTCGTCGGTGAGCAGGCGGTTGGGCTCGCGCAGCCAGCTGCCGTAGGGCTCGGGGAAGGCGTTGCGGCAGTAGCCGGCGTGGGCGGCGAAGTCGAACACGGCGTGGATATAGCCGTTGATGTCGAGGGCGGCAAGGCCGAGGTCTTCGCTCCACAGAATGCTGATTTCGGAGGGGATATGGCGGTCGGCCACGTCTTCCACGTCATAAATGTGCAGGGCGTCGAGGATGCCTTCTTCTTGGTGCACGGCGTAGAAATAGCCGGTGCCGCAGTCGTCTTCAAACACCACGCCGTAGGGGCTTTGCTGGAAAAAGGATTCCAGCACCAGCTCTTGGCCGGGGGTGAAGGTTTGCGGCTCGCGGCCGAGATACAGGGTTTTGGGCATGGCACATCTCCGATTGTTTAGCTGGGCTTCACAGAGTAAACAGCTTTGGGCGGATTATCAAGCGCGGCGGCTGCACTTACAATGCGCCGCATCGTGATTGATTGATTCAACGTAAGGAGCTAAATATGAAATTCGCTGTGATTGGTGCCACCGGATATGTGGGCAACGCTGTGGTGCGCGAGCTGGCCTCGCGCGGGCATGAGGTAACTGCGTTTGCACGCAACACAGGCAAGGTGTTTGCCGCGCCGAACGTGAAGGCGGTGCAGGCCGATGTGCTGGCTGCCGATTTTGCCGAGCGCCTGGTCGGCTTCGATGCGGTGGTGAGCGCGTTCAATCCGGGCTGGGCCAACCCGAACATCGGCCGCGATTTCACCGCCGGCTATGCGGCGATTTTGGCGGCGGCCAAGGCGGCGAAGGTGCCTTATCTTTTGGCCGTGGGCGGCGCGGGCAGCCTGTTTGTGGCGCCCGGCGTGCAGCTGATCGACACGCCCGTGTTCCCGAAAGAGATTTTCGACGGGGCAAACGCGGCGCGCAACCTGCTGAACGATTTGCAGGCTAAGCACGCTGATGTGAACTGGGCGATGGTGTCGCCGCCCGCCTGCCTCGGCGCAGACGGCGGCTTCAGCGAAGAGCGCACCGGGCAATACCGCCTGGGCGGCAACGAGCTTTTGATGGCGGGCGAGGCGCCGGCCGGCATCAGCGTGGCCGATTTGGCGGTGGCGATGGCCGATGATGTGGAGAAGAAAGCGCATTTGCACCAGCGGTTTACCGTGGCATCGGTGTAAACGCGGCGGAATGGTGGAAAGGCTACCTGAAAATTTTCAGGTAGCCTTTTGTGTGTTTGAGGCTACCTGAAAGTGCTGGCTGCCATGTAGTGAAAATATAACGCGGTGAGGTTGAGGCGAGATTTTTCAGGTAGCCTTTTTGTGCGGGAGAGGGCGGGCGCTTATTGCCCGTGTTTTTCGTGCAGCTGGCGGATTTCGTTTTGGAGCCATTTGTGCCAATCGGGGCGCAGGCGGCAGAGGGCTTCGCTCCAATAGAGGCAGTCCCGGGCGATGCCGCGCGCGGCTGGGGTGTTGCGGGCGAACATTCGGGCAACGAAGGGCTCGAGCGTTTCTGCGCTGTGCCGCATGCCGCCGTGGTCGCCGTAGGTGCGGCAGGTTTCGGGGTGGAGTACGTCGAGTAGGGCTTCGATTTCGGGCTGGAGGGCGAGCCATGAGCCGTTGTCGTCGTCGAGGAGGAGCACGTCGTGCAGCCACCATTTGATGTTTTCCAAGCCTTGGAAGCGCGGGTCGTGCCAGAGCAGGCGCAGGGCGGCGAGCTGTGCTTCGGTTGCCAGCGTGCCTTGCGGGTTGTGGTGGTCGAACAGCCAGACGAGCTCGTAGAGGGCGCGGTTACGCTTTTTCTCGGGCAGGGCGAGCAGGATGTCGCGCACTTGCTCGGGTGTGTGCCATTGGGGGAGGGGGAGTTGGGTCATGGGCGGGGTTTATCTTTGGTGTGTCGGGCGCGGCAATGTTGGGTTGGGGGCGTTTTCAGGTAGCCTTTAATGGTGGGGGACGAAGCGGCTGCCGTTGAAGCGGTAGCGGAGGCGGTGTTGGGTGGGGGTGTGCGTGTGGGGGCTGATGTGGGGCTGGCTGATGGTGTGGCTGCCGGGGTCGTAGAAGAAGTAGTTGTTGGCGTGGCGGCCGCGGTAGCGGAAGTGCAGGCGGTGGGTGGGCTCGGCATCGGGGGTGGTTTGGATGAGGGGCAGGGGCTGGAATTGCTCGGCGGCGAAGTGGAATAGGTGGAGGGATTTTTCGGTGTGTTCGCCTGCGCTGTGTTCGGCGAGGAGGAGGTAGGCGTTGCCGTGCGGGGGGAGACGGGCGGTGTGCAGGCGTTCGATTTGGCCTGCGGGGATGAGGGCGGGGTGGATTTGGGTGTGGCCGCCGGGGCTGCGGGATTGGAGCAGGGTGTGGCGGCTGCCTTGGTGTGCCCAGGAGAAGCTGCGCAGGCGGCCGTCTTGGCTGGTGTGGAGGATGAGGCCGGCGGCGCGGGCTTTGGGGAATCGGCAGGACCAGGATTCGGGGTTTTGCAGGTAGGCGCTGAGGCTGGGGGCGGGGTCGAGCCCGGCGGTGAGGCTGGCGGCGGTGTGGGCGTCGGCTTGGGCGGCGCGGCGGGCGCGCAGGGGGGTGGCGAGCAGGGTTTGCAGGGCGATGAGGGCGTGGCAGAGCATGGCGGCGGGTTTTGTTGGGGGGAGGTGTTTTAATGTCGTTGCAGCTTACGTTTTCAGGTGGCCTTTAGGGGGTGGGAAGGCTACCTGAAAAGGTGGCTTTCATGAGCTTTCTGCGGGGATAAAATGGGTTTGGCGATTGCTTTGGCTTGGGCTAGACGATGCCGTCTTCGCGGTTGTATTCGATCATGTCGTTCACGGCTTGGGCGAGCCATGCCCAGCAGGCGGGGAATTCTTGGCGCTGCTCCCAGCCGGGGCGGGCGAAGTCGTGGATGAGCTGGACTTTGCCGCCTTTGCCGATTTCGAAGCAGGCGGTGTCGTCGCAGTCTCCGCGTTTGGCGAAGGGGATGAGCTGCCGCTCGGGATAGCGGGTTTGCAGGCCTTGGTGCAGTGCGGCGGCCCAGTCGGCGTCGAGGAGGTGCCAAATGTCGAAATCAATTAGCTTCAGCTCGATTATTTTTTTAAACGATTCGGGGTATTGGAAGGAGGGAATGTTGAGCATATAGCTTTTCATGGATTGGCTCCTTATGCGGGGCTACCTGAAAATCAGGATGGCGGGAAGGCGGCTTATTTTTCAGGTAGCCTTTGGCACGGCGGATGAAGGCTACCTGAAAATGTGGGCTTCAACAAAGTTTCTGCCCGGCAAAATATCCGCATCGGCCGGGGCGCAAAAAACAGCAGGGCGAGCCTGCTGTTTTGGTGTGCGCATCAGTCTTCGCCCCACACTTCTTTGGCGATTTCTTCCACCAGCCGCACTTTCGCCCACTGCTGCGCTTCGGTCATGATGTTGCCTTCCTCGGTGGAGGCAAAACCGCATTGCGGGCTCAAGGCCAGTTGTTCCAGCGGCACGATTTGGGCGGCTTCGGCAATGCGCGCTTTCACGGCGGCTTTGTCTTCCAGCTCGGGGAATTTGGAAGTAATCAAGCCCAGCACGATGCGGCCTTTGTGCGGGTTGTCGTTGAAATATTTCAGGGGCTCGAAGCCGCCGCTGCGCTCGTTGTCGTATTCGAGGAAATAGCCGTCATACGCGGTTTTGCCGAACAAATCGGGAGCCACGGGGTCGTAGGCGCCGCTCAAAAGGTAGGACGATTTGTAGTTGCCGCGGCAAACGTGGGTGGTGATGGTCATGCCGGCGGGTTTGTCGGCCAGAATGGCCTGCACGTTTTCCAGCGCGTAGCGTTTGCTGTCTTCAAAATCGAAATCGGGCTTGCCGTAGTTGTTGCACAGCGTGCCCCAATACACGTCGTCGATTTGCAGGTAGCGGCAGCCGGCGTCATAAAAGGCGCGGATGGCATCTTTGTAGGTTTGGCGCACGTCTTCGGCAAAGGCCTGTTTGCTTTCATACACGCCGGTATCCCAAATAAACGGATACATCAGTTGGTTGGGGCTGGGGATGGTGTATTTCACAATGCCGCGCCCGCCCACGATTTTTTCAAGCGATTGATAATGTTGGATAAACGGGTGGTTTGGATTCCACGATACTTTGCCGTTGCAGCGGGTGTTGTATTTGCGGACTTCGGTGTCTTTGAAGGCGTAGGCCTGCTCGGGGATGAATCCTTCGATGCCGTTGAGGTTTTCGAGAAAGTCGATGTGCCACCACGAGCGGCGGAATTCACCATCGGTGATGATTTGGATGCCGGCATCAAGCTGGTCTTGCACCAGTTTGGCGATTTCTTGGTCTTCCACGCGGGTAAGCGCTTCGCGGCTGATTTTGCCTGCGGCAAAGTCGGCGCGGGCTTGTTTGAGCGCGGCGGTGCGCAGATAGCTGCCGACGGTGTCGGCGTGCAGGGGGAGGGTTTTGCTCATGGGATGTCCTTTTTGAAGAGGGAAGGGGAAGGCGTAATGCTAACGGGTGGGGGCGGGGTTGTGCAAATCGGCGGAAGGGTTGGTCTGTGCGGGAGCCGGTTTCAGGTAGCCTGGGTGGGCGGGGAAGGCTACCTGAAAAAAGGCTTGGCGTTTTGTTGGCGCTTTGTTTCATTCCGTTGAGGCGGGTGTTTCAGGTAGCCTTTGGGGAAACAGGCTACCTGAAAACGGGTTGCTGCGCAGTGAAAAATATTGGGCAAGCCCAAGCCGCAGTTTCAGGTAGCCTTCAGCGCCCGCCGCCCTGTTCCAAATATGCCCGCACCCGCGCTTTGCCGTTGGCATCCAAATTGAGGTAGCGTTCGATAACGGCTTCGGCGGAATCGGCAGGCTGTTGCGCCGCCGCGCCGAAGAGGGAGCGGACGTAGCTGTCGGCAGGGGTGTTTCGGATTTGGTCGGGCGTGCCGACCTGCACGAGCCTGCCTTCGTGCATGACGCCGATGCGGCAGGCGAGTTTGGCGGCTTCGTTCATGTCGTGGGTAACGAAGACGATGGTCGTGCCGAGTTTTTTGTGAATCAGGGATACGGTTTCCTGAAGGGAGGCGCGGGCGAGCGGGTCGAGGGCGGAGAAGGGTTCGTCCATCAGGAGGATGTCGGGTTTGGCGGCGATGGCGCGAAGGATGCCGATACGCTGCTGTTCGCCGCCGGAGAGTTCGTGCGGGTAGCGGTCGAGGTAGGTGTCGGGCGGCATTCTGACCAGCTCGAGCAGTTCGTTGGCGCGGGCGGTGCGCTGCGGTTTGCTCCAGCCCAAGATGTCGGGCATCAGCTCGATATTCTGCCGCACGGTCATGGTGGGGAACAGGGCGATTTGCTGCAAGACGTAGCCGATTCGGTGGCGCAGGGGGCGGATATCGTAGTCTTTGATGCGCCTGCCGTTGAAATAGACGTCGCCGTCGGTCGGCTCGGTCAGCGCGTTAATCATGCGCAATGTGGTGGATTTGCCGCTGCCGCTGCCGCCGACCAAGACGAAAAATTCGCCTTGATAAATGGTAAGGTTGAGATTGCTGACGGCGGCGCGGTTTTCGTAGAGCTTGCTGACGTTTTTGAACTCTATCAGCGGGATGCGTTCAGGCTGCATAAATTTCCTTTGCGGTTTCGGCAAAGCTGCGCGGCGCGTGTCCCAACAGTCGGCTAAGGTCGTCTGAAACGGCGGCAAGCTCGCCTTGGGCAATGGCGGTGTAGGTGGAAACCCAGGCTTCGATTTGCCAGTCGGGTGTGTCGGGGTAGTCGCGGCGGCGGTTGGCGAAGGCTTCTTCCACGGTTTCGTTGCGGTAACGGTGCGGTTTACCGGTGATTTCGGTTAAGGCGGCGGCGATTTCGGCGAAGTTTAAGGATTGGGAGCCGGTCAGGGTGTAGGTTTGGTTGTCGTGTTGCCCGCTGCCGCGCACGATGTCGGCGATGACGTTTGCCGCCGCTTGGGCGACGTCGCGCTGTGAAACGCAGGCAACGCGCCCGTCGGCGGCGGGGCCGGCAATCGTGCCGCCGGCATCGGCAATGGTTGCCATCATTTCGCTGTAAAAATTGTCGCGCAGGAAGGTGTGGCGCATGGCGGTTTGCCGGATTGCTTCTTCGGTAACAGCATGGGTGCGCGCCAGCGTGAAGGTGCTGTGCGGGCTTGCGCCTGCAAACGAGAGGTACACCAAATGCCCCACGCCCGCATCTGCGGCGGCGCGGACCAAGGTCAAATGCTCCTGCTCGCGCGTCGGGCTTTCGGCGGCGGACACCATAAACAATACGTCAGTGCCGTCCAATGCCTGTTTGGCAAGGGCGTAATCGCCGTAGGCAAAGCGGCGCGCTTCGCAGTCGGGCAGGTCGGGGGCTTTGGCGGGGTTACGCAAGGGAAGGACAAGCGGCAGTCCGAGTGCGCTCAAATGGCGGGCGACCATGCCGCCGATATTGCCGCTTGCGCCGGTGATGGCGATGTTCATGGGGTTTTCCTTGTGTGATGGAACGGATAGATAAAGGCTACCTGAAAAAAGGGGTTTTGGGGAGGGAGGGTTGGAGGCGGTTTTCAGACGACATTTTCAGGCAGCAGGCAGCAGGTTCATCCGTTCACCACCACCACTTTTCCAAACCCTTCCGCGCTTTGCAGGAAGCGGTGCGCTTCGGGGACTTGTTCCAGCGTGAATACGCGTTCAATCAAAATTTTCACGTCAAACCGGCGGATATGCTCAAAAAGCGCGTCCAGCTTGGCTTGCGACACATTGCCCGAATAAAACGCGGTGAGATAGCTGTTGTTTTTGAGTTCCATAATCGGGTCAAAATCGTTCACGCCCCAGACGTTGCCGAGCTGCCCCGTGTTGCAGACGATGCCGTATTCGTTGATGTGGGCGAAAGAATCGCGCAGGGTTGCCGGCCCTACCAGTTCCAAAATTTTGTCGTAGCTTTGGTCGGTTTGCAGCCTGCCGTCTGTTTCGATAACGGTTTCGTCGAATCCGACCGCCAGCAAACGGGCGGATTTGGCAGGATGGCGCGTCGAGCCGTGCAACACGGTATGCGGAAACTGCGCTTTGAGCAATCGGGCAAACGCCACGCCCACGCCGCTTCCTGCGCCGCGTACCAGCACGCGGTCTTGCGGCGCGATGCGAAGCTGCTGCAACGAACCGAACGCGGTGTAGTAGGTTTCGGGAATCGCGGCGAGGGTCGTCCAGTCCAAATCGGTGCGGACGGGGTAAATCTGCTCGTTGGGCAGCAAAACGTATTCGGCGTAGCTGCCGTCAAAAGCACGCCCCATTTCGCCCATAATGGAAACCGCCTTCTGCCCGACCGCCAGCGCGGGCGTGGAACTCTGCACCACTTCGCCCACGCATTCGATGCCTAAAATGCGCGGGAACTGCACGGACGGCGATTTGCCTTCGCGCGTGAAAATTTCGGAATGGTTGATGCCGAAGCCTTTGATTTTCAACAACGACCAGCCGTCTTTGATTTCAGGCAGCGGCACGTCTTGGTAAACCAGTTGCTCCGGCCCGCCGGCTTGGCGGATGACGATGGCTTTCATGGCGATTCCTTTTCTATGGGATGGGTGGGCAGGGTAATCCGTTTAATCGCTCAAACCCAGCAGCCGTCTGGCGTAAAACACCTGCCCCGAGTGCATGACCGCGTCGTCGATGATAGAAACCAAACGCACACCGCGAGTAACGGGCGGTGTCCAGTTTTCGTCCACGATGTCGTCGAGTTCGGTTTCGCGCAGTTTGGCGATATAGGCCGCCGCTGCGTCGGTGGCGGCTTTCAGGTAGCCCAGCAGTGTGCCGGTGTTGCCGGTGCGGATGCGTTGCGCCTGTTCGAGCGTGTGCCGCCAGTCTTGCTCGTCGTCGGCTACAGCGAAGGGGAAGCGGTCTTTCCAGCCTTGGCTGTGCCACAGCGGGGAGGTGCCGTTTAGGGCGGCAATCTGGAAATCCAGCTCGCGGGCGGTGTGCCACGCCAGCCATGCCATCGATTTGATTTGCGGCGCGCTGCCTGCGGCGGGAAAGGCGTTCGCCTGCTCTGCGCTCACGCCGTCAAAAGCGCGGACGAAGCGTTCGTAGGCGCGGTTGCAGGTATCAACCAGTAAATTGGGATAGGTGGTCATGTGAGACTCCTTGAATGGGCTTGGATGGAGTGATTTTCCGGCAGGCCGGACGCAACAGGCTACCTGAAAAACGGATTGGGTATTTTTAGCCTCGCAGAAACTCCGCTTTCTTCGGAAGCTCCGTTTTCAGGCAGTCCGGCTTGATTACCTTGCGCCGCCGATCAAGCCGTTTCTTTGCAAATAATCCCGCGCCACGTCGGCAGGTGTTTCGCCGCCGACTTTCACGCGGTAGTTCATTTCAATCATTTCTGCTTCGCTGATTCTGCCTGCCAGTTTGTCCAATGCGTTTACGATGTCGGAATGTTGTTCTGCAAACCCGGTTTTCATCAGCGGCGCGCCTTGGTAGGTGGGGAAGAGGGAGATGTCGTCTGAAAGTACGGCGAGGCGGTATTGGCGCAGTTCGCTGTCGGTGGAATAGGCTTCGATGAGGTCGATTTTGCCGTTGGCAAGCGCGGTGTAGCGCAGGGCGGGTTCGAGCGTGGAGAGGCGGGGGAAGCGTATGCCGTGCTGTTGCAGCCCTTTGTAGCCGTCGGCGCGGTCGGCAAATTCGAGGGTGAAGCCTGTGCGGATTTGGTTTTGCACGCGTTTGAGGTCGGATATTTTGTTCAGACTGTGCGCGGCGGCGTAGTCTTGGCGCACGGCAAGGGCGTAGGTGTTTTGGTATGCCATAGGCGGCAGCAGGGTCAGGTTGAACTGCTGCGCGAGCAGGGTTCGGGCGGCTTGGTAGGTCTGTTCGGGGGAAAGGCGGCGGTTTTGCTCTTCGGCGGGAACTTTAACCAGACTCTCGAGGACTGTACCCGTGAACTCGGGATAGATGTCGATTTCGCCGCTGTTTAGGGCGTTGAACAGGAACGAGGTTTTGCCGAAATTGGGTTTGAGCTCGACTTGGATGCGCGGATTGTTTTCTTCAATCAATTGTTTGTACATATTGATGAGGATGTCGGGTTCGCTGCCGAGCTTGCCTGCGATGGTGATTTTTTGTGCGGACGGGGTCGTCTGAAACATCGGGGCGAAGCCGAGTGCAATCATGAGGGCGAGCAGGACGGCGGTAATCGGCAGCCTGCGTTTGGATTTTTGCAGTATGCCGATCAGTCCGCTGACGGATACGGCGAGCAGGGCTGAGAGCAGCGCGCCGGTGAAGGTCATCGCCATGTTGTTGCGGTCTATGCCGAGCAGTATCAATTTGCCCAAACCGCCCGCGCCGATGAGGGCGGCGAGCGTTGCCGTGCCGACTATCATGACGGACGCGGTGCGTATGCCGGAAATCATGGCGGGCAGCGCCATCGGCAGCTCGATGCGCCACAATGCCTGCCAACGCGACAGGCCGAACGCGGTATGCGCTTCTTTGACGGCGGGGTCGATTTGGCTCAAGCCCAGATAGGTGTTCTGGAAAATCGGCAAGAGGGCGTAGAGCGTCAGCGCAATCAAAACCGGCGGCGAACCGATGCCGACAAAGGGAATCAGCAGACCGAGCAGGGCAAGCGACGGGATGGTTTGCAGGATATTGGTGATTTGCAAAACGCCTTCCGCCCAACGCCGCCGGTTTGCCAGCCATACCGCAGGCGGCACGGCAAGCGCAACGGCGCAAAGCAGGGAAATCAGGGAGAGGCGGAGGTGTTCGAGCGTCGCCTGCCAAAGCTCGGCGGGCGGAACGGGGAGAAAATCGGGCATAAGAGTTTGATAATATTGGAAAGCGGGTGTAGGCAGTATAACAGAAAGGCTACCTGAAAAACGGCCGGGCTTTGGGCTGCTGCGTCGGAGCGGCATTTATAGTGGATGAACAAAAACCAGTACGGCGTTGCCTCACCTTGCCGTACTGCCTGTACTGTCCGCGGCTTCGTCGCCTTGTCCTGATTTTTATTCATCCACTATACATAAAAACCGCTCCGTCCGTTTAACTCCGTTTAAGCCCATGCTTTCAGACGACCTCTTCCTCCATCCAGCCCAACATATCAGTCAATCTTCACCCGTTTCAACCTTAAAGCATTGCCCAACACGGAAACCGAGCTTGCCGCCATTGCCGCGCCTGCGATGACGGGGTTTAGGAAGCCGAGTGCGGCGAGCGGGATACCCAAGATATTGTAGAAGAAGGCGAAAAACAGGTTTTGCTTGATGTTTTTCAAAGTCGCCTGCGACACCAGCAGCGCGTCGGCGAGCTGGTTGACCGAATGCTGCATCAGCGTGGCGGAGGCGGTGTGTTCGGCAACGTCCGCGCCGCCTTTCATGGCGAAGCTGACGTTGGCGGCGGCAAGCGCGGGCGCGTCGTTGATGCCGTCTCCGACCATTGCCACGGTTTTGCCTGCGGCTTTGAGTTTCTGCACTTCGGCGGCCTTGTCGCGCGGACTCATGTTGCCGAAGGCGTGTTCTATGTCCAGTTGTTTGGCGACGTATCCGACCGTGCCTTGGTTGTCGCCGCTCATGATGTACACGTCGATATGATGTTTTTTCAGACGACGTATGGCTTCGGCGGTGTCGGTTTTCAACGCGTCGGCGAGTGCGAACGCGCCTGCGGGTTTGCCGTCAACAGATACGGCGACGATGGTGGCGATGTTCCAAACGTCGTCTGAAAGGTTTTCAGGTAGCCTTAATTCGGCAAAATCAAGTTTGCCCGCTTTTACCAAACCTATCCCTTCAACTTCGGCGGCAATGCCTGCGCCGACAACGGTTTGCGCGTTTTGTGCGGCGGGAATGTCCAAACCGCGCGCTTGGGCGGCGGAGACGATGGCGCGGGCGAGCGGGTGGGCGGCGGTCTGTTCGACGGCGGCGGCGGTGCGGAACAAAGCGTCTTCGTCCAAACCGCCCTCGGGTGCGAGCCAGACGGCGGCGACTTGCGGTTTGCCCTCGGTCAGCGTGCCGGTTTTGTCCAACACGACGGCATCGACGTGGGCAGCTTCTTCCATCGCCGCCGCGTCTTTAAACCAAATGCCGTGTTTCACTGCTTTGCCCATGCCGACCATAATCGCAGCGGGCGTTGCCAAACCGAGCGCGCACGGACAGGCAATCACCAGCACGGCAACGGCGTGCATCAGCGCGACCGTCCAATCGCCTTTCACCAGCCAAGTGGCAATGAAAGTCAGAAGCGCGATGCCCACGACGGACGGCACGAACACCGCCGCCGCCTTGTCCGCCACACGCGCAATCGGGGCTTTGCTGCCCTGCGCTTCGGACAGCGCGTTCATCATGTCGCCGAGCAGGGTTTGGCTGCCGAGCTGCGTGGCACGGTACACCACGCTGCCTTCGGTCATCAGCGCGCCCGCCAACACTTTGCCGCCCGCTTTTTTCTCTTCGGGATTGGATTCGCCGGTGAGGTGGCTCTCGTCTGCCCAGCCGCTGCCGCTTTCGATGATGCCATCGGCAGCGATACGTTCGCCGTGGTTGGCGCGGATAAGGTTGCCGATTTGCACTTGGTCGATGGGCAGCTGTTTCCACCCGCCTTCACGCTGCACGTTCACTTGCGCGGGCGTGAGTTTCAACATCAAAGACAGGCTGTTTAAGCTGGATTTTTTGGTGCGGTGTTCCAAAAACTTGCCCAGCGACACAAACCCGATGACCATCACGCCCGCTTCAAAATAAACGTGCGCCATGCCGCTGTGCCCCATCGCGCGGTGGTGGAACAGCATATAGACGGAATACAGGTAAATCGACACCGTGCCGACGGTAACGAGTACGTCCATATTCGCCAGCCCGCCCTTAATGCTCGCCCACGCGCTTTTGTAAAACGGCACGGCAAGCCAAAGCTGCACCACACTTGCCAGCACAAACTGCCACAACGGCGGCAGCATCCAATCGTGCCGACCGACCATCATCCCCGCCATACCGATAAGGAACGGAATATTGATGGCAAACAGAAGCCACAGCCGCCAGCCTATATGTACGGCTTCTTCGGCTTGCGGCAGCGCATCTTCCGTCTTCTCCTTCGCACCGTAACCCGTCTTCTCGATGATTTTGGCGATGTCGGCGGCGGAAGTTTTGCTGCCGTCAAACACGACCTGCGCCTCCTCGCTGGCGAAATTCACACCCGCCGATTCGACAAAATCCTTCTTATTCAATACCTTTTCAATGCGCGAAGCACAAGCCTGACAGGTCATGCCTTCGATTTGGAAACGGACTTTTTGTTGCATGGCGTTTGGCCTCTTGTGTGTGGTGGAGGCTACCTGAAAAACAGTTGGGCTGTTTGAGATTGGGCGAAGCTGGCGTTTCAACGAAATTCGCCCCGCTCATTTTAACTCCGTTGCAGCGCAGGTTTTAGCTTCGCAGAAACTCGGCTGCGCTGCGTTTTAGCTTCGCAGAAACTTCGCTGCGCTGCGTTTTCAGGTAGCCTTGGGTGCGGCAGGCTTACAGAGCCGCATCGTAGCCGCCGTCTTCCACGGCTTCAATCAGCGCGGCGGCATTGGTTTTCGCCGGATCAAACTCGATAACGGCGTTTTGCTTTTCCAGGCTCACCTCGGCTTTGGCCACGCCTTCGGTGTTTTCCAGAATGCGGGTAACGCTTTTCACGCAGCCGCCGCAGCTCATGCCGCCGATGTTGAGGGTAAGAGTTTGCATGGGGATTCCTTTCTATTTTTCAGGTAGCCTCAAACGATGGAATGCGGGCTTGTTTTCCCGCCGTGTGCCGCCACTATAAAGCTTCACCCCGAGTAAAGGTCAAGCGCCATGATGAACATTAGCCAAGCCGCTGCCGCCAGCGGCCTTTCCGCCAAACAAATCCGCGATTATGAAACACACGGGCTGCTCACGCCTGCCGAGCGCAGCGAAGCGGGCTACCGCCGCTACAATCAGGCAAACCTTGCCCGCCTGCGCTTTATCCGCCATGCACGCGAAGTGGGCTTTTCGCTGCCGCAAATCGGCCGACTGCTGCAGTTGCAAGACAATCCGCAACGTACCAGCCGCGAAGTGAAGGCGCTCACCGCCCAACACATCTCCGAGCTGGAAGCGCAAATCGGCAAACTGCAAAACATGGTGGCCGAGCTGCAACGCTGGCACGATGCCTGCGCCGGCAGCGATTGCCCGGAATGCGCGATTCTGGCGGGGCTGGAGGAAAGCTAGGCACTGCCGGCGGAATGGAAAAAGGCTACCTGAAAACGCAACGCAGTGAAGTTTCTGCGAAGCTAAATTTTCAGGTAGCCTTTTTGATGTTGCCAACAGCATAGAAAAAGGCTTGCCGAAGCAAGCCTTTTCGTTGGGTTACTAGACTAAGCTAGCCACAAATTAGAATTTGTGTACCAAGCCAGTACCAATGCCCCAAGAGTTCAAGTGTTCAGCGTCAGAGTTGACTTTGTCGCGCAACCAGCCTACAGATACCAAACCGGTAGTGCGGCGAGAGAAGGCGTAGTCAGCGCCAACGATGGCTTGCAGGTAGCGGGCGCCATCAGTACCTCTAAAGTTGGTATCAGCACGACCGTAAGCTACAGTAATCTTCGGTGTAACGGCACCGAAAGTGTAAGCTGCGGAAATTTGAGCCTCTTTGGTTTTAGCGTCAACTTCATTGCCCGCAGAGATAGCGATATCGTAGGGATCTGGGTTGACAGTAGGATCATTAAAGCTCGGGTTTACGTTTTTACCGTATTGGAAGGCACCGGCAACATACAGGTTGTTTGCATCATAGCCAACGCTCAGGTTGTGTACATGAACATCCTTCTGGTCGCCAGAAGCACCAGCAGCGCGGCGGGCATATTCAACAGCGTAACGACCGAAGAAGCCGCTGTTTTTGTAGCCCAAGCCCAAACCGAATACCGGTCTGCCGTCTTCGGTAGTGGTGTCGCCACCATGGGCGTTTTTACCGGGGGTCAGCTGGAAGCCGAAATCAAAGCCGCCGAAATCAGGAGAATGGTAGTTCAAGCTGGCACGGCGTTTACCGAAGCGGCCATAACGACTCAAGCCCAAATAGTTGCTGTTGTATTCCCAGTTGTCTTGGGCGTCAAGGGTTTCTTTCAGGGGAGAGGTTACATGACCCAGTTTGAAGGTACCGAAGCCGCCTTCCAAGCCGATGAAGGTGTCGCGTTTGCTGCTGTCAGAGCCGCTACCTTTATCAGCCAGATTAACTCGGTTTTCTACCTGCCAAATAACTTTCAGGTTGCCACCGAGGTCTTCCGAACCCTTGAAGCCGATGTAGCTGCTGTAGTCTACTACGCTCCAAGAATTCTTCTGGTAGTTTTCTGCGGAGCCGGCGGGCCCTTGATTTTTGCTTTGAGCACCGTCACGAGTAAATTCAACACCGCCACGGATTTTACCGTACAGAATCACTTCTGCAGAAGCGGCAACCGGCAAGGAAACCAATGCTAATGCAATCAGGGTTTTTTTCATGCTGCATTCCTTTATCTATGTCTAAACTAAAAAATACACACTTAAAAAAGAAACTTGTCTTTCTTTCTAAGCTCTCACGCAATCGCCGCATTAGCGATTTCATGGCTGCAATATAATTGTTTGGCGGCAAAAAAACAAATCCAATCGCAGGCAAAAGGGCAGATATGGGCGAAAGTGTATGCTTCATGCAACAATGTATCGCGGTGGCGGCGGGCGATTTCGGCTGCACGGCGCTTGCCGCTTTCAGGTAGCCTTTTATGCCACAAAAAGGGATTTGCCCCGCTGCGCGATACGGCCTATCATCTTATTAATTCTATGTGTTCCGGCTGCCCGGCAGGGCTGGGTGGCGGCTTAAACGAAGACTGGGAGCTTATGAGCCATACTGTACATTTGAAGTTTGACGACATCGACAACGCGGTTTTGCAGCGGCTGTGCGGGCCGCTGGAGGAAAACCTGGAAATGCTGGGCAAGGCGCTGTCGGTGGAAATCGGGCGGCGTTTTGCCGAATTCACCTTTATCGGCGCCAATGCCCACGCGGCGCGGCAGGCGCTGCTGAAGCTGGCGGATATTGCCGAGCGGCGCGATTTGGATAACGGCGACATCCAGCTGGCGGCGGTGGAAGCCAAAACCGCCGATGCGGAGTTTGTGCCGCAGAGCGAGCCGGGGCACCAATATTTCCTGCAAACGCGGCGCGGCAAGCTGGGCGGGCGCACGCCGCGCCAAAACGGCTATATCCGCGCCCTTTTAAACCACGATATCGTGTTCGGCCTCGGCCCGGCGGGCACAGGCAAGACTTATCTGGCCGTGGCGGCGGCGGTGGATGCCATGGGCAAGCACGAGGTGGAACGCATTGTGCTGGTGCGCCCTGCGGTGGAGGCGGGCGAGAAACTCGGCTTCCTGCCGGGCGATTTGGCGCAGAAAGTGGATCCCTACCTGCGCCCGCTGTATGACGCGCTGTATGACTTGATGGGCTTCGACCGCGTAACCAAGCTGTTGGAAAAGGGCACGATTGAGATTGCGCCGCTGGCCTATATGCGCGGGCGCACGCTCAACGGCGCCTATGTGATTCTGGACGAGGCGCAAAACACCACGCCCGAGCAGATGAAGATGTTTCTCACGCGCATCGGCTTCGGCGCCAAGGCGGCGATTACCGGCGACATCAGCCAAATTGACCTGCCGCGCAACATCAAATCCGGCCTGAAAGACGCGCGCGAGAAGCTGCAAGGCATCGAAGGCATTTATTTCCACACCTTTACCAGCGAAGACGTGGTGCGGCATCCGCTGGTGCAGAAGATTGTGGATGCTTACGATGCGGCAGATGCGGCGCGGGAAAGTGAAGAGGCTTAAGGCAGGTTTTCAGGTAGCCTGTTGCGGCATTAGGGCTACCTGAAAATGGTTTGACAGGTTTTTCAGGTAGCCCGAGTTATATATAGGAGAAGAATAGGATGCAGAATATCCGTTTCCCTTTGCGTTTTCATTTTAAGATTTTCACGCCGTCCAACGATTTCAGCGTGCTGGATGAGGGCGGGCAGGAGATTGCCTACACGCGCCAGAAGATTTTCAAGCTGAAGGAAGAAGTGGAGATTTTTCGCAGTGCGGATCGGTGCGAGCGGCTGTACCGCATCTGTGCCGACCGCATCATCGATTTCAACGCCTGCTATCGGATTTTCGGCGAAAACGGCGCGGAGCTGGGCTCGGTGCGGCGCGACGGGATGCGCTCGCTGTGGCGCGTGCGCTACCGGATTTTCGGCGCAGACGGGCAGCCGCTCTACCAAATCCAGGAGAAAAACCCGTGGATTGCGTTTTGGGACGGGCTGGTGGGCGAGATTCCGCTGATTGGCGCGCTCAGCGGCTATATTCTTAATCCGAGCTATGAGATTACCGATGCTTCGGGGCAGCAGGTGTATCTGCTGAAGAAAGAGCCTTCGCTGGTGGAGCGGCGTTTCAGCTTGGAGAAAACGGGCACGGCGGCGCATGATGAATTGGTGGTGTTGTCGCTAATGATGCTGATGCTGCTGGAGCGCTCGAACGGCTAGGGCGTGCAGGAGGCGGGCATGGCAAACCCGCCGGCCAAGCAAAAAGGCTACCTGAAAAATTTTAGCTTCGCAGAAACTTCGCTGCGCTGCGTTTTCAGGTAGCCTTTTTGTGTAACGCGGGCGGTTAGCCGAGCTCGGCGGCGTATTGCTCGGCGTTCATCAGGCCGTCTAAATCAGCGGGGTTGGCGGGTTTGAGGCGGAAGAACCAGCCTTCGCCATAGGGGTCGCTGTTTACGGTTTCGGGGGCGTCGGGCAGGCCTTCATTCACAGCCACCACTTCGCCGGCGATGGGGGAATACACATCAGACGCGGCTTTCACGGATTCCAGCGCGCCGGCTTGGTCTTCGGCGGCCAGGGTGGCGCCCACTTCGGGCAGCTCGACGAATACGATTTCGCCCAGCAGCTCTTGCGCGTGGTCGGTTACGCCAACGGTTACGCTGCCATCGGCTTCGAGGCGCAGCCATTCGTGGCTGGCGACATATTTGAGTTCGGCGGGGATGTTGTTGCTCATGGTTTTTCTCCGTAGTTAGAGGGTGGGAATGGTTAGGGTCATTCACATTATACAGGGTTTGCCTGTATGGGGTTTGCGCTGGCGCAAGGCTACCTGAAAAATCGGGCGGCCTGCGCGGCAAATTTGTTGTTGTGTGTGTGAATTGTTTGGGCTTTCGGAAGGGCTGCGTTTGGATTTGCAGTTTTCAGGTAGCCTCAACGCTCTTGCAGGGCGCGGCGGATTTTCTGGTCGGTTTTGTATTGGCTCAGGGCATACACCGACCAGATGGCGGCGGGCAGCCAGCCGATGATGGTGAGTTGCAGAATCAGGCAAATGGTGCCGGCAAACGGCCTGCCGATGGTGAAGAATTGCAGCCAGGGCAGGAGCAGGGCGAGGATAAGGCGCATGGTGGTTCCTTTCTTGATGCGGGTGGGTAAGGGGTTGGTTATGTTGAAGCTAATGTTTTCAGGTAGCCTAAATTATTGTTGCCGGACTTGCAAGGCGCGTTCGAGGGCTTGGCGCCTTTCGGCAGGCCAGCTGGCGGTATGCTGTTCTACCAGGGCTTTGATTTGCGGGTATTGCTGCATATTGGAGGCAAGCGACCAGCGGGCGGCGCCGTAGGTTAGGATGTTTTCGGCATCTTGCTGGGTGGGGTTGGCCGGTTTCTCGTCGAGCAGCTTGGTGTTGTCGGCCACATAATCGACGATGCGGTAGATGTATTCGGGCTGGCCGGTGGCATAGAAGCTTGCCCAGTGGATGTCGAGGGTTGCCGGCGCGAAGTTCAGGCTTAGGAAGTTTTCTGCGGTGGGGACGGGTCTAATCAATACTTCCCTGTATTCGGGCGGCAGTTCAAGCTGGCCTAGGCACTTGCCGCTATCCGGCGTACCGGAGAGTTTGAATATCAGGATGAGCTGATTATTGGGGTGTTGCTGCCGCAACTCCTGACACCACGCCATGGTTTGATCCGGATGTGTGGCCAAGATTTGCGCTGCCCAAACGGAGAAGTTGTTGAACGGGCCGGGCTTGGCTCCGGGCGTGGTCATGATTGGGTCGTTCAGTCCTTGATGCAGGATGGCGAGCGCACGTTTCAAACCGGGGTCGGGCGTTTGGTAATACACGGGCACGGCATCTTTCCACGAGCCTTCCAGCGCAACGGGTGCGGCGGCGGTTGGTGCCTCGGCAACAGGCGCGGGAGCGGAAGCGGCGGCAGGCGCGGAGGCGGCAGCAGTTGGCGTGCTTGGGCTGTTGTCCTGCGGCGAGCAGGCGGCCAAGCCGAATACGGCGAACAATAATGAAATCAGCAGGTTTTGGCGCATGGTGGGGAGCCTTTGCAAAATAGCGGAATCGGTTTTCAGGTAGCCTCTATGTTGTTATGGGCAGATGCCGACGGCAAGCAGCTCGTTTAAGCGGGCATGGTGTACTTTCGCGGCCTCGGCGATGCCGGCTTGGTTTTGGCGCCATTGTGTTTTGATGTTGTCCGGTATGCCGGTGGCGGCGGAAAAATCAAGCGTGGCAGACTGCACGGAGCGGTTGGCCGGGTTTTTCGCTGCTACGCCGCTACTGCGGAAGACAAAGCGGTTTTGGTTTTGATGCCTGCCTTGGTAGTACATATTGTCGGCAATTTTCACGGCCACGCCTTTGCTGCGGTAGTCAGTGCAAATGCCGTGTGTGGCGCGGACATGGTTTACTTCAATCGTGCCGGCATTTTTGCTGAACACATACGCCGTGAAGCTTTTGGCGTTGGCTAAGGCTTTCAGGTTTTCGGCGCGGCTGTTGCCTGCGTGGTCGCGGATAGCGATGCTCAAATCTGCATTCATGCGCACGATGTTGAGCGAAAATTGGTTGCTGATGGTAACTTCGCCGGCGATTTTGCCGTCGCCGCCATAGGCGGTCATAAAGGAAGCGGTGTGCAGCCGACCGTTTGTGTCGGAAAAGGGGATAGGCTGGGTATCGCCACTGCCAGCCAGCCCGGCGCAGCCTGTTAGGGCAAGGCAGAAGAATAGGGCTGCTGGTTTGAATTGGGATGTCATGGATGCGGTTTCCGTGGTGGGAAGCTGCTTTTTATTTTCAGGTAGCCTCTATGCCCGATTGGGCATCAGGCTACCTGAAAACTTTCTACACGGCCTGCGGTTTAATCAAACTGTTTTTGGCCGTTGCGCACGAAGGGCAGCTTCAGCACGCGCACTTCCACTTCGCGGCCGCGGATAACGGCTTTGGCGGTGCTGCCTTCAAAGGCTTTGGGCACGCGCGCGATGGCGATGGACTGCTTGAGGCTGGGGGAGAACACGCCGCTGGTGGTGATGCCTTTGCCGGCGTCGGTGATCACTTCCATGTGTTCGCGCAGCACGCCGCCTTTGGCCAGCAGGAGGCCGACTTGTTTGACGCTCACGCCTTTTTCTTTCAGCGCGAGGAGCGGGGCTTTGCCCACGAAGTCGCGGTTTTCGTCTTTCAAGTCCACCGTCCAGGCCATGCCGGCTTCGAGCGGGCTGGTGTCGTCGTCCATGTCGTTGCCGTAGAGGTTCATGCCGGCTTCCATGCGCAGGGTGTCGCGCGCGCCTAGGCCGCAGGGTTTCACGCCGGCTTGCTGGAGGGCTTTGAAGAAGGCCACGGCTTCGCCTGCGGGCAGGATCACTTCCACGCCGTCTTCGCCGGTGTAGCCGGTGCGGGCGACAAACCAGTCATGGCCCAAATCGGCGCCTTGGAAGGGTTTGAGGCCGTTTACGGTGTCTGCCCATTCGGGTTTCACGGTGAGCAGCTTGGCGATGGCTTTGGGGCCTTGCACGGCGAGCATGGCCAAGTCGTAGCGCGGGGTAAGCTTGATGCCGAACTCGGCGCCGATTTTCTGGAATTGGGCGGAGTCTTTTTCGCGGGTGGCGCCGTTGGACACGATGCGGTATTGCGTTTCGGCTTCGTTGCCGCGATACACGATGAGGTCGTCGATGACGCCGCCTTTGTCGTTGAGCATGGCGGAATAAAGCGCTTTACCCACGAAACCGAGCTTGGCCACGTCGTTGGCCAAAAGCTTGCGGAAGAAGGCTTTGGCTTGGTCGCCGGCCACGTCGGTAACCAGCATGTGCGATACGTCGAACATGCCGGCGTCGGTGCGCACGGCTTCGTGTTCGGCGATTTGCGAGCCGTAGTGGATGGGCAGCTCCCAGCCGGCGAAATCTACCAGCTTGGCGCCGGCGTCGAGGTGGGCTTGGTGGAAGGGGGTGGTTTTGATTGCAGACATGATTCGGAGTCTCCGTTGGCAGTAATGGGGAAGCCTCCCTATCTGTCCGGGGTACCTGAGATTTTCGGCAGGGGATGCCTTGTATCCTTCGGTGGGCAATGAATGCCGCTCTCCAGATGAGGCCGTTTCAGGTAGCCCGCGCGGGCAGGCAGGGGAAGATGATTGTTTTGAAACGGGCTTGCAGTCCTTTTACCTGAGCGATTTAAGGGGTTTTGCGCCTTCGGTGCCGTTGTTGTATTAACGGTCTCTCCTGCAAACGTCTTGATTATCGCTCGAAAGTAGGAAATTGGGCAAGATTATTGCCTATTGTCAAGCATAAATTGATGGTTGGAATAGCAATTCTAGCGGCAAAGGTGTAAACTAAAACCGTAGAAAGCGAGAGGTTGTTTGAGATTGGAGCCGGTGCTTTCCGGCCAAACCGGCTTCGGAAATGCCCAAATGACGTAGAGTTAAGGCGGTATATTTCGCTATTAATGAAAATTATGGCGGATTATTCCAACACAAATACAATATAATATGCACGAATTTTCGTGCATGCAGCACAGGCCGGCCACAAGCCGGCCATATTGTTGTCGCCCTGGCTGCCTGCCCGGAGTGGCGCACATACTGCCTTTAAACCAGAAAGTATGATTGGATACCGAATCATGACAACTACTGTTTCGCTGGATAAAATCGACCTGAAAATCCTCCAGGCTCTGCAACACAACGGCCGCCTGAGCAATGTGGAGCTGTCCGAACGTGTTGCGCTTTCCCCTTCGCCCTGCCTCCGCCGCCTGAAACAGTTGGAGTCCACCGGCATCATCCGCGGCTATGCGGCACTGGTACACCCTTCTGCCGTGGCGCTCGGCTTGCAGGTGTTTATCCGTGTGTCGGTGGATAAGGCCAACCACCTGCGCGACGGCTTTGCCGAATCTGTGCGCAAATGGCCGCAGGTGTTGCGCTGCTTCGCGCTTACCGGCGAAACCGACTATATGCTGCACGCCTTTTTCTCCGATATGGAAAGCTTCTCCCATTTCATCCTGGATACGCTGCTGGCGCACCCCGGCGTGGTGGATGCGCGCTCCAGCTTTGTGTTGCAGGAAGTGAAAAACTCCACCGTGTTGCCGCTGGATCATCTGCAAACCGCCGAATAGCTTGGCTGGAAAACTGTTTTCAGGTAGCCTTTATGCCCGATTGCGGCATCAGGCTACCTGAAAATTTTTTTTGCGGGGCGGAATGGATAATATCAATATTGCAAACAACCCTATATGGCTCGGCGCGGCTTTTTTGGAGGCAGGGCTGGCGGCGGGCGTGCTGTGGATACGGCGGCGGCGCTTGTGCGGGCGCGATTCCTGGCTGCCGCTGTGGCGGCCGCTGGTGTGGCTGGCGGGCTGGCTTTCGCTGCTGTTGGGCATCATCGGCATTTTCCTGCCGGGGCTGCCCACCGTGCCTTTCGTGCTGCTGGCGGCGGGCTGCTGGTCGCGCACTTCGCCTCGTTTCCACCGCTGGCTGAGCACGCACCGCTATTTCGGCCCGATGGTGCAAAATTGGGAGCGCAAGCGGGCGATTCCGCTCAAGGGCAAGATTTTGTCGGCGCTGATGATGACGGCTTCGTGCGCTTGGATGTTTTACCGTTTTCCGGAGCGCTGGTGGGCAGGCGCGGGGATGGCTGCAGTGTGTTTGGCGGTGGCGTTGTGGATGTGGCGGCTGCCGAGCGAGTGAATGCGGTGGAAAAATGTGCCAAAAAGGCTACCTGAAAAATGTTTGTGCACTTTCAGGTGGCCTTTTTTGGTTTATGGCTGTTTACAGCCCGTACACTTTAAAGCGCTCGGCAACCGGGGCGAATTGTTTTTCGCCGGCGGGCGCGGCGATGCCGCCGAATACGAGCTGGGCGCGCAGTGTCCAATCGGCGGGGATTTGCCATTGTTCAGCCACAGCGGCGTCGATCACCGGGTTGTAGTGTTGCAGGTTGGCGCCGATGCCGGCGGCGGCGAAGGTGGTCCACACGGCGTATTGGTGCATGGCGTCGGCGTGCTCGGCCCACACGGGGAAGTTGGCGGCGTAGGCGGGGAACTGCGCTTGCAGGCCGCGCACCACGGATTGGTCTTCAAAGAAGAGCACGGTGCCGGCTGCGGCGGCGAAGCCGGCCAGCTTTTGGGCGGTGGGGGCGAATTTGTCGGCGGGTACGATTTGGCGCAGGGCCTGCTCGGTGAGCTGCCAGAGTTTTTCGTGTTCGGCGCCGAAGAGCACTACCACGCGGGTGGACTGGGAATTGAAGGCGGAAGGGGTGTGCAGCACGGCGTGCTTGACGATGGCGGCCACTTCTTCGGCGGGCAGCGGCAGGGTTTTGTTCAGCGCGTAAACGGAGCGGCGGGCGCGGGCGGCTTCTTGCAGGGTTTGGTGGGTCATGATGTTTCCTTTTGATGGGGTGGATAATGGGGCGCAGTATAACGCGCTTGGCGGAAGAGGGGTTAGCCGTGCTGGGAAAGGTGGTGTTTCCGGATAGGAAAACGGCGCGGCGGGCTGGAAAAGGCTACCTGAAAAACAGGCTGAAGCGGTTTCAGGTAGTCTTTCTGCGTTGTTGGCTCTCTATTCTATGAGAGAAGGGTGTGTAAACCTTAGGTTCGATTGAATTTCGATACTAAATGAATTTTCAGGTAGCCTTTTACTATTCATACCTTGTTTACTTTTGCGCCTTATGCCGGCGCGGGCACTTCCTTTCTTTGCTTCGCCAAAGAAAGGAAGCAAAGAAAGGCGACTGCGGGCACAGGTTTGGCTTTGCCAAACTTCCCTCACTCCGCACGGTTTTTCGGGCGGGCTCGCAACTTGCGGCTGCGCCGCTTCGAACATGCAAGCCCTTGTTTCCCGAAAAACCGCGCTCCATTCGGCTGCGCCAGCAGAGAACGGTGCAGCTCCAACCTTTTGCGCTCAATATGTTGTGCGTGGAGATGCAAAAAGTTTTAATGGAAGGAGAAAGGCTACCTGAAAACCTTTATCCGCTTGGCAGGCGCCACCTTTTCAGGTAGCCTTCCCGTTTTTGCCCAAACTGTTTCCTTGCCCGCCATGAACACCGAACACGAAGTGCAAACCGCCCCCGACATTCTCGAAGAAACGGCTGCCGAAAACGCCGCTGCCGCCGCGCCGGAGCCCGCCGCTGCCGATGCGGCCGCAGTGGAAGAAACGCCCGCCGCGCCTGTATCCCATCCCGCCGAAGCGGAAGGCGAGGACGATGAAGACGCCGCCGAAACCGGGCGCGAATGGCGCGAAGGCCGGATTGTGGACGCCGCCGTGCGCGTGTGGGACGCAGCCGAGCGCACCGGCATTGCCGACGTGGTGAGCAACAGCGAAGACGAACCACCGATCAGCGTGTTTTTGGTGGGCGACCTCTTCGCCGCCACCGACCTTTCCCCGCAGCCGGGCGACGTGTTGCGCGGCGTGTTGCAGAGCCACCCCTTCGGCGGCCACTGGCTGCTCGACAGCGCCGAAAACGCCGCCACTTCCAGCCTGCAACGGCGCAGCCCGGAAGAAGAGGAAGCGCTGTTTAAAGAGCGCAAACAGGCCAAACGGCAAGATAAATTGGTCAACGGCGAAACCTATGTGGGCAAAGTGGTGCGCTGGCGCGACGAAGAGCGGGCGGGCTACATCAAGGTGAAATCCATCAAAGCGCGCGTGTTTTTCCCGCAATCGGCCTTTGTGTTCCGCGACAAACGCCCGGCCAAACACCAACAAGTGAGCTTCGTGCTGGGGCGGCGGCGCGGCGAATGGGTGGCCACCCGCGTGATTCCGCAAGGCTACGAGCTGGGCTGGGCCGACCGCGAAAGCACGCCCTCCGGCACGGTGTTGGGCGGCGGCTTCAGCGAAACCCTGCTCGGCAGCGCGTTTATCCTGCTTTATTTGGCCGCCGTATCGTTTATCTCCCTGCCGCTGGCCTCGGCCTACCTGCTGGCCAGCTGCCTGCTGCTCATCCTCTACCGCACCGACAAGCGCAGCGCGCAAAACGGCCGCACCCGCGTGCCCGATTTCGTGCTGCACCTCCTGGCCGTGCTCGGCGGCTGGCCGGGCGGCTTGTTGGCGCAGATGCGCTACCAGCACCACACCGCCAACATCGGCTTCGTGCGCGCCTTCTGGTTCAGCGTGGCGCTCAATGCCGTCGGCAGCTACGTTTTGCTGGTGTATTTGGTGGGCAGCCTGCCTTCGTCTTCCTGAAGAACTGAGCGATGGATTATTGCACTTTCGCCCACAGCCTGCCCGACGACGGCAGCAACCCCAACAAACACTACCACGACCACCTCTACGGCTTCCCCATTGCCGACGACAACGAGCTCTTCGGCCGCCTGCTGCTGGAAATCAACCAGGCCGGCTTGAGCTGGACGCTGATCCTGCAACGCGCCGAAGGCATCCGCGCCGCCTATGCCGGCTTCGATATCGCCGCCGTGGCCGCCTTCGGGCAGGCCGAGCGCGAACGCCTGCTGGCCGACCCGCGCGTTATCCGCAACCGCCGCAAAATCGACGCCGCCATCCACAACGCGCGGCAAATCCTGCGCCTGCAACAAGAATCTGGCTCCTTCAAAAGCTGGCTCGACAGCCACCATCCGCAAGACTTGCCCGCCTGGGTGAAGCTCTTCCGCCAAACCTTCCAATTCACCGGCCCCGAAATCGTGTGCGAATTCCTCGTGAGCACCGGCTACCTGAAAGGCGCGCACCGCGACGACTGCCCCGTTGCCGCCCAAGCCGCCGCAGCCAATCCGCCTTGGCAGAGGGGCTAGGGCGGAGGGAAGGGCTACCTGAAAACGAGTTTTGCGGGTTTTTGCGAGCTAAAATTTAGCGGCGCAGAAACTTGTTGCGCTGTGTTTGATTACGTTTTAATTTTGTTGAAGTTGCGTTTTCAGGTAGCCTCTAAGCCAAGAGGCTACCTGAAAAATTTGGCGGCATAGATATAGCAAAAGGCTACCTGAAAAAGAGCTTTGCGAGTTTCTGCGAGGCTAGGGTTTTCAGGTAGCCTTTTGGTTTAAACGGATGGGCCGAGCCGGCGGATGGCGGCGTTGATTTCCTGCGCTGCTTGGTAGATGGGGTAGCGGGCGAGGGTGGGGAAATCCGGCCGCTGATATTCGTTCCAATAGCTGACGATGCGGCGCTGCTGGGTTTGCCAGTAGCGCGGGTTTTGGGCGCAGAGGCGGGCGAAGGCGGCGGGGTTGAGGCGGAAGAGGCGCACGGCGTCTTCTTGAATGGGCAGGATGTATTCGCCGAGCAGGGCGAGGGCGAAGGGCAGCACGAAGTCGGCCTGCCCGGCGCGCACCAGCCGCCGGAATGCGGCTTGGCGCACGAAGCCGTTGTGGTGGCGGCTGTGCAGGCAGTCGGCGATGAGTTGGGCGGTGTTGTTTGGCTGGGTGGCGTGCGGGTGCGGGGCGGGGTGGTAGAGGCGGCGGGGGAGGTGCAGGGTTTCGCCGTTGAGGCAGACAGCTTGGCTGGGCATGTCGGCGGGCTGGATGTGCAGGTGGCGGATGACTTCGTCGGCAGTGTCGTGCAGCGCGGCGGGGAAGGCGGCGGTGAGGGGGAGAGGGTGCATGGTGTTGTGGTTTGAGCGGTGATGCGGAGGCTACCTGAAAATGGGTGAAGCCAAGGCATGGGTTTTAAGGAAGATAAAAACGCGGTGCATATTTTCAGGTAGCCTCAATATGCCGAAAGAGGCTACCTGAAAAATATAGTGAGTTAAATTTAAAACGCTACGGCGTTGGCTCGCCTTGTCCCGTTTTTTGTTAATCCACTATAACTTTGCCGTTTTTCAGGTAGCCTCTCGCTGCACGGCGCCTTCCAGCACGCCGCGCATCCATTGCTGCACGGGGTCGAAGTGGGTGCGCTCGTGCCACAAGAGCAGTTTGTCGTAGCCGGCGCTGGGGAAGGGCAGGGGCAGGGTGGCGAGGCGGTTGCCGGGCTGCACCAGCCGCGAGGGCACCACGGCGAGCAGGTCGCTTTGGCGCAGGAGCTCGGGAATCAGGGCGAAGTTTTGCACGGAGAGGGCCACGCGGCGGCTGCGGCCGAGCTTGGCCAGCTCGCGGTCGATGGCGCCGGAGAAGCTGCCGCCGTAAAACGAGCCGAGCGCGAAGGTTTGGCGGCAGAAGGTGTCGAGCGTCCATTCTTGTTGCAATACGGGGTGGTGTTCGCGCAGGGCGCAGATGAAGTGTTCGTGGTAGAGCTTTTTGTGGCGCAGGTTGTCGGGCGCGGCGGGGTGCGCGGCGATGGCGGCGTCGAGCCGGCCTTTGGCGAGCTTTTCTTCCATTTCTTCGCGGCGCAGCTTGAAAAAGGCCACGCGGGTGTGCGGGGCGAGGCTTTGCAGTTGGGCGGCGAAGGGAATGCCCACGGTGCGGAAGCTGTTGTCGGTGGTGCCGATTTTGAACTCGGCCTCCAGCTCGGCGGGGGAAAATTCGAGCGGCTGCACCAGGGTTTCAATCTGGCCGATGATGCGTGCCAGCGGTTCGGCCAGGGCTTCGGCGCGGCTGGTGGGCATCATGCCTTGGGCGGTGCGCACCAAAAGCGGGTCGTCGAAATACTGGCGCAGGCGGGCGAGCATGCCGCTCACGGCGGGCTGGGTGAGCGAGAGGCGGGCGGCGGCGCGGGTAACGTTGCGCTCTTCCAAGAGGGCGTGCAGGGCTTTGAGCAGGTTGAGGTCGAGGTTGTGCAGGCGGCGCATGGCGGGGAAATTGCAAAATGAGATAAGGGGTATGCGATTTTATGATTTTGTTTATGCGAAAGATAGCGCTATGATGGGCAACGGGTTTTATCTTGCCCGCGCAAACGGTTATACTGCCGCCCCTTTGTGTTGCCTTCTTTGCCGGAAAAGCGATTTATGTGGAAACGCCTGATATTGAAAACGTTTAAAGTGTTGCTGATTTTGCTGGTGGTGCTGGCTGCCGCCGGCTTTGCTTTTTATCAATTCCACCCCGTGTTCGGTGGGCAGCCGGATGAGGCGAGCATGGCGAAAATCCGCGCCTCCAAAGCGTTTAACGGCAGCGAGTTTGAAAACCTCGAGCCCACGCCGCTGATGACGTCCGACGAATCGCCCTCCATTCTCGAATGGGGCTGGAAAATGCTCAATCCGCCCCCGGGCAAACACCCGGCCAAGCCCCTGCCCACCGTGGCTCTGGACACATCGCAGCTCCAAGACGGCAGCGTGGTGTGGTTCGGGCATTCCACCGTATTGTTCCGCACCGGCGGGCAAACCTTTATCACCGACCCCGTGTTCTACCGCGCCTCGCCCGTGCCCTTCACCGGCAAGCCTTTCGCCATGAGCCACGTGCCCACCGTGGGCGAGCTGCCCGACATCGACGCCGTGCTGATTTCGCACGACCACTACGACCATTTGGATTACCAAGCCATCCGCGAAATCAACGCCAAAGCCAAGCGTTTTATCGTGCCGCTGGGCGTGAAAGCGCACCTACAACGCTGGGGTATCCCCGACAGCAAAATCACCGAAATAGATTGGGAAGAACAAACCCGCGTGGGCAGGGTTGCCGTTACCTACGTGCCCGCCCGCCATTTCAGCGGCCGCACGTTTGAGCGCAATAAAACCCTGTGGGGCGGCTATGTGGTGAAATCGCCCGAATTGTCCATTTATTTCAGCGCCGATAGCGGCTACGGCAAACATTTTGCCAACATCATCGCCCAACACGGCCCCTTCGATTTCGCCATGATTGAAAACGGCGCCTACGACCCAGCCTGGGCGCTTATCCACGAAACCCCCGAAGAAGCCGCCAGCGCCGTGGCCGACATCGGCGCGCCGCTGGTGATGCCGATACACTGGGGTAAATTCGACCTCGCCAACCACCATTGGAAAGACCCCATCGAACGCTTCACCCGTGCCGCCGCCGAACGGAATCTTCAGGTGGCCACCTCGCGCATCGGGCAGATGTTCCAAATCGGCAAGCCGCCGCAGGAGAAATGGTGGGCGGATTTGGAGTAAAGGCGCGGAAGGCTACCTGAAAAAGTTAAAAGGGCTACCTGAAAATGTGTTTTCGTTTTCAGGTAGCCTTTTTCAGGTAGCCTCTTCGGCTCAAGCGTAAAGGTGCGGTGTAAAACATCAGGCGGCAATAAAGGCAGCCCGCATCAAGAAGGCTGCCTTTATTGCCGTTAAACAGAATTAGTGTGCGGCCGGAGCGTTCGGCAGCTGGCCGATGAAGTTGATGAAGCGCAGCGGACGGTGGCCGGTGTTTTTCAGCGCGTGCGACTGGCCGGGGCGGGCGATTGTAATGTCGCCGGCGGCTACCGGAGTTTCCTTGCCGTTGGAATCCACGAAGGTGCCGCGGCCTTCCACAATCAGATACACGTCTTCATTGTTGGCGTGTTTGTGCAGGCCCACGGAGGCGCCGGGCGGCAGGGTCATCCAGCCGATTTCGCGGATGGCGTCTTGGTCGTTGGTTTGGTGGCGGGTGTAGGCGAAGCGGCCGAGCAGGTGGCCTTGGCCGCCTGCGGCTTGGTCGCGGTCCCAGCGTTGCAGGTCGGCGCGGCGGTATACTTGCACGCTGCGGTCTACCGGCTCTTTGCTCGGCTCGTTGATGTCTTTCGCCCAAGCGCCGGCACTGGCCAGCAGGGTGGCGGCAATCAGGGATACGGCTAGTTTTTTCATGCTTGCTCCTTAGGGGTGCTTGAAGGGGTGGAAACGTTTAATCCGGCGGGCATGCTATGCGGTTTGCCGAAACGGGGTCAAGACGGCGGCGCGGCAGGCGGGGATTATCTGGCGATTATTTGATATAGGCCAAAACGATGTGAATATGGCAGCCGCGTTTCAGGTAGCCTCCATGCGGCGGAAGGCTACCTGAAACGCGGCTTCAATGCAGTGAAAACGGGCAGGGCGGGCGTTTGTGCAGGCAAAACGCGGGTTGCAGCGGAGCGGGAAGCGGCAAGCCCGCCCTCAGTCTGGTTTGGGTGCGGCAGCCAGCTGCGTAAGAAAGCCAAAACAATCCGACTGTTGGCGGGAAGTGTCGCTTTTGCGCGGCGCGGCACAGGTTTTTGGCGTATTGCGGGCGAAACTTGCTATAATCGCGGGCGCATTGCAGCGGCTTGCTTTTTAAACTTCATTGAAGCCCACACTTTCAGGTAGCCTGTTGCCGATGTTTTAAAGAGGCTACCTGAAAAATTAGCATGGCAGAATTTAAGGAGAAAGGCATGGTCAAGCGTTCCATTCTAGGCTGGATGAAGCTGGTCTGCCTGTGCGGCATGATGATCCTGCTGTGGCGGGGGAACGCCGCTTATGCCCTGCTTCCTTTGTTGGCCTATGCCGCTGCCGAAATACAGCAGAGGCGTAACGAACGCGCCGCCCTTGCCGCGTTCCGCGCCAATCCTGAAGCCGCCCGCCAATGGTTTGCCGAACACTTAAGCGGCGAACGCATCGCCGATATTAAAGCCGTCCGCGCCCGGTTCAGCCTCTCGTTGCGCGATGCCGTGGCTGTGTTGGGCGAACACGTGCAGCAGGAAAAGGATTGAATTGGCAGGGAAATTGCTGCCAGTCAAGCATATTGCAAACACATCAGGCCGCCTTTGAGGCTACCTGAAAAATTTCCGGAGCAGCCGGCGCTCCGCTCGATACGCCGGCACAGCGGCGCGCCGCCGGCCACTTTGGCTAAACTAGGCGCGCCAACCCATTCATCTTGATAGGAGATTCATCATCGCACAAGAACGCGAAGCACGCATCAACGGCGAAATCAGCGCCAAGGAAGTGCGTTTAATCAGCGGCACGGGCGAGCAGCTCGGCATCGTAACCGTGAAAGAAGCCTTGGCCATGGCCGAAGAGCAAGACGTGGATTTGGTGGAGATTTCCCCCACCGCCAAGCCCCCCGTCTGCAAACTGATGGACTACGGCAAATACAAATACGAGCAATCGAAAAAGCGCGACGAAGCCAAGAAAAAGCAGAAGCAGGTGCAGATTAAGGAAATCAAATTCCGCCCCGGCACCGACGAAGGCGATTACCAAATCAAAATGCGCAACGTAAACCGCTTCCTCGCCGACGGCGACAAAGTCAAAATCACCCTGCGCTTCCGCGGCCGCGAAATGGCCCACCAGCATTTGGGCGCGCAGCTTCTGGAGCGCGTGAAGGCCGATTTGGCCGAAGTGGCCGCCGTGGAGCAGTTCCCCAAAATGGAAGGCCGCCAGATGGTGATGATGGTTGCGCCGAAGAAGAAGTAAACGTATAATCCGCCGTTTTCCGCTCCGCCGCACGCGGGAAACGGCTTTGATGTTGTGTGCGGCATAAAACCGTGGTGCCGGGTTGCAAGCGCCGCCTGATTTCAGGCAGCCTCCCGATGCCTAATCCGATAAACCGATGGAGTTTTCCCATGCCTAAAATGAAAACCAAATCCAGCGCGAAGAAACGCTTCAAAGTGCTGGGCAACGGCGGCGTGAAACGCGCTCATGCGTTCAAACGCCACATCCTCACCAAAAAAACCACTAAGAACAAACGCCAGCTGCGCGGCACCTCTATGGTGAACGAGCGCGACGTGGCTTCCGTTCACAGAATGTTGCCCTACGCATAAAGGAGTCTGAAACATGCCACGCGTAAAACGCGGTGTAACCGCACGTGCCCGTCATAAAAAAGTATTAGCTCTGGCCAAAGGCTACCGCGGCCGCCGTAAAAACGTCTACCGCGTTGCCAAGCAGGCGGTAATGAAGGCAGGCCAATATGCCTACCGCGACCGCCGCCAGCGCAAACGCCAGTTCCGCCAGCTGTGGATTGCCCGTATTAATGCCGGCACCCGCCAAAACGGTCTGTCTTACAGCAAATTCATGAACGGCCTGAAACGCGCCGCCATCGAGCTGGACCGCAAAGTGTTGGCCGATTTGGCTGTGTTCGACAAAGCTGCTTTCGCGCAGCTGGTTGAAAAAGCCAAAGCCGCTTTGGCCTAAGCCAAGTAAGCAAGTAAGTGAATAAAGCTCAGCCGGGAAGGTTTCCTTTCCCGGCTGAATTGCGTTTGGCGAAAGCAAAATGGGAGGGCGGCGTAGCAACCCGCCCTCCTGCGGAAACCTGGTTTCAGATAGCCAGAGTAGGGCTGGGCGATTTTTCAGGTAGCCTCAATAAGCAAAGGCTACCTGAAAGCACAACTTCAACATCGTGAAAACGTAATCTTCAATGCAGTGAAAACCCAGCGCGGCATCGTTGCGGCGAAGCTAAAAAATAGCGCCAGCCGGTGTTATACTATCGCACCTTTCACCAACCACAGGGGGCGATGATGAGCATTTTGGTAACCGGCGCTTCGGCCGGGTTCGGGCGGGCAATCTGCCGCAGGCTGATTGGGGCGGGCTACCGCGTGATCGGCGCGGCGCGGCGTGCCGACAAATTGGCTGCATTGCAGGAAGAGCTGGGTGCAAACTTTCTGCCGCTGGCAATGGACGTGGGCGATACCGCTTCGGTGGATGCCGCCTTGCAAGGGCTACCTGAAAATTTCGCCGAGATAGATTGCCTGGTAAACAACGCCGGCCTGGCGCTGGGCTTGGATCCGGCTTATCAGGCCGATTTTGCCGACTGGCAAACCATGATTCAGACCAATATCATCGGCCTTTCCTACCTCACCCGCCAAGTGCTGCCCGGCATGGTGGCGCGGCACCAAGGCTATATTATCAACCTGGGCTCGGTGGCCGGCACCTATCCCTACCCCGGCGGCAATGTGTATGGCGCCACCAAAGCCTATGTGCGCCAATTCAGCCTGAATTTGCGCGCCGACTTGGCCGGCACCGGCGTGCGCGTGAGCAATATCGAACCAGGCTTGTGCGGCGACACCGAGTTTTCCAACGTGCGCTTCAAGGGCGACGACCAACGTGCCGCCGCCCTCTATGCCGACGTGGATTTCATCCGCCCCGAAGACATTGCCGACACCGTGCTGTGGCTGTATCAGCGCCCGGCGCACATGAACGTGAACAGCATCGAAATCATGCCCGTGGCGCAAAGCTTTGCCGCTTTGCAAGTAACGCGCAAACCCGCCGGGAAGGAGTCGCCATGACCGACCATTCCGCACTCAGCCACAAAGAAAGCATCATTGAGCGCGCCCGCGCACAAGGCTTGCAAATCACCGCCCTGCGCGAGCAGGTGCTCGACATCGTGTTGCAGCAGGATGGCGTGATTAAGGCCTACACCGTGCTGGCGCAGATGCAGCAGCGCAGCAAAGGCGTGGTGGCGCCGCCCACCGCCTACCGCGCGCTGGATTTTTGGGCGGAACACGGCGTGCTGCACAAAGTGGCTGCGGTGAACGGCTATGTGCTGTGCAGCCACGCCCGCCATGATTGCGACGAACATTGCCACAGCCCCGACGAGCAAAGCCGCCACCACAGCGCCTTCATTTTAGTGTGCACCGAATGCGGCGCCACGGATGAGCAAACGCTGAGCCGAGAATGGCGCGCGCTGCGGGCGGGCGTGGCGGCGCGCGGTTTCAAACTCAAAGAGGAACACGTTGTTTTAACAGGAATATGTAAAGAATGTCAGAAATAAAGAAAGCAAAAGTGCATTTGGTGTCCGGCTTTTTGGGCACCGGCAAAACCACCGCCCTGCGCCACCTGATGGAGCAGAAAAACCCCGATGAAAAATGGGTGATTGTGGTGAACGAATTCGGCGAAATCGGCATCGACGGCGCCGTGTTGAGCGACAACGGCATCCCCGTGGCCGAGATTGCCGGCGGCTGCCTGTGCTGCGTGGCCGGCGCGCAGATGGGCACCACCATCAACCGCATGGTGAGCGGCAACAAGCCCGACCGCATCATCATCGAAGCCAGCGGCCTGGCGCACGCGGCCAGCGTGATCGACGAGCTGCGCGCCAAGCCTTTCGACCAAATGCTGGACATCGGCGCCGTGTTTACGCTGGTGGACC
Organism: Eikenella longinqua; assembly: GCF_001648355.1. GTDB lineage: Bacteria > Pseudomonadota > Gammaproteobacteria > Burkholderiales > Neisseriaceae > Eikenella > Eikenella longinqua. Next base: position 39,922 of record NZ_LXSL01000030.1, on the reverse strand, counting down.
CGCGCCAGTTTGTAAACCCGGAATACGCCAACCAGCCGCTCTACCGCGACCAGGTGAGCGTGGCCGACGTGCTGGTGGCCAACAAGGTGGATATGTGCTCGCCCGAGGAGCTGGCCGAGTTCCGCAGCCGCGCCGCCAAGCTGTTTCCGCCCAAGGCGGAGGTGGTGGAAACGCAGGATGCCTATTTGGACATCGCGCTGCTGGAAACGCCGGTGGCGGAGAAAAGCCGCTATCGTATCAAGGAGCTGGCCGACAACACCATGGGCTTCCAATCGCAGGGCTACACCTTCCCCGCCGACAGCAGCTTCGACGGCGAAAAGCTCACCAAGTTTTTCAATGATCTGCCCAAGCTGTGCGACGGCCTGGTGCGTGCCAAGGGTGTGTTTAAGGTCTTGGGCAGCTGGGTGTGGCTGAACTGGAGCGAGGGGCAGTGGGGCGCCAACCAAGTGGCGTGGCGGCGCGACAGCCGCTTTGAAGTGATTGCCAAATCGTTCGACAGCGACGTGCTGGAGCAGAGGTTGCAGGCAGCGCTGGAGAAATAAGCGGAAGGCCGGCTAAAAAGCAAAGTGCGTTTTCAGGTAGCCCTAGTTTGACGGCAGGCTACCTGAAAATGTGGGCGGCAATGCGATGGTGAAGAAACAAGCGCCTGCAAGTTAAGCCATCAGTGCTGAATTTCTCTGCTTCGGATGACCGCCAAACCAATTTGAGGCTACCTGAAAACCCGTTTTTCAGGTAGCCTCAATATTCATGGAGGCTACCTGAAAGCTATTCGGAATATTCATCCTGTTGCTTGCGCACTTCTTCGGCCAAGGTATGCTCGGTTTTGCCGATTTCCTGATGTTCGACACGCATCAAGGCTGCTGCCGCCAACACGGCAAATGGTGCCACCAGCCAAACTGGAATATCGGGCAGGCGGTTCTTTGCCACAGCGATGAGGCCGAGAGCGAGGGCAGCGCCAATCAGCCATGCCGGTTTTTTCCGCCGTGCGGCGCGATGCCGCATTTTCTGTTCGGTGAAGTCAGCGGGATTTTGCAATTCAATGGTGAGCGGCTGCGGGTATTTGGCGGCAAAATAGCAATACGGCAGAAATATAATAAACAGCCAAGTTGGCCAGTTGGTATCAAATCCTGCCAGATAACCCGCCAAAATCACAAACTGGCAAACAAGGAACAACCCCAATAGCAGGGCAGAGCACACAATGCCGAATTTGGCGTAATGCGCGTTTACCAATTGCATTTGCCGCTCGTCCAATTCCTGCGGGTATTTGCCGATCCAAAATTTAAATATCCTGTTGTATAGCCTGCTGCCCATCGTTTTCATGCGCCTGCTCCTGCGTCCAAAATAAAGTGTTCAAATCACTTTCCAATACCCGTGCCAATTTCAGGCACAGCGACAGCGTGGGGTTGTAGCGGTTGTTTTCGATCAGATTGATGGTTTGCCGAGCCACCTCCACGCGTTCCGCCAACTCTTGCTGCGACCAGCCCTTTTGCCGCCGCAAATCACGTACTTGGTTGGTGTTCATCCATTATCCATTTTGTCGTGTATAGATGACATTCTAAAAACGCACGGTATGGAATGTCAAATATAAATGACAAGAGGCTACCTGAAAACCCGTTTTTCAGGTAGCCTCTCCCTTTTTCATGCCCCGCCGCCCCATCATGCTCACCCCGCAAAGCTGCGACCTGTTCCAACGCCCCTTCTTCCAGTTTGCGCAAATCCGCCAATACCAGCCCGAAACCGAGGCGCAAACCAAGGCGGAATACAAAGCCGCGTGGCAGGTATGGCGGGCGCTGGTTTTTCAGGTAGCCTCCGAGCTGGGCGCGGGTTTCGCCCCGCCGCACATCGAGCGCTGGTGCAACGGCTGGCAGGTGCGTGCGCACTTTTTCGCCTATTTCAAATATGCCGCCCATGCCGATACGGCGGTGATTCTCTCGTTGCTGCTCAACCGCCGCCGGCTCACCGCCAGCCTGGAATGGCACGAATACCGCGCGGCAAAATCCACCCTGCCGCTGGCCTGCTACCAGCAGGCGCTGGCCGGTTTCCCGCGCCATGAGTTTGCCGACTTCCAAATTTGGCACGGCCGCGACAGCGAATATGCCGACTATCCCGCCGTCTCCTCCGCGCCCGCCGCCGCGTTTGCCCTGCAAGACGCTGCCGATTTCCTCTGCCTCGGGCGGCATTTGGAGCGGGAGAAATTGGCGCAGACCGACAGCGCGGCATGGCTGGCGGAGAGCATCCGCCGCCTGCTGCCGGTGTATGAGGCTTGCCATAATGTGCGGCTGTGAGCGGAACACGGCGGGCGGCCGCGCGTTGGCTTTGCGCCATGCGCTGCTGTTAAAGGCTACCTGAAAACGGTAGTGTGCGGATGGCTGGCAGTTGATTGGCAACCGCCGGGCTGCCGTTGGGTTTTGCTTGTTCTTCTAACATTTTCAGGTAGCCTGTTCACCTTCCTGCGGGAGGGTGCGGCAAACCGCAGGTATGCCTCACAAGCAGCCCGTTGCATTCTGCCGTTTGAAACAATAAAACATCGGAGAAACTCATGGACATCCCTTTTCTGCTGTTGCTGGCCGCCGGCTTTTTGGCCGGCCTGATGGACGCGGCGGTGGGCGGCGGCGGGCTGCTGCAATTGCCGGCGCTGTTCGGCGTGCTGCCGGCCGCCACACCCGTGCCCACTGTGCTGGGCACCAACAAGCTGGGCTCTTTCGCCGGCACGTTCACCGCCGCCACGCAGTTTGCCCGCCGCATGCCGCTGCCGTGGAAAATGCTGCTGCCGGTCGGCGCGCTGGCGTTTGCCGCTTCGTTTGCCGGGGCGAAAATGGTGGCCTATGTGCCGGTGCAGTATATGAAACCGGCCATGCTGGCGATTATGGTTGCCATGTTTGCCTACACTTTTTGGCGCAAGGATTTGGGGCAAACGGCGCGCACCGCCGCGCTCACCCGCCGCGAAACGGCGCTGGGCATGGCCTTCGGCGCGGCCATCGGCTTCTACGACGGCATCTTCGGCCCGGGCACGGGCAGCCTGCTGGCCTTCGTGTTCGTGCGCTTCTTCGCCTACGATTTTCTTACTGCCACCGCCTGTGCCAAAGTGATTAATCTGATGACCAATCTGGCGGCGCTGAGCTTTTTCGTGCCGGGCGGGCATGTGCTGTGGCAGTGGGCTTTGCCCTTGGCGGCGGCCAACCTACTGGGCGGTTTTTGCGGCGCGCGTTTGGCCGTGCTCGGCGGCAGCCGCTGGTTGCGTTATGGCTTTATGGCGCTGCTGTGTCTTTTGATTGGCAATTTCGCCCGCCAGCTGTGGCTGGGCTGAGGGCGGGTTTTCGGCGGCGGGCAAAAAGAGTATGCTTGAGGCCGAAGATTGCTTTGTTCACTTGATATTGGTTTTTCAGGTAGCCTCAGCCCAAAGGCCCTAAGAGCTACCTGAAAAGTATTTCCTTTTACCATTCATTCACTTGGAAAAGACATCATGCCCCACTCCAAACCCCTCCACCCGCAAACCTTAGCCATCCGCGGCGCCAAAGAGCAAACCGGCTACAACGAACACAACCAAGCCCTGTTTATCACCAGCAGCTTCATGTTCGACACCGCCGCCGACGGCGCCGCCCTGTTTGCCCACCAAAAGCCCGGCTTCACCTACTCGCGCACCGCCAACCCCACCGTGGCCGCCTTTGCCCAACGCATCGCCCTGCTGGAAAAAGGCGAAGCCGGCATCGCCACCGCCACCGGCATGGCCGCCATCCAAGCCGCCCTGCTCACCTTCCTCAGCGCCGGCGACCACCTCATCACCAGCCGCAGCCTGTTCGGCACCACCATGGGCTTCATCACCAACCACCTCACCCGCTTCGGCATCGAAGTTTCCCTCGTGCCGCAGAGCGACACCGCCGCCTGGCGCGCCGCCGTGAAGCCCAACACCAAAATGCTGTTTGTGGAAACCCCGTCCAACCCGCTCAACGAGCTGGCCGACATCGCCGAGCTGGCCAACATCGCCCACGGCTGCGGCGCCCTTCTGGCGGTGGACAACTGCTTCTGCTCTCCCGCGCTGCAACAGCCGCTCACCTTCGGCGCCGACTTATCCGTGCAATCCGCCACCAAAGCCATCGATGGCCACGGCCGCGTGCTCGGCGGCGTGGTGTGCGGCAAAGCCGATTTGATGGAGAAAGTGGCCATGTATGCCAACTCCGCCGGTCTGCTGCTCTCGCCCTTCAACGCCTGGGTGTTGCTCTCCGGCTGCGAAACCCTGCCGCTGCGCATGGAAAAACAAAGCGCGCAGGCGCTGGAAATCGCCCAATGGCTGCAAGGCCGGAGCGAAGTGGTCAAAGTGTATTACAGCGGCCTGCCCGACCACCCGCAAGCCGCATTAGCCGCCAAACAGCAGGCTTCCGGCGGCATCGTGGTGGCCTTCGAGCTCAAAGGCGGGCAGCACGCCGCCTGGCAGGTGATCGACCACGTGAAAGTGTTCTCCAAAACCGCCAACCTCGGCGACGTGCGCTCCACCATCACCCACCCTTGGACCACCACCCACTGCCGCATGGAGCCCAAAGCCAAGCTCGAAGCCGGCATCCGCGAAGGCCTTATCCGCCTCTCCATCGGCCTGGAAGACAGCGCCGATTTGATCGCCGATTTGCAGCAGGCGCTGGAACACATCCAATAAGCCCGCCGCGCATAGCAAAGGCTACCTGAAAATGCCGAAACATTTTTCAGGTAGCCTTTCTATTGCCCGCCATATCGGGCAGAATAGCGCCGTTTGAATTGAGCCAAACAATTTTAGCTTCGCAGAAACTCGCTTTGCTCGTTTTCAGGTAGCCTGCTATCCCGTGAAGGCTACCTGAAAAACCAAGCCTCGGCGCCGCAGGCTAAGCGTCTGCCAAGCCCAAACGCAAACCCATCCCATCAGTCCAACCGAAAAATCCAACCGAAAACACACACCATGACCGCCTTCACCCCGCCCCCCTTCGCCGGCCACAGCCCCTTAAGCTGGTACCAAGCCGCCGCCCAACAGCCCGGCTTCATCCGCGATGCCGCCCAAGAAACCGCCGTCCGCCGCCTTGACCGGCTCTGGCACGAGCTCGCCGCCCACCGTTCGCAGCGCGGCAGCCTGTTCGGCAAACTCTTCGGCAAAAAAGCTGCCCCGCCCAAAGGCCTTTATTTTTATGGCGGCGTCGGGCGCGGCAAAAGCTTCCTCATGGACGCCTTCCACGGCTGCCTGCCGCCCGGCAGCGCCCGCCGCGTCCACTTCCACGCCTTCATGGCCGAAGCCCACCGCCGCATGCGCGAACACAAAAACCAAACCAACCCCCTGCAAGCCGTCGCCCGCGACATCGCCCGCGAAGCCCAAGTGCTCTGCTTCGACGAATTCCACGTGAGCGACATCGCCGACGCCATGATCCTCGGCCGCCTGCTCGAAGGCCTGCTCGCCGAAGGCATCGTCCTCGTGGCCACCTCCAACTACGAGCCCGCCGGCCTCTACCCCCAAGGCCAAAACCGCAGCAGCTTCCTGCCCACCATCGCCCTGCTCGAACGCAGCCTCGACATCCTCAACGTAGACAGCGGCCAAGACTACCGCCAGCGCAGCCTCACCCCTGCCGACATCTTCTTCATTTCCGACGATGCTCGCAGTGAAGAGCAGCTCGCCGCCCTGTTTGCGCGGCACACCGGCCAAGCCCCTCAAGCCGGCACGCTGCCCCTGCTCGGCCGCCAAATCCCCACCCAAGGCCAAGCCGACGGCGCATTATGGTTTCATTTCGACGCCCTGTGCCGCGGCCCCCGCTCCCAGGCCGACTACCTCGCCCTGGCCGAGCAAAACCGCATGATTTTCGTCTCGCACATCCCCAAGCTCGGCGAAAGCGAACACGCCGAAGCCCGCCGCCTCACCTGGCTCATCGACGTGCTCTACGACTACCGCGTCAAACTCAGCGCCAGCCTCGCCGCCCCGCCCGAACAGCTCTACACCCGGGGCAGCTTCGCCCACGAATTCGTGCGTAGCGCCAGCCGCCTTACCGAAATGCAGTCCGAAGCCTACCTCGCCCTGCCGCACCTCACGCTGGACAAAGAGGCTACCTGAAAAACCAGACACAACAGCAATCCCGCGAAGTGAAAACCGAATCTTCAATTTTTCAGGTAGCCTTTCCGCCTAAGCCAAAGGCTACCTGAAAAACCAAACCAAAGGACACCCCATGCCCATCAAACTCATCGTCGGCCTCGGCAACCCCGGCCCCGAATACGACGACACCCGCCACAACGCCGGCTTCTGGCTGCTCGACGAGCTCGCCCACAAATGGCAAGCCCGCTGGCAAGACGACAAGAAATTCTTCGGCCACAGCGCCCGCAGCGTGCAGCCCGAAGGAGAAATCCGCCTGCTCAAACCGCAAACCTATATGAACCGCTCCGGCCAATCCGTGCAGGCGCTCGCCGCGTTCTACAAAATCAAGCCGCAGGAAATCCTCGTGATCCACGACGAGCTCGACCTCGAGCCCGGCCGCATCAAATTCAAGCTCGGCGGCGGCAATGGCGGCCACAACGGCCTCAAAGACATCCAAGCCCGCCTCGGCACGCCCGATTTCTACCGCCTGCGCCTGGGCATCGGCCACCCCGGCGAACGCAGCGAAGTGATCAACTACGTGCTGAAAAAGCCCCGCGCCGAAGACCGCGAGCTCATCAGCCAAGCCATCACCAAATCCATCGACACCCTGCCCGCCATCCTCGCCGGCGACATCGCCGCCGCCCAGCGCGTGCTGCACGGCAAATAGCGGCGCGGCTCGGGCAGATACTGGTAGATAAAGGCTACCTGAAAAACAGGGGATGAGCATGAGCAAAGATTTTCGTGTTTTAAAAGCATCGTTGGCCGCAATGATTACTGCGCTGGCAACAGGCGTGGGCTTGGGTGTAACAACGCTGCTGTTGGTGGTTTTAGGGCTGCTCACAGATGTATTTGAAATGTATTATGATGATGCCAATCAGGCGTTTTGGGCGGGGATGGCATTATCGCTGGCGGGTGCATTGATAGCGGGGGCCGTGGTGTTTGTCACTGTTTATTCTGCTTATTCTGCCGACGACGAAAAGCAGGACGGCAAGCGGCGTGTTCACATCCGCCGGAGGTGATGAGGAGTGAGGGTTTTCAGGTAGCCTCTTGCCGGGCGGATTGTCCAAACCGGCCGCCCGGCGTATAATCCGCCTTCCTTATCTGGGGGCGACCTTGGTTTCGACGGGGGTTGCAAAGCAGATGCGGGCATACCGGGATCTCAGATTTCCCGTAAAACACTGAATTCAAATAGTCGCAAACGACGAAACTTTTGCATTGGCCGCTTAAGGCCTGCCGTTGCAGCAGTTGGTCAATGGGCTGTGTGGCGCAAGCCACGGCAACGTCATTTCACATTGACTGGTTTTCCGCCGGGTTACTTGGCGGGAAATAAGATTTAAGGTAACTGGCCTCCAAACAGCCTGTCTGTCGGCGGAATGGGGGCGAGATTCAAGTTGGCACGACTAAGTATGTAGAACGCTCTGTAGAGGACTTTCGGACGGGGGTTCAATTCCCCCCGCCTCCACCAATTGGCAAAAATACCCTGCTTTATGCGGGGTATTTTTATTGCCTGCCGTTGGGGAGAGGCTACCTGAAAAGTGGCATGCGGCTGCTATAGCGGATCAACTTAACTTTCGCTACGGCGTTAGCCTGCCTTGCCGTACTCCTGTACTGTCTGCGGCTCGCTGCCTGGTATCGAAAGCCAATTTGATTCGCTATATGCGTTTAACACCATCTCGGGCGCAGGGTGCGGCTGGCGGGGTTTTGGAAGAAGGGGTGGAGCAGGCGCTGCAAGTGGGGCAGGAGCGGGGCGATGGCGGGCTCGCGGCAGTGGGCGGCGCGGTAATAGAGGGCGAAGATTTCGGCCTGCTGCTCCATGTTGAGGCGGCTGAGGTGGGGTACGGCGGCGAGGTGGGGCAGGCGGTAGGCGCGCTGTTTCAGGTAGCCGCCGCGCAGGGCGGTGATGAGGCCGCCGAGCCACACGGGGAAGCCGTTTTGGTGTTGCCACACGTGGGCGAGCTCGTGTATCAGCCAGGCGCGTTCGGGCTGGGGGCGGGCGGAGAAATCGGGGCAGAGTTTGCAGGCGGGGAAGTGGATGTGGCCGAAGGGGGCAACGGCCACGCCGAGGGGCGGCAGCCACCAGGTGCCGAAGCGCAGGCGGATGCGGGAGTAGTCCAGCCCGTTGCCGAACACGCTGCGGGCGAGCCGGGTTTCGGCGGGGGTGAGGGGGCGGGAATGGCGGGGCATGAATGGGAAGGGGAGTGGGCGGCGGTGGAGGCTACCTGAAAATGTGTGGGCGGCTGGGTGTGCGGCAGTTTGGTTTTATTGTGGGTGTGTGAACTTGTGGGCTGCTGGTGCTTTGGCTGCGCAGACATTTGCTTTGTTTGTTTTTCAGGTAGCCTGCTGTGTGTTGGCGGCGTTTGGATTGCAGCGGGCGAGCACTTCGTCGGCGAGTTCCAGATAGGCCAGGGTGCCTTTGGCTTTGGGGTCGTAGGCCAGGGCGGGCATGCCGTAGCTGGGGGCTTCGGCCAGGCGCACGTTACGCGGGATGATGGTGCGGAACACGAGGCGGGAGAAGTGTTTTTCCAGCTGGTCGCTCACTTCCAGGGAGAGGCGGCTTTGGGTGTTGTACATGGTGCGGGCGATGCCGAGGATGTCGAGCTTGGGGTTGATGGCTTTGCGGATTTTGCGCACGGTGGCGATGAGGTCGGAGATGCCTTCGAGCGCGTAGTATTCGCACACCATGGGCACCACGAGCTTGTCGGCGGCCACGAGGCCGTTGAGGGTGAGCAGGGTGAGGGTGGGCGGGCAGTCGATGAGGATGATGTCGTATTCGGACAAAAGCGGCTGGATGGCGGTTTTGAGGCGCATCTCGCGGGCGATTTCCTGAATCAGCTCGACTTCGGCACCGGCCAGCGAGCGGTTGGCGGCGAGGATGTCGTAGTGGCCTTTGGGGCTTCTGAGGCGGGCTTCGGCGGCGGGGATTTGTTCGAGCAAGACTTGGTAGGTGCCGGCGCGCAGGCTGCTTTTGTCGATGCCGCTGCCGGTGCTGGCGTTGCCTTGCGGGTCGAGGTCGATCAGCAGCACGCGCTGTTGGCGGCTGGCCAGGGAGGCGGCCAAATTGACGGCGGTGGTGGTTTTGCCCACGCCGCCTTTTTGGTTGGCAATGGCGATAACTGTGGCGCTCATCATTCGGCCTTTCTGTGTGGAGGGTTTCAAGTAGCCTGCGCGGCGGCGGCGCGGGCTATTTCTGCCGCATGATTACCATGTGCCGCTCGGCGTCGAGCATGGGCACGTTGAGCTTGTCGGCGGCCACTACTTCGATGTCGGCGGGGAGCTGGGCGATTTCTTCGTAGGGGTACACGCCTTTCATGGCGGCCCAGTAGCCGTGTTCGTTGAGCAGGTGTTTGGTGAGGGCGACGAAATCGGCGAGCTCGGCGAAGGCGCGGCTGGTAACCACGTCTACTTTTTTGTCGTAGATGGTTTCCACGCGGCCGGAAGCCACGGTAACGTTGGAGAGGCCGAGCTCGATTACGGTTTGCTGCAAGAAGGCGGTTTTTTTGGTGTTGGAATCGAGCAGGGTGATGTGCAGGTCGGGGCGGCAAATGGCGGTGGGAATGCCGGGCATGCCGCCGCCGGAGCCCACGTCCATCAGGGTTTTTGCCTCTTGCACATAGGGCAGCAGGGTGAGGCTGTCGAGGATGTGGTGGCTGATGATTTTGTCGTCGCGGCGCAGGGCGGTGAGGTTGTACACGCGGTTCCACTTTTGCAGCAGCGAGGCGTATTCGAGCAGCAGGAGCTGCTGGGCGGTGTTGAGGCTGAGGCCGAGCTCGGCGAGGCCTGTTTGCAGTTTTTGTTTGTTGTCCATAATGATTGCGAAAGATTAGGGCTACCTGAAAAAGGGTTTCGGCTGTTTTCAGGTAGCCTGTTTGAAAGTTTGGCTGATTTTACTCTATCCGGCGGTTTTGCAAAACCTAATGCGCTTCGGATATGCCCTGCCGCCGCGCCAGCAGGCGGGCACGCAGGTGGTCGAAGGCCCAATTGTAGGCCAGGGAATAGAGCACGATGAGCAGGGTGAGGCCGAGGTCGGCAAGCAGCGCCTGCCACAGCTTGATTTGCAGAAACCAGGCAATCAGCGGCGTGGTGAAAAACAGCAGCCCGCCTTCAAACGCGCCGGTTTGCAGCATCCTCACGCCCCAGTCGCGCCGCTCGCGCCGGCCGGTGAAGATTTTGTCGAAGCCCCAGTTGAACACAAAATTCCACACCATCGCCGTTACCGACACCGCCACGCTCATGCCAAACGCCGTGCCGGCCTGCGAATGCCCGAACAGCAGCACGGCAATCGCCGAAATCAGCACCGCGCCGATTTCAAACAGCAGGGAATGGATAAAACGCTCGAAGAAGCTCACGGTTTGGCTCGGATAAATCGGATAAAAAGGAGGCGGTATTATACCGCAGAGGCTACCTGAAAAAATTTCAGGTAGCCTTTAATGTGTCGGGCAGCTTGGGCATCCATGCCCGAGCCGGCGGGATTTTTCAGGTAGCCCCTATCCTGCTAAATCAGCCCGCGCTGTTTCAGCTCGTTTTTCAGATAAGCATAATACACCGGCGCGATGATGATGCCGCCGATGCCGAAAATCCGCTCGAACACCACCATCACCAAGAGCAATTCCCACGCGCTCGATTCAATCTGCGAGCCGATGATTTTCGCGTTTAAAAAATACTCCAGCTTGTGCACCACCACCAAAAACACCAGCGAAGCCACCGCCACATAGAGCGACACGCCCAGGCTGAGGATGATGATGACCGTGTTGGAAATCAGGTTGCCCGCCACCGGAATCAGCCCCACCACAAAGGCAATCACCAACACCGTGAGGCGGAAGGGCAGCGCCACGCCGAAGAGCGGCAGAATCAGATACAGATACGCCGCCGTTACCGCCGTGTCGATCAGCGAAATCTTCACCTGCGCAATAAACACGCGCTCGAAGCTGTGCTGGAAGTTCACCACGCGGCGCACCAGCTCGGCCTTAAACGCGGGCATTTGACGGCGTTGGCGTCGCAGGTTCAGGCGGTGGAAGCTGAGCAGCGCGCCGATGATCACGCCGATGATCACATACACGAAGGAGGTGAAACTGTTGCGGCTGATGCGGGTAAGCGTGGCGCCGTATTCGGTAATCAGCTCGGCGGCGGCGGCTTTGATTTCGGCCAGGTTTTCCGGCAGCATGTTTAGGATGGCGGGCGGCAGGTCGCTGCTGTTTTTTGTGTCGGCTAGGATGGCGGCGAGCTTGCCCAGCATTACGGAAATGTGCCCGCCGTGCAGCAGGCGGTACACGCCCAGCGCCATCAGGAAAATGGCCAGCAGCACCAGGCCGATGGTGAGCGTGGCGGAGACGAGGTTGATGTTGCGCACGTTGAGCGAGCGGTGCAGGAAGGTGTTGTGCGGCAGCAGGCGGCGGCGTATCCATAAAATCAGGCCGTTGGTTTGGCTGATAAACACGTAGGTGAGGATAACGGAGAGCAGCAGCGGCAGAAAGCGGTAGTGCAGGATCAGCAGCAGGGCGGCGGCCATCAGGATGTAGGAGGCGGTGCGGTGGGCGGGGTGGTCGGGTTTGGCGGGGAGCATGGGCGAGTTCGTGGTGTGGATGGGAGTGAGGGGCTACCTGAAAGTGGATGGTATTGGTTTCATTGAAGCTAATGTTTTCAGGTAGCCTGGGCGGGATAGCGGCGGCTGGGAGGCTACCTGAAAATTTCCGCGGCGGGTTTAGGGTTGGTGTTCCGTTTCGGCTGCGGCGGCGCTGTCGGTTTCTTTCACCAGCCGCCGTTCGTACACGGATTGCGCCAGCGTTCCGGCGTCGATGTATTCCAGCTCGCTGCCCAGCGGCATGCCCTGCGCCAGGCGGCTCACGCGGTAGGGCAGGTTTTTGAAGAGCTCGGCCAGCACATAGGCGGTGGCGTTGCCTTCGGGGGTGAAGGCGGTGGCGATGATCACTTCTTCCACTTCGCTTTCTTGCAAACGCGCCACCAGCTTATCCAGCGCGATGTGCTGCAAATCCATGCCCTGCGCGGGGCTGATCTGCCCCATGAGCACGAAATAGAGGCCGTCGTGGCAATGGGCGGCTTCCATGCCGGCCACGTCGGCGGGCAGGTGCACAATCATCAGGCGGCGGCGGTCGCGCTCGGGGTTGGCGCAGATGGCGCAGAGCTCGCCTTCGCAGAAGGTGTTGCACAAGCGGCAGTGCTGCACGGCGGTGAGGGCGTGCTGGAGGGCGGCAGCCAGCTCGGCGGCGCCGTCGCGCTTGTGGCGCAGGAGCTCGTAGGCCATGCGGCGGGCGGATTTGGGGCCGACGTTGGGCAGGATTTCGAGGGCGGCGGTGAGGCGGGCGAAGGCGTCGGTTTTTTTGCGGGTCATGGTGGGAATGGGTTTCAGGGGCCTGGGCGCGATATGGGGCCGAACGGCGGCGGCACAAGCGCGATGGTTTTCAGGTAGCCTCTTCTTTCTCCGATGAGGCTACCTGAAAACGCTGCGGCGGCTATTCGCCGGCTTCGCTGTTGTCTTCCGCCGGGGCGGGGTTGTCGAAGGAGGGCGGGGGTGGCAGCAGGTTGTTGAGCGTGAGGGCGGCGGGGTTGAGCGTGGGGTGGCCGCTGAAGCGGGCGGTGTAGCCGCCGGCGCCGTTGCCGCGGATGGCGGTGGGCACGCCCAGCGGGAAGGTGGCGAGGTTGCTGATGTGGCCGAAGGGGAAGCCGGTGAGCACGGGGATGCCGCTGATGCGGCGCAGGGTGCGGATGACGCTGGAGAGGTCGTAGCCGCCGTCGTACACGTCGCGGGCGTTGCCCATGCGGAAGTTGCCGAGCACGATGGCCTGCTGCCGCTTGAGGATGCCGGCTAAATGCAGGGTTTGCAGCATGCGCTCGAGGCGGTAGGGCTGCTCGCCCACGTCTTCGAGGAAGAGGATGCCGCCTTCCGGCTGCGGCAGGTAGGCCGAGCCGGCCAGCGAGGCGATGACGCTCAGGTTGCCGCCCCACATGGTGCCGTGCAGGGTGGGCACGTTATCGGCCTGCACGTCGGACACCTGGATGCTCAAATCGGCCTGCGTGCTGCCGTCGATGAAGGCCTGCATGGCATACACCGAGGGCTGCGCCTTGCCGAAGCCGCTGTAAAGCATGGGGCCGGCGAAGCTGCACATATTGCCCTGCGCCAGCAAGGCGAGCTGGATGGCGCACACATCGCTAAAGCCGAAAAACAGCGTGCCTTGCTCGCGCATGCGCGCGCCGAGCGAGGCCCAATCGATATGCGGCAGCAGGCGCACCGCGCCATAACCGCCGCGCATGCCCATCAGCACCTGCGGCGTGGGCACTTTGCCCGAAGCCACGTCTTGGAAATCGGCAATGCGTTCGGCATCCGTGCCGGCAAAACGCTGGTAGCGGCGCTCCACCGCCTGCTGGTTGGTGATGGCAAAGCCGGCGTTATACAGGCGCAACAGGCCGGCCTGCGCCTGCTCGGGGCGCGGGGCAAAGCCCGAAGGCGCCACCACGCGCAAAGCCGTGCCCCCGCCGCTGCGGCGTGGCTGGGTTTGGCCGCCCGGGGCAACGGCGTGCCCGGGCGAAGCAGGCATCACCGGCGCGCTGCACGCCTGCAAAATGCCGGCACCGGCCAGGGTGGCGGAAGCGCTGAGGAAGCGGCGGCGGGAAAGATGGGGAAACAGCATGGCGGGAATCCTTAATCGGTTGGTGTAGTGTTTGGGTGTTTTAGCTTCGCAGAAACTCAGCCTTGGCTGCGCCAAGACATCGTTTTCAGGTAGCCTTTTCGGGGTTTGGGCTACCTGAAAGCAGTTATGCCAAATCAAATTCCTGTTTCATCTGTTCTTGTTCTTTTTCGCTGAACAAGCAGATGCACAAAGCCTGGCAATCGTATTTGCTCCAGCCGTTTTTCGCTTCAAAGTCAAACAGGGCTTGCGACAGGGCTTCATTATTGTCCGCCACGTTGCCGAATGCGGCTTGGAGCGTTGCCGCGGCCACCGGCTCGGGCGTATCAATCAACATAACACCGCAATTATCGGCCAAATTTAAAGGCTCGGATAACGGCAGAGAGAAATAAGTTTTGCCGTCCCAATCCTGCAAAACGAGCTGGTTTTCGCGCACAGCAAAGAATGCGTCCGTGCCGAGCAGATACCACAAGTTTTCATATTCGCCCTCAATCGCATAATCTGCAAACGCTTGATGGAATTCTTTTAGGAAATTGTCTTGGCCGTTATCAAATAAAATGAGCGAGCTGGGCGAAATCGTCAATAAATACGGCTGTTTCATCACGCTTTTCCATTCCATCATTCACAACAAATACCGCCGTTAAAGCAAGCCCGCGATAGCGGTTTCAGGTAGCCTTTGCATTGGGCGAGCGGCAGGCATTATACCAGTCGCCCCTCACGCTTCGGCAGCCAGCAAAGCCGCCACCTGCCGCTGCCAATCGGCCGGCAGCGCCAACTCGGCTTCGCGGCGCGGCGCGGCGCGGCCCAAATCGAATCGGGGAAACAGGCATCGTTCTCAAAGCGGGCAATCACATGCCAATGCAGGTGCGGCACCTGGTTGCCCAGGCTGGCCAGGTTGATTTTGGCCGGGCGCAACACTTGCCGCATCGCCGCCTCGGTGCGCCACACCGCCGCCATGATTTCCTGCCGCGCTGCTTCCGGCAAATCCGTCATTTCGGCAATATGTTCGCGCCAAATCACGCGGCAAAACGCGGGCGCGGCGGGGCTGTCGTTTACGGCGATGATGCGCAGGCGGCTGTTTTGCCACAATACGGTTTCATCTTCGGCGCGGCACAGCGGGCAGGAGGCGGGCATGGCGGTTTCCTTTCGGGCGGGTGGGTTGGTCAGCCGGGGCAAGGATAGGGCACGGCGGTGGGTTTGCCAAGCGCTTTAACGCTTCGGCGGGAAAGGTAAAGGCTACCTGAAAACGATGTCTTGGCGCAGCCAAGGCTGGGTTTCTGCGAAGCTGAAATCGCTTCAACGCAGTTCAATGGGTGAAAACTTTTTCAGGTAGCCTTTATCGGCATATTGGAAGCCGCCATCAAACAGGCCGTTCCAATTCCCTATCCCAAAACGCCTGCCAGCTGCCGCCAGCCTTGCCGAGGTAAACGGAAAATTCGCTGTTCGCATGGTCGGCGCCATAATCGATTTGCGGCGGCTCGGCTTCATAGCAAACGATGGATACGCTGAATTGATGCGCTTTGCGCCAACGCTCCTGCGTCCAGCCGGTTTGGCGGTGCGCTTCGGGCACGGGCGATGCGGCAGCGCGTTCGCAATCGGCCTGAACTTGGTTGTCTATTTCGTTTAGGGCGCTCAAAATTTCCGCCATCTCGGCTTCGTATTCGTTTTTGAAATATAAGACAATATGGCCGGCGCCCGCGCCCAATTCCAATTCGGTATAGGCGCCATGCTCCGCGTAGCTGCCGCTTTCGTTGCACAAGCGGCGGGTGGCGGCCGCCAGCTCTTGCGCCCAGTTGGTGCCGGCAAAACGGTTGCGCGGAAATGGCGGCTCGGATTGGGCAAGTAGTTGCTTGAAAAAAGAAAACATAGGGCTCCTTGATGGAGTTGGGTTGAAAAGCGGCAAGGATTGCCACGCTTCGGCATCAATCCCCACGGCAATAGATAACGGCATCTAACTCCATGCTTTTTTGATAGAAACTTTATGATTTCGCCGTATCCGTGAACAGCCTGCAGGTAATTGGCCAAAATCTGCTGATGAGCGGGATAGAGCTTGGTGTCGCCGTAAGGGTCTAAATAGATTCCTGTTTTTTCTTTTAAGTGGGAAATGGCGGCCTGAATGGTGTGCTCATCGGTGTCCAAATCCAAATATCGGTATCCGCTGGTGTCTTGGAAATAAATATTCAACATTTTTGCTTTTCTTGAGAAGAAGCGTGGCAAGCATTGATGCAAAGGCATGCGGGCTATACAACTTGCAAGTGAGTTTAATGTACTGTTCCTGCGGGTAGTTGCTGCAGTCTGGCAGGATGCGGCATATTTTTCAGGTAGTCTCTCCCAGCATCCCCAGCAATTCCTCCTCACTCAACACAGCCACGCCCAAGCTCTGCGCCTTTTCCAGCTTGCTGCCGGCGGCTTCGCCCGCCACCACGAAGTCGGTTTTTTTGGACACGCTGCCGCTCACTTTGCCGCCGGCGGCTTCTATCAGGGCGGCGGCCTGGTCGCGTTTCAGCGTGGGCAGCGTGCCGGTGAGCACAAAGGTTTTGCCTGCGATTGCGCTGTTTTCGGAGTGCAGGCTGCCTGAAACGCCGTCCGCACTTTTTTCAGGCAGCCCTTCCGTGAAGGCGGTGATTTCCTGCAACAGTTTGGCGTGTTCAGGCTGGCTGCGCCAGTCTTGCCATTCCTGCGGCAGGGCGGGGTCGGCGGTTAGGGCGTGCAGGCTGCCGGCGAGCTGCCAGAGTTCGGCGGTGCGTTTTTCGCTGAGTTTGATATTGGGCAGACGTTGCAGCCATTGCTCGGGCGCGGCGTATTCTCGGGCTTGGGGCGACGGGGCGGCGGCCTGCGGGGCAACGTGCTGCAATAAGTCGTCCAACATTTTCTGCTGTGCAGGCTGCCTGAAATAGTGGGCGGCGGCATGGGCGACGACGCTGCCGATGTCGGGCAGGCAGGCGAGTATGGGCTGGGGGGCGCGGCGCACGGTGTCGAGGTTGCCGAAGGTGGCGGCAAGCTGTTTGGCGGTGCTTTCGCCGATGTGGCGGATGCCGAGGGCGAACAGGAAGCGGGCGAGCGGCGGTGTGCGGCTTTGGGCGATGCTGTCCAAAATGTTCTGCGCCCATTTGGTGGCGGCGGATTTGCTGTCTTTAATGGTTTGCAGCTTGGCAATATCCAGTTGATAAATATCGGCAAAGCTGTGCAGCACGTCTTGCGCGACGAGGGCTTCGATTTGCCTGTCGCCCAGCCCTGCGATGTCCATCGCCTTGCGGCTGGCGAAATGGATGAGCCCTTGGGCGCGCTGGGCCTGGCAGAGCATTCCGCCGGTGCAGCGGGCGACGGCTTCGCCGGCTTCGCGTTCCACCGCGTTGCCGCACACGGGGCAGGTTTCAGGCAGCCTGAACGGGTCGTACTGCGGTTCTTTGAGGCTACCTGAAAACAAATCGGGTGCAGGCTGCTTTTCCACCATCGGGCGGCGTTCCAGCACCACGCGCACCACTTCGGGAATCACGTCGCCCGCGCGGCGCACCACCACGGTGTCGCCCACACGCACGTCTTTGCGCGCCACTTCGTCCTGATTGTGCAGCGTGGCGTTGGTTACGGTTACGCCGCCCACGAACACGGGCGCAAGCCGCGCCACGGGGGTAATCGCGCCGGTGCGGCCGACCTGCACGTCAATCGCTTCCACCGTGGTGAGGGCCTCTTCGGCGGGGAATTTGTGGGCAACCGCCCAGCGCGGCGCGCGCGACACGAAGCCGAGTTGCCGCTGTTCGGCCAATGAATTGACCTTGACCACCATGCCGTCAATTTCATACGGCAGATTCGGGCGGTGTTCGGCCAGCCGCTCGTATTCGCGCAACACGGCCGCCGCGCCGGTGTACACGCCGAAATAGCCGTAGGGCAGCGAAAAGCCGAGTTCGCCCAGCAGCGCGAGTTCTTCGATATGGCTTTCAGGCTGCCTTGGGATGCCCGCCAGTTGGGCGATGCCGTAAGCAAAAAAATGCAGTTTGCGCTGCGCGGTAATTTTGGAATCGAGCTGGCGCAGGCTGCCGGCGGCGGCGTTGCGCGGATTGGCGAAAGGCTTCTGCCCCGCCGCGAGCTGGCGTTCGTTCAGCGCGGCAAAATCGGCTTTCAGCATCAGCACTTCGCCGCGCACTTCCATCATTTCAGGCAGCGTGTCGCCGTGCAGTTTCAGCGGGATGTTGCGCACGGTTTTGATGTTTTCGGTAACGTTTTCGCCCGTGGTGCCGTCGCCGCGCGTGGCCGCCTGCACCAAAATCCCGTTTTGATACAGCAGGCTGACGGCCAGCCCGTCAAACTTCGGCTCGACGGCGTATTCGGTCTGCGCCACGCCCAGTTCCTTGCACACGCGCTCGTCGAACGCCAAAAATTCGGCATGGTCGAACGCGCCCGTGTCGTAGTCGCGCGGCGAAAAAGCGTTGTTCAGCGACAACATCGGCACGGCGTGGACAACGGTCTCGAAGCCGTCCAACACCGCGCCGCCCACCCGCTGCGTGGGGCTTTCAGGCAGCCTGAACTGCGGATATTCCGCTTCCAGGGCTTCGAGTTCGCGGAACAGGCGGTCGTATTCGCTGTCGGGCACGGTGGGCGCGTCCAAAGTGTAGTATTCGCGGGCGTAGCGGTTTAGCTGGAGAGTGAGATCGCGGATGCGTTGTTGGGCGGTCATGGCGGCGGTGTGATGTGAACAAAAGACGGCGCATATTATCACGCGGGCAAGGAGAAGAGGCTACCTGAAAACGATGTCTTGGCGCAGCCAAGGCTGAGTTTCTGCGAAGCTAAAAACCGCCAAGCATTTTTCAGGTAGCCTGTATAATGCGGCGCATCTCAAACAAAGGAAACCGCCATGGCCGAACTTAACGACCACACCTACCAGCAAATCACCACCCTGTGCGAACAAGGCGATACGCTGGCCGATGAATCCCGCCACGCTGAAGCGCTGGAACACTACTGGCAAGCCTGGGATTTGCTGCCCGAGCCGCAAACCGAATGGGAAGCCGCCACCTGGATACTCGCCGCCATCGGCGACACCGAATTCCTGCGCGGCCGGCACGAAGCCGCCCGCGAAGCCCTCAGCCACGCCATGCACTGCCCCGACGCCATCGGCAACCCCTTCCTGCACCTGCGCCTCGGCCAAGCCCAATTCGAGCTCGGCAATCACGAGTGCGCCGCCGACGAACTCATCCGCGCCTATGCCTTGGGCGAAGAAGATTTGTGGGCAGACGAAGACCCCAAATACCTCGACTTCCTCGCCACCGTGTGCGACGGCATCGAAAACCACAGCCGCAAGCATTAGCCCGCCCCGCTCGATTGCAGCGGCTGGTTGGGGAGCGAAATACTGGCCAGTTCTCTCGCTCCAACCGTGTAGAGCCGGGGCGCTAAACTGGGTTTGGGTATTCCATTTGGCCATTAGTCCTGATTTTTCAGGTAGCCTTTGTCTGGGCAGCAGGCTACCTGAAAAATAAACGTGCCGGCATCATACATCAACGCGCTGTCCAAGCCGCTCCGCAAAACAAAATCCGGTATGCAAGATACCGGATTTTTTATGGGGAAACCCCGCGAGTGCCGTTGGGCTGGATTCGCTTGAACCTTGAGTCAAGGTTGGCCACTTTCGGCAGTTTCGGGTACGTTCACGGGGAACGCGCGCGCCCACCACACAATCTGCAGCCTGAAGCGATGTTATTGGTTCAAAGGAATGGTATGCCTTCGCGAACACCGCAGGGTTAAAAGAAGAATAACTAATTTATTTTTCCAAATCAAGTGCTTTATCGCAATTTTCTATTATGGTGCTTATTCTACGCTCAATTTCGCCGATTGCCAAACCGTCTTTCGCGCTCATTTTGAGCAAATCGTGGGTGAGGTTCAGCGCGGCCATGATCACGATTTTGTCGGTTTCCACAATCCGGCCGGAAGACTGAATCACGCCGATTTTCTGATTCAGCATGTGCACGGCCTGCAACAGGGTTTCTTTTTCGCTGTTGGGCGTGCCGATGTTGAATTGGCGGCCCAAAATATCCACGTTTACTTGTTCGATACTCATGCTGCCTGCTCCTCTTGGGCGGACACGGGCAGCCGGTCGAGCAGGGCGCGGATGCTTTCGGCGCTTTCTGCCAGCAGCTTGCGGTAGGCGGCGTTTTCCTGCTGCAAGGCTTCGATTTGGCCGGTGAGCTCGCGTTCCATGCGCGTCATGCGCTCGCTGTAGGCCAGTTGCAGGCCGTCGATGGTGGCGCGGTGGTCGTGCCGTTGTTTCTGCCAGGCGGCGTCCATCTCGCCGATTTTTTTGTGCAGCGCCTGTTTTTCGCGCACGGCGGATTGGTATCTGCCCACCAGGGTTTCGATGGAGGTTTGCAAATGCTCTAATTGGCTGTTCATGAATCTGCCTTTGTCAATCTTGGGCGCCGGCGCGAATCCGGGCGGGCGCGATAGTCTGCCCGCATTATACTGAAACTTGTGCCGCTCGGAAGCGGCGGCGGGTAAATTTACGCGTTATTCCACGCGGATTTCGCGCAGCATCAGTCGCTCGGCCACGCTGCCGACGTTGATTTTGCCGTCTAAGAGTTCGTTTAGGATACGGGTGATGGGCATGTCGATGCCGAGTTTGGCGGCTTGCACACCGGCTTCGCGGATGGTGTACACGCCTTCGGCCACATGGCCGAGCTCGGCAAGAATCGTGGGCAGGGGTTTGCCTTCGGCGAGTTTGAGGCCGACTTGGCGGTTGCGGGAGAGGGCGCCGGTGCAGGTGAGGATGAGGTCGCCCATGCCGGCGAGGCCCATCAGGGTGGTTTGTTTGGCGCCCAGGGCCAGCGCCAGTCGGTTGATTTCGGCCAGGCCGCGCGTCATCAGGGCGGCGCGGGCGTTGAGGCCGTATTGCAGGCCGTCGGCAATGCCCACGGCGATGGCCATTACGTTTTTCACGGCGCCGCCCACGCCCACGCCGACCATGTCGTCGTTGGCATAGAGGCGCAGCACGGCGGAGCTGAGCTCGGCAGCGAGGCTTTCGACCCAGGGCAGGTTGCTTGAGGCGAGGGTAACGGCGCAGGGCAGCTGCTGGGCGAGCTCTTGGGCGAAGCTGGGGCCGGAGAGGATGCCGATGCGGCTGTTGTCGGGCAGCTCTTGGCGGGCGACTTGGTGGGGCAGCAGGCCGCTGCCTTGCTCGAAGCCTTTGCAGGCGGTGAGGAGGGGGATGTTGCTCCAGCCCCATTGGCGGAGGGTTTGCAGGCTGCCGCGCAGGCCGGCGGTGGGGGTGGCGATGATGACGAGGTCGGGCCGGGGGGGCGGGGTGTCGGCGATGCTGAGTGTGGCGGGGAAGGGGAAGTTTTTCAGGTAGCCTGTGTTGCTGCGTTCGGCGCGCATGGCGGTGGCGTGTTCGCGTTCGCGCGTCCACAGGCTGACTTGTTGGCCGTTTTGGGCGAAGTGGATGGCGAGGGCGGTGCCCCAGGCGCCGGCGCCGATGATGCAGATTTGCATGGGTTGCTCCTGTGTGGATTGCTGGCGATAAAGGCTACCTGAAAAACGGCAAACGGGTTTTAGCTTTGCTGCGTTTTCAGGTAGCCTTCTTTGCTTTCGGTGCTTGCGTTAATCAGCCGGTGAAGCGTTTGAACGCGAGGGTGCCGTTGGTGCCGCCGAAGCCGAAGGAGTTGGAAATGGCGGCGCGGATGGGCAGGTCGCGGGCTTCGTTGGCGCAATAATCCAAATCGCAGCCGCCTTCGATGTCTTGCTCGAAGATGTTGATGGTGGGCGGCGATTTTTGGTGGTGCAGCGCCAGCACGGAATACACGGCTTCCACGCCGCCGGCGCCGCCGAGCAGGTGGCCGGTCATGGATTTGGTGGAATTGACCACCAGGTTTTTGGCGTGATCGCCGAAGGCCAGCTTCAGCGCGGTGGTTTCGTTGGCGTCGCCCAGCGGGGTGGAGGTGCCGTGGGCGTTCACGTAGTCGATGTCGCCGGGGTTGAGGCCGGCGTCTTTCAGGGCGCGGGCCACGGCCAGGGCGGGGCCTTCGGCGTTGGGCGCGGTGATGTGGTGCGCGTCGGAGCTCATGCCGAAGCCGGCCAGCTCGGCATAGATCTGTGCGCCGCGTTTTTTGGCGTGTTCGTATTCTTCCAGCACCAATACGCCGGCGCCTTCGCCCATCACGAAGCCGTCGCGGTTTTTGTCCCACGGGCGGGAGGCAGTGGCGGGGTCGTCGTTGCGGGTGGAGAGCGCCTTCATGGCGGCAAATCCGCCCACGCCGAGCATGCACACCGCGCCTTCTGCGCCGCCGGCCACCATCACGTCGGCATCGCCGTACTGGATCATGCGGGCGGCGTCGCCGATGCAGTGTGCGCCGGTGGTGCAGGCCGATACGATGCCGTAGCTGGGGCCTTGGTAGCCTTTGAGGATGGTAACGTGGCCGGCAATCAGGTTGATCAGCGAGCCGGGGATGAAGAAGGGGTTGATGCGGCGCGGGCCGTTTTCGTGCACCACGATGCCGGTGGCTTCAATGGAGGGCAGGCCGCCGATGCCGGAGCCGATGTTCACGCCCACGCGGGTTTTGTCGAGATTGGCGCAGTCGTCCAGCCCGGCGTCGGCAATGGCTTGCAGGGCGGCGGCAATGCCGTAGTGGATGAAGGCGTCCATGCGGCGGGCTTCTTTGCCGCTGATGTATTCGCCGATGTCGAAATCTTTCACTTCGCCGGCAATTTGCGCGCTCAGCTCGCCGGCGTCAAAACGGGTGATTTTGCCGATGCCGCTCACGCCGGCCAGCAGGTTTTGCCAGGCGCTGGCCACGTTGTTGCCCACCGGGGAAATCTGCCCCAATCCAGTTACCACCACTCTTCTTTGGCTCATGATTGTTTTGTCTTGTGTTTTCCGAAATTCTCCAGCCTGCCGCGAAGGCGGGCTGCATAACAAAAGCCCCTGCCGCCGGCGAACGATACGCCCGAGGCAGAGGCCGGTATTCTGCGGTTAAACCTGCTGCCGGTTAGTTGGAGCGGGAAGTAACGAAATCGATGGCTTGCTGAACGGTAGTGATTTTTTCAGCTTCTTCATCGGGGATGTCGCAGCCGAAGGCTTCTTCCAAAGCCATTACCAGCTCAACCACGTCCAGAGAGTCGGCGCCCAAATCTTCGCTGAAGGAAGATTCGTTTTTCACTTCGCTTTCGCTCTTGCCCAATTGTTCGGCAACGATTTTCTTAACGCGTTGTTCGATGTTTTCCATTGTGGGGTCCTTGTCCTTAATAAACGGGAAAAAATTAAAGGTAGTTCTCTAAAAGGCGGCATTGTAACGGATTTGCCCGCAGTTTGCTATCCGTATGTTGCGGATGAGCGGCGGCTTTGCCGATACGCGGCGCAATCAGGCTACCTGAAAACAACGGTGCGCATATTAGCATAGCGCGGCGGCTTTGCAAACTGTGTGAAAAAACCAATATAAACAAACAACCTATGCGCGCTTTCCTACTGCCGGGGCGCCTATGCTGCGCCAGAGGAAGAGCAGCACGGCGGCGAGCTCGGCGGCCACTTCTTCCTGCGAGGCGTTGCCGGTGTGGCCGCCGGCTTCGGGGGCATAGAGGCGGCTTTCCGCGCCGATTTCGCGCAGGCGGGCGTGGAATTTGAGGGCGTGGGCGGGGTGCACGCGGTCGTCGCTCAGGTTGGTGGTGATGAGGGCGGGCGGGTAGGCTTGGGAGGCGTGCAGGTTGTGGTAGGGCGAGAGTTTTTTCAGGTAGCCTCTGTCGGGCTCGGTGTCGGGGTTGCCGTATTCTTCGAGCCAGGAGGCGCCGGCGGAGAGGTGCGGATAGCGCAGCATGTCGGTGAGCGGCACTTCGCACACCATCGCGCCGATGCTCTGCGGGGCGCGGCAGTAGGCGGCGGCGCACACCAGCCCGCCGTTGCTGCCGCCTTGCAGGGCGATGCGTTCGGGCGCGGCCAAGCCCCGCGCGGCCAAATCCTGCGCCACGGCCACCAGGTCTTCGGCGCTTTTGTGTTTGCGTTCAGCGCCTTGGGCGGCGCTGTGCCAGGCGGGGCCGAATTCGCCGCCGCCGCGGATGTTGGCCAGTACGAAGGCGCCGCCTTGGGCGAGCCAGTGCCGGCCGATGATACCCAGATAATGCGGCAGCTCGGGCACGCCGAAGCCGCCGTAGGCATACACCAGCGTGGGCACGTTTGGCTCGTTGCCGCCCACGTGGTAATACGGAATGCGTTCGCCGTCGGCCGATACGGCGTGAAACTGGCGCACGGCCAAGCCTTCGGGGCTGAACTGGGCGGGCTGGCGTCGCATCACGCACCATTCCTGCCGCTGCAAATCCAGCGTGTAGAGCGTGAGCGGCGAGAGGAAGCTGCTGGCGGCAATATAGAGCACGTCGCCGCCCCACGGCTGATCGACGATTTCCACCACGCCGGCCGCGCCTTCCAGCGGCAGCTCGGGAACGGCGGCGTCCTGCCATTGTCCCTGGTGCAGCCGCCAGGCCTTGAGGCTACCTGAAACATTATCCAGCAAGGTGGCGGCCACGAAATGGCGCGTGGTTTCCACGCCTTCCACCGATTGCCCGGCCTGCGGCGCAAACAGGCAGTGCGCCTGCCCGAGCGCGCCCTTGTTCAGCTTCACTGCCAAGAGGCTGCCGGCGGCGTAAGCATGGTTGGCCCGCTGCCAGCCGCTGCGCAGCAGCACCAGCAGCCAGCCGCCCAGATAGCCGCAGATTTCCGCATTTTCAGGTAGCCCCAAGGGCAGCAGCGCCCCGTCTGAGGCTACCTGAAAATATTGCCGGCTGAAAAAGCCCGCGCTTTCTTCCAGCAAATCAATCGGCGCGCCTTGCGCATCCAGATAGCGCCAGGCGTGCACCCACACCGATTGCGCTTCTGTTTGCAACACCGGCTGAGCCTCCTCGAAGCTCTGACCGCGCCGCAGCAGCCACACCTCGCGCGGGTAGCCCGAAGCCGTGAGCTGGCGCTCGTCCCAAGCCGGGCACACCCACACGCTGTTTTCATCGCGCCAAGCGATGTGGTTTTTGCCGGCGGGGAAGTGGAAGCCGTTGGGCACCACTTGGCGCGTTTCCAAATCAAACTCCAACGTGAACGCCGCATCGCCGCCGCCCGGGCTGAGCGAAAGCAGCACCTTGTGCGGCTGCTCCACATAGTGCGACACGCCGTCTAAATACACATCCGCGCCCAAAATTTCGTCGAAATCCGCCACCGAAAACAGCACTTCCCATTCCGGCAGCCCGGCGCGATACGAAGCCGCGCTGCACACGCGGTACACGCCCTTGGGAAATTCCTCGCTCTGATAGAAGTGATACATCCGCGCGCGGTGCTCCTGGCAAAACGGAATCTGCTGCTCGTCTTGCAGCACGGCCAAAATATCGCGGCGCAGCGGCTCGTAATCGGGCTGGCTTTCCAGCCAGGCTTGCGTTTGCGCGTGTTCGGCGGCGGCAAAGGCGGCGGTTTCGGGGGCGGCGAGGTTTTCAAATACGGCGTGGCGGTCGGCGGGCATATTGGGCAGCCTTTGGATGGGGAAATGGAAAGGCGGGCATTGTAGCAGCATTGGCGGGGCGGGATGAGGCTACCTGAAATTTGCAGCCTCTCGAACACTTCGCGGCATGGTGTTTTCAATTCCTTGGAGCGGAGGTTTTCAGGTAGCCTGAGGTGGTTCACGCCCAAAGCCCAAGCGCTTGCACCGTGCTAAAATCTGCCGCCCGCAAACCAGCTTCATACCAAAGGAAACCCATGCGCCCATCCCTCTCCCTTGCCGCCGTGCTGGCCATTGCCGCCCTGCCGGCCCACGCCCACGATGCCACGCGCGGCGCCTTGCAGCACGACCCCGGTTTGGCCGGCTACGGTTACAACGTTCAAGGCCAGCGCCCATCCGGCAGCGGGCAAGGCAGTCGCACCCAATTTGCCCGGCCCGGGCCCGGCGTATTCCGCGATTCCAGCGCCTTCGTGCGCAACAGCCCCAGCCGCTGCGCTCCATTGAGCGGCGGAGAAAAAATCTGTTATCAGGCCTATCTCGACCCCAGCCTCAGTGCGCAGAAAGTGGAAATCTATTTTCAAAACCGACAAAACCGGCGCCACGGCCAAGCGTTCCACTACGAAAACGGCATTTTTGTGGAAAACGTGGCCTATGTGGACGGCAACGAATGGTGGACGGGTGGCAAGCGCTACAGCCGCCTCAATGCGCACACCTACGCCGTGGAAGAATACGGCCGCTACGGCAGGCGCGTACCCAACTCGCGCGCCGAAGTGCCCGCCGAACAGATGCTGCGCGAGCTCGGCCTGAAAAGCGTGCGCCTGAAAGACGCCGTGCCGCCCGAATTTTATGAAGAAATCATGCAGCGCGCGGAAGCGGCGCGGCGGAACAGATAGCTTGATGGGGTTGCATAAAAGGCTACCTGAAAAATTTCAGGTAGCCTTTTGCTGGGAAATTGCCGAAGCCGCTGAACCGTGCGTTGTCGAATATGAAGCGAATTATTTTGCGTCCAGCACCATAAATTGGTGGAGAGGGAGATCGGCAACAATTTCCAGTGAATCAAAATTCTTGTGCAAAATCTCCATCGGCCATGTCTGTGAACTGCTTATTTTCAGGTAGCCGTAGGGCGGACGATGAATTAGCTTCCTTGGCACGGGAATAGGATGCGGCTACGGATAATTTAAGTGGTCTTTGATAAAAGCTTCAAAGCTGTTCCAGTGTTTATTGAATTGTTTGGTTTCAATAAATTTTTTAATATTTTCAGCTTCAATGAAAAATACTTCATCTGTATCTTTGTCATACAGAATATAATCATCCAGCTCATTGTTTAATAATGAGAAATATTGATTTGGCAGCCCGATGTTGGCTCTTAAGCTTTCGGTTTGGCTGCTCGAGGGGTCTTCCAAATCCATGGATAAATCCACTAAATAGCCAAACTTCCCATAAATTTCATCGCTATATACAGACCAGAATTCGGTGAAGCTGCGGTTTGTTTCGTTAAATCCTAGAGAGGCAAACAAATCGCGGTATTCCTTTTGAATATCGGGCATGATTCTGCCTAATTCATCATCAAGATACTCTTTAAAATTTTCGTCCAACATGGCGGCTTTGTACTTTGTGGTTAGGTATGGCATGGATGCCTGGGTTTGGAGGCTACCTGAAAAATTTTAGCTGCGCAGAAACTCCGTTTCCTTCGGAAACATCGTTTTAGCTTCGCAGAAACTCAGCTTCCTTCGGAAACATCGTTTTCAGGTAGCCTTTTGCGCGGCTGGCGGCGTCACACGCGGCGGATGCTGTCTTTGTAGTGGCCGGCGCGTTCGCCGCCGATGAGGCGCGGGCGGCTGGCCAGGGCGCAAACGTGGGCGGCGCCGAGCTCGCGCTGCTGCGGGCGCAGGGGGATTTGCACGTGTTTGATGTGCATGCCGATGGAGGTGTCGCCGATGTCGAGGCCGGCGTGGGCGGTGATGAATTCCACTTCCACGGGGTCGCGCATGTATTTGAAGGCGGCCAGTTGGGCGCTGCCGCCGGCGTGCAGCCCGGGCAACACGTTCACGATTTCGAGCCCGTATTTTTCGGCCAGCTCGCGCTCCACGGCAAGGGCGCGGTTGATGTGTTCGCAGCCTTGCACGGCGAGGTAGATTTTGCGCTCGTTGAGGATGTCGAGCAGGGTTTTCACGATGACTTCGCCCACTTCCTGGTTGGAATCTTTGCCGATGCGCCCGCCGATGACTTCGCTGGTGGAAAGGCCGAGCACGAATATCTGCCCTTCGCCGATGGCGGATTGGTGCAGGATGTCGAGGGCGAGGGCGCGGGTGTGGGCGGCCAGTTGGGTTAAATCCATGATCTTTCTCCTTGGGTTGCGGTGGGGATGAGGGGATTCTATAGTGGATTAACAAAAATCAGGACAAGGCGACGAAGCCGCAGACAGTACGGGTAGTACGGGAAGGCGAGGCAACGCCGTACTGGTTTTTGTTAATCCACTATACCAGCCCGGCGGCGGCGGGGTGTTGATAAAGATAAAGGCTACCTGAAAAACGATGTCTTGGCGCAGCCAAGGCTGAGTTTCTGCGAAGCTAAAACAGAAACACTATTTTTCAGGTAGCCTTTCCATAGTGAGAACGGGCTTAGAGCTGCTCTTTCTTCACGGCGGCGAGTGCGCGGGCGAGGTTGTGGGCGAGCACGTCGTCCACCAGCTTGGGCACTTCTTCCAGGAAGGATTGCTGCATATTTTGAATTATCAGCGCGGTTTGCTTTTGCAGCGCGGTTTTCACCATGCCGGATACGGCGTCGGCCAGGTGGGGGCGCAGTTTGTTGGCCAGGGCGGCGAGCAGGGCGGGCTCGCTGAGGCAGAGCACGGGACGGCCGGGCTGGGCGGGCGGGGCATACACGTTGAGCAAGACGATTTTTTCGGCGGCGGCGGCCAGCGCGGCAGTGCTGCCGTCTGTGTCGGCGGCTTCTGGCGTGGCGGCGAGGGCTTCTTGCGCCTGCTCAATCTGCTCGGTGATTTCCTGCTCGGGGGTAACGCGGCTGCGTGGCTCGGCCAGCCATACGGTGGCCTGCTCGGCTATGGGCTGGTCGCGGCCGATGTGCAGGGCGTTTTGGGCGTTGAGCCAGTCTTCTTGAAACAGGATTTGCGGGTTGTTCAGCTCGGCTTCGGAGGCGGCGGTTTGCAGGTTGTGCTGCTGCTGCCAATGCTCAAGGTAGGCTTGGTAGGCCTGCTTTTGCTCGCTGAGGTTGAGGCGGCGGCCGCGGCTGCTGCTGAGCAGGTGGGACGGGGCGGGGCGGGGGGCGGATGCTGTCGTTTGCACGCTTGGCGCGGCTTGCGGGCGCGGTTCGGGAGCGGGCGTGGCCACGGGCGGCACGGGCGCAGCAGGCTGCACGAACGGGGCGGGCGCTGCGGCGGCATGGCGGTTGGATTGGGCGGCTTCGGCGGCAGGCTGGTGGCTTTGGCGGGCAAGGTGGCGGCGATTTTGTTGCAGGCGCTCCAGGCCTTTTTCCCAGTCTTCTGCTTCGGCGGCGGGCGCGGGCTGGGGGGCGGGGGTGTCGTCGGTGAGGGTGAAGACGATGTTGTCTTGGGGTGAGGTCATGGCGGTTTCCCGAAGAATGGTGAGGCGGTGTTTTTAATCCATCTTTTCTTTTTCAGGTAGCCTGTTGTGCCGCAGAGGCTACCTGAAAAACTGGTAGGCGGTATTATTTCATAAATTGGGGAGGAGTGGGCTGCCTGCTGTCCAAGCGGAGGGCTTGGGCTTATAATCCGCCGCATGTTCCGGCGCCGTGCGCCGCCTTTGAAAAGGATGAGGAAATGGAAGAAATCGAACAAAGAATCAGCTATTTGGAAGAAAGCTGCGAAGCCTTGCGCGTGCAAAACCTGGTGTTGGGCAGCGCGATGAAAAGCCTGCTGGGCAGCCTGCCCGCCGATTTGGTGCAAGACGCGCTGGAGGCCGTCCGCGCCGGTTTCGACAGCGAGCTGAACCGCTTGGAATACGAAGACAGCGCGCAGAGCGAGCTGTTCTACGATGCCACCTACGCTTTTTTCGGCGAGAAAAATTATTAAACACATCAAGGGAGTGAAGCCATGAATGCCCCGTTCCGTTTGCCCTTTTTCGGTGTGGTGGAAGTGGATGGACAAGACGCCGCCGATTTCCTGCACAACCAGCTTTCCAACCACATCTTGGATTTGCAGCCCGGCGAGGCCTGCTTCGCCACCTACAACTCACCGCGCGGGCGCGTGTTGGCCAACATGCTGGTGGTGCGCCGCGCCGAGGGTTTTCTGCTGCTGATGGCGGCGGATTTGCTGGAAAGCACGGTGAAGCGGCTGCGCATGTTTGTGTTGCGCAGCAAAACCGTGTTCCATACCGACAGCGCTTGGCAGGCATACGGCCTCAGCGGCGCGGCGGCGGAGGGCATCGACCCGGCGGCGCTGAAGCTGGCCGCGCCAGAAAGCGCCGAGGGGCTGATCCGCATCACGCTGGCC
Source organism: Eikenella longinqua (assembly GCF_001648355.1). Lineage (GTDB taxonomy): Bacteria > Pseudomonadota > Gammaproteobacteria > Burkholderiales > Neisseriaceae > Eikenella > Eikenella longinqua. Next base: position 10,294 of record NZ_LXSL01000030.1, on the reverse strand, counting down.
GGCGGCAACCAAATCCTGCTTAGCCCGCAGCCGCTGCCCGATGCCGAGCAGCCTGCCGCCGCCGAAGCCTGGCTGGCCGCCGAAATTTTGCAGGGCAGGCCGTGGATTGCGCAGGCCACCGTCGAGAGCTGCGTGGCGCAAATGCTGAACCAACACCGGCTCGGCGCGGTGCACTTCAAAAAAGGCTGCTACCCGGGGCAGGAAATCATCGCCCGCGCCCAATACCGAGGCCAAGTGCGGCGCGGCCTGGCGCTCACCCGCAGCACGCAGGCGGTGGCCATCGGCAGCAAAGTGGAAGCAGAGGGCGAAGAGGCGGGCATCGTCATCAACAATGCGGCGCACGAAGGGGTGTTTGTGCAGCTTGCGGTGATCAAACACGCGGCGGCGGGGAAGGCTTTGCAGGCCGGCGGGCAGGGCTTGGAAACACTGCGGCTGTGGCTTGAGGCCGAAGGGGCGGAATAAGCATCTTCGTGCAGGATAAGGAACAGGCTACCTGAAATTTTTTCAGGTAGCCTGTTTGTCAGATACCAAGATTATGGTTGTTGCGGTTGTTTGGCTGCACCGAATGCGCCGCTGTATTCACCTTGTTTGTGGAAAACACCGCCCAATTCTGCGGCATTCGGGCCGTAGAAGCTGCCTTGGAAAGAGACAGGACCACTGCCGGTGCCGGAACCGGTGCCGCTGAAGTTGGAACCGGCAATTTGGCCTCTGCCGAAATCACCTAATGTAATGGTGTCTGAGTCGACATTGATGATGCCGGATATGCCCGGTTGAGCGCCATCGAAGTTGACATCAAAGCGGGATGAGCCTGTGGAGAGTCCGGAGCCGCCCACTTTGGCGAGCACAGCATACCCGTTATAAACGGCTGAACCCGTGGTCGGCATATCGGTTGCGGTTTCGCCTTGCGCTACCATGTAGCCGTTGGCCGTATTGTCGCGAACATAACCGAATCGGGTATAGGACAGGGAAGAGCTGCCGACCGCACGTTCGCGTGAGGGGGTGGGGGGTTCTGAATAGGTGGTGCCGGCAGTGATACCATCGGGAATAATATCGATGGTTTTACCTTCTACGATGAGTTGGTTGATTCGGCCGCTATCGGCAAACTGTTGTGCATTGGCAGCGATAAAGGCATAACTACCTGGAGTAATTTGCAGCCGGTGATTTGTGCGGGAAACCACGGGATCCGGTTGCGGGTTCGGCTGTGGGTTTGGATTTGGGTTAGGGCTCGGATTGTGGCTGCCGTCGCCTAAAATACTGCCGCTGCTGCCGCCAGCGCAGGCGGAGAGGCCGAAGGCGGCGAGGGTGAGGGCGAGTAGGGTAGAAGTTTTCATAATGAATGCTCCTGTGGTGGGAAATATTGAGGGGTTGGGCCGATTTCAGTTTGGGCGAAATCGGGATAAGGTTTGTAATGGGTTGTATTCTAACACGCGGCAGGCAAAGGATAAATTCAAACGGCTTACGTGCTCATCAGGCGGACGGCTTTCAGGTAGCCTGCTTGGGCGCTGGCAAGGCCGATGAATTCGCCGCTTTCGCTGTAGATGCGCAGGGGGGTGTGTTCGGGCAGGCCGGCGGGGGCGGCGGGGGTTTGGCCGAAGCGCAGGGCTTGGATGGCGGCGCCGGGCAGGGTGTGGGCGGGGAGGTGTTGCACCAATACGTCGCAGGGGAGGAGGAGGGCGTCGCGCTGTTCTTCGCTGAGCGGGGTTAATTGATCGAGGCTGTGACTTTGTTCGATGCTGAATCCGGCGGTGGCGGTGCGGCGCAGGGCGGTGAGGTGGGCGAGGGTGTGGGAGCTTTTGGCGATGTCTTCGGCGAGGGTGCGGATGTAGGTGCCTTTGCTGCATTGCACGCTGATTTGGGCTTCGGGGTAGTGGAAGCGGAGGATTTGGATGGCGTGGATGCGGACGCTGCGGGGCTCGCGGGGGATGCTGATGCCCTGGCGGGCGTATTGGTAGAGGGGTTTGCCTTGGTGTTTGAGGGCGGAATACATGGGTGGGAGCTGCTGCTGTTCGCCGAGGTGTTGGCTGCAGGCTACCTGAAAATCGTTTGGGCTGACGGGGGTGTCGCAGCTGTCGGTGGGGCTGCCTTCGGCGTCGCCGGTGTCGGTGGCTTGGCCGAGGCGGAGGGTGGCGAGGTAGGCTTTGTCGGCGTCGAGCAGGTATTGGGCGAATTTGGTGGCTTCGCCGAAGCAGATGGGGAGGAGGCCGGTGGCGAGGGGGTCGAGCACGCCGGTGTGGCCGGCTTTTCCGGCGCGGTAGAGGCGGCGGGCTTGCTGGAGGGCGCTGTTGCTGGAAATGCCGGTGGCTTTGTCGAGCAGGAGGACGCCGCTGAGGGGGCGTTTTTGGGGTTTCATGGTGTGATGTCGGTTGTGGGGTTGGGGTGTTTTTCAGGTAGCCTTTGTGGTGCGGAGGCTACCTGAAAAATGGGTTGTGTCGGTATGGCGATGCGGGCTTAGGGTGTGCCGGTGTTTTCAGGTAGCCTTTTCGAGAAAGACGGAGGCTACCTGAAAAATATCGGCGGCTTTATTCGGCCAGCAGGCTGTCGGTGAGGCGGTACACTTCGGCGAAGTCGGGCTCGCCGACGAAGGTTTTCACCACTTGCCCTTTGCTGTTTACCAGGAAGGAGGTGGGGGCGGCGATAACTTGGTAGGCCTGCTGGGTGTGGCCTTGTTCGTCGTAGAGCACGGTGAAGGGCAGGCGGTGCTGTTCGGCGTAGGCTTTGACCACGGGCAGGGGGTCGCTGGGGACGGGGATGGAGACGGCGATGAATTGGAAGTTTTTGCCTTGGTAGTCGTGCGCCATTTGGATGAGCTTGGGCATTTCGGTTACGCAGCCGGGGCAGGAGGGGAACCAGAAGTTGATGAGGGTGACTTTGCCTTGCAGGGCGGATTGGTTCACGGTTTGGCCTTGCAGATTTGGCAGGGCGAAGGCGGGGGCGGGCTGGTGTTGGGGGGAGAGCAGGATGTAGCCGGCGGCAGCGAGCACCACGGCGAAGAGGAAGGTGCCGAGCCATTTTTTCATGTTGCGTCCTCCGCTGGGGGGATTTGGGCGGCGATGGTGTGGCGCAGGTTTTCGGGGAAGCTGATGGCGCGGCCGGAGCTGGGGTCGATGAGCATAAAGGTAACGTCGGCCTCCACCAGGATGCGCGGGTTGCCGGCTTGGCGGATGGTTTGGCGGATGAGGGCTTCCCGGCGGCTGATGCCGGCAAAGGCGGTTTCGATTTCGAGCTTATCGCCCAGGAGGGCGGCGCGACGGTAGCGGATGTCGATGTGGACGATGGCCATGCCGTAGCCGCCGTCGCGGAAGAAGGGGGCGAGGCCATGTTGGTCGAAATAATCCCAGCGGGCTTCTTCGAGGAATTCGAGGTAGCGGGCGTTGTTTACGTGGCGGTATACGTCGAGGTGGTAGCCGCGGACGGTGAGGCGGGTGAGGTGTGGCATGGCGGCGGGCTTAATCTTCGATGGGCGCGTAGGGCACGCGTTCTACTTCGCGGGCGGAAAGATCACCCACGATGGGGGAGAATTGGATGTGGAACCATTCGGCGAAGATGTCGGGGTGCAGGTCGGGCCACTGGTTTTCGTCTTCGCACCAGTCGGCCAGCTCGGCGGCGAAGATGGCTTCGATTTGCGGCTTGATTTCGGCCCACACTTCTTCGAGGTCGTCGCAGGGGTTGACGAGGTAGGCGTTGGCGTTGTCTTGCATTTCTTGCAGGGTGAGGCCGTCGAGGTCGGTGTCGGGCAGGCTGTCGAGCCAGTTCCAAAAGGGTTGCAGCGGCACGAGGCGGAATAGGCTGCGGTTAACTTCGTACATGATTTGCTCCTTTGATAGGTGAGTATTGATATTTTTAGCTTCGCAGAAACTCAGCCTTGGCTACGCCAAGACATCGTTTTAGCGAAACTCGCTTTGCTCGTTTTCAGGTAGCCTTTGGAACGGGATAGAGGCTACCTGAAAACTGTTTAAGCCGCGCAATCGCTGTTTGATTGGTTGCACGGGTGAATACTGGGATTTCAGGTAGCCCGGACAGATGGAAGGCTACCTGAAAATTTTGCCGGCGGAAACGGCGGCATGGGCTATGGGCGCTCGGTTTCCACGCGGATGGTGTTGGGCGGAAGCGGGCTGCCTGTGTTGTTAGCAGGCGCTGCGGCTTCGGCGGCCGCTTCGGCTGCTGGGGTGGCGGGCAGGTTGCCTGCGGTGGGCGCGGGGGTGCTCACGGTTTGGGCGGTGCTGCTTGTGTCCGCAGCGGGGGCGTTGTCGGCGTTGTTGCCGCCTTCTTCAAAGCTGGGCACGTAGTCGTCTTGGCTGCCGGGCAGGGTGGTGCCGGTTTGTTTGGCGCGGGCGGCCATGTAGGCGTCGCGGACGAAGGCGTAGCGGTCGAGTGCGGCTTGCTCGACGCTGTCGGTGAGGTCGAGCAGGCTTGCGCGGGTGTCGAGCACTTTCACGCCGGTGGCGGCCCAATAGCCGCTGCCGTTGCCGAAGAGGGCGGATTCGGGCGAATACGCGCTGGTGATGGTGTTGCCGACGGCGTCGCGCACGGTGCTGGGGCCAAGCAGGGGATAGACGAAGTAGTTGCTGTTTTTCCAGCCCCAGCTGGCGAAGGTGTCGCCGAGGGTGTTTTTGTTGTTGGGCATTTGCGCTTCGCCGGCGATGTCGATCAGGCCGCCGAAGCCGAAGGTGGTGTTGATGCCGACGCGCACGAGGTCGGTGCCGGCTTTGGAAATGTCGAGCCGCAGCAGATTGCTGCCCACGCTCACGATGTCGCGCAGGTTGTTGAAAAAGTTGCCGATGCCGCTGCGAACGGGCTTGGGCGTAACGGCGCGGTAGCCGCGGGCGGCGGGCGACAATACATGGCGGTCGATGCGGTCGTTCACGCCGAACATGAAGCGGTTGTAGCCTTCGTAGGGGTCGTAGGCGACGCCTTCGGCCAGGGCGTTGCTGCTGAGGCTGAGGGCGAGCAGGGTGAGGGTGAGCAGTTTTTTCATGAGGGAATCCAATCGCCTACTTCATACAGTTTGGCCAGCTCGGCCACGCCGGCGGGAATGCCGGGAAATGCCCAGTCGGCTTCGGGCAGGCTGCGTTTGGCGGCGGCCAGAAGCGAAATGCATACGGAGTCGGCTTGGCCGACGCCGGAGAAATCGACGGTGGGGCGGCTGCTGTTTTTCAGGTAGCCTAATTGTTGGCAGTAGGCGCGAAACAGCGGAGCCGTAACCGTGGATACGGTAACGTCTCCGCTCACATACACCGCGCCGTCGCGGCATTCGCTGTGCATGGCCTTAGTTGCCGTTTTTGCTGCGCAGTTCCTGAATTAGGCCGTCGATGCCTTTCTGCGCGATGGTGTTGTTGAACTGGCTGCGGTACACGGTAACCAGGCTGGCGCCTTCCACGGCCACGTTATACACGCGGTATTTGCCGCCGCTTTGGTACATGGTGTAATCCATGGTTACCGGTTTGCCGCCGCTGGGGGTCACGTCGGCGGTAACGATGATGCTGTTGCCGCGCTGCACGGGGTTGTTGCGGATAACTACATTGGCGTTGCGGTATTGCAGCATGGTGCCGGAATAGGTGCGAATGAGCAGGGTTTTAAACTGCTCGGTGAGCGCGGTTTTCTGCGCGGGGGTGGCGCTGCGCCAGTTGGCGCCCACGGCCAGCTCGGTCATGCGGGTGAAGTCGAAATAGGGGATGGCGTAGTTTTCGGCCTGGCGGCGCACCTGCACGTCGTTGTTGCCGCTGGCGCGTTGCAGGATGTTCAGGATTTGGGTGCTGTTTTGTTTGAGCTGGTCCACGGCCTGCTGCGGGGTGGCGAAAGCCAGGCCGATGCTCATGATGCCGATGCTTAAGGCGGCGGTGAATGCGGATTTTTTCATGGAGTTTGTCCTTTCAAAGTAAAAAATGGAAATGTTGCGGTGTGTTTACTGCGTGGCGCCGTTTTTTTCTACGGAGTTGGTCATAAACTTGCCAATCAATTGCTCCAGCACCAAGGCGGAGCTGGTGATTTCGATGGTGTCGCCGTTTTTCAGCTCGGTATCCTCCGCGCCTTGCTGCAGGCCGATGTATTGCTCGCCCAGAAGTCCGGAAGTGAGGATTTCGGCAGAAACGTCGGTGCTGAAGCGGAATTGGTTGTCGATATTCAGCACCACGTTTGCGCGGTAGGTTTTCGGGTCAAGCTCGATGGAGGAAACGCGGCCGACCACCACGCCGGAAGCTTTCACCGGCGCTTTCACTTTCAAACCGCCGATGTCGGTAAAGCTGGCGGAAACGGTGTAGTACGATTGCTTGGCAAACGATTGCCCGCCGGCCACGCGCAGCGACAAAAATACCACGGCGGCAATGCCCAAAGCCACAAAAATGCCAACCCAAAGTTCTAAAGTGCTTCTTTTCATAATCCGTTTATCCGATAAACATGATGGCAGTTAAGACAAAATCCAAGGCCAAAACGGTGAGCGCGCTGCTCACCACGGTGCGGGTGCTGGCGCGCAAGATGCCTTCCGGCGTGCTGCGGCAGTGGAACCCTTGATACACGGCAATCAGCGAAATGGCCACGCCGAACACGGCGGATTTAATCAGGCCGTTTACCACATCGTAGCCGAAATCGATGTTCGACTGCATCTGCGACCAGAAAATGCCGCTGTCCAAGCCCAGATGGCGCACGCCGATAAGGTAGGCGCCGTAAATTCCGGCCACATTGCAGATGGAGGCTAAGAGCGGCATCGACAGCACGCCCGCCCAGAAGCGCGGTACCACCACGCGGGCAACGGGATCCACCGCCATCACCTTCATTGCCTCCAGCTGCTCGGTGGTTTTCATCAGGCCGATTTCGCTGGTCATCGCGCCGCCGGCGCTGCTGGCAAACAGGATGCCCGCCAGCACCGGCCCCAATTCGCGCAGCAGCGAAGCGGCCACCATATAGCCCAAAATGTCGGCCGATTTGAATTTGGCTAGCTGCGTGTAGCCCTGCAAACCCAATACCATGCCTACAAACAGGCCGGACACGGCGATGATGATGATGGAGAGCACGCCGGTGAAATACATTTGGCGGATGCCCAGCCGCAGGCGCGGCAGCAAGGTGCCGGAGCGTGCCAATACGGCGAACAGGAACAGGGTGGTTTTGCCCAATTCCTGCAAAAAAGCCAGCGTTTTGCGGCCTATCGTGCGAAAAAATTCCATAGTCAGCGCTTGAGCAATGCTTGTTGTACGTTGGTTTCCGCCGGATAGCGGAAGGCGACCGGGCCGTTGGGCAGGCCGTTGACAAATTGGTGTATCCACGGCGAATCCAGGCTGCGCATTTCTTCCGGGCTACCTGAAAACAGGATTTCGCCGTGCGCTAGGAATACCACTTGGTCGGCGATTTGCAGAGAGCGGCGGATGTCGTGCGTAACCATCACGCTGGTGGAGCGCAGCGCGCGGTTGATTTTGCTCACCAGGTCGGTAATCACGCCCAGCGAAATCGGATCGAGGCCGGTGAAGGGCTCGTCGTAGAGTGTGAGCGCCGGGTCGAGGGCGATGGAGCGCGCCAAGGCTACGCGCCGCGCCATGCCGCCGGAAAGTTCGTCGGGCATCAGGTCGGCGGTGCCGTAGAGGCCGACGGCGTTGAGCTTGAGCTGCACCAGGTCGCGGATGATTTCTTCGGGCAGATCAGTTTGCTCGCGCAGCGGGAAGGCCACGTTTTCATACACCGACAAGTCGGTAAACAGGGCGCCGAACTGGAACAGCACGCCCATGTTGCGCCGGTGTTGGTAGAGCTCGCCGGCGTTGAATTGCGCGAGGTCGCGGCCGTTGATGAGCACGCGGCCTTCGGTGGGCAGGATTTGGCCGGTAATCAGCCGCAGCAGGGTGGTTTTGCCGCTGCCGGAGCCGCCCATCACGGCGGCAAACGCGCCTCGGGCTACCTGAAAACTGACGTTGTTCAGGATGGGCCGGTCGCCGTAGGCAAAAGCGACGTTTTGCATTTCGATAAAGGGTGTGGCCATGGGCTGCTGCGGGCTTCAGATACATACAAGGGTGTCGATTATAGGGAAAAAGGACACTCGGTTCAATGATTTTGCTTGTGGGCGGCGGGGATGCGGCGTGGGGTGTGGCGGATTTTTCAGGTAGCCTTTGCTTGCGGGGAAGGGTGATTTGATTCAATGGGATGGGCGGGCATAGAGGCTACCTGAAAAATAAATTGCCTGCCGTGCGAAGGGAGGTTTTCAGGTAGCCTTTTAGGGTGATAGTGCACAGCTATCGGGTGGTGCGGTGGCGTTGCCAGTGTTCGGCCATGCCCAGGGCGGTTTGGATGGCGGTGAGCAGGCTGCCGTGGTCGGCGCGGCCGGTGCCGGCGAGGTCGAGGGCGGTGCCGTGATCGACGGAGGTGCGGATGAAGGGCAGGCCGAGGGTGATGTTGACGCCTTGGCCGAAGGAGGCGTATTTGAGCACGGGCAGGCCTTGGTCGTGATACATGGCGAGCACGGCGTCGGCATCTTTGAGCAGGAAGGGCTGGAACAGGGTGTCGGCGGGGTAGGGGCCGCGCACGTCGAGGCCCTGGGCGCGCAGGGCTTGCAGCTCGGGCTCGATGATTTGGATTTCTTCCCAGCCGAGGTGGCCTTGTTCACCGGCGTGAGGATTGAGGCCGGCCACGAGGATGGTGGGGCGGGCGATGCCGAATTTGGTTTGCAGGTCGGTGTGCAGAATATGCAACACTTGGTGCAGCAGGGGGCGGGTGATGGCGGCGGCGATGTCTTTGAGCGGGAGGTGGGTGGTGGCGAGGGCGACGCGCAGGCCGTTGCCGGCCAGCATCATGACGACTTGCTCGGTGTGGCTAATGGCGGCGAGGTATTCGGTGTGGCCGCTGAAGGGGATGCCGGCGTCGTTGATGATGCCTTTGTGCAGCGGGGCGGTAACCATGCCGGCGAATTCGCCTTGGCAGATGCCGGCGTAGGCGCGGTCGAGCAGGGCAAGGACGTAGCGGGCGTTGGCGGAGTCGAGCTTGCCGGCATGGCAGGGCGCGGCCAGCGGGATGTGCAGGACTTCCAATGTGCCGGGGGCGGGGGTTTGGTTTGTTTGGTAATCGGAAATAGCGATTGGGTAGCCGAGTTGTTGGGCGCGGCTGGCGAGTAGCGGTTTGTCGCCGAGGACAACGCAGCGGCAGGGAAGCTTGGTGCGGGCGAGGGTGAGGCAGATGTCGGGGCCGATGCCGGCGGGTTCGCCGGAAGTGATGGCGAGAATGGGTTGTGTGCTGGGCATGATGAGGCTACCTGAAAAACGGATGGCGGGATTATAGCAGTTGGCAGGCAGCCGGGTTTGGATGAGTACAGTGTGTAGCGCGGCATGAAAAAAGGATGCTGCCTGAAGCAGCATCCTTGGTTTGGCCGATATGGCCGATTACTTATTCGTCGGCGCCAGTGTAAGGGCGAACGTTTACGGTTTTGCGGTTGTGGGCGCCTTTTACGGTGAATTCCACGTAGCCGTCCACTTTGGCGAACAGGGTATGGTCTTTACCCATGCCCACGTTGTTGCCGGCGTGGAACTTGGTGCCGCGCTGGCGAACGATGATGGAACCTGCGGGAATCAGTTCGTTGCCGTAGGCTTTCACGCCCAGGCGTTTGGCTTCTGAATCGCGGCCGTTTTTAGAGCTACCGCCGGCTTTTTTGGTTGCCATATTAAATACTCCTTAGAAATAATCTCGATGGGAATCAGGCAATGGCCACGATTTCAAGCTGGGTGAAATTCTGACGGTGGCCTTGGCGTTTCTGATAGTGCTTACGGCGGCGCATTTTGAAAATGCGTACTTTCTCGCCACGGCCGTGAGCCACTACTTTGGCTGTTACTTTTGCGCCTTCGATAAAGGGTGCGCCTACTTTCACAGACTCGCCGTCAGCAATCATCAGAACTTCAGTCAGTTCGATTTGGCTGTCGAGTTCGGCAGGTATCTGTTCTACTTTCAATTTTTCGCCAACAGCAACTTTATACTGCTTGCCGCCGGTTTTTATGACCGCGTACATACTCAACTCCATATATATGGTTAAAAATGATTCATACTACATACCAATGTGTCCGCCATAGAAGGCTAGAGCACAAGAGAGCGGCATTCTAAAGTAGTGTTGGGCTGATGTCAAAAAATTATTTTCTTTTGTGGTTCTGATAAATGCGTCCGAATGGGAAAATTATTTTCAAAATATGTTTGACAAAGATTTTATGCTGGCGTATAGTTCGCATCTTCGCTGCTTCCACGGCACCGTTTCGAAATTGGTTGGACTGATTGGTTTTGAGACGTGTCGTTTTTATTCGGGAGCGGAATTGTTCTTTAACAGTGAGATTACCGATAA
>NZ_LXSL01000029.1 GCF_001648355.1 Eikenella longinqua | reverse complement strand
TTATAACTTTTCCCAAATGGATGAAGTTGTTGGCTTCCGCTATACCCGCGTTGATTTAGCCCATGACTTCCTAAGCGGCGAATACAGCGTAAATGACGCCCTGACCGCTTACCGCAATGGCGCATTCCCAACGACCGTTGTTCAACTGCACTTTCATTTGGTAACGCGCTTCGGCGGTTTGCGGCTGGGTGCGGTCGTAGCCGCCTTGGGCGTTTTGTTTCATATTGATTTCATAGCCGTTTGCCATGATGCGGGTCATGTCATACATGGTGCTGGTGGCAACCGCTTTGATACGGGTGTCGTTCACGGCGGCGTTCAAGGCCATGCCGCCCCAACCGCAAATGCCCAAAATACCGATTTTGTCGCGGTTTACGAAGTTTTGCAGGCCGAGAAAATCAACGGCAGCGGAAAAGTCTTCGGTGTTGATGTCGGGAGATGCCATATTGCGAGGCTCGCCGCCGGATTCGCCCAGGTAGGACGGGTCAAACGCCAAGGTTACAAAACCGCGTTCCGCCATAGATTGGGCATAGATACCTGCCGACTGCTCTTTTACTGCACCAAACGCACCGGCAACGGCAATTGCGGGCAGTTTTTAACCCGGGCGGATGTTTTTGGGCACATACAAATCGCCAACCAGCGTGATGCCGTAGCGGTTGCGGAAGGTAACTTTGTGGTGTTCCACTTTATTGGATTGCGGGAAAATTTTGTCCCATTCTTGGGTAAGCTGCATGGTTTGGACTCCTTTCATCGGGGTAATGCTAACGTCTGCCAGCGCGGGAGCGGACAAGGTGAGCGCAACGGCGGCAGCGGCGGCGGTTTTCAGGAAAGATTTTTTTGCGAATGTTTTCATGGGGTAGCTCCTAAGCTGTTGTTTATCGGAATGGGTGCATTATAGGGGTGGACTGGGGTTGGGACAATGAATAAAATCGGAATTGTGGATTCGCAAATATGGAATAATCATTTCACGAAAGGCTACCTGAAATATTTTCAGGTAGCCTCTCAGGCGTCCACTGCCCGACAGAAAGCCGAAAATGGACAAACTCAACGCCCTAAAACACTTCTGCTCCGCCGCCGAGACCCTGCAATTTCGCGAAACCGCCTTGCGCCTGTCTGTTTCCCCGCAGGTGGTTACGCGGGTGATTGCCGAATTGGAAACCGCTTTGGGCGAGCAGCTTTTTACCCGCAACACGCGCAATATCCGTCTGACCGAATTTGGCGCAGAATTTTTGCCGCGTGCGCAGGCTTTGCTTGCCGAGAGTGAAAACCTGTTTGCCGCCGCAAAAACGGAAGACGAAATGCGCGGGATTGTGCGCATTACCGTGCCGCAGCTTTTGCAGCATAGCGAAATTTTGCCGCTTCTGTTGGCAAAATGTGCCGATTATCCCGAGCTTTATCTGGACTGGCGCGGCAACGATTCCAAGCTCAACGCGGTGGAAAACCAAATCGACATCGGCATCCGCGTCGGCATTGAAGCCGAAGACTTGATGATTGTCCGCAAAATCTGCGACACTGCCGACAAAATCGTCGCCTCGCCCGCCTATCTTGCCCGCCACGGCACGCCCAAAACGCTGGACGAACTCGCCGCCCGCTTTCCCGCGTCGTCGCTCATAAACGCCGACACCAACCGCCCGTGGGGCTGGCCGATAAACCCTGATTTGCACGTTTTCCCGAAAAACATCCGCCTAATTACCGACGACACCCGCAACGAGCTTGCCGCCGCGCTTTCAGGCGACGTGGTCTGCTATACCACCGATTTTTTGTGCCGCCCCCATCTGCAAAAAGGCGAACTGGTGGAACTTTTCCCCGAAATTCCCCGCCGCCCGTGGCAGCTTTATGTGTACCGCCCGCAGCGCACGGTAACGTCGGTGCGTGTGTTAAGGGTGTTTGACTGGCTGACACAGATTATGCGGGAGGTTTATGGGAATACGAAACGCGCGGGCTGAAAGATTTTCAGGTAGCCTCTGCCACGGGAAGGCTACCTGAAAATGCCGCTGCAATGCCGTAGAAGAAGCTCCGCGAAGCCAGAAATATCGAGCCCGCCGATGCAAACCATTTTTCAGGTAGCCCCTGCAGCACAACAGGCTACCTGAAAAACAAACGGCCACGGTATCTGCACCGCGGCCGTTTGTGTATGCAAAGATTCAAACCGTTGCAATCAGGGGTTGCCATACATCCGGTGCAGCACGGATTCGCCCTTCACAGCATGGATAATCACCATGGCAATATGCCCGGCCACCAGCGCCAGCAGCACGAAAGCCAGCTCGCCGTGCAGCTGGTTGCCCAGCTCCACCAAGGCTTGCCTGCCCTGCTCGCGGCCGATTTGGCGGGCAATGCCGAGGGCAGGCACGGCCAGCATCAGGGCATACAGCGCCCAATGGCCGAGCTTGGCGGCGATGTTGTTGGCCGGGCGGCGGTTGCGTTGTAGCAGCGCCCACAGCACGCGGCAAACGGCGAGGAACATCAGCAGGAAGCCGGCGGCCTTGTGCGGGCCGATCAGGCTCATCATCAGGCTTTGGTTGGCATTCCAGGCGATGGCGGTGCCGAACATAAAGAGATAGCAGGCGGCCATGCCCCAGTGCAGGATGCGGGTGAGGGTGCCGTAGCGTTGCGGGGTATCGGGTTTCATGGTTTTTCCTTTTTTAATAAGTGGTTGTGTGATAAAGGGGCGCGATTATACACGTTTTGGCCGGCGAGGGCTGTCTTTCATGCCGGCAGCTTGCGTGGAGAAGGCGGCGGCGCGGCAGCAGCGGATTGCGGGGGAATGAGCGCCCGGCCCTTTCCGATATGCTTCTGGCAAAGCAAAGGCTACCTGAAAAATGTTCGGATACATTTTCAGGTAGCCTGATGTTGGTTTGCAGACAATCTGGGCAGATTATGCCCGACCGAACACTTGGTTCAAGTGCGCGGTATAGTTCGCAATATATTGCTCTACCTGCGGGTTTTTGATCACGTCGTTGCAGATAAACGTGGGCAGGCGCGTGCTGCCCAGAAATTCGTTGGCTTTGTGGAAATGCAGGTATACGCCGTCCACGCCCGCACCTTCGAAGAAGTCGCCGGGGCGGGTGAAGGCTTCGATAGGCGCGTTCCAAGTGAGCGAGAGCATGTGTTTGCGGCCTTGTAGCAGACCGCCGCTGCCGTAGCCTTCGGTGGGGTTGGCGCGATGTCGGCCGTCGCTTTGCCAGAGCTTGTCGTAGCCGAAGGTAAACACTTCGTCGATGTATTTTTTTACTGTCCACGGCTCGTGCATCCACCAGCCGGGCATCTGCCACACCACGGCATCCATCCACAGGAATTTTTCGATTTCCGCGGCGGTGTCGTAGCCTTGGTCGATTACGGTTTCTTGGGTAGCGTGGCCGTTGGCGCTCAAAACGTCTTTAGCGGTTTGATGCAAGGTGTGGTTGAGGCGGCCTTCGGAAGAGCCGAAGCGCTTTCCGCCGTCTAACAATAGGATTTTCATGCTGTTTTCCTTTTTTGCTGTTTACAAAGCAGGCCGATGGTATCCCGTTTCCATATTCGGGGCAAACAGCGGGCGAGATAAAGGCTACCTGAAAAATGTGTCCAGATATTTTTCAGGTAGCCTTTTATGTGCTTCTATGCGCTTCGTGTTGCAAGGATTTTTCAGGTAGCCTATGCGCCTGCTTTGGCGAGCTGTGCGCGCATTTCTTGAATCACCGCCGCGTAGTCGGGCTGGCTGAAGATGGCGGAGCCGGCCACAAAGGTATCCGCGCCGGCGGCGGCGGCTTCGGCGATGTTGCCGGCTTTGATGCCGCCGTCCACCTCAATCAGGATGCGGCGACCGCTTTCGGCGGCGTAGAGGTCGGTGAGCGAGCGCACTTGGCGGATTTTCTCCAGCGTGTGCGGGATGAATTTCTGCCCGCCGAAACCGGGGTTTACCGACATCAGCAGCACCAAGTCGATTTTGTCCAACACGTTTTCCAGCACATACACCGGCGTGGCGGGGTTGAGCACCAGCCCGGCGCGGCAGCCGCTATCGCGGATCAGGCTCAGGCTGCGGTCGATATGGCGGCTGGCTTCGGGGTGGAAGGTGATGATGTCGGCACCGGCTTCGGCGAAGGCCTGAATCATCGCGTCCACCGGCTCCACCATCAGGTGCACATCAATCGGCACGGTGGCATAGGGCTTGAGCGCGGCGCACACCATCGGCCCGAAGGTGAGGTTGGGCACATAATGGTTGTCCATCACGTCGAAATGGATCCAGTCGGCGCCGGCGGCAATCACATTCCACACTTCTTCGCCCAAGCGGGCGAAATCGGCGGATAAAATGCTCGGGGCGATACGGTAGTCGGTCATGGTTGTGCTCTCTTAGATGGTTGGGTGCTATAATTAAGCGCATATTGTGCCAAAAACGCCATGTTCCGCATCACAATATGGTTTACACAGGTTTACTCGAATTATACCGTGTTTCACGCCGCCATTCGTATACTGGCTGCACATTTATACAGTTATACTGGATCAAAGAGTTATCATGACTCAGCGCTTATTTCCCCGCCGGCAGGCTCTCTGCCGCTGTTTTTTCGCTTCCGTGATGCTGGCCGCCGGCTCTGCGGCTTGGGCAGACGGCCCTTGCGACATGCGCCAACTCTCGCTCAGCAGCAGCCAGCAGGAGCAGATGCGCCAAGTGCGCGCCGAATACCGCCAGCGGCTCGACAACCGGGTGGCGCAATCGCGCAACCTGCGCCAATACACCACGCAGGCTTCCAACCTGGTGCTGGCCGGCCCGGTGTTCGACGACAATATGGCGCGGCATTATGTGAACGAAAAATACGCACCGCAGATGCAGCGCGAAGTGGAAAACCTGCGCGCCCAGCACGCCCTGCTGCAAATCCTCACCCCGCAGCAGCGGCAGGAATGGATGCGGCACTGCATGCACCACCAATAACGGTTTCCCCGAAAAAGGCTACCTGAAAACCCGAGCAAGGTTTCAGGTAGCCTTTTATTTGGCGGACGGGTTGGGCGCATCACGCCGCCACATCATATTTCTATCTGTTTCTGTCCCAATTTTCGACCTATAAAGGCTACCTGAAAACGAGTGCGGCGTTTTCAGGTAGCCTTCTATCCCTGCGCCCAAACGGCTAGAGCATCCCGATGCCCGACACTTCGCGCGCCAGCCGTGCGGCGGCGTTGTCGGTCATACCGCCCACGAAATCGAGGATTTTCATGTAGGCGACGTAGAGCGTGTCGTGTTCGTTCAGCGGGTCGTCGCGCAAAAGCTCGAGGGCGAGCGATTGGCGGGCGCTCACCTGCCGCTCGGTGATGTAGGCGAAGGCGGCAGGCACCAGCAGGTTTAGAATCGAGCCGATGCAGGGAAAGGCGGCAATCTCGGTGATGAGCTTGCTTTGGTGGCGGAACACGCGGGTGCGCGCCAGCTCTTTGGCCTGCTCCAGCGTGTCGCGCACTTCGGGGGTGCACACGCCGAGCAGGTCTTTGCCTTGAAAGCTGCCGGCGAGCAGGTCGGCATGGTGCAGCATGAAGGTTTGCGCCATATCGTCGATGGCGCGGCCGATGGCCATGCCGCGCAGCATGGCGCAGCGCTGGCGGGCGGATTGCTCGGGCCAAACTTTGTTCACTTGGGTGTGCACCATGCCTTGCAATACGTTTTCCACTTCGCGGTCGTCCAAGAGGCCGAGCTCGACAGCGTCTTCCAGGTCTAAGAGGGCGTAGCAGATGTCGTCGGCGGCTTCCATCAGGTAGGAGAGCGGGTGGCGGCTCCAGTGGTGCGGGCCGATTTCGGGCAGCCCCAGCTCGGCGGCCACGCATTCGATAAACGGCAGCTCGGTTTGGTAGATATTGAATTTTTTTAAGCCCTGCGGCGCGGAGGTGGTCCAGGGGTATTTGAGCAGGGCGCCGATGGAGGCGGCAGTGAGGCGCATGCCGCCGCGGTGGCGGTACATTTCGAGGTTGGAGAGGATGCGCAGGCTGTGGGCGTTGCCCTCATAAGTTTGCACGTCGCGGCGTTCGGCTTCGGCGAGGTTTTTCAGGTAGCCTGCGTGGGCGGGGTCGCGGAACCAGTCGCGCAGGGCGTCTTCGCCGGTGTGGCCGAAGGGCGGGTTGCCCATGTCGTGCGCGAGGCAAGCCACCTGCACCACGGCGCCGATGTCGGAGGGGGTGTTGCCCGGCGGCAGGAAACCGCCCTTGGCCAGCATCACGCCCACGCGGTTGCCCAGGCTGCGCCCCACGCTGGCCACTTCCACGCTGTGGGTGAGGCGGTTGTGGGTGTGGTCGTGTTCGGCGAAGGGGTGCACTTGGGTTTTGCGCCCGAGCCGCCGAAACGCTCCGGAAAACACCACGCGGTCGTAATCGATGTGGAAATCGGTGCGCAGGGCGTCGGCACCTTCCTGGCTGGAGGGGGTAACGGTGGCCACCAGCTGGCCGTTTTCGGGCTTGAAGCGTTTGGTGCTGAGCAGTTGCTGCCAGTTCATGCTTATCCTTTTGTTTTACTGATTGATTGAGGCTACCTGAAAACCGTTCGGCTGATTTTTCAGGTAGCCTCTTGACGCTTAGCGTGTTACCGGCTTATAGCGGATGCGTTTCGGTTTCGCGCCCTCTTCGCCGAGTCGGCGTTTCTTGTCGGCTTCGTATTCCTGATAGTTGCCGTCGAAGAATACCCATTTGGAATCGCCTTCGCAAGCCAAAATGTGCGTGGCGATGCGGTCGAGGAACCAGCGGTCGTGCGAAATCACCATCACACTGCCGGCAAATTCCAGCAATGCGTCTTCCAGCGCGCGCAGGGTTTCCACGTCGAGGTCGTTGGACGGTTCGTCCAGCAGCAACACATTGCCGCCGCTCAACAAGGTTTTTGCCAAGTGCAAACGTCCGCGTTCGCCGCCGGAAAGCTGCCCCGCGATTTTGCTTTGGTCGCTGCCTTTAAAGTTGAAGCGTCCCAAATATTGGCGGGCGGGGATTTCAAACTGCCCGACCTGCAAAATGTCGCGTCCTTCGGCGATGTTGTCGAACACGGTTTTGTCGTTTTGCAAACCTTCGCGGCTTTGGTCGATTAAGGACATTTTCACGGTCTGACCGATTTTGACTTCGCCTGAATCAGGCTGCTCTTTGCCTGAAATCATTTTGAACAGCGTCGATTTACCCGCGCCGTTCGGGCCGATGATGCCGACAATCGCGCCCGCAGGCACTTTGAAGCTCAAATCGTCAATCAGCACTTTGTCGCCGAACGATTTGGAAACGTTCACAAATTCAATCACTTCGTTACCCAAACGCTCGGCAACGGGAATAAAGATTTCCTGCGTTTCGTTGCGTTTTTGGTATTCGTAGTTGCTCATTTCCTCGAAACGCGCCAGACGCGCTTTAGACTTGGCTTGGCGGCCTTTGGCATTTTGGCGCACCCATTCCAATTCCTGCTTCATCGCCTTCACACGCGCGGCTTCGGATTTGGCTTCGTTTTCCAGGCGTTTTTCCTTTTGTTCCAGCCAAGACGAGTAATTGCCTTTCCACGGAATACCGTGTCCGCGGTCGAGTTCCAAAATCCATTCGGCGGCGTTGTCGAGGAAATAGCGGTCATGCGTTACCGCAACCACCGTGCCGGGGAAGCGCACGAGGAATTGCTCCAGCCATTCGACCGATTCCGCGTCCAAGTGGTTGGTCGGCTCGTCCAGCAGCAGCATATCGGGCTTGCTCAACAAGAGTTTGCACAAAGCGACGCGGCGTTTTTCACCGCCCGAAAGATTGCCGATTTTGGCATCCCATTCAGGTAGCCTCAGCGCGTCGGCGGCGATTTCCAATTCGTGTTCCGCACCGCCGCCTGTGGACGAACCTGCCGCAATAATCGCTTCCAAGCGGCCCTGCTCTTCCGCCAGCGCGTCGAAATCCGCATCGGGATTGGCGTACTCGGCATAGACTTCTTCCAAACGCTTCTGCGCGGCGGCCACTTCGCCCAAACCGCTTTCCACTTCCTCGCGCACGGTTTTTTCGGGGTCGAGCTCCGGCTCTTGCGGCAGATAGCCGATTTTGATGCCGCCCATCGGCACGGCTTCACCCTCAAATTCCTTATCCACGCCCGCCATAATCCGCAGCACGGTGGATTTGCCTGCGCCGTTCAAGCCGAGCAGGCCGATTTTCGCGCCGGGGAAAAAGGACAGGGAAATGTCTTTGATGATGGTTTTCTGCGGCGGAACAACCTTGCTCACGCGCAGCATGGAATAGACGTATTGGGACATAATGGTTTCTTTCAATCAGTTGGTTGCACAATCAATTTGATGAGCCTGGAATACTGCAATCAGTCATATAAATATAGATTCACGATGCGCAGCATTTCCGCCTCAATGGCAGGCAGATGTTTCGGCGCACTCACGCCGTCTTCCTGAGTAATCTTCAATTGCCGTTGCGGCCTATTGTAATGGATTTTCAGCTTTTCGTTTCTAAATAGCTGCTTGAATTGGTAGCGATACACCAAATCATGCTTGGTGGGCACGCCTTGTTCCAAATCCAACAGCATGAATTGGGGCGTTTCGTCCAAATGCCAAATCAGAGTGGCGAAATCTTCTTGGCGGATGCGGTAAAGCGTTTCTGCGGTGTAGGGGATTTTATCCGAGATGCCGGCTTTATAGCGCCGCCACCCGGCCAGCACGGCCTGCCGCACGCCTTTCTCCCGACCCTGCATCAGGCTGCTGGACACCACCACATAATCGTGCCGCTCGCCATACGCCACATGGCGGCGTTTAATCCGCACCCCAATGCGCGGCCGGAACAGCAGGCCGAGGAAAGGATGCTGTTTTTTCAGCTCTTCCTCGCCCCAACCCACCTCTGTGATATTGTCCCATCGGGCAGACCAACGGCGGTGCTTATCTGAAAAATTGAGCGCATCATGTACCGTAATGCCTTGCTCATCCATCGAAATCACCGGCTTGCGCAGCAGCAAAAACCAGCCGCTCGCGCTCCCGAACACTGCCTCTCCCGCTGCCGCCATATACAGCAAGCCGCAGCAGAAAAGCGCAGCAAACCCGCCCAGCAACAGCAAAGGCAGGGAATGCCACCAGCTGAAATAAATCTTCCGCTTCATTTTTTTGCCCAAATCATGCCCGCCAAAGGCTACCTGAAAATACAGCAATAATGTAGAGAAACGTCATTCTTATTTTTCAGGTAGCCTCCTCCGCCGTCTGAGGCTACCTGAAAACATCGGCTGCAAGATATAGCGGATTCAAATTAAGAAGAGGCAAGGCAGCGAGCCAATGCAATAGCATTCTTATTTTAATTCGCTATGGTTCACACCCTCTGCCGCCAAGTCATCTACTCATGAAAAAACCACTTCCTCGCGCTCGGGGTGTTTCCACAAAAACAGATAACAGTTGAGCAGATAAACCATTTCCGCCTCAATCGCAGGCAGATTTTTTGGCGGAAGGCGGCTGTCTTTTTGCCAAATGCCCAGCTTGCCCCATTTCTCATCGTAAACCAGATCAAAGGCCTCCCTGCTGAAAAAATCATGCCGGAACACAAATCTTGCCCGTAAGTTTCTGGAACATTCCGGCGACTTCTGCCACACAAATTTTGTCGATTGCACCATCTGCCGAATCAAACCATTGAGCTCTCCAAGATGGATGCGGTATAGCGTTTGTGCCGTATAAGGAGTTCGGCGGGACACACCGATTCGGTAATCCAACCACGCCGACAGCAATTCATCGCGCACAGCCCGCGCGCCCTCCCGGATTACCGCGCTGGAATGTATCAGGCATTCCTCGCCGTCATAAGCCACCTTCACATAATAGTGATCCTTCAAGCCTTCGCGGGGAACAACCTTGTAAATAAAAATATCCGACACCGCCTGCCAGCTCACCGACCATTTGCGCCGCTGCGAGGACAGCAACAACACATCGTTTACCTCAATGCCCCGATTATCCATGCGGATCACCGGCTGCCGAAACAAAACAAACACCACAACAAGCAATACCGGCAGCTCCGCCGCCAGCAGCACAAACCAAAGCTCTGATATCGGCATGCCCAGCATCACACTGCCCAGTATCACACTAAAAAACACGGCGCTCACCACCATGATTAACATCGCGCCAAGCATCAGCCATCCCAAAGAACGCCACACGCTCAAATAAAAAGCTTTTTGCATCAACCTCTCCTGCCATGCCGCTCACTTTTCAGGTAGCCTCCCCGCCGCCAGAGGCTACCTGAAAACCAACTCCGCAAATTTCCGCAAAACCAAACGCAACGGCAACACGGCAAAACCGCCATTCCCATTTTTCAGGTAGCCCTTCCGCCGCCCTACTTCAAACCGCGCCCCGCACCGCGCAGCATGTTCAACATCAGCTCGTCTGCCTCCGCCTCGGCTTCTCGGCACACCCGCTCCTGCCGGATGATTTCCTCAATATCCGCGCGGCCGCTGTCGGCAGGCTGGGTAATAACCTGCTTCGGGCGTTCCAAAGAAAAGCCCTCGGGCAGGATCACTTTGAATTTGGGCGATTGATTGTTTTGCTGCATATTTTCCTTTTTTCCTTTCTTGTCAAACGGCTAACAGGCCACCTGAAAACCGAAAACGAACCTCCGAAACAACGAGCCGCCATTTTTCAGGTAGCCTCATCCTGCGCTGCACCCTGCCGCAGGTTTGCCAACACCTGCTGCAATTCCTCCGGCAGCGGCGCGGTCAGCACCAGTGTTTCGCCGCTTGCCGGGTGCGCCAGCTCCAAGCGGTGCGCGTGCAGAAACATGCGCTTGAGGCCGAGCTTTTTCAGGCGGCGGTTGGCGGTGTAGTCGCCGTAGCGCTCGTCGCCGGCAATGGGGCAGCTTTGCGACTGCATGTGCACGCGGATTTGGTGCGTGCGACCGGTGCGCAGCGTGGCCTCCATCAGGCTCAACGCGGAAAGCCCCACCGCATGCAGCGGCGTGCCGCCAAACCGCTCCAATTCGCGAAACAGCGTGTGTGCGCTCTGCCCTTCTTCGCTCACGCGCACCATCTTCTCGCCCGCCGCGCCGGTGTATTTAAACAGCGGCAGCTTCACCTGCCGCACCTCCTGCGGCCACGCGCCCACGCCCAGCGCCAAATACACCTTCTTCGGCTGGTCGTTGCGCCAAGCTTCGTGCAGCTTCACCAGCGCGCTGCGCCGCTTGGCCACCACCAACAGCCCGCTGGTATCCTTGTCCAGCCGGTGCACCAATTCCAAATAGCGCGCCTGCGGCCGGGCGCGGCGCAGCTGCTCGATCACGCCGAAACTCACGCCGCTGCCGCCGTGCACCGCCACGCCTGAAGGCTTGTCCACCACCAGCAAATGCTCGTCTTCAAACACAATTTCAAACTCGCGCGGCGGCACGGCGGCCTGCTGCTCGGTTTTCTGCGCCAGCCGCACAGGCGGAATGCGCACTTCGTCGCCCGCGGCCAAGCGGCTGTCAGCGGCCGCGCGTTTTTTGTTCACACGCACTTCGCCGCCGCGGATGATGCGGTGGATATGGCTTTTGGGCACGCCCTTGAGCTGCCGGATTAAAAAGTTATCCAGACGCTGGCCGGCGGCGGCTTCGTCAATGGTTAAATAATTAACTGAATTTTTGCTAATTGCTGGCATTTTCTCTATAATCCGCTTCTTGCTGGGAGAGCGCTTGAGGCTACCTGAAAAACGGGCTTCACGAAGTTCAAACATGCGGCGCGGCAAACATTCTGCGCCACCCAACGAAGCCGAAGCGAAAGTAGCCGCCGCTTTCAGCAAGTTTATTATTACTGTTTATTTTATCGTAAAAAGACAATTCCGAACGGCTTTCCTTTGCCTGCCGTTAATTTCAGGCAAATTAAAGAGTAATTGAGTTTCACCGCTCCGGCAGCCACAGCGGCCCAAGACGCGGCACAGCGCCGCCGCCCTGCTGCCGGGCATAAAGAAGATCGCATACCGAATTTTATCCGCCGCAGGCACCCTGCCGCCGCGTCCGAATACGCAGCGCTGGCCATGCTTCCGGCAGCTTTAAATCACCCGCCGCCAGTCAGCGGCCGTGCGGCAGCCATGCCACAGCCCTCGTTCTTTCATTCCTTCTTTACCGATTTCCGCCCGCCGCGCCCAAGCCGGCCGCCATCCCGAACGCATACGCCGCTCGGTTTTTCAGGTAGCCCCAAGCGGCGGCAGAACATCGCCAAACTGATTACCACGCTTCGGAATTGCAAACCAACGCAAAAGGTTAGCAATATCATGAAACGCATGTTGTTTAACGCCACCCAGGCCGAAGAGCTGCGCGTGGCGATCGTGGACGGGCAAAACCTGCTCGATTTGGATATTGAAACGCTAGGCAAAGAACAGCGCAAAGGCAATATCTACAAAGGCATCATCACCCGCATCGAGCCCTCGCTCGAAGCCTGCTTCGTGGACTACGGCACCGACCGCCATGGCTTCCTCCCCTTCAAAGAAGTTTCCCGCGCCTATTTCCAAGACTACGAAGGCGGCCGCGCCCGCATCCAAGAGGTATTGCAGGAAGGCATGCAGGTTATCGTGCAGGTGGAAAAAGACGAACGCGGCAACAAAGGCGCGGCGCTCACCACCTTCATCAGCCTGGCCGGCCGCTATCTCGTGCTCATGCCCAACAACCCGCGCGGCGGTGGCATTTCCCGCCGTATCGAAGGCGAAGAGCGCCAAGAGCTCAAAGCCGCCATGAGCCAGCTGGACGTGCCGCACGGCATGAGCCTCATCGCCCGCACGGCCGGCATCGGCCGCAGCGTGGAAGAGCTGCAATGGGATTTCAACTATCTGCTGCAATTGTGGCGCGCCATCGAAGAAGCCGGCAACGCGCATCAGGATCCCTACCTGCTGTTTATGGAAAGCTCACTGCTCATCCGCGCCATCCGCGACCACTACCGCTCCGACATCGGCGAAATCCTTATCGACAACCGCGAAGTGTTCGGCCAAGTGCAGGAATTCATGAGCTATGTGATGCCGCACAACGTGGGCAAGCTCAAATACTACAGCGACCACATCCCGCTCTTCTCCCGCTTCCAAATCGAGCACCAGATTGAAAGCGCCTTCTCGCGCTCCGTGAGTCTGCCCTCCGGCGGCGCCATCGTGATCGACCACACCGAAGCGCTGGTTTCCGTGGACGTGAACTCCGCCCGCTCCACCCGCGGCGCCGACATTGAAGAAACCGCCTTCGAAACCAATATGGAAGCCGCCGAAGAAGTGGCGCGCCAAATGCGCCTGCGCGACTTGGGCGGCCTAATCGTGATCGACTTCATCGACATGGAAAACCCCAAGCACCAACGCGACGTGGAAAACACCTTGCGCGACGCGCTGAAGAAAGACCGCGCCCGTGTGCAGATGGGCAAACTCTCCCGCTTCGGCCTGCTTGAGCTTTCCCGCCAGCGCTTGCGCCCCTCTTTGGGCGAAAGCAGCCATGTGGCCTGCCCGCGCTGCGCCGGCACCGGCGTAATCCGCGGCATTGAATCCACCGCCCTGCATGTGTTGCGTATCATTCAAGAAGAAGCGATGAAGGACAACACCGAAGAAGTGCACGCCCAAGTGCCGGTGGACGTGGCCACCTTCCTGCTCAACGAAAAACGCGCCGAACTGTTCGGCCTGGAAGAGCGGCTGGATGTATCCATCCTGATGATTCCCAACACCCATCTGGAAAACCCGCACTACAATATCACCCGCGTGCGCCCCGACGACGTGGACGATGATGCCGAACCGAGCTACAAACAGGTGGAAGTGGCAGAAAACGACGAGCCTACTCTAGAACTTGGCCAGCAGGCCAAACCGGTCAAACCCGAGCCGGCCGTAAAAGGCATCAAGCACAGCAGTCCCGCCCCCGTGGTTCAACAGCCTGCCGAACCCGGCCTGCTCGTCGGCATCGGCGCCTGGTTTGCCAAACTGTTCGGCGGCAGCGAAAGCAAAACCGAAGCCCAGCCGCAAACCAACAGCCGTAGCGGTGGCAACCGCAACTGCCAGCAGCAATCCAACCGCAACCGCCGTAATAACCGCAACCCGCAGCGCAGCCAAAATGGCAGCCGACGGGAAGGCGCTGCCGAAGTGCTTGAGCGCAACGTAACGCAGCCGGAAACCGCTCAAAGCGATTCTGCGCAAAACAACCCGCGCCAGCGCCGCCGCCAGCGCAAAGACAATACCGTTCAGGTAGCCTCCTTAGCCGATAGTGCCGACTTGCAGGCCGTAAGCAGTGCCGAAGAAATCGGCAGCGAAGTGCGTGCTCCGGCAGAAAAACGCGATAACGGCGAACGCAGCGAGCGCAACAATGAGCGTAGCGAGCGCCGCAACGGCCGCGGCCGTCAATCCGGCAGTCAGCGCAACGGCAAAGGCCGCGGCCGCCAGCGCAACATCCCTTCGGCACAAAAAATCATCCAATATCTCGATATCCAGCTGCAAGCCGAGCTGGTGCAGGCTTCCGCCGCCGTCGTATTAGGGCTGCAAACCGAAGAGCCTGCTACCGCAGCATACGAAGTACTGCAGCCTGCTGACAGCGCAGACAACAGCCAGCCCTTGGTCATCACCATTCCGGATGTAGCGGAGGAAAGCGATGCCGCCACCCCCACTTTTGTATTCGCACAGGAAGAAGCCGCGGGCACCGAGGCTGCCACTGTTAGCACAGTAGAAGAAGGGGCCGCCTCTATCCAAGCAGCAGCCGAGGCTGTGGAAGCCGCCACTGCCGCTGTGATTGGCCATACCGAGCAGCAGCATGAAACCAGCACGGAGTTGCCTGTGGCATCTTCACCAGTTGCCACCACTCCTCCTAGCAGCTTCGATTTGGGCGGCCTAGTGTTGGTTCAAACCGATCCTTCTGCCCTACCCGCCGCCGAGCAGCACTCCGCAGAGCCTGAGCTACCACGCGGCAAACGCAGATCCGATCTAGCTTCGACTGCACCTACCGCCGCACTCCAGCCGCAAGAGTTGCAGCAAATCGAAACCCAACGCGACTGAGCAGGTTTTTCAGGTAGCTCCTAACCCTCTCAGTGAGAGATCAAACGCCCTAACCAGTTTCAACTGGTTAGGGCGTTTGATTGTTGCAAACAAAATAGAAAAAGTCATACAGCGCTCCACCTGAAGCCGAACGCCCGGGTAACCGGCAACATCCGCACCCAATCGCTGCAAGTGGAAGACGGCGCCGTTTATACCGGCGACATCCGCATGGACCGCAACGCCGGCAACGCCACCCTGCCCCCCGCCGGCAGTCCCGACAAGGCCATCGCCCCACCTGAGAAAGCAGCAGGCAAATAAGTCCAAGCCTGTTCGCTGTTTTCCCCATACAGCATAAGCAAAGGCTACCTGAAACTTTTCAGGGCCTTTGGCTGCTTTGCCTCGTATAAACTGAACCACAACTCGCCGCCGCTACATATTCTCCCCTACTTTATTCCTCAAGATTTTCTCTGAAATTCGCTTGTCCCCCACAAGGAAACACCCCGGCTGATTAAGCCGGGGTGTCGGAATAGGTGTTTGGCAGTGTCCTACTTTCGCACGGGTATCCGTACTATCATCGGCGCTGGTTCGTTTCACGGTCCTGTTCGGGATGGGAAGGCGTGGG
>NZ_LXSL01000028.1 GCF_001648355.1 Eikenella longinqua | reverse complement strand
CGAACAAGAGCGCAAAGCATTTGAGGCGTGGATGGCTGAGCTCTATCCAACCAATCCTCAAACGGAGTGGGTGGGCGACGAATACAGCCGCCTAGGTACACAGTACAAGTGGGAAGGCTGGCAAGCCCGCGCCTCTCAATCCACAAACCCCGCCGCGTAATGCGGCTTTAGTTTGGAGATTCAAAATGCTCAACGTAGAACAAGCAGCCGAGAGATTGTTTCTGCATCCCGAAACCGTGCGGCTGAAGGCGAGAACCAAAGAAATCCCGGCATACAAGAAGAACGGGAAGTGGTACTTCTTCGCCGACGAACTGGACGCCTACATCAAATCGGATAACAATGCAGCCTTGCAAGAGGCTGCACATGAAAGGAGTTTCTCATGTCCAGCAAAAACATCATCAAGGTGTACAAAAGGAAAGAGAGGAGAGGTTGGTACTATTCGTTCACCGCGCCAAACGGACAGCGAATACGCCGCCATGCTCAAACTGACGACGAGCAGCAAGCAAAGGAATTAGCCGCCAAACACTACAACAGCTTGTTTGAAGTACAGCGTTTAGGCAGCAAGCCGGAGCACTCGTGGCAGGAAACCGTGGTTGAGTGGTTAAAAGAAAATCCGAAGAAACAGCAAGATTACAACACCTTGCTGTTTCTTCGCTGGTTGGATAACCACTTAGGGCATCTGAACATCTCGCAGATTGACCGCGAAGTATTGCGACAGGTGCGGGACGCCAAGATGGCGGAGCAGGTCAAACCCCGTACCGTGAATGCCTACCTGCAACAAATCCGTATCGTGTTGCGGGCAGCCTATGATTGGGGCTGGTTAGACAGGGTACCCAAGTTCACGCTGTTGGAAGAACCCAAGCGGCGGGAACGCTGGCTGACCTCGGACGAGAAAGAAAGACTGTTTGCCGAACTGCCGGAACACCTGATTCCGATTGTCCGCTTCGCACTCGCTACCGGACTGCGTATGAGCAATATCACGCAGATGAAATGGTCGCAAATCGACCTACACCGGCAGACTGCCTGGATATTCGCCGACAGCACCAAAGCCGGACGCCCCATCGGTGTGCCGCTGAACCATGAAGCGATGGATACGCTGCGTTCACAGATGGGGAAGCATCCTGAGTTTGTCTTTATCTTTCGAGGCAAACCCATTAAGCGAGCCAACCAAGCAGCATGGCGCAAAGCACGAGACCGGGCGGGCTTATCGGATTTCAGGTTTCACGACTGTCGCCACACATGGGCAACCAACCATGTGATTTCCGGGACGCCCATCTACCAACTGAAGGAACTGGGTAGCTGGTCAAGCATGGAGATGGTGCAAAAGTACGCCCATCTCAACGTGGAACACCTGAAAGAATTTGCAGATAACGCCTCACGTTTTGGCACCAATTTGACACCAGTAGCAAACCAAGACGGACAAAGAAAAAACAGCCAGTATAACTGACTGTTTTTATGTATCGTTTTGGTCGGAGTGAAAGGATTCGAACCTTCGACCCCTTGCACCCCATGCAAGTGCGCTACCAGACTGCGCCACACTCCGACTCTTGAAAGGAAGCGCGAATTTTAAGCTGTTTTTTGCGGTTTGGCAAGAACTGCTTCGATTTTTCCTAAAATGTTTTGCAAATCGGCTTTTACTTCGTCTGCCGTGGCGGCGTTGCGGCCGAGTTTGTCGCGGCCGTTGAGGTTGAAGCGGTCGACGTAGGCGGGGAAGCTGCCGCTGAGCTGCCGCAGTTTGACTACGTCTTGCCGGGTGTATTGGTTGCCGCCGCGGCCGATTACGATGCCGTTATCCTGCTGCCATTGGTAGAACTGTTCGGGCTGGATGTCGGCCAGGTAGCACAGTTCTTCCAAATCGAAGTAGCGTTTGGCGGGAATGGGCGGCAGGGGGTGTTTAGCTTTGTTTGCCATAGTTGTGTTCTACCATGCCTTTGAGTTTTTGGCTGGCGTGGAAGGTAACGACGCGGCGGGCGGTGATGGGCACTTCTTTGCCGGTTTTGGGGTTGCGGCCGGGGCGCTGGGGTTTGTCGCGCAGTTGGAAGTTGCCGAAGCCGGAGATTTTGATTTCTTCGCCGCGCTCTAGGGTGGCGCGGATTTCTTCGAAAAACAGTTCAACGAGCTCTTTGGCGTCGTTCTTGCTGATGTTGCTGACTTTTTCGACCAGGATATCGGCCAGTTCTGCTTTGGTGAGTGTCATCGGTGTTACCTCTTAAAATTGCGTAGGTTGCGGATTATCGCTAATTAAGTTTTAGAAATCAAGTGAATGCTGCGATATGTGGGAAATTCGGCGGAATCCGGCTGCGGATTGTGTTGTTTGTTTTGCTTGGGCTTTGTGTTGTGTGTTGTTATTTAAGGGGTTTTGAGGCTACCTGAAAATGGTTGCGGGGCTTGCAGCCAGTCGTCGAGTGCGGCGGGGTTTTCGATGGTGAGCCAGGCGGTGTCAGGGCGGGCGGTTTGTACGGTGGCCTGGGTGCGGTGGAGGACGCCGTGCCGGAAGTAGTGCAGCTCGACTTGGCTACCGGGGGTTTGTTGCTGCCATTGTTGGGCGAAATCGGCGGTGCTGTAGCGGTTGAGGGCGACGATGCGGTCGCCGGGGGCGAGGCCGGCTTGTTCGGCGCTGCCGCCGGTAAGGACGTGGCTGAGGGTGATGTCGCTGCTGCTTTGCTGGAAGCGGGCGCCGAAGTCGTTGGCGGGGCTGATGTGGGGCGGGCTGCCGCAGCCGCCGTTGTGCGTGGGCGGGAGGGGCAGCCAGTGCAGGTGGATGCCGGCGGCGGCGAGGCAGCTTTCTAGGGGGAGGTCGCGGGTGCTGCGGATGAGGTGGTCGAATAGTTCGCTCAGGTCTAGGCTGGTGGTGCGTTGGGCGAATTCTTCCCATTCGGTTTCGGTGAGGGGTGTTTTGCGGGTGAGCCAGTCTTGGTAGAGGGCTTGCATGAGGGTGTCGAGGCTGTGGGGGTTGTGCTGGCGGAGGGTGAGGTCGAGGCAGAGGGCGGCGAGGGCGCCTTGCTGGTAGTAGCTGGTGATGGCGTTGGGGCTGTTTTCGTTTTGTTTGTAGTATTTGTCCCAGGCGTGGAAGCTGGATTGGGCGAGGGTTTGCTGGCGGCGGCCGGGGTTGCGGCGCACGCGGGTGAGGGTGTGGGCGAGTTGTGTGAGGTAGGCGGTGGGGGAAATGCTGCCGCTACGCACGAGGAAGAGGTCGTCGTAGTAGGAGGTGATGCCTTCGAATGCCCAGAGGAGGCGGGTGTAGGCTTCTTGGTTGAGGTCGGATTGGGCGAGGGCGGCGGGCTGGATGGATTTGACGTTCCAGGTGTGGAAGTATTCGTGGGAAATGAGGCCGAGCAGTTGGCTGTAGTTGTCGGAGGCTTCGGGGCGGTTTTTTTCAGGTAGCCAGTTGCGGTCGGCGAGCAGGGCGGTGGAGTTGCTGTGTTCGAGGCCGCCGTAAATGTGGTCGCCGAGGTGGAGCAGGAAGGTGTAGTGCTAGAAGGGGGCGGGGGAGGGGAAGAATTGGAGCTGGGCGGCGCAGATGGCTTGGGTGTCGGCGAGCAGACGCGGGCGGTCGAAATCGGGGTAGTGGCCGCTGAGGACGATGCGGTGGGGGATGCCGCCGGCGGTGAAACGGAGGATTTCGAGTGTGCCGGCTTCGAGCGGGCAGTCGATGAGGTGGCGGTAGTTTTGGGCTTGGTAGAGGCTGCTGCCGAGGTGGGGCAGGGCGGTGGCGGTTTGCCAGTGTTGGGGGAAGTTGAGCTGGATTTGGTGGGGCTCTTGGCTGTCTGAGGCTACCTGAAAAAAGAGGGCGGCGCCGTTGAAGAAGGCGCGTTGGTTGTCCATATAGCAGCCGCGCACGGAGAGGTCGAAGGCGTATACGCGGTATTCGACGAGCCATTCGCCTTGCTGGGCTTTGGCGGATTGCCAGTTGTTTTTGCTGATGGCTTGCAGCTCGGCGGGTTGGCCGTTGCAGCGGGCTTCTATGCAGACGATGTGGCGGGCGAACTCGCGGATCATGTAGCTGCCGGGTATCCAGTTGGGCAGGCTGAGGCAGACGGGCTCTTGGCCGCTATGGTTGAAGCGAAGTTGGACTTGGAAGAGGTGTTGCTGGGGTAGGGGAGTAATGATGTAGTGGGGCATTTGGGTGGATTTCGTTTAATTTGAAAGGAGGGGATGGTTTTGGCTTTGCTGAGGCGGTGTTTGCCGGTTTTCAGGTAGCCTGCTTGTGTTAAAAATAAAAAGATGATGTGTATTTTTGTGGTTATAGTGTGTGTTTTGTTTTAAAATATACCGCTTAAACTGTGCGCAGTCTATGTTGGACGGACCGGCGGCGGTTGCTTTTCATATTAAAAATAAATCGGACACGGCGGCAAGGCTTTGCCGGCAAAGCCGATATTGAAGTGTACAGCCATCTTTATGGAGGGTTTTCATGGAAACACAAACCTATAACTACAAGGTAGTGCGGCAGTTTGCCGTGGTGACGGTGGTGTGGGGTGTGGTTGGGATGCTGGTTGGGGTGATTGTGGCGGCTCAGCTCTATCTCCCCCAGCTGAATTTGTCTGAAGTCGGCCCGTGGTTTCACTTCGGCCGTCTGCGCCCGCTGCACACCAATGCCATTATTTTTGCGTTCGGCGGCTGCGGCTTGATTGCCACGTCTTATTATGTGGTGCAGCGCACCTGTAACGCCCGCCTATACGGCGGCTGGTTGCCGGCCTTCACTTTTTGGGGCTGGCAAGCAGTGATTGTGCTTGCTGCCATCACCCTGCCGTTGGGCTACACCCAGGGCAAGGAATATGCCGAATTGGCCTGGCCGATCGATATTTTAATTGCCGTAGTGTGGGTGGCTTATGCCATCGTGTTCTTCGGCACCATCGCCAAGCGCAAAATCAAGCATATTTATGTGGCCAACTGGTTCTACGGTGCTTTCATTTTGGCAGTGGCGCTGTTGCATATTGTGAACAATATTGCCGTGCCGGTGGGCTTGTTCCGCATGACCTCCTATCCGATTTACGGCGGCGCCATCGATGCGATGGTGCAGTGGTGGTATGGCCATAATGCGGTGGGCTTTTTCCTGACCGCAGGCTTCTTGGGCATGATGTATTACTTCGTGCCCAAACAGGCCGGCCGCCCGGTGTATTCCTATCGTTTGTCGGTGGTGCACTTCTGGGCGCTGATCTTTACCTATATGTGGGCCGGCCCGCACCATCTGCACTACACCGCTCTGCCCGACTGGACTCAATCTCTGGGCATGGTGTTGTCGCTGATTCTGTTTGTGCCTTCTTGGGGCGGCATGATCAACGGCATCATGACCCTCTCCGGCGCGTGGGACAAACTGCGCACCGATCCAATCCTGAAATTCCTGGTGGTTTCCCTCTCTTTCTACGGCATGTCTACCTTTGAAGGCCCGATGATGTCGATCAAAACCGTGAACGCCTTGAGCCACTACACCGACTGGACGGTCGGCCACGTGCATGCCGGCGCCTTGGGCTGGGTGGGTTTCGTAACCATGGGTTCGATTTACTATCTGATTCCGCGCCTGTTCGGCCGCAAAGAAATGTACAGCACCAAGCTGATTGAAGCCCATTTCTGGATTGGCACCGTGGGTATCGTGCTCTATATCGCTTCCATGTGGATTGCCGGCGTGATGCAGGGCTTGATGTGGGGGCAGCTCACCGACAACGGCACTTTGGCTAACCCGGATTTCGTTACCAGCGTGGCAGCCACGATGAAGTATTACCTGATTCGTTTGATGGGCGGCTTGCTGTATCTGTCCGGCATGCTGCTGATGGCCTACAACGTGTACCGCACCGCAACGGCGGGCAAGCCGGTGGATGCCGAGATCCCCGCGCTTACGCACAGCCAGCAGCATTAACACGATAAAATAACAGAAGAAAGAACAGGCTACCAAAATGCAACTACAAAAACTTGCCGAAGGAAAAGTAGGCTACCTGATTGTTTTTACCTTTCTGCTGGTGAGTATCGGGCTGTTGGTTGAAGTCGTGCCGCTGTATTTCAGCCCGGTGGTAACCGAGCCCATTCCCGGCGTGAAGCCCTATACCGCTCTTCAGGTAGCCGGCCGCGATATTTATATTCGCGAAGGCTGCTACAACTGCCACTCGCAGATGATTCGTCCGTTCCGTGCGGAAACTGAGCGCTATGGCCATTATTCCGTGGCCGGAGAATCGGTGTACGACCATCCCTTCCAATGGGGTTCCAAACGCACCGGTCCGGATTTGGCTCGTGTGGGCGGCCGTTATTCCGACGAGTGGCATCGCCGCCACTTGATGGATCCGCGTTCCGTACAGCCTGAATCCAATATGCCGGCTTTCCCCTGGCTGGCGCGTAAGCGTGTGGACGGTGCGGAAGTTGCCCGCCATATGCGCGCCTTGCGTGCGGTAGGCGTGCCTTATTCCGATGAGGAAATCGCCGCCGCCCCGGCCGAGGTGGAAGGCAAATCCGAGATGGAGGCAGTTATCGCCTACCTGCAAGGCTTGGGTTTGGCGCTGAAAAATAACAATATTGGAAAACAATAATAAAGGCAGGGTAATCGATGGAAGCGGGTATCGTATGGGCTAAAGTGTCGCCCTTCTTGGTTGGTATCGTATTCTTGGCGATTGTGCTGATCGCGTTCAGCCGTAAAACCAAACAATACTATCAAGATGAGGGTTGGCGCGTGGTGGAGGATGAAGACAGCGTTGTGTCTGCCGAATCTTCCGCCGACAGCCCCGATATGCCGCATTCAAGAGATAACGGAGCACAATAATGAATACATCCCACTTCACCAGCAATTTTTGGAACTACTATATCGCCGTCATTGTCGTGGTCAGCTTTATCGGGCTGTTGTGGCTGATTTTGTCGCAAAACAAGGTTAAGCTACCGCCCAAAGGCGAAGACGTGAAAACCACCGGCCACGCTTGGGACGGCATCGAGGAATACAACAACCCGCTGCCGCGTTGGTGGTTTTATCTGTATATCCTGATTTGGTTGTTCGGTATCGGCTATTTGTATGTGTATCCCGGCTTGGGCGACTACAAAGGCGCCATCGGCTGGACCAGCACCAACCAATACGAAACCGAAGTAAAAGAGGCTAATGCCCAGTTTGCGCCGGTATATGCCAAATTTGCCGGTATGAGTGTGGAACAGGTGGCCGCCGATCCTCAGGCGCAGCTCATCGGTAAAGACCTGTTTGACACCTATTGCATCCAGTGCCACGCGGCCGACGCGAAAGGCCAAACCGGCTTCCCCAACCTCACCGACAACGACTGGCTGTGGGGTGGCTCGCCCGAGCAAATCCACCAGAGCATCGCGAAAGGCCGCATCGGCGTGATGGCAGCATGGGGGCCGGCATTGGGTGAAGAAGGCGTGAAAAACGCCGCCAACTATGTATTGTCTCTGTCTGGCGCGGCACACGACGAAGAGCGTGCCAAACGCGGCGACGCCATTTTCCACGGCCCGCCCGCCAACTGCTTCGTTTGCCACGGCGACAAAGGCCAAGGCGTGCCCGGCGCCGGTCCGAACCTGACCGACAAAGTCTGGTTGTGGGGCGGCAGCGAAAAAGCCATCATCGAAACCATCACCAACGGCCGCCACAGCCAAATGCCGGCCTGGGAAGGCTTCTTGGATGAAAACAAAATCCACATCCTGACCGCCTACGTATGGGGCAAATCCCATCCCAACGGCGCAGACAAGCCGGCTGCCGTGCCCGCTTCCGCCCCGGCAGCGCCGGCATCTGCCGCCGCTGAAGCCTCTGCTGCTTCAGGAAGCGCTTCGGCCGCAGCAAAATAAACCCTGTCGCCGCATAGCTGAGGCTACCTGAAAAACAAAATCCCGTTTTTCAGGTAGCCTTTCCCTTATCCCACGTTTACAATATACGGCCGAAATCATTGCATTCCCGCCCAAGCGGCCGAGCCGCCCCGGGAAGCCACCTTTTGGCAACCGCCGAACTTTCACAGGAGCAACGCCATGCTAGACATCCAACTCCTCCGCCACGATGCCGCCGCCGTAGCCGCCAAACTGGCTCAGCGCGGATTTGTTTTCGATTCCGCCGCCTTTGATGCCTTGGAAACACAACGCAAAGCCCTGCAAATGCGCACCGAAGAATTGCAGTCGCGGCGCAACAGTGTGTCCAAACAAATTGGCGCGCTGAAAGGGCAGGGCAAACACGCCGAAGCCGAAGCTGCCATGGCCGAAGTGGCGCAAATCAAAACTGATTTAGAACAAGCCGATACCGATTACCAAGCCGTGCAAGCGCAAATCGACGCCCTGCTGCTAGGCATTCCCAACCTGCCGCACGACAGCGTGCCCGTGGGCAAAGACGAAACCGAAAACGTAGAAGTGCGCCGCGTGGGCGAGCCGCGCCAATTTGATTTCGAAATCAAAGACCACGTGGATTTAGGCGAAAAACTCGGCCTCGATTTCGAAACTGCCGCCGCCCTTTCCGGCGCCCGCTTCAGCCTGATGAAAGGCCCGGCCGCCCGCCTGCACCGCGCCCTGGCGCAATTCATGCTCGACACCCACACCCAGCAGCACGGCTACACCGAATGCTACACGCCCTATATCGTGAGCGACAGCACCCTGGTCGGCACCGGCCAGCTGCCCAAATTCGGCGAAGACCTGTTCCACGTTACCCGCGGCGGCGACGAGAGCAAAACCACGCAATATCTCATCCCCACCGCCGAGGTAACGCTCACCAACACCGTGCGCGAGCGCATCCTGCCCGCCGACGCCCTGCCCATCAAGCTCACCGCCCATTCGCCCTGTTTCCGCAGCGAGGCCGGCTCGCACGGCAAAGACACGCGCGGCCTCATCCGGCAGCACCAGTTCGACAAAGTGGAAATGGTGCAAATCGTCCACCCCGAAGCCTCCTACGCCGCGCTGGAAGAAATGGTTGGCCACGCCGAGCGCATCCTGCAACTGCTCAAGCTGCCCTACCGCGTCATTACCCTGTGCACCGGCGACATGGGCTTCGGCGCTGCCAAAACCTATGACCTGGAAGTGTGGGTGCCCGCGCAAAACACCTACCGCGAAATTTCCAGCTGCTCCAACTGCGAAGACTTCCAAGCCCGCCGCATGAAAGCCCGCTTCAAAGACGAGAGTGGCAAAAACCGCCTTGTGCATACCCTCAACGGCTCCGGCCTCGCTGTCGGCCGCACCTTGGTGGCCGTGCTGGAAAACCACCAAAACGCCGACGGCAGCATCAACATCCCCGCCGCCCTGCGCCCCTATTTGGGCGGTTTGGAAAAGCTCGTTCCGTAAATTAAAAGGCTACCTGAAAACTGATTTTCCGTTTTCAGGTAGCCTTTAATGCTGCCAACTACCTGATTGAATGATAGATTTACACTGCCACTCCAATATCTCCGACGGCGCCCTGCCACCGCGTGAAGTGGTGCGGCTGGCGCACGCCAACGGCTGCACCCTGCTCGCCCTTACCGACCACGACCATACCGGCGGCCTGGCCGAAGCGCGGCAGGAAACAGACGCCTTGGGCATGCGCCTGATTAGCGGCGTGGAAATCTCCGTGAGCTGGCGCAAGCGCACCATCCACATGGTCGGCCTGAATTTCGACGAGCACAACAGCGGGCTGCAAAATCTGCTTGCGCGCGTGCGGCAGGGGCGGCTCGAACGCTTTGCCCGCATGGCCGAAAAACTCGAGCGCAGAGGCATGGCCGGCGCCTATGAAGGCGCGCTCGCGCTGGTGCCCAACCGCGAAATGGCCAGCCGCACCCACTTGGCGCAATGGCTGATCGAGCAAGGGCATGTGCGCAACAAACAGCAGGCCTTCAAAAAATACCTGGGCGATGGCAAACCCGCCTGGGTAAAGCACGAATGGGCATTGCTGGAAGAGGCGGTGGCAGCTGTGCTCGGCGCAGGCGGCATCGCGGTGATTGCTCATCCCATCCGCTACGGTTTGTCGGCCACCGCGCAGCACAATTTATTTAACGAATTCAAAGCACTAGGCGGACAAGCCATCGAAGTGCACAGCGCCACCACCAATCTGAACGACCGCCTCAACTACGCCCGACTGGCCGAGCAGTACGGTTTTCTCGCCAGCGCCGGCAGCGATTTCCACCGCGTGGGCGACTTCGGCAGCGGCAGATTGGGCGCCTGCCCGCCGTTGCCGGAGCGTTGCCGGCCGGTTTGGCAGGAATTTTGCTTGTAAACCAGAATCGGGCGGCCGCGGCCGCCATGCCTCATCCTAGGAAAACGGTATCAGAAGGAAATAACATGTTGAAACAATTTGAAATCAACAACTACGTGAGAAAACAGCTGCAAGATTACCTCAACGAGAAAAAACTCACGCTGGAGCAGGCCATGGCCGAAGAAGCCAGCAACAACGAGATTGCCGCCATCGTGCACGGCGGCCTGCCCGGCATGGTGCGCAAAATTTATTCGCTGGGCAAAATGCAAGCTTTCTTCTGGGAAAAGCGCGATTTAATTCAGGGCTTTATTGCAGAACGTCTGCAAGCGCCCGCCAAACCGGCCAAGAAGAAATAAGCCGCGTCGGCGGCGTTTGGCTTGAAGCACGGGTTTGAACGGCGCCGGGGCTTCGTTTTCAGGTAGCCTGCCTGTGCGGGCTGCCGCCAATAGTTTCCACGTCAGAGCAGGGCGTGGGAAGTCAATATTTAGCAAATGAGAAAGGGTTGAAATGTTTTTAGTATGGTTGGCAATTATTTTGGGCGGCGTGGTGGCTTTCTTCTTTTTCCGCAACCGCAAAATCGAGCAGGAATTGGAACGCGAGCGCCGCGAAGAAGAAATCGAAAAGATTTTGGAACGCAAACGCAAAGAAATCGAGCAGGATAAAACGCTGAACTGATCCGTTTGGGTTTTGGCCCGCACGGTTTGCTTGGCAAATCCGTGCAATGCCGCCTGTCAGTCGGCCGCTTTCGGGCGGCCGATTTGCTTTGCTTTCAGGGTAAGGCTACCTGAAAGCGCAGCTTCAACGAAGTTAAAACAAAATCTTGCCGCAGCCGAAATAAAGTTTCTGCAAAGTTAAGCTAACTTGTCGGCTTCGGGCGGCTGCTTCTGCATACCAAACGCCAACGGCTTAATTCCAGCGTGGCAACGCGGTACAATTGGGCGCAAGCCCAATCTGGCATATAACAAGCGCCATGTTCCACATCCTCAAAACCATCTGGCAAGGCCTCAACCAGTCCGGTCGTACCTTTCCCCACCAGCTTGCCCGCCACGGCTTCACTTCAGCCGCGCAATTCGGCAACGAGAGCAATTACACGCTGAATTTCTGCAAAACAGATTTTCAGGTAGTCTGCACCCCCCTCCCACCCCATTACGGAGCCAACCATGCCATCAGATCCCCTTGCCACGCTGCGCCAAAAAATCCACCAAGCGCGCGACGGTCTGCTCGCCGCCGTGCGCCGCGCCGGCTTGCCCGACGACAGCTTTGCTTGGCTGTATTTCGCCGACAGCACCACCGAAGCCTTTCCCGACGGCTGCACCATCGCCTACCGCCAAACCGCCGCGCACGGCTCATACCGCTACATCATTGCCGAGCGTGGCAGAATACTGCGCGACGACCGCTCAACCAGCCTGCACCGCTTTCTCTACTACCCCCTGCAAGACATCACCCACCAAGCCGCCTGCCGCCACGAGCTGGACCACCGGCAGCCCAACCAAGATTTCCGCCGTATCCTGTTTGTCAAGCAGCTCAAACTCTTGGCAAAAATCCACCCTGATTACGCCGCTCGCCGCCAAGCCGAAATCGACGCCATATTGCGGCAACACCCCTATCGCGACGATGCAGCCTGAAACGCCCAATCCGATTTCTGTTTCGCAGAAATTCCGTTACGCTACGTTTTATAGTGGATTAAATTTAAATCGGGACAAGGCGGCGAGCCGCAGACAGTACAAGCAGTACGGCAAGGCGAGCCAACGCCGTACCGGTTTAAATTTAATCCGCGATAGCTTCGCAGAAACCCAGCCTTGCTCCACAAAGACACCACTTCCAGGTAGTCTCCCTCCCCAGCCAAAGGCTACCTGAAAAATAACCCCACAAAGGACCCCCATGGCCAAAGCCCCCAAAACCCTCTACACCTGCACCGAATGCGGCGGCACCGTGCCCAAGTGGCAGGGCAAATGCCCGCACTGCGGCGAATGGAACACCCTGCAAGAAGGCATTGCCGCGCCCGAGCCGAAAAACGCCCGCTTCCAGTCGTGGGCGGCGGACACCTCGCAAGTGCAGGAATTGTCCAAAGTAACCGCCGCCGAAGTGCCGCGCGAGCCCACCGGCATGGGCGAACTTGACCGCGTGCTCGGCGGCGGGCTGGTGGACGGCGCGGTCATCCTGCTCGGCGGCGACCCGGGCATCGGCAAATCCACGCTGCTCTTGCAAACCATTGCCCTGATGGCGAAAAAGCGCAACGTGCTGTATGTGTCCGGCGAGGAATCCGCCCAACAGGTCGCCCTGCGCGCCCAACGGCTCGGCCTGAACGCGGACGGCGTGCATCTGTTGGCGGAAATCCGTTTGGAAGCCGTTCAGGCTGCCTTAAAGCAGCACCAACCTGCCGTGGTGGTCATCGACTCCATTCAAACCATGTATTCCGACCAAATCACCTCCGCGCCCGGCTCCGTGTCGCAGGTGCGCGAGTGCGCCGCGCAGTTCACGCGCATGGCCAAGCAGATGGGCACCGCCATGATTTTTGTCGGCCATGTAACCAAAGACGGCGCGATTGCCGGCCCGCGCGTGCTCGAACACATGGTGGACACCGTGCTGTATTTCGAGGGCGACCAGCATTCCAACTACCGCATGATACGCGCCATCAAAAACCGCTTCGGCGCGGCCAACGAGCTGGGCGTGTTCGCCATGACCGAAACCGGCCTCAAAGGCGTGTCCAACCCCTCCGCCATCTTCCTCGCCAGCTACCGCGACGACGTGGCGGGCTCGTGCGTGCTGGTTACCCAAGAAGGCAGCCGCCCGCTGCTGGTGGAAATCCAAGCCTTGGTGGACGACGCGCACGGCTTCACGCCCAAACGGCTCACCGTGGGCTTGGAGCAAAACCGCTTGGCCATGCTGCTGGCCGTGCTCAACCGCCACGCCGGCATCGCCTGCTTCGACCAAGACGTGTTCATCAACGCCGTGGGCGGCGTGAAAATCAGCGAGCCAGCGGCGGATTTGGCGGTGATTCTGGCGATGGTGTCCAGCTTCCGCAACAAGCCGCTGCCCGAAAAAATGGTGGCCTTCGGCGAAATCGGCCTGAGCGGCGAAGTGCGCCCCGTGGCGCGCGGGCAGGAGCGGCTGAAAGAAGCGGAAAAACTCGGCTTCCAGCGCGCCATCGTCCCCAAGGCCAACCTGCCGCGCAATAAAAAAGAATTCCCCAAGCTCGAACTCTTCGGCGTGGAGCGGCTGGACGAGGCGGTGCGGTTGTGCAGGGATTTGGTAGATTAAGTTTCAGGTAGCCTGCAATCGGCGAAAGGCTACCTGAAAAGTATATCTGTAAGGCTGAAATGCACACGGTAAATTTATGATGAACCTATCCCCCATTATCGAAAAACTGCACCGCGCTTACACCGATTTCCTCGCCTGGAAAACCGCCGAATTCGGCAGCCTGCCCGAGCAGGAAATCGGCGGCGAATGGGAATGCAACTATGCCGCCATGCCCGAAGTGTGGGCGGCGTGTTTCGATTTCGCGCAGCAGCTTCCCGCGCACCAATGGCAGCCGGAGCAGGCCGCGCAGCTGCTTTATCCTCACCGCCCGCGACAACGAAAGCGAATACATTGCGGGAATGCTGCCCGAGCCCGCCCTGCTGCGCCTGTGCGACACCTATCGGCAGCAGCCCGTGTACGATGCGGGCTGGCAGCTGGCTGTACAGCTCCCGCGCCTGTCCGACCGTGCCGCCGCATGGCAATGGGCGGAATATTTCTGCAACGACCCCGACGAATACACCTGCCGCCGTGCCCTGACGGTATCCGGCAGCCTGCACGCGCCGCACACCGAACGCTACGCCGAATGGTTTTGGCAGCGCGACACTTTCCGCCATACCAAAGGCTGGGATGCCGAGGAATACCAGAGAATCGCCGTGTTGCAGGCTTTGGCCGCGATGGGCTCGCCCTTGCTGCCCCAATATTTACGCTTGGCGCGGCAAGACGGGCGGCAGTATTTGGTGCAGCAGGCGCAGGCCTTGGGCGGCTAGGCAGCTTTTGGTTTCGCAGAAAATGCGCTGCCGTTTTTCAGGTAGCCCCTTATTCAAAATTCTTTGACATAGAGAGCAAACATCATGACCCAGTTTCCCATCCGCACCCTGCAAGCCGCCGGCAAAACCGTTTATCTTG
The DNA here is from genome assembly GCF_001648355.1 of Eikenella longinqua. Taxonomy (GTDB): domain Bacteria; phylum Pseudomonadota; class Gammaproteobacteria; order Burkholderiales; family Neisseriaceae; genus Eikenella; species Eikenella longinqua. The sequence goes on along the minus strand of NZ_LXSL01000028.1, from coordinate 318,511 downwards.
CCGAAACCGCAGACTGCCGCCCCGACAGCCCGCTGGTGCTGACCTTCCTGTCCCAAAAAGAAACCGCAGAGCTGGCCGCCCTGCTGCCTGAAATCCCGCTGCGGCTGGCGGCGGTGGACGAACCGGATTGGGAGGCGGCGTTCACGCCGTGGGCGGCACCGCGTGCGTTTAAGGGCGCGGCCGATTTCGGCGGCGGGGCGGATGATTACTTGGCCATGCTGGAACAACGGCTGCTGCCGCAGTTGGAGGCGGAGTTGGCAATACAGCCCGCATGGCGCGGGCTGGCGGGCTTTTCGCTGGGCGGGCTGCTGGCGGCATATGCGGCCTACCGCAGCGGTGCGTTTGCCCGTCTGGCGGCGGTGTCGGCTTCGCTGTGGTTCGACGGCTGGCCGGAGTTTGCCGCCGAACACGCCTTCCGCACGCCGCCGCAGCGCGCCTATTTTTCGGTGGGCGACAAGGAGAAAAACAGCCGCAACCCGCGTTTGGCCTGCGTGGAAGACAATATCCGCGCCACGGCCGAACTGTGGCGGCAGCGCGGCGTGAACACGCGCTTCGAGCTGAACCCGGGCGGCCATGTGGCCGAGGTGGCGCAGCGGATGGCGCGGGCGGTCGCTTGGCTGGCGAAATAGGTTTCCGCTTCGCCGAAGCTCAAATTGGCTGCGCGAAGGCATGGTGTTCACTGCGTTGAGGTTTACGCTTTTAGGTTGCCTAGGGCGTGCTTGAGGCTACCTGAAAAATATAGTGGATTAACTTAGACTAGGGTTGCGTTGCCTCGCCTTGGCCGGATTTTTGTTAATCCACTATAATTTGCATGAAAATCAGTGGGTAATATTTTCAGGTAGCCTAATGTGCGCTAGAGGCTACCTGAAAACCGGCAAACGGATTGCGCACGCATGAAAAAACAGCCCGAAGGCTCGGGCTGTTTGCGTATCCGGTGGAAAGTTTAGCGGCAGGACAAGCCCAAGATGGTGGGCGGGTTGCCGTTGGACAGTTTGATGCGGCAGGTGGTGCCGGAAGTGCCGGATACCACGGCGTAGCGCGCGCCGCCTTCGCTGCGGACGCTCACGTTCATCGGCTCTTTCACGCCCATGGATTTAGACGTGTGCGCCAGGTTTTGCACCAAATCCGGCGGCAGGCCGGAAGAATCGTTGGCGATTTTTACGCTGTCGGCCGCCCATGCGGACGCAATAGGCAGCAAGGCCAGCATCAGAATAGTCAGTTTGCGTTGCATAGTGGTTCTCCTGTGAAAAACGGCTGCCTTTAGCGGCAGCTGTGGGCACTCTACTACATCGGTATGCGGTTTGACAACGTTTGTGCGCCATTTTTACCCGATTGCACGGCGGCGCTGTCGTGTTTTGCGGGAAACGGGGCGGGCAAAGCAAAAAAATCTGCTTTTTTATAAACAGTTTGGCGTATAGTGCAGCCTGACCTTGCCAAGCGGGCGATAGCAAACTGCCTGCCGCCGCTTAAATATTTTCAATGGATTCAAGCATGACACAAAATCTGGCAAACTGCCTGCCGGCCTATCATCCGCCCGTGTGGCTGCGCGGCGGGCATATGCAGAGCATCTGGCCCAAGCTCGTGCGCATCGGCAGCCCGGCCTACCGGCGCGAGCTGCTGCCCGACAGCCGGGGCGAAACCGAAGTGGCCTACGATTTTGCCGACGGCAGCCGCGCCGACGCGCCCTTGCTGATGCTGTTTCACGGGCTGGAAGGCGGCAGCGAAAGCCACTACGCCCGCGCCCTGATGCTGGCCGCGCAAAGGCAGGGCTGGCACGGCGTGGTGGCGCATTTCCGCAGCTGCGGTGGCGTGGAAAACCGCGCCCGCGTGTTCTACCATTCCGGCGACACGGCCGAAGTTGCGCATATGCTCGGGCTGATGGCGGCGCGTTATGCCCGCGTGTATGCCGTGGGCATTTCCTTGGGCGGCAACGCGCTGGCCAAATACCTGGCCGAGCAGGGCGCCGCCGCCATCCCGCAGGCTGCCGCCGTGGTGAGCGCGCCGTTGGATTTAATCGCGGCTTCACGGCGGCTGGAGCAGGGCTTGAGCAAAATGCTGTATGCGCCGTATTTCCTGCGCTCGCTGCTGCCCAAAGCCGCCGCTTCGGCCGCGCGTTTCCCACAGATTGACGCGGCGGCGGTGCAGGCCTCGGCCAACCTCACCGACTTCGACAACGCTTTCACCGCGCCGCTGCACGGTTTTGCCGATGCCGCCGACTACTACCGCCGCGCCAGCGCCAAGCCGCTGCTGCGCCAAATCGCCGTGCCCACGCTGATTCTGAACGCGCGCAACGACCCCTTCATTCCCGCCTATTCCCTGCCGGATGCGGGCGACGTGTCGGCAGCGGTAACGCTGTTGCAGCCCGAATACGGCGGCCACGCCGGCTTCCCCGGCCGCGCCGATTTGGATTGGCTGCCGGATACCGTGTTGCGCTATTTCGATTTGGCTGCGCCCGCAGAGTGAAGCCGAGTGATACAGGCTACCTGAAAACGATGTCTTGCGAAGCAAGGCGGAGTTTCTGCGAAGCTAAAACGCGGCTTCAACGAAGTTAAAATTGCCACCCACATTTTTCAGGTAGCTTCAAACAAATGAACATGAAAAGGAACACGCCATGAGCACCACCCAAACCTACCTCGCCGGCCTGCAACAAGCCTACGCCCAGCGCGGCGGCGCAGACGAATGGGCGCGCTTTGCCCAAGTGAAACAAGGCATCAGCCCCGCCGATGCCGCCGCTCTGCAAGCCGCCTATCCGCACACGCCCGCCTCCCTGCTCGAGCTGCTCACCTTCGCCGACGGCACCTACTGGCACGAATACCAAGGCCAAACCTTCAGCCTGTTCCTGCTCGGCTCCGACGTGATGGAATACCCCTACTATCTGCTCTCCGCCCGGCAGATGCTGGAAAGCAAATCACAGCAATATCTGTCCGACTACATCGCCCGCGTTTACCCGGCCGAAGACGTGGCCGTGGATGATCGCCTCACCCGCGATGCCGATAACGCCCGCTGGCTGCACTTCTCCGACTGCATGAACAACGGCGGCACCTCCCAGCTCTTCATCGATTTCACCCCGTCGCCTTCCGGCAAGGTAGGGCAGATTGTCCGCTATCTGCATGACCCCGACGAGCTCTACGTGATTGTCGACAGCTTCGATGAATATTTGCAGCACCTTATCGAAGACGGCTACGACTTCATCCAAGAAGACTATTTTTAAGCAGGGAAAGAGGCTACCTGAAAACCGAAAATTTTCAGGTAGCCTTTGTTAACAAACCGCAAAAATCTGCCAGCCGAGCCAGCCGAAAGCGCGTATAATGCCGGGCGTTTGCATTCACCAACCAGAAACAAGAGAGACCGCCATGACTATCCGCTACAAACGCGTTTTATTGAAACTTTCCGGCGAGGCCCTGATGGGCAACGACGCCTTCGGCATCAACCGCACCACCATCATGGGCATCGTGAAGCAGATTGTGGAAATCGCCCAGATGGGCGTGGAAGTGGGCGTGGTAGTGGGCGGCGGCAACCTGTTTCGCGGCGTAGCGGCGCAGGCCAGCGACATGGATCGCGCCACCGCCGACTACATGGGCATGCTGGCCACGGTGATGAACGCGCTGGCGCTGAAAGATGCGTTTGAAAGCCTCGGCCAGCCCGCGCGCGTGCAGTCTGCGCTTTCCATGCAGCAGATTGCCGAAACCTACGCCCGCCCCAAAGCCATCCAGTATCTGGAAGAGGGCAAAGTGGTGATTTTCGCCGCCGGCACCGGCAACCCCTTCTTCACCACCGACACCGCCGCAGCCCTGCGCGGCGCGGAAATGAACTGCGACATCATGCTCAAGGCCACCAATGTGGACGGCGTGTACACCGCCGATCCGAAAAAAGACGCTTCGGCCACCCGCTATCAAGACATCACGTTCGACGAAGCCATTGTGAAAAACCTGAAGGTGATGGACGCTACCGCGCTGGCGCTGTGCCGCGAACGCAAGCTGAACATTGTGGTGTTTGGCATTGCCAAAGAAGGCGCGCTCAAACGCGTGGTGCGCGGCGAGGATGAGGGCACGTTGGTGCACGTTTGATTGATTGCCGTGGCATCGGTTTCAGGCCGCTTTCCGTTGGGAGGGCGGCCTGAAGTTTTGGCTTGCACCGTTTTCAGGTAGCCTCTTTTTGTGCATGAGGCTACCTGAAAAATTTGGCGTGCAGGGAGGGGCGATAAAAAACGCCCGTTGCGGCAACGGGCGTGGTGTGCTTGGGAAGCGGGTTTATTTTTCCAACAGGGCGCGCAGCATCCAGGCGGCTTTTTCGTGGGTCTGCATGCGGTTGGTGAGCAGGTCGTTGGTGGGCTCGTCGCTGGCTTCGTCCACGGCGGGCAGCAAAACGCGGCAGGTGCGCACCACGGTTTCCTGGCCGTCCACCAGTTCACGAATCATGGTGGTGGCGTCGGTGTTGGGTTTGGCTTCTTTGATGCTGGTGAGCGCGGCGTATTCGCTGTAGGAGCCGGGGGCGTAGTAGCCCAGGGCGCGGATGCGTTCGGCGATTTCGTCGATGGCGGCGGCCAGCTCGGTGTATTGCTCTTCAAACATCAGGTGCAGGGTGCGGAATTGGGGACCTTCTACGTTCCAGTGGTAGTTGTGGGTTTTGAGGTAGAGGGTGTAGCTGTCGGCCAATACTTTGGTGAGGCCTTCGGCGATGGTTTTGCGTTGGGTTTCGGTCATGCCGATATTGATGCTCATGTTTGACTCCTTAAATGGAAATTGAACGGGAATGATGGTGCACGCTGCGGTGCGCTTTGATTGCTTTGTTGGGCGGGATTGTAGGCTTGTTGTTTGTTTTAGTCAATTAAAAATTGCTTTTCGATTGATTTTTTATTTTAATGCGCTTGGGCGGATAGGTTTTATCAACGGGCGGGCGGCTTTATACGGCGCGGAAGCCGGCATTTTCAGGTAGCCTTTTGCCTGCCCGGGCGTGATGGGCGGCGTTTTGCGGCTGGGGTATAATGCCGGCTGTTTGTTTCAATCTTTGGCCGATTGTTGAGGAGGGATGATGTTTCAATCGTTGAAAACGGCGGTGGCGGGGGCGCAGATTTTGTTTGTGGCCTTCGGGGCGATGGTGCTGGTGCCGCTGCTCACGGGGCTGAACCCGGCGATGGCGCTGCTGGGTGCGGGCATCGGCACGCTGCTTTTTCAGGTAGCCACCAAGCGCAAGGTGCCGATTTTTTTGGGCTCGTCGTTTGCTTTTATTGCGCCGATTATTTATGCCTTGCAGGAATGGGGCATGGGCGGCACGATGTTTGGCCTGTTTGCGGCGGGCTTTATGTATTTTGTGTTTGCGGCGCTGATTAAGTATTTCGGGCTGCCGATGGTAAACCGTTTGCTGCCGCCGGTGGTGATTGGGCCGGTGATTATGGTGATCGGGCTTTCGGTGGCGGTGGTGGCCAGCAGCATGGCGATGGGTCAGGCCGGCGGCCGGCAGGTGTTGGACTACGGCCATTCGCTGCTGCTTTCGGGCTTTACTTTTGCGGTAACGGTGATGGTGGCGGTGTTCGGCAGCAAGATGATGAAGCTGATTCCGATTTTGATCGGGGTGGCGGCGGGCTATCTGGCGGCCTTGGCGATGGGCATGGTGGATACCGCGCCGATTGCGGCGGCGCCTTGGTTTGCCGTGCCGCATTTCCATTCGCCGCAGGTGAATTGGCAGGCGGCGCTGTTTATGCTGCCGGTGGCGATTGCGCCGGCGATTGAGCACATCGGCGGCATCATGGCCATCGGCAAGGTAACGGGCAACGATTATGCGGCCGACCCGGGCCTGCACAAAACGCTGGCGGGCGACGGCTTGGGCGTGTGCGTGGCCGGGCTGATCGGCGGCCCGCCGGTTACCACTTACGGCGAAGTAACGGGCGCGGTGATGCTCACGAAAAACAGCAATCCGGTGATCATGACTTGGGCGGCGGTGTTTGCCATCTGCATGGCGTTTTTCGGCAAATTCAATGCCTTCCTGGCTTCGATTCCGCTGCCGGTGATGGGCGGGGTGATGATTTTGCTGTTTGGCACGATTGCTTCGCTGGGCTTGAAAACGCTGATTGATGCGCGGGTAAACCTGATGCAGCCGAAGAATTTGGTGATTGTGAGCTCGGTGCTCACGGTGGGCGTGGGCGGCATGGAGATGAAGCTGGGCAGTTTCAGCTTTGCTGGCGTGGGCCTGTGCGCGCTGCTGGCAATTCTCCTGAGCCTGCTGCTGCCGGATGTGCGGCATGATGATTAGCGGATGAATTGGACGGCTTGAGGCTACCTGAAAAGTGTTTGGGCGTAGCTCAAACCGGATTTCGGCGAAACGGAAAGCGGCCTGCCTAATATTTTCAGGTAGCCCCAAGCCGTGTGAATAATATATTGAAAGAACAATGAACAGAAAACAAAACAAATGGTTGTGGCTGCTGGTGTTGCTTTGTATGGCGGCTTATGTGCACTTTGCCGAACAGCCGGCCAAGCCGGAGCAGGCCGCCGCGCCGCAACAGACCGCTGTAATCGAGCAGCCGCGCGCGAACTCTGCCGGCCACGCGGGCGGCGCAGGCAATCCCACCGGCGACAACGGCGCCGAGCTGATTGCCCGCGCCTTTGCCGAGCAGCGCAGCGACGTGCAGGTAACCGGTAGCGGCAAAGTGCACCGCACCCTGCCGGACGACACGCAAGGCTCGCGCCACCAGCGTTTCATCATGAAGCTCGCCAACGGGCAAACCGTGCTCGTGGCGCACAATATCGACCTCGCCCCGCGCATTCCGCGTTTGCAGCGCGGCGACACGGTGGGCTTTTCCGGCGAATACGAATACAACGCCCAAGGCGGCGTAATCCACTGGACGCACCACGACCCGGCCGGCCGCCATGCCGACGGCTGGCTGGAACACAACGGGCAGCGCTATCAATAGCCGGCCCGCAAAAGGCTACCTGAAAAATCAGCGAGAGGGGAAACGGGTTTTCGCTTCGCAGAACCCGGCCTTGGCTATGCCGAAACATCGTTTTTCAGGTAGCCTCCATCAGAAAACGTCTCAACCACAATAAGAAAGGAAGCATCATGCAAGATTTCCGTACCCGTTCATCCGGCCGCAGCACGGTGGAAAAATTCCGTCAGGCCTACTATTCCTCCGCCCTGCAAGGTGATAGCGACGACGACGGCATGAAAGTGGAGCTGGCCGAACCGTGGCGGCGCGTGGTGGCTTTTGCGCTGAATGCGGTGTTGATGTTTGTGTTTGCCCTTGGGGTGGGCTTTATCCTCGGTTTTGTGGGCAGAGCGTTGGGGAAAAACATCACCGACGGCTGGAATAATGCCGTGGTCGGATTGGTGGTGATGCTGGTGTACGCCATCGGCCAAACCATGATGATGGTGAAAACCGGGCAGAGTTTGGGCAAACGAATCATGCGCATCCGCGTGATTAGCGCAGACGGCGAGCCGATCGGATTGCTCAAAGGCGTGCTGCTGCGCGAATGGGTGGTGTTTCTGGTGCTGCAAATCGTGGCGGCCTTGCTGCCCGTGGTGGGCGCATTGCTGGCACTGGTGCTGCTGGCCGCCAGCATCATCATGATGTTTATGGACGAAGAAGGCCGCCGTTCGCCGCAAGATTGGCTGGCCAACACCCTGGTTATTCGCGCCTAAGGCTTGAGGCTACCTGAAAAATGTATGACGTGAACACGCAGGATGTGCGCCGCTTTTTTGCCGTAGTGTGGCGGCAGCGGCTCTCGCCCCTGCAGCTGAGCAAATTGCAGCAGAAGGCGCTGCGCATTATTGAAGCGCACCCCGAATACCACCATTATCTGGAAAATATCGAGCGCTATCTGGAGCATAACTGGACGCCCGAGCAGGGCGAAACCAACCCCTTCCTGCACCTGTCGCTGCACCTTTCCATTCAGGAGCAGAGCGACATCGACCAACCGCCCGGCATCCGCGCCATCCACCGCCAGCTGCAAGGCCGCTATGCCGGCGACTGGGTGCGCGCCGAGCACGACATGATGGAAGCCCTGGCCGAAACCATCTGGACGGCGCAGCGCAGCGGGCAGGGTTTGGATGTGAACCTGTATATGACCCGCCTGCGCCGCCTGGTGGGCTTGGGGCAGGAAGACGAGGCACGGCTCAATCCGCATGAAGTAGCAAAGATGGGGCAGGCGGAATAAATAGTACGAATGCCCGCAATCAAGGTAGGGCTACCTGAAAAATGTTGGCGACTATTGGCGGGGTAGGGCTGAATTACGCAAAGCTTGTTGCACTGCTTGGGTTTGGCTGGGCGCACCGGTTTTCAGGTAGCCGCGCAGGGGTGGCGCGGGCTTGCGGCCAAACAAAATCCGCCAAGCTCGGCAAACTTGGCGGATAAGGCAAAACGCGCGGCTTATTCTTTCACCGTGATTTGGCTCAGCAGGGTGTCCAGCTCGGCCAGCGAGGCGGTACCGCTGGTGGCGCAGACGTTGTAGATGTTTTTGGCATACACGGCCACGCAGCTTTCGTTTAGGGCGTTGTCGTCTTTGCCGTGGCTGAAGCGGTAGGCCATGCGCTGTTCGGCGGGGGCGTCCACTTCGGTGTTTTCCAGGCCTTCGCCGGCGCGGATGCTTTCGGCCAGTTTGGCGAAGTAGGCGTCGGCGGGCTGTTTGGGCGCGCCGAAGTTGTTGATGTAGATGGTGATGTCGTTTTCGGCGTCGTGTTGCAGCAGGATGGGTTTGTTGCTGTCGGCGCCGTCGATGTATTGGGCGGCTTCGGCGGATTTGTCTTCAAAATGGCCGTTTACAACCAAGCTGATTGCGCCGTCGCTGGAAGTGAGCGTTTGGCTGGGGCTGGCTTCGGATGCGGCAGCGGCTTGCGAGGCGGCGGCCACTTCGCTGGCGCTGGGGGCAACCACGGAGGTTTCGGCTTTTTGTTCGCAGCCGGCCAGGAGCAGGGCGCTGCCGATGGCGAGCAGGAAGAGGGAGGGGCGCTTGTGTTTCATGATGATCTGATTGTGTTGGAATAAATGGGGCGCAGTATAGCAAAAACGGGCGGGCTAACGCAGGGGGTTTGCAGGATTTTGCTCTTGGCCTTCGAGGCCGGCGATGGTGCGGGTGAATTCGGCCACGTCTTTGAAACTTTTATATACGGAGGCGAAGCGCACGTAGGCCACTTGGTCGAGCCGGGCGAGCTGCTCCATGGCGAGCTCGCCGATGAGGCGGGAGGGCACTTCTTTGCTGCCGGTTTTGTAGAGCATCTCTTCGATGTCGCGCACGGTTTGCTCGATGGTTTCGGCGGAAATGGGGCGTTTGTGCAGGGCGCGCTGGAGGCTGGTTTGCAGTTTGAGGGGGTCGAACATGACGCGGTCGCCGTTGGTTTTGATGATTTGCGGCATGCGCAGCTCCACGGTTTCGTAGGTGCTGAAGCGGCGGTCGCAGGCGGCGCAGCGGCGGCGGCGGCGGATGCTGTTTTGCTCTTCGAGCAGGCGGGAATCGATAACTTGGGTGTTGCTATGGTGGCAGAAGGGGCATTTCATGGGCGGGGTTGGTGTGCTAATCGGTTAGGGAATAGTATGGTGAATTCAATTTAAACCGCTACGGCGTTGGCTCGCCTTGCCGTACTGCTGGTACTGTTTGCGGCTCGCCGCCTTGTCCCGATTTAAATTCAATCCACTATGGTTTGGAATTATACTCTAAGGTTTGGTGCTCCAACACTGAATTTATTGCAGGCGGTGTGGCTTTGCCCAGCCGGGGGCAAGAGGCTACCTGAAAACCGTATAGCTAACTCCCTTTTAAATCGCTACAGCGTTAGCTCGCCTTGCTGTACTACTGTACTATCTGCGGCTCGCTGCCTTGTATCGATTTATAGTGAGTCAGCTATATCAATTGAGTTGGCTGTTTTCAGGTAGCCTGGCTGGCGCACGAAAAACTGCCTGCGCGGGGCAGGCAGTTTGCGGAACACGCGGAGCCGGTTATTTGGCGGCGGCGGTGCCGAAGTATTGCTGGTGGATGCGGTCGTATTCGCCGTTGGCGCGGATGGCGGCCAGGGCTTTGTTGAGCGTGTCGCGCAGCTCGGTGTCTTCTTTACGCAGGGCGATGCCGTAGTGTTCGGCTTCGAAATCGGGCACTTTGATCATGGTGAAGCCTTTATCGCCGTTGTGTTTGATGAATTCCATCACCACGGAGCTGTCACTCACGGCTGCGTCCACGCCGCCGTTTTGCAGTTCTTTGAGCAAGAGGGGCAGGGTTTCGAAGCGGGTTACTTTGGGGTTGGTGGCGCCGAGGATTTTGGAGGCGGCCAAGTCGCCGGTGTTGCCGGTTACCACGCCGACGCGGTTGAGGTTTTTCAGGTCTTCAACGGAAGCCACCTGTTTGCCTTCGGGCACGGCCACCACTTGGGTGATTTCGAAGTAGGGCTCGGTGAAGAGCATGGTTTGCTCGCGCTCGGGGGTGATGGTTACGGCGGCTACTACGATGTCGGCATCGCCGTTGCGCAGGCTGTTGAACAGGCTGTCCCAAGATTGGTCTTTGAATTCCACTCGGTAGCCGGCTTCTTTGGCGATGGCGTTAATCAAATCCACATCGAAGCCGCTCACGGAGCCGTCGGCGTTTTTGAATTCGAAGGGGGCGAATTCGGCGTTGGTGGCCACGCGCAGCACTTTGCCTTCGGCCGGGGCGGAAGCGGTGCTGGCGGCGGCGTCGGAGCCGGCTGCGGGCTGCGAGGCCTGCTGGGTGCTGCCGGAATTGCCGCAGCCGCTCAAGGCCATGGCGGAGCAGGCCAGGGCGGTGGCCAGCCATTTTTTCATGTTCATGATATCAGTCTCCTAGTAAAAGTTGGGTTGTATTTTGGCAATAATGCAATGGGTTCCCTTATCTTCGGGAAGTGAATCATACAACTATATTTGGAAATTCTAAAGGGGTGCGGCCGGTTTTTGGGGCGCTTGTGCTGTTGTTTGCAAAAATCCTGCTCGAAATATTGCGGTGTGAATGTTTGCTTTCAAACAAGGAAAGGCTACCTGAAAACTTGCGATATCCGTTTCAGGTAGCCTTGGTTGCGGGTTGGGCCGGATTTGGGGCTACCTGAAAACAGGCAGCCCCGCATTGCTGGATGATATAGCGAAGCAACTTAACTTTCGCTACAGCGTTAGCTCGCCTTGCCGTACTCTTGTACTGTCTGCGGCTCGCTGCCTGGTATCGAAAGCCAATTTGGTTCGCTATACAGGAAACGGCCTATTCGGCGGCGCTTTCGTCGTCTTCCGGCGTGATTTCGGCCAACACCAGCTGGCGCTGCTCTTCGGCCTGCTGCGGCTTTTCCATTTCGTCGAGCACTTTGGCCAGCACTAGCCGCGCCTGAGGGCTGGCTTGGGCGTGGATGCTGGCTTCCAGATAGCTTTGTGCCTTGCCCCACAGTTGTTTGGCGTAGGCCATTTGGCCGAGGTGCAGCAGCAGTTGCGCGTCTTGCGGGGATTCGCGCAGCCAGGCTTCCACGGTGTCCATGATTTTCTGCTGTTCGCGCGCGCTCAGGTAGCGGGCGGCTTCGATCATGGGCGGCAGCAGCCGGGCGTTGCGGGTGTTCGGGTAGTGGGTTTTCACCCATTTTACGGTGCGCGGATATTGGCCGATTTGCAGGAATTTTTCGGCAATCGGCACACACAGCTCGCCTTGTTGTATGTCTTTGGGAATGCGGCCGAGGCAGGCTTTGAGCGCGGGATAGTCGGCGGCGAGCGCGAGGAGTTCGCGGTAGGCCCATTCGCGGTATTGCGCGGCTTCGGCAGCATTGAGGGCGGCGGCCTTTTCCAGCTTGGCCACGCGGTCGAGCACTTCCATCGGGTTGTTTTGCTCAAACATATAGCGCAGTTGCAGGCGCACCAAGCGGGTGAGCTTGGGGTTGATGGCGCCGGCGGCGGCCAGGGCTTCTTCGGCGGCGGGGTAATCCTGCCGGTTGAGCGCAGATTCGGCTTCCAGGAGATAGCGCGAGAGCTGGGCTTTGTGCGGCAGCTGGGCGATTTCTTTCAGGTAGCCTTCGCGTTTGGCATCGTCGCCCATTTGGTCGGCGCTGTGCACGGCCAGCATCAGGGCCAGCGTGCGGTTGTGGCCGGCCTGTTTGTTTTCCAGCACTTTGGCGGCTTCCTGCTCGGCGTGTTGGAACTTGCCTTCAAAGAAAGCCAAGCCGGCTTTGTTGAGCGCGGTTTCGGCGTGGTGCGCCTGGCGGCTGCGGCCGAAGCGGCGCAGGCGGCCGGGAATGCTGATGAAACCGGCCACGAGGCGCAGCAGCAGATACAGCAGCACCACGAACAGCAGCATCGCGCCCACAAACAGATGCAGGTTTACCACCAGCATGGATTGGGTTTGATCTACGGTGATATACACATTGCCGCTGTAATGCTGCGCCGCGATGGTGAGGCCGACGGCGGCGGCAAACAGTACGATAATCCAAATCAGCCCTTTCATGATTCAATCCCCCTGCGTGCGGCGGAAGCCTGCGCCGGAGCGGGCGCGGCGGGAGCAGAGGTGGCCGGTGCGGCCGGTGCGGCCGGCGCGGAAACGGCCGGTGTTTGAGCCGGTGCGGCGGCGGGCTGAGAGGCGGCGGCGCCGATTTCAGGCTGGGATATGCTTTCTCCTTGGCGCAGCTGGCGGTAGTCGGCAATGGCTTTCAGGCTGGCAGCCAAGCTGTCGCCCACGTTGCCGGCGCCCGGCTGCAAGGCTTTGAGCTGCTCGATTTCGCGCAGCCAAGATTGGGCGGCGGGCGTGGCGGCATCAAAGTATTGGCGCACGGCGTTTTCGGAGGTGGCCAAGTCGTTTTGGTAAATATCGTTTTGGCGCTGCATCAGGGCCACGCGGGCGCTGAGCAGATGCAGGCGCAGGTTTTCGCGCACGTAAAACGCCTGCTCGGGCGACATCAGGATGGCATCCGAGTTATTTAAGCGGCGGATTTCCACCATGCCCCTGAGGCCGCTCACGGTGCGGTTCCAGGCATTGCGCCACCACGGCGCGTTCGGGGCGGCGGCAGCGGGCGCGGCGGCCTGCGGCGGGCGCAGGCTGGAATCGGCCAAGAGCGGCAGCCCGCCCACGGCGGCTTCCAGGCGGCTCAAGCGCAGCGCGGCGTTGGCGGTGTCGGTGAAGGGGCGTTGTTTGAGCTTGGCCAAATCGCTGCTCACCGCCTGCTTGAGCGGCAGAAGCTGCGGCTGTTCGAAGCGCGCCAGGCGGGCATCCAAGCCCTCCAGCACGGCCACGGCGGCGGGCACGTTGTCGGCAATCATCAGCTGCTGGCCGGCCAGGTTGAGCGCGGCTTCGGCTTCGTCCACCACCCAGTCGCTGCGGGTTTTCAGCAATTCTTGTAGCGCGCGGTTGTTGGCGGCGGCTTCGGCCTGCTGGGTTTGCATGTCGGTTTGCAGCTGCTTGAAGAGGGTTTCGCTGCTTTCCAGTTTGCGGCTGTTGTCGGCCAGGAGGGCGGCGTTTTGCGATTCGCCCAGCGCGGCCTGGCTGATTTTTTGGTCGAACTGCATTTCTTGCCGTTTGAGCAGGTTTTGCCCCTGCACGAACAAAAAGCCGCTGGCGCCGAGGCCGAGCACGGCCAGCACCAGGGCAAACAAGCCCAAGCCTTTGCTGCCGGATTTGATTACCACGGGTGCGGGGGGCGTGGCGGGAGCGGGCGGCTGGGGGGCGGGTACGGCTTCGTTTTCCGGTTGGCTCATGCTATTCCTTTCCTAATGTTCAATCTGTTCTGTGGCTTATGAGGCTACCTGAAAAATAGGGCGCGGCGTGCGCTGTATGTTTTCAGGTAGCCTGAATGAGGTTTTGCCGTTCGGCAATCAACGCGTTTTCCAGCTCTGCGGCCGAACCGAGCAGGCGGATGCGTGCCGCGCCGGCCTGGCTCAGGGCTTGGGCGATGCGCGGATGATGGGCGAAGTATAGCAAGGATTGCAGTGCCTGCGTTAGGTTTGCGGGCGCGGCGGCAAACAGCAGGCGCACTTGTTCGGCGGAAGTAATCCAAGCGGCGGCGGGCTGCGCGGCGCGGAATTGCGCCCAATCGGGCTCAAGCGGCAGGCGCTGGTAAATATCGGCGCAGGCTACCTGAAAACCGCGTTGGCGCAGGCTTTCGGGCAACAGATTGCGGCCGTGTGCGCCGCGCACAATCAGGATGTTGGCGCCTCGGTTCAGCGTGCGCCACACGGGCAGGCCGAGCACGGCTTCGCTGTCGTGGCCGCCGTCGGGAACGACGATATGCGGGCAGCCGGCCTGCCACAGGGCTTGGGCGGTGCCGCCGCCCACGGCGATTTGCGGCCGGGTTAAATGCGAAAGGCTACCTGAAAATGCGGGCAGGGCGGTTTCCACGGCGCCGGGACTCACCCACACGGCGGCTGCGGCCTGCCGCATCTGCACGGGCAGCTCGGCCAGCTCGGCGGCAATGCGGATGAGCGGGAAGGGCACGGGCTGCCAGCCGGCGCGGCGGCACAGGGCGGCGTCGGCGGGAATGCGGGCGGCGGGGCGGATAAGGAGGAGGGCGGGGGTAGGCATCGGCGGGGGGTAGATTGGGTGGGCTGGTGTTTTGGCCTCACAGAAATTGTGTTGAAACTTATGTTTTCAGGTAGCCTTTGGCATGGTGGAAGGCTACCTGAAAATGTTGGGAATGTTTGTGAATTTCATCTTGTGCGTCGTGTTTCAGGTAGCTTGGGTTTGGGTGGAGGCTACCTGAAAAATATGCGGGCTTCGGTGCGGTGGATGAACGGCGTGCGCGGAGTGTTTAGGCTGCCTCGGGCGGGCGGGGCTGTTTGAATTCTTTGGCGGCCATTTTGAGGTAGTAGAACATCGACCACAGGGTGAGCACGCAGGCGGCAAACATGAGGGCGTTGCCGAGCCAGAGGAAGTCGAGGCCGAGGGCGGGCCAGCTTTCCAGCAGCAGCAGGGTGATGGCGACCATTTGGGCGGCGGTTTTGAATTTGCCGATGGTGGCCACGGCCACGCTGTTGCGTTTGCCCAACTGTGCCATCCATTCGCGCAGGGCGGAGATGGTGATTTCGCGGCCGATGATGATGATGGCGTAGATGGCCCAGGTGCGGTCGAGCTTCACCAAGAGGATGAGGGCCACGGCCACCATGAGCTTGTCGGCCACGGGGTCGAGGAAGGCGCCGAAATCGGAGGTTTGCTGCCATTTGCGGGCGAGGTAGCCGTCGAACCAGTCGGTAACGGCGGCGAGCACGAACAGGGCGGCGGCGCACCAGTTGATGGTTTGGATGCTCACCCGCCAGGCCGCCGGCAGGTAGAACAGGGCGGTGAACAGGGGGATCATGATGATGCGCGACCAGGTGAGCAGGATGGGGACGTTCCACGGCATTTTGTTGTCTCTTTTATGGTTTTAGTGATGCAGGGCATCGTAGATTTTTTCGGCGAGGGCGCGGCTGATGCCTTCGGTTTGCGCCAGGTCGTCGATGCTGGCGGCTTGGATGCCGCGCAGGCCGCCGAAGCGGGTGAGCAGGCTGCGGCGGCGTTTGTCGCCCACGCCGGGGATTTCGGCCAGCGAGGAGGTAACGCGGGCTTTGCCGCGTTTGCGGCGGTGGCCGGTGATGGCGAAGCGGTGCGATTCGTCGCGCACGGTTTGCAATAGGTGCAGGGCGGGGTGGTGCGGCGGCAGCTGCATGGTAGTGCCCAAGTGGGGAATAATCAATTCTTCGAGCCCGGCTTTGCGCTCGGGGCCTTTGGCGATGCCGACCATGGGCAGGCTGATGCCCAAATCCTGCCACACTTGCCGTGCCATGTTTACCTGACCTTTGCCGCCGTCGATGAGCACCAAATCGGGCCATTTGCCGTCTTCGTCGTTGCCTTCGGCGAGTTTGCCATAGCGGCGGGTGAGCACTTCGCGCATGGCGGCGTAGTCGTCGCCGGGCTGGGCGGTGTGGATGTTGTAGCGGCGGTATTGGTCGGGGCGCATGCTTTCGTTTTCATACACGACGCAAGAGGCAACGGTGGCTTCGCCTTGGGTGTGGCTGATGTCGAAGCATTCGATGCGGTTAAGCTCGGCGGCGGGCAGTTGCAGCAGTTCGGCCAGGGATTGGAGGCGCTGCTGCTGGTTTTGGTTTTGCTGCCGGTGCTGGCTGAGGGCGAGCCGGGCGTTCTGCTCGGCCATTTGCAGCCAGACGCGGCGCTCGCCGGTGGTTTTGAAAACGAAGCGGATTTGTTTGCCTTGTTCTTCTATCAGGGCGGCTTGCAGGTTTTCAGGTAGCCTGAAGTTGCTGATGATGATGTCGGGCTTGTCGCGGCCGAGGTAATGCTGGGCGGTAAAGGCTTCGCCGTATTCGGCGGCTTCTTCGGGCGCGGTGTGTCGGCTGTCGGGGAAGAAGCTTTTTTCGCCCACGCGCCGGCCGTTGCGGATGCTGACCCAGTGGATGCAGACGCTGCCTTGTTCGGCAGCGAGGGCGAGGATGTCGATGTTGTGGGCGGCGTTGGGGTTGTTGCTGTCGATAAACTGCTGGCTCTGGATTTTGCCGAGGGCTTGGATTTGGTCGCGGTAGCGGGCGGCGTGTTCGAAGTCGAGCGTTTCGGCGGCATGCTGCATTTTGGCGGTGAGGCTGTGCAGCAGGCTGTCGGCTTTGCCGTTGAGGAAGGTAACGGCTTGCTCGACGCTGGTGCGGTAGTCTTCCTGCGAGATGTGGCCGACGCAGGGGGCGGAGCAGCGTTTGATTTGGTAGAGCAGGCAGGGGCGGTCGCGGTGTTCGAACACGCTGTCTTCGCAGGTGCGCAGCAGGAAAACTTTTTGCAGAATCTGGATGCTGTCGCGCACGGCGTAGCTGTTGGGGTAGGGGCCGAAGTATTGGTTGGGCTTTTTTAGGGTGCCGCGGTAGTAGGCCATCTGCGGGAAGGCGTGGCCGGTGAGCATCAGATAGGGATAGGATTTGTCGTCGCGGAACAGGATATTGTATTTGGGCGACAGGGCTTTGATGAAGTTGTTTTCCAGAATCAGCGCTTCGGTTTCGGAGCGGGTAACCGTGATTTCGATGTGGGCAATCTGCCGCACCATCAGGGCGATGCGCGGGGAGAGGTCGTTTTTCTGGAAATAGCTGCTCACGCGGCGTTTGAGGTTTACCGCTTTGCCGACATACAAAACCTGCCCGTCCTTGTCCAAAAAGCGGTAAACGCCGGGCAGGTTGGGCAGGTTGCCGAGTATGGTGTTCGGATCGAAATCAGACATGGCCGGATGGGGTCGGGAATGTTGCGGCAGACCGAAACGGCCGGCTGAATCGAAGCCGGGAGTTTGGTTCAACCGTTAGTTGCAGTATTGGTTGACGTTGCTTTGGTATTGCTGAATCAGCTGCTCGCGGTTTTGGATGCGGGCGGTTTGCGCGTGTTGCAGGTTGATGCGCGCCACGTTGCAGTTGCTGGCACGGGCAGCTTCGTTTTGCTCTTGCACTTTGCGGTTGGCTTCTTCAGTGGCTTTGTTTTCTTCCATCTGACGTTGGTTGGCCATGGCTTGCAAATCGGCGGCGGAAATTTCGCCGTTATTGTTTTGAATCTGCGGCAGCTGGTTTTGCTGCTGGCTCACCGGAGCGGCGGCGGGGCGGGAGGTTTGCGTGCGCACGTTCACAATGTTGCTGGTGGCCGGGGTGAGGTTTTTCGGCACGTCGGAATAGGTGGAAACGCGGCCGGATTTCCATTCATACACGTCTTCGGCCATCAGGCTACCTGAAAACAGCATCGCGGCCGCGCAGGCAGCCAAAAGAGAGAGTTTTTTATTCATTTGGAAGTCTTCCCGTTGAGTATGGTTACACAATCGGTTTCATTGTACTTCAAATAATATCGGCCTGTCATGCTTGGAGCGGGTTTGTGGCGGGGGTGCTTACTAAATGCCGGCAAATTTGCTACAATGCCGCCGCATTATTAGCAACCGACGAGAAGGTTTATAATCATGCGAATCGTTGAAAAAGCCTACACCTTTGATGATGTATTGCTTGTTCCCGCCCATTCCCAAGTGCTACCCAAGCACGTCTCCCTGCAAACGCAGCTCACCCGCAATATCTCCCTGAACCTGCCGCTGATTTCCGCCGCCATGGATACCGTTACCGAGGCGCGCCTGGCCATTTCCATGGCGCAGGAAGGCGGCATCGGCATCATCCACAAGAACATGAGCATCAAGCGCCAGGCCGAGGCTGTGGCCAAAGTGAAGCGCCACGAAAGCGGCGTGGTGAAAGACCCGGTAACGATTGCGCCGGATATGCTGATCGGCCAGCTTTTGGAAATGCGGGCGCAACGCAAGCGCCAGATGTCCGGCCTGCCGGTGGTGGAAAACGGCAAACTGGTGGGCTTGGTCACCAACCGCGATTTGCGCTTTGAAACCCGCCTCGACCAGCCGGTGTCTGCCATCATGACGCCCAGATCGCAACTGGTTACCGTGCCGGAGGGCACCAGCATTGAAGACGCGCGCGAACTCATGCATCAGCATAAGGTCGAGCGCGTTTTGGTTGTGAACGCGCAAGATGAGCTCAAAGGGCTGATTACCGTGCGCGATATTTTGAAAACCACCGAGTTTCCGCGTGCCAACAAAGATAACGACGGCCGTTTGCGCGTGGGCGCGGCGGTGGGCGTGGGCCCGGAAACCGACGAGCGCGTGGCCGCTTTGGTGGCCGCCGGGGTGGACGTGGTGGTGGTGGACACCGCGCACGGCCACAGCCAGGGTGTGTTGGACCGCGTTAAATGGGTGAAGGAGCACTTCCCGCAGGTGCAGGTAATCGGCGGCAACATTGCCACCGCGCAGGCAGCGCGCGATTTAGTGGCGGCCGGGGCAGACGCGGTGAAAGTGGGCATCGGCCCGGGCTCGATCTGCACCACCCGCATCGTGGCCGGCGTGGGTGTGCCGCAGCTGACGGCAATCCATAATGTGGCCGAAGCGCTGAAGGGCACCGGCGTGCCGCTGATTGCCGACGGCGGCATCCGCTTCTCCGGCGACGTGGCCAAAGCCTTGGCTGCCGGCGCCTCCACCGTGATGCTGGGCGGCATGTTTGCCGGCACCGACGAAGCGCCGGGCGAAATCGAGCTCTATCAGGGCCGTTCTTACAAATCCTACCGCGGCATGGGCTCGCTGGGCGCGATGAGCCAGGGCTCTTCCGACCGTTATTTCCAAGACAAGCAAGACAGCGCCGACAAATACGTGCCAGAAGGCATTGAAGGCCGCGTGCCGTATAAAGGCCCGATTGTGAATATTATTCACCAGCTGGTGGGCGGCCTGCGCTCCAGCATGGGCTACCTCGGCTGCGCCAGCATTGCCGAAATGCACGAAAAAGCCGAGTTTGTGGAAATCACCGCCGCCGGCATGAGCGAATCGCACGTGCACGATGTGCAGATTACCAAAGAAGCGCCGAACTACCACGTGCGCTGATGCGATGTGAGGCTACCTGAAAATACGGCATGCTGTTTTTCAGGTAGCCTTTTGCAGCGGCAAACCGATATGAGGCTACCTGAAAAATCCGAATTGCTTTTCAGGTAGCCTGTATGATGCCAACACTCTCCCTCTCTTTCAGATAAGGAAACCCCATGTCTTTTGCCTTTTTCTTTCCCGGCCAGGGCTCGCAGAGCCTGAACATGATGGCCGGCTTCGACGGCGTATCCGTGGTGCGCCACACCTTCGAGGAAGCCTCCGCCGCGCTGAATCAGGATTTGTGGGCGATGATGAACGGCGAAGACGCCGCCCTCATCGGCCAAACCGTGAATACCCAGCCGCTGATGCTGGCCGCCGGCGTGGCCACCTACCGCGCCTACCTCGAAGCCGGCGGCAAAGCGCCCGCCGCCGTGGCCGGGCACAGCCTGGGCGAATACAGCGCGCTGGTGGCCGCGGGCAGCCTGGATTTTGCCGATGCCGTGCGCCTGGTGCGCCTGCGCGCCGAGCTGATGCAGTCGGCCGTGCCGCAGGGGCAGGGCGCGATGGCCGCCGTGTTGGGCTTGGAAGACGATGCCGTGCGCCAAGTTTGCGCCGCTGCCGCGCAAGGGCAGGTGGTGGAGGCGGTGAACTTCAATTCGCCCGGCCAGGTGGTGATTGCGGGCGACGCGGCCGCGGTGGAACGCGCCATGGCCGCCGCCAAGGAAGCCGGCGCCAAACGCGCGCTGCCGCTGCCCGTATCGGTGCCTTCGCATTGCAGCCTGATGAAGCCCGCTGCCGAGAAGCTGGCCGCCGCGCTGCAAAACGTGGCCTTGCAGGCGCCGCAAATCCGCGTGATCAACAATGTGGACGTGGCTTCTTATGCCGACCCGGCGCAAATCAAAGACGCGCTGGTGCGCCAGCTTTACAGCCCGGTGCGCTGGACGGAAACCGTGGCGCTCCTGGTGCGCGAAGGCCTTGCCGAATCTGCCGAGTGCGGTCCGGGCAAGGTGCTGGCCGGCCTGGCCAAACGCATCGACAAATCTGCCGCGTGCGCCGCGCTCACTTCGCAGGAAGCCGTGGACGCGTTTATCGCCGCGCATTAATTTTCAGGTAGCCTCCAACGCTTGGAGGCTACCTGAAACCCCATTTCCCACTGAAAAGGAATCCCGATATGCTTACCCAAAATCTCTCTCAAAAAATTGCCTTGGTTACCGGCGCCTCGCGCGGTATCGGCGCGGCCATTGCCGCCACGCTGGCGCAAGCCGGCGCTACCGTTATTGGTACTGCTATTACCGAAGAAAGCGCCGCCGCCGTCGGCCGGCAGCTGGCGCAATGGCAGGGGCATGGCCGCGTGCTGGAAATCAACGAAGAAAACAGCATTGAAAACCTGATTGCCGGCATCGAAAAAGAGTTTGGCAAATTGGATATCTTGGTGAACAATGCCGGCATCACGCGCGACAACTTGTTGATGCGCATGAAAGAAGAAGAGTGGGACGAGATTATGCAGGTGAATCTCAAATCCGTGTTCCGCGCCAGCAAAGCCGTGTTGCGCGGCATGATGAAGCAGCGCGGCGGCCGCATCATCAGCATCACTTCCGTGGTGGGCGCGATGGGCAACGCCGGCCAGAGCAACTACGCCGCCGCCAAAGCCGGCCTCATCGGCTTTTCCAAATCCCTGGCGCGCGAAGTGGGCAGCCGCGGCATTACCGTAAACTGCGTGGCGCCCGGCTTCATCGATACCGCCATGACCCAAGCCCTGCCGGAAGAAGTCCGCGCCGCATTTACCGCGCAAACTTCGCTGGGCAAATTCGGCGAAGCAGACGACGTGGCCGCCGCCGTTTTGTTCCTCGCTTCCGAGCAGGCGCGCTACATCACCGGCCAAACCCTGCACGTGAACGGCGGTATGCTGATGCCCTAAGCCGCAGTGCAGCCGGATTTTCAGGTAGCCTTTATGCCCTGCGGCAGGCTACCTGAAAATTTATCATCATGAAAATTCAAATAGTTAAAGAGGCGTCTATGACCCCCACCGTCGAACTCAAAATCCTCAACCCCAAAATGCAGGAGCACCTGCCGCACTACGCCACCCCCGGCGCCGCCGGCCTCGATTTGCGCGCCTGCCTGGACGAAGCCGTCGAGCTCGCCCCCGGCGCCACCTACCTCGTGCCCACCGGCATCGCCATCCACTTGGCCAACCCCGCTTATGCCGCCGTGCTGCTGCCGCGCTCCGGCCTCGGCCACAAAAACGGCATCGTGCTGGGCAACTTGGTGGGCCTGATCGATTCCGACTACCAGGGCGAGCTGAAAATTTCGCTGTGGAACCGCAGCAGCGAAAGCTTCACCATCGAGCCGATGGCGCGCGTGGCGCAGATGGTGATTGTGCCGGTGGTGCAGCCCGAGTTTAAAGTGGTGGACGAGTTTGCCGAAAGCACGCGCGGCGAAGGCGGCTTCGGCAGCACGGGGCGGATGTGATGGGGGAATAAAGTTTTCAGGTAGCCTTTCGTACACCAAGAGGCTACCTGAAAATTTATCGGCCGTATCAGACAAAAACGGCTACCTGAAAATGGTTTCAGGTAGCCGTTTGCTGTGCGGCGGGGTTAGGGCTGCTGGTAGCTGAGGCGGATGGTGTCGCCTTCTTGGCTGGCGCCGGGCTGGGCGAGCAGTTTGTCGATAATCTGCTGGGTGTCGGCTTCGCTGTGGCTGCTGTTGGACCAGTCGGCGAAGGTGCGGCCGGCGGCGCTGATGAAGCCTTTGCTGATGCGGATGTCGGCGCGGTATTGCAGTTTGCTCAGCAGGGTGCTGGGGTTGACTTGGTCAAGGTTGGCGTATTGGCCGGGGGGCAGGGTGAGCTGGGCGTCGGCGGTGAGGGGGGCGCCGTCGAGCTTGATTTGGTTGCCTTGGGCTTGGATGCTCAGGCCGCTGTTGAGCACGGCGGTGGCGATTTCGCTGAGCTTGGCTTTGAGCTCTTCTTGCGGAATGCAGCTGCTGCGCTGGCGTGCCATGAGGTCGCTGAAGGCTTGCACGGCGGGGGTGGCGAGGCCGTTGAGCACGGTGTTGAGGCGCAGGTCTTGGATGGTGTGTGTGCCGTTGGGCTGGGTGATGTTGATGCGCTCGATGTTGAAGCGGCTGCCCCAGCCGATGTTTTGGCCGTTGATGTTTTGGCTGCTGGTGCTGGTGAGGTTGTTGAGCACGATGCTGTGGCCGGGGGTGCTGCTGAAGCTGAGGCTGGCGAGGGTGGTTTCGGCGTTGCCGGATTGGAGGCTGCCGTGGCCGATGAAGGCGTGGCGGCTGCGGTGGCTGATGTTTTGCAGGGCGAAGGTGGCGCGATCGGCTTGCACTTGGATGGAGGGGATGTTGAATTGCACTTCGTCGGGCACGAGCTCGTCGTTTTCTTTGTGTAGGGTGGCGCTGCCGCTGATGTCTTGCCAGGTGATGGTGGTGCCGTCTTTCTGCACGCTGCGGCCGGGCACTTGGATGCTGGTTTGCACGTTGCCGCTCCAGGAGATGTGGTGGCGGGCATTGAGCAGGAAGCCTTGGGGCAGGATGCGGTTTAATTCTTCGGAATCGGAAACGATGTAGACTTTGGTGTCGATTTGGTAGCCGGCGAAGGAGCGGCGCAGGGTGTCGGTGCCGCGGATGGTGATTTTCTGTTCGGGGCGGCAGGGGTCGGGCAGGAAGTCGCCTTGCCATTGGGCGGTGCCGTTGAAGGCGCCCATGTTGGTTTGGGCTTGGAAGTTGGCCAGGCCGAAGGAGCGCTGCATGAGCTCGGGGGAATATACGGTGTCGGTGAGGCGTTTGTCGGCGTAGAGGCTGCCGCCTGCGGCTGCGCCGCCGATGAGGAGGACGCCGGCAATGCCGCCGATGAGGATTTTTTTGTTCATGATGGGGTGCTTTCCGAGAGGGGGGAGATGGGTTGATTTTAACAGAAAGGGCGGTGGATGTTGGCGGCGGGAGGCTGGCTGGAAAAGGTTGGATGAGATGGCGGAAAGGTTTTCAGGTAGCCTGCCGATGGGTGGAGGCTACCTGAAAAATAGTTTGAACAAAATGAAAACTGATCGGCGGATTATTTGACGATTTCCACCGGGCCGTGGTCGTCGCAGTGGTCGCCGTGCTGGTGGTGCAGGCGGCCGTTTACGATGTAGTCGGTGTGGTTGCCGTGGGGCACGGCTTCGTGGCCGCAGCCGGGGCCGTGAACGTGGCTGCCGCAGCTGTGCACGGGGTGGCAGCCGTCGGGGTTGGTGGCGCTGACTTCGAGGCTGTGTTCGTCGTAGTGGCCGTTGTGGGCGTGGTGCAGATGGCCGTCGTGGATGTAGTCGATGTGGTCGCCGTGTTTGATGGCGGTGTGGCCGCAGCCGGCGCCGTGGATGTGTTCATGGTGGGGATGGGTGTGGCAGTTGCTCATTTTCGCGTCCTTTCTTGCGGGGTGATGGATGTGTGGGGATATGGTAGGCGCAAATAAGGCTGATGGCAAGTAATTTATTGATTTGTTTGATTTTATATTGCTGTATAACGTAACAGTCAGGGGCAGGCTTGAGGTTGGCGGGCTGAGGGGCAAGGGAAGGGGCAATAAAACCGCTGGAAATCCGGCTTTGCGGCCTTCCAGCGGTTTTTACTGCTCCCATTTTTGATTCGGCTGTATTTTCAGGTAGCCTTTTGCCGCATTGTTGCGGAGTGGGTTGAGTGAGCGGCTAATCCCAACGGCTTTTGGCTTCGTATTCTTCCGGCAGGGTGTCGAGGAAGCCTTGGCCGAAGCCTTTGAGGATGCTGTATTCTTCGGTCATTTTCACCATGCGCGGACGCAGGGGAGAGGTGGCAATGGCGAAGATAAGGCAGAAGATAATGATGCCGCAATACCAAAAAATAATCAGATCGGGCGTGAGGATTCCGCTTAAAAACGAAATGGATCCGGTGAGTATGGGCATCGGCAGCAACAGCAACACCAGCACCAAGGCGGGCACGCCCCAAAACAGCCGGCGCATCTGCCGCTGGTGTTGCGGGCAGAGGGCGGGGTGGATTTGTAGTGTTTTGCGCACGCACAGCGCGATGATTAAGGCAATGAGCCAAGCAATAAATATCAGCGGCACCAGCAGCAGATTCCAAGCGGGATGATACCAAAACAGCTTTTTTGCCCGGCGCGGCGGTTCGGCTTCCGCGCCGCAGCGGATGCAGCGGCAGGGCAGGTCGGCGCCGTTGGGCAGGAAGACGCGTTTGCCTTCCCGCCAGCATTCGGGGCTGCTTTGCGGGCGGTAGTCTTGGCTTTGCGGGGCTTGGTAGGGGTTGAAATCGCGGTTCATTTGCCGGCTGTGCTTAGATATACAGCACTTCGATCACTTCGTATTCGCGGATGCCGCCGGGTGCCTGCACTTCGGCAATGTCGCCTTCTTCTTTGCCGATCAGGGCGCGGGCGATGGGGGAACTGATGGAGATTTTGTTGTCTTTGAGGTCGGCTTCGTCGTCGCCGACGATTTGGTAGCGCACTTGGGTTTCGTTTTCCAAGTCTTCCAGCGCCACGGTGCTGCCGAACACGATTTTGCCTTCGGCGTGGATTTCGGTGGGGTCGATGATGTGGGCGATGGAGAGCTTGTTTTCCAATTCGGAAATGCGGCCTTCGATAAAGCCTTGTTTTTCTTTGGCGGCTTCGTATTCGGCGTTTTCAGACAAGTCGCCGTGGGTGCGGGCTTCGGCGATGGCTTCGATGATGGCGGGGCGCTCGATGCTCTTGAGGCGCTGGAGTTCTTGCTTGAGCAGCTCGGCGCCGCGTACGGTTAGGGGGATCTTTTGCATGGGTTTCTCCGCAGGAGGTGGCTGCGCATGGCAGCCGTTTTTACATAAAAATGCAAGCCGCCATAGGCCGGCGGCTTGTGGAATCAATTTTTTGGCCAATCAAAAGGTGGCTCTCACCACGCGCTGATTGACTGAATCGGGCGCTATTCTATCAGATGGCGGGCGGAACGCCAACTGTGGATTGGCTGCGGCGGCGGTTTTGGTAAGTTGTGTTAATAATTTGATTATTATTGTTATTGTTGGCTGCCGTGTAGTGAGGCGGCGCCTTGGTTGGCGAGCTGGTCGGCGCGTTCGTTTTCGGCGTGGCCGGCGTGGCCTTTGACCCATTGCCAGGATACTTGGTGCCGGACGACGAGCTGGTCGAGCTGCTGCCACAGTTCGGCGTTTTTCACGGGCTTTTTGGCGGCGGTTTTCCAGCCGTTGCGTTTCCAGCCGTGTATCCAGCTTTCCATGCCGTTTTTCACGTATTGGGAGTCGGTGTGGATGGCGACGCGGCAGGGGCGGGTGAGGGCTTGGAGGCCGCGGATGACGGCGGTGAGCTCCATGCGGTTGTTGGTGGTGTCGGGCTCGCCGCCGCAGAGTTCTTTTTCGTGTGCGCCGTAGCGTAGCAGTACGCCCCAGCCGCCGGGGCCGGGATTGCCTTTGCAGGCGCCGTCGGTGTAGAGGTGGACGGTGGTGTCGGTCATGGTGTTTCCTGTTTGGGGCTACCTGAAAATTTAGCTGTGCAGAACTTTGGCTGCGTTGTGTTTCATTTCACTGGAGTTTAGTTTTCAGGTAGCCTGCAATGCTGTTTGATTGGCAAAGAGTAAGGCTACCTGAAAAATGGTTTTTCAGGTAGCCTGATGCCGCTAAGGGCTTAGATTGCGGAAAGGATTAGATTTCCAGAATCAGGCGGGCCGGGTCTTCGAGGGCTTCTTTGATGGTTACCAAGGTGAGCACGGCTTCGCGGCCGTCGATGATGCGGTGGTCGTAGGAGAGGGCCAGGTACATCATCGGGCGTACTACAACTTGGCCGTTTTCCACCACGGCGCGTTCTTTGGTGGCGTGCATGCCCAAGATGGCAGACTGCGGCGGGTTGATGATGGGGGTGGACATCATCGAGCCGAAGGTGCCGCCGTTGGTGATGCTGAAGGTGCCGCCGGTGAGGTCTTCGATGGCGATTTTGCCGCTCTTGGCTTTGTTGGCGTAGTCCACGATGGCCAGCTCAATGTCGGCGATGCTCATCTGGTCGGCGTTGCGCAGGATGGGCACCACCAGGCCGCGCGGGCTGCCCACGGCGATGCCAATGTCGAAGTAGCCGTGGTACACGATGTCGTTGCCGTCAATCGAGGCGTTTACGGCGGGGAATTTCTTCAGCGCGGCCACGGCGGCTTTCACGAAGAAGGACATGAAGCCCAGTTTCACGCCATACTGTTTCTCGAACTTGTCTTTGTATTTGGCGCGCAAATCCATAATCGGCTTCATGTTCACCTCGTTAAACGTGGTGAGGATGGCGTTTTGCGACTGGGATTGCAGCAGGCGCTCGGCCACGCGCTGGCGCAAGCGGCTCATCGGCACGCGCTGTTCTACGCGGTCGCCCAGCGGCACGGCCACGGCGGGGGCGGCAGCGGCTTTGGGCGCGGCGGCGGGGATGGCGGCCACGTCTTCTTTCAGCACGCGGCCGTCGCGGCCAGAGCCTTGCACGCCGGATACGTCCACACCTTTTTCGGCAGCCAGCTTGGCGGCGGCGGGCATGGCCACGCCTGCTTGCGCGCCGGCAGCGGCCACATGGCCTGCGGCGGGGGCGGCAGCCGGGGCTTGGGCGGCAGCCGGAGCGGCAGCGGCGGCTTTGGCTTCGGTGTCGATTTTAGCCAAGAGCTGGCCGGCGGTAACGGTGGCGCCGTCTTGCTCGATGATTTCCACAATCACACCGGCCTGCTGGGCGGGCAGCTCGAGCACCACTTTGTCGGTCTCGAGGTCGATCAGGTTTTCGTCGCGGTTCACATAGTCGCCCACTTTTTTGTGCCAGCTCATCAGGGTGGCTTCGGTAACGCTTTCCGGCAGCGGGGGTACGGTGATTTCGATAATCATGGTTTTATCCTTTGAATAAGTGAAATAAATTGGTTTATCGCATTCTGGAGGCTACCTGAAAAACGGCTTTCGGTTTTTCAGGTAGCCTCTCTCTTGGGTTTAGAGCTTCATGGCCACTTCGAGCAGACCGTCGAGGCCGGCTTTGTGTTTCACCGCGTAGCCGACTGCCGGAGAGGCGCTGGCGGGGCGGCTGGTCATGGTGAGGCGCTGGTTGGTGCCGAGCACTTTTTCCAGGCGGTGGCGGATTTGGTACCAAGCGCCTTGGTTTTTCGGCTCTTCCTGCGCCCACATCACTTCGGCGGCGTTGGGGAAACGTGCCAGCTCGGCAGCCACTTCTTCGTAGGGGAAGGGGTAGAGCTGCTCGATGCGGACGATGGCGATGTCTTTTTCCAAGCCTTGGTCGGCGCGGGCTTTGGCCAAGTCGTAGTACACCTGGCCGGCACAGAGGATAACGCGTTTCACGTCGTTGTCGCGGCCCTGCACGGTGTCGCCGATTACCAGGCGGAATTCGCCGTCGGTGAAGTTGGCCAGCGGGCTGCTGGCGTCTTTGAAGCGCAGCAGGCGTTTGGACATGAAGATCACCAGCGGTTTGCGGTAGGGGCGCAGAATCTGGCGGCGCAGGGCATGGAACATCTGCGAGGCTTCAGACATCATCAGCACTTGGATGTTTTCTTCGGCACACAGTTGCAGCCAGCGCTCTACGCGGGCGGAAGAGTGTTCCGGGCCTTGGCCGTCGTAGCCGTGCGGCAGGATAACGGTGAGGCCGCACCAGCGTCCCCACTTGGTTTCGCCGGAGGTGATGAACTGGTCGATGGCGATTTGTGCGCCGTTGGCGAAGTCGCCGAACTGGGCTTCCCAAATCACCAAGTCTTCCGGAGCGGAGGAGGCGTAGCCGTATTCGTAGGCCATCACGGCTTCTTCGTTCAGGATGGAGTCGATTACATTGAAGTGGCCCTGTTTCTCGCTGATGTGCTGCAGGGGGATGTACACGCCGCCGGTGCGTTCGGCACGGTTTTGGTCGTGCAGCACGGCGTGGCGGTGCGAGAAGGTGCCGCGGCCGGAGTCTTCGCCGGAAATGCGGATGTCGTGGCCGGCTTCGAGCAGGCTGGCGTAGGCGATGGTTTCGGCCATACCCCAGTCAATCGGCAGCTCGCCGGCAGCCATGGCTTTGCGGTTTTCGATGATTTTGCTCACGGTGTTGTGCAGCTTCACATCGGCCGGAATGCTGGTAAACCTGGCGGCCAGGCGCTGGATTTCGGTGGCGGGCAGGGCGGTTTTCACCGGGGTGCGCCAGCTGATGGGCTGGTATTTGCTCCAATCCACGGCGTGTTCGCGTTTCTGCTCGGGCAGGATTTCCTGGATGCGGTCGCCTTTGTCCATGGCGGCGCGGTAGTCGCTGATCAGCTTGTCAGCTTCTTCCTGGGTTACCACGCCTTCTTTGATCAGCTGCTCGGCGTACACGGCGCGGGAGCCGGGATGTGCGGCCACCTGTTTGTACATCAGAGGCTGGGTGAGGGTGGGGTCGTCGCCTTCGTTGTGGCCGAGCTTGCGGTAGCAAACCAGGTCGATCACGATGTCTTTTTGGAAGGTAGTGCGGTAGTCCAACGCGATTTGGGCGGCGTGGCACACGGCTTCCGGATCGTCGCCGTTCACGTGCAGAATCGGCGCGCTCACCATCTTGGCGATGTCGGTGCAATACAGGGTAGAACGGGTATCGCGCGGATCGGAAGTGGTGAAGCCCACTTGGTTGTTGATCACAAAGTGGATGGTGCCGCCGGTGGTGTAGCCGCGGGTTTGCAACATATTGAAGGTGGATTGGTTCACACCGAGGCCGATGAAGGCGGAGTCGCCGTGGGTGAGGATGGGCAGCACTTGTTTGCGGCCTTCGGCACCGCGGTGGTCTTGGCGGGCGCGCACGGAGCCTTCAATCACGGGGTTGGTGATTTCCAAGTGTGAGGGGTTGTAGGCCAGGGAGAGGTGCACCGGGCCGTGCGGGGTGGGCACGTCGGAGCTGAAGCCCATGTGGTATTTCACGTCGCCGCTGGGGAATTTGGCGTCCACTTTGCCTTCGAATTCGTCGAAAATGGCCTGCGGGGCTTTGCCCAGGGTGTTCACCAACACGTTCAAGCGGCCGCGGTGCGCCATACCGATAACGATTTCCTGCACGCCTTTTTCAGTGGAGGCGCGGATGAGGTGGTTCAGCGCGGGCACGGTGCTTTCGCCGCCTTCGAGGGAGAAGCGTTTCTGGCCCACATAGCGGGTGTGCAGGTAGCGCTCCATGGTTTCGGCGGCGGTGATCTCTTTGAGGATGCGGCGTTTGGTTTCGGCATCAAACTGCGGACGGGCGCCGTTGGCTTCCAAGCGCGCTTGCAGCCATTCTTTTTCGCGGGTGTCGGGAATGTGGGTGTATTCCAGCGCGAGCGGGCCGCAGTAGATTTGTTTGAGATGGCGGATGATTTCGGCCAGGGGCAGCTTGGGGCTACCTGAAAGATCGGTGCCGACATGGAATGCGGTATTCATGTCGGCAGCGGTGAGGCCGTAGGTTTGCGGGTCAAGCTCGGGCAGCTGGGCGAGGTGGGTGCGGTCGAGCGGGTTGAGGTCGGCAGCACGGGCGCCCAGTTCGCGGTAGGCGGCAATCAGGCTCAACACGGCCACTTGTTTCTGCATGGCGGCAAAATCCACGCCGCCTGCGGCTGCGCCGCCGCGCTGGTGCGCGAGGTTGGCGAAGGCTTCCTGAATCGGGCGGTGCGCCACGTCTTTGGGGGTGTTGCCGGGCAGGGCGGCCACTTGGTCGAAATACTGCCGCCATTGGCTGTCCACGGAATCCGGGGAGGCGAGATAGGCTTCGTACAAATCTTCAATATACGGAACGTTGGTGCCGTATAGGTAGGACAAACTACTTTGTTCTTTCATCATGGCAAAGATCCTTAATCAAGTATGACGGTTTGAAGAGCAGCACGCTTGCTCGCAGGGTATCCCTGGTAGGGCAAATGAACCTTATCCTATGAAGCGAATGCCGATTCCGAATCGCCACACGGCTCTTGGCGCAACGGGGTATGGTGATTCGGAATGGGCATTTTCAGGTAGCCTGGTTTTTAGCTTCGCTGAAGCTTGCGCTTTCAGGTAGCCTGTGGCCGGAACGGTGTGGGCGGGAAAGGGAAGGATGGCGGGAAGCCGGTGGGAAGGAAAGAGACTTGGCAGATGATGAAACGGCCGGCACGGAAAACAGGAAAGCCGGCTACCTGAAAGTGATTGCATCATGATTACCAAGGTTCTTTGAACACCCAGCCTTTCGTAAGTTTAGCGGTTTACCGTAACGGCGGCGGACGGTTTTGCCTTTTGGGGCAATATTTTCTGTCGTCCGGGCAGTGGGGGCAATCATACGGCCCGATATGGGGTACGTCAATAAGGCGCAGTGTTTAGGCGGGCGGGTTGGACGTGGGGTTGCGAGCCGAGGGGCGGCGGCGCGGGGGAGGGAGGGGAATTGGGTGTTGATTAAACAGGAAGATAGCCGGAAAGGCTACCTGAAAAACGGAAATGTTAAAGTTTGTTTGCTATCGAGTTGGCACGATTTTACACGGCGGCGCGGCCGGCGCGGATTTTATCCAGCAGGGCGGCTGCGGGGGCGGAGGATGCTTCGGTTTGGCCGTTGATTTGGGCAAACAATTCGGGGTCAGGCAGGGCGAGCAGCTCGCTGAATACGGCCAGCTCGGTATTGCTGAGGCGCTCGAAGTCTTCGGCCATGAAGCGTTGGAGCAGGATGTCGAGCTCGAGCAGCCCGCGGCGGGTTTGGAAGCGGATGCGCCGTTTGGCGGTGTCGTCGAATTGGGGCATGGCTGGGCTCCTGCGTGTTGGAAGCAGGCCGCTTTGGGGGCGGTCTGAATGTGCGGATAATGCTAAACGGCGCGTTTGAGCATGATTTCTTTGATTTTGCCGATGGCGCGGGTGGGGTTGAGGTGTTTGGGGCAGACGTCCACGCAGTTCATGATGGTGTGGCAGCGGAACAGGCGGTAGGGGTCGTTGAGGTTGTCCAAACGCTCGTTGGTGATGGTGTCGCGGGTGTCGGCGATGAAGCGGTAGGCGTTGAGGAGGCCGGAGGGGCCGACGAATTTGTCGGGGTTCCACCAGAAGGAGGGGCAGGCGGTGGAGCAGCAGGCGCAGAGGATGCATTCGTAGAGGCCGTCGAGCTCGGCGCGCTCGGCTTGGCTTTGAAGGCGTTCGTGCTGCGGGTCGGCGGGGGTGTCGTTGACCACATAGGGCTTGATGGAGTGGTATTGCTTGAAGAATTGGGTCATGTCGACGATGAGGTCGCGCACCACGGGCAGGCCGGGCAGGGGGCGCAATACGATGGGCTGCTTGAGGCTGCGGATGTCGGTGAGGCAGGCGAGGCCGTTTTTGCCGTTGATGTTGATGCCGTCGGAGCCGCAGATGCCTTCGCGGCAGGAGCGGCGGAAGGAGAGGCTGTCGTCTTGGGCTTTGAGCTTGATGAGGGCGTCGAGCAGCTTGACGTCGGAGGGCTCGATTTGGAGCTCGTAGTCTTGCATATAGGGTTTGGCGTCGGCGTCGGGGTTGTAGCGGTACACTTTGAGGCGGATGGTTTCCATGGCGGGTGTTCCTTTTGCTTCGGTGCGGCTGCGGCTTGGATTGGTGTTTTTATTTTTCAGGTAGCCTCTATTCGGGGAGAGGCTACCTGAAAAATATGGGAGTGGTTTTCGGCAAAGCTGAAACCGGCAGCCGTTGGTGCTTTTTAGTAAACGCGTTTGGCGGGTTTGATGTAGTCCACGGTGAGCGGCTGGGTGTGCACGGGTTTGTAGGCCAGGCTGTTGTTGGCGGAATAGAACAGGCTGTGCTTCATCCAGTTTTCGTCGTCGCGATCGGGGTGGTCGTCGGAGGCGTGGGCGCCGCGCGATTCTTTGCGGGCTTCGGCGGCAATCATGGTGGCTTTGGCCACTTCCATCAGATTGTCGAGCTCCAGCGCTTCGATGCGGGCGGTGTTCCACACTTGGCTCTTGTCGCCGATTTCGGTGCGTTTCACGCGCTCGGCCAGGGCGAGGACTTTGTCGACGCCTTCTTTGAGGATGGCGTCGGTGCGGAATACGCCGGCGTGGCGCTGCAGGGTGCGCTGCAATTCGCCGCGCAGGGCATCTACGTTTTCGCCGCCGGTTTGGCCGTTGAGGCGAGCCAGGCGTTGTTCGGTGAAGGCGCCGGCGTTTTCGGGCAGCGGCTTGATTTCAGGGTGCTGCCTGATGAACTCGATCATGCTGTCGCCGGCGGATTTGCCGAACACCACCAAATCGAGCAGGGAATTGGTGCCCAAGCGGTTGGCGCCGTGCACCGAGGCGCAGGCGCATTCGCCGGCGGCATACAGGCCGGGCACGGGGGCTTCGGGGTTGCCGTTTTGTGGCACCACCACTTCGCCCAGATAGTTGGTGGGAATGCCGCCCATCATGTAGTGCACGGTGGGCACCACAGGAATCGGGTCTTTAATCGGGTCGACACCGGCGAAATTGATGGAAATTTCGCGGATGCCGGGCAGCTTGGACATGATTTTTTCCGCGCCGATGTGGTCGATTTTCAGCAGCACGTGGTCTTTGTTTTTGCCGCAGCCGCGCCCTTCTAAGATTTCCAGCGACATGGCGCGGGAAACCACGTCGCGCGAGGCGAGGTCTTTCACTGTGGGGGCGTAGCGCTCCATGAAGCGTTCGCCGTCGGCATTGAGCAGGATGCCGCCTTCGCCGCGCACGCCTTCGGTGATCAGCACGCCGGCACCGGCCACGCCGGTGGGGTGGAACTGCCAAAATTCCATGTCTTCCAGCGGGATGCCGGCGCGGGCACAGATGCCCAAGCCGTCGCCGGTGTTCATGAAGGCGTTGGTGGAGGAGGCGTAGATGCGCCCGCCGCCGCCGGTGGCAAACAGGATGGCTTTGGCGTGGAAGATATACACGTCGCCGCTTTCCATTTCCATGGCGGTGATGCCCACGGCGTCGCCTTGCTCGTTACGGATGAGGTCGAGCGCGGTCCATTCCACGAAGAATTGGGTGTTGGCGCGCACGTTTTGCTGGTAGAGCGTGTGCAGCATGGCATGCCCGGTGCGGTCGGCCACGGCGCAGGCGCGCTCCACCGCAATGCGGGCGCTGTTCGGATCGTCGGGATCGCTCAGGCGGGTGTGGCCGCCGAAGGGGCGCTGGTAGATTTTGCCGCTTTCCACACGGTCGAACGGCATGCCCATGTGTTCCAGCTCAATCACGGCTTCGGGCGCGCGGCGGCACATAAATTCGATGGCGTCTTGGTCGCCGAGCCAGTCGGAACCTTTCACGGTGTCGTACATGTGCCAGTCCCAGCGGTCTTCCTGCACGTTGCCCAGCGAGGCGGAAATGCCTCCCTGCGCGGCCACGGTGTGCGAGCGGGTGGGGAACACTTTGGAGAGCACGGCGGTGTTGAGGCCGGCTTTGGAAAGTTGCAGCGCCGCGCGCAGGCCGGCACCGCCGCCGCCCACGATGACGGCATCGAATTTTCGGACAGGATAAGTCATCTCGTTCAACCCCAAATTACATTAACCGAATAAACCGTGCAGCCGGCGAGCCATACGATGGTGGCTACCTGAAGAAACAGGCGCAGGCCGAAAGGCTTGATGTAGTCCATCCACAAATCGCGGATGCCTACCCAAGCATGCAGAAACAGTGCGATAAGGCTCACTTGGGTAAACACTTTCACCCAAATTTGCCCGAAAAACGCCTGCCACGCGGCATAATCGCCCGGCAGCGCGAGCAGGAAGGCAACCAGCGCCAGAGTGTAAACCAGCATCACCACGGCGGTGGTGCGCTGCATGATCCAATCGCGCAGGCCGTAGTGCGCGCCGGTGAGTTTGCGGTCTACCATAGCCATACTCCCAAAACAGCGGTGCAAAGCAGAGCCAGCGCCATTACGGTTTTGGCCGTGGCGCGGGCGGTGTTGAGCTCCAGGCCTTTGTGCATATCCAAAAGCAGGAAGCGGATGCCGGCAAAGAAGTGGTGCAGATAGGCCCACAGCAGCCCGAGCAGGCCGAGTTTCACCAGCGGGTGCGCCACGAAGGCGCGGTAGCTTTCAAAGGCGTCGGCACGGTTCAGCGTGCCGGAGAAGAGCCACAGCAAAAGCGGCAGGCTGATAAACAGCAGCACGCCGCTGATGCGGTGCAGAATGGAAACAATCCCCGGAATCGGCAGCCGGATGCTGAGAATATCCAGGAATATCGGTCTGTTAGTCGTCCGCATGGCGAAACTTCCTCAGAGTTGGCAATATCCCAAAGCCGGCGCGAAACCGGCATCCATAGTCGAAGGGCTGCCTGCCGACGAGCGGTTTCAGGTAGCCTGACGCCGGCAACCGAAAAGCCGGCGGAATCGGCAACCGTGGCGCCATGTTTTGCCCTAGACGGCGCGCGGATTGCAGATGTGCGGATAATATAGCAGCTCTTGATTTAAATCAACTTAACATTGAACAATGCCGGCCGGAACTTGTGCGTTTGCCGCAACGGCTTGCCAGTTATGCCACACAGGCCGGCTTGCCCGATAGCCGGAGCCGCACCCCTTAATAAAAAATAACAAAAATCGCCTCAGCCGGGCGGCTTTGCGGTATCATTCGCCCCTTTAAACTTTTGTTATCCCAAACCGCCGCGCAGGCAACAGGCTACCTGAAAACGATGTTTGAGCGCAGCCCAAGCTGAGTTTCTGCGAAGCTAAAAATAGCACGGAGCCTTCAGCCCGCCCGCGCCGCTATCAAACATATCCCGCCATGATCACTTCCAGCACACAAAAAGCCCCCATCCGCGTGGCCGTTACCGGCGCCGCCGGCCAGATTGCCTATTCCCTGCTGTTCCGCATCGCCTCCGGCGACATGCTCGGCGCCGACCAGCCCGTGATTTTACAGCTGCTCGATTTGCCGCAGGCGCAGCAGGCCGTGCGCGGCGTGATTATGGAGCTGCACGACTGCGCCTTCCCGCTCTTGGCCGACGTGTTTGCCACCGACAACCCCGAAACTGCCTTCCAAGACGCGCAAATCGCCATCCTCGTCGGCGCCCGTCCGCGCAGCAAAGGCATGGAGCGCGCCGACCTTTTGCACGCCAACGCCAACATCTTCACCGCCCAAGGCGCCGCGCTGAACAAAGTGGCCAGCCGCGACGTGAAAGTGCTGGTGGTGGGCAACCCCGCCAACACCAACGCCTACATCGCCATGAAGTCCGCGCCCGACCTGCCCGCGCGCAACTTCACCGCCATGCTGCGCCTCGACCACAACCGCGCGCTCAACCAAATCGCCCTCAAAACCGGCCGCTCACTCAACGACATCGAGCAGCTTTGCGTGTGGGGCAACCACAGCCCCACCATGTATGCCGACTACCGCTTCGCCACAATAAACGGCCAAAGCGTGCCGCAGCTCATCAACGACGCGCAATGGTATGCTGAGCACTTTCTGCCCACCGTGGCCAAGCGCGGCGTGGCCATCATCGAAGCGCGCGGCCTTTCCTCCGCCGCTTCCGCCGCCAATGCCGCCATCGAGCATGTCCGCGACTGGGTGCTCGGTAGCAAGGGGCGCTGGGTTACCATGGGCGTGCCTTCCGACGGCGCTTACGGCATTCTCGAAGGACTGGTGTTCGGTCTGCCCGTGGTGTGCGAAAACGGCGAATACCGCGTGATCAAAGATTTGCCGATCGACGATTTCAGCCGCGAGCGCATCGGCATCACGCTCAAGGAGCTGGAAGACGAACGCGCGGCGGTGGCGCATTTGCTGTAACGCTTCGGCGGTGCAGAAAATTTGTCGCGCTGTATTTTTAGCTTCGCAGAAACTCAGCTTGGGCTGCGCTCAAACATCGTTTTCAGGTAGCCTTTTATGTGTAAGGGGCTACCTGAAAATCTATAGCGAATCAAATTGGCTTTCGATACAAGGCAGCGAGCCGCAGGTAGTACAGGAGTATGACAAGGCGAGCTAGCGCCGTAGCGAAAGTTAAGTTGGTTCGCTATATCGGCAAAGAAAAGGTAAAGGCTACCTGAAAACCTAGATAACGGTTTTCAGGTAGCCTTTTTGTTGTGCGGAAAGAAGCCGCTTAATCGTGCACTTTCAGCAATTCCACATCAAACACCAGCGTGGCGTTGGGCGGAATCACGCCGCCGGCGCCGCGTGTGCCGTAGCCCATTTCCGGCGGGATGGTGAGCTTGCGTTTGCCGCCTTCGCGCATGCCGCCGAAGCCTTCGTCCCAGCCGCGGATAACCTGGCCCACGCCCAAGATGATGGTGAGCGGCTGGCCGCGGTCGAGGCTGGAGTCGAACTTGCTGCCGTCGGCGAGGTAGCCGCTGTAGTGCACGGTGATGCGTTTGCCTTTTTCGGCGGCTTTGCCGCTGCCGGTTTCGATGTCTTCGATAATCAGATTGCTCATGGCTTTTCCTTGTAAGGTGGGGGAGGGCAGGCTACCTGAAAACTGCACACGCTCAGCCGGCCTGCCGATGCGGGCTGCATTCTCAAGCATAAAATGCACTTCGGCAACCTTTTTGCCTCCCCGCCATTCTTTCCGCGCGGCAATTGGACTAAAATATCGGTTTTCCCACCACCCACCCGCCAACCCATCATGACCACCATCCCGCTGAAAAAAATCTACTCCGGCAAAGTGCGCGATTTGTATGAAATCGACAGCCAAACCATGCTCATCGTCGCCTCCGACCGCCTCTCCGCCTTCGACGTAATCCTAAACGAACCCATTCCAGGCAAAGGCGAAATCCTCACCCAAATCTCCAATTTCTGGTTTGGCAAACTCGCCCATATCATGCCCAACCACTTCACCGGCCAAACCGTGTACGACGTGTTGCCGCACGACATCGCCGCCGCGCTGGAAAAACGCGCCGTGGTGGCCAAGCGGCTCGAACCGCTCAAAATCGAAGCCATCGTGCGCGGCTACCTTGCCGGCAGCGGCTGGAAAGAATACCGCCAAACCGGCGCCGT
Organism: Eikenella longinqua; assembly: GCF_001648355.1. Taxonomy (GTDB): domain Bacteria; phylum Pseudomonadota; class Gammaproteobacteria; order Burkholderiales; family Neisseriaceae; genus Eikenella; species Eikenella longinqua. The sequence continues at coordinate 281,404 of NZ_LXSL01000028.1, read as the reverse complement.
GTGCGGCATCAGGCTACCTGAAAACCTGCGCGAAGCCGAAAAACTGCCCGAAATCATCTTCACCCCCTCCACCAAAGCCGCCGTGGGCAACCACGACGAAAACATCAGCTTCGAGCAATGCGCCCAAATCATCGGCCGCGAGCTGGCCGAAGAAGTGCGCCGCAAAGCCATTGTCCTTTATCGCGAAGCCGCCGAACACGCCCGCAGCCGCGGCATCATCATCTGCGACACCAAATTCGAATTCGGCCTCGACCAAAACGGCACGCTCACCCTAATGGACGAAGTGCTCACCCCCGATTCCAGCCGCTTCTGGCCCGCCGACCAATACCAAGTGGGCAGCAACCCGCCCTCCTTCGACAAACAATTCATCCGCGACTGGCTCGAACAAAGCGGCTGGAACAAACAGCCCCCCGCCCCCGCCGTGCCCGCCGAAGTCATCGAAAAAACCTTGGCCAAATACCGCGAAGCCTTGGAGCTGCTGACCAAGTAGCCGAAATTTTCAGGTAGCCCCAAATAGCAGCTGAGGCTACCTGAAATTTATTCCACCACCAAACCAAACGTTTACATCATGCCAGCAAGCAAACAAGCCGCCCTGCAAGCCGCCGCCAAAATCAAACAGGGCAAAACCGCCAAACTCAAAGAATGGCAGGCCGTATCCGAGCAGCGGCAGTTCGCCAACGAATTCACCGTGGCCGCCCGCCTCGGCGAGCCCGCGTTTACCGAAGAACAGGCCGAGATGGTGGCGGCGCTGTTTGGGAAATAGCGGATACGGCCGGCATGGTTTTCAGGTAGACTTTTATTGTTTGGGCGAAGCTAGTAGGGCAGCCGTTGCAGGCGGGCGATGCGGTCGTCGAGCGTGGGGTGGGTGCTGAACAGGGAGCGCAGGGTGTTGTCGTTGATGCCCATGGCGCTCATGTCTTGCGGCAGGCCGCCGGTGCTGCCTTTGAGCCGTTGCAGCGCGGCAATCATTTTCGGCGCGCCCACCAGCTTGGCGGCGCCGGCGTCGGCGCGGTATTCGCGCTGGCGGCTGAACCACATCACGATGATGCCGGCAATCCAGCCGAAGATTACCTGAAACACCATGCTCACCAGCAAATACACGCCCTGGCCGCCGCTGCTGTTTTGGTTTTGCCGCAGCGAAGAGGCCACCACGCCGGCAATCAGGCGCGAGAAAAACAGCACGAAGGTGTTCACCACGCCCTGAATCAGCGTGAGCGTAACCATATCGCCGTTGCCCACGTGCGCCATTTCGTGCGCCAGCACGGCTTCCACTTCGTCGCGGGTCATGCTGCGCAGCAGGCCGGTGCTCACGGCTACCAGGGAATTATTGCGGCTGGCGCCGGTGGCGAAGGCGTTGGGCTCGGGCGCTTCGTAAATGGCCACTTCGGGCGTTTGCAGGTTCCACTGCCGCGCCTGCGCCTGCACCACGTTGAGCAGCCAGTGTTCGGTTTCGTTGCGCGGCTCGCGGATAACGTGCGCGCCCACGGCGTGCTTGGCGGTGCTTTTCGACATGAGCAGCGAAATCAGCGAGCCGGCAAAACCGGCCACGGCGGAGAGGATGAGCAGGCCGGAGAGGTCTTGCGGGTTGGCGCCAAACAGCCCGAGCAGGAGGCGGACGGCCAGCAAGACGGCCATATTGGTAACGAGGAAAAGGAATATGCGCTTCACGATGATCCTGGTCGGGTGGTGGGTGGTTTGGCGGCTACCTGAAAAATGCTGCGGCTGTTTCAGGTAGCCTTTTGGTTTGCTGTTGCTATTCTAATCTAAATGCTTCCGGTGTGGTGTGTGTTTTTATTAAGCCGCTTGCAACCGTGCAGCCGGCTGCGGCGGCGAGCCCGGCTGCCGCTGTTAATCCAGCTGGGCAACGGTTTTGCCGATGCCGCGCAGTTGGGCGAGTTTTTGTTCTACGGCTTGCTGCTGGCGGCGGAATTCGGCCAGCTCGGCGGTGGTGAGGCGTTTGGCGGGCAGGGCGACGCCGGCGGGGTTCACCGGCACGCCGTTGAGGCGCACTTCGTAGTGCAGGTGCGGGCCGGTGCTGCGGCCGGTGCTGCCGATAAAGCCGATCACGTCGCCGGCGCGCACGCGCTGGCCGGGGGCGGCGTTGGCGGAGAAGGCGCTCATGTGGCCGTAGAGGGTTTGCATGCTGTCGCTGTGGCGGAGGATGACGGTGTTGCCGTAGCCGCCTTTGGGGCCGCGGAATTCGACCACGCCGTCGGAGGGAGCGTGGATGGGCGTGCCGGTGGGGGCGGCGTAGTCGATGCCGGTGTGCATGCGCAGGTAGCCCAGCACGGGGTGGACGCGGATGCCGAAGGGGGAGCTGATGCGGCTGCCGGGCACGGGCTGGGTTTCGAAGCCTTTTTTCAGCGGCTGGCCGTGTTCGTCGTAGTAGCGGCCGTTGCCGTCTTCGCCGAAGTAGTAGGCGCGGTAGAGCTTGCCTTGATGGGTGATTTCCACGGCGAGGATGTCGCCCATGGAAATCTGCTGGCCGTGGAAGTAGTTGACGTTGTAGAAGATGCGCACGGTGTCGCCGGCGTCGAGCTTGTAGAGTTCGAGCCGGTTGCTGAAGAGCTCGCGCAGGGAATCGCGCACTTCGGCGGGGATTTCGGCGCGCGACATGGCGCCGGCGGTGGTGCCGCTGGAGCGGATGATGACGGATTTGAGCGTGGGGATGACGGTGGTTTTCACGTCGTCCATTTTGGCCTGCCATTGCTGGTTGGCATACACCAAATCCACGAGCTGGGTTTCGCCGTTGTTGTCGTCGTTGAAAAACTGCACCTGCACGGGCTGGTGTTGGGCGTCGCGGCGGATGCTGACGATTTGGTCGGGCTGCAGATGCGGCTGCTTGCCTTCGGGGGCGGCGGCTTGGGCGATGCTTTGCAGCTGGGCGGGGGTGAGGCTGAAGCGCTGGAGCACGTCGCGCAGGGAGTCGCCGGGCTGGACGACTTCGTCGCTCCAGTAGCCGGTGGCGGCGGGGCTGCCTTTGGCCTGCACGGCGGGTAGCGTTTCGGTAACGGGCGCGCTTTGCATAGGTTCGTCGGTTTTCGCACTGCCGGCGATGGCGGCAAGCAGCACGAAAACGCCGAGCAGGGCGGCTGCGGCATAAGCGGCCAGGCGGATGCGGCGCGGCAGGCGGAGGAATCGGACAAATAAGGCGGGCATGTGTTGCAAAAACGGGCGGCGCGGGGCGCCGGCGGGGCTTATCAAAGATGCGCTATTTTAATGGATAGGCTGCGGGGGCTGCCTGCCGTTTTGCGGTTTTTTACTTGCACTCGGGCGGGGGTGCGGCTGGAATGAAACAGCGGCGGGGCGGGAGTGGGCCCGGGCGGGCAGGCTACCTGAAAAACAGGCGGGCCGGCGGGCTTCGTTAAGATTTGAATTGGGGCGGGGATGCAGTTTCTTTTTCAGGTAGCCTTGAAAAGTGTGGACGGCTTTTAACAAGGGAGGGATGACAGCGAAACAGGCTACCTGAAAATCGGTTGGCAATTTTCAGATAGCCTGTTGTAATGGTGGGATGCTTGATAGCGGATCAAATTGGCTTTCGATACCAGGCAGCGAGCCGCAGACAGTACGGAGCAGTACGGCAAGGCGAGCTAACGCTGTAGCGAAAGTTAAGTTGATTCGCTATGGCTGCGCTTGGGGTCGTGGGGACGCAGCTCGGCGGCAAGTTTGTCGAGGATGCCGTTTACAAATTTGTGGCCGTCGATACCGCCGAAGGTTTTGGTAACTTCGATGGCTTCGTTGATGATCACGGGGTAGGGCGTTTCGGGCATGTCGCGCAGCTCGAAGGCGGCGGCCAGCAGCACGGCGCGTTCGATGGGGCTGAGGTCTTTTTCGTCGCGGTCGAGCAGGGGGCGGATGATTTGCATCAGCTCGCTGCGTTTGGCCTGCACGCCGAAGAATACGGCGGTGAAGAGCTCGTTGTCGGCTTTGGCGAAGTGTTCGTTTTCACGGATGTTTTTGGCGATTTCGGCGGCGGGCAGGTCGTTGAGCGCGGCTTGGTAGAGCGCTTGTACGGCAAATTCGCGCGCGCGGCGGCGGGCGGTTTTGTTGGGTTTCATATTTGGCTTTCCTGATTGTGCGGCGGGCGGCGCGGGGTTAAACGAGGGCGTCGGGCAGCTCACTGCCGGCGGGGTTGAGGCGGCGCAGCAGGTTGGCGCATTCCACGGCCACGATGGCGGCTTCGGCGGCTTTGCTTTGGATGCGCGCGTGGGCCTGTTCGTCGTTTTCGGTGGTGAGGATGGCGTTGGCAACGGGGATGTTGAAATCCAACCCCACGCGGCTGATGCCGGCGGCGGATTCGTTGGATACCAGCTCGAAATGGTAGGTTTCGCCGCGAATCACCGCGCCGAGCGCCACCAGTGCGTCGAAGCTGTGCGACTGTGCCATGTTTTGCAGCGCCAGCGGCACTTCCAGCGCGCCGGGCACGGTGGCGATGGTGATGTTGCCGTCGGGCACGCCCAGCTCAACCAGTTTTTGGGTGCACACTTCCAGCATGGCGCTGCCGATTTCGTTGGAAAAACGCGCTTGGATGATGCCGATGCGCAGGCCGGCGCCTTGGTGGTCGGGGGGAATGATGGTCATGTCCGCTGCTCCGTTGTAGTGAAATAAGCAAAAGCGGCATGCGCCGCAAAGGAAGCGGATTTTACACCAAAGCGCGCGTTTTGGGGCTGTGAAGGCGGGAGGCTTGCGTTACAATGGCGGCGTTTTGCCCCTATTTTCAGGTAGCCTCCCATGCAAACCATCACCCTCATCGCCGCCGTGGCCGATAACGGCTGCATCGGCAGCGGCAACGCCATGCCCTGGCACATTGCCGAAGACTTCGCCTTTTTCAAACGCTACACCCTGGGCAAGCCCGTGGTGATGGGGCGCAAAACCTGGGATTCGCTGCCCAAAAAGCCGCTGCCCGGCCGCCGCAACATCGTGATCACCCGCCAGGGCGGCTGGCAGGCCGAAGGCGCCGAGCGGGCCGCCAGCCTGGCCGACGCGCTTGCCATGCTGGCCGACGCGCCCGAAATCATCATCATGGGCGGCGCGCAGATTTACACCCAAGCTCTGCCGCTGGCCACCGACCTGCGCCTCACCGAAGTGCGGCTCACCATTGATGGCGACGCCTTCTTTCCCGCCTTGAATGCCGCCGATTGGCAGGAAGCCGAACGCAGTAGCCACACCGCCGCCGCCAACGGCATCCGCTTCGATTTCGCGCACTACCGCCGCGTGCCGCAGGCTACCTGAAAAAGCTCAAGAGGCCGCCCGAACATGCTGCACCGCCTAATCGAACGCCACTGGCGCAAGCCCAACCCGCTGCTCACGCCGCTATTGCGGCCTTTGGCGCGGCTGTTTGGCGTATTGGCGGCGCGGCGGCGCGAAGGCTACCTGAAAGGCCGGAAACCCAGCGAAAAGCTGCCCGTGCCCGTGGTGGTGGTGGGCAACATCCAAGCTGGCGGCAGCGGCAAAACGCCCGTGGTGCAGGCCTTGGCGCGCGCCTTGCAAGAGCGCGGCATCCGCCCCGGCATCATCAGCCGCGGCTACGGGCGCACCGGGCGCGGCGTGCACGTTTTGACTAACGAAAGCACCGCCGCCCAAGCCGGCGACGAACCATTGCTGCTGCACCGCAGCACCGGCGCCCCCGCCGCCGTGGGCAGCCGCCGCGCCGAAGCGGGCAGGGCGCTTTTGGCCGCGCACCCCGAAGTGCAAATCATCATTGCCGACGACGGCCTGCAACACTACGCCCTGCAACGCGATTTCGAGCTGGCCGTGTTCCCCGCCGCCGAAGTGGGGCGGCGGTTGGATTTGCTGCCGCACGGCAATTTGCGCGAGCCCTTGCAGCGGCTGGAAAGCGTAAACGCCGTGCTGCTGGCCAACAGCACGCCCGAGAGCCCCGCGCCGGATTGGCGGCTGCCGCCCGAAGTGCTGCTGTGCCGCAGCTGCCTGCAATGCGGGAATATTTACCGCCTGCACCGCCCGCACGAGCTGCTGCCGGCAGGCTACCTGAAAAACCGCCGCGTGATTGCCGCCGCCGCCATTGCCAAGCCCGAGCGTTTCTTTGCCGAGCTGTCGCGGCTGGGCATCGAGCCTGTGCAACACATCGCGCTGCCCGACCACGCCGCCTGGCAGGTTGCCGGGCTTCCCGAGGCTGACAGCTACATCGTGACCGAAAAAGACGCGGTGAAGCTCGCCGCCGATACCGCGCGGGAAGTGTGGGTGCTGCCCGTGCGCGCCGAATTGCCGGAAGAATTGGTGCAGGCCATAATCCGCCGCTGCCTGCCCGGCTTGATTGAGGCTACCTGAAAACTTTATCCGCTCTCCATAAGAGAGGGCGGCAAACCAAAGGCGGCACGCCATGCGAATTATTTTTCAGGTAGCCTCCAATATCACTCAAGGCTACCTGAAAACAGCCAGCCGCCAAACCAAAAGGAAGATTTATGCGCCAAGCCCTTACCCTGCTCGCCCTGGCCTGCCTGCTGCCGCTGCCCGCGCTGGCCGACATCCCGCAAAGCCGTAACACGCAATGCTTTCAGGTAGCCGCCCGCGGCAAAATCGGCCCCGCCCGCCCTTGCCGCGCCGAAGCGGTGGATTCCGCGCCGCGCCCGAACTTGCCCGACACCCGCTCGCTCCGCTACCAAATCGGCAGCCGCAGCTACCAGTTTTCCGCCGACTACGACGCCGAGCGCCAAAGCTGGCAGCCGAGCTACCAAGGGCAGCCGCTTACCGTGTATTACCGCAGCCGCGCCTTCCGCCGCCTGGCCGCCGACGGCGCCGCCGCCCGCTACGTTTGCTTCCGCGCCCCGGGCGTGCATTTTTGTTCGCGCAAACTGCCCGCGCCGTTTTGGTAAACTTGAGGCTACCTGAAAACACGCCATCCCTCCCACACCAGAGAACCATCATGGACAAAAAATACCTCGACATCCTCGTTTGCCCGCTCACCAAAAGCCCGCTCGAATACCATGCCGCGCGCCAAGAGCTGTGGAGCCGCCAAGCCCGGCTCGCCTTCCCCATCCGTGACGGCATACCCGTGATGCTGGAGCAAGAAGCCCGCCCCCTCACCGACGAAGAATTGCACGCATGAGCACCCCGTTTACCGTCATCATTCCCGCCCGCCTCGCCTCCAGCAGGCTACCTGAAAAAGCCCTGGCAGAGATTGCCGGCAAGCCCATGGTGGTGCGCGTGGCCGAACGCGCCAGGCTGAGTGAAGCGCAGCGCGTGGTGGTGGCCACCGACCACGCCGCCATCGCCGCCGCCTGCTCCGAATACGGCATCGAAGCCGTGCTCACCGGCAAACAGCACGCCAGCGGCACCGCCCGCCTGGCCGAAGCCGCCCTGCTCTTGGGCATGGCCGACGAAGACATCGCCGTCAACGTGCAGGGCGACGAGCCGCTGATCGACCCCGCCCTCATCAACCGCACCGCCGATCTGCTCGGCAGCGGCAGCGCGCAAATGGCCACCGCCGCCCACCCGATTGCCGATGCCGCCGAGTTTCTCAATCCCAACTGCGTGAAAGTGGTGCTCGACCAGCGGCGCAACGCCCTCTATTTCAGCCGCGCCCCCATCGCCTGGCCGCGCGACGCCTTCGCCGGCAAGCCAACCGCGCTGCCCGAAGGCTACGCCCCGCTGCGCCACATCGGCCTGTATGCCTACCGCGTCGGCTTTTTGCACCAATACGTCGGCCTGCCGCCCTCGCCGCTGGAAGAGATCGAATCGCTGGAGCAGCTGCGCGTGTTGTGGCACGGCGGCAAGATTGCCGTAACCGTGTGCGACAATGCCCCCGCCGCCGGTGTGGACACCGCCGAAGACTTGCAGCGCGTGCGCGACTGGTTTGCCCGGCACCCCGAAGAGGCTGGCTGAAAATAAATAGCTCGGCTGGGCAAAGCCGATATGGTTTAACTTCGTTGAAGCTTCGCAGAAACTCTGCTGCCTGCGGCAACGTCGTTTTCAGGTAGCCTGTTCTCACGCGACAGCTTGCCTTCGCCTTGAACGGCCGATTTTAAGGATTTGTGTTATGCGTTTGCTCTGCCGCGTTGGCTTCGCCGCCTCCCTGATTGCCATTGCCCTCTCTGCCGCTTATTTTGCGAACACCTCCCGCACGCCGCATAATCCCGCCGACCGCGCCCAAGCTGTTCGGCTGCCTGAAACCATGCCGCCGCCCGCATCGGCACAGGTCGGCAACGCGGATAAGGCGCCGCCCATCGTCCGCGCCGCCCGCAGCCAAATCGGCCAAACCGTGCGCTACGACCCCGCCTATACTGCGCTGGATTATCCGATGGGCGATGTGCCGATAGCAAAAGGCGTGTGCTCCGATGTGGTGATTCGCGCACTGCGGCAGCAAAGCATAGACTTGCAGCAGCTGGTTCACCAAGACATGAAAGCGAATTTTTCCGCCTACCCGAACCGCTGGGGGCTGAAACGCCCCGACCCGAATATCGATCACCGCCGCGTGCCGAATCTGGAGGTTTATTTCGCGCGGCACGGCTGGGCGGCGCAAGACGGATACCGCGCTGGCGACATTGTTACCTGGCGGTTGGCGGGCAGCGGGCTGCCGCACATCGGCATCGTATCCGACCGCAAACATGGTGATATACCGTTGATTATCCATAATATCGGCGCAGGCACGCGCGAAGAGGACATCCTGTTCCGCCACGAAATCGTTGGCCATTTCAGGCAGCCCGCCAATGTGGCGCCGTGAAGTGTCGGCGCGACCAAGCCTGATGCTGTTTTTCAGGTAGCCTCTTGCCTGCGAGGCTACCTGAAAGCGATGTTTGGCTAAGCTATAGCGAACCAATTTAACTTTCGCTACGGCGTTAGCTCGCTTTGCCGTACTTCTGTACTGTCTGCGGCTCGCTGCCTGGTATCGAAAGCCAATTTGATTCGCTATAAGGCTGAGTTTCTGCGAAGTTGAAAACCGCTTGGCCTGCCATTCCTATTTTTCAGGTAGCTTTCTCACGCCAAGCAGGCTGCCTGAAATTAACATCTGCCTAAAAAAGAAACGAATATGACCACCCAAGACAACACCGTCCGCCTTTCCAAACGCATGGCCGAGCTCGGTCTCTGTTCCCGCCGCGAAGCCGATGCCTATATCGAGCGCGGCTGGGTGAGCGTGAACGGCGAAAAAGCCGTGCTCGGCCAAAAGGTGGGCGCGGGCGACCGCATCGAGCTGCACCGCGCCGCGCATGAAGCGCAGGCCGGCCGCGTAACCATCCTGCTGCACAAGCCCGTGGGCTTTGTGAGCGGGCAGGCCGAAAAGGGCTACCGCAGCGCCGCCGAGCTGATCACCGAAGCCAACCATTGGCCGGAAGACCGCAGCCCGCAAAAATTCAAAGCGGCGCATCGCCAAGGCCTCGCCCCGGCCGGCCGGCTGGATATCGATTCGGTCGGGCTGCTCGTGCTCACGCAAGACGGGCGCGTGGCCAAAAGCCTGATTGGCGAAAACAGCGGGGTGGAAAAAGAATATCTGGTGCGCGTGAAGGGCACGCTGTCGGAAGAAGGCCTGCGCCTGCTCAACCACGGCCTGAAGCTCGACGGCGAGGCGCTGCGCCCGGCCAAGGTGTCGTGGCAAAACCAAGACCAGCTGCGCTTTGTGTTGAAACAGGGCAAGAAGCGGCAAATCCGCCGCATGTGCGAGCTGGTGGGGCTGCGCGTGGTGGGGCTCAAACGCATCCGCATCGGCAGGGTGAAACTCGGCGCGTTGCCGCCGGGGCAGTGGCGCTATCTGGCGCCGCACGAGCGGTTTTAGCGCAAACGGGAAGAGGCTACCTGAAAAAATCAGGCAGCTTTCTCATCATTATTTGTACAGTTGATTTTTAAGAAGGAGCTTACCATGGCAAGAGGGCATCAAATTTTGCTGTCAAAATCGTCTTGGCTAGATATATGTAGAAAAACAACTTTTAATGCCTGGACAATTCCTGAACCAATTAAATCAGATTATCAGGATGGGTCAAAAAGATTATTTTTTGTTGAATTTTCTGGGTTAATTTTTAAAGAAAGATTAACTATTTCTAGTGGTAAAGAAATTCAACTGCCAAAATATATTAGTAAATTAATTGAAGCAATATGGGAAGAAAATCCAGATAGGTTAAAAGTAGTATTTACTGCCTTGGATTTGTCAAATTCGGATGAAGATGAAAAAAAAGAAAGTGTTATAGATACTGTTGCAATAGGAATTGATACCGTTGCGATGGCAAAAGCTCGCATTGGCCATGCGAAGTTTAGAGAAGAGCTGATGAAATATTGGGACAATAAATGTGCTGTGTTGGGGGCAGAAAATCCTAAAAGTGGCGGATTTTTAATAGCTTCCCATATTGTGCCTTGGTCTGAGGCAAATAAAATTGATAAAGTGAATCCATTTAATGGCTTATTACTTTCTCCTCATTTGGATAGGCTGTTTGATTCTGGGTATATTAGTTTTGATGATGAGGGAGTAATTATATATAAACCTGAGTATCAATATTTATTACAGCAAATGTCGATTCCCTTGGATGCTAAATTACGAAAATTGAATAAGAATAAGCATCTACCATTCTTGCAGCGGCACAGAGAAATTTATGGTTTTAAATAAGTAAGTTGATTTGTTTATAAGATAAGAGGCTACCTGAAACTTTTCAGGTAGCCTTTATTTAGGTAGCCTAGCCGCCGCTTTTGCGGGAGCGGGGTTTGCGCTTGGGCTTGGCCGCAGCGGCGGGTTTGGCGGCACTTTGGCTGCTGTTTTTGCGGCTGCGGGTTTTCTTGGCCGGGGCGGCGGGCTTGCTTGGGGCTTTGCCTGCGGCTTTGGTTTTGCCGGCCTTGGTTTTGGCTTTGCTTTTGGCGGTCTTGCCGCTGCGCTCGGGCTGGCTGCCGCCGCTGATGAGGGAGAGGTCGATTTTGCGGGTGTCGAGGTCGGCGCGGGCCACTTGTACGACGACTTTGTCGCCTATGCCGAAGCGCAGGCCGCTGCGTTCGCCTTCGATGCTCATGGTTTCGGGGCGGTAGTTGAAATAGTCTTCGCCTAAATTGCTGATGTGGACGAGGCCTTCGGTGTGGATATCGTCGAGGGTGACGAACAGGCCGAAGCCGGCCATGCCGCTCACGGTGCCGCTGAACACTTCGCCCACTTTGTCTTGCATGTAGTAGGTTTTGAGCCAGTTTTCCACGTCGCGGCTGGCTTCGTCGGCGCGGCGCTCGCATTGGGAGCTGTGGATGCCGAGCGCGCCCCAGTTGTCGGCGGGGGTGTAGCGGCGGTCTGCAAGCACGGCTTTGATGGCACGGTGCACGAGCAGGTCGGGATAGCGGCGGATGGGGGAGGTGAAGTGGGTGTAGGCGGCGTAGGCGAGGCCGAAGTGGCCGCTGTTGCCGGGCTCGTACACGGCCTGCTGCATGGAGCGCAGCAGCATCACTTGGATCAGCTCGCGGTCGGGGCGCTCGGCGGTTTGGGCGAAGAGGGCGGCGTAGTCGAGCGGGGTGGGCTGGTCGCCGCCGCCGAGGGAGAGCCCGAGCAGGCCGAGCTGCTCGCGCAGGGTGGCGAGTTTTTCGGGGGTGGGGCCGGCGTGGTTGCGGAAGAGGGCGGGGTGCTGGTTTTTCAGCAGGAATTCGGCGGCGCACACGTTGGCGGCGAGCATGCATTCTTCAATCAGGCGGTGGGCTTCGTTGCGCACCACGGGCACGATGCGTTTGATTTTGCCCTGTTTGTCGAAAATCATCTCGGTTTCGGTGCTTTCAAACTCCATCGCGCCGTGCTGGCGGCGTTTTTTGAGCAGGATTTGATAGAGCTTGTAGAGCGTGTCGATATGCGGTTTGAGCGGGTTGCCGCTACCGTTTTCAATCCAATCCCACACTTCGGTGTAGGTGAGGCGGGCGTGCGAGCGCATCACGGCGGGGTAGAAGCGGTAGGATTTGAGGTTGCCGGCGTAGGTGAACACCATGTCGCACACCATGCACAGCCGCTCTACGTCGGGGTTGAGCGAGCAGATGCCGTTGGAGAGGCTTTCGGGCAACATGGGAATCACGCGGCGCGGGAAATACACGCTGGTGGCGCGTTCTTGCGCGTCGGCGTCAATTGCGTCTTGCGGCTTCACATAGTGGCTCACGTCGGCAATGGCCACCACCAGGCGGAAGTTGCGCCCCTGTTTTTCGGCGTACACGGCGTCGTCGAAATCGCGCGAGCTTTCGCCGTCTATCGTTACCAAGGGCAGATCGCGCAGGTCTTCGCGGCCTTTGAGGTCGGATTTGCGCACGGCAGAAGGGATTTTGGCAGCGGCTTTTTCGCAGGCGGCGGAGAATTGGTGCGGCAGGTGGTGCTGGCGCACGGCAATTTCGATTTCCATGCCGCTGTCGGCATAATCGCCCAGAATTTCCACCACGCTGGCCACGGCCGGGCGGTGTGCGTCGGGGTAGGCGTCGATTTCGGCCACGATGACTTGGCCGGGCTTGGCTTTGCCCAGCGAATCGGGCTCGAGCAGGATGTTGTCGGGCAGGCGGCGGTCTTCCGGCACCAGCATGGCGATGCCGCGCTCCATCAGGAGGCGGCCGACCACGGTTTTCTGCGCACGCTCAATCACATCGAGCACTTGGCCTTCGCGGCGGCCGCGGCGGTCGGTGCCGGCGGGGCGCACGGTAACGGTGTCGCCGTGCATCAGGCCGCGCATTTGGCGGGCGGAGAGGGCGAAGTCGCCTTGGCCGTCGGGCGTGAGCGGCACGGCAAAGCCGAAACCGTCTTTGTGTGCTTCAATGCGGCATTTCACCAGCGCGAGTTTTTCGGCGGCGCACACCATGCCGCGCCGGTTGATGAGGATTTGGCCGTCGCGCGCCATGGCGCCGAGGCGGCGTTCGAAAAAGGGCATTTCGTGCTCGGCGATGTCGAGCAGGATGGCCAGGGATTCGGTTTTCAGCGGGATGCCGCGGTCTTCCAGCATTTCGGTAATCCATTCGCGGCTGGGCAGGGGGTGTTCGTAGCGTTGCGTTTCCCGTTGCAGATAGGGGTCTTGCAGGCGGAGTGAGGTTTTCTTCTTCATATATAAATTGACAAGTGGAAAATTGGCGCTATAATGCGCGTTTCTTGCATAAAGAGCAACGCACTTTAACGCAAAGCTCCGATTAAAGCAAAGCCCAGGTGGCGGAATTGGTAGACGCGCCAGCTTCAGGTGCTGGTATCCTCACGGGTGTGGAAGTTCGAGTCTTCTCCTGGGCACCACAGTTTGCTTGAATTAGAATTTGCCAAAAGTCGGCTCGCCCAGGTGGCGGAATTGGTAGACGCGCCAGCTTCAGGTGCTGGTATCCTCACGGGTGTGGAAGTTCGAGTCTTCTCCTGGGCACCAAAGAATTTTGAAACCCGCACGGTTTGCGCCGTGTGGGTTTTGCTTTGTGGAATGCGGAATGGGCTGCGGCGGTTTAGCTGCTTTTGAGCTGAGTTTTAGCTTCGCAGAAACTTCGCTGCGCTGCGTTTTCAGGTGGCCTGCTTGTTATTTGAATAAGGCTACCTGAAAACGGTTTGGATTTTTCAGGTAGCCTTTGCTTTGCTTGGCGGGCAATCAGAATTTCACGCCTTTGTGCAGGGCAACGATGCCGCCGCTCATGTTGTAGTAATCGACGCTGTCGAAGCCGGCTTCGAGCATGATTTGCTTGAGGGTTTCCTGGTCGGGATGCATGCGGATGGATTCGGCGAGGTATTGGTAGCTGTCGGCGTCTTTGGCGATGAGCTTGCCCATCAACGGCAGGAGTTTGAAGGAGTAGAGGTCGTAGGCGGGGGCGAGCATTTTGGCGGGCTTGGAAAATTCGAGCACGAGCAGGCTGCCGCCGGGTTTGAGCACGCGGTACATTTCGCGCAGGGCGGCGTCTTTATGCGTCATGTTGCGCAGGCCGAAAGACACGGATACGAGGTCGAAATAGTTGCTTGGGAAGGGCAGCTTTTCGGCGTCGCATACGGCCACGGGCAGAATCAGGCCTTCGTTGAGCAGTCGGTCGCGGCCGACGCCGAGCATGGAGGAGTTGATGTCGGTGAGCCACACTTCGCCGCGCTCGCCCACGCGCTTGGCCCAGCCGCGGGAGAGGTCGCCGGTGCCGCCGGCGATGTCGAGCACTTTGCCGCCTTTGGGCACGCGGGCGGTGCTGATGGTGAAGTGTTTCCACACGCGGTGCAGGCCGCCGGACATGACGTCGTTCATGATGTCGTATTTCTTGGCGACGGAGTGGAAGACTTCGGCTACTTTGGCGGCTTTTTCGCTTTCGTTTACGGTTTGGTAGCCGAAATGGGTTTGTTTGTCGGTCATGGGGTGCTTTCAGGTAGCCTTTGGGCGGCGGTGGCGGGTTAGAGTTGGCCTTTGGTGAAGCGCTCGACGCAGGTATTCATGGCGGCTTCGAGTTTGGCTTCGAGGGCTTTGTCGTCTTGCTTCAGGCCGTAGCGGACGAGGTCGCGCTTCCATTGGTTGCGGTCGCTGTAGGTGGAGGCGGCTTCGTCGTAGGAGCAGCCGCACAGTTTGGTGGCGGCGTCGAGGTTGATGGCGCCTTTGGAGGATTCGTTGGCGGATTTGGCGCAGCTGGTCACGAATTCTTGGCGGGCTTGGGTTTCGTCGATTTGGTCGGCGGCTTTGTCGGCGATTTTGTCGCAGCCGGCGAGCAGCAGGGCGGTGGCGGCGAGGAAGGCGGGCAGGGTGCGGTTTAGTGCGAACATTTCTTTCCTTTCGGCGGGGTGTGCGCTTGTGCGGCGGGTTCTCGGGAGGCGCCGGTTGCTTCAAGGCGGCGCAGGTAAGCGGGCCACATTGTAGCGTATCCTTGTGCCAATTCATACAGGTAGGCCCAGCTGTAGAGCCCGCTGTCGTGGCCGTCGGAGAAGGTGATTTTGAGGGCGTAGTTGCCGGCGGGGGCGAGATTGGTGATGGTGACGCGGGCTTTGCCGGTTTGCAGTTTGGCCTGACCGCGCCCGTGGCCGCGTACTTCGGCGCTGGGGGAATACACGCGCAGGTATTCGGCGGGCAGGGTGTGTTCGGTATCGGGGTAAACCAATACGAGGCCTTGGCGGCCGGGTTGCAGGCGGATTTGCTGGGGGACGGGGTGGGGCATGGGGATTCCTTTGGGGTGTGTTTGAGGCTACCTGAAAAGTGTGCCACATGATTTTCAGGTAGCCTGCGGCGGGATTCTAGCAGACTGTGCGGACGGGTTTGGCATTTGGCTTTTGCACGGATTGGCGATATATTAGCCGCTGCTGCGGAGCGGAGGTGTGCAGATGAATGAGCTGGCATTATTGGGGCAAATCATAAAATGGCGCGATGAGCTTTCGGCCGACTTTCGGGTGCTGAAGATAGATGCGGATATTTTTGTGCGCCCGAGTGCGGTTCGGATTCTGCTCAGCCTGCTGCTGCGCCCAGGCTACCTGAAAAATGACGATAACGACGAAGTGGTGCTGGAAATGGAGCTGCACCGGCTCGCCCTGCAAGGCAGGGTTGATGTGAGCGATTCACTGGGGCGTTATTATTATTTGCAAGAAAATGAAAAAATTGCGGATGAAGCCTGCTTAGCTTCGCTAAAAGATTATATTCAACAGGCCGTGGATGATTTATGTGCGGCCTGCCCATCAAGATAGGAAAACCTCATGCAAACCCAAGCCGTTATCCGACACATCAGCCGCTGGCTGGCCGATTATGCCGTGCGCGCCGGCGCCAAAGGCTTCGTGGTGGGCATTTCCGGCGGGGTGGATTCCGCCGTGGTGTCTGCCCTGTGCGCGCACAGCGGGCTGGACGTGTTGTGCCTGGTGCTGCCCATCCGCCAGAAGGCCGACCAGCTGGCGCGCGCCCAGGAGTATATCGCCGACTTGCAGCACCGTTTCGTGAACGTGCACAGCCAAACGCTCAATCTCACGCCCACTTTCGAGCAATTCGAGCACAGCGTGGCCGGCACTGCCGCCGCCAACAAAAACCTCGCCCTGGCCAACACCCGCTCCCGCCTGCGCATGGCCGCCCTCTATTACTACGGCCAAATCAACGGCCTGCTCGTGGCCGGCACCGGCAACAAAGTGGAAGACTTCGGCGTGGGCTTCTTCACTAAATACGGCGACGGCGGCGTGGACCTCAGCCCCATCGGCGACCTGCTCAAAACCCAAGTGTACGCCCTGGCCGAAGCGCTGGAAGTGTCGCCCGCCATCCGCCAGGCCGCGCCCACCGACGGCCTGTGGGACGAAGAGCGCACCGACGAGCAGCAGATGGGCGCCAGCTACCCCGAGCTCGAATGGGCGATGGCGCAGAGCGAAGCCGGCCGCCGCGCCGAAGAATTTGCCGGCCGCGAGCGCGAAGTGTTCGACATCTTCCAGCGCCTGCACCGTGCCACCCTGCACAAAATCCAGCCCATCCCCGTGTGTAAAATCCCCAGTGAACTGTTTGATTAAAAGGAAAAACCATGAGAGTGCTAACCATGAACCTGCACGCCGTGCGCGCCCGCATCTGGGCCGCCGCCGAAGCCGCCGGCCGCCCCGAGCCCGACCTGATTGCTGTGAGCAAAACCTTCCCCGCCGCCGACGTGCGCCTCTTGTGCCAAAAAAGCACCCAGCGCGATTTCGGCGAAAACTATCTGCAAGAATTTAAAGAGAAAAGCAGCGAGCTGGCCGACATCCCCGATATTTGCTGGCATATCATCGGCCACATCCAATCCAACAAAAGCCGCATCGCCGCCGAGCGCGCCCACTGGGTGCACACCATCGACCGCGAAAAAATCGTCCGCCGCTTAAGCGAGCAGCGCCCGCCCGAAATGCCGCCGCTGCAAGTGCTGATTGAAGTGAACATCGGCGGCGAAGATGTGAAGCACGGCGTGCCGCCGCAGGAAGAAAGCATCCGCGAGCTGGCTTTTCAGGTAGCCTCGCTACCCAATTTGAAACTGCGCGGCCTGATGTGCGTAGCGCGGCTGGGCAGCAGCGAAGAAGAGCTGCGCCAACAGTTCGGCCGCATGAACGAACTGCTGCAATACCTGCAACAGCAAGGGCTGGACGTGGACACGCTCTCCATGGGCATGTCGGAAGATTTGGAAACCGCCGTGGCCTGCGGCGCCACCCAGGTGCGCATCGGCAGTGCCATTTTCGGCCAGCGCAGTTATAGCGAATAAAATTTTCAGGTAGCCTTTGCCGATTGGGAAGGCTACCTGAAAACTATGCCGCACTGTGTGAAGGTTCTGTTTTAACTTTATTGAAGCTGAAGTTTTCAGGTAGCCTCTATGGCTTCCAAAGCCAGCTTGGAAATATGTTTGCCCCACTTTCTATAGAACAAATTATGGCTAAGCTGCCCAAGCGCGCGGTTGCGGTTAAGCGTTTAGACAAACTGCCGCCTTTGCCTGCGGCGTATTTGTCTTTTTTGCAGCAATGCGAAAGCGTGGAAATCACGCCCGACATCCGGCTTTGGGGCTACCAAACCGCACTCAATGAAAACTGCCGCCTGAGCTGCGATTATCCCGATACGGCCGCGCGGTATTGGCTTATCGGCAACAGCGGGCAGGGCGATACTTGGTTAATAGGCAAAGAGGGCGGCAACATTTTGTTTTACGACCACAACCAAGGCGAATACGATGAAGCGGAGGCGCAGTTTGCCGATATGGCCGTCGGCTTCATCCCCTTCCTGCAAACGGCCTTTCTTTTGCAAGAGCTCGAAACGCTGCTCGAAACCCAGTCAGCGCCGAATCAGCAGGCGCAGGATGCGTTCCAAGCCCGCATGGATGAGATAGCGCTGGGCTTGTATGAGCGTTATCCGTTTGCCTATTGGTAGGCATCGGGCTACCTGAAAAAGGGTGGAAAATTTTCAGGTAGCCTCTTACTCAGCTCACAGGCTAGCTGAGAAAGATACACAATTTTCAGCTAGCCCAACGATAGCCGGAAGAGGCTACCTGAAAAATGAAAACGCCGCCCCATCCGCATTCACCTCACCGAAAGGGAAAACCATGACGATTTATTTCTTGGGCGCGGGCAATATGGCCGCCGCCATCATCGCCGGCATGAGCCGCGCCGGCGGTTTCGACATCTGCGCCATCGACCACAGCGCCGCCAAGCTGGCTGAGTTGTCGCGGCAATACGGTATCGCCACCGCCGCCGGGCTGCCGCCATTGGGCGAACAAGACGTGCTGGTGTTGGCGGTGAAGCCGCAAGATATGCAGGCCGCGCTGCAAAACGTGCAGCCGGGCGGCGCACTGGTGCTGTCGGTGGCGGCCGGGCTGCCGTGCGCGGCTTTGAGCGGCTGGCTGGGCGGCACGCGGCGCATCGTGCGCGTGATGCCGAACACGCCGGCGCAGGTAGGGCAGGGTGTGGCCGGGCTGTTTGCCGACAGCGGCGCTTCCGATGCCGACCGCGCCTTGGCCGAGCGCATCATGCAGGCCAGCGGCCAAACCCTGTGGCTGCCCGACGAAGACGGCCTGCACCGCATCACCGGCATCAGCGGCAGCGGCCCGGCCTATGTGTTCTACCTGCTCAACGCGCTGCAAAGCGCCGCGCAGCAGCAGGGCTTCGATGCCGAACAGGCGCGCCTGCTGAGCTTGGCCACGTTTAAAGGCGCGGTGCTGCTGGCCGAGCAGAGCGGCGAAGCATTTTCCCTGTTGCAGCAAAAGGTAACGTCGAAAGGCGGCACCACTTATGAGGCGCTGCAAACCTTCGAGGCGCACGGCGTGGCCGAAGCCATCGGCGCGGGCGTGAAGGCCTGCGTGGCGCGTTCGCAGAAATTGGCGGACGAGCTGGCGAAGTGAACGCGATGCTGAACCAGTTGATTTCCCTGCTGGCCGACGCGCTGGCCATGCTCTGCCTCACGCGCTGCCTGCTGCAATACGGTCGCCTGCATTTTTCGCACCCGCTGGCGCAGTTTTGCTGCCGCAGCACGGATTGGCTAGTGAAGCCGCTGCGCCGCGTGGTGCCGCCGCTGGGTCAGTGGGATACGGCCTGCGTGCTGGCGGCCTTGCTGCTGTATGTGGCGGCGTATCTGCTGCTTTCGCTGCTGTATTTACCTTCGTCGATGCTCAGCTGGCAGGTGGCGGCGGCCAATATGCTGTTTGCGGTGCTTTCGCTCACGCGCGCGGCGGCTTATGTGCTGCTGGGCGGGCTGCTGTGGCGCATGGTGCTCTCGCTGTCGCAGGGCTATTCGCCGCTGATGGCGGTGTTGAATCGTATTTTCGAGCCGCTGTGTCGGCCGTTTGCCTTCCTGCGCATCGGGCGCTGGGATTTTTCAGGTAGCCTGTTGGCGCTGCTTTTGTGGTGGTGGGCGGCTTGGTGGTTGCCGGCGATTTTCGCCAGTTTGAATTTGTGGCTCTTGCCATAAAACGGCGGCTGCTTTATAGTCCGCTTTTCACAAAAAAAGCAGCCGTTTGCGGGAAGGGGCGGTTTGCAATTTTTTACAAAAAGGATAACTCATGGCAAAACTAACCGAACAGGACATCATCAACTGGAAAGGCCCGGAAGAGGAGTATATGAATGCCGACCAGCTGGCCTTTTTCCGTGAGTTGCTGGTGAAGCTGCAAGACGAACTGATCCAGAAAGCTGCCGACACCACTGGCCACTTGCAAAACCACGAAGCCGCTCCCGATCCGGCCGACCGCGCCACGCAGGAAGAAGAATACGCGCTGGAGCTGCGCACCCGCGACCGCGAGCGCAAGCTGCTCAGCAAAATCCAAGCTTCGCTGCGCCAAATCGACGAGGGCGACTACGGCTTCTGCGTGGACACCGGCGAGCCCATCGGCCTGAAACGCCTGCTGGCGCGCCCCACCGCCACTTTATCGGTGGAAGCGCAGGAGCGGCGCGAACGCATGAAAAAGCAGTTTGCCGATTGATGGCAAAACAGGCCGGCTGATGGCGGATGCGGCCCGTTTTTATTGCGAGGGATTTGCCGCCCGGCCGCTTGAATAGGCGTTGCTTGATTACTTATTTATAAAAATCAATCCGTAGCAAAAAAGTTGGCATTTTTGTTTGACAGGAAATTATAAAGCCGTATAATACGCGCTTCTTCAGTAGCGGCGAATTAGCTCAGCTGGTTAGAGCAGAGGAATCATAATCCTTGTGTCCGGGGTTCGAGTCCCTGATTCGCCACCATAATTGGGGGTATAGCTCAGTTGGTAGAGCGCTTGCATGGCATGCAAGAGGTCAGCGGTTCGATCCCGCTTACCTCCACCAAATAACAGAAAACGGCCTAGCGTGATAGCTAGGCCGTTTTTTCATGCGCAAATGATTGCTTGGGAAAGAAGGCGGTTTTATTTTCAGGTAGCCTTTGTCAGATGAGGCTACCTGAAAATAGGGTTGCCCGCACATCGCTTCAAACCGGCAAACAAAAAGGGCAGGCCAAGCGCCTGCCCCATTCTTTGCTGCCCTTATTTCCCGCGCAGCTTCCACCAGCCGCCCCACAGCACTGCCAGAATAAACAGGCAGGCCAGCAGAGACCACCAGGCAAACGGCACGCCCAGGAAATATTCCACTTTGCCGCATTCGCCGTAGCCGCGGATAATCGGCTCATACAGGTCGAACAGCGGCGCACCTTGCAGTCGGAACGACCACGGCGCGCCGCAGGAAGGTTGTTGGTCTAAAGGCAGGCTTTGCAGGTGCAGCTGGCTGGCTGCCGTCCAGCCGCCCCACACGGTGGGGATGCTCACCAATATGGCGGAAAGCGTGCGCGCCCAGCAGCGGCCTTGCGGCAGCAATACGGCAAGCAAGGCCAGCACGCCAACCAGCATAATGGCCACGCGCTGCACGATACACATCACGCACGGATCCATGCCGCGCCCGTATTGCATATAGAGCGACATCGCTGTGCACGCCACGCATACGGCGAACACGCCCCAAAGAAGTTTGCGGTAAGTAAGCATAGGGTTCTTTCGATTCAGCCGCTTGGCTGGCAGACAAAGGGGCAGGCATTATAAACCCGCCGTGCGGATTTACCAACCGCCGAAGCTGGAAGGATTAGGCAGTTTGGAGGATGGCAGTGAGGAAATTTTCAGGTAGCCTTTTGAATGCCGCGAGAGGCTACTTGAAAAACGATGATGTTGGATAAGCTGGTTTTATTGCAGTGATGGAGTGATTCGCTGTTTGTGCTGAAACCTTAGCGTTTGCAAACCGGATTCGCATTTTTCCAAAGCCGAAGGCTGAAGGCTCCGGATTAATCCGATCAATCAAGCTGGCAAAAATTTCAGGTAGCCTATCCGATGGTGGAAGAGGCTACCTGAAAATCATAAGTAACTAAAATTAAAGCAAAAACAGCGTGGCCAGCCCGAGGAAGATGAGGAAGCCGCCGGAGTCGGTAACGGCGGTAATCAGTACCGAGCTGCCCAGCGCCGGATCGCGGCCGAGCTTGTCCATAATCACCGGAATCAGCACGCCCACGGTGGCGGCCAAGAGCAGGTTGAGCGTCATCGCCGCCACCATCACCAGCCCGATGCCGATGTTTTTATACAGCAGCCAGGCCACCACGCCCATCACGCCGCCCCAAATCACGCCGTTAATCAGCGCCACGCCCACTTCTTTTTTCAACAGGTGCAGCGCCTGGCTGCCGGAAAGCTGCCCCATGGCCATGGCGCGCACAATCATGGTGATGGTTTGGTTGCCCGAGTTGCCGCCGATGCCGGCCACAATCGGCATCAGCGCAGCCAGCGCCACAATCTGCGCAATACTGCCTTCAAATGCGCCAATCACGCGGCTGGCCACAAAGGCGGTGCACAAGTTGATGGCGAGCCACATCCAACGGTTTTTCACCGAATCGAGCACGGGGGCGAACAGATCTTCTTCCTCCTGCAAACCGGCCATGTTCAACATGTCGGCCTCGGTTTCTTCGCGGATCACGTCCACCATTTCGTCCACGGTGAGGCGGCCGATGAGCTTGCCTTCGGCATCGGTAACGGGGGCGGTTACCAAGTCATAACGCTCAAACGCCTGCGCGGCTTCTTCGGTGTTGTCTTCGGGGTGGAAGCGCACGATGTCGCGCGCCATGATGTGCTCGACGATTTCATCCGGGTCGGCCACCAACAGCTTGCGGATGGGCAGCACGCCTTGCAGGATGTCGTTGTCGTCGATCACGAAAATTTTGTCGGTGTGGTCGGGCAGGCTCTCGAAGCGGCGCAGATAGCGCAGCACTACTTCGCAGGTAACGTCGGCGCGGATGCTCACCAGCTCGAAGTCCATGATGGCGCCCACTTGGTCGTCGGCAAACGACATGGAGGCCTGCACTTGGGCGCGTTCTTCTTCGTCGAGCGATTGCAGGGCTTCGGCCACGATTTGGCGCGGCAGGTCGTCGGCCAGCTCGGCCAGGTCGTCCACGTCCATGTCTTCGACCGCGGCCAGGAGTTCCTGCCGTTCCATGTTTTCAATCAGCGTTTCGCGAACGGCGTCGGACACTTCCAACAGGATGGTGCCGTCGCTCTCCGGCCCCACCAGTTTCCACACCAAAAGGCGGGCTTGCAGCGGCAGCGATTCCAGCGCGGCGGCGATGTCGGCCGGGTGCAGCTCGTGCAGGATTTGGATGAGCTCGGAAAGGCAGCTGTTGAGATAGGGGTCGTCGAGCGCGCTGTCGGGCTGGATGCTGTCGTATACGGGCAGCAGGGCGTCGGCCAGCTCGTGGATGCGGGCGATGTCGATCGGCTGTTGTTCGGAAGAGGGCAATAGGGTAGGCATGCGCACTCCATTACCGTGCATCACAGTAATGGCGCACGGTGGAAATCAGGGGAAATCAATCAGAGAAACGGCAGGGTGGGAACCGGAAGGATCCATAAGGTTAGCGGCCCAATCTTGGGATCTGTAACAAACCGGCGCATTCTACACGTTTTTGCAGTAAGGCGACAAACGGCTTTCAGGTAGCCTCTTGCTGTGTAAATAAGTGTTATGCGGGGAAGTTTGTGTGCGTTGGTTTTATAGTGTTGATTTAAATCAAAACTCTTTAAGGGGGAAATCCGTTGCAATGCAAGGGCTGAAGATATTGCGAATTATTTCTATTTAATGCAATGAAAATATTGTCTTTTCGCATGCTGGTTTGCTTTGAATCAAACAATGAATTTGGTTACAATGCCGGTTGGTTTTACCTGCATTTTATGTGTTTACCCTGAGTACAAACCATGTTGGCTAACTATTTCCCTGTATTTGTTTTCGTGCTGGTCGGTTTGGCGGCGGGCGTCCTTTTCTTAACATTGGGCACGCTGCTTGGCCCGAAGCGGCACTATGCCGAAAAAGATGCGCCTTTCGAGTGCGGCTTTGAGGCGTTTGAAAACGCCCGTATGCGTTTTGATGTGCGCTACTATTTGGTGGCCATCCTGTTTATTTTGTTTGATTTGGAAATCGCCTTTATGTTTCCTTGGGCGGTGGTGTTTAAAGATTTGGGAATGTTCGGTTTCGGCGTGATGCTCGTGTTTATCGTGATTTTGGGCATCGGCTTTGTTTACGAATGGAAAAAAGGTGCGCTGGAATGGGAATAGAAGGCGTTTTGAGTAAGGGGTTTATCACCACCAGTGCCGATACCGTGCTGAATTATATGCGTACCGGCTCGATGTGGCCGGTTACCTTCGGTTTGGCCTGTTGCGCAGTGGAAATGATGCATGCCGGTATGGCGCGCTACGACCTCGACCGCTTCGGTATTATCTTCCGCCCGTCGCCGCGTCAGTCCGACTTGATGATTGTGGCGGGCACGCTCACCAATAAAATGGCGCCCGCCCTGCGCCGCGTGTACGACCAAATGGCCGAGCCGCGCTGGGTGTTGTCGATGGGTTCGTGCGCCAACGGAGGCGGTTACTATCATTATTCTTATTCCGTGGTGCGCGGTTGTGACCGTATTGTGCCGGTGGATGTGTATGTGCCCGGCTGCCCACCCACGGCCGAAGCGCTGATTTACGGCTTGATCCAGCTGCAAGGCAAAATCAAGCGCACCTATACCATCGCCCGCCATTAGGAGTACGCCATGCATGTAAACGATTTGTATCTTGCCGTACAAAACCTGCTGGGCGACAAAGCAGAGAAAGTGATTTTGGCGTTTGGTGAAGTCACGGTGGAAGCCCAAGCCGGGAACTACCGCGAAATTATGCAGCTGCTGCGCGATCACGAATCCATGCACTTTGAATTGTTGCTTGATTTGTGCGGCGTGGACTACAGCGAATATAAAAACGAGCCATGGGAAGGCCAGCGCTTTGCCGTGGTCAGTCAGCTGTTGTCGCTGCAAAACAACCAGCGTATTCGAGTGCGTGTGTGGGTGGCAGATGATGATTTCCCGGTGTTGAGCTCGGTGGTTGATATTTATAACAGCGCCGATTGGTATGAGCGTGAGGCCTTTGATTTATATGGGATTATGTTTGAAGGTCATCCTGATTTGCGCCGTATCCTGACCGACTACGGCTTTGTCGGCTATCCCTTCCGCAAAGATTTCCCCGTTTCTGGTTATGTGGAAATGCGCTACGACGAGCAAGAAAAACGGGTGGTGTACCAGCCGGTAACCATCGAGCCGCGCGAAATCACGCCGCGTGTCGTCCGTGAGGAGAATTACGGTGGCCACTAAACTGAGAAACTACACCATCAACTTCGGTCCGCAGCATCCGGCCGCGCACGGCGTATTGCGCATGATTTTGGAGCTGGACGGCGAAACCATCGTGCGCGCCGACCCGCATATCGGCCTGCTGCACCGTGGCACCGAAAAACTGGCCGAAACCAAAACCTATCTGCAGGCCCTGCCGTATATGGATCGTTTGGACTACGTTTCCATGATGGTCAACGAGCAGGCCTATTGCCTGGCTGTAGAAAAGCTGCTGGGCATTGAAATTCCCATTCGTGCCAAATATATCCGCACCATGTTTGCGGAGGTTACCCGCATCCTGAACCATTTGATGGGCGTGGGTTCGCATGCGCTCGATATCGGCGCCATGACCGCCATCCTGTATGCCTTCCGCGACCGCGAAGACCTGATGGATTTGTATGAAGCCGTTTCCGGCGCGCGCATGCACGCAGCCTATTTCCGCCCCGGCGGCGTGTACCGCGATCTGCCTGATTTCATGCCTAAGTACGAGCCGAGCAAATACCGCAGCGCCAAGGTGTTGAAAGAGCTGAATGCCTGGCGTGAAGGCAGCATGCTCGACTTCATCGATGCTTTCTGCGATCGTTTCCCTTCGCGCATTGACGATTTGGAAACCCTGCTCACCGACAACCGCATCTGGAAACAGCGTACTGTCGGCATCGGCGTGGTTTCGCCCGAGCGCGCCATGCAAAAAGGCTTTACCGGCGTGATGCTGCGCGGTTCCGGCATCGAATGGGATGTGCGCAAAAAACAGCCCTACGAAGTTTACGACCGAATGGATTTCGATATTCCCGTCGGGGTAAACGGCGATTGCTATGACCGCTATCTCTGCCGCATCAATGAAATGCGCCAGTCTGTGCGCATCATCAAGCAATGCGCCGAATGGCTGCGCGTCAATCCCGGCCCGGTGATTGTGGACGACCACAAAGTCGCCCCGCCCAAGCGCACCGAAATGAAAACCGGCATGGAAGATTTGATCCACCATTTCAAACTGTTCACCGAAGGCATGCACGTGCCCGAAGGCGAAACCTACACTGCTGTCGAGCACCCCAAAGGCGAGTTCGGCATCTATATTATTTCAGACGGCGCCAACAAACCCTACCGCCTGAAAATCCGCGCCCCCGGCTTCGCCCACCTGCAAGGCATGGACGAAATGGCACGCGGCCACATGCTGTCCGACGTTGTTGCCATCATCGGCACGCAGGACATCGTATTCGGAGAGGTAGACCGCTAATGTTATCCGCAGAATCACTGAAACAAATCGATATTGAGCTGGCCAAATTCCCGGCCGACCAGCGCCGCTCTGCCATCATGGGCGCCCTGCGTATCGCGCAAACGGAAAAAGGCTGGCTTGCCCCCGAAACCATCGCCTTCGTGGCCGACTACATCGGCATTACCGCCGCCCAAGCCTACGAAGTGGCCACCTTCTATAATATGTACAACCTGCAACCGGTGGGTAAATACAAGCTCACTGTCTGCACCAACCTGCCGTGCGCCCTGCGCGGCAGCGTGGATACCGCACAGTATTTGCAGGAAAAACTCGGCATCGGCTTCGGCGAAACCACGCCCGACGGCAAATTTACTCTGATGGAAGGCGAGTGCATGGGCGCCTGCGGCGACGCGCCGGTGATGCTGGTGAACAACCACAAAATGTGCAGCTTCATGACCGACGAAGCCATCGACCAGAAACTGGCCGAGCTGTGCTGAAGGCTACCTGAAAATTTTTCAGGTAGCCTTAGTGAGCATTGATTAAGTTGCATTGTGCATAGTGCATTAAAGGATGAGTCAAATGAAAAAATTGGGACTGCTTGCATTGATGGTTTTGATGTCTTCCCCCGTATTGGCGGAGGTGAGTGAACAGCAGGCTAGGCAGGCTATCACGTACTTTTACCGTGTTTATGTATTCGGGGGCGGTGATTTAGCCGATCAAGGCAACAGGG
The DNA here is from genome assembly GCF_001648355.1 of Eikenella longinqua. Lineage (GTDB taxonomy): Bacteria > Pseudomonadota > Gammaproteobacteria > Burkholderiales > Neisseriaceae > Eikenella > Eikenella longinqua. The sequence continues at coordinate 255,021 of NZ_LXSL01000028.1, read as the reverse complement.
TTGCGACACAGCGATTGTTAGCAAAGTTGGAGGCAGTATATCGAGATGAATATGACTGCACTGTTGCGCATTGCTATGCCGCATATGCTTTGCGGACAAGTGCACAAGATGGCGGTGGAGCAAGCGGGATTGTCAGCATCACACCCAGGGCTAATGGTTGGTATCGCGTAACTTATCGAGACGCGCCCTATAGAGGAGTAACTGATATTAAGGTGGTTGAGTCTGATGGGGTTGTTAAGTTAGACGATTACAAACGTATTCGTGAGATAACTAATTAAACCATATCATTGGAAAACTATTTTCAGGCTACCTGAAAACTTGAAATAAATAAGAATCAAAAGTTTACAAGCTAGGCAAACACATGGCTATTTACCAACCAGGCGTGATTTTCGAGCAGGTGGACACCGCCGCTCCCGATTGCTGGACGCTGGCCGCCTACCAGGCGCGCGGCGGTTATCAGGCATTGCGCAAAATCCTCAGCGAAAAGATTCCGCAAGACGACCTGATCGCCGAACTCAAAACCTCCAACCTGCGCGGCCGCGGCGGCGCAGGCTTTCCCACCGGCCTGAAATGGAGCTTCATGCCGCGCAACATCGAAGGCGCCAAGTATGTGGTGTGCAACACCGACGAAGGCGAGCCGGGCACCTTCAAAGATCGCGACATCATTTTCTTCAACCCGCACGCCGTGATCGAAGGCATGATTATTGCCGGCTATGTGATGGGCGCCACCGCCGGCTACAACTACATCCACGGCGAAATTTTCGAAGGCTATCAGCGCTTTGAAGCCGCCCTGGCCGAAGCGCGCCAAGCCGGTCTGCTCGGTAAAAACATCATGGGCTTGGGCTTTGATTTCGAGCTCTTCGCCTCCCACGGCTACGGCGCCTATGTGTGCGGCGAGGAAACCGCGCTGCTCGAATCATTGGAAGGCAAAAAAGGCCAGCCGCGATTCAAACCGCCATTCCCCGCCTCCTTCGGCCTATACGGCCGCCCCACCACCATCAACAACACCGAAACCTTCGCCTCCGTGCCTTTCATCATCCGCGATAGCGGTGCAACCTTTGCCGCAAAAGGCATCGAAAACGCCGGCGGCACCAAGCTGTTTTCCGTGTCCGGCCACGTGGCGCGCCCCGGCAATTATGAAGTGCCGCTCGGCACCCCTTTTGCCGAACTGCTGGAAATGGCCGGCGGCATGCGCGGCGGCAAAAAGCTGAAAGCCGTGATTCCCGGCGGCTCTTCTTCGCCCGTTATCCCTGGCGAGATGATGATGACCCTCACCATGGATTACGACGCCATCGCCAAGGCCGGCTCCATGCTCGGCTCCGGCGCGGTGATTGTGATGGACGAAGACGTGTGCATGGTGAAAGCCTTGGAGCGGCTCAGCTATTTCTACTACGAAGAATCCTGCGGCCAATGCACGCCGTGCCGCGAAGGCACCGGCTGGCTGTACCGCATCGTACACCGCATCGTCAGCGGCCAAGGGCGCATGGAAGATCTCGAATTGCTGGAAAGCATCGGCAACAACATGGCCGGCCGCACCATCTGCGCCCTGGCCGACGCCGCCGTCTTCCCCGTGCGCGGCTTCATGAAGCACTACCGCCACGAGTTCGTCTACTACATCGAACACGGCAAACCGATGAAAGTGCATCAATGGTGCTAGTGGAAGAGGCTACCTGAAAAATTTGAGATTGATTGAATCACTGTTTATCAAGGAAATAACCAATGAAAAAAACAGCTGCATGGATTTTGTTTAGCGTAGTTGCCACATTGAATGCACAACAGGCATTGGCCGGAAATCAAGACGATGCCCAAAAAATTTCAGTGGTCAAAGGATTTTTGGACTGCAATGCCAAAGGTGTGTGTGTTCAGGAACGAACAGCCGAAAATGCAACCAAACGCTTTCTGAGCCGCTCTGCTATTGCAGTGTTGGCTCAAGAGAAAAGACGTTTTCAGGCAGATGAAGACTGCTCCGCAGTGATTCCCCGATGCTACAGCGGTCTTTGGTCAGAGCCCGGTAACGGCGGCTTTGCATGGAATGCGCCCAAGTTCTCCGTACATGGCAATACGGTATCTGCCGATTTCGGCAAGACGGACGGGGTAGCCCGTTTTAAACTGGTTAGGGAAAATGGACAGTACAAAATAGATAATTCCATCCACGTTTCCCCTGATTTCCAGGCGAAATGGTGGCGGTAACAAAACGCAGGCTAGATGGGTAAGATTAATCAGATAGCTGAAAACGTATCCCCTGCCCAGCAGGGGAAAAATGCAAACCAATGAATTAAATAGCTAGGAAGAGCTATGTTACAAATCAGCATCGACGGTAAGGAAGTATCGGTAGAGAAGGGCGCCACGGTGATTGAAGCCGCGCAAAAGCTCGGCACCTATATCCCGCACTTCTGCTATCACAAAAAACTCTCCATCGCCGCCAACTGCCGCATGTGCCTGGTGGACGTGGAAAAAGCCCCCAAACCGCTGCCCGCCTGCGCCACCCCGGTAACCGACGGCATGGTGGTGCGCACCCATTCCGACAAAGCCCGCCAAGCGCAATCCGGCGTGATGGAATTCCTGCTCATCAACCATCCGCTCGACTGCCCGATTTGCGATAAAGGCGGCGAATGCCAGCTGCAAGATTTGGCCATGGGCTACGGCAAATCCACCACCCGCTACACCGAGCCCAAACGCGCCGTGGCCGGCAAAGACATGGGCCCCTTGGTGTCTGCCGCCGAAATGAGCCGATGCATCCACTGCACCCGCTGCGTGCGCTTCACCGAAGAAATCGCCGGCAATCAGGAAATCGCCATGGCCTACCGCGGCGAACATTCCGAAATCATGCCCTTTATCGGCCGCGTGGTGGAAACCGAATTGTCGGGCAACGTCATCGACTTATGCCCCGTGGGCGCGCTCACCAGCAAACCCTTCCGTTTCAACGCCCGCTCGTGGGAACTAAACCGGCGTAAATCCATCTCCGCCCACGACGCGCTGGGCAGCAACCTCATCGTGCAAACCAAAGACCACACCGTGCGCCGCGTGCTGCCGTTGGAAAACGAAGCCGTCAACGAATGCTGGCTTTCCGACCGCGACCGTTTCGCCTACGAAGGGCTGAACCACGCCAGCCGCCTGCGCCAGCCGAAAATCAAACACGGCGGCGAATGGCACGATGTGGATTGGCCTACCGCGCTGGAATATGTGCGCAAAACCTTGGAATGCATCCAAAAAGAAGACGGCGACGGCCAAACCGCCATGTGGCTCAACCCGATGAACACCGTGGAAGAGCTCTATTTGGCCAAGAAACTGGCCGCCGGCCTCGGCATCCGCCATCTCAGCAGCCGCCTGCGCCAGCAAGACGACCGGCTTTCGGGTAGCCTGCAAGGCGCGCCGTGGCTTGGCCGCAGCATCGAAAGCCTGGCCACCTGCGGCGCGGTATTGGTGGTGGGTGCCACCTTGCGCCAAGAGCAACCGCTGCTCACCGCCCGCCTGCGCCGCGCCGCCAAAAACGGCATGGCGCTGAACCTGCTCGCCTCGCAGCGCGAAGAGTTGTATATGCCTTTGTTGGCACAGGAAGTGCGCCACCCGAACGATTGGGCAGGCTACCTGAAAAACCTGCTGGCCGACCCGCAATCCACTGTGGCCGCCAGCCTGCACGGCGCCGAACAGGCCGCCATCGTGCTGGGTGCCGAAGCGCAAAACCATCCCGACTACGCCGCAATTTATGCTGCCGCCCAAGCCTTGGCCGCCGCCACCGGCGCCACTTTGGGCATCCTGCCGCAGGCTGCCAACAGCGTGGGCGCCGAGGTGTTGGGCGTGGATCAGGGCAACAGCATCGGCCAAATGATGGCGCAGCCGAAGAAAGCCGTGCTGCTGCTGAACGTGGAGCCGGAAATCGACGTGGCCGGCGGTGCGGCCGCCGTGGCCGCCTTAAAACAAGCGCAAACCGTGATGGCGTTCACGCCCTTCGTGAGCGACACGCTGCTGGAAGTGTGCGACCTGCTGCTGCCGATTGCGCCGTTCACCGAAACTTCGGGCAGCCTCATCAATATGGAAGGGCGCCTGCAATCGTTCCGCGGCGTGCTGAAAGGCTATGCCGATTCGCGCCCGCTGTGGAAAGTGTTGCGCGTGTTGGGCAATGTGTGCGGTTTGGCCGGCTTTGATTACGACAGCAGCGAAGCCGTGCTGCGCGAAGCCGTGGATGCCGAAAGGCTACCTGAAAAATTGAATAGCGCCGTGAGCTGGCAGGGCGAAGCCGCGCCGGCTGCGGCCGGCCTGACCCGCGTGGGCGGGGTGGGCATCTACCACACCGACGCTATTGTGCGCCGCTCCGAGCCTTTGCAGCAAACCGTGCAGGCGCAAGTGCCGCCGGCCCGGGTGCATCCGAACACGCTGGCCGCGTTGGGTTTGGCCGACGGCGCTGCTGCCGTGGCCAAGCAGAACGGCAGCAGCGTGCCGGTAACGGTGCGCGCCGACGAAGGGCTACCTGAAAATGTGGTGCACCTGCCGCTGCATCCGGCCAATGCCGTGCTGGGCGGGCTGATGAACGCAATTGAATTGGGGAGGGGCTAAACATGCAAGAATGGTTCCAAGCCTTGTTTGCCGGCTGGTTTGGCGCGGCGGGCAGCGACATCGGATTGGTGGTGTCGATTTTGGTGAAGATTGTCATCATCTTGATTCCACTGATTTTAACGGTGGCGTATCTGACTTATTTCGAGCGCAAGGTGATCGGCTTTATGCAGCTGCGCGTGGGCCCGAACGTAACCGGCCCGTGGGGCTTGATTCAGCCTTTTGCCGATGTGTTCAAGCTGCTGTTTAAAGAGGTAACCCGGCCGAAATTGTCGAATAAGGCTTTGTTTTACATCGGGCCGATGATGTCGCTGGCGCCGGCGTTTGCGGCGTGGGCGGTGATTCCGTTTTCCAGCGAATGGCTGCTCACTAATGTGAATGTGGGCTTGCTGTATATCCTGATGATTACTTCGCTGTCGGTGTATGGCGTGATTATTGCCGGCTGGGCTTCCAACTCCAAATATGCGTTTTTGGGCGCGATGCGCTCCTCCGCGCAGAGCATTTCCTACGAAATTGCCATGAGTGCGGCTTTGGTGTGCGTGGTGATGGTGTCGGGCAGCATGAATTTTTCCGACATCGTGGCGGCGCAGGCCACGGGCATCGCCGGCGGTTCGGTGTTTTCCTGGAACTGGCTGCCGCTGTTTCCCATCTTCATCGTGTATCTGATTTCTGCGGTGGCGGAAACCAACCGCGCGCCGTTCGATGTGGCCGAAGGCGAATCGGAAATCGTGGCCGGTTTCCATGTGGAATATTCTGGCTTTGCCTTTGCGCTGTTTTTCTTGGCCGAATACATTTTCATGATTCTGATTGCGGCGCTCACCGCACTGATGTTCCTCGGCGGCTGGCTGTCGCCCTTCCCGCAAAGCTGGGGCATCATCGGCACGCCGGGCGCGTTTTGGATGTTTGCCAAGATGGCGATGGTGCTCTACGGCTACTTGTGGATCCGCGCCACCTTCCCGCGCTACCGCTATGACCAAATCATGCGCTTGGGCTGGAAGGTGCTGATTCCCATCGGCTTTGTCTATATCGTGTTCTTGGGCTTGTGGATGGTGTCGCCGCTGAGCCTGTGGAAATAGTTTTCAGGTAGCCGGCAGGCTGCATGAGGCTACCTGAAAAATAATTGAATGATTTGAATCAACCCACTACAGGGTATAAATAACAATGGCTAATTTAGTAAAAACCTTTTTGCTCGGCGAGCTGGTGAAGGGCATGGGCCTGACGCTGAAGAATTTTTTCGTCCGCAAGGAAACCATCATGTTTCCCGAGGAGAAAACGCCGCAATCCGTGCGTTTCCGCGGGCTGCACGCGCAACGCCGCTATCCGAACGGCGAAGAGCGCTGTATTGCCTGCAAACTGTGCGAGGCGGTGTGCCCGGCGATGGCCATCAACATCGAGAGCGAGGAGCGCGAAGACGGCACGCGCCGCACCAGGCGTTATGATATTGATTTAACCAAATGTATTTTCTGCGGTTTCTGTGAGGAAGCCTGCCCCACCGATGCGATTGTGGAAACGCATATTTTCGAATACTGCGGCGAGAAAAAGGGCGATCTGCACATGACCAAGCCGATTTTGCTGGCCATCGGCGACCAATATGAAGCCGACATCGCCAAGCGCAAAGCGGCCGATGCGCCTTATCGCTAAGGGAGTGCCAACATGACTTTTTCCCTGATTCTGTTTTATGTGCTGGCGGCCATCATCTTGTTTGGCGCGCTGCAAACCGTTACCGCGAAAAATCCGGTGCACGCCGCGCTCTATCTGGTGCTCACTTTCTGCACCAGCGCGATGATGTGGCTGCTGATGCAGGCCGAATTCCTCGGCATCACGCTGGTGGTGGTGTATGTGGGGGCGGTGATGGTGCTGTTCCTGTTTGTGGTGATGATGCTGAACGTGGACATCGAAGAGATGCGCGCCGGTTTCTGGCGGCATGCGCCGGTGGCCGGCGTGGTGGGCGTGCTGATGGCGGTGGCGCTGATCATGATTTTGATTGCGCCGGATACCAATCTGGCAGCCTTCGGCCCGATGAAGGATGTGCCGGCCGATTACAGCAATGTGCGCGATTTGGGCAGCCAAATCTACACCACTTACCTGCTGCCCTTCGAGCTGGCGGCGGTGCTGCTGGTGTTGGGCATGGTGGCGGCGATTGCGCTGGTGCACCGTAAAACGGTGAATCCGAAGCGTATGGATCCGGCCGAACAAGTGAAGGTGGATGCCAATCGGGGCCGCCTGCGCATGGTGAAGATGGAAGCCGTGGTGCAGGTGCCGCAAGCGGCTGCGGAAGAAGTTTCAGGTAGCCACGCAGAGACGAAAGAGGAGGGCAAGGCATGATTACGATTACGCATTATCTGGTGCTGGCCGCCTTGCTGTTCGGCATCAGCGCGATGGGCATTTTCATGAACCGCAAAAACGTGCTGGTGCTGCTGATGTCGATTGAGCTGATGCTTTTGGCGGTAAACTTCAATTTCATCGCGTTTTCGCAATATTTGGGCAACACCGCCGGGCAGGTTTTCGTGTTTTTCGTGCTCACCGTGGCGGCGGCGGAATCGGCCATAGGTCTGGCGATTATGGTGCTGGTGTTCCGCAACCGGAACAGCATCAACATCAGTGATTTGGACAACCTGAAAGGCTAGGGTACAGGCTACCTGAAAACGCACCGCTGTTTTTCAGGTAGCCTCATGCGGCAGCCGTAAAGGCTACCTGAAAAATATGCCGCACACATAACAAGATTGATCCGCAAGGATGGCAACACTATGACAGACATGACTTTATACCTCATCATCGCCCTCACGCCATTGGCCGGCTGCCTGCTGGCCGGGCTGTTCGGCAACACCATCGGCCGCCGGGGCGCGTACACGGTTACCATACTCGGCGTGGCCGTGTCCGCCGTGCTGTCGGCCTATGTGCTGTGCGGATTTATCGACGGCAGCCGCGCCAAGTTCGATGAAAACGTCTATACCTGGCTGACCATGAACGGGTTGGATTTCTCAGTCGGCTTCCTGGTGGACAGCCTCACCGCGCTGATGATGGTGGTGGTCACTTCCGTCTCGCTGATGGTGCACATCTACACCATCGGCTATATGGCGGACGAAGAAGTCGGCTACCAACGCTTCTTCAGCTATATCTCATTGTTTACCTTCAGCATGTTGATGCTGATTATGTCCAACAACTTCATCCAGCTCTTTTTCGGCTGGGAAGCGGTCGGCTTGGTGTCATATCTGCTCATCGGCTTCTATTTCAAACGCGACAGCGCGATTTTCGCCAACTTGAAAGCCTTTTTGGTGAACCGCGTGGGCGACTTCGGCTTCGTGCTCGGCATCGGCCTCGTGCTGGCCTATTTCGGCGGCAGCCTGCGCTATGCCGACGTGTTCGCCTATCTGCCCAACGTGGTCGGCAGCACCCTGTTCGGCTGGGATTTGATCACCATCACCTGCCTGTTGCTGTTTGTCGGCGCGATGGGCAAATCCGCGCAGTTCCCGCTGCATGTGTGGCTGCCCGATTCCATGGAAGGCCCGACCCCGATTTCTGCGCTGATTCACGCCGCCACCATGGTTACCGCCGGCCTGTTTATGGTGTCGCGTATGTCGCCGATGTATGAATTGTCCACCACCGCGTTGAGCGTGATTATGGTGATTGGCGCGATTACCGCGCTGTTTATGTGCTTCCTCGGCACGATTCAGAATGACATCAAGCGCGTAGTGGCTTATTCCACCCTGTCGCAGCTCGGCTATATGACTGTGGCCTTGGGCGTGTCCGCCTATTCCGTGGCCATGTTCCATGTGATGACCCACGCCTTCTTCAAAGCCCTGCTGTTCTTGGCGGCGGGCAGCGTGATCATCGGCATGCACCACGACCAGGACATGCGCAATATGGGCGGCCTGCGCAAATACATGCCGATTACCTGGTTCACCATGCTGCTGGGCAACCTCGCCCTCATCGGCACGCCGCTGTTCTCCGGTTTCTATTCCAAAGATTCGATTATCGAAGCGGTGCACGCCAGCAACCTGCCCGGCAGCGGTTTTGCCTATTTCGCCGTGCTGGCCAGCGTGTTCGTTACCGCGTTTTACGCCTTCCGCCAATACTTTATCGTTTTCCACGGCAAAGAACGCTGGCGCGAGGCCAAGCATGACCATCACGACGACCACGGCTACCACCACGGCCTGAAGCCGTCCGACAACCCGCACGAAAGCCCGTGGGTGGTTACCCTGCCGCTGGTTTTGCTGGCGATTCCGTCCGTGATGATTGGCTACATCGCCATCGAGCCGATGCTGTACGGCGATTTCTTCAAAGACGTGATTTATGTCAATCACGAGCTGCACCCCGTGATGCATATCATGAAGGAAGAGTTCCACGGCGCAATGGGCATGGTGTCGCACAGCCTGCACACGCCCGTGCTGTATCTGGCCGTCGGCGGTGTATTGGCCGCGTGGTTCCTGTATGTGAAAGCGCCGCAGCTGCCTGCCAAAATCGCGCAGACCTTCCGCCCGGTGTATGTGCTGTTTGAAAACAAATACTACCTCGACAACATCTACTTCGCCGTGTTTGCCAAAGGCACGCGTGCGCTGGGCAGCTTCTTCTGGAAAGCCGTCGATACCGCCATCATCGACAACGGCTTGGTAAACGGCGCGGCCAAACTGGTCGGCGCAGTGGCCGGGCAGGTGCGCCGCGTGCAAACCGGCTTTATCTACACCTACGCCGCCGCCATGGTGTCCGGCGTGCTGGTGCTGATTGTGGTGTTTTTCTGGCAGCTTTGGTTCAGATAAAGGCTACCTGAAAAATGAATGCCGATAGCTTGCCCGATACCTTGGCCGAAGTGCGGCAGGCGATTGACGCGTTGGACAGTCGGCTGATTGATTTGCTGGCACAACGACAACGGTTGGTCGCGCAGGCAGGCCGTCTGAAACCCAAGCACGACGCGCAGGCCGTGGCTGCGCCCGATCGGGTGGCGCAGGTGTTGGCAGCGAGGCGCGAACAGGCTGCGGCAGCGGGCTTGTCGCCCGATGTGGCAGAAGCCGTGTGGCAGGCCATGATTGCCGCCTTTATCCGTTTCGATCAGGAAGTGAACCGTTCAGATGGAACAAGTCATTAAGGCTACCTGAAAACTGAAAAGGCCGTCTGAAAACACCACACAGAGGAAAAAATGAGCGCAACCGATATCATCCGCGCCGCCGAATTCACCGCCGACAGGGCATGGGGCGCGCGCAGCATCGCCAATCTGAACGGCACCACCGTGCGCCTGCACTGGACCGACCAGCCATACCAATGGCATGTGAACGACGGCGAGGAAGTGTTTGCCGTGATGAGCGGCGAAGTCGATATGCACTACCGCGAAAACGGCGAAGAGCGCGTGGCTCGGCTGCGCGGCGGCGACATCTTCTATGCCGGAGTCGGCGCGGAACACGTCGCCCACCCGCGCGGCGAAGCGCGCATTTTGGTCATCGAAAAAGAGGGCAGCGTTTAGAGGCCGTCTGAAAACGGCAAACGCAGAACAACAACGACTTATTTATTCATACCGCAGGTTACAACTATGTTTTCCAACCACCTTCTCAGCTTGGCAAGCTGGCTGCCGATAGCCGCCGGACTATTGGTGCTGGCCACCGGCTGCGACCGCCGTGCCCCCTTGGCGCGGATATTGGCCTTGGTCGGCGCGGCGGCGGGTTTCGCCGTAACGCTGCCGCTGTTTACGCAGTTCGACCGCTTGAGCGGCGGCTACCAGTTCAACGAGTTCTATTCGTGGATTCCCGCGCTCAACATCAACTACGCGCTGGGCGTGGACGGCATTTCCGTGTTGTTTGTGATTTTGAACGCCTTTATCACGCTGATGGTGGTGATTGCGGGCTGGGAAGTGATTCAGAAAAAGGTGGCGCAGTATATGGCGGCCTTCCTGATTATGTCCGGTCTGATTAACGGCGCGTTTGCCGCCCGCGATGCCATGCTGTTCTACATTTTCTTTGAAGGCATGCTGATTCCGCTGTATCTGATTATCGGCGTGTGGGGCGGGCCGCGCCGCGTGTATGCTTCGGTGAAGCTCTTCCTCTACACGCTGATGGGCTCGCTGCTGATGCTGGTGGCCTTGGTGTATTTGTCGTTCCAGACCGGCGGCAGCTTTGCGATTGACGATTTCCAAAACATCAAACAAATTCCGCTGCTTACCCAGCAGATTCTGTTTGCCGCCTTCTTCCTGTCGTTTGCGGTGAAAGTGCCGATGTTTCCGGTGCACACTTGGCTGCCCGATGCGCACGTGGAAGCACCCACCGGCGGTTCGATGGTGCTGGCGGCGATTACACTGAAGCTCGGTGCATACGGCTTCCTGCGCTTCATCCTGCCGATTCTGCCCGACGCATCGCGCTATTTCGCGCCCGCCATCATCGTGCTCAGCCTGATTGCGGTGATTTATATCGGCATGGTGGCACTGGTGCAAACCGATATGAAAAAACTGGTGGCGTATTCTTCCATCAGCCACATGGGTTTCGTTACCTTGGGCATGTTCCTGTTTACCAATCAGACGGAATTGCAGCCGTGGGCGTTGAAAGGCGCGATTATGCAGATGATTTCGCACGGTTTCGTGTCTGCCGCCATGTTCTTCTGCATCGGCGTGATGTACGACCGCCTGCACAGCCGCAATATTGCCGACTACGGCGGCGTGGTAACGGTGATGCCGAAATTTGCCGCCTTCATGATGCTGTTTGCCATGGCCAACGCCGGCCTGCCCGCCACATCGGGCTTCGTGGGCGAATTTATGGTGATTATGGGCGCGGTGAACTACAACCTGATTGTGGGCGCGCTGGCGGCGCTGACGCTGATTTTGGGCGCAGCCTACACGCTGTGGATGTATAAGCGCGTGATTTTCGGCGCGGTGACCAACCCGCATGTGGCCGAAATGAAAGACATCGGCCGCCGCGAATTTGCTGTGCTGGCCATCCTGGCCGCCGCCGTGCTGGGCATGGGCCTGTGGCCGGAGCCGTTTATCGCCGTGGTGCACCAGGCGGCCAACGATTTGATCGCGCATGTGGCGCAAAGCAAGATTTGAGGTGTGTGAATGAACTGGACTGATTTGAACTTAATCCCCGCCATGCCCGAAATCGTGCTGCTCGCGGCATTGTGCGCGGTGCTGCTGGTGGATTTGTGGCTGCCGGACGAAAAGCGCGGCATCACGGCCTGTCTGGCTTCTTTGGCTGTGTTGGCGGCGGCGGTTTTTCAGGTAGCCTTATGGCCGGGCGAGCCGGTGGAAACCTTCAGCCGCATGTTTGTGCTTGACGGTTTGTCTTATGTGGGCAAGCTGGCGGTGTATGCGCTGGTGTTGGTGCTGTTTGCGCTGTCGCCGGGCTACCTGAAAACGCGCCAGATTTATAAAGGCGAGTTTTACACGCTCACGCTGTTTGCACTGCTGGGCATGTGCGTGATGATGAGCGCCAACCATTTCCTCACGCTGTATATCGGCTTGGAAATCCTGTCGCTGTCGCTGTATGCGCTGATTGCGCTGCGCCGTGACGACGTGCGCGCCAGCGAGGCGGCCTTGAAATATTTCGTGCTCGGCGCGCTGGCTTCCGGCTTGCTGCTCTACGGCATTTCCATGATCTACGGCGCCACCGGCTCGCTGCTGCTGCTGCCCGATGTGCTGGCGGCGGGGCTCACGCAGATGGCCAATCCGTGGCTGCTGAAGCTGGGCTTGGTGTTTGTGGTGGTGGCCATTGCGTTCAAGCTGGGCGCGGTGCCGTTCCATATGTGGGTGCCGGATGTGTATCACGGCTCGAGCACGGCGGTGACCGCGTTGGTGGGCACGGCGCCGAAAATCGCGGCCACGGTGTTTGCCTTCCGCATTTTGGTTACCGGCCTGGGCGGGCTGCACGCCGACTGGGTGCCGATGCTGAATATTCTGGCGGTGGCTTCGCTGCTGGTGGGCAATCTGGCGGCGGTGATGCAGGCCAATATCAAGCGCATGCTGGCGTATTCTACTGTGTCGCACATGGGTTTCGTGCTGCTGGCGTTTATGGGCGGCCTGCACGGCTTCAGTGCGGCGTTGTACTACGCGCTGGTGTATGCGCTGATGGCGATGGCGGGCTTCGGCGTGTTGATGCTGCTGTCGCGTGAGGGGCACGATTGCGAGGAAATCGCCGATTTGGCCGGCCTGAACCAACGCCATTCCTGGTATGCCTTCCTGATGCTGCTGGTGATGTTCAGTATGGCGGGCATTCCGCCGCTGGCGGGCTTTTATGCCAAGCTTTCCGTGATTCGGGCGCTGCTGGGGCAGGGCTTTGTGTGGCAGGCGGTGTTTGCGGTGGTGATGTCGCTGATTGGCGCGTTCTACTATCTGCGCGTGGTGAAGGTGATGTATATGGATGAGGCCGTGGAAACGGCGCCGCTGTCGATGGCGGCAGCCAGCCGGGTGGCCTTGTCGGTGTGCGCGCTGGGGCTGCTGCTGTTTGGCCTGATGCCGAGCACGCTGATGGACTGGTGCGTGTATGCGCTGGGCAAGGTGTTGTGATTTAACCAAACAATCGGAGTAGGGCGATGACTGCCGCGATGTATCTGCTGCTGTTGGTGGCGTTGGTGTGTGCCAACCTGCCGTTTGTGAGCGTGCGCTGGTTCGGCATCAAAAGGCTACCTGAAAAACGGTTTGCCCACCATTTGCCGGAGCTGCTGGCCGGGTTTGCCTTTGTGGCGCTGTTGGCCTATCTGCTGGAAGCACAGGGCGGCAGCGTACATCGCCAGCATTGGCAGTTTTATGTGGCGGTGGCGTGCCTGTATCTGGTGTTTGCCTTCCCCGGCTTTGTGCTACGCTATTTCTGGCGCGGCCGCAACCGAGAATAGCCCGCCTGCTTGCGTTGAGGCTACCTGAAAAACCCTTTTCAGGTAGCCTCAGATTTTGAGTGGTAGCATTTTGTTATTGATTTGATTTTATCTTTTCACGCTGCGGCGCACTGCGTATAATGCCGCCTTCGCATAATAATCAGCCCCGCGATTACGGGCTACCTGAAAGCACCAAACCATGAAAAAAGTCTATATCCGCACCTTCGGCTGCCAAATGAACGAATACGACAGCGACAAAATGCTCGCCGTCCTTGCCGAAGAACACGGCGGCATCGAGCAGGTTTCCGAACCCGATAACGCCGACATCATCCTGTTCAACACCTGCTCCGTGCGAGAAAAAGCGCAGGAAAAAGTATTCTCCGACCTCGGCCGCATCAAACCCCTCAAACAGAAAAACCCCAACCTCATCATCGGCGTGGCCGGCTGCGTCGCCTCACAGGAAGGTGAAGCCATCATCGAGCGTGCGCCTTATGTCGATGTCGTCTTCGGTCCGCAAACCCTGCACCGCCTGCCGCAGATGATTGTGGACAAAGAAACCAGCGGCCACTCCCAAGTGGACATCTCCTTCCCCGAAATCGAAAAGTTCGACCACCTGCCCCCCGCCCGCGTGGACGGCGGCAGCGCGTTTGTTTCCATTATGGAAGGCTGCTCCAAATATTGCAGCTTCTGCGTTGTGCCTTATACGCGCGGCGAAGAATTCTCCCGACCGCTGAACGACGTGCTGACCGAAATCGCCGGCTTGGCGCAACAGGGCGTGAAAGAAATCAACCTGTTGGGGCAGAACGTGAATGCCTATCGCGGCGAAATGGACAACGGCGAAATCTGCGACTTTGCCACCCTGCTGCGCATCGTCCACGAAATCCCCGGCATCGAGCGTATGCGCTTCACCACCAGCCACCCGCGCGAGTTTACCGACGCCATCATCGAATGCTACCGCGACCTGCCCAAGCTGGTGTCGCACCTGCACCTGCCGATTCAGAGCGGTTCAGACCGCGTATTGAGCGCGATGAAACGCGGCTACACCGCCTTGGAATACAAATCCATCATCCGCAAACTGCGTGCCATCCGCCCCGACTTGTGCCTGAGCAGCGACTTCATCGTCGGCTTCCCCGGCGAAACCGAGCGCGAGTTCGAACAGACGCTGAAACTGGTGAAAGACATCGCCTTCGATTTGAGCTTTGTCTTTATTTACAGCCCGCGCCCCGGCACGCCCGCCGCCAACCTGCCCGACGACACCCCGCACGCCGAAAAAGTGCGCCGCCTCGAAGCCCTGAACGAAGTCATCGAAGCCGAAACCGCCCGCATCAACCAAACCATGCTCGGCACGGTGCAACGCTGTCTGGTGGAAGGCATCTCCAAAAAAGACCCCGACCAGCTCCAAGCCCGCACCGCCAACAACCGCGTGGTGAACTTCACCGGCGACGTGTCGCTCATCAACCAGATGGTGGACATTGAAATCACCGAAGCCTTCACCTTCAGCCTGCGCGGCGAGCTGGTGGAATAGGGCAGAGGCTACCTGAAAAATAATGGAGCAATAATGAAAGCGATAATGGCGGCGCCATTCTTGGGATGCTTGTTTATGCCGGCCTATGCGGAGAATAGCGAACGGCTGAACCAGATGGAGTTTACCCGGCAAGCGCAGATTGTTGCCCAATATTTGGCTAATCAAACATCTAACCTAGTAGCAGATCAGTTTCTTGCCATGACGCCGGAACAGCAGCGTGAGTTCGATCGCCGGCTTGCAGACAAGCAGCAAACCGCACGCTGGGAAAGCGAATTACGCGGGCAAGTGATGCGGCAGTTTACAGGCTATATCGCGCAGTGCTATGTGGAAAATAAAGCAGATTTATGCACTTATCGTGATATTGCTGGGCAGGGCATCATGCGAAAAGTGTTGGGACAGGCAAACGACCGCCAACAGTTGATACCGTTGCACCAGCAAACGCAATCTTGGATCGCGCGTAATCCCAGCCAGGCTGCCGAAGCCTGGCAGATAACTGAGTGGATCGCACGATTGGCCGCGCTTTCCGGTAGTAAAGGCCAATGACGCAGATAATTTTCAGGTAGCCTTCCACAGGCAAACTCTGAAAGGCTACTGAAAACCCCGTTTCCCAACCCAACCAAGCATTACCCGAAAAACCCTTATCCCAACCCAACCCCCGAAAAACATCATGCAATCCTTCTTCAACCGCTATTTCAAACTTTCCGAAAACAACACCACCATTCGCACCGAGCTGATGGCGGGGCTCACCACCTTCCTCACCATGTGCTACATCATCGTGGTAAACCCGCACACGCTCTCGCTCTCCGGCATGGATTTCGGAGCCGTGTTTGTGGCCACCTGCATTTCGGCGGCCATCGGCTGCTTCATCATGGGCATGCTGGCCAACTACCCGATTGCGCTGGCGCCGGGCATGGGCCTGAACGCCTATTTCACCTTCAGCGTGGTCAAGGGCATGGGCGTGCCGTGGCAGGTGGCGCTGGCGGCGGTGTTTGTTTCCGGCATCATCTTCATTTTGTTCAGCTTTATGAAGGTGCGCGAAATGCTGGTAAACGCGCTGCCGATGAGCCTGAAGATGGCGATTGCGGCGGGCATCGGCCTGTTTTTGGCGCTGATTGCGCTCAAAGGCTCGGGTGTGATTGTGGGCAACGAGGCTACGCTGGTGCACATGGGCGAGTTCCGCCTGCCGGTGGAAGGGCAGCCGGGCGCGTATGCGCCAAACTGGCCTATGCTGCTGGCGATGCTGGGCTTTTTCGTGATCGTCACGCTGGATTACTACCGCGTGCGCGGCGCCATCATCCTCGGTATCATGGGCATCACCCTGCTGTCTATCCCGCTGGGGCTCACCCGTTTCGACAAAGTGGTGTCTGCCATTCCGAGCATTGCGCCCACCTTTATGCAGATGGATTTCAAAGACCTGTTTTCAGGTAGCCTGATTGCAGTGATTTTCGTGTTTTTCCTGGTGGATTTGTTCGACAGCACCGGCACGCTGGTGGGCGTGGCGCACCGTGCCGGCCTGCTGGAAAACGGCCGCCTGCCGCGCCTGAAAAAAGCGCTGTTTGCCGATTCTGTGGCCATCGTGGCCGGCGCGGCGCTGGGCACTTCTTCCACCACGCCTTATGTGGAAAGCGCTTCCGGCGTGGCGGCGGGCGGCCGCACCGGGCTCACCGCCGTAACCGTGGGCGTGCTGATGCTGGCCTGCCTGTGGTTTTCTCCGCTGGCGCAGGCCGTGCCCGCCTTCGCCACCGCGCCCGCGCTCTTGTATATCGGCGTGCAGATGATGCGCTCGGCCACCGAAATCGATTGGCACGACATGACCGAGGCCGCACCCGCCTTCCTCACCATCGTGTTTATGCCCTTCTCCTATTCCATCGCCGACGGTATCGCCATGGGCTTCATCAGCTATGCCGTGGTGAAACTGTGCTGTGGCCGCCAGCGCGACGTGCCGCCGATGGTATGGGGCGTGGCCGTGCTGTGGGCGTTGAAATTCTGGTTCTTGGGCGCGTAGTGCTGCTGCCTGTGGGCGTGGAAAAGGCTACCTGAAAACTATGCCGGCCCTTCCCGCCCACTCCCCTAAAGGCTACCTGAAAACCGTTTGCTTTGTTTTCAGGTAGCCTCTTCTTTATAATCCCGCTGTTTCCCTTTCACTCAAACGGTTATCCCCATGAGCAAAACCCTCCTCCTCGTTGACGGCTCTTCCTATCTCTACCGCGCCTATCACGCGATGGCGCAACTGACCGCGCCCGACGGTGCGCCGACGGGTGCGCTTTACGGCGTGTTGAACATGCTGCGGCGGCTGCGGGCGGATTATGTGCACGATTATTGCGCGGTGGTGTTTGATGCGAAGGGCAAAAATTTCCGCCACGAGATGTTCCCCGACTACAAGGCGACGCGCCCGCCGATGCCGGACGATTTGCGCCCGCAGGCGGAAGCCTTGCCGGATTTGGTGCGGTTGATGGGCTGGCCGGTTCTGGTGATTCCTCAAGTCGAAGCGGACGACGTAATCGGCACGCTGGCGAAACAGGGGGCGGAACATGGTTTTCAAGTCATTGTTTCGACGGGCGATAAGGATATGGCGCAATTGGTAAACGAGCGTGTTACGCTGGTGAACACGATGAGCGGAGAAACGCTGGATATTGAAGGCGTGAAGGCGAAATTCGGCGTGCACCCCGACCAAATCCGCGATTATCTCGCGCTGATGGGCGACAAGGTCGATAACGTGCCGGGCGTGGAAAAATGCGGCCCGAAAACCGCTGTCAAATGGCTGGAAGCCTACGGCTCGCTGGCTGGAGTAATGGAACACGCTGCGGAAATCAAGGGCAAAGTGGGCGAAAACCTGCAAGCCGCTCTGCCCCAACTGCCGCTGTCGTATGATTTGGTTACGATTAAAACCGATGTGGATTTGCACGCCGAGCTTTTAGACGGCATCGAAAACCTGCGCCGCACGTCGCCGAAATGGGCGCAGCTTGCAGTCGATTTCAAACGCTGGGGCTTCCGCACTTGGCTGAAAGAAGCGGAAAGCCGTATGCACGAAGCGGCGGACGGCGATTTGTTCGGCAGCGATACGATAGGCGAACAGGCAGCGTTGGACATGGAAACGTCGTCTGAAAAAATCATAGAACATGCCCCCGCCCCCGAAAAACTGGATTATCAAGCTGTTACCACCGAAATCCAATTTGCTGCTTTGTTGGACAAACTGGCGCAGGCGGAAAAAATCGGCATTGATACGGAAACCACATCCCTAGACGCGATGAACGCCTCGCTGGTCGGCATCAGCATCGCATTCCAAGCAGGCGAAGCGGTTTACATCCCCGTAGGCCACAGCCTGACCGCCGCACCCGAACAGCTTGATTTACAAGACGTATTAGGTCGTCTGAAACCGCATTTGGGAAACCCCGCCCTGAAAAAAATCGGGCAAAACCTCAAATACGACCAACACGTTTTCGCCAACTACGGCATCGCCCTGAACGGCATTGCCGGCGACGCCATGCTCGCTTCCTACATCATCGAGAGCCATCTCGGACACGGCTTGGACGAATTGTCCGAACGCTGGCTGGGCTTGGAAACCATTACCTACGAATCATTGTGCGGCAAAGGCGCGAAAGCCATTTCCTTTTCCGACGTTTCCTTAGAACAAGCCACCGAATACGCCGCCCAAGACGCCGATTTCGCCCTTCGCCTCGAAGCGCACCTGCGCGCGCAAATGGACACCAAACAGCTTGAAATGTATGAAAAAAT
Source organism: Eikenella longinqua (assembly GCF_001648355.1). Classification (GTDB taxonomy): domain Bacteria; phylum Pseudomonadota; class Gammaproteobacteria; order Burkholderiales; family Neisseriaceae; genus Eikenella; species Eikenella longinqua. Next base: position 236,426 of record NZ_LXSL01000028.1, on the reverse strand, counting down.
GGAGCTGCCCGTCGCGCAGGTATTGTTTGAAATGGAACGCAACGGCGTGCAAATCGACCGCGCCGAACTCGCCCGCCAAAGCGCGGAACTCGGCACCGAGCTGATGAAGCTCGAACAAGAAGCCTACGCCGCCGCAGGCCAGCCGTTCAACCTCAACTCGCCCAAACAGCTTCAAGAAATCCTGTTCGACAAAATGGGCATCCCCACCAAAGGCCTGAAAAAAACCGCCAAAGGCGGCATTTCCACCAACGAAGCCGTGCTCGAACAGCTCGCGCCCGACTACCCCCTGCCCAAAATCATCCTGCAAAACCGCAGCCTGGCAAAACTCAAATCCACCTACACCGACAAACTGCCCGAAATGATTTCCCCGCGCGACCACCGCGTGCATACCACCTACGCCCAAGCCGTCGCCATTACAGGACGCTTGGCAAGCAACAACCCCAACCTGCAAAACATCCCCATCCGCACCGCCGAAGGCAGAAAAGTCCGCCGCGCCTTCACCGCACCGCAAGGCAGCGTCATCGTATCCGCCGACTATTCCCAAATCGAGCTGCGCATCATGGCGCATTTGAGCGGCGACAAAACCCTCATCGCAGCCTTCCAAAACGGCGAAGACGTACACCGCCGCACCGCCGCCGAAGTATTCGGCATCGCCCCCGAAAACGTCTCGACCGAACAACGCCGCTACGCCAAAACCATCAACTTCGGGCTGATTTACGGCATGGGACAATACGGCCTCGCCAAATCGCTGGGCATAGACAACCTGTCCGCCAAAACCTTTATCGACCGATACTTCGCCCGCTACCCAGGCGTCGCCGAATACATGCAGCGCACCAAAGAACAAGCCGCCGCCCAAGGCTATGTCGAAACCCTGTTCGGCAGAAGGCTCTACCTGCCCGACATCCGCAACAAAAACGCCGTTGCCCGCGCCGGAGCCGAACGCGCCGCCATCAACGCCCCCATGCAAGGCACCGCCTCCGACCTCATCAAACGAGCCATGATAGACGTGTCCCGCTGGCTGGTTTCAGACGACCTGAAGAGCAAACTGATTATGCAGGTGCATGACGAACTGGTTCTGGAAGTACCCGAAGCCGAACTGGATTTGGTGAAAGAAAAACTGCCGCAGATTATGGCGAAAGTCGATGGCGGATTATTGGATGTACCGCTGGTGGCGGAAGTGGGCGCGGGGGAGAATTGGGAAGAGGCGCATTGAATTTGAGAAAACTAAGCTTGGATCTAAATCTAACCAAATCTTAGCTGTTCTTATGTTTCTCGGATTTGCAAGCCAGGGATTTTCTTGCCGTAACCATTTTTCAGGTAGCCTGCCATGCCATCGAGGCTACCTGAAAGCGTTAGCTTCAACGAAGTTAAAATGAACGAAGTCAGTTTCTGCGAAGCTAAAAATACGCTGCCCAAACAAATAGCCTGAAACCCCAATCCGGTTTCAGGCTGTTCCGTTATCTTGCCAAGCTCACTGCAAACACGCCCCTCAAGGCATTGGAGAGGCGGATTGCTTCGGCGTGTTCCAGCATTTGCCGTGTGATGTGCGTTTCGATGACGGCGTCCGCGCCCAAGTAGGTTTGCGGCTGCTGCAACACGGCTTGGCGCATGACGCCGTTGAGGATGTCCAGATCCAGAGACGGGGTAAGCCATTGCCCTTGGTATTTGACGAACACGTTGCTTCTGCCACCTTCGAGCAGGATGCCGTCCGAATTGAAAAACAGGCTGTCGAACGCGCCTTGTATTTCGGCGGTTTGCCACGCCTGGTCGTACAGGGCGCGGCGGGTGGTTTTGAAGCGGCGCAGGTAGTCGCGGCGCGGGAGGGGTTGCGGGGCGGGGATGACGCGCTGCGGGACGGGCAGTTCGGCAACGGGGGCGTGGCTGATGGCGAGGTCGTCTGAAAAGAGTTCGGCTTTCAGGCGGAACGTGCCGTCGGGCAGTTTGGCGATGTATTCTCGGATTCGGGTTTCGCCATCGTCGGGCAGAGGCAGGTTGAGGGCTTGGGCGGATGTTTTCAGACGACCCAGATGCAGGTCGAGCAGGCGGCATTGCCTGTTTTCCACGCGCATGGTTTCAAAGATGCCGAAGGCGGGGCGCAATTCGTTGAGAAAACGGGCTTTCCAGCCGCATTCGCGATATTCGGCGGCGGGGTCGCTGTCGATGACGATGCCGGAACCGACGCCGTATATGCCTTGATATAGTGGATTAACTTTAAACCGGTACGGCGTTGCCTCGCCTTGCCGTACTGTCTGCGGCTTCGTCGCCTTGTCCTGATTTAAATTTAATCCGCTATCTAGGTCGTCTGAAAATGGAAGGTCGTCTGAAATCAGGTCTGAAACGGGTTTGAGCAACAAGGTGCGGATGACGACGTTGAATATGCCTTCAAACCCCAGCCCGCCCGCGCAGGGTTTCAGGTAGCCGATACTGCCGGTGTACAGTCCGCGCGGTTCGGCTTCGAGCGATTCGATAATCTGCATGCTCATGCGCTTGGGCGCGCCGGTGATGCTGCCGCAGGGGAAAGCAGCGCGGAGGATGTCGGCGAAGGAGGTGTCGGGCAGGGCTTGGGCTTGGATGGTGCTGGTCATCTGCCAGACGCTGCCGAAACGCGACACTTTAAACGGCTCGGGCACGCATACTTTGCCGGTTTGGGCGATTTTGCCGAGGTCGTTGCGCAGCAAATCGACAATCATCACGTTTTCGGCGCGGTTTTTCGGGTCGGCTTGCAACTCGGCGGCGCGGCTCTCGTCTTGCCCGTCGCCTAGAATCGGCGCAGTGCCTTTCATCGGCTCGGTGCTGATGGTGCCGTCCGAACCGATTTTGAGGAAGAGTTCGGGCGAGAAACACAGCGTCCACGCGGATTTTCCTGCCGCATCGGGCAGGTGGGACAAGACGGCATAGGGGACGGGCTGGCGCAGGCGGCGGTAGAGGCTGACGGGATTGCCGTAGGCTTGCAGGTGCAGGCGGGTGGTGTAGTTGATTTGATAGGTGTCGCCGCGCCGGATGGCTTCGTGGATTTGGCGGATGTGGTCGAGGTAATCGGCTTCGGATACGGAGGATTGCGGCGTGGAAATGCCGGCGGGGAGGTCGTCTGAATTTTGGTCAAGCCAGCTTTCGGCATTGGTGTCGGCGCAGTCGGCAAACCAATGCAGGGCAAGATTGCCGCCGCGTTCGGACTCGACGCCCATCAGCGGCAGCCCGAATCCGTAGTCTGCAAACAACACCGAATGCAGCCCTTTTTGCCAGCCCTTTTGCAGCGCATCGTCCAGCGAATCGAGTTTGTTATGATGGAAAAAACGGCTTTCCACATGATTTTGATAGAGTTTTGCGCGGCCGCTCACGGCATCGTCAAACAGGGCGAAATAGGGCATGGCTTCGGGTGGGAAAATGCAAACGGGCGGATTATACGCGCTTTGCAGGCGGCATTTGAGGCTACCTGAAAAAGCGTTTTCCGTTTTTCAGGTAGCCGATAACAAGGAGAAGAGGCTGGCTGCCGTGTAGGAAAACGCGGCTGCTTCGGCTATAATGCGCGCGTTTGCCGGTATAGCTCAGTTGGTAGAGCAGCGCATTCGTAATGCGAAGGTCGGGGGTTCGACTCCCTTTACCGGCACCAAATGGCAAGCCCCGCTGATGCGGGGCTTTTGCTTGCGCACTGATTGGGCAATGAACAGGCTACCTGAAAGCGTTAGCTTCAACGGAGTTAAAACGAACGAAGTGAGCTTCTGCGCAGCCAAGTTTTTCAGGTAGCCTTTACCTTCACGGATGAGAGGCTACCTGAAAAATATTTCGGCACATCAAACCGGCGGCGGGAATGATAGCGAATTGAATTTAAACCGGTACGGCGTTGGCTTGCTTTGCCGTACTGGTTGCGGTTCGCCGCTTTGTGCCGATTAAATGGAATCCGCTATATCTTCCCGGCCGCCGCTTGCCTGTCAGGCGGAGGCCTGGAGGATTTTGCCGATGATTTCGCCGCTGTCTTTGGAGAGGGCGGGATCGGCGGCGAGTTTTTCCAGCTCGGCGCGCATCAGGCTGCGGCGCTGCGGTTCGAGCTGGGCGCAGATGTTGAAGGCCTGGGCCAGGCGGGCGGCGATTTGCGGGTTGAAGCGGTCGATACGCCCGATTTGGCCGGCAAGGAAGGCGTAGCCGCTGCCGTCTGCGGCGTGGAAGTGCGGCACGTTGCGGCCGAAGCTGCCGAGCAGGGCGCGGGCTTTATTGGGGTTTTCCAGGCTGAAGGCGGGGTGCGCCAGGGCGGCTTGGATTTGCGCGGGGGTGTCGGCGCGGTGGCTGGCGGCAATCAGGGTGAAGTATTTGCACATCACGAGGTCGTCGCTGCGGAACTTGGCGGCAAACTGCTCGAGCAGGCGGTTGCGCTCGGGGCGTTCGTTGTGGTTGATGGCGCAGAGGATGCCCCATTCGTGGGTCATGTTGTGCGCCATTTGCGGATAGCGTTCGGCCACTTCGGCAATGTGCGCGGGGCTGGCGCGCAGGATGAAGGCGCGGCACACGTTGCGCAGGGCGCGCCAGCCAGCTTGCTGCGGGTGGTATTCGTAGGGCTCGGCCAGGCCGGATTGTTCTTCTTCCATGCGGCGGGCTTCGGCGTTGAGAGCGGCGAATTGCTCGGCGAAGTGTGAGGCAATCAAATCGAGCAGGGCTTCGCGGGCGCGGTGGATGATGAGCGGGTCGATATTTTTGCGGCCGGCCCACAGTTCGGCTTCGCCGGGCACGCCGAGCAGCACGGCTTGGAAGGCGGCGCCGATGTCGGCACGCAATACATAATCGATGGCTTGCAACAGGGCGCGGTGTTCGGGCAGGGGGCTACCTGAAACCAGGGCGGCTTCGTTGGCGGCGATGGCGCGGCGGTAGAGGGTTTGCGCGGCTTCCCAGCGGGCGAAGGGGTCGCTGTCGCAGGCGAGCAGCACGGAGAGCTCGTGGTCGCTGTAGGCGTAGTGCAGGTTCACGGGGGCGGAGAAGCCGCGCAGCAGGGAGGGCACGACTTGGCGGTATGCGCCTTCGAATTGCAGCTCGATGTTTTCTTCGGCTTGTTGCAGGGTGAGCACGGCTTCGGTGTGCGTGTTGGCATCGGCAGACAAATTTTCAGGTAGCCTGAAGGGGATTGGCTCGCCGAAGCTGTCTTCGTCGGCGCTGAACAGGGCGACTTTGAGCGGAATCATCATCGGCTGTTTGGCGGCCATGTCGGGCGTGGGCGGAATGCTTTGGCGGACGTTGAGCATAAAGCGGTTGCCGGCCTGGAGGCTACCTGAAACTTCCAACACGGGCGTGCCGGCCTGGCTGTACCACAGGGCGAACTGCTCGAAATCGAAGCCGTTGGCGTCGGCCATGGCGGCGCGGAAGTCGTCGCAGGTAACGGCTTGGCCGTCGTGGCGCTGGAAATAGAGCTGCATGCCTTTCTGGAAGCCGGCTTCGCCGAGGAAGGTGTGATACATGCGCACCACCTCGGCGCCTTTTTCATACACGGTGAGGGTGTAGAAATTGTTCATTTCCACATAGCTGGCGGGGCGCACGGGATGGGCAGTGGGGCCGGCGTCTTCGGGGAACTGGTGGGCGCGCAGGAAGGCCACATTCTCGATGCGGCGCACTTCGCGGCTGGCGCGGTCGGCGGAGAATTCTTGGTCGCGGAACACGGTGAGGCCTTCTTTGAGCGAGAGCTGGAACCAGTCGCGGCAGGTTACGCGGTTGCCCGTCCAGTTGTGGAAATATTCGTGGGCGATCACGCCTTCCACGCGCTCGAAGTCGGCATCGGTGGCGCTGCGGCTATCGGCCAGCACGCAGGCGGTGTTGAAAATATTCAAGCCTTTGTTTTCCATGGCGCCCATGTTGAAGTCGCCCACGGCCACCACCATGAAAATGTCCAAATCGTATTCGAGGCCGAAGCGGGTTTCGTCCCAGCGCATGGCGTGTTTGAGCGATTCGATGCCGAAGCGCACTTTGCCGGCATCTTCGGCGCGGGTGAAGAATTCGAGGGCCACTTGGCGGCCGCTTTTTGTGGTGAAGCTGTCGCGGGTGCACACCAAATCGCCGGCCACGAGGGCGAAGAGGTAGCTGGGTTTGGCGAAAGGGTCGTGCCATTCGGCCCAGTGGCGGTTGTCTGGCAGGCTGCCGCTGCCGGTGCGGTTGCCGTTGGAGAGCAGCACGGGGTAGCGGGCGCGGTCGGCGCTGATGCGGGTGGTGTAGATGCCCATCACGTCGGGGCGGTCGGGGTGGTAGGTGATTTTGCGGAAGCCTTCGGGCTCGCATTGGGTGTAGAGGTTGCCGCCGCTCGCGTAGAGGCCCATCAGGGATTTGTTGGCGTGGGGATACAGGCGGGTGGACACGCTGAGGGAGAAGGGCTGGGCGGGAACGTTTGGGATGCTTAGTGTGTTGTTTTCTAAGGAGTAGCTGTTTTCAGGTAGCCTTTGGCCGTTGATGGCGAGGGAGACGAGCTCGGCGGAGCCTTGCAACACGAGTGTGCCGCCGGCATTGGGCTGGGGCTGGATGGAGAGCTCGGCGGCCACGGCGGTGTGCTCTTCGCGGATGTCGAAATCGAGGCGGATGGCGGGCACGAGGTATTCGGGGGCGCGGTAGTCTTTGAGGTAGTGGGCGGTTTGCTGGGGCATGGCGGCGGCCTTGGGGAAAATGGAAAGCGGGTATTCTAGCGCAAAACGGGGCGGAGGGAATTTCAGCTAGCCTTAAGGGCGGGGAAAGGCTACCTGAAAACGAGTGCAGCGAGTTTCTGCGAAGCTAAAATATGAATTGGGGCTGGCGGTTTGCTAAATTTCAGACAGCCTGCTTTGCTTGCGGCTGATATGTTGCGTTTGGTTTGGCAGAACAGGGTTTGCTTGGGATGATGAAAGGCTACCTGAAAAGTAGCGGCATTTTTCAGGTAGCCTTTGGCCGGGTTGTGGTTTATTGGTGGTTGATTTTGTCGTTCAGCTCGAGCAGGCCGTCTTTGACGGTGTTGGAGAGAGCGGGCAGCTCGCGGCGCAGCAGGCTGATGGCTTCGGCGAAATAGCCGTGTTGGTGGGCGTCGAGGATGCGGCCGGCGCATTCGTGGAATTTTTGGTGGGCGAGCAGCACGCGGGAGTATTCGGTGAGGTGGGCGTATTTTTTGCCTTCGCCGTGCAGCCATTTGCCGAGGATGCAGAGGTTGTCCACGCCGATGATGGCGGGGTCGTATTCTTCGGGGTTGCGGTTGCGCAGGGTGAGCTCGAGTTTGTCGATCCAGGCTTTGTGTGCTTCGATGGCGCCGTGCAGGTCTACGATGTCGGCCATGTTTTCTTTTCCTTTCCGATATTTGTAATTGAAATCGAGCGGAAATTCTAGCAGCGGCGCGGCGGGGGAAAAACGGCAGGCTTTGTGAAACTTGGGTGGGAAAGGTTAAGGCGGCGGCTTGGGGCGGCAAACTTATTCTTTATGATTGAAACGTTTGGCGGCAACAAACAGGCTACCTGAAAATCTTCAGGTAGCCTTTTGCTTGCTTGAGCGAGGTCAAGGTTTGATTAATCCAGATTGCCCAATACGATGCGCAAGATGCGGCGAATGGGCTCGGCGGCGCCCCAGAGGAGCTGGTCGCCCACGGTGAAGGCGCTGATGTATTCGCCGCCCATGGCGAGCTTGCGGATGCGGCCCACGGGCACGGTGAGCGTGCCGGTAACGGCGGCGGGGGTGAGCGAGGCCATGCTGGCTTCTTTGGTGTTGGGCACCACTTTCACCCAGCTGTTGGCGCCGGCGAGCAGTTTTTCAATCTCGGCCACGCTCAAATCCTGTTTTAATTTCAGGGTGATGGCTTGGCTGTGGCAGCGCATGGCGCCCACGCGCACGCACAGGCCTTCTACGATGGTGGGGCGGCTGCCGCCGAGGATTTTGTTGGTTTCCACGTCGCCTTTCCATTCTTCTTTGGATTGGCCGTTGCCCAAATCCACGTCGATCCACGGAATCAGGCTGCCGGCCAGCGGTACGCCGAAATTGGCTTTGGGGTAGTCGGGCGAGCGCAGGAAGTCGGACACTTTGCGGTCGATGTCGAGGATGGCGCTGGCGGGGTCGGAGAGCTCGGCGGCCACTTGGGCGTGAATCGCGCCCATGCCGCTGATGAGTTCGCGCATGTTTTTGGCGCCGGCACCGGATGCGGCTTGGTAGGTCATGCTGGAAGCCCATTCCACCAGGTCGTTTTGGAAGAGGCCGCCCAAGGCCATGAGCATGAGGGAAACGGTGCAGTTGCCGCCGATGTAGTTTTTCACGCCGTTTTGCAGGGCGGCGTCGATCACGTCGCGGTTTACCGGATCAAGCACGATTACGGCGTCTTCTTCCATGCGCAGGGCGGAGGCGGCATCGATCCAGTAGCCGTTCCAGCCGGACTGGCGCAATTGGGGATACACGGATTTGGTGTAGTCGCCGCCCTGGCAGGTAACGATGATGTCCATTTTGGCCAGCTCGGCGGGGTTGTTGGCATCGAGCAGGGTTTTGGCTGCCTGGCCGAAATCGGGCGCGTTGCCACCCACGTTGGAAGTGGTGAAGAAATACGCTTCGGGGATGTGGGCGAAGTCGTTTTCTTCGCGCATACGCTGCATCAAAACTGAGCCGACCATGCCGCGCCAGCCGACAAATCCTACTTTTTGCATAACTGCTCCTTAATGGGTGAATGTGATGGTAAAGAAGTGTGAAAGGAATCAGGCTGCCTTTTTAACCTTGCGGCGGGGAAAAGTAAAGGGCGGAGCGGCAAAATTATACTTTCAGGTAGCCTCTTAGACGCGGGCGGCTGTAGTTTCCGGCATAAAGCCGCTATAATCCGCTTTGTTATTTTTTGTCTGCCCGGCCTGTCGGTGCGGGTTTCTCGGAACTTACGAAAGGTGAAAACATGAGTTTGAAGATTGCCATCAACGGTTACGGCCGCATCGGCCGCCAGGTGCTGCGTGCCATTTACGAATACGGTCTGCGCGACCAGTTTGAAGTCGTAGCCATCAACACCGGCGGCGATTTGCAAACCAACGCCCACCTCACCAAGTTCGACACCGCGCACGGCCGTTTTGCTGCCGAAGTGTCGCACGACGACACCCATCTGATTGTGAACGGCGACAAAATCCGCTTCCTGTCGCAGCGCAACCCGGCCGATTTGCCGTGGAAAGAGCTGGGCGTGGATTTGGTGCTGGAATGCACCGGCGCCTTCACCAGCAAAGAGAAGAGCCTGGCGCATATCCGCGCCGGCGCCAAAAAAGTGCTGATTTCCGCCCCCGGCGGCGACGATGTAGACGCCACCATCGTATATGGCGTGAACCACCAAGTGCTCACGCCAGAGATGACCGTGGTGTCTAACGCCTCCTGCACCACCAACTGCCTCGCCCCCGTGGCCAAAGTGCTGGCCGACAGCGTGAGCATTGCCAAAGGCCTGATGACCACCATCCACGCCTTCACCAACGACCAAGTGCTCACCGACGTGAGCCACAAAGACCTGCGCCGCGCCCGCAGCGCCGTGGAAAACATGATTCCCACCAAAACTGGTGCCGCCAAAGCCGTGGGCTTGGTGCTGCCCCAGCTCAAAGGCAAGCTCGACGGCTTCGCCGTGCGCGTGCCCACCATCAACGTTTCGCTGGTGGATTTGACCTTCGAAGCCGGCCGCGATACCAGCGTGGAAGAAATCAATGCGCTCCTGAAGGCCGCCAGCGAAGGCGAGCTGAAAAACGTGTTGGGCTACAACGTCTTGCCGCTGGTGTCTTCCGATTTCAACCACACCACGCAGGCCTCCGTGTTTGACAGCACGCTGACCAAGGTGTCCAACGGCAATATGGTGAAAGTGCTTTCCTGGTATGACAACGAATGGGGCTTCTCCTGCCAGATGTTGAACACTGCCCGTGCCATGTTCGGCATGCCGGTGCGCCCGTTTGAATAAGCAAGATTAAGCGGGCTGAGAAGCCTGCTTAGATGATGAGAAGGCTACCTGAAAAAATTTTCAGGTAGCCTTTATCAATGATTCCAAACAAAAACACAGCCGCTATTGCAGGCTGTGTTTTTATTTGGCCGAATTAATAGTATTTCGGCGGCAGCTGCTGGCTGCGCAGGCGTTTTTGCAAACGTTTTACCGCAGCGGCTTTTTTGCGTTTGCGCTCGGTGGTCGGTTTTTCGTAGGCTTCACGGGCACGCAGCTCGGTGAGCAGGCCGGTTTTTTCGATGGAGCGTTTGAAACGGCGCATCGCTACTTCAAACGGTTCGTTTTCTTTTACGCGAATAGTAGGCATTTGAAATCCTTAAAATGTTTGTGTCGGGCGATTGCGCCCGGGAAAAATGGGGTTGGCTTATCGCTTTTGCACCAGGCGGGCGGTGCGGGCCGGATAAGGGCCGGGGTGGAAATAATCACCTCCTAATCGGGGTGGCTGCACCGGCGGTGCGGTGTGCCGAAATCTGCGGCAGCGAAAAGGGCTGCACGAAAGGCGCGGATTATGGCGGGGAGGGCGGGATTTGTCAAGCGGGGTAGGAGGGTAACTGAATGCGCTTATTGTTTGTTGTAATTGAGAGATGGGTGATAGACAGAGGGTTTGGTACTATTTTGAATGTATTCTTGCAAATGTCCATCTGATTGCAACACATAATACCCGTTGAATTGCTCATATTGTGGGCAGGGTTTGTATTTGTATAGGTTGCCGCTGTTTTCGGTGCAGTACTCTAAGGTAAGCCTGCCGTGTTGAATGTAGCCGCGCACTTTACCGTGTGCTTTGATGATGTTGTCAGATTGGATATGTGCCCACTCGCCGCTTACCGTGTTGCCTTGCTGAATCAGATTCAGGGTAAAGCTGTATAGATTTTCAGGTGATCGCCAGAGGGGTTTGGATGCCCACGACCAATTGCCGGAAAAATTAATATCGGGCATAGCGGCCGTAGATAGGGAAACGGAAAGCAGAAGAAGAATAAAGTATTTTTTCATACTAATCTCATTGATAAGTTAGCGTTTAGTTTTGCCATCAAGAAAACTCATACTTTGGTTTCGTTAAAACATTGCTTTCAGGTAGCCTGTGTTCAGTATGTTCGTACAGTAAGACAGGCTAATGATATGAGCTTATCCATATGATTGTATTTAATTTTTTCTATCCCTATGCCATATGATGTAGGTTTCGGGACGGAAACCGTTGTCTTTGCGTTCCATCAGTGTGTCGTCGGACTGTAGTACGTAATAGCCGAATGATCGGTGGTATTGCGGGCAGGGAGGATAGAGGCTGGATTGGGGGGCAGGGCTTTTTTCGGTGCAGTATTCCAAAGTGAGCCTGCCGTTGCGGATTATGCCACGCACTTTGCCGCTGCTGTCGGGAACGTTTTCTTGGGAGGCACGGCTGATGCTGTGCGACCATTTGCCGCTTACCGTATCGCCTTGCTGCTCGAGGCTCATCTTGAATTGGTTGTCGATAGAGCCATCAACCTCCCTCCCTACCCAGTGGCCGGAAAAATCGGCGGGCGGCCGTGCTATGGCGGGAAGGGCGGTGGCGAGCAGAAGGAAGGGGAGGAATGCTTTCATAACGTTGCTTTGCGCCTTATTTGATAATTTTGATTTTATAGGGATTTAATTTTTCAGGTAGCCTTTGCCTGCTCACTCGGGGCTGAGCCATACGGCGCTGACCATGCGGCCGGTTTGGCCGTCGCGGCGGTAGGAGAAGAAGCGGTCGCGTTCGAGCACGGTGCAGTGTTCGCCGCCATAGATTTGGCTGACGCCGGCGCGGCGCAGGGTTTGGGTGGCGAGCAGGTAGATGTCGGCGAGGTATTTGCCGCTGCCGATGGGCTGGAAGGCGGCTTCGGCGGCGGGATCGACTTGGGTGAAGGCGGTGAGCACGTCGGCGCCCACTTCGAAGGCGTCGGGGCCGATGGCGGGGCCGAGCCAGGCGAGGATTTCTGCGGGCGGGGTTTGCATGGCGGCGATGGTGTTTTCCAACACGCCGCCAGCGAGCCCGCGCCAGCCGGCATGGGCGGCGGCCACGGCGCTGCCGGCGCGGTTGCAGAATAAGACGGGCAGGCAGTCGGCGGTCATCACGGCGCAGGCGGCGCGGCCGCTGCGGTCGAAGGAGGCGTCGGCTTCGGGCGGGGCGGCCAGGCTTTCGGCGGCGGCCACGGCGCGGTTGCCGTGTACTTGGCGCAGGTAGGCAGGCGGCAGGGGGATGTGCGCCTGCACGCGGCGGCGGTTTTCGGCTACGGCGGCGGGGTCATCGCCCACGTGGTCGCCCACGTTGAGGCTGGCAAAGCGGCCTTGGCTGACGCCGCCTTGGCGGGTGGTGATGAGGGTGCGGACGTTGGCGGGGGCGGGCCAATCGGCGTGCAGGAGGCTACCTGAAATTTCAGGTAGCCCTAATCCGGCGGCGAGGCTGTTGGGGGAGAGGGAAGGGTTCATGCGGTTTTGCCTGTGTCGCGCAGTTGGGGGCAGACGGCGAGGATGGCGCTGAGGATGGCTTCGCCCAGGCGCAGGGAGCGTTGGCCGTTCCAGCCGAAGTCGTCGTCGGGGAGGTTGATGTTGTCTTTGAAGGGCATTTCGAGGGTGTAGGAGAGGCAGCCGAAGGTTTCGCCTACATAGGATTTGGCGATGGCGAGGTTGGCTTGGCCGGGGGCGGCTTTGGGGTAACCGTGTTCGTCTTGGAAGTCGGGGCTGGCTTGCTGCAAGGCGGTTTTGAAGGCGGCTTCGAGCGCGGCGATGCGGGGGCTGTAGGAGGGGTTGCCTTCGGCGCCGGATACGAACACATAGGGCAGGGTTTCTTCGCCGTGGATGTCGAGGAAGAGATCGACGCCGGTTTCGTGCATTTTTTGGCGCACGGCATACACTTCGGGGCTGCGCTCGGGGCTGGGGTTTTGCCATTCGCGGTTGAGGTCGGCGCCGGCGGCGTTGGTGCGCTGGTTGCCGAGGCTGGCGCCGTCGGGATTCATATTGGGGACGACGTAGAAGGTGGCGCGGTCGAGCAGGGCGCGGGCGGTGGGGTCTTGGTGGTCGAGCAGGCGGGAGAGGAAGCCTTCGATAAACCATTCGGCCATGCTTTCGCCGGGGTGCTGGCGGGCGGTGAGCCAGATTTTGAGGTCGCTGGCGGCTTGGTGGCCGATGGTGAGCAGGTTGAGGTCGCGGCCTTGCAGGGTGCTGCCGAGGTCGTCGATTTGGCACAGGCCGCTGCCTTGGGCATCGCCGAGGAGGTTGAGGTGCTGTTCGTGGGAATAGGGCTCGAAATAGGCGTAGTACACGCTGCCGGCCAGGGGGGTGTGCTCGATGGTGAGCACGCCGTTTTCATATCGGGTGGGCACGCGGAACCAGTTGCTGCGGTCGTAGGAGGCGGTGGCTTGGTAGCCTTCCCAGCCTTCGGGGTAGCTGGCGGCGCCGGCGTTTTCGATGCGGATGTGGCAGGGCTGGTAGGCGGCACCCTGCAGGCGGAAGTAAAACCATTGGCTGAAGGGGGCGGCATTGTCGCCGCGCAGGGCGAGGCGGATGTTTTGGCTGTCGGCGCTGTCGATGACGCTGATGGCGCCGGCATCGAAGTTGCTGCTGATCTTGGGCATGGCGGTCTCGTTGCGGAATGAACGTGGAGCGGGGATTGTAATGCTTTTCAGGTAGCCTTTCTAGGCTGGGCGCGGAAGGGGAAACGGCGGCAAAAGCTGGATTTTTTGCGGCGGGGGCTCTAAACTGCGCGGCGGACGGGCGCCGACGCCGCAAAACTGCGCGAAAAGCTGGCGGTTTGCGATTTTTAGGCAGCCTCAAAATTTTGCTTTTTCCTGTTCTTCAATCAAATAAAGGACGAAACCATGAAAATCTTGCTACTCGGCGCGCCCGGCGCCGGCAAAGGCACCCAGGCTCAATTCATCACCGCCGCCTTCGGCATCCCGCAGATTTCCACCGGCGACATGCTGCGCGCCGCCATCAAAGCGGGCACCCCGCTGGGCTTGGAAGCCAAAAAGATTATGGACGCAGGCGGCCTGGTGCGCGACGACATCATCATCGGCATGGTGAAAGAGCGCATCGCCCAGCCCGATTGCCAAAACGGCTTTTTGTTCGACGGCTTCCCGCGCACCCTGGCGCAGGCCGAAGCCATGCAAGAGGCCGGCGTGTTGCTGGATGCCGTGGTGGAAATCGACGTGCCCGACGCCGTCATCCTCGAGCGCATGGCCGGCCGCCGCGTGCACCTGCCCTCCGGCCGCACCTACCACATCCGCCACAATCCGCCCAAAGTGGAAGGCAAAGACGACATCACCGGCGAAGACCTCATCCAGCGCGACGACGACCGCGAAGAAACCGTGAAAAACCGCCTGGATGTGTACCACAAACAAACCGCCGTGCTCATCGGCTTCTACAGCCGGCTCACCGGCAGCGACGCCCCCAAATACATCAAAATCGACGGCACCCAGCCCGTGGAGAGCGTAAAAGCCGCCGTATTGTCTGCCCTGGGCAAATAAGGCTTTTTATTTGATGGAAACATTTTCAGGTAGCCCCTTATCCGCTTGAGGCTACCTGAAAAACCGGCAAAGCCAAAAATCCGGCCTTCTGCCAGCCACACCCACACCCGCAACCCACCGGCGGCTCCCCGCCCGAGGACAAACATGAGCAGCAGCACCCAAACCATCCCCGAGCGCACCAACATCCCGCGCCACGTTTGCGTCATCATGGACGGCAACGGCCGCTGGGCCAAAAAACGCCTGCTGCCCCGCGTGATGGGGCACAAACGCGGCGTAACCGCATTAGAAAACCTCGCCGCCCGCTGCATCGAGCTCGGCGTGGAATACCTCACCGTGTTCGCCTTTTCCACCGAAAACTGGCGCCGCCCCGAAGACGAAGTCTCCTTCCTGATGAAACTTTTCTTGCAGGCGCTCGAAGTGAAAGTGGCCAAAATGCACGAAAACAGCATGCGGCTCAAAATCATCGGCAACCGCAGCCGCTTCCCCGCCGCCATCGTGGCCGGCATCGAAGCCGCCGAGAAGCTTACTGCCGCCAACACCGGCCTCACCCTCACCGTGGCTGCCGACTACGGCGGCCGCTGGGACATCCTGCAAGCCGCCAACCAACTGATTGCCGAAGGCAAAAGCGAAATCAGCGAAGAAGACCTCTCGCAGCGCCTCTCCCTAGCCGAAGCCCCCGAGCCCGACCTGTTTATCCGCACCGGCGGCGAAACCCGCATCAGCAACTTCATGCTCTGGCAAATGGCCTACGCCGAATTTTATTTCACCTCCGCCCTGTGGCCCGATTTCGACGCCGCCGAGTTCGATAAAGCCATCGCCTCCTTCCGCGTGCGCGAACGCCGCTTCGGCCGCACCAGCGAACAATTGCCGGCAGACCAGCAGCGGGCGTAATCAAGCAGCTTGCCGACATGCCGAACAGGCTACCTGAAAATAGCTTCAACCAAGCAAACCAAACGCAGCAGCGTTCTGCGAAGCGGAAACTTTTTCAGGTAGCCTGTTTTATGTTGGTTTGAAGCGCGGGCGGAAGGCGCCGGAGCCTGCCTTGCAAGGCAGCAGGCAAATCGGGTAAGCTTGGCCGCCTTTGGCAGGCCGGTTTGCCTGCCGATTTCTAATTTATCGTGAACTCGTTTTAAACCAGGGCTGCGTTGTCTCGCCTTGCCGTACTCCTGCACTGTCTGCGGTTTCGCCGCCTTGTCCTGATTTAAATTCAATCCACTATATTTCCAGCGGCTTGCCCGGCGGGCAGCCCGCCATTGCGCACGAATAGCGAAGTTTATGTCTGATTTATTTCACTTTCCCACGTTTGACGAACAATATCCCGCCCTGCGCGAACGCGGCTTGCGCAAATATGCGGTGGTGTATCTGCGCGACAAAATCCAGCGCATCCTAGCGCGGCGGCAGTGCGATCAATTTGTGGAGTTTATCAATCAACACCCGATGTGGGCGCCCGTGTTTCAGCACAATCCCTATGCCGCCCGCGCCGTGCTCGACACTTATGCCGACAACCGTTTCGGCAAGGAAGCGCGTTTGCAGGCGGTGTTGGCGAACTTCACGCTGGCCGAGGCCAAGCCTTCTGCCGAGAAGTGGCAGGAGCTGGTGGCGCGGCGCACGGTGGTGCTCAACCATCCGGCGCCCGAGCTTTCCATCAGCTTGAATATCAACCATAAAGACCCGTTGGAAGGCTTCTTTTTGGTGAGCCTGCAAAGCACTGAGCGCAGCCGCATTTACGATGCCGTGTTCAGCTTTATTGCGCCCAACGGCCTGCTGATTACCTCCATCCAAGGCCCGCACAGCGAAGATGCGCCCGAGCTTATCCGCCACACCACCAAGCAGCTGCACGGCGTGCGGCCGATGTTTATGATGGTGAACGTATTCAAGCTGATGGCGGCCGAGCTGGGCTGCGAGCTCTACGGCATCCCGCACAAAAGCCAGGCCAAATTCCGTTGGAACGACTCCAGCCGCCTGCTGTTCAACTACGATGCCTTCTGGCAGGAAAACCAAGGCCGGCTCGATGCCAACGGCTATTGGCACCTGCCCGCGCAAATCGAGCGCACGCCGCTGGAAGAAATCCAAAGTAAAAAACGCTCGATGTACCGCAAGCGTTATGAAATGCTGGACACGCTGGAGCAGGATATCCGCCGTTTCTTCCGTTCGGCAAGCGATTGATTGTTTGGTGGAATAGGCTGATTATTGGTTTTCAGGTAGCCTCCTGTTTGGCAGGGGCTACCTGAAAAAATGAATGCTCAATCAAGCCCCGTATTTTTCAGGTAGCCTTTCTTGGCGGCAAGAGGCTACCTGAAAAATGCGGGGCTGGTTTGCGTGGGTTGGGGCTATAGCGGATCAAATTGGCTTTCGATACCAGGCAGCGAGCCGCAGACAGTACAGAAGTACGGCAAGGCGAGCTAACGCCGTAGCGAAAGTTAAGTTGGTTCGCTATAAAAACGGTTTGCCTTGGTATTCGCACAGGTCGTACACGATGCATTCGTGGCACAGCGGTTTTTGCGCTTTGCAGGTATAGCGGCCGTGCAGGATGAGCCAGTGGTGGGCGTTGAGCAGGAATTCTTTGGGCACGAGGCGCATGAGTTTGTCTTCCACTTCGCGCACGTTTTTGCCGGGAGCGAGCTTCATGCGGTTGGCCACGCGGAAGATGTGGGTGTCCACGGCCATGGTGGGCTGGCCGAAGGCGGTGTTGAGCACGACGTTGGCGGTTTTGCGGCCGACGCCGGGCAGCGCTTCGAGCTCTTCTCTGGTGTGCGGCACTTGGCCTTGGTGTTTTTCCAGCAGCAGGCGGCAGGTGGCGATGATGTGTTTGGATTTGGTTTGGTAGAGGCCGATGGTGCGGGTGTATTCCATCAGGCGTTCCAGGCCTAAATCGAGGATGGCCTGCGGGGTGTTGGCCACGGGGAAGAGCTTGGCGGTGGCTTTGTTGACGCCTTTGTCGGTGGCTTGGGCGGAGAGGAGGACGGCGATGAGGAGCTCGAAGGGGCTGTGGAAAACGAGCTCGGTGGTGGGGTGTGGGTTGGCATCGCGCAGGCGTTGGAAGATTTCGCGGCGTTTTTGTGCGTTCATGGCTGGGGATGGGGGAATGTGTGGGGCGGGGCGTAAATATTTTCAGGTAGCCTTTGGAGGCTACCTGAAAATTGGGCGGCGGTGTGCAAGCGGCAATCAGGTGCCGCCAGATACGCGCAGCCTTTGGCCGGGGCGCAGCATGCTGCTGCCGCTGAGGTTGTTGCTGCGTTTGATGTCGGCCACGGAGGTGTTGTAGCGGCGGGCGATGGATTGCAGGGTGTCGCCGCTGCGCACGGTGTGGGAGACGGTTTGCTGGCGGGCGTTGCGGCTGTTGCCGCGTTCGTTGCGCTCGCTGCGGTTGTCGGCACGGTTGCCATGGCGTTCGTTGCGGCTGTCGGCGCGGCTATTGCTGCGGTTGTCGGCGTGGCGGGCGGCGCTTTGGTTGGTGGCACTGCTGCTCACGCGCAACACTTGGCCGGGGCGGATGTTGTTGCCGCGGATGTTGTTGGCGCGGCTGAGCTCGGCTACGTCTATGTTGTAGCGGCGGGCGATGCCGTAGAGCGATTCACCGGCCTGCACTTTGTGGGTAACGGTTTGGTTGGCGCGGCGTTGGGCCTGCTGTTCTTGGCGGGCGGCGCGGCGCTGCTCGGAACCGGTGTTGCTGGCCAGGCGGGCAAAGCCGCTGTTGGCCGGGCGGCGCGCTTCGGCTTGGGCTTGAGCGCGGGCTTCGGCGGCTTCGCTTTGCGCCAGCGAGGCGCGCACGGAGGCGGCAGCGCGCTCGGCGATGTCGGCGTCGGCATCGCTATCGGAAGGGGTGTTGCCGCTGTCGGAAGTGTTGGCGGCCAAAGCCATCAGCGGGTCGGGCTGGATCGCAGCGTTGTCGGCCAGGGCGGGCTCGCTTTCGCGGATGCCGTCGGCAGGTTTGGCGGCGGCAACGGCGGGTTTGGCTTGCTCTGGTGCGGGTTGTGCGGAGGCCAGCTGAACGGGTACGGCCGGCGTTCTGGCGGCGGGGGATGCGGCGGCAGGGGTGTTCACAGCCGGAGCGGGATTGTTTTGTGCCAACTGAACGGGCGGTTGTCTGCGGACGGGGGCGGGCTCGGGTGCGGCAACGGGTTTGGCGGCGGCCACATAAGGAGCAGGCTGCGCTTCGTTGCGGGCAATATTGCTGCTGCGGGCGGGCTCGGGCTGGGCGGTGCCGCTGTTTTGGCGGATCAGGCGGCCCAGCGGGTCGTCGGCGGGTTTGTTGTCGGCCAGCATCTGCACGCCGCGGCCGAGCTGGCTGTTGTTCAGGCTGTTTTTGGCCACGAGGATGGGCAGGCCGGCGCGGATGGTGTTGCTGCTCAGGCCATTGGCGCGGCGCAAATCGCCCACGCTGATGCCGCTGCGGTCGGCGATGTCGCTGAGGGTGGTGGCGCCGTCGGATCGCAGGATGTCGTAGGAAAGCAGGGATTCTTTGGGTGTGCTGCGCAGGTTGCGCTCGAAGGCGTTGACCGCGCCCACGGGCAGCAGCAGTTTGCGCTGGCCTCCTTCGGGCAGGAACACGGGCACTTTGAAGCTGGGGTTCAGCGCCTCAAACTCGGCCTGGCTGATGTTGGCCAGGCGGGTGATGGCGTTGATGTCCATCGGGCTTTCGATGTTGATGGCTTGGAAATAGGGCTTGTTTTCGATGTTGGAAAGGTTCAGGCCGAACACCTGCGGGTTGTTTACCAGGTTGCGCACGGCGAGGAGCTTGGGCACGTAGTTGCGCGTTTCGTTCGGCATGTTGAGGTTTTCGTAGATCGGCTCGAGGCCTTGGTTGCGGGTGCGGTTTACGGCGCGACTCACGTTGCCTTCGCCCCAGTTGTAGGCGGCAAGCGCGAGCGACCAGTCGCCGAACATGTTGTGCAGGTATTGCAGATAGTTCAGCGCGGCGTCGGTGGAGGCGTAGATGTCGTGGCGGCCGTCGTAGATGTTGTTTTGCGCGAGGCCGTAGTGGCGGCCGGTGGCGGGCATAAACTGCCACAGGCCGGAAGCGCCCACGTGGGAGCGGGCTTTGGTGACGAATGCGCTCTCGATAAATGGCAACAGGGCGATTTCGGAGGGCATGTTGCGCTTTTCCACTTCGGAGAGAATGTGGTAAAGATAGGGGCGGCTGCGCTCCACGGTGCGGTTGAAATAGGCGCTGCGGGTGCTGTAGTAGGTTTCGTGGCGGCGCACGATTTCGGGATTAACTTCGCTTAAGCGGAAATCTTGCCGCATGCGGCCCCAGAGGTTGTTGTGGTTGGCGGAGGGATTGCGCAGGATGGTGGCGTTGAGGTTGGTGATGGCGGAGGCGATTTGCTCGGCGGTGTAGGTTTGCGCGAAAGCAGCTGTGGGGAGGCCTAGGCTTAATACGGCGAGGGAAAGAAGTTTTAATTTACTCATGGCAGGCGTGTTTGCTTGATTTAACGTTATGATTAGCTAAAATTTTTTGGATATTAAGGGCTGGGTTGCGGCGGTGTCAAGCCGCAGGCGGGACGTTTTCACTTGATTTACATCTCAAAAGCTGAATGATAGCACGGGGGCAACATGATAGAGGAATTTAGATTGGCCGCTTGGCTGGATGAAACCGCACCGGGAGGCTACCTGAAAAAATTGGAGCAGGCGTTTTTTAGCAGCCAGCTGAATGATTTGCACGGCTTGATTGTGGCAGCTTCGTTTTGCGGCTGGAGCTGCTGGCCGGAGCAGGTGTTGCGGCTGGGGCGGCATGCGGGGGCGGTGGATGTGGTGTGCGCGCTGCCGCAGCTGCCGCTGGCTTCGGGCAGTGTGCAGGTGTTGCTGCTGCCACACGGTTTGGAGTTGTGCGGGCAGCGGCGGGAGCTGCTGCTGGAGTGTTTTCGCGTGTTGGCACCGTATGGGCGGCTGGTGTTCAGCGGGTTTAACCCGTATTCGCTGTGGCGCTTGGGGCTACCTGAAAAAGATTTGGGCTTGCGCAGGAATGCCCTGCCGCTGCCGCAGGTGCGCAAGCTGCTGGATGAAACGGGGTTTCGGCCGGAGCTGGGGCGCTTTATGGCTTATGTGCCGCCGTTTGCGGGTGAGCGGGCGCTGCGGCGCTGGCAGTTTATGGAGCTGGCGGGCAACCGCTGGTGGCCGGCGGGGGCGGCGGCTTACGGCTTGGTGGCGGTGAAAACGGTGTATCCGCTCACACCGCTGGCGGAAAAGTCGGGCAGGCGGCGGGAAGAGGAGGCGCTTTCGCTGTTGCCGGGAAATTGCCGGCAGGGGTGAGGGGCGAAAACGTATGGTAAAAACAGTTGTGTTGTGCGGAGGGCTTGAGTATAATCCGCGCTTACCTCGGAAAGGTGGATGAGTGGTTGAAGTCGCACGCCTGGAAAGCGTGTATACGTGAATAGCGTATCGAGGGTTCGAATCCCTTCCTTTCCGCCAGAATTGATTTTGCAGAGCTTCGGGCTTTGCCGCTAAGAAGAAAAACAGCCAGCCACACCGCGCTCGGCTGTTTTTTTTGTATGCATTGCAGCCGTCAAACAGGCTACCTGAAAGCGATGTCTTGGCGAAGCCAAGGCTGAGTTTCTGCGAAGCTAAAGCGTGAGCTTCAACGGAGTGGAGCGATGTCTTGCGGAGCAAGGCTGAGTTTCTGCGAAGCCAAAACGTGAGCTTCAACGAAGTTAAACAAGGAGAACCCCATGCGTTTCGACACCGAAATCATCCACAGCAGCTACAACTCGGATGAGCACAACCGCGCCATCATGCCGCCGATTTACCAAAACAGCATGTTTGCTATGCACCAAATCGGCGAAAACATCCCCTACCGCTATTCCCGCCTGGCCAACCCCACGCGCAAAGTGTTGGAAGACACCGTGGCCGCGCTGGAGCACGGCTGCGCCGGTTTCGCCTTCGGCAGCGGCATGGCCGGCATCGACGCCGTGTTCCGCACCGTATTGCGCCCGGGCGACACCGTTGTGGCCGTGGCCGACATCTACGGCGGCGCCTACGACCTGCTCACCGAAGTGTACAGCCAATGGGGCGTAAACGTAGTGTTTGCCGACCTCACGCTACCTGAAAACCTAGACGCGCTCCTGGCCGCGCACCAAGTGAAGCTCGTGTGGCTGGAAAGCCCGAGCAACCCGCTGCTGCGGCTGGTGGACATCCCCTTGCTGGCGCAGAAAGCCAAAGCCGCCGGCGCCGTAGTGGGCATCGACAACACCTTCGCCACGCCTTATCTGCAAAACCCGCTCGACATGGGCTGCGACATCGTGTTCCATTCCGCCACCAAATACCTGTGCGGCCATTCCGACGTGCTGATGGGCATCGTGGTGGCCAAGGAAGAGGCGATGGCCAAGCGATTGCAAAGCACGTTGGTGAACACCGGCGGCGTGGCCGGGCCGATGGATTGCGCGCTGGTGTTGCGCGGCATCAAAACCCTTTCCGTGCGCATGAAGCAGCACCTGGCCAACGCCGCCGAACTCGCCCGCCGCTTGGAGCAGCATCCGGCGGTGGAAAAAGTGTTCTACCCCGGCCTGCCGAGCCATGAGCACCACGAGCTGGCCCGGCGCCAAATGCGCGGCTTCGGCGGCGTGGTGTCGGTATATCTGAAAAACGACAGCCAGGCGGCGGCCGATTCGGTTATCCGCCATCTGAAACTTTTGCACATGGCCGCCAGCCTGGGCGGGGTGGAAAGCCTGGTGAACCATTCTTTCAGCCAGTCGCACAGCGGCATGAGCCGCGAAGTGAAGGAAAAGCTGGGCATCCGCGAAGGCCTGCTGCGCTTCTCCGTGGGCATCGAAGATATCGAGGATATTTGGCAGGATATCGATACGGCCTTGAATACCACGCTGTAAGGCTTCCGCCGAAACAAGCAAAAAGCTACCTGAAAACAGTTTGGATGTTTTCAGGTAGCCTTTATTGGGTTTGAACGGCTTGGAAGTTTGGCAAAGAGGCTACCTGAAAAATTTATAGTGAATTGAATTTAAAACGTTACAGCGTTGGTTCGCCTTGCCGTACTACTTGTACTGTCTGCGGCTCGCCGCCTTGTCCCGTTTTAAATTTAATCCACTATAGCTTCGCAGAAACTTTGCTGCGCTGCGTTTTCAGGTAGCCTTTTGTGTGGCCGGAAGACTTAGGCCTTTTTCACAAACTCGGCTTTTAAATTCAATGCCGTGCCGTTTACTTTGCAGGCGATGGCGTGGTCGCCTTCTTGCAGGCGGATGTTTTTCACTTTGGTGCCTTGCTTCACCACCAGCGAGCTGCCTTTCACTTTGAGGTCTTTAAGCAGAACCACGCTGTCGCCGTTGGCGAGCGGTGCGCCGTGGGCGTCGGTAACGGCCAAGCCGGCTTCGCCTTCAGCGGCTTCGGCGGCTTGCGCCGGCCATTCGTGGGCGCACTCGGGGCAGATGAGGTTGTCGCCGTCTTGGTAGACGTATTCGGATTGGCATTGTGGGCAGGGCGGAAGGGTGGACATAAGTTTTCCTTGTGGTTTGAAAGGGTTGAGGCTACCTGAAAAATGCGAAACGGCTTTTGGCCGGGCGGAAATGTTTTAACTTCGTTGAAGCTGGCGTTTTAGCTTCGCAGAAACTCAGCCTTGGCTTCGCCAAGACATCGTTTTTAGGTAGCCTGTTTGCGGCGGCTTATAGGGCGGCGAGCACGGCGTCGCCCATGCCGGAGCAGGACACGAGGGTGGTGCCTGCTTCGTGGATGTCGCCGGTGCGCAGGCCTTGTTGCAGCACTTTTTGCACGGCGTTTTCAACTTGTTGCGCGCGGGTTTCATCGCCCAGGCTGTAACGCAGCAGCATGGCGAGCGAGAGGATGGTGGCCAGCGGGTTGGCTTTGTTTTGCCCGGCGATGTCGGGGGCGGAGCCGTGCGAGGGTTCGTAGAGGCCTTTGCCGTTTTCGTCGAGCGAGGCGGAGGGCAGCATGCCGATGGAGCCGGTGAGCATGGAGGCTTCGTCGGAGAGGATGTCGCCGAAGATGTTGCCGGTGGCGATGACGTCGAATTGTTTGGGCGCGCGCACGAGCTGCATGGCGGCGTTGTCCACATACATGTGGGAGAGCTCGACGTCGGGGTATTGTTTGCCGATTTCTTCGAAGATTTCGCGCCACAGTTCGGTGGTTTCCAATACGTTGGCTTTGCCCACGGAGCAGACTTTTTTGCTGCGTTTTTGGGCGGATTGGAAGGCGACGTGGGCGATGCGGCAGATTTCGCTTTCGCTGTATTTCATGGTGTTGTAGCCTTCGCGCTCGCCGTTTTCCAGCACGCGGATGCCGCGCGGTTCGCCGAAGTAGATGTCGCCGGTGAGTTCGCGCACGATGAGGATGTTGAGGCCGGCTACGATTTCGGGCTTGAGGGAGGAGGCGTTGGCCAGCTCGGGGTAGAGGATGGCGGGGCGCAGGTTGGCGAATAAATTCAAATCTTTGCGGATGGCGAGCAGGCCGCGTTCGGGGCGCAGCGGGCGTTCGAGGTTGTCGTATTGGGGCGAGCCGACGGCGCCGAGCAGCACGGCGTCGGCTTGGCGGCAGAGGTTTTGCGTGAATTCGGGATAGGGGCTGCCGTATGCGTCGTAGGCTTCGCCGCCGAGCGGGGCGTATTCGTAGGATACGTTTAGCCCTTGGGCGATGAGTTTGTCGAGCACGCGCACGGTTTCGTGGATGATTTCGGGGCCGATGCCGTCGCCGCGGAGGATGGCTAGTTTTTTGGTCATGGATAAATCCTTGTGGGAGGTTGGGAATGGTTTTTCAGGTAGCCTTTCAGGGAGGCTACCTGAAAATCTAATGGGGTTGGAAAAGGCTGATTTTGCCGTTGTGGTATTGGTAAAGCTGGGTGGAAATTGCGTAGGGGCCTTCTTCTTCCAGTTGCTGTGCGGCGGTTTTCAAGGTTTTGACGGCTTTGCTGTCGGAGGGGTTGCACAGCATTAATGTGTTGCGCCTGGGTAGGATGAAGATGGGGTTGTCGGATAGCACGGGGTCTTCCGGGAGGATGCTGCCTAACAATAAGCTCAGGGAGGCGTCGTAAACGGTATCAAGCATGATTTGGCTGAGGCTGCTGTTTTCTATGCGGGCGATTTCGATTTTGCCCTGCATGTGCTGCCATAAGTTGTCTATGGCGGTTTGATGCAGCATTTCATGGCCGTTGATGCCGATGGCTTCGATGGCTTCCTGGTTGAGGAAACGCATGGTTTCTCCGCTGTCTGCCACATAGGCAAGCACGATGTCGCCGGCAATGGGGTAGCAAATGACGGCGTTGTCCAAATCGGTATCGGGATGGTTTGCCTGGTGCATCTGCCGTATGTTTTCCAGCCAAAGTGCGTCTTTGATTACGGGAAAAATCTGTTCGGCGCGAAGCGGCGGGGTAGGCTCGAGCATTTGCCTTACGGTGGCGATGTTAGCGGCGAGGATGGCTTCCAGTTCTTCGGGGTCGTCGAGATAATTGGCGTAGTGGTTGCCAAGGTAGAGCTGGCCGTTGTTGCGGGTAACCAGCACGGTGGTGTCTTCCAAATTGTTGCCCCACTGGATTTCCACTTCTTCATGGCAGTCTTGGCGGATGCGCTGGGCGAATAGTTCGGTGAATTGAACCCAACTTAATAATTTTTGGCGGCCGCCAAACAGTTTTTTGAAAAACGACATCTCTATTATGCTCCTTTTAGGGTTCAGGCTACCTAAAAATTCAGCCTGCCATGCGGCTAAACCGCGATTCTATATTCTTCGGTGCGGATTTTAAACAGGGCTTTGCGCAGGGGCTGGCCGGGCTGGCCGACGAGGGGTGCGTGGCCGTCGTTGGGGAAGAAGAGGGCGAATTCGCCGGGCGTGAGGGTGAGCCAGCTTTGGGGCGGGCAATCGAAGAATTCGATGTCGCGCTCTTGGTGGTAGCCCGAGCTGTTTTTCAGGTAGCCTCTGTCGATCCAGCCGTAGGTTTCGGCGGCGCTGACGGGGGCTTGGATGTCGATGTGCAGGCGGTGGGCTTCGGGCCGGGCGGCTTCGGCGGCGCGCAGGATTTCGGTTTGGAGAAACAGGCGGATGTTGGGGTTGGCGCAGGGAATTTGGCCGTCGGGCAGGCGGGCGAAATCGAGGGTTTGCAGCAGGCGGATGGCTTCGGGGAAGTCGGGGTGCAGCGCGGCGTAGCGGGCGGCGTGGGCGATGGCGTCGGTGATCATGGCTGTTGTTTGAGGATGATGAGGTTGTGTTGCTTGAGGCAGCCTGCGGCGAGGGTTGGCTCGATTTGGGCGAGTTCCTGCTGTAATCGTTGGCGGAGTTTGGGCATGGCGGGTGGGGCTACCTGAAAAGGCGGGGCGGCTAAAACGGCGGGCGGTTTACACGGAAGCCTGGCTGCCCAGCGTGGCGGCGTAGTGTTCGGCAATGGGCACGGCGCGGTGGGTGGTTTGGCTGGCATTGGCGCCTTCTGCCGACCACAGCGGCGGGAAGAAGGAATAGACGCTGTTGCCATCAAGCGCGGCGGCGTCTTGCTGCCAGCCCGGCCAGCGCACGTTTTCGTAGAACAGGGCCAAATTGCCGTTGAATGCCCAATTGAGGAAGTCGGTGTAGCCCAGTTCGCAGTCTTCCCATTCGAGGGTGTCGGGCGCGAAATAGCAGACGTTGCCGGGGGTGCCGTCCAATCCGCCGCCGTTGAGGGCGAAGTAGCCGCCTGCGGCGTCGTCGGCAATCAGATAATAGGGCGCGGGGGCGGCGGGCGCTGCCCGAGCCGAGGATGCGCAGCCAGCCGTGGTCGATGAGGATGCCGCCGGTTTCATACACCACGGCGCCCATGGTGGAGCGGGTGGACACTTGGGTTTTTACCAGTTCGGCTTCTGCAGCGGCTCGGTCGCATGGCAGGATTTCCACCGGATTGGCGGCTTCGGCAAGCCACTCTTGAATCAGCGGCCAGGCGGGGTCGGCAGTATTGATCAGGTCGGATAATGTTTTCATGTGAGGCTACCTGAAAATTTGGGCTAACTGGGAATAGTGGAAGACAAAACTTCCTTCAGCGGCCTGCGTTCGGCATACGGCAGCGGTGCGGCATAGCCCAAGCGCAGCAGCAGTTGCGGCTGTTCGCCGCCGTTGGGGAACAGCCCGTTTTGCAACTGCTGACGCAGCGCGGGAACTTCGCAGGGCTGGTTGAGATAGGCGTGGGCGATGCCCTGCTGTGTGAGGGAGAGCAGGAAGCGTTGCAGGCTGCGGCCGGTTGACACCCGATCGGCAAGGTTGTCGGCAGGGCTGGTAACCAGTGCCAAATGGGACGATGCGGCGATTTTTTTGCGGTCGGTTTTGTTTTGCGTTGCGGCGTTGAGCATCAGCCTGACTATCGGCTCGCTGAGCCAGCGCGGCAGGTTGGGCGCGCCGAGGGCGGCATAGCTCACGCCGTCGCGGGTGCGTTCGGCGTGTTTTTTGTTGAAGCGTATCCACGACAACAGCTCGGCTTTGAACGCGGGGTCGCACATTTGCGCGGCATTGCCCTGCATCACGGCTTCGGCAAGCAGCTCGAAAGCCTCACTTTGGCGGTCGAACAGGTGGATTTGGATGCCGTTGTCGGGCAGAGTGGACAGCGCGGTTTTCAGGTAGCCTTCGGGAATCGTGCTGCCGTTGTACATCGAACGGTTGGTTTGGCGTTGGCGGATATAGGCGGCAAGCGGGTCGGCAGCGATGCCGGTTGCGTGCAGGCGGATGCGGATATTTTCTCCATCGAGAAGGACTTCGGCGGCATAACCCAAAACAGATGCCTGCAAACACAGGTTTTCGGCGGCGCAGCCGAGGCTGATGAAGAGCTCGCGGCGGTCGCCGTCCACGGCGGGCAGTTCGCGGGAAAAATCGGGGGAAATGACAATTTCGTCCGCCTCCTGCGCAAAATGCCAAGGCTGGGTGTTGTGGCCGGAAGGAGCGCGGACGGCGGCATCAATTAAGGTTTCCAGTTGGTCTCGGTTCATGCTTTATCCTGATATTTCAATCCCCTTGCTGCGCAGATTTTCCAGACATTCGGCCAGATAGGCATCGTCGTGTTCGGGATAAATCGGGCTGGCAACGGGTTCTTCGGCGAGGTCGGGATAGGGCGGGCAGGTTTTGCCGCGATGGTTTTTATCGCACCATGCGGAATCGGGCCGGTAGCCGCGCCGGTGCATTTCGTCCATGATAAGGACGTGGTAGGCATAGAGCAGATAGGGGCTGTGGGCGAAAACGTAGTTTACGGTGGCGTGCGGTTTGCCCCAGCCGTGGCCGCGCAGGGCGGCGCATTCGCGGTGTTGGCCGAGCAGTTGGGCGCGGGGAAGCTGGGGGATGAGGGTTTGGTGCCACAGGCGCATGGGGTTTCCTAAATGAAGGCTACCTGAAAAACGGAAGGCGGTTTTTGCTTCGCAGAAACTCAGCCTTGCTCCGCAAGACATCGCTTTCAGGTAGCCTACAAGGGTTTAGTCGATGGCGCGGGTTTCGCCGCTCACGGGGTCGTCCACGCGCATATTGCCGCTGGCTTTGTCGATTTCGTAGCTAAACAGGCGGGGGGCGGTGTGCGGGTCGCCGCCGCAGCGGGCGTTGTGTTCTTCGTGTACGTCTACGGTGTAGCCTTTGGCGGTTTCGGTGGTGATGAACAGCAGGCACTCGGGCTGGAGGCTGGTGAGCCGGTGGCGGGCAACGGAGGCGGACACGCGTTTGACGGCCTGGTCTTTGCTGCTGATGATGTCGGCTTGGACAGGCAGGGCGAGGAGGGGGAGCAGGGCGGTGAGGAGGAGGGCGGGTTTCATGGGTTTCCGTGTTTGGTGTATGGAATTTGGGAATGTGAGGCTACCTGAAAATGCCAGTTGCTGCGCGGTGGAAATCATTTTTAGCTTCGCAGAAACTCAGCTTCCTACGGAAACATCGTTTTCAGGTAGCCTTGGTTTTAGCTGTGAAACAGCCAGGGCTGGCTTTGGCGGCGTTGGGCTTCGAAGGCGTGGATTTCGTCGGCGTGTTGCAGGGTGAGGCCGATTTCGTCCAAACCGTTGAGCAGGCAGTGTTTGCGGTGTTCGGTGATGTCGAATTTGAACACGCTGCCGCCGGGAGTAGTAACGGTTTGCTGCGCCAAATCAATGTTTAACCGGTAGCCTTCGGTGGCATAGGTTTCTTGGAAGAGCTGCTCCACCTGTTCTTCGGTCAGCACGATGGGCAGGAGGCCGTTTTTGTAGCAGTTGTTGAAGAAGATGTCGGCGAAGCTGGGGGCGATCACGGCGCGGAAACCGTAGTCGTCGAGCGCCCAGGGGGCGTGTTCGCGCGATGAGCCGCAGCCGAAGTTTTTGCGGGTGAGCAGGATTTGCGCGCCTTGGTAGCGCGGCTGGTTGAGCGAGAAATCGGGGTTGAGCGGGCGTTTGCTGTTATCCATGCCGGGCTCGCCGTGGTCGAGGTAGCGCCATTCGTCGAAGGCGTTGGGGCCGAAGCCGGAGCGTTTGATGGATTTTAAAAACTGTTTGGGGATGATGGCGTCGGTATCGACGTTTACGCGGTCGAGCGGGGCAACGATGGCAGTGAGCTGGGTGAAGGATTTCATGGCGGTGGTTTTCGTGGCGGGGTGGAGGCTACCTGAAAAACGGGTGGGCAGCGGAATGGGTATAACTTTTTATCTTCAATGTGTTGTATTTAATCTGGCGGATAAAACAGGCAGCGCGGAGCTGCCTGTGTGCGCTGGTTTATTCGGTGGCGTTTTCGATTTTTTCGCCCACGTGGGAAATGCCGCGGCCGACGGCGTTGCTGCCTTTGCGCACGGCTTCGCGGGTGTGGTCGATGTTGTTGGCGGTGTCTGCTTTTACGCCGTGCCAAGTGCTGGAACAGGCGGAGAGGCCGATGGCGGCAATGGCGAGGATGATAAGTTGTTTCATGTTTTCAGCTCCTTAGGGTTTAAGAATTGAAATGTGCACGATGGCTCGTGCGGCTGCATTATCGGCCAAAACGGCGGCGCGGGCGGCTGGTTTGACCGGAATTTATCGGATTTTACTTTTGTTTTGTTGAAACCGGCTTGGGCTTTGCCCGGCCTGATTTTCAGGTAGCCTTTAAATGGGGAATCGGCTTATCGGTCGCGGCCGGGATTGTATTTGCGCACGATGCGGGTGAGGTCGGAGCGGTGGCGGCGGCAGAAGGCGTCGGCTTCGGCGCGGCTGGGGCGGCGTTTGCCGTCTTGGCCGAGTAGGCGGATGGCGGGGTGTTCGCGCAGCATGGAGGCCACGGGCTCGCTTTCGATTTGTTTGCCGCATTCGCCGTAGCGGGCGAAGCCTTCGTAGATGTTGTTCAGGCGGGTGCGGGTGTCAATTTCGGCGCGGGCGATGCGCGGGCAGGCGGCGATGAAGGCTTCAAACATGGCGAATTCGCTCAGCACGGTGCGGCACTGCTCGGGCGTGGGCGCGGCCACGGGTTCGGCGGCGGCCAGGGCGGGGCAGAGGGCGGCGAGGAGGAGGGTGGTTTTGAGGGGTTTCATGGGTTTAATCTGTTGTGTGGTTGCTTGGAGTGGGTATTTTAACTTTTTCAGGTAGCCTTGGGGCGGAGTAGAGGCTACCTGAAAAACCATCAGGCCAGCTGCCGCCCGTCCACAAAATGCCCGGCCACCGCCGCCGCTGCCGCCATGGCGGGGCTGACCAGATGCGTCCTGCCGCCGTTGCCCTGCCGCCCTTCAAAATTGCGGTTCGATGTGGAGGCGCAGCGTTCTTTCGGCGCGAGACGGTCGGCGTTCATGGCCAGACACATTGAGCAGCCCGGTTCGCGCCATTCAAAGCCTGCGTCGGTGAAGATTTTGTCCAAGCCTTCTTTTTCCGCTTGCTCTTTCACCAAGCCGGAGCCGGGCACCACCAGCACGCGGTTCACGTTGTCGGCCTTTTTGCGGCCTTTGACCACGGCGGCGGCTTCGCGCAAATCTTCGATGCGGCTATTGGTGCACGAGCCGATGAACACCACGTCCACGGGGATTTCGTTCAGCGGTGTACCGGCGGCCAAGCCCATGTATTCCAAGGCGCGTTCCATACCCGCGCGTTTCACTGCGTCGGCTTCGTCGGCGGGGTTCGGCACTTTGCCGTCCACGCTCAGCACCATTTCGGGCGACGTGCCCCACGTTACCTGCGGCTCGATGTCTTCGGCGCGGAAAGTGTACGTTTTGTCGAATTTCGCGCCTTGGTCGGACACCAGCGTGCGCCAGTAGGCCACGGCTTTGTCCCAATCTTTGCCTTTGGGGGCGAGCGGGCGGCCTTGGATGTAGTTGATTGTGGTGTCGTCCACCGCCACCAAGCCGCTGCGCGCACCCGCTTCAATCGCCATGTTGCACAGGGTCATGCGGCCTTCCATGCTCAGACTGCGGATGGTTTCGCCGCTGAACTCGATGGCATAGCCCGTGCCGCCCGCCGTGCCGATTTGGCCGATGATATACAGCGCGATGTCTTTGGCGGTTACGCCCGGTTTGAGGCTACCTGAAACTTCAATCAGCATAGATTTAGACTTTTTGGCGGTGATGCACTGGGTGGCCATGGTGTGCTCCACTTCGGATGTGCCGATGCCGTGCGCCAGCGCGCCGAACGCGCCGTGGGTGCTGGTGTGCGAGTCGCCGCAAACTACGGTCATGCCGGGCAGCGTCGCCCCCTGTTCGGGCCCCATCACATGCACAATGCCCTGGCCTTTGTCCATAAACGGGAAGTAGGCCAGCGCGCCGAATTCTTTAATGTTTTTGTCCAAAGTGTCCACTTGCAGCTTGGAAATCGGGTCTTTGATGCCTTCGTCCCAATGGTCGGTGGGCGTGTTGTGGTCGGCAGTGGAGACCACGCTGTCGATGCGCCACAGCTTGCGGCCGGCCATTTTCAGGCCTTCAAACGCCTGCGGGCTGGTGACTTCGTGCACCAGATGGCGGTCGATATAGAGAAGGACGGTGCCGTCTTCTTCTTCGTGGACAATATGGCTGTTCCAGAGTTTGTCGTAGAGGGTTTGTGCGCTCATGTTTGCGTTCCGATGGGTTGTTTTTTGCGCATTATGCACAGAATGTCTAAAAATTGCAAGGATGGAGGAAATAAAAGTTGCTAAAAGAGTTAAGTTAACAATATTTATACTTTTTGTCTAAATTAGGCCGGCGCGTGTATTTGCGATTTCCTGCTTATATAATAACGCCCTAGCAAATCCAAAAGGCTACCTGAAAACATGAGCTCCGAAACCCCGTTTCTGGCCGCACAGGCTGCTGCCGAAGTATTGCAACGCCTCGCGCCGCAGGCCGCCGCGCCCGTATTGCCGCTGCTGGCCGAATTGTTTGCCGCGCAAGAGGGCGGCCACAGCTACATCACGCTCACGCCGCAGCAGGCAGCCGAGCTGCGCCAAGCCGCGCCGATTGTGGGCGATGGCGAGGGCTTCACGCCGCTGGTGTTGCGCGGGCGCAAGCTGTTTAGCGGGCGGCTGTTTGCGCTGGAGCAGGATGTGGCTGCCGAGCTCAAACGCATTGCCCGCGGACAGGTGGGGCTACCTGAAAACGCCTGGCTGCGGCAGCGCTTGCAGGACTGGTTTCCCGATGCGGGCTACGACGGGCAGCGGCTGGCGGCTGCGCTGGCGGTGTTGCAGCCGCTGATGCTGGTAAACGGCGGGCCGGGCACGGGCAAAACCACCACCGTGGCGCGGCTCTTAGCCCTGTTGTGTCACGATGCCGAGCATTTGCCGCGCATCGCACTCACTGCGCCCACCGGCAAGGCCGCCGCGCACCTCACCCGCTCGCTACACCGCGCCCTGAGGTCGTTTGAAACGGGCAACGAAGCCGTGGCGCAGCACCTTGCTGCGCTGGAAGGACAAACTGTCCACCGCCTGCTGCGCCTGGGCGGTAGCAACGGCCGTCCGCAGTTTAACCGCGAACAGCCGCTGCCCTTCGACATCATCGTGGCCGACGAAGCCTCGATGCTGGATTTGCCGCTGCTGCACCAATTATTGTGCGCCGTGCCGGAGCATGGCCGGCTGATTCTGCTGGGCGACGAAAACCAGCTGCCGCCGGTGGGCATCGGCGCGGTGCTGCCCGTGCTGGCGCAGCCCACCGTGCTCACTGCCGCCCAAGCCTCGCAGCTGGCCGATTGGCTCGGTGGCAGCGTGCCCTTCGCTGCAAACGACAGCCCGCCGCCCTTGGCCGGCAATGTGGTGCGGCTGGAGCGCAGCCACCGCTTCGACCCGCAGCGCGGCGTGGGCGCATTGGCGCAGGCGGTGGTGGCGGGCAATGCCGAAGGCCCCGTGGCGGCGTTTGAACGTTTCCCCGCAGAGCTGCTGAGGCTACCTGAAAATCCGGCCGACTTGGCGCGTGCGTTTGCCAAGCGGCATGCCGATTATTGGCAGGCGGTGGCGGGCGGCGATGCGGCGGCCTGCTTTGCCGAGCAGCAGCGGCTGGTGGTGCTGGCGGCGCGGCGCGAGCAGGCGGCGCAGTTCAACCGCGAATACCTGCGCCTGCTGGCGGCCGAGGGCAGGGCGGCGGCGCAGGGTTGGTTTGCCGGGCAGGTGCTGATGGTGGCGGAAAACGATTATGCGGTGAAGGTGTTTAACGGCGACATCGGCATCGTGCTGCCGCAGGGCGACGGGCTGGCCGCCTTCTTCCCCGACGCGGGCGGTTTCCGTGCCGTGGCGCTGAGCTGCCTGCCCGCACACGACACTGCCTTCGCCATGACGGTGCACAAAAGCCAGGGCTCGGAATATGAAGAAGTGTGGCTATTGGGCGATGCGGGCGAATCGGCCCTGTTCGACCGCACGCTGCTCTACACCGCCGTCACCCGCGCCCGCGAGCGCTTCGGCTATGCCGGCGGCACGGCTGCGCTGGAAGAGGCCGTGCGGCGCAAAAACAGCCGGCACACCGGGCTGGGCGAAGCTTTGGCGCGCGCCGGAGAATAGCCCGGGCAAGGATGGGGCTACCTGAAAAAGGCTACCTGAAAATTTTAGCTTTGCAGAAATTCGCAAGCTTGTTTTCAGGTAGCCTCTTTATTATCACGCCGCGTGATACCTGCTATATCAAATCGTCATTTCTCTTATTATGGCCGCCGCCGTATTATGCCTGTCATCTTCTCGGGCTGGCCGAAGTATCGGTTTTGGCGAAGCAGGAAACAGCCGCAGCCCATTCCTTTCCCCAACAAGATAACAAGGAGTTACACCATGAAAAACTATCCCAAAATCGCACTCGGCACCTGGTCTTGGGGCGTCGGCACATTCGGCGGCGATGCCGTGTTCGGACAGACGCTCACCGAAGCGCAGATGCAAGAAGTGTTCGATACCGCCATGCAAGCGGGGCTGAATCTGTGGGACACCGCCTATGCTTACGGCTTGGGTGATTCTGAAAAAGAGCTGGGCAAATTCGTCCGCAGTCAGCCCAAAGGCAGCGTGATTCTGTCCACCAAATTCACCCCCAACCTTGCCGACGAAAACGCCGCCGACCCGTTCACATCCATGCTGGAAGGCAGCCTGCAACGCTTGGGCGTTGATGAAATCGATCTCTACTGGATACACAATTCGCTGGACGTGGAACGCTGGACACCGTACCTCATCCCTGCGCTCAAAAGCGGCAAAGTCAAAGCCGTCGGCGTATCCAACCACAACCTCGACCAAATCAAACGCGTGGTGGAAATCCTTGCCGCAGAAGGCTTGAAACTGAGTGCGGTGCAAAACCATTTCAGCCTGCTCTACCGCAATTCCATAGACGACGGCACGCTGGACTACTGCCGCGAACACGGCATCGACTTTTTCGCCTACATGGTGCTGGAACAGGGTGCATTAAGCGGCCGCTACAACGCACAAAACCCGCTGCCCGAAGGCAGCCGCCGCGCCGAAGCCTACAATAAAGTGTTGCCGCAATTGCAAAAACTGACCGACGCGATGGCACAAATCGGCAAACCGCTGGGTGCATCCGCCGCACAAGTGGCGATTGCATGGGCGATTGCCAAAGGCACGCTGCCGCTGATTGGCGCAACCAAACCCCACCACGTCAGCGATGCCGCCGCAGCCGCCAAAATCGTACTGACCGCCGAACAAGTCGCCGAACTCGAATGCTTGGCACAAGAAACCGGCGTGGATACACGCGGCGGCTGGGAAGGGCAGGCGTAGGCGCGTATATTTTTCAGGTAGCCTTTAACCCCATTTCAGGCTGCCTGAAAATACCGATAGCAACCGCAAACGTCAGGCATCAATGCCCGACCTGCCGTTTTTCAGGCAGCCTGAAACCGTTCATCCAACGCGCCGAACCAAGGAAACGCATCATGAAAAAATATCTCGCCGCCGCCGTGGCCGCCCTGTCCCTGTCCGCCCAAGCCGCCCCCGTCTTCAATATTTTTGAGCTCGGCATACAAAACGGGCAAACCGCCGCCTATGACGAAGTGGGCAGAAACAACATCACCACCTCCATACGCGGCGAAAAAGGCACGCTCGCCATGTATTCCGCCAAACGCGCGGACAACCCCGAAATCGCGTATATGATTGAAATTTATGCCGACGAAGCCGCCTACCAAGTCCACACCCAATCGCCGCAATACAAAAACTTTCTGCAAAAAT
Organism: Eikenella longinqua; assembly: GCF_001648355.1. Lineage (GTDB taxonomy): Bacteria > Pseudomonadota > Gammaproteobacteria > Burkholderiales > Neisseriaceae > Eikenella > Eikenella longinqua. The sequence goes on along the minus strand of NZ_LXSL01000028.1, from coordinate 201,581 downwards.
CCCCTGAAATCCTGACCGACCACAAACGCAAAATCAGCGTCGAGCCGCAGTTTCTCGGCGACAAACGCGTGCGACAAACCGCCCGCACCATCAACAACTTGGTTATCGTGGACGTAAAACCCGAACACGCCCACGCCTTCAAAAACATCGTCCTGCCGGAAATGGCACAGTCGCTCAAAGTCGAGCGCGGCGTGCTGGCAATGTATGCCGCCACCGAGCAGGGCAACCCAAGCCGCTGGTATTTCTACGAGATTTACGAAAGCGAAGCCGCCTACCAAGCCCACCGCCAAACCCCGCATTTCCAGGATTATCTGACGCGCACGGCGGATATGGCGGCCAACAAGGAAGCCGTCGCCATCACGCCCGCACTGCTGATGAACAAGGGCGGGCTGCGGTTTGAGCAGCCGTGAAGTAAAACCATGTGAACTTTGTCGCAGCCAAACATTTTTCAGGTAGCCTGTAATGAAGCCCGAAAGGCTACCTGAAAAACCATCCCGCCGCGCCCGCTGCCAATTGATGAATCCCGTTCACCAGGCCATGCGGCAAACAGGGGGTAATCAGAAGTGGGCAGGGCGGTTACAATGCGGCATGGCATTCCCCTTCTGGCGGCATACTTTTCAGGTATAGCTAACTCCCTTTTAAATCGCTACAGCGTTAGCTCGCCTTGCTGTACTACTTGTACTATCTGCGGCTTGCTGCCTTGTATCGATTGATAGTGAGTCAGCTATAGCCTTTCTTGCCGCCATTCCTGCTAATCCGTTCCACCTCTCAAACAGGAGACCCATCATGACCGAAACCATCAAGGCCTACGCCGCCCACAGCGCCACCAGCCCGCTCGTGCCCTTCACCTTTGAATACCGTGCCCCGCGCGCCGATGACGTTGTCATCGACATCCTCTACACCGGCGTCTGCCACAGCGACCTGCACACCGCCCGCAACGACTGGGGCGGCACGATTTATCCCGTCGTCCCCGGCCACGAAATCGTCGGCCGTGTGCGCAGCGTCGGCGCGAACGTCAGCAAATACAAAGCGGGCGACCTCGTCGGCGTCGGCTGCCTTGTCGATTCCTGCCGCCACTGCGAACCCTGCAAACACGACCTCGAACAATACTGCGAAAACGGCTTCGTCGGCACCTACAACGGCATCGACAAACACGATGGCCAGCCCACCTACGGCGGCTACGCCAAAACCATCACCGTCAGCGACGCCTTCGTGCTGAAAGTGCCGGAAAACCTCGACGCCAAAGCCGTGCCGCCCATCCTCTGCGCCGGCATCACCACCTGGTCGCCGCTGCGCCACTGGAAAGCCGGCAAAGGCAGCAAAGTCGCCGTCATCGGCCTCGGCGGCCTCGGCCACATGGCGATCAAACTCGCGCACGCCCTCGGCGCGGACGTTACCCTCTTCTCGCGCAGCCCGGGCAAAACGGCAGACGCCAAACGCCTCGGCGCGCACAACGTCGTCATCTCCACCGACGACGCGCAGATGAAAAGCGTGGCGAACCAGTTTGACCTCATCATCGACACCGTGCCCTACGCGCACGACGTCAACCCCTACATGCCGACGCTGAAACTCGACGGCACCCTGGTGTACGTCGGCCTGCTCGGCGAAGTCACCCCGCCGCTCAACACCGTGCCGATGATCCTCGGCCGCCGCGCCGTCGCCGGTTCCGTCATCGGCGGCATCAAGGAAACGCAGGAACTGCTGGACTTCTGCGGCGAGCACAACATCACCGCCGACGTGGAAATGATCAACATGGCCGATATCAACACCGCCTACGAGCGGATGCTGAAAAGCGACGTGAAGTATCGCTTCGTCATCGACATCGCCACGCTGTAGCGGCTACCTGAAAAAAGGCTGCCTGAAACCGCCCGCCGGTTTTCAGGTAGCCTTTTTCGTGGCTGTTTGCTGCGAGCATTATCAACAAGCGTGATATTGCCCATACCAAATCACGATTTCCCTGATGGCTGCCCAAGCCCTATCATTCGCCCATCCCGTTTCACAACACAAGGAAATCATAACCATGCAAAACATTCTTATCGTATCCGGTCATCCCGATTTGCAAAATTCCATTGCTAACGCCGAAATTTTGGCTGAAGCGGCCAAAGCCCTGCCCAATGCCGAAATCCGCAAGCTCGACGCGCTGTATCCCGAGCGCCGTTTCAACATCGAAGCCGAACAGTCCGCGCTGCTTCAGGCCGACGTGATTGTGCTGCAATTCCCCTTCTCCTGGTATTCCGTGCCCGGCCTGATGAAGCTGTGGATAGACGAAGTGTTCGTATTCGGCTTCGCCCACGGGGAAGGCGCCAAGCTGGCCGGCAAAAAGCTGATTGTCTCCTTCACCACCGGCGCCCCGGCCGCGGCGTATCAGCGCGACGGCTTCTTCCAACACACCGTGGAAGACTACCTGCCCCAGTTTGAAACCACCGCCGCCCTGTGCAATCTCAACTACCAAGGCGCCATCTACACCTGCGGCATCGGCTACATTTCGCGTGATAACGAAGCAGCCGTGAACGCCCAAAAGCAGGAAGCCCGCCAACACGCCGAGCGCCTAATCGCCAAAATCAAAGAAATCGCCACCTAATACGGCAACAGGCTACCTGAAAACTTTTCAGGTAGCCCTCCCAGGAAACTTTTTTACCGAAACCCGTTTATTCAAAAGGAAAAACCATGTACATCATCAACATCACCGTCAATGCCGGCCTGCCCGCCGAGAAGCATGAAACAATGTTCGCCGAACACGCCGAGTGGTTCAAAAAACACTTCCAAGCCGGCAAATTCCTCATGCTCGGCCCCTACACCGATGCCGAAAACGCCGGCGTGATTTTCGCCCACACCGACAGCCGCGCAGAATTGCAGGCGATTTTGGAAGAAGACTGCTACTACCCCGATTTCGCTCAATACGAAATCCGCGAATTTGCGCCAAAGCTGATTGCCGCCAAACTGCCCGAGTTTGCAGGGAAATAGCAGCAGGCTAGCTGAAAAAGAAACAGCCGAATCCGTGCGATGGGTTCGGCTGTTCGCTATTTTATCCGGCGCTGAAGTTTCGCTTTCGGCCAGCCTGTTTTCAGGTAGCCTGCAGCACGGGGAGGCTACCTGAAAAAGATACGGCCTGAAAACCCGTTGCATGGGTTTCAGGCCGTTTGCTTTGGCGGAAAAGTTTTCAGGTAGCCTTTTGCTGCGGAGAGGCTACCTGAAAAATCAGCCCGCCTGTTGCGCGGAAAATTCGTGCACGGCGGCCACCAGGGCTTGCACGTTTTCCGGGTCGGTGTGCTGGCTGATGCCGTGGCCGAGGTTGAACACGTGGCCGCTGCCCGCGCCGTAGCTTTGCAGGATGCGGCGCACTTCGGCGCGGATGGAGTCGGGCGTGCCGAACAGGGCGGCGGGGTCGAGGTTGCCTTGCAGCGCCACTTTGTGCCCCACGCGTTGGCGCGCTTGGCCGATGTTTGCCGTCCAATCCAAGCCGAGCGCGTCGGCGCCGCTGTCGGCCAAAAGCTCGAGCCACTGGCCGCCGCCTTTGGTGAACACGATCACGGGCACGCGCCGGCCTTGGCTTTCGCGGGTGAGGCCGCCGATGATTTGGCGCATGTAGGCAAGGCTGAATTCGGCGAAGGCGGCATCGGAAAGCAGGCCGCCCCAGGTGTCGAAAATCTGCACGGCTTGCGCGCCGGCGGCGATTTGTTCGTTGAGGTAGGCGGTTACGGCGCGGGCGGTGGTGCTGAGGATGCGGTGCAGCAGCTCGGGGCGGCGGTAGAGCAGGGTTTTGATTTGGCGGAATTCTTTGCTGCCGCTGCCTTCCACCATGTAGCAGGCGAGGATGAAGGGGCTGCCGGAAAAGCCGATGAGGGGCACGCGGCCGTTGAGCGCGCGGCGGATGGAGGCAACGGCGTCGAACACGTAGCGCAGTTTGGCCATGTCGGGCACTTCCAGGGCGGCAATGTCGGCTTCGCTTTGCAGCGGGCGGGTGAATTTGGGGCCTTCGCCTTCGGCAAAGTAGAGGCCGAGGCCCATGGCGTCGGGGATGGTGAGGATGTCGGAAAAGAGGATGGCGGCGTCGAGGCCGAAGCGGTCGATGGGCTGGAGGGTGACTTCGGTAGCGAGCTCGGTGTTTTTGCACAAATCGAGAAAGCCGCCGGCTCGGGCGCGCACGGCGCGGTATTCGGGCAGGTAGCGCCCGGCTTGGCGCATGAGCCACACGGGGGTGTGGGCAACGGGCTGTTTGGCGAGGGCGCGCAGGAAGGTGTCGTTTTGCAGGGTGGTCATGGCGGGGGAGGGGTGTGTGTGGATGAGGGGGCGAATCATAGCACAGGCGGGGCGGGAGGATGTGGTTTGGCGGGGCGGGGGAGCGTGGGCATATTTTTCAGGTAGCCTTTTTGCTTGCCGGAGGAGTGGTTACATCACTTCCAGCGTGTCGATGCCCAGGAGGCCGAGGCCGGTTTGCAGGGTTTGGCCGGTGAGGGCGGCGAGCTGCAGGCGGGTGTTGCGGGCGCTGCCTTCGGCTTTGAGGATGGGGCAGGCTTCATAGAAGCGGGAGAAGAGGCTGGCCACCTGGTAGAGGTAGGCGGCGAGGTAGTGCGGGTAGGCGCTGTCGGCCACGGTTTGCAGCACGTCTTCAAACTTCAAAAGCTCGGCGGCGAGCTGGCATTCGAGGGGCTCGGTGAGCACAGGCTGGGCGGCGGCGTCCCACTGGCCGGCTTTTTTCAGCACGCTCTGCACGCGGGTGTAGGCGTATTGCAGGTAGGGGGCGGTGTTGCCTTCGAAGGAGAGCATGTTGTCCCAGTCGAAGATGTAGTCGCTGGTGCGGTTTTTGCTCAGGTCGGCATATTTCACGGCACCGATGCCCACGGCGCGGGCGATTCGGGCGGCGGTTTGGCCGTCTAGCTCGGGGTTTTTCTCTTGCACCAGGGCGGTGGCGCGCTCCACGGCCTCGTCGAGCAGCTCAACCAGCTTCACGGTGTCGCCGCTGCGGGTTTTAAAGGGCTTGCCGTCTTTGCCCATCATGGTGCCGAAGCCGATGAATTCGGCCTGCACGTTTTCAGGTAGCCAGCCGGCTTTGCGCGAGGCGGCAAAAAGCTGGGCGAAGTGCAGGCTTTGGCGGGTATCGACCACGTAGATGATGCGGTCTGCTTTAAGCTGGCGCACGCGGTAGCGGACGCAAGCCAGGTCGGTGGTGGCATAAAGGAAGCCGCCGCCTTGTTTTTGGATGATGAAGGCGGCGGGGTCGCCGTCTTTGTTTTTGAATTCGTCGAGGAACACCACTTTGGTGCCGCCGTCGTCCACGGCCAGGCCGCTGGCGAGGAGCTCGTCCACCACGGGCTGCAAGTCGTTGTTGTATTTGGACTCGCCGGCCACGTCTTCAGGCTTGAGCAGCACGCCCAGGCGGTCGTACACGTTTTGCGCGTGTTTGAGCGACATGGCCACAAACTGCCGCCACAGGGCGAGTACGGCTTCGTCGCCACCTTGCAGTTTCACCACGTATTCGCGCGCGGTGTCGGCAAAGGCAGGGTCTTCGTCGAAACGCACTTTGGCGTTGCGGTAGAACTGCTCCAAATCGGCCAGCTCGAAATGCTCGTTTTGCGCCTGCTGCTCCACCAGATAGGCCACCAACATGCCGAACTGGGTGCCCCAGTCGCCCACATGGTTTTGCGCGATCACGGTGTGGCCCAAGTGGCGCAACACGCGGGCGATGCTGTCGCCGATGATGCTGGAGCGCAGGTGGCCGACGTGCATTTCTTTGGCCAGATTGGGCGAGGAATAGTCGATGACCACGGTTTGCGGTGCGGCGGCCTGCGCCACGTTCAGGCGGCTGCTTTGCAGGGCGCCGTGCACCTGATCGGCCAGAAATTGCGGGCTCAGGCGCAGGTTGATGAAGCCGGGGCCGGCCACTTCGGCGGAGGCGAGCACGCTGCTGCCGGCGAGCGCGTCGGCCACTTTCTGCGCCAGCTCGCGCGGGTTTTGCTTGCGCTGTTTGGCGGCGCCCATCACGCCGTTGATTTGGAAATCGCCGAATTCGGGGTTTTTGGCCGGCTGCAACACCACCGGCGCGCCTTCGATGCCGGCGGCGGCAAAGGCCTGTTCGGCTTCGCGGTTGAGGATGTGGGATAGGTTCATGATGTTTTCAACTTGGGTAGGTAAACAATAAGATTCTGATTTTATTTCTGAAGCAGCCAGTGCGCGGCTTGGCTGTAGAACGGGGTGCTCATGGTGTGTTCGGTGCGTGGAAATTTTCAGGTAGCCTGACGGCGGTGAAAGGCTACCTGAAAATGGGGTTGGGCTTTTTGTTTTACAGGAATTTTGCCTTGGCTGTGCTCAAGCATTTTTTCAGGTAGCCTTTGGTTCGGACAGCATCCCTTGTGTTCCCTAACTGCCGGCTAGGCCGGATTTTAATGCTTTCGCGGTGGCGCGGCCAGATTGCACGCGCGGAAGTTGGCAGAGGGTTTTCATGGTGTTGAAACTGTGCCTTGGCTGCACAGAAATTCTGCCTTGCCCGTTTTAACTGCGTTGAAGTTTCGCTTTCAGGTAGCCTCAGAGCGCTTCAATCAGTTGCAGCACCATTTTGGCCGAATGTACGGAGGCGGTTTTCAAAAAGGTTTCAAAGCTGCTTTCGGCTTCTTCGTCGGCCAAATCGGAGATGGCGCGGATCACCACAAAGGGCACGCCGAAGCGGTGGCAGCTCTGCGCGATGGCGGCGGCTTCCATTTCCACCGCCTGCACGTCGGCAAAATGGCGGCGCACTTCGGCCACGGATTCGCTGCTGTGCACGAATTGGTCGCCGCTCACGATTAAGCCGCGGTGCACGGCGGCATGGTCGAAGGCGGATGCCGCTTGCTCGGCGGCGGCGCACAGGGCGGGGTCGGATTCGAAGCGGGCGGGCATGCGCGGCACGTGGCCAATGGCATAGCCGAAGGCGGTAACGTCCACGTCGTGATGCGCGGTTTGCGTGCCGATCACCACGTCGCCCACTTTCAGCCCGCCGCCCAAGCCGCCGGCGCTGCCGGTGTTGATGACGAAATCGGGCTGGTGCCGTTGCAGTACCAACGCGGTGCTGAGCGCGGCGTTGACTTTGCCGATGCCGCTCAAGGCCAGCACGACATTTTTGCCGGCGTATTCGCCGCAGTAAATATCGAAATCGGCCGCCTGCTCGCTGCGCAGGTTGTGCAGGCTGTCTTTGAGCAGGGCGATTTCGGGCGGCATGGCGCCGATCAGGGCGACGGTTTGGGGCATCTGGTGTGTTCTCTTCGATAACATGGCGGCGGGCGGGAGGCGTGTTGCCCCGCTGCCGCACCGCTACGAAAAAACGCACTGGCTGGGCTCAGACAGTGCGCGCGGGTGTGCCTGTTTATTGTTCGGCTTCGGCAGCGGGTTTCTGCTCGGCCGGCGGCTGGAGGCTCACGGCGCGGGCGGGAACGATGGTGGAAATCGCGTGTTTGTACACCATTTGGGTAACCGAGGTGTTGCGCAGCAGAACCACGTATTGGTCAAACGATTCTACCTGTCCTTGTAGCTTGATGCCGTTTACCAAGTAAATGGATACCGGCACATGTTCTTTGCGCAGGGCGTTCAAAAAGGGATCCTGCAGCATTTGTCCTTTGGTTGCCATAGTTTTCTAACTCCAATTATTTTTGTTGAGGACTTTTTTATAAAACGAAAAAAGGTGGCAGATTGTAGCCCTTTGCGGCGGCTTTTTCCAATCTTTTTACGTAAGCTATGGATAGGCAAAAATTTTTTTATGATTCAGGTCAAATTTGTGAAGGGTGCGGGCAATGTTAAATTTGCCGGGCGGCGCGTCGGGCAGGCGGGGCATTTGCCGCAGACGGGCGGGCGGCCTGTATAATTTGGTTTTAAACGATTGGGCAACAATTTGATTTTTATGCGGGAGGAGTGATTGTGGGCATCAAACATTGGCCGGAAAACGAGCGGCCGCGCGAGAAACTGCTGCAACGTGGCGCGGGCGCACTGAGCGATGCGGAGCTGCTGGCGATTTTGCTGCGGGTGGGCACGCAGGGCATGAGCGCGGTGGATTTGGCGCGCTATCTGTTGCAGGAATTCGGCTCGCTCAACCGGCTGTTTTCCGCGCCGGCTAAGGAGCTCACGCGGCACAAGGGCATGGGCGAGGCGGCGTTTTGCCAGTTTGCCGTGGTGCGCGAAATCGGGCGACGGCTTTTGGCGGAGGAAATGCGCGAAACGCCGGCGTTTACTTCGCCCGAGGCGGTGGCGGATTATTTGGTGTTGCAGCTGGGGCACGAGCCGGTGGAGGTGAGCGTGGCGCTTTTGCTCAACAGCAGCCACCGGCTGATTGCCTTGCAGGAGCTGTCGCGCGGCACGGTGGCGGAGAATACGGTGTATGTTCGCGAGGTGGCGCAGCTGGCTTTGCAGCACCACGCGGCGGCGCTGATTATCGCGCACAACCACCCGGGCGGCTCGGCCGAGCCTTCGGCGGCGGATTTGGCGTTTACGCGGCGTTTGCAGCAGGCGCTCGCGCTGCTGGACGTGCGTCTGCTGGACCATTTCATCGTGGCGGGCAACCGGGCGGTGTCGTTTGCGGCAAACGGGTGGCTGCCGGAGGCGGGGGTGTGAAGGCTACCTGAAAAATAGTGGCCGGTTTCAGGTAGCCTTGGCGGAGGGGAGGTTACCTGAAAATTTTTGCTTTCGCCGAAAAGAGTTTAACCGGATTGATGATTGGCTTGCAGGCAGGCTGTTTGCGCCATGAAGATATCGTGCTATGAAGCTACCTGAAAATTGAGTTTGCAGAGATTGGCAAAGCTCAATTTTAACTTCGTTGAAGCTTCGCTTTAGCTTCGCAGAAACTCAGCCTTGCTTCGCAAGACATCGTTTTCAGGTAGCCTTTTGCTTGAGGGCAGGCGGGAACGTCGGGTAAAGGGGCGGGCTGAAGCTTGCGCTCTGAACGCGCGCTACACCCACAGCCACGCCCACACGCGGCGGCCTTCGCTTTGCAGCAGCAGATAAGTGCACACGGCGGCGGCGGTGTGCATGCATTCCACGCCGATGCCGGCTGCGGCGGCCATGATGCGCGGGTGGATAAACTGCTGGCGCTCGCCGGTGCCGATGAGGATGACTTCGGGCTGGGATTGGGCGGCGCGGGCGAGGTCGGCGGCTTGCAGTTCGGCGGGAGAGGCGAGGGATAGGGGCTGCACGCTGCCGCTGCCGTCGAGCAGCACGGCTTGGCGGTGGATTTGGCCGTTGATGTGCAGCTCGCCGGGCTGGTAGTGCTCGATATGGCAGGGATGGTTGGGCTGGTGTTCTTGGATGAGCATGTTTTGTTTGGATTGAACGGGTTGGGGTGGGCAGGGGAGGCTACCTGAAAAAGTTTGCCGCCGAGACAATATGTCTGAAATCCGCCCGGAAAACTGGAGGCTTTGCTTTAAAAGGTGTAAAGGGCGGGGTTTTCGGCTAATATAGCGGCCTTTCGTTTATTTTTGTAATTTTTCCGGTCTGGCAAGTCATTATAAACAAGGAGTCAGCATGCAACCAATCGGAATCGGCATCTTGGGGATGGGCACCGTCGGCGGCGGTACCGTTAAACTGTTGTCTGAAAACGCGGCGGAAATCACGCGCCGCCTGGGTAGGGAAGTGCGCATCGTGATGGCGGCCAGCCGCAACAGCGAGCGCATCCGCAAGCTGTGCCCGAGCGATACCGTGGTGGCGGATGATGTTTTTCAGGTAGCCCGCAGCGCGGATGTGGATATTGTGGTGGAACTGATTGGCGGCACGGATACGGCGCGCGAGGCAGTGCTGTGCGCGATTGAAAACGGCAAACACGTGGTTACCGCCAACAAAAAGCTGCTGGCCGAACATGGCAACGAAATCTTCGCGCTGGCGGCCAAGCATAACGTGATGGTGATGTTTGAAGCGGCGGTGGCCGGCGGCATCCCGATTATCAAGGCGCTGCGCGAAGGCCTGGCTGCCAACCGCATCAAATCCGTGGCCGGCATCATCAACGGCACCAGCAACTTCATCCTCAGCAATATGCGCGCCCACGGCAGCAGCTTCGCCTCCGTGCTCAAGCAGGCGCAGGAGCTGGGCTACGCCGAAGCCGACCCCACTTTCGATATCGAAGGCCACGACGCGGCGCACAAGCTGAGCATCATGTCCGCCCTCGCCTTCGGCACACCCATCAACTTCGAGCACTGCTATCTGGAAGGCATCAGCAAGCTGGAAAGCCAAGACATCCGCTACGCCGAAGAGCTCGGCTACCGCATCAAGCTTTTGGGCATCACCCGCAAAACCGAAGCGGGCGTCGAATTGCGCGTACACCCCACATTGGTGCCCGAATGCCGCCTGCTGGCGCAGGTGGAAGGCGTGATGAACGCCGTGCTGGTGCAGTCGAACATGGTGGGCGAAACCCTGTATTACGGCGCCGGCGCCGGTGCCTCGCCCACCGCCAGCGCCGTGGTGGCCGATATCATCGACATCGCCCGCCTGATTGATTCCAACCCCGAGCAGCGCGTGCCGCCCCTGGCCTTCCGCAGCAACGAAGCGCTGCCGGTGCTGCCCATCGACGAAATCACCAGCAGCTACTACCTGCGCGTTTCCGCACAAGACAAGCCCGGCGTGATGGCCGACATCTGCCGCACCCTGGCCGCGCAGGGTGTGTCGATTGAAGCCCTGCTGCAAAAAGGCGTGATCAACCACGAAACCGCCGAAATCGTCATCCTCACCCATCAGGCCAAAGAGAAACACATCCGTGCTGCCATCACGCAAATCGAGGCGCTGGAAAACGTGTTTGAGCCGGTGGTGGTGTTGCGCATGGAAAGCCTGCATGGCTGAGGCGCGCACCGACGAGGCCGCCCGCCGCAAACGCCGCCGCACCTTAATCGGCTGGCTGGCGGTAACCGCCGCGCTGGTGCTCGGCTTTGCCCTGCTGCCGCGCCTGTATTCGCCCGACCCCGACGACATCAGCCGCCGCATAGTCGAGGCCTGCGTGCAGAATATGCCCGCCGTGCCGCAGTGGCAGGCCGATTTGGCCAAACACGGCCTGGCCGGGCAGGGCGAACGGGTGCTGGAGCTGTATTGCCGCTGCCTGTGGGAAGAGCCGATTAAGCGGCTGAGCGCAGACGATTTGCGCAGCCTGCCGCGCCTTTCGCCGCAAGAGCAGCTGGGCAAACTCGGCGGCAGCGCGGCGTTTGAACAGCGGCAGGCGCAATGCTTGGCCGCGCAGGCGGGGCGTTGAGCCGTTTTGGCTGGTTAAAACGCTGTTGTTGTAAGACTATAAAGGCTACCTGAAAATTGTGCGAACGGTTTTCAGGTAGCCTTTTGCTGTGTGTGGATGAAGAAGGCGCTTTATTTGCCGCTGTTGTCGGCGAAGAGGTCTGGCTCGAACAGGTCGGGCTCGCTTTGGCTTTGGCGGCAGTCGATTTGGATGTCTTCGGCTACGGTGCAGCAGCAGGGCAGGATTTCGCCGGGCAGGAGGAAGGCCAGGGGGTGTTCGCGGTAGGAAACGCTGCCGGCGAGCAGTTTCACGCGGCAGGAGCCGCAGTAGCCGCTGCGGCATTGGTATTCGACTTCGTGGCCGGTGCGCTCTAGGGCTTCGAGCAGGGTTTCGCCTGCTTGCAGGGTGAATTGGGTGCTGCGGGTGGTGATTTGGGGCATGGGTGTGTGCTGCGGCGGTTTGGTGTGCGGCGAAGTTTTTAGCTTCGCTGAAACTCCGCCTTGCTTCGCAAGACATCGTTTTAACTACGTTGAAGCTTGCGCTTTCAGGTAGCCTGTCGTGCAGATGAGTCTACCTGAAAATTTAGTGAATCAAAATAAGCATGCTATGGCCTTGGCTCGCTGCCTTGCCCCATGCTTATTTTTATCCGCTATACATGGCAGGGCGGGCTTATTGGGTTTGCTTCAGGATGTAGAGGCCGGCCAGCTCACCTTCGATTTGTTTGCCGTCCATGTCTAGCGCCCAAATTTGGCCGTGGCCGATTTGGTAGAGGCGTTCGCTGCCGGCTTGGTCGAGCTGGAGGATTTGGCCTTCGCTGCGCCAGGTGAAGCGGCCAGAGGCTTCTTCGGTGAGCGGGTGGCGTTGTTGGTAGGTTTCGCTGAGGGTGTAGCTGCCGTCTTCTTTCAACACCAAGGTGGTGTCGATGCCTTCGCAGGAGGCGCAGGGCAGCACGCCGTGATAGCGGCCGGCCCAGGCGTGGCCGGATTCAGTTGCGGCTGCGGAAGCGCCGGAAGCGATGGCGGCTTCGGGTAGGGAAGCGGCTGCTGCGGCAGGCTCGGAGGCTGCCGATGCGGCGGGCGCGGCGTTTTCCTGCGGGGCGCAGGCGGCCAGCAACAGCAGGAGGGGGAGGGCGGCGGTGGGTTTCATCATGATGCTTTCGCGGTGCGCTGGGCCAGGGCTAGCGGGTAATCTGCCATTGGCCGTTGCGTTTGGTAACGAGGATGTTGTAGCTGTTTTTGGAATCTTCGTAGGAAGACATGCCGGTGAATACTTTGATTTCGCAGCTGTAGATGCCGCGTTTGAATTTGCCGCCGCCGGTGCGCACGCAGGATTTGCCGGTGGCCAGGTGGCTGCCTCGGGGTAGGTTGCGGTTGGCTTCGGTGGCCAGTTTGAGCACGGTTTGCTGCGAGGGGGCGATGAAGGTAACGTCGCCGGTGCTCAGGTAGTTATAGCCGCCGTAGGCGATGGCGCCGGCGATGAGCCAGCTGACGAGTTTTCCGATGTCCATAGTGATGTCTCCCTAAATGAAAGTGGGTTGATTGGCCTATTCTGCTTGAAAAACAGAGGTGTCGGTGGTGATGGCGGTTTCCGGCGGGGTGTCGGCTTCGGCGGCTGCTTCGGCTTCGGCTGCCTGCCGTTTTTTCTCGGCCAGATACTGCCCGATTTGCTGCACCAGCTCCTGCGTGCCCTGATGGGTGAGCGCGCTGATTTCAAACAGGCGCGGGGTTTGCCAGCCGAAGCCGGGCTCGCCGGGGGCGGGGTGTGCCCAACCGATGGCGGCGAGGAAGGCGGCTTTGCGCTCGGCAGCTTCTTCGGGGCTGAGCATATCCAGTTTGTTCAGCACCAGCCAGCGCGGTTTGTCGAACAGCTCGTCGTCATATTTGCGCAGCTCGTTGATGATGGCCAGCGCTTCGGCGGCGGGGTTGACGGCTTCGTCGAAGGGCGCCAAATCAACCACGTGCAGCAGGAGGCCGGTGCGCGAGAGGTGTTTCAAAAAGCGGTGCCCCAAGCCGGCGCCTTCGGCCGCACCTTCAATCAGGCCGGGGATGTCGGCCATCACGAAGCTCTGGCTTTCGCTCACGCGCACCACGCCCAGATTGGGGTGCAGCGTGGTGAAGGGATAGTCGGCCACTTTGGGGCGGGCGGCAGATACGGCGCGGATGAGGGTGGACTTGCCGGCATTGGGCATACCGAGCAGGCCCACGTCGGCCAGCACTTTCAGCTCCAGATTGAGGCGGCGCGCTTCGCCGGGCTCGCCGGGGGTGGCCTGCTTGGGCGCGCGGTTTACCGAAGATTTGAAATGGATATTGCCCAGGCCGCCTTTGCCGCCGCGGGCGAGGCACACGCGCTGGCCGTGCCGTGTGAGGTCGGCCACGGTTTCGCCGGTGTCGGCGTCGCGGATGAGGGTGCCCACGGGCATTTGCAGCTCGATGTCGTCGGCGCCGGCGCCGTAGCGGTCGGAGCCGTGGCCTTTTTCGCCGTTTTTGGCCTGATAGCGTTTCACAAAACGGTATTCCACCAGGGTGTTGACGTTTTCGCTGGCCACGGCAAACACGCTGCCGCCGCGCCCGCCGTCGCCGCCGTCGGGGCCGCCGCGCGGTACGTATTTTTCGCGGCGGAAGCTGACTGCGCCGTTGCCGCCGCGCCCAGCGGCCACTTCGATTTTGGCTTCGTCGATGAATTTCATGGGTGTGCTTTCTGTTTGTTGCTTCGCAGAAGCTCGGCCTTGGCTGTGCCAAAACCTTGCTTTCAGGTAGCCTTTAAACCGGCTTGGAGGCTACCTGAAAAATATCGTTCGTTATTCAGATGGAATGCTTGGGCGGCATGGTTGGGGAAGGGCTGCCGCTTAGCCGGAATGTGCGCATTATAAATGACTGCCGGAAAGGCTACCTGAAAATTTGTGCGGCGGCTTTGGCTTTGTTGGAAGCGGCGTTGCGCCAATTTTCAGGTAGCCTGCCGCTCACACGGCCAGCAGCACGTATTTGGTTTCCAAATATTCTTCCAGCCCGTATTTGCCGCCTTCGCGGCCGATGCCCGACTGCTTCACGCCGCCGAAGGGGGCGGCTTCGTTGGAAATCACGCTGCTGTTGATGCCCACCATGCCGTATTCCAAGCCTTCCATCATGCGGGTGGCGGTGCCGATGTTGCGGGTGTAGCAGTAGGCGGCGAGGCCGTATTCGGTGGCGTTAGCCTGCTGCAACACTTCCTCTTCGCTCTTGAAGCGGAACACGGGGGCGAGCGGGCCGAAGGTTTCTTCGCGCGCCACTTTCATTGTGGCATTGGCATGGCGAATCACGGTGGGCTGGAAGAATAGGCGGCCGGCGGGGTGGCGCGCGCCGCCTGCGGCCACTTCGCCGCCGTGGGCGAGGGCGTCGGCCAGGTGTTCTTCCACTTTGGCCAGCGCGGCTTCGTCGATGAGCGGGCCGCAATCCGTGCCGGCTTCCAGGCCGTTGCCGGTTTTCAGGTAGCCTGCGGCTTGGGCGAATTTGCGCACAAATTCATCATACACGCCGCTTTGCACATAGAAGCGGTTGGCGCACACGCAGGTTTGCCCGGCGTTGCGGAATTTGCAGGTGATAGCGCCGGCCACGGCGGCGTCGATGTCGGCGTCGTCAAACACGATAAAAGGCGCGTTGCCGCCGAGCTCCATCGAGGTTTTCTTGATGGTGGCGGCGCATTGCGCTTGCAGGGTGCGGCCCACGGCGGTGGAGCCGGTGAAGCTGAATTTGCGCACGGCATCGCTTTCGGTGAGCACGCGGCCGATTTCGCGCGAAGAGCCGGTGAGCACATTGAACACGCCTGCGGGAATGCCGGCGCGCTCGGCCAGCTCGGCGATGGCCAGCGCGGAAAACGGCGTTTGCGAGGCGGGGCGCACGATGAAGGTGCAGCCGGCGGCCAGCGCGGGCGCGGCTTTGCGCGTGATCATGGCGTTGGGGAAGTTCCACGGCGTGATGGCGGCGCACACGCCCACGGGCTGCTTGAGCACCAGGATGCGCTTGTCGGGTGCGGGGCCGGGGATGGTGTCGCCATACACGCGTTTGGCCTCTTCGGCATACCATTCGACATAGGAGGCGCCGTAGGCGATTTCGCCGCGCGCTTCGGCCAGCGGCTTGCCCTGCTCGAGCGTAAGCAGGGTGGCGAGGTTTTCCTGCTCCTGCATCATCAAATCAAACCAGCGGCGCAGGATTTGGCTGCGCTGTTTGGCGCTGAGGGCGCGCCAGGAGGGCAGGGCGGCTTGGGCAGCTGCAATGGCGCGTTCGGCTTCCGCCGCGCCCATATCGGGCACGCTGCCGATGGTTTGGCCGGTGGCGGGATTGCTAACGGCGAGGGTGCGGCCGCTGCCGGCATTGAGCCATTGGCCGTTGATGTAGCACTGGGTGCGCAGGAGGGGATGGGGCTGGGTCATGGGGCGGGCTCTCGGAAGGCTAGCTGAAAAATTTGGCAGGTTGGTAGGGTGCGTTCAGAGGCAGATAACCTGTTTGGTTGCTATGGTACATTGGTTTCAATATACAAGGGTATGCGGCGCAGCCTCGCACGCGGATGTGGAATTTCAAACAAGGCGTGCGTTCCGCACAAATCCTGCTCATGCTTGGAAGGCTACCTGAAAATGTGGGTAAGCGGGGATAAGCGTCCGTGCCCGGGCTGCGGCTAATCCTGCAAAGGCTACCTGAAAACATTGGCTGCAACGCGGCTGAAACGGGGCAAGGCGGAGTATTTGCCAAGCTGAATTTTCAGGTAGCCTTTGTTTGCCTATTCCAGCTCGAGCACGGCGGAGGTGTACACATCCTGCACGTCGTCGAGCTCTTCGAGGGCGTCGATAAGGCGCTGCATTTTGGCGGCGTCTTCGCCGGTGAGCACGGCTTCGTTTTGGGCGCGCATGGTTACGTCGCCGTCTTCGGCTTTGAAGCCGGCCGCTTCGAGCGCGGCTTTGATGGCTGCCCAGTCGTTGGGCGGGGTGATGACTTCAAACGAGCCGTCGTCGTGGGAAACGATGTCTTCGGCGCCGGCTTCGAGGGCGGCTTCCATCAGGGCATCTTCTTCGGTGTCGGGGCCGAAGAGGAGGTAGCCTTGGTGTTTGAAATTGAAGGCGACGCAGCCGTCGGTGCCGAGGTTGCCGCCGTGTTTGCTGAAGGCGTGGCGCACGTCGGCCACGGTGCGGGTTTTGTTGTCGGTGAGGCAGTCTACCATCAGGGCGGCGCCACCGATGCCGTAGCCTTCGTAGCGCAGCTCGATGTATTCCACGCCTTCGAGGTTGCCTGTGCCTTTGTCGATGGCGCGCTGCACGTTGTCTTTGGGCATGTTGGCGTCCCAGGCTTTGTCCATGGCCAGGCGCAGGCGGGGGTTGGAGGCGGGGTCGCCGCCGCCGAGGCGGGCGGCTACGGTGATTTCTTTGATGAGTTTGGTGAAGATTTTGCCGCGTTTGGCATCGACGCGGGCTTTTTTGTGTTGGATGTTTGCCCATTTGCTGTGGCCGGCCATGATGTTTCCTTTGTGAATAGGGTAAAAATAAAAATCAAGAGGGGCTGATTTTAGCATTTTGGCGTGGCGGAAACTATGTTTTGTGTGCAGCCGGAATGCCGCTTTCAGGTAGCCTCCCGCGCTGTGCTACAATCTTCCCGCCAGCCCAACCACCAAGGAAACCGCTATGAAACTCTATGTTTACGACCACTGCCCCTTCTGCGTGCGCGCCCGCATGATTTTCGGCCTGCGCGGCGTGCCGGTGGAGGAAATCGCATTGCTCAACGACGACGAAGCCACGCCCATCGGCCTGATTGGCGCCAAGCAAGTGCCCATCCTGCAAAAACCGGACGGTAGCCACATGGGCGAGAGCCTCGACATCGTGCGTTTTATCGACGAATACGCCGGCCAGGCGCGCCTGAGCGAAACCGTCCGCCCCGAAGCGCAGGCCTGGTTTGACAAGGTGGGCAAATACTACAACCGCCTGGTGATGCCGCGCGAAGTGCGCCTCGATCCGCCGCTGCCCGAATTCGCCACCCAGGCCGCCATCGATTACTTCGTGCACAAAAAAGAACAAAACATCGGCAGCTTCGAGCAAAACCTGGCCGACACCCCGGCCTACCTTGAGCGCATCCATGCCGACCTGGCCGAGCTCGCCGCGCTCTTGCCCGAGCCCTATTTCAACGGCGCCGAGCCCGGCATGGAAGACATCATCCTCTATCCCGTGTTGCGCAACCTCACGCTGGTGAAAGGCCTCGTTTTCCCCGCCAAGCTGCAAAACTATATCGGGCGCATGGCCGCCGCCAGCAAAGTGCCCACCTATGCCGAGCGGGCTCTCTAAGCCATGAATATTCTGGCCGACCAAGCCCGCGAAGCCGCCGCCCGCGCCCGTTTGCAACACAGCCGGCGCTGGGCGGGCGGCTTGCTGGTGGCCGCCGTGTTGCTGTTTGCCGCCTCATCTCTGTTTCTCCAGCGCCACCCCGCCATAGGCTACCTGAAAGCCTTCGCCGAAGCCGCCATGGTGGGCGCGCTGGCCGACTGGTTTGCCGTAACCGCCTTATTCCGCCATCCGCTCGGCCTTAAAATCCCCCACACCGCCATCCTCCCACGCAACCAAAGCCGCATTGCCGACGAGCTTGGCCGCTTCATCGAAACCAACTTCCTGCCCGAGCGCCCCATCGCCATCCGCATCTACCGCCTGCGCCCCGTCGGCAAACTCCTGCGCTGGCTCGCCCGCGCCGAAAACCGCCGCGAATGGCTGCTGCCCCTCGCGCAAAAACTCCCCGCCGCCCTGCAAAGCATCCCGCCCCAAGAAGCCGCCCGCCTCGGCGCCGCCTTTCTCGCCCAACACGGCAGCGGCAGGCAAATCGGCGGCGTCCTCTCGCAAACCCTCCTCTTGCTGGAAAGCCAAGGGCTACCTGAAAACCTGCACACTGCCTTGCTCGGCCAAATCCGCCACTGGCTGCGCCAGCCCCGCACCCGCGTGCTGCTCGAAGAAAACCTGCGCGCCTGGGCAGAGCAAATCGAAAGCGCCCGCCCCGATACTTGGGACAAACTCAAAGCCCAGCTGCGCGGCCGGCTGGTGGGGCAGATCGACGGCTGGGTGGCGCAAAAAGCCCTCGATTGGGCTGACAACTACACCGCCGCCGCCCTGGCCGACCCGCAGCACGAAATGCGCGCCGCCTTCCGCCGCCAATACCGCCGCTTCGCACTCGAGCTTGCCCAATCCGAAGCCTGGCACCGCAAACTCGCCCTCGCCAAACGCCAGCTTGCCAATTCCCCCGAGCTGCAAAGCAGCCTTGCCGACTTGTGGCAAAGCCTTGCCCAACGCCTAGCCGACGACGTGCAAAGCCCCGATTCCGCCACCCTCCGCCGCCTCGACAGCCTGCTTACCGGCCTGCTGCAACGCCATGCCGCCACAGTGCGCCAGCAGCGCCACCTCAATGCCCGCCTCGCCCTGCTCGCCCGCAGCCTGGTGCGCCGCTATCGCCGCCGCGCCGCTGAATTTGTGGCCGACAAAGTGAAAAGCTGGGACAGCCGCCAGATGAGCGACAAGCTCGAGCTCTCCATCGGCCGCGATTTGCAGTTTATCCGCATCAACGGCACCCTGGTCGGCGGCCTCGTCGGCCTGCTGATTTATGCCGTCAGCCGCTGGCTGCCCGCGCTCTAAGCTGTTTTCAGGTAGCCTTTATCCGTTTCAACCACTGGGGGAGTGATATATTTTGCATCGGAAGGTAGGAAACAAAAAAAATGGCCGCAATCCTTTAATGACGGGGATTACGGCCATTTCCTTGTCCGGAA
This sequence comes from Eikenella longinqua, assembly GCF_001648355.1. Classification (GTDB taxonomy): domain Bacteria; phylum Pseudomonadota; class Gammaproteobacteria; order Burkholderiales; family Neisseriaceae; genus Eikenella; species Eikenella longinqua. The sequence continues at coordinate 182,656 of NZ_LXSL01000028.1, read as the reverse complement.
ACCGTGGCGCTTTATTTTTCCAAAAACTGGTCAAAAATGGGCAGAATTTTGGTGCAGAATGGTCAGGGAATGGATGGGAGTGGGTAAAAAAGCGGAAAAAATGGGCTGGATTTAACCGGGTGTTAAACGCCGGTTAAAGGGCACGACCTAGCCATACCACCTTGCCGATGATGCTCACGCTGCTATCGCTACTATCACCGTTTTGCAGGGGCACCTCAAAGGGCTTGTATTGTGGGTTCTCGCTGGTAACCAGCAGAGCATGAGGCAAGCGTTGTACCCGTTTTACAAAGATTTCGTTACCGATCCGGAGGGCATACAGGCCGTCACTAGCCTCAGTGCGGCTGTGGTCGACGAGGATGGCATCTTTGTCGTTGAGGACACCGGCCATGCTGTCGCCCTTAACCATAACTACAGATAAGTTATTAAAATCTGTTGTAACAAATGCTTCCAACCAGTCGCGCCGGAAAGCCAAGGTAGATTTTGGCGGTATATCATCTGCCCATGCACCATGCCCGGCTGATACGGCAACCAGCCCGCCCCGGCCTATACCCTGCCAAGTTATGACGCCGTGAAGCGCGTGTGGAACAAATTGCCTGAAATCATGCGCCAGCGCGGTCGTAAAACGGGCCCGGCCTACACCAAAATCCTGCCGCACGAGAAGCGCGATTGGGATGTATTGGAACCGAACGATGTGTGGATCGGCGACGGCCACTCATTTAAGGCCAAAGTACAGCACCCGGTGCACGGCAGCCCGTTTAAGCCGGAGGTAACGGTGGTCTTGGATGGCTGCACACGCATGGTTATGGGCTTTTCGGTGAGTTTTGCCGAATCCTGTATCGCGGTTTGCGACGCCTTGCGCATCGGCATGAAGCACTTTGGTTTGCCGCTGATCTACTACTCCGACAACGGCGCTGGTCAGACGGGTAAAACCATCGACCACGAGATAACCGGTATCGCCGCAAGGCTCGCTATCCACCACGTAACCGGTATGTCGACCGCACTTTAGGCAGCGTGGATGCGCGCCTGATTTACCCCGGCGTATTGCGCAACGATGCCGAGCCCTTGTACGGCGCGCATTTCATCATTTCGCAGCCGCCGAAGGCCGACAACGTCTCCTATCTGTGCGCCCGAGCCGGGCATTACGGCGAGGAGCGGCAGGAAATCATGCCGCGTATCGAGGCTTACAGCGTGCCGACGATTGAGAGCCCGATGACCCTGATGGGCAACCAGCTGCGCGGCAGCCGCATGGTGCAGGCCTACCAACGCCCCGAGCAGACCCTGCCCGTGGTCGGCCAACGCTACTGCCTCAAATCCGCCACCGCCCAGCAATATATGCGTGTGATGGACGTGCAGCACGAGGTACGCACCTTTGAGACCCCCGAGGGCAAAGAGTTCCAACGCCGCGTGGTCAAAATGGAGATTTCCGATGCGCTGGTACACGACTTTCCGGGCGTGGCCTATCCCTCGCCCACCTACGCCAACCCGCCCTCCCAACTGCTGGAAACGCAGGTGGCCGATACCGCCAGCTATTACGGCGTGCGCCCGCTGGCCGCACCGATTACCGCCCAATCCGGCATGATTCAGGTAGACCAGATTTACGAAAAGCTGGTGCCGACCTCCATCATCGAGACCGCCTTTGCCGACCAATTCCCCACCGGGGCGGGGGTGTGGATTCCGACCGCCCCGCGCCGCCGTATGGCGCAGATTGCCGGCAGCTACAGCGGCGACATCTATCTGGAGTCATCCGTACAGCCAGGCACGGTGGAGCTGCCCGGTTACACCGACGACGGCCAGACCACGCCAACGGCGTGGGTGCCGACGTGTACCGCAACAATGCCGACCGCAGCGCCGAAGCCCCCTCACTCATCCACCCGCTCTACACCGACCTGCCCGTGTGCCGAGCCGCCGGCACGGCCGCCTTGAGCGACAGCGGCACACACAAGACCGAGACCGTCAAACTGCCGCTCTCCGACGAGTACAGCCTGCCGCGCGCCAAACTGGGGCAGATTTGGCAATTCAACGAGCCCACAGGCCGCTGGCGTGGTGTGGTGCAGGGTGTGGATTTGGAGGTATCGCGTGACAGCAACGGCGCGATTGCCCTGTGGCAGACCCTCACCATCGACCGTTATTTGGACAAATAAGGCTACCTGAAAAATGAACCTGAAAAATACCTTTGAAGCCCTGTTCGGCAGACAGGAAACCGGCATTGCCACCATCACCGGCGAGCGCGGCGGCGGCAGCTATGCCGCCACCACCCAGGGCGGTGCCGACGTGGTGCTCACCGGCAGCGCCACCGTGGGCAAAAAGGTGTTTTACGATGCCAAGAGCGGCCGTATTTTGGGTGAGGCACCGTCTCACCGCGTAACCGATATTGTGCTGTAGGCCGTCCGAAGATAATGGGGAAAAGCCAATTAGGTGTTTTTACCCCTAATTAACCTTAAACAGATTTATTTGGTGCTGAACCCGCACCGTACACCTTGCAGGGGGGAGAAAAGATAGACTGCCGATACGTTTCAGGCAGCCTGAAACGCGCAACAAAAAACCGCCCGGAAGGGCGGAGTAGGACGGCGATGTGTACGGGTGGTTGGACACCCGCACACCACAGCCACGCAGAGATAGCCTGCATGACCCAAGGCCGCCACCTCTAGAGGCGGGCGGATTCTACCAGTTTTTGCAAGGATTCTGCACCATGATTTATCGCGAGCTGCGTTGCCGGTTGTGCAACAGAAAGCTGGGCAACGCCGCAGGCACTTACCGCTTGGCGGTCAAATGCCCGCGCTGCAAGCATCTCAACGAGTTCAAAGCCCATTAACAACCAATGAGCACCATCGAGTGCCTACCACGGAGTGCCGCCGAGCGCCCACGGAGACACTCTGATGTACGCCAAAGCACCGCTGCCTTTTACAGGGTAGAAACGTAACTTTTTAAAGCTGTTTAAACAGGTATTAAATGAGCATATCCCCGGCGACGGGGAGGATTGGACAATCTTAGACGCCTTCGGCGGCAGCGGCCTGTTGTCGCATACTGCCAAACAAGTCAAACCCGCCGCCCGCGTTATTTATAACGACTACGATGGCTACAGCGAGCGCCTGCAACACATCCCCGACATCAACCGTCTGCGCCGCCTGCTTGCCGGGCTGCTGGCACCCGTTCCGCGCAACAAACTTGTACCTCCAGCCGCCAAGGCCGCTGTGGTGGGCGCCGTACGCAGCTTCGGCGGCTATATCGACCTTGACTGCTTGGTATCGTGGCTTTTATTTAGCGGCAATACTGCTGCCAGCCTTGACGAGTTTTGCCGCAAAGCTATGTATAACCGCGTGCAAACAACCGACTACCCCGAGGCACAAGACTACCTGCAAGGCGTGGAGATAGTCAGCCAATCCTACCGCGAGCTGCTACCGCCGCATATTAGCAACCCGCGCACGTTATTGGTGCTCGACCCTCCCTACGTATGCACCCAGCAGGGGAACTACCGTAAGGCAGCCTACTTCGGCATGGTCGAGTTCCTGCGCCTGATGGCAATGGTAAGGCCGCCCTTCATATTCTTTTCGAGCACGCGCAGCGAGCTGCCCGCCTATCTCGACCTTGTAGCCGAGCTGCGCCTGCCCGGTTGGGAGCGTTTTGCAGGTAGCCAAACCCTGACCGTGAGCAGCACCATCAACCGCAATTCGAGCTACGATGACCACCTGATTTATAAGTTCTGACGGCGGGCTCAAACAGGCATGCGAAACCCCCGCTTAACAGGTCGTTAAACGGGGGTTAAAAATAGGCTATGCAAAGTTTTCCGCCACGGGTAAGCTATGCAAAGTTTTCCGCCCTTCTATGCAAAGTTTCGCGCTTTTCTATTAACCTCATTCATTCAGAGCCGCCATGAACCTAGCCCGCGCCCTCGCCGCCGACCGCATCCCCGTCCTCCGCCCCGCCGCTTATGCCGCCGGTGCGCCGCAAAGCCTCGACACCCTCTTCCAAGACGGCATCGCCTACCTTGCCGACTACCCGCCCGCCCGTTTCCACTTCGTCCGCTTTCCCGACGATACCCTTGCCATCCGCACCCCGCGCGGCGAAGCACGCTGCTTCGGCAAATACGGCTACGGCGGCAGCTATTTCGTGCAGCTTGCCGATGGCAGCGTGTGGCTGTATTCGCCGCAGGCCGAGAATACCTGGGAGCGGCAATGGGTGTTGGCCAACAGCAGCCTGGCCTTGTTTGTGCAAAGCTATTGCCGCCTGATGGCCGCCGTATTTCAGCTCAAAGCCGATTTCGCCCATCGCGGCGCGCAAGGCGCAGCCCTCGCCGCCCCACTGCAAAGCTGGCTCACCCAAGCCGACCCCGCCGCCGCCGCCGCCGCCTTCTGGCCCACTCCGCTCTACGAAATCGAAGAAGGCTTCTTCCCGCTGGCACACAACCCCGTGCCCCGACAAATCGGCATTCCCGAACACCGCTATCAGGAAAACCAGGCTACCTGAAAACGATGTTTCCGCAGGAAGCAGAGTTTCTGCGAAGCTAAAACGATGTTTCCGCAGGAAGCAAAGTTTCTGCGAAGCTAAAACCACATCACCCAACCGGCCAACCATGACACCCCAGCCCCGACCCCTCAGCCCCGGCGAAACCCGCCTGCTGCGTCTCCTGCTCCGGCGCATCCGCCCCCAATACGCCACGCTCCCCATCACCTTTCCCGAGCGCGTTATCCCGCTTGAAGACGGCGGCATGGGCAGCTTCTCCTTTGTTTACCCGGAAGAGACGCCAAGCCATTTGCCCACCCTCGCCATCGCCGAATACCCGTTTCCAGACCAAGACGGCACCCCCGTGCTGGCCACCCTCTACGCCCGCAGCAACGGCCGGCTGCACAGCCTGGATATTTGGAAAACCGATTTCAGCCCCTTGCTCGCCTATCCCGAAATCCCGTAATCTGCCCGAGCAAGCCAAATATTTTTCAGGTAGCCTCAATGCACCGGAAGGCTACCTGAAAAAAAGAAACGAGCTTCTGCCCAAGCTAACCCGAGCCAGCCATCATGCTTTCCCGCCGCACCTTCCTCCAAAGCGCCGCAGCCGCCATCCTGGCCGCCTGCGCCCCCGCCGTATCCGCACGCACGCCCCGCCCGGGCAGGGCGGACAAGCCCCAACATCCCGCCCACGAAAGGAAACCCGCCATGAACACCATCCCCCATCTCGGCGCCGACTTGTTTTACCGCACCGGCGACCGCCCCGGTGCGCCCGCACTCCTGCTGCTGCACGGCGGCTTGGGCTCGGCCGAAGATTTCGCCGCCCTCCTGCCCGAATTGCAACGGCACTTTTTTACCATCGAAACCGACACGCGCGGCCACGGCCGTTCCACTCTCGGCAGCGCCCCGCTCACCTACGCCCAGATTGCCGACGACGCCCGCTATTTGGCCGACGCGCTCGGTTTGCGCGCCTACCACCTGTTTGGCTTCAGCGACGGCGGTACGGCGGCCTACCGCTTGGCCGCCGCCGATGCGCGGGTGCAGTCCGTGCTCACCGTGGGCGCGTCGTGGCACAGCCGCCAGCTCGAGCCTGTGCGCGAGATGTTTGCCGGCCTCACGCCCGAATTTTTCCGCGAAAACATGGCCGCGCAAGTGGCTGCCTACGAAAAGCTCAATCCGCAGCCCGACCTGCCCGCGCTCGCCGCCGCCTTGAAACGGCTGTGGCTGGACACTTCGCCCACGGGCTATCCGAACGAAGCCGTGGCCCGAATCCAAGCGCCCGTGCTGGCCGTGCGCGGCGAGGGCGATTTCCTGCTGTCGCTCAACGATTTGGCCGACTTGCGCACCGCACTGCCCGAAGCGCACCTGATGAATGTGCCCTTTGCGCAGCACGAAGTCATGAAAGAGCAGCCCCAAATCCTGTGGGCGGCAGCCAAAGCGTTTTACCGCCTGTAAACGCGTTGTCCGTATTTTCAGGTAGCCTTTCGGCACATTGAGGCTACCTGAAAAATGTAGTGGATTAACTTTAAACCAGGACTGCGTTGCCTCGCCTTGCCGTACTGTTTGTACTGTCTGCGGCTTCGTCGCCTTGTCCTGATTTAAATTTAGTCCACTATACACGGAGCGAGTTTCTGCGCTGCTCACACCCATCAGCAAGCCACTTCACAGAAAGGAAGCACCATGATCCTCTCCCGAGAACAAGCCCTCGATATTTTCCGTCGCCGCGTATCCACCCGCCACTACGACCCCGCGCGCAAAATCAGCGCCGAAGACTTTGCCGCCATCCTCGATTTCGGCCGCCTTTCGCCCAGCTCCGTCGGCGCCGAGCCGTGGAAGTTTCTGGTGATACAAAACCAAGGGCTGCGCGAAAAAATCAAGCCCGTGGCCTGGGGCATGCAGGGCGCCATTGCCGAAGCCAGCCACCTCGTGATCCTGCTGGCGAAAAAACACGCCCGCTACGACAGCCCCTTTTTCAGCGAGCTGATGAGCCGGCGCGGCTTCACGCCCGAGCAGCGCGCCGCCGCCCTCGAGCGCTACCGCAGCTTCCAAACCCACGACATCGCCATCGCCGACAACGAACGCGCCCTGTTCGACTGGGCGAGCAAACAAAGCTACATCGCCCTGGCCAATATGCTCACCGGCGCCGCCATGCTCGGCATTGACTCCTGCGCCGTGGAGGGCATGGACTACGCCGCCGTGGAGCACATCCTCGTCCAAGCCGGGCTGCTCGACCCCGCCGAATACGGCGTATCCGTGGCCGCCACCTTCGGCTACCGCGTCCGCGACATCCGGCCCAAACCGCGCCGCGATGCCGCCGAAACCGTGGTGTGGGCGGAATAGGGCGGGTGTGCAGGCTCCGCCGAAGCCCGCCGCACCCGTTTTCAGGTAGCCTCAATGCGCCGGAAGGCCACCTGAAAAATCCGCTCCGCCGTTTCCGGCGCTACCCGACCGCTAAATCCAAACTACAGATTACATTCGGCAAAAATTTTCAGGTAGCCTCAGCGCATACGCCCAAGGCTAGCTGAAACCACCGGCTTCCGGCACACGAAAACCGCCTACCGCCAGCAAGGACAAACCATGCGCGCCCCCATCCACCTCTACCACCCGCTGCACACCCTCAAGCCCTTCGGCGAAAACATCTGGATTGCCGACGGCGGCATCGTCCGCATGGCCTTCCCGCTCGGCGTGCGCATCCCCTTCAGCACACGCATGACCGTGGTGCGCCTGGCCGACGGCGGCCTGTGGTGCCACTCGCCCATCGAGCCTGCGCCTGAACTTTTGGCGCAAATCAACGCGCTGGGCGAAGTGCGCCACCTCGTGTCGCCCAACCGCATCCACTATGCCCACATCGCCGCCTGGAAAACGCACTACCCGCAAGCCGCCGCTTGGGCCAGCCTCGGCGTGCTCGAACGGGCAAAATCCCAGCACATCGCCGTCTCCTTCGATGCCGACCTAGGCAGCGCCGCCCCGCCGCAATGGGCAAATGACATCGCGCAGCTGCCCTTCCTAGGCAGCCGCGCCATGACCGAAACCGTTTTCTTCCACCGCGCCAGCCGCACGCTCATTCTGGCCGACCTCATCGAAAACTTCGAAGCAGACCGATTCCCCAGCCGCTTCTGGGCAGGAGTGATGAAACTCGCCGGCATCGCTGCGCCCAAGGGCACAACCCCGCCCGACTGGTGCGCCACCTTCACCGACCGCGCCGCCGCCCGCCAATGCCTCGCCCGAATGCTGGCCTGGCAGCCCGAAAAAATTATCCTCGCCCACGGCCGCTGCTGCGAAGCCGACGGCACGGCAGAGCTGCGCCGCGCGTTTGGCTGGCTGGGTTAGCGCCTATCGGGCGGAGCCAAAGGCAAAATCGTTGGCAGGCTGCCTGAAAACCGCAAACAGGCTTGAACAAACACAACAAAGCTCCGGCTTAAATGGCGGAGCTTTGGTTTTGTTGGGATGTGTTGAACGGGATGGAAACCGATGGTTTTCAGGTAGCCTGAAGCTTGGGCGGCATGCTTGATTGCGTGGCGGCGGATTTGCTTGTGGCTTAGCCTTGGGATTGGGCTTCTTCTTCGGCTTTGCGCTGGCGCAGGTAGTCGTGGGCGGCGGCTTTTTCGGCTTCGTTGCCGTAGCGGAGGTTTTTCAGGGCACGGCGGTGGGCGGCTTGCTGCTGGGCGGCGGCGATTTCTTGGCGGCGGAAGTCTGCGCGGTTGGCGGGCACGGCGCGTTGGCTTTGTTGGGCTTGGGCGCTGGCCATGGCGCGGGCGATGAGGTCGGCGGGGTTGAAGGCGGGTTTGACCGGGGCCGGGCTTGGTGCGGTGGCCTGTGTGGCAGCGCTGTTTGCGGCGGCTTGGGCGGCGCGTGCGGCGAGGTGGACTTGGCGTTCGGCGGCGAGGCGCTGTTGGCGTTGGATGCGCTGCTGATGGCGTTGTTTGGCGTGGCGGGCGGCGGCGCGGCGGCTGTTTTCGGCGGGGAGGGCGGCGCCGGCGCGAGGCAAGAAGGGGTCGGCCACGGGGCGCATGTCGATGCAATCGACGGGGCAGGGCGGCAGGCAGAGGCCGCAGCCGGTGCATTCGTTTTCGAGCACGGTGTGCATGAGCTTGGAAGCGCCGAGGATGGCGTCAACAGGGCAGGCTTTGATGCAGGCGGTGCAGCCGATGCAGGCGGCTTCGTCGATATGGGCGAGGGCTTTTGCGGCGGCTTTTTTGGGCTGGGCGAGGGGCAGGGGCGGGGTGTGCATGAGGGCGGCGAGCTCGTGTATCACGGTGTCGCCGCCGGGCGGGCAGAGGTTGATGGGGGCTTGGCCTCGGGCGAGGGCTTGGGCGTAGGGGGCGCAGCCTTCGTAGCCGCATTGTTGGCATTGGGTTTGCGGCAGCAGGTCTTCGATTTGGCTGGCGGTGGGCATGGCGTGGCGGGGAGGAGGGAAAGGGCGGGATTTTAGCATGCGGGTGGGGCGGGATGCGGTTTGGGTGCGGCTTGGTAGGCGCTGGCCGTGCTTGCTTTAACTGGGTTGGGGCTAGCTGAAAAGTTTTGGGGCGGGTGGTGGGAAGGGAAAAAGGTTTGATTATTCCTCTATATTTGGGAATAGGCTTCAGGTAGCCTTGGAGGCTACCTGAAAAATGGGTGGCTTTGAAACTGAAGTTGGCCTATGGCTTGCCGCCTTCTCCGGCAGGAGAGGGATGGGTTTGCAGCCGGCATTTGAGACTACCTGAAAAGTTCGGCCTAATTTTTCAGGTAGCTTCAATGTCCGGCGGGATTACAGCTCGAAATCGCCTAAGTCTTCGGCATTGACTTCGGCGTCGATTTGGCCGATGAGGTAGGAGGAGATTTCCACTTCCTGCGGGGCAACCTGCACGTTGTCGGAGGAGAGCCAGGCGTTGATCCAGGGGATCGGGTTTTGCGCGGAGGCGGGGAAGGCGGGCTGCAAGCCGACGGCCTGCATGCGCAGGTTAGTAATGTATTCAACGTATTGGCACAGGATGTCTTTGTTTAGGCCGATCATGGAGCCGTCTTTAAACAGGTATTCGGCCCATTCTTTTTCTTGGTCAGCGGCTTTTTTAAACAGATCGAAGCAGGCTTGTTCCAGCTCTTCGGCGATTTCGGCCATTTCGGGGTCGTCGGCGCCGGCGCGCATCAGGTTGAGCATGTGCTGGGTGCTGGTGAGGTGCAGGGCTTCGTCGCGGGCGATGAGCTTGATGATTTTGGCGTTGCCTTCCATCAGTTCGCGCTCGGCAAAGGCGAAGGAGCAGGCGAAGGAAACATAGAAGCGGATGGCTTCGAGCACGTTTACGCACATCAGGCAGAGGTAGAGCTTTTTCTTGAGCTCGCGCAGGTTTACCACGATGGTTTTGCCGTTTACGCGGTGTTCGCCTTCGCCTAAGAGGTTGTAATACTGGGTGTATTCGATTAAGTCGTCGTAGTAGCAGGCGATGTCTTCGGCGCGGGCGATGATGTATTCGTTTTGCACGATGTCGTCGAACACGACCGATGGGTCGTTCACGATATTGCGGATGATGTGGGTGTAGCTGCGCGAGTGGATGGTTTCGCTGAAGCTCCAAGTTTCAATCCAAGTTTCCAGCTCGGGAATCGACACCAAGGGCAGCAGGGCAACGTTGGGGCTGCGGCCTTGGATGGAATCGAGCAAGGTTTGGTATTTTAAGTTGCTGATGAAAATATGCTTTTCGTGTTCGGGCAGATTGGCATAGTCGATGCGGTCGCGCGACACGTCGATTTCTTCGGGGCGCCAGAAAAATGACAGTTGTTTTTCAATCAGCTTTTCGAAGACTTCGTATTTCTGCTGGTCGTAGCGGGCAACGTTTACCGGCTGGCCGAAAAACATCGGCTCTTTGAGCGCGTCGTTTTGGGTTTTGGAAAAGGTGCTGTAGGACATGACTAGGTGTTCGCAGGACATGGCGGCTCTCTTTTGCAATGTGATGGTGAAGGATATAGGGCAACAGGCTACCTGAAAAACTGTTTCCTTTTTCAGGTAGCCTTTTCATTGGCGGCTAAATCTTACAAGCCCCGCCTGCGCAGCCGTCATCCTGAATATCGGTCTGCGTATCGTCCGCGCCGTCGCGGGTGTTATGGTAGTACAGGGTTTTGACGCCGTATTTGTAGGCGGTCAGCAGGTCTTTGAGCATTTGTTTCATGGAAACTTTATTGCCTTCGAATTTGCCCGGGTCGTAGGCGGTGTTGGCGGAAATCGCCTGATCGACGAATTTCTGCATCACGCCGACAAGTTTCAGGTAGCCTTCGTTGCCAGGAAGCTGCCACAGGGTTTCGTAGGCGTCTTTCAGGGTTTCAAATTCCGGCACGACTTGTTTCAGAATGCCGTCTTTTGATGCTTTGACCGTTACCAGTCCGCGCGGCGGTTCGATGCCGTTGGTGGCGTTGGCGATTTGCGAGCTGGTTTCAGACGGCATGAGTGCGGTCAGGGTGGAATTGCGCAGGCCGTATTTGACGATGTCGGCACGCAGGCTTTCCCAGTCGCACAACAGCGGTTCGCTGCACACGGCATCCAAGTCTTTTTTGTAAGTGTCGATGGGCAGTTTGCCTTGCGAATAAACGGTTTGGTTGAACAGCGGGCATGCGCCGTATTCTTTGGCAAGGTTCACCGATGCTTTGAGCAGGTAATACTGCATGGCTTCAAAGGTGCGGTGGGTCAGGCCGAGCGCGGAATCGTCGCTGTAACGGACACCGTTTTTCGCCAGATAGTAGGCGTAGTTGATGACGCCGATGCCGAGCGTGCGGCGGTTCATGGTTGCGGTGCGTGCGGCTTCGACCGGATAATCTTGATAATCCAGCAAGGCGTCGAGTGCGCGCACGGTCAAATCGGCAAGCCCTTCCAGCTCGTCCAAGCTGTTTAATGCGCCCAAGTTGAAGGCAGATAGGGTACACAGGGCGATTTCGCCGTTCGGGTCGTTGATGTTGTCCAGCGGTTTGGTCGGCAGGGCGATTTCCATGCACAGGTTAGACTGGTGCACGGGCGCGACGCGCGGGTCAAACGGGCTGTGCGTGTTGCAGTGGTCAATGTTTTGGATGTAGATGCGTCCCGTTCCGGCACGCTCCTGCATCAGCGTGGAGAACAAATCGGTAGCCGACAAGGTGCGCTTGCGGATGTTCGGGTCTTGCTCGTATTTCGTGTAGAGACGCTCGAATTCGTCTTGATCGGCAAAGAATGCGTCGTATAGGCCGGGGACTTCGTTGGGCGAAAACAGTGTGATGTTGCCGCCTTTAATCAGGCGGGTGTACAGCAGGCGGTTGATTTGCACGCCGTAATCCAGCTGGCGGATGCGGTTGTCTTCCACGCCACGGTTGTTTTTCAATACCAACAGGCTTTCGGCTTCAATGTGCCACAAGGGGTAGAACAAGGTTGCCGCGCCGCCGCGCACGCCGCCTTGCGAGCAGGATTTAACCGCCGCTTGGAACATTTTGAAAAACGGGATGCAGCCGGTGTGTTGCGCTTCGCCGCCGCGGATTTCACTGCCCAAACCGCGGATACGTCCAGCATTGATGCCGATGCCCGCGCGCTGGGAAACGTATTTCACGATTGCGCTGGTGGTGGCGTTGATGGAATCCAGACTGTCGTCGCATTCAATCAATACGCAGCTTGAGAACTGGCGCGTAGGCGTGCGCACGCCGCTCATAATCGGGGTCGGCAGCGATACTTTAAACGTAGAAACGGCGTCGTAAAAACGTTTGACGTAATCCAAGCGCGTCTCTTTCGGGTATTTGCTGAAGAGGCACATCGCCACCAAAATGTATAAGAACTGCGGCGTTTCATAAATCTGGCGGGTAACGCGGTTCTGTACCAGATATTTGCCTTCGAGCTGCTTCACGGCGGCATACGAGAAGGTCATGTCGCGGCTGTGGTCGATATAGGCGTTCAGTTCGTCAAACTCTTCACGGCTATAATCTTCGATGATGTGGCGGTCGTATTTGCCCGCTTCGGTGAGTTTTTTAACGTGGTCGAAGAGATGCGGCGGTTCGAACTCGCCGTAAGCGATTTTGCGCAGATGGAAAATCGCCAGACGCGCGGCGAGATATTGATAGTCGGGCGTATCCTGCGAAATCAGGTCGGCAGCCGCCTTGATGATGGTTTCGTGGATGTCGTCGGTGCGGATGCCGTTGTAAAACTGGATGTGCGATTTGAGCTCAACCTGCGATACGGAAACGTTTTTCAGCCCTTGGGCGGCCCAGGTAACCACGCGGTGGATTTTATCCAGATTGATCGGTTCCAAGCGGCCGTCGCGCTTGGTGACTTTGAGATTAACGGTATCGTTCATTTTCCCATCCTGATTTCGAGTGACAACACAAGATAATGTGTTCGGTGAGTTAAACTCACACAATATAATGTATTTTGGCGGCAAAAAAAAGATTGCGGAATGTAAGGCTTTGTGGCGGGGCGGTGTATGGGCTGGCGTATGGATTTCTAAACCAATCACTTATGCCAAACAAAAATAATTTCTATTGAAACTGCTGGAGTGATTGCTTGAGTGGAGGATGCAACGGTGCGGGGAGGCTACCTGAAAAAGGCTACCTGAAAATGGCAGCGCAGTTTTCATGTAGCCTTTTTCAGGTAGCCTCTGGCTGGCGATAAAACAACGCTGCCTCCGAGCGGGAGCAGCGTTGCGTTTGGCGGCGGGAAGTCCTGCCGCAGACGGGCTTACACCACGCCTTGTGCCAGCATGGCGTCGGCCACTTTCTTGAAGCCGGCGATGTTGGCGCCGTTCACGTAGTTGGTGTAGCCGTTTTCCGTGCCGTTGGCCACGCAGTTTTCGTGGATGTTGCCCATGATGTCGAACAGGCGGCTGTCCACTTCTTCGCTGCTCCAGGAGAGGCGGATGGCGTTCTGGCTCATTTCGAGGCCGGAAGTGGCCACGCCGCCGGCGTTGCTGGCTTTACCTGGGGCGTAGAGGATTTTCGCGTCGGTGAAGGCTTTAACCGCATCCAGGGTGGAGGGCATGTTGGCGCCTTCGGCCACGCAGATGCAGCCGTTTTTCAGCAGGGCTTGGGCTTCTTCGCCGTTGAGCTCGTTTTGGGTGGCGCAGGGCAGAGCCACATCGCAGGGCACGTGCCACGGGCGTTTGCCTTCGTGGTATTCCAAGCCTTGCTCTTTGGCATACACGGAGAGGCGTTCGCGGCGTACGTTTTTCAGCTCGCTCAAAGCCTGCCATTGGGCTTCGGTCATGCCGCTGTCGGCAAATTTCACGAAGCCGCCGGAATCGGACACGGTTTGCACTTTGGCGCCCAGTTGCAGGGCTTTTTGGGCGGCGTATTGGGCCACGTTGCCGGAGCCGGAGATGACCACGCGTTTGCCTTTGATGCTGTCGTTGCGGGTTTTCAGCATGTTTTCGGTAAAATACACGGTGCCGTAGCCGGTGGCTTCGGGACGGATCAGGCTGCCGCCGTAGCTGAGGCCTTTGCCGGTGAGCACGGAGGCGAATTCGTTGCGCACGCGTTTGTATTGGCCGTAGAGGTAGCCGATTTCGCGCGCGCCCACGCCGATGTCGCCGGCGGGCACGTCTAAATCGGCGCCGATGTGGCGGGCGAGCTCGGTCATAAAGGCTTGGCAGAAACGCATCACTTCGCCGTCGCTCTTGCCTTTGGGGTCGAAGTCGGAGCCGCCTTTGCCGCCGCCCATGGGCAGGGTGGTGAGGCCGTTTTTAAATACTTGCTCGAAGGCCAGGAATTTGAGCACGCCCAGGTTTACGGTGGGGTGGAAGCGCAAGCCGCCTTTGTAGGGGCCGATGGCGGAGTTCATCTGCACGCGGTAGCCGCGGTTTACCTGCACCTGGCCTTGGTCGTCTACCCAGGAAATGCGGAACAGGATTACGCGCTCGGGCTCAACCAGGCGGCCGAGCAGGTTGTGTTTGGTGTATTGGGGATTTTTGGAGAGGAACGGGGCAAGGCTGCCGAAAACTTCTTCTACGGCTTGATGGAAAGTGGCTTGTTCGGGATCACGCTGTTTGATTTGTTGGAACAGGGTATTCAGGTTGCTCATGGGGCACTCCTTGATGTTGGGTTAAAACAGACGGGGAAGGCTGGATCACATTCGGGCAGGTTTTCGAGCCCGCGCAGAAACGGATAATCATTATGAAAAGCCGCCTGCGTGCGCGGCATTCTACCCCATTTGCCCTGTTTTCGGTAGGACGGTGCAAGTGAATGAATCGGCTTGGCTGGCGGCTGCGGGAAAATGGAGTGGCAAAGCAACGGCGGCGGCTTGGGAAGCAGGTGCCGCGCTTCGTATAATAATGAAACAATTGGGGAAACAACAGATTGGGCAGGCATGGCTGCACATCATGCGGCAAACGGCGCAGAAATCTATTCGCGGGTTGCTGCCGATTCAGAATGCCAACAAACGGCCGATATTGCGCTCGGTGGCGGCGGCCACTTTCTGCCAGGCGATGCCGCGCAATGCGGCCACGGTTTCGGCCACGCGCCGCACGTTGGCAGGGGTGTTTTCCGCTTCGCCGGCGGGGAGCATAAAGGGGCTGTCGGTTTCCAGCGCCAGGTGTTCCAGCGGCAGCTCTGCGGCGGCGGTGCGCACTTTGCGGGCGTTCGGGTTGAGCGCCAGTGTGCCGATGCCGATGAGCAGGCCGTAGCCGATGAGGGCGCGGGCTTCTTCGAGGCTACCTGAAAAACCGTGGGCGATGCCGCCGCAGCGGAAGGCGGTTTGCTTGAGTGCGGCCACGGTATCGGCGGCGGCGCGCACGTGGTGCAGGATGACAGGGCGGCGGTATTGCCGGGCGAGGTCGAGCTGGGCGAGCAGGGCGGTTTGCTGCGCGGGGCGGGTTTGCTTGCGTTCGCCGTGGTAATCCAGCCCGATTTCGCCCACCAGCAGCTTGGGGCGGGCTTGCAGCAGGGCGGCGGTTTGCGCGAGCAGCTCGGGGGAGAATTGCCCGGCAAACCAGGGGTGCAGGCCGACTGCGCCGTAGCATTCGGGCGGTTGGTGCAGGCGGCAGACGGCCTCGAAATCGCCTGCCTGTGCGGCGGGCACGATAAAGCGGGTTACGCCTTGGGTGCGGGCGGTGCTGAGGATTTCAGGCAGCCTGCGGGCGAGGGCGGGGTCGGCGAGGTGGCAGTGGCTGTCGGTGAGCATGGCGGGGAGTATAGCGCAAAAGGGGGAGGTTTTTGGTTTTGCGGAAACTGGGGGATTGGTTTGCTCAAGTTTTTCGGTAGCCTCCAGCGGGCAGAGGGGCTACCTGAATTTTGTAAAACATCAGCATAGATATACCTTGGAAAGCTAAGATTAGAATAAAGAAGAAATTTCTCAATATATTTCTCTCGTTTTGACTCACTCTCCACCGCCGCATCCTCCCACATCTGGTCTTTCAGCGGATTGTAGAAGCTGTCTTGATATTTCTCGTCATCCCCGCGCACTTTCAGCAGCAGGATGCCGTCCACATTCTCTGCGGTGCGGTAGATCTTCTCGCCGGCGTTTCGGCACAGTTGGTCGAAGCGGGCTTTGGCGGGCTCGTAGTATTGCTTGCGCCATGCCGCCCGTTCGGCTCGGGCCTGTTGCAATGCCCGCTGCCGCTGCTCATCCTGCTCTTTCTGCTGAAAATACGGGATAACGAAAAACACCACCGCAACAAGCAGCCCGGGAATGGGCATCAGCCAAATCTGCTTCTTTGCCCATTGCGGTTTGAGGTAGTAAAACAGCCAAGAGGCGGCAATCGCCATCACGATGGCAAACACGATGCCGAGAATTTCCAATACATTGAATAGGGAGTAGAGGAATCGGCCGAGATCGCGTGAGGTGAACATGGGGTATGGTGTCCTTTAAGTAATTTGGCTGTGTTTTAAATTGGGTGACTTGTGAGGCTACCTGAAAAGATTTCAGTATGTTTGGAAAGGCGCTTTCTGATTGCAAACCTTTTGTTATGCGTGGTGTTCGTTTTGATTTCGCTAAGTGTCATTTTTCAGGTAGCCTTTTGGCGTGTCTCTGTCTCTCTCAAAGGCTACCTGAAAAAATTTCGGCGGCAGGCTATATGGTACAGGGTTTTCGGTTTTAGCTTTGCAGAAACTCGCTTCGCCCGTTTTAACTGCGTTGAAGCTCACGCTTTCAGGTAGCCTCTGCTCCGGGGCTTGGGGCTACCTGAAAAAAGGCCGCGCTGTGTTTGAACTGCCTTGGAGCTTCGCTTTCAGGTAGCCTATAATCCGCGCCATTCTATAAGCGAACACACACCATGAGCCACACCGAACCCCAAGTCAACACCTGTTTCCACTGCGGCCTGCCCGTGCCTGATGGGCTGGATATGCCGATTGAGTTTGAAGGCGCCGTCCATCCGGCCTGCTGCGCGGGCTGCCAGGCGGTGGCGCAGAGCATCATTGCCGCCGGGCTGGGCAGCTACTACCACCGCCGCACGGCCGAGGCGGAACGGGCGGTGCTGCCGCCGCCGGAAGTGCTGGAGCAGCTCAAGCTGTACGACCTGCCGGATGTGCAGGCGGAGTTTGTGGAAGTGAAGGAGGGGAACGAGCGCGAGGCGGTGCTGATGCTGGGCGGGGTAACCTGCGCGGCCTGCGTGTGGCTGATTGAGCAGCAGCTTTTGCGGCTCCCGGGCGTGCTGCGCGCGGAAATCAACTACAGCACGCTGCGCGCGCGGGTGGCTTGGGATAATTCGCAAGCGGCGCTGTCGGATATTCTGCTGCGCGTGCGCCAGAGCGGCTACGAGGCCTCGCCTTATGATGCGGAACGCATGGAAACGCAGGCGGCGGCGGAGCGCAAGCAGGCGCTCACGCGCTTGTGGGTGGCGGGGCTGGCGATGATGCAGGTGATGATGTATGTGGTGCCCACTTATCTTTATGCGGGCGAAATCGAGCCGCGCTTTTTGTGGATGCTGCATTGGGCGAGCATGCTGCTCACGCTGCCGGTGTTGTTTTATTCGGCGGTGCCGTTTTTCAAAGGGGCGTGGCGCGATTGGAAAAACCGCCGCGCGGGCATGGATACGCCGGTGGCGGTTTCGATTGCGGCGGCGTTTGCGGCCAGCCTGCTGGCGCTGTTGCAGGGGCGGGAAGACGGGATTTATTTCGATTCGGTGTCGATGTTTGTGTTCCTACTGTTGGGCGGGCGCTATTTGGAGCAGTTGGCGCGGCGCAAGGCGGGCGATGCTTCGGAGCGGCTGGTGAAGCTGGTGCCGGCGTTTTGCCACCGGCTGCCGGATTATCCGGACACGGCGCGCGCGGAAGAGGCGGTGGTGGCCAAGCTGGCGGCGGGCGAAGTGCTGCTGGTGAAGCCGGGCGAGGTGGTGCCGGCCGACGGCGTGGTGCTGGAAGGCGAGAGCGAGCTGAACGAGGCCATGCTCAGCGGCGAGAGTTTGCCCGTGCCCAAAGCGGCGGGCGATGCGGTTACCGCGGGCACGCTCAACGGCGGCAGCCCGCTTGTTATCCGCGTGGAGCAGGCGGGCAGCCAAACGCGGCTGTCGCACATTGTGCGCCTGCTGGATAGGGCGCTGGCGGAAAAGCCGCGCATGGTGGAGCTGGCCGACCGCTATGCGGCTTGGTTTGTGGGCGCGCTGCTGCTGCTGAGCGCATTGGTGTTTGCCGGCTGGGCCTGGTATGCCGATGCGCAAACCGCGCTGTGGATTACCGTGTCGCTCTTGGTGGCCACCTGCCCGTGCGCCTTGTCGCTGGCCACGCCGGCGGCTTTGGCGGCCTCCACCGGCCATCTGGCGGGCGAGGGCGTGCTCATCAGCCGCGGGCACAGCCTGGAAACCCTGGCGCGGGTGGACACCGTGGTGCTGGACAAAACCGGTACGCTCACCACCGGCTGCCTTTCCGTGTGCGCCATCCGCACTGCCGAGGGCGTGAGCCGGGATTTGGCCGTGGCGCTGGCGCAGCTTTTGGAGCGGCAGAGCGAACACCCCGCCGCCCGCGCCATTACCGCGCTCCCGCCCAGTCCCATCAGGCTGGAAGCGGAAAACTATGTGAACCGCGCCGGGCACGGCATCGGCGCGCAAGTGCGGCGGGATGGGCAGTTGGCGCAATGGCGCATCGGCCGTTTGGATTATGTGGCCGAGCTTTCGGGCAGGCTACCTGAAAACTTGCAGGCGGAGCACGCGGGTGGCGCGGTGTATTTGGGCAGTCATGAAGGCTTTGCCGCCGTGTTTCTGCTGCAAGACCAAGCCAAGCCGGAAGTGCCCGCCATGTTGGCGGAATGGAAACGGCAGGGCTTGAGCCTGCACCTGCTCAGCGGCGACAGGCAGGCGGCGGCCAATGCCGTGGCGGCCGGTTTGCCGCTGGATGCGGTGCGCGCTGAAGCCACGCCGGAAGACAAGCTGGCCTATGTGCAGGATTTGCAGGCGAAAGGGCACAAAGTGCTGATGGTGGGCGACGGCATCAACGACGCGCCGGTGCTGGCGCAGGCGGATGTGTCGGTGGCGGTGGCCGAAGGCGCGGACGTGGCGCGCGAAGGGGCGGACGTGCTGCTGCTCAACGGCAATATGCGCACGTTGCCCTACCTCACCGCCCAAGCCCGGCGCACCGCGTGGATTGTGCGCGAAAACCTGTGGTGGGCGGCGGGCTACAACCTGATTATGGTGCCGCTGGCGGCGGCCGGTTTCGTTACCCCTTGGCTGGCGGCGCTGGGGATGAGCCTGAGCTCGCTCCTGGTGTCGGCCAACGCCTTGCGCCTGCTGCGGCGGGCAAAATAAAGGCTACCTGAAAGCGTGAGCTTCAACGCAGTTAAAACGGGATGCAGGATTTTCAGGTAGCCTTTGGCAGATTGTTTAACCCAAACAGAGAATGGAAACATCATGAAAAACTATCTAACAGCCGTATTGCTTGCCGTATATTCCGCTGCCGCCCTGGCAGTGCCCTATCCGCCGCTGAACCCGGAAAGCTTGGTGAGCGGCAGCCCCGAACACCCGCCCATCACCGTAAACCTGCCCGCCTTGCGGCACGCGTTTGACAACCTCGCCGTCCACGCGGGAAGCTACCCCATACACTTCGACAACGACGCCGACCGCCGCCGCGCCATCGCCGATTTGCGCCCCATCGGCGTGCTGCTCGACAGCCTCATCGAAAACAATACCCCGCGCCCAGGCACCGTGCCCCACAGCGACTACCTCTCCCTCCTGCAAATGCGCGCCCGCCTCAATTGGATGGGGCACAACCTCGACCAGCCCGGCTATGCCTACCGCGCCGAAGCCGACTACAACCGGCTGCTCACCCTCGCCCCCGCCGCCGCCAAACCCGCCATCCAAGGCGAATTCGGCGCCTTCTTCGCCTCCAGCGCCCGCACGGAACGCGCCATCCCCCTGCTGCGCGCCGCCTATCAGGCCGGGCATAAAGAACGCGGCCTCGATTTGGCCACCGCCCTCTTGACGCAAAACAAACGCAGCGAAGCCCTGCCCCTGCTGCGCGAATACGCCCGCCGCTTCCCGCAAGACCCAAGAGGGCAAGCCATCCTCAACGCCGTGAACACGGCAGCGTGGAAACGCACACATCATACCCCAGCCGCCTGCGCCGCCAGCCCAAACAGCACGCGCGTTAAGCCGCACATAAAACACAGGCTACCTGAAAACGAGCTTCGCGAATTTCTGCGCAGCTAAAATTTTCAGGTAGCCTCTTGCCCGAGAAGGGCATAGAATTTCGCCAAACCCACCACAGGAGAAGCGCTATGACCCTGCCCGCCGATGCCAAAATCTACACCGCCGCCCAAATGCGCGAACGCGAACAGGCCGCCGTGGCGGCCGGCAGCAGTTTTTTGCAGCTGATGGAAAACGCCGGCCAGGCCGCGGCGGCTGATTTGCTGCGCCGCCTGCCCGAGCCCGGCCGCGCGCTTTTGGTGTGCGGCAAGGGCAACAACGGCGGCGACGCGCTGGTGATCGCCCGCGTGTTGCAGCAGCGCGGCTGGCAGGCGGATATCGTGCTGTTGCTGGGCGAGGCGCTGTCTGAATTGGCCGAAACCAACCGCCGCCGCCTTCATGGCTTGGCGGGCATCCGCTTCCTGCCGCCGCAAGCCTTGCCTGCCGCGCTGGGGCAGGGTTACGATTTGATTATAGACGGCATTTTCGGCACCGGTTTTTCAGGTAGCCTGCCGCCACAGGCCGCCGAGTGCTGCCGCCTGCTCAACCAAACCGCCGCTTATAAAGTGGCGCTCGACATCCCCACCGGCCTCAACGGCGACACCGCCGACACCTTCCACGCCAATCTCACCTACGCCTTCGCCGCCTACAAACCGGCGCACGCCAGCCCCGCCGCGCAGCAGTGGTGCGGCGAGATAGTGTGCTTGGATATCGGGATCGATTAGGTGGAATGCAGGAAGGCTACCTGAAAAGCAATCGGCAAAGCTTATCGGCCTTAGTGATAGCATGGCGAAAGGCTACCTGAAAAATTCAGGTAGCCTTTTTTAGGGCGCATACATGCGGATGGGCTGATTGGATTCGGATTGGCGGCTGTTTGGGCTGGATAAGCAGGCGCGGCGGGCTTTGGCCAGCTCCTGCTGCCGCTGGTCGCTGGCGGCCAAGGCGGTTGGGTTGATAATGGTTTGGGGGATGGGGAGCAGGGAGGCGTTGTGCTGGGTACTCACTCCGCGCAAGGGCAGGCCGGTGCGGCGCTGGATGATTTCGGTGAAATCGCGCAGGTCGGAAGAGCGGTTTCCGCAGTAGAGACCGCCAGTGGGCATGCAATGACAGGTCGGCGGCCTGGTGTCGGTAAGGTTGTCGGGCACATGGCCGCTCCAGGCGATTTGTGGCACGTTGCCATCGGTGTGCACGCTGCTGCCTTGCCGGCTGCCGGTGTGCACCACCAGTTGCGGCTGCCGCCCGTGCACTTCCCAGCGCACGGCTTTGTGGCTGGAGAGGATGAGCACATAGGGCGTGCTGTTGCGCGGGCCTTGCAGGATGATGCGGTTGTCGCGGCTGGTGCTGCTGGATACGCCGACGGCATAGGCCACGGTGCCGGCGGGCAGACGCTGCGCGGCGATGGCGGCTGCCAGGGCATCGTCGTCTATTTCTTTCACGGCGGGGGCAACGGTGAGCTGGAAGCCGGTGGTGTGCCAGCGGTTGGCGTATTCCACTTCCAGCAGGTAGTCGCCGGGCTCGAGCAGGATGGTGGTGTCGCTGCTTTGGTCGCCTGCCTGCATAACCAAATGCCGGTTGAGCAATACGCGCAGTTCGGCATGGCTGAGGTTGGTGGCAATGCGGTATTTGCCGCGCTGCGGAATGTGCAGCCGGCCTGCCCAATAGGCGCCGAAAGTGGGCGAGGGAATGCCGTGGAATTCATTATAGGCATAATTGATGGCGATGCTGCTCACCGTTTCGCGGGCCACGACCCGGTTGGGGAAATTGGTGTTGAAATACCAGGCGGAATAACCTTGCGGCGGGATAGCGCGCTGGGGGTTGAATTTTCGCCCCAGGTGGGGGAAACGATGGGGTAGGTGAGCAGCGTGCTTTCGGCCTGCGGCGGGGCAGACGGCCTAGTTTCTTCGCGCGGCTCGGCGGGAAGGGTTCGCGGTGGCGTGTAAGCCGCTTCGGAAACAACAATCGGCGGGATGGTTTCCTGCTCTAGTTGTTTCCCGACAGTATCGTTTGACGTGCGCAAATTCGGAAACAGAAACCACAAGCCGATGCCGACTGCGGCAAAAATCAGCATTGGCAGCAGGACTTGGAGGGCGGATGGCTTGCGGTTATCTGGCATAGTGCGGGAAGGCTACCTGAAAACGAGGTTCCCGAAGGAAGGCGAATTTCTGCGCGGCTAAAACCAGCTTTCAGGTAGCCTGAAAGGCTGGAAAAGCAGTAAGATGCGGATTATATCAAAGAACCGGAGTGCAAACATGAATCTTATTTTGTGGCGCCACGCCGAAGCGGAAGACGGCTCGCCCGATTTGGAACGCGAGCTCACTGCCAAAGGTTTGCAGCAGGCTGCCGCCAGCACGGAATGGCTGCGCCCGTATTTAAACGGCCGCGCCGAAGTGTGGGCGTCGCAGGCGCGTCGCAGCCGGCAAACCGCCGAGGCGCTCGGCCTGCCCTATGCCGTGAAGCCCGAGCTCAATCCGATTAATGATGTGGAAGCGCTGCCCGCGCTGATTGCCGCGCACAAAGGGGCGGATTATCTGATATTGGTGGGGCACCAGCCTTGGCTGGGGCAGCTTTGTAGCTATCTGCTCAACGGCGGCTGGCTGGCGGGCTCGTATTGGACGGTGAAGAAATCGGGCATTTGGTGGTTTGGCGTGAAAAGTGCGGCCGACGGGCGGCTCTATGCCAAGCTGAAGGCGGCAATGACGCCGCAGCTGCTGTTGCCCGATGATTAAGCCGACCGGCTTGAAACCTGCGCGAGCGTGCCCATTTGGGCGGCATCACCACGCAAGGAGTGTGCCATGAGAGAAGAGAATCCCACCCGCCCCGAAGATTTCGTGCCCGAATTCCGCCGGCGCCGTTTTGAGCCGGACGGCTTTTTGCTCAAGCTGCGCCGTTTCGCGCTGCGGCTGGGGCGGCCGGTGGTGGAGCAGCTGTATGCGCTGTATTTCCTGTTTCAGTCGCCCGCCGTGCCCAAACGCGCCAAGCTGATTATCGTGGGCGCGCTGGTGTATTTCGTGAGCCCCATTGACAGCATCCCCGACCTGCTCGGCCCCTTGGGCTTCAGCGACGACATCGCGGTAATCACGCTGGTGTATGCTCAGGTGAAGGATTATCTGACTGAGGAAATGAAAATCCGCGCACGGGCGGCAGCGGATAGGCTTGTGCGGAAATAGAGCGGGGAATTTTCAGGTAGCCTCTCATCGCTTGGAAGGCTACCTGAAAAATTGTGCAATAGAAGCAGGCTACCTGAAGATTTTGTTTTTCAGGTAGCCTTTTGCATCTGGGGCTACCTGGAAACTTGAGTGTCTGCGCCGCTTGATTTTAGCCGTAGAGCCGTCGCTGCCAATCTTCGCACACGCCCGTTTCCAGCCTGCGCTCAAACATCTGCCGCCACGATGCGGGCAGCGGCAGCGCCAACACTTCGCGCAGGGCGGTTTCATCGCAGCTGCGGCTGTCGATAAGCGCCAGAATGCGCACCAGCGGCCAATCGGGGAAGGGGCGCGAGAGCAGGGCAACGCTGTCGCCGGCTTGGATGCCGCCCGTTTGCAGCACGCGCAGATACCAGCCGCAGCGCAGGTTGTGCTGCACCCGCTCGGCCATGTCGGCTATCTCGAAGCGTTCGTTCAGCTTCCAGCAGGGCTGCCGCCCCTGGCTCACTTCAAAGCGCGCCGTGCCGATTTGCCATTGGTCGCCGAGGCACACCTGCCATTCGTCGGTGCCTTCTATACACAGGTTTTCGCCGAAGCCGCCGGCGCGGAAATGCGGGTTGGCGGGGAACTGCCGCTGCCAGTAGGCGTAGTGGGCTTGGGCGTAGCAGTGCAGGGCTTTGTCGGCGCCGCCGTGGTAGCGCGGGTCGCCCACGCCGTCGCCTTCGAGGCCGGTGGGGCCGACGGCGATGATGCCGGGCACGGGCTGTTTGTCGATGCCGCTCACTTGGTTGCGCGCAAAGGCTTTGGGCCGGCCGACGCGGATTTCGCGCACGGTGGCGATGATTTCGCTCATGGGGTGCTCCTTGCAGAGGGTTTGCCTGATTATATCGCTTTGCGGCAGCGGCAGAAGGCTATAGTGGATTAAAATTAAGAACGCTACTGCGTTGGCTCGCCTTGCCGTACTATCTGTACTGTCTGCGGCTCGCCGCCTTGTCCCATTCTTATTTTAATCCACTATATTTGGAAGCAATATGACCGGCGGCAAAGCTTGAAACGGCGGCGCGGCAGGGGCATACTCAGGTTTCCCATTGGATTACAAGGAGAAAACCATGCGACTGGTGATTGCCGCGCCGGCCAACGGCGTGGAACTGAAAAACGCGCTCAAGGCGCATTTGCAGGCCGATGCGCGCGTGCAGAGCCTGCTGGATTTGTCGGCGCCAGAGGGCACGTATCCGCAGCTTTCCTTTGCCGCCGCGCAGGAAGTGGCTGCCGGCCGCGCCGACCGCGCCATCCTGATTTGCGGCACGGGCGTGGGCACGGCGATTGCGGCCAACAAGGTGCGCGGCATCCGCGCGGCCACGGCGCACGACCTGCTCACGCTGCGCGGCTCGGTGGAAAACTACGACGCGCAGGTGCTGTGCATGGGGCAGAACGTGATTGCCGCGCCGGCGGCCTGGGCGCTGGTGGATATTTGGCTGGATTTGCGCCACGACACGGGCAGCAGCTATGCGCCGAAGGTGGGGGAGATTGCGGCGTTTGAGCGCGGGGAGGGTTGAGGCTTGAAGCTGTATTGGGCTTTGAGGAAAGTCGTTCTCTGGCGGAAATTTTCAGGTAGCCTTTGAGTGGGTTACCTGAAAACGGGATGGCTTATTTATCTAAACTAAGGCCGGAATATTTTCAGGTAGCCTGCTGTGCGGCAGAGGCTACCTGAAAATTTTTGCGCGGCTCGGGCTTAATGGCGGCTTAATCGGTGGCGGAACCCATGATGCCGGTGTAGCGGCCGTTGGCGGGGCTGTATACCGTCCAGAAGTAGGCGCCCCACCATTCGCGGCCGTCGTCGAAATAGTTGGAGCAGTCGGTATCCCATGCGTAGGCTTCGATGTTGCTCAGGCTGCCGAAGAGCTGGCGGCAGAATTGGAGGAAGTATTCGCCCACTTCGCGCGGGGAGTCGCCGAACTGGGGCGGGTAGGGCGGGTTGAGGAAGGCGTGGCAGAAGGCGCTGCCGGGCGGGTTGCGGGCGAGGGCGGGTTCGGCGCTGGTTTGGCTGTCGTGGTGGAAGTGCTGGCCGAAGTGGCGGCTTTGCTTGTTCCAATCGCGCACGATGAGGCGGCTTTGCGCGAGGTCGAGCTGGTTGCCGTAGAACTGCTCGGCGCTGATTTTCTGCCCCATGCTGCTTTGCAGGCTGAAATGTTGGCTGATTGGCAGGGGGCTTTGCTCGGGCAGCAGGTATTGCGCTTGCAGGCGCTTGAGGCGGCGGGCTGATTGTTCGTTGTGCTCGGCAATCACGGCGGCGAGGGTGTGCTGGGCGGTGGCGAGGTGGTATGCGCGGCGTTCGGTTTCGTTGGGTGCGGCGGTAGTGTAGGCGAATTGCTGGAAGTCGAGCACGCCGCCGAGCGCGTGGAAGCGGTTGATGGCGGCGCGGTGTTGGCGGTATTGCCATTCAGGCAGGCCGTCGTGGGGGAGGGCTTCGAGGATGGATGTGGGGAACATGGGCGGGAGGAAGGCTTTAGGGCTGCGGAGGGAGTGGATTGTCGCTTAAATGGCGGGCGGTGGCAAAGCGTGGGCGTGCGGGAGGCTACCTGAAAGCGTGAGCTTCAGCGCAGTTAAAACGGAGCTTTCGCAGGAAGCGGAGTTCTGCGAAGCTAAAATCTAATTGAATGTTTTTTCAGGTAGCCTGCTGCGGGATGGAGGCTACCTGAAAAACATTTGGTCGGATTGTTTGCGGTTTAGGCCGCGCCCAACCGTTCCAGCAAAAACCCCGCCAACGCGTCAATCTTCGCCGTGTTCCTGCTGTTTGGCGGGTAAACCAGATACACGCCGTCGGCTTCGTCGGTGGGCGTGGGCGTGATTTGCCAGTCGGTCAAGACGGTTTTCAGGCTGCCTTTTTGCAGGTGCGGCGACACCAGCCAGTCGGGCAGGTGGCTGATGCCCTGTCCGTCCAGCGTGGCGGCAAGCAGCATGGATGCGCTGTTGCCCGACAGGTTGCCGCGTATCGGGACGCTTTGGATTTTGCCGTCTCGGCGGAAAAACCATTTGGGCGCGTAGCCGCGATAGACATAGGGCAGGCAGTTGTGCCGCGTCAAATCCTGCGGGGTTTGCGGCTCGCCGTGCAGGGCGAGATAGTCGGGCGAAGCAACCAAAATCCGCACCTGCGGGGCGATTTTACGCGCCACCAGCCGCGTGTCTTCCACCCGCCCCAGCCGCACCGCCAAATCCACAGGTTCGGCGAACAAATCGACAAAGTGGTCGGCGGCGTACAGTTCCAGCTCGATTTTGGGATAGCGGCGGGCGAAATCGGACAGCAGCGGGGCAAGTCTGCACGCGCCGTAATCGGTGGGAAAGGTGAGCCGGAGTTTGCCCGACGGCTCTAAAATTTCGTCTTTAAGCGACTGGTTGGCACGCGCCAAATCGTCCAAAACGGCACGGGTCTTTTCCAGATAAAGCTCGCCTGCGCGGGTCAGCGACAGCCTGCGGGTGGAACGGGCAAACAGCGGCAGCCCCAAATCCGCTTCCAGCCGGTCTATCTGGCGGGTTACGGACGAAACGGCAACGCCCAAGGCTTTGGCGGTGGCGGTAAAACTGCCTGTTTCGGCGGTGTGGTGGAAAATGGCGAGGGCGGAGAAGTAGTCCATAAATTATCCTTTGTTTCAGACGACCTTTTATTGCATAAAACGCAAAGCTGTTTCCAGTTTTCCCCATATTATCATTTAAATCAAAAAGAATATAATATCTCTACTTAATTTTTTGACAGGAGTATTCATGATGAGCCGCCAAATCCAATTTGACCGCGTCGGCAATGCCGATGTTTTAGAAATCCGCGATATTGCCGTTTCCGCACCGCAAGCAGGAGAAGTACAAATCCGTATGCACGCACTGGGATTGAATCGCGCCGAAATCATGTACCGTACAGGAAAATACGTTATCAATCCTGTTTTCCCTGCCAAACTCGGCTATGAAGGTGCAGGTGTCGTTACGGCAGTGGGTGCAGATGTAAAAGGTGTGTCCGTAGGCGACAAAGTGAGCATTATTCCGTCGTTTATGTTTACCGAATACGGGACTTATGCCGAAATTGCCAACCTGCCGGCGCACGCTGTCGTCAAACATCCCGAAAACTTGAGTTTTGAGCAGGCGGCGGCAAGCTGGATGATGTTCGTTACTGCTTACGGCGCGTTAATCGAACTGGGCAGCCTGAAAGCAGGTGAGGTCGTGGTGCTTGGTGCGGCAACCAGCAGCGTCGGTCTGGCAGCCATCCAAATTGCCAAAATGCAGGGTGCGACCGTGGTCGCATTGTCCCGTACTCATGCCAAAGGCGATGTGCTTTTGGAAAAAGGGGCGGATTTTGTGCTGGCGACCCAAGAAGACGATATTACTGCCCGCTTGAATGAAATCACGGGCGGCAAGGGTGTAAATTTGGTGTTCGACCCGGTCGGCGGCAAAGAAGCGGCGGATATTTTCAAAGCCATGGCGCATGACGGACGCTATTTCATTTACGGCGCATTAAGCCATGACGATATTGCCGTGCCGGTATTTGATATTCTCGCCAAACACCTGACCCTGCGCGGATATGAATTGTTTGAAATCACCACCATTCCTGAAAAACTGGCGCGTGCCAAAGAATATGTCGGCAAAGGATTGGCACAAGGCAGCCTGAAACCGGAAATTGACCATATATTTGACTTTGCAGACATCCGCAAAGCACATGAATACATGGAAAGCAACGCGCAAATCGGGAAAGTGGTGGTATCCGTGCCGTAACAAATGCCTTTGTGCCGTTTGATAACGGAATAAAGGTCGTCTGAAACACAAAACTGTTTCCAGTTTTCCCCATATTATCATTTAAATCAAAAAGAATATAATAAACACAAGCAAACCTCATCAAGCGGAGAAACCATCATGAACAACATCCCCAATTTTTCCATACTCGGTCAGGACAACAGCCGCCTGTTTGAAAACGCGGCGGAAACGTCGTCTGAAAACCGCCGGCTTTTGCCTGAATTGGCGTCGCACAAAGCTTTTTCGCAGGTATTCCAAAAAGACAGACTCACCGTCGGGCTGATTGCACCGTTTAAAGGCTATCCCGACTCGCCTTTCCCAAACATCGAAGACTTGGGCGAAACCGCCGCACTGGCGGAAAAGCTCGGCTTTGCCGCCCTGTGGCTGCGTGATGTGCCGTTTTACGACCCCAATTTCGGCGACGTGGGGCAGGGGCTTGACCCGTTTGTCGCACTCGGCTATCTGGTGGCAAAAACGCAAAACATCGCCATCGGCACGGCGGGTTTGGTGTCGCCGCTGCGTGAACCCATCCACATCGCCAAAGCCGCCGCCAGTGCGGAGGTTCTGACCGGCGGACGCTTTATTTTGGGTTTGTCCAGCGGCGACCGCCCCGTGGAATATCCCGCCTTTAAAGCCGATTTCGACAACCGCGCCGAACGCTTCCGCGAAAGCTGGGACATGATACGCACGCTGACCACGCAGGATTTTCCCAAGTTTGACGGCACGCACTACGGCAGCCTGAACGGCAACATCGGTTTCATCCCCAAAATCCCGCACCGCCTGCCGATGGTCGCCATCGGACGCGCCAGACAGGAATTGGGCTGGCTTGCCAACACCGCCGACGCGTGGATTTGGCACGGTGTAAACCCCAAAGACACGGCAAAAATCGTCAATACGTTAAAAGAGTTGAACCAAGACGGGCATTGGCGTCCGTTCGGCTACGCCAACTGGGTCGAGCTTTCGGAAAACCCCGACGAACCGGCAAAACTCTACAACAACATCTACCTGCGCGGCGGCAGCAAAGGGCTTTTGGAATTTTGGCAGCAGCAAAAAGAACAGGGCTTGGCACACACCACCATCAACCTCAAACCCAACCGCCGCCCCGTTGCCGAAACCTTGCAGGATTTGGCGGAAAACGCGCTGGCGAAGCTGTAATGAAAAAGAGGCTACCTGAAAATTCAGCCGCACAACACTCTGCTGTGCGGCTGAATTCTTCAGGTAGCCTGTTGGGATTCGGGCGGCGGCTATTCGGAGTATTGGTAAGTGAAGACCAGGCGGTCGGTCACGAAGCGGCCGGTGGGCTGGCAGCTGGCGTTGTATTGCTCGCGCGTGCCGGTTAATACCACGCGCCGCTCGGTTACCACATTGCCGCTAACGTTGTAGACCAACTCCCCGCAATTGCTCGAGAAAACCCTTGCCTGGCCTGTGTAGCGGTTGCCGCGCCGCTGGCCTTCAAACAATACGGTGCCAGACTTCACTCCGGCGCCACGCATGCGTGCGGTGGGGTTTTCATAGCTAAAAACGCGCGCATTGCCTTCGGCCTGCAGGCGCATAACCGAACCGTTGTGCAGCCAAAATGAATCGGCCATAGCAGCGGCAGGCAAACAGAACAAACCTAAAATCCATATTTTTTTCAGCATAATGACGTTCTCCGTAGTGAGTTGGCCGATGTTGGCTTGATTGCCCCTTGGCCTTTGCAGTATAGCAGCTAGGAGAGCCTGATGAGTAGATTAGTTTGATAAATATCAATGATATGCCGCTTTACTCGGTTTGCTGTTGTTAATTGGCGCCGTCTGCCTGCTTGAGATACCGGCAATGAATCAGCCCTATGTATTTGGGAAAATGGGAAATGGATTTTCAGGTAGCCTCCTTACCCGCAGGAGGCTACCTGAAAAGGCAAATAAGTTTCCGCAAAAAGCCACGTTGCCGCGCAGTGAAAACCGGAAGGGCAATCGCGCAGGCTTTCCCGCCATCGGCAAACGGCGGTACAATCGCGCCCATTTATTTTCTGCGGCCGCAGCGGTGTGGCTGCGTTTTCTGTATTTCAAACAAGGAATCATCATGGCTGATGCCAATATGCGAGCCGCCGCCGAAGCGGATTTGGTGTACAAACTGGAAGACAAGCCGCCTTTTGCCAATGCGCTGTTGAGCGCGATCACGCATTTGCTGGCAATTTTCGTGCCGATGGTAACGCCGGCGCTGATTGTGGGCGGGGCGTTGAACCTGCCTGTGGAAACCACGGCTTATCTGGTGTCGATGGCGATGGTGGCTTCCGGCATCGGCACGTTTTTGCAGGTGAGCCGCTTCGGGCCGGTGGGCTCGGGCATGCTGTCGATTCAGTCGGTGAACTTTTCTTTTGTGGGCGTGATGATTTCGCTGGGCCTGGGCTACCAGAAAGAAGGCCTGAGCACGGATGTAATGCTCTCCACGCTGCTCGGGGTGTCGTTTGCCGGCGCGTTTTTGATTTGCGCTTCGGCTTGGGCGCTGCCTTATCTGAAACGGGTGATCACGCCCACAGTGAGCGGCGTGGTGGTGTTGCTGATCGGTTTGAGCTTGATTGATATCGGGATTACGGATTTTGGCGGCGGTTTCGGCGCGAAGGGCACGGAGGCGTTCGGCTCGGTGCAGAATATCGGGCTGGCGGGCTTTGTGCTGGTGATTGTGTTGCTGTTCAACTGCATGCGCAATCCGCTGCTGCGCATGAGCGGCATTGCGGTGGGCTTGGTGGCGGGCTATGCGGCGGCGTTGGTGATGGGGATTGTGGATTTCACCCCGCTGCAAAATGCGCCGCTGTTCACGCTGCCGGTGCCGTTTAAATATGGCTTTGCCTTTGATTGGAGCGCGTTTTTGGTGGCGGGCACGATTTATCTTTTGAGCGTGTTTGAGGCGGTGGGCGACCTCACGGCCACGGCGATGGTGTCTGGCCAGCCGTATGAGGGCGACGAGTTTCAGCAGCGCCTGCGCGGCGGGGTGTTTGCCGACGGCTTGGTGTCGGTGATTGCCACGGCGCTGGGCTCGCTGCCGCTGACCACGTTTGCGCAAAACAACGGTGTGATTCAGATGACGGGCGTGGCTTCGCGCCATGTGGGGCGCTATATTGCGGCGATTTTGGTGCTGGCGGGGCTGTTTCCGGTGGTGGGCCGCGCGTTTACCACGATTCCGAGCCCGGTGCTGGGCGGGGCGATGGTGCTGATGTTCGGCCTGATTGCCATCGCGGGCGTGCGCATCATTATGACGCACGGCATCAACCGCCGCGAAGCGGTGATTGCGGCCACTTCGGTGGGCATCGGCTTGGGCGTGGCTTTTGAGCCGGAGGTGTTTAAGGCGCTGCCGGAGGTGTTCCGCAATGCGATTGCGGCGGGCGGGATTATGGCGGTGGTGCTGAACCTGATTCTGCCGCGCGATGAGCAGGATCGGTCGGTGCAGTTGCAGGATGCTGAATAATCAGGATTCTTAGCTGCATGACGTTTTAACGAAATTCACTTTACTCACTTTCAGGTAGCCTTTCCGGTGGAGGGGCTACCTGAAAAAATTGGGCGACAGGCGTTTGCTTCCGGGCGGCGGTATGGCGATACCGCTTGGGGAAAAGGCTACCTGAAGACGGTTTGTGCGTTTCAGGTAGCCTTTTTATTGGGTGGCGGGTTTAGCCAAAGCTGCAATTTTTGTATTGGTTTTCTTTTTGCTTGAGGGTGGCGCGCAGTTTTTTGCTGTGCTGCGGGTGTAGCTTGCCTTCGGCCAGTTTTTGTTGGATGGCGTCGATTTCGCGTTCCAGCTCGTGTTTGTATCGGGTGAGGCGGTAGGCGAGGTCGGCTTGGTATTGCTCGCGTTCGCTGAGGAGCTGCTGATGCAGGGTTTGCCAGGATTTGATTTTGCTTTTCGGGAGTAGTGGGATTTTGTAGGAGAGCTCGACGGTGCGCCCGCCGCACTGGGGGCAGCGCACGCTGATGCCGGATGGCGCCATGTGGGATTTGGGCCGGCGTACGGCGCGGCGGCAGCGGAAGCAGACGTAGTTGGTGTTGCTCATGATGGGTTTCTGGGTGGAAAGGCTACCTGAAAAGGGAAAAGGTTTTCAGGTAGCCTATGTTTGAGTGAACCGGATTGGCAGGCTGGATAGCAATTTATTGTATTTCTGGGCTGTGAAAATCAATTTGTTTTAATTAGCATCAGCTGTTTATGTTTCTCTTGAATAAAACTCGTTGTATCGTAAGGAATGTAACCCGCTTCACCTTGATGACGCCTGTTTTCTTCCACGGCTTCATCCAATGATTGCAGGTATGCCTCGGCATTATGCTGGCAGGGGATCTGTGTGCCGGTCAGATGGGATTGTCGCAGCAAAATTTGTGGCTCAGCAATGGGGCGTAATTGGGTATTAGGAGGGTAGGGCATATCCAGCGGTTTTGCCTGCTGTAAAAACCATTGGGGAACGGTAAGCCCTGTTTGCCTGTATTGGATATTTCCGCATGCGGGTTCGAAGGACATGATGTTGGAACTGCCTTCATACGGCAATTCCTTGGTGCTGAAGTAGGTTTGTGCATTTACTGCGCCAGATAACACTATGGCAGAAAGCAGGCAGGATAGATGCTTCATTAAGCTAACCTATGGATGAGAAGAAATTGGAAATAGGCTACCTGAAAAATTTCAGGTAGCCTCTATTCATTCGGCAGCGGTTTCTTCTTTTTTGTCAAACGCCTGCCGCAGTTTGGCCCAGCCCAGCGCGAGCACGAATAAGATGGCCTGCAAGATGACGATGCTGGGGCCGGTGGCAGAATTGAGGTGGTAGCTGAGCAGGGTGCCGGCCAGGCTGGTGAACACGGAGGCGAACACGACGATGATCATCATGCGGTCGAAGCGTTTGGTGAGCAGGAAGGCGGTGATGCCGGGGGAGATGAGCATGGCCACCACCAGCACCACGCCGGCCACCTGCATGGCGGTGATGATGGTGAGGGCGAGCAGGGTGAGCAGGCCGTAGTGCAAGAGCTGCGGGTGCAGGCCGGCGATGCGGGTTTGCGTGGGGTCGAAGCAGTAGAGCAGGAAATCGCGCCGTTTCAGCAGGATAAGCAGCGCCACGGCGGCGCAGATGGCGAAGGTTTGCAGCAGCTCTTCGCGGCTCACGCCCAGCACGTTGCCAAACAGGATATGGGTGAGGTGTTGGTCGGTTTCCACTTTGGTAAATAACACGATACCAAGCGCAAACATGCCGGAAAACACGATGCCCATCACCGTATCTTCCTTTAGGCGGCTGTTGTTTTTCAGGTAGCCCACGCCCACCGAACACAAGAGCCCGGAAGCAAATGCGCCCGCGGCCAGCGGAATACCGAGCACAAATGCCACCACGATGCCGGGCAGCACAGCATGCGACACCGCGTCGCCCATCAGCGACCAGCCTTTGAGCACCAGATAGCAGGAGAGCAGCCCGCAGGTGATGGACACAATCAGCGCGGTGAGCAGCGCATTTTGCATAAAGGGGAAGGCCAGCGGCTCGGCAAACCAATTGATGATTTCAGACACGGCCGGCCTCCGTTTCTTCTTCGATGGGCGGCATGGCGCCGAACTTCTGCCGCAGCAGGCCGTATTTGGGCGCAAACACAAAAGCCAGCAAAAACAGTAGGGTTTGCAGGCACACAATCACGCCGCCGGTGGCGCCGTCGAGGAAAAAGCTGATGTAGGCGCCAACGGCGCACGTGCCGATGCCCAGCGCCACGGCAATCAGCGCCAGCTTGCCGAAGCGGTCGGTGAGCAGGTAGGCGGTGGCGCCGGGCGTGATCACCATAGCAATCACCAAAATCGCGCCCACGGTTTGCAGCGCGGCCACCACGCAGGCGCTGAGCAGGCAGAAAAACAAAATCTTATAGCGCAGCGGCGACAGCCCCACCGCCACCGCCTGCGTTTCATCAAAAAACACCAGGAGCAGGTTTTTCCAGGTGAGCAGCAAAAACAGCAGGCACACGCCGATGATGATGGCTACCTGAAAAATATCTTCGTCGGCAATGCCCAAAATATTGCCGAGCACGATTTCCTGCACGTTTACCGAAGTCGGGTTCACCGACACGATAAACAGCCCGACCGCGAAGAAGGTGGTGAAAATAAAGCCGATAATGGCGTCTTCTTTCAGGTGGGTCAGTGCCTTAATCCACAAAATCGACAGCGCCGCCAAAATGCCTGACACAAACGCGCCGGCGGAATAGGGCAGACCGAGCGCATAAGTGACCGCCACGCCGGGCACCACCGAGTGCGACAGCGCATCGCCAATCAGCGACCAGCCCTTAAGCATCAGATAAGCCGACAAAAACGCGCAAATTCCGCCCACCGCCGCGCTCAGCACGATGGCCTTCACCATGTATTCGTAGGCAAACGGCTCCAGCAGCATTTCTAGCATGAGCCTTCTCCCGCGTTTTCATTTTTATCCGCATTTTCAGCGGACTGCTCCGCACAGCCGGCCTTGGCGCCGTTGCAGCAGGGCACGGCAGGCGGGTCGTTTTTGGTTTGGCCGTAGAACACGGCGGGGCGTTCGTCGTCGGTGAGCACGGTAACCACGCGCTGGTCTTCGTCGTCGTGCAGGTGGCTGCCGGAGAGTCGGAAGTGGCGCAGCACGCCGCCGAAGGCCAGCTCGAGGTTGTGCTGGTTGAAAGTGCTTTCGGTGCTGCCGGCGGCCAATACAGTGCGGTTGATCATCACCACTTGGTCGCAGAAATCGGGCACCATGCCGAGGTTGTGGGTGGACACCAAAATCAGGTGCCCCTGCGCGCGCAGCTGGCCGAGCAGCTCCACAATCGCGTCTTCGGTTTTCACGTCCACGCCGGTGAAGGGCTCATCCAGCAGGATGATTTTGCTCTGCTGCGCCAGCGCGCGCGCCAGAAACACGCGTTTCTTTTGCCCGCCGGAAAGCTCGCCGATTTGCCGGTGCGCCAAGTGTGCGATGTTCACCCGCTCCATCGCTTCCTGCACCTTGCGTTTGTCTTCCGCTTTGGGCAGGCGCAGAAAATTCAGGTAGCCATAACGCCCCTGCATCACCACGTCGTACACCGACACCGGAAATTGCCAATCCACTTCCTCGCTCTGCGGCACATAGGCCACCAGGTTGTGCTTGAGTGCCTGCAACACGGGCAAGCCGCACAGGCGGATTTCGCCCTCGCGCGGCTTGATTTGCCCCATCAGGCTTTTAAACAGGGTGGATTTCCCGCTGCCGTTCACGCCCACTAAGGCGCAGGTGGTGCCGCCTTCCAGAGAGAAAGACACGTCGCGGATGGCGGTGTGGCCGTTGCTGTAGCGAACCGTTACCGATTCAACGCGGATGGAGGCAGCGGGTTGGTTTGGCATTATTTTCCGAATCCTCTAACAATGGTGGAAACCGTGGTGTTGAGCAGGTCGAGATAAGTGGGCACCGGGCCGTTTTTGGCGGAAAGCGAATCCACATACAGCACGCCGCCGTATTTGGCGCCGGTTTCGCGCGACACTTGGCGCATCGGGCGCGGCGACACGGTGCTCTCGCTGAACACCACCGGGATATGGTTTTGCCGCACGGTATTGATCACGCGGCGCACCTGCTGCGGCGTGCCCTGCTGCTCGGCGTTGATCGGCCACAGATACACTTCTTTGAAGCCGTAATCGCGCGCCAGATAGCTGAAGGCGCCTTCACTGGTTACCAAAAAGCGCTGGTTTTGCGGCACGCGCGCCAGTTTTTCGCGCAGCGGGCGATCTAAGTTGCGGATGCGCTGGGCGTAGGCGGCGGCGTTGCGGGTGTAGGTGGCGGCGTTGCGCGGGTCGTGTTTGATTAACGCGTTTTTAATGTTTTCAACATAAGTTAAAGCATTGCGCGTAGACATCCAGGCATGCGGATTGGGCGTGCCGCGGTAGGGGCCTTCGTGGATCGACATCGGCGTGATGCCTTGGGTAACCACCACTGCCGGCTTGTTGCGCACGTTTTGGAAGAAGCGCTCAAACCAGCGCTCCAGGTTCAGCCCGTTCCACAACACCAAGTCGGCGGATTGGGCTTTGGCGATGTCTTGCGGGGTGGGCTGGTAGTCGTGGATTTCCGCGCCGGGCTTGGTAATCGATTCCACCGTGGCCGCATCACCCGCCACGTTTTGCGCGATGTCTTGGATGACGGTGAAGGTGGTGACCACTTTGAATTTGGCATAGGCCGGCGCGGCGGCGCCCATGGCGGCCAACACGCACAGCACGGATAAAAATCGACGCATTGTTTTCTCCTAAACTTAAATTTCGCTTGAACGATATTGCTTCGGTATAGGCATCAGCCTGCGCCGTATAGTATATCAAATAGGAATTGCTATCAATAATAGAAAGAAAGAATCTATCACTCTGATAGAAATCAATAGCCATATTTAATGTAGGGCTATTTTATGCCGATTCCGCCCAACATTTCCAGTAATCATAGCTAAGGGCTATGGCGGCTTTGCCGATTTAAATGTTTAGAGGCTACCTGAAAATCGGTAGGGCTACCTGAAAAATAAAGCGCAAAGCAAACTGATATCGGATTCAGTATGAATCAGGATAAGGAAGGGCAACGCAGGCTTAGTTTAGCGAATACGCTGAATTTATTTTTTCAGGTAGCCTCTTGCCTGCTTAGGCGGGCGGCGGCTTGTTTGCCGTATCGGCAGATTTTTTCTGCCGGCGGAACCGTAGGAGCTGGCGCACGGCGTGGATGGTGGTGGAAAGGCCGCTGGCCAGCAGCAGAAACATCACCGGCGCCACCAAGATATAGGGCGCAAACCACAGCAGCGCCACCACCGCCAGCATGGCAATGCCCAAGCTCAGGTAAGACTTGGCTTCGTTTTCGTCTACCGTGCGCGTGCCGTAGAAATTGCCGCGAAACACGCTGGAGAGCTGCAAGAGCTGGCGCGCGGCGGCCTGCGCCTGCTGGCGGTTGGTGATGCGGCGGCGCGAGAGCATCAGGTGGCGGCGCTGGATGGCGGCGCGTCGTTCGCTTTCGTTGAGCACGATTTCGGTGGCGTTGCTGAGGTCTTCCAAAAACATCTGCTCCAACTGCCGCACCACTACCGGGTCTTCGATTACCACGTCTAATTCGCGGTTGATGTGCCAGCTGGCGAAGTTCAGATTGGTGGAGCCCACTCGCGCCCACTGGCCGTCGGCGATGGCGCTTTTGGCGTGAATCATCGGCCCGTTCCACTCAAACACGCGCACGCCGGCTTCGAGCAGGCTGCGGTAGCGCGTGCGCGACACGCGGCCGATCCAGCGGATGTCGGAAGTGCGCGGCACCAGGATGCGCACGTCCACGCCGTCGTTGGCGGCGTTGATGAGCGCCTGGGTGTAGAGGCGGGTGGGCATGAAATAGGCGTCGGTGAGCCACAGGTTGCGGTTGGCCAGCGCCAGCGCGTTTAAATCCAGCCGCATCATGTTATTGTTGCTCGGCGTGGTGGCAATCACGCCCGCGCGCACCGTGCCGGCATGCTCGCGGCCGCGGCGGCGGATATTTTCAGGTAGCCTTCTGCCCTGCGAGCGCAAGGTGTCGGACAAAGCCTGAATCACTTCGCCCACCGCCGGCCCTTGCAGCTTCAAGCCCGTGTCGCGCCACGGCGCCACGCCCTCGGCCGGGTTGCCCTCCCACGCCGACGACACGCACAGCCCGCCCACGAAAGCCGTGTGCCCGTCGATCACAATCGATTTGCGGTGATCGCGCGAAAACAGGCCGAAGCCGCTGGCGAAACCGAGCGGGTTGTAGGCCACCACGTCTGCACCCGCCTGCTTGAGCGGCGCAAAAAAGCAGCGTAACACCGGCCACAGGCTGCCCAGCCAGTCGTACACCAACACCACGCGCACGCCCTGCCGGCATTTTTCTATCAGCAAATCGCGCAGGCGGCGGCCGAAACCGTCGGCGGCAAAAATATACATTTCAATCAGCACATATTCTTCCGCCGCCTCAATCGCTTCCAGCCAGGCGGGGAAGTTTTCGCCGCTGTCTTTCAGCAGCACCACCGAATTGCCGGCCTGCATTTCGCTGCTGCCGGAACGGGCGCGGAGCTGCTCCAGCAGCGGGTGCGGCTGGGCGAAGAAATTTTGTTGGTTGTGCGGCATAAGTTTGATTACAAAGCGGTTTGATGATGGATGATTTGGCGGATGAGCAGGCGGTTGGGCGCAAGCGCGGCGGCCACTTTCGGCTCGGCGGGCAGCGGCTGGCCGAGCATTTGCGCCGCCACCAGCTCGCCGCACAGCGGGGCGGTGGCCAGGCCGCGGCTGCCGTGGCCGCTGTTGGCAAACAGGCCGGGCAGATGGGGGCAGGGCTGCTCGGGCAGGGGGTAGTTTTTGTCGTGCGCGAGCTTGGCGTATTGCAGGCGCATGGCCGCCCAGTCGCCCAGTGCGCCCACGGCGGGCAGGTGGTCGTAGCAGTCGGCGCGCACGGCGGCGTGGCCGGCTTGGTAGTTAGGCAGGGCGGCGGCCAGCTCGGGCGAGAGGCGGGCGAGTTTGGCGTGGTTGGCATCATCTTCGGCGGAAACGATGGCGCTGCTGCGGCTGTTGGGCACGAAGCTGGCGCCGAAGCAGTGTTGGCCGAGGTATTCGGGCGAGATGTAGCCGTCGGCGCTCAGGGCGCAGCGCAGGCGTCGGCTGAAGGGCGAGGCGCCGGCCAGGCTGGTTTGGCCGCGGATAAATTGCAGCGGCAGGGCTTCGGGCAAAATATCGGCCAATTGCTCGGCACCGCAGCAGAAGATGATGTGGCTACCTGAAAAAATTTGCTCGCCTTGCGGGGTGTTGACGGCCAGCCGCCATTCCTTACCGTGGCGTTGCAGACCGGTGAGGCGGTGTCGGGTGAGCAGGCGGATGCGGGGAGATTCGAGCAGGGCGGCGGCGAAGGCGGGCGGGTTGAGCCACGCGCCTTGCGGCCAAAACAGGCCGTCTTGCCCGGCCAGCGGGATGCCGGCCAGGGCGGCGGCTTCTGCGGCGCTCACGGCGTGATACAGATGGCGGTTGGCGCTTTTTGCGGCCAGCTGGCGGTTGCGGCGGGTTTCGCCTTCGTTGTGGTTGAGGTGCAATACGCCGCAGGGCTGCCAATCGGGGCTGGCGGGCAGGACGTGTTCGAGCAGGCGGCGGCTGTAGCCGTAGCTGCCGAGCAGGAGGCGGGTTTGCAGGGTGGGGTGGGCGGAGATTTTGGCGTAGAGCAGGCCTTGGCGGTTGCCGGAGCCGGCGCGGGCGGGCTGCGCTTCTTGTTCGAGGATCAGGCTTTCGATGCCGCGGCGGGCGAGGGCGTGGGCGGTGGCGGCTCCGGCGATGCCGCCGCCGATAATCAGCACGCGCTCGATCGGCAGGGGCGGCGGGGCGATTTGCCAGGGTTTATTTTGGCACGGTTGCTGTGGCGCGGGCGGGCGGTTTTGCCAGAGCAGTGTGCCGAAGCCGTATTGTTGCAAGGTTTCGGCGGCGGAGGCGGGCAGCAGGTAGAGGTCGCGTTGCAGCGGATTGGTGTGGACGGGGATGAAGTTGGCGGCGGGGGCGGCGCAGGTTTTCAGGTAGCCTTTTCCGGGCTGCTGGAGGCTACCTGAAAAATCGTCGCTGAGAAAAATGCAGGCAGCTTGGGGATAGCGAAGGAGGGCGGCGGCAAGTTCCTGCTCGGCGGGGATGCTTTGCCAGATGAGGGCTGGGGTCATGGTTGGGTGTTTTCGGGGAGTTTTTGTATCCATTGCCACTGCTGTTGCAGCACGTCTTGCAGGGCGCGCTGTTTTTGCTCGGGGGTTTGCAGGTTGCCGGTGATGCGTTGGTAGTCGAGGGCGAAGCTGGGGCGGCTGATGCTGCCGTTGATTTTGAGGGGCAGCCACAGGCCGTGGCCGGCACTGGCGAGGATGGCGTAGTTGAGGGTGTTGTTGCGGATGTCGAAGTTGCCTTGGCCGCTGAGGTTGAGGCTGTCGCTGCTGAGGCTGAGGCGGGGGGTGGTGCCGATGCTGTTTTCTACGCTGGCTTCGATGTTGAAGTGGCGGAAGGGGGTACTGCTTTCGGCGTTGTAGCGGATGAGGCTTTGGGCGGGGAGGTTGGCGGGCTGGTTGAGGAGTTTGCCAAGGTTGATGCCCTGCCAGGCGCCGTTGTCGAGCATGATTTGGCCTTGGCCGGCGAGGGTGGTGTGCCATTCGCTGCGGTTGAGACCTTCGGCGCCGATTTGGAAGGTGGCGTTGCCGCGGCCGCTGAGGTGGTTGAAGCGGAAGGCGTCTTGCAGCAGGGGTTTGATTTGGATGTTGCTGAAGTGGAGGGCGGCTTCCCATTTGGGGCGGCTGCCGGAATGGAGGGTGGCGCTGCCGGTGGCTTGGCCCTCGTAGAGCTGCATGCGGATGGATTCGGCGCGCAGTTGTTGGGCGTCGAGCTGTAGGGCAGAGTGGAAGTTTTGGATTTGCAGGCCGGCGCTTTCGAGGGTGCCGACGTCGAGGGTGAGCCGGATTTGGCGGCGGCGCAGGGCTTGCGGCCAGTATTTGAGCCAGAGGGGCTCGGCGGTGTCTTCGGGGTTGCCGCTGTCGGGGAGGTAGCCGTTGAGGGAGAGTTTGGCCAGGCGAGCTTCGGCGTCGATGGTGTAGTTCTCTTCGCCGGGGCGGCCGGAGATTTTCAGGTAGCCTTCGTTGTTGTCGAGGCTGCCTTGCAGCTGTGCCTGCCAGCCGTCTGCTTTGCCGGCGATGCTGCCGCGCCATTGGCCTACCCAGGAGGGCATGCTGCGGGGGGTGGCGGTGTGGCGGGTGTTGAGGAAGAGGTTGTCGGCTTGGAAGCCGCCATCGGGCAGGGTTTGGAATTGGCCGTTGGCGCTGTAGCTGCTGCTGGCGCCGCTTTGCTCGAAGGTGCCGTTGATTTGGAAACCGCCGATTTCGAGGGTGCGGCTGGGGTAATGGTAGGCGGCTTTGTTGATGCTGCCGCTGCCGGAGTGGAGCGGGGCGGCGCTGTCTTGGCCGGATTCGGGCTCGCTGGTGAAGACGATGTGGGTTTCGGGCAGGACGATGCCGGCGGGGGAAATCTGCCAGTTGCGGGTGTTGCCGGTGAAGCTGAGCGCCCAGCCGGGAATCTGCATGCTGAGCCGGCCTTCTTGGGTGTTGAGGCGGCTTTGTTCGGCGGTGTAGTCGGCGTTGCCTTGCCAGGAGGCGGTGAAGGGCTGGCCGCCGGGCAGGTAGCCGGCGAGGCTGGCTTGGAGCTGCTCGATATGGCTGCCGTCGTAGCTGCCGGCGGCTTGCAGGCGGTATTCTTGGGGGGTGAAGAGGCTGGCTGTGAGGTCGAAGCTGCCGCTACCGCGGTCGATAAAGCCGGATACCTGGCGCAGGGATTGTTTTTGCTCGCCGTACTGGATGCGCAGGCTGCTGTTGTCGAGCTCGATGCGCTGGGGCAGGGCGTGGTTGCCTGAGCTGTCAGCGGTGAAGCCGGCCACTTCCCAGCGCCCGTTTTCCAGCTGCTGGATATATACGGTGGC
The DNA here is from genome assembly GCF_001648355.1 of Eikenella longinqua. Taxonomy (GTDB): domain Bacteria; phylum Pseudomonadota; class Gammaproteobacteria; order Burkholderiales; family Neisseriaceae; genus Eikenella; species Eikenella longinqua. Next base: position 141,377 of record NZ_LXSL01000028.1, on the reverse strand, counting down.
GCCGTTCAGGCTCAGGCTGTGGATGTCGGTGCTGCCCCATAATGCCGACCAGCCAAACGAAATCTGCATCGATTCGGCATTCAGCGCCGGCCCTTGGTTTTGCGGGCGGGTGAGGCCCACTTGGTGCAGCACCACATGGGGGTAGGGAAACCAGCCGCGCTCGATTTGCCCGCCGTGAAACACGAATTGGCGCCCGCTGCCCGAGAGCGCAGCATCGGCGGCTTGGCGGATATGTGCCTCGCTAAACAGGTGCCGCAGCCCGAAATGCGCGCCCAAACACACCAACAACGGCACAAGCAGGCCGAAAAACAGGGTTTTCAGCCAGAATTTGCCGGAGTAGAGCCGTGTAATCATCATTGAGCCGCGCGGAGGAATCCAAACCAGCCGAAAGGTAGCCGCTTTAAGCCCGTCTGGCAAGGGTTTTAGCCGATTTTTGCAGAACAGGCGGGCAAAACGGGCAGGGCAGGGCGGCGCAATATAGTGGATGAAATTTAAACCAGGACTGCGTTGCCTCGCCTTGCCGTACTACCTGTACTGTCTGCGGCTTCGTCGCCTTGTCCTGATTTAAATTTTATCCACTATAACTAAGGCTACCTGAAAATCACCACCCCAAAATTTTCAGGTAGCCTCAGCCAAATCGGGATACAGCCCGCCGAATGGTTATATAATGCCGCCTTTTCCCCCAGCCCGAGCGCACCATGCAGCTTGCCGATTTCGATTTCCACCTGCCCGAACACCTCATCGCCCAGCAGCCCCCCGCCACGCGCGGCAGCAGCCGCCTGCTCGACGCCCGCCCCGGCCGCCCCCTGCAAGACAGGCAGTTTGGCGAGCTGCCCGGCCTGCTCGAAGCAGGCGACCTGCTCGTGTTCAACAACACCAAAGTCATGAAAGCCCGCCTTTTCGGGCACAAAGCCAGCGGCGGCCGCATCGAAGCCCTGATTGAGCGCGTGGAAGGCGAGCACACCGCCCTGGCGCACATCCGCTCTTCCAAATCCCCCAAGCCCGGCAGCATTTTGCAGTTTGACGGCGGCATCCAAGCCCAAATGCAGGAGCGCGCCGGCGAACTCTTCCGCCTGCAATTTTCAGGTAGCCTCAATGTGTACCAAATCCTCGAGCAAACCGGTCGCCTGCCCCTGCCGCCCTACATCGAACGCGCCGCCAATGCCGCCGACGACGAACGCTACCAAACCATCTACGCCAAACACCAAGGCGCCGTAGCCGCCCCCACCGCCGGCCTGCACTTCACCCCCGAGCTGCTCGCCGCCTTGCAAGAAAAAGGCATCCGCCACGCCGAAGTTACCCTCCACGTGGGTGCCGGCACCTTCCAGCCCGTGCGCAGCGAAAAAATTGCCGAACACAAAATGCACAAAGAATGGTACAACATCCCCACCCAAACCGTTGAAGCCATAGCAGAAACCAAAGCGAGCGGCAAACGCGTGTGGGCAGTCGGCACCACCTCCATGCGCAGCCTCGAAGCCGCCGCCCAAAGCGGCCGCTTGCAAGCCGGCGCCGGCGACACCGACATCTTCATCACCCCCGGCTACCGTTTTCAGGTAGCCGACGGCCTGATTACCAACTTCCACCTGCCCAAATCCACCCTGCTGATGCTCGTGAGCGCCTTTTCCGGCGTCGAACACATCCGCGCCGCCTACCGCCACGCCATCGGGCAGCAATACCGCTTCTTCAGCTACGGCGACGCCATGCTGCTCACCCGTGCCGAAGGCGTTGAAAAGATTGGCTGAAAACACTTCTGTGTTCCCGAATTATTTTTCAGGTAGCCTCAAGCCGCACAAAAGGCTACCTGAAAAAGCAAGTAGCACACCATCAGGCTACCTGAAATAAAAGGCTACCTGAAAATCGCTTCATTCTCATCCAGTCCATCCCCACAAGGAGAAAACCATGCCCCAAGAACACCTCAACCCCCTCGTCCTCCCCGACACCCAAGGCAACTTCGGCCAACACGGCGGCCGCATCGGCCATCCCGCCCTCGCGCAAGCCCTCGCCGAGCTCGAAGCCGGCTTCCACAGCATCATCCGCGATGCCGATTTCATCAACGAAATGAAACGCCTGCAAGCCACCTACGTCGGCCGCCCCAGCCCCATCTACCACGCCCGCACCCTCTCCCGGCGCGGCGCCCAAATTTTCCTCAAACGCGAAGACCTCAACCACACCGGCGCCCACAAAATCAACCACTGCATCGGCGAAGTCCTGCTGGCCAAAAAGCTCGGCAAGCAAAAAGTCATCGCCGAAACCGGCGCCGGCCAGCACGGCGTCGCCCTCGCCACCGCCGCCGCTTTGCTCGGCCTCGAATGCGAAATCCACATGGGCGTGGTCGATATCGCCAAAGAGCATCCCAACGTATCGCGCATGAAAATCCTCGGCGCCAAGCTCGTGCCCGTATCCGCCGGTGCCGGCACGCTCAAAGAAGCCGTAGACAGCGCGTTTGCCGCCTATCTCGAGCAAATCGACAGCAGCATGTTTGCCATCGGTTCCGTGGTCGGCCCCGCGCCGTATCCCGAAATGGTGGCCTATTTCCAAAGCATCGTCGGCCACGAAGCGCGCGAACAATTCCAGCGGGAGCAGGGCGGTTTGCCCGACGAAGTCATCGCCTGCGTGGGCGGCGGCTCCAACGCCATCGGCCTGTTCAACGCCTTCATTGACGATAAACAAGTTGCCCTGGTCGGCGTCGAGCCCGCCGGCGAAGGCCTCGACAAGCCCGGCCGCCACGCCGCCACCATGAGCAAAGGCCAATTCGGCAACATCCAAGGCTTCAACTGCTACTACCTGCAAAACGAAGATGGCACGCCCGCCGCCGTGCATTCCATCGCCTCTGGGCTCGATTACCCCGGCGTCGGCCCACAGCACTGCCACCTGAAAGACATTGGCCGCGGCCGCTACGAAACCGCCACCGACGCCGAATGCCTCGCCGCCTTCCTCACCTTGTCGCGCGAAGAAGGCATCATCCCCGCGCTCGAATCCGCCCACGCCGTGGCTTACGCCTTGCGCCGCGCCTCCGAGCTCGACAGTAGCAAACGCCTGCTGGTCAATCTCTCCGGCCGCGGTGACAAAGATATCGATTTCGCGCTGGAAAAACTCGGCCTGGAATAATCCGGCCGTAAGCAGGACAGCGGCATCTTAACCGCTGCTGAATCCACACAAAGCAAAGCCGTCAAACCAGGAAACCAGTTTGACGGCTTTTCTGTTTACGAACATCTAACACATAATTTCACATAATATACATTATGCGAACTTTTGTATCATTCGTTTTATATTAGTAAAGGTGTATTTTATATCAGGCTGAAAAGTTGGCAAGGTTTGTGGGATTTTTGCTGTATGGTTGCTGGGCGGGATGGCTTTGAAGATGGCATGGATATTTTTCAGGCAGCCTTTGAGGAGATATTGGCTGGCAAGTTTGCGATTCTCAGATGCAATGGTGTTTGTTCATCAAACCAAGCAAACGGCGGATATGAAACTTGCCGCTGGATCATCAAACAGTTACCAAGCTTTCGGGAAACAAAAATTTTCAGGTAGCCTCGTGCGCTTGAGGCTACCTGAAAATTTTTGCGCTGATTATCGGCAGGTGTGCTTAGAGATACACAATCTCGCCGCTGCGGCCTTTGCTGTCTTCGCTCATCCAATACACGAAATCGGGGGCGAGCTCGCTGGGTTCGCGGCGGGCGCTGCGGGATTCGCCGGGGTGGGTTTTCATGCGCTGGGGGGAGTTGACGGCGCCGGGCACGAGCACGTTGGCGCGCAGGTTGGGGAAACGCGCCCATTCGTCGGCGGCAACTTTGCAGAGGTAGTTTAAGGCGGCTTTGGAAGCGCCGAAGCCGCCCCAGTAGGCTTGCGGGGTTTCGCCGTGGCTTTCGCCGATGAAGGCGACGGAGGCGTCGGGCGCGGCTTGCAGCAGGGGCAGGCAGGCGCGGGTGAGCGCCATGGGGGCGACGGTGTTGATGCGGTATTGGTTTACCCATTCGGCCACGGTTTGGAATTCGAGCGGGGATAAGGCGTAGAAATAGGCGGCGCTGTGGATGATGCCGTTGAGGCGGCCGCCGGTGGCTTCGGCCACGGCTTGGGCGAGGCGTTCGTATTCTTTTTCTTCGGCGGCGAGCAGGTCGAACACGACGGCAAAGGGCTCGGGGCAGCCGGCGGAAACGATGGAATCGTAGATTTTTTCTAGTTTTTTCTGATGCCTGGCCACCAATACGACGGTGGCGCCGGCTTCGGCGCAGGCGCGGGCGGCTTCGGCGCCGATGCCTTGGGAGGCGCCGGTGATGAGGATGACTCGGTCTTGCAGTTTGTTCATGTGGGCTTTCTGTTGATGCGTTGGGTGATGCGTTCGGGCTTGGGGTTTTAGCTTCGCAGAAACTCTGTTTCCTTCGGAAACATCGTTTTCAGGTAGCCTGATGCCTTGGCGAAATCCTTTATAACCGAATGAATGATATTTTGCCAAGCCTTCAGCCTTTTGGCTGCTTGAGGCTACCTGAAAAACGGTTTTGCGGAATAGAAGCGGCATAGCGGTATGGGCATGCGCCCTACCCTATGCCTATTTTCTTGCTCGGAAGCGGGCGGCAACGGGTGGTGCGCCGCCCTGCCCCGGTTTCAGGTAGCCTGCTGTTTGGCGGGATATGCCGGGCAATCAGCCGCCGATTTTGATCACTTCGGCGCCGTTTGGGCGGCCGATGATCAGCACGTGGGCTGGCTGACTGGCGAAGAGGCCGTTTTCCACCACGCCGGGGATGCGGTTGATTTCATCTTCGAGTTTGAGCGGCTCGTTGATGGGCATGTCGTGCACATCGACGATTTTGTGGTTGCTGTCGGTGGTGAAACCGATACGCAGCTGGGGAGTGCCGCCGAATTTGAGCAGTTTGCGCGATACGAGGGAGCGGGCGGCGGGGATGATTTCCACGGGCAGGGGGAATTTGCCGAGGCGGGATACGTATTTACTTTCATCTACGATGCAGACGAATTTGTCGGCGGCGCTGGCAACGATTTTTTCGGCCAAAAGCGCACCGCCGCCGCCTTTGATCATTTGCAGGCTGTGGTTGACTTCGTCGGCGCCGTCGATATACACGGGCAATTCGTCTACTTCGTTGAGCGCAACTTCCGGGATGCCGTATTGTTTCAATAGGTTGCTGGTGGTTTTGGAGGTGGAGACGGCGCCTTTGATGCGGATGCCGCTCTCGGCCAGGGCTTCGATGAAGAAGTTTACGGTGCTGCCGGTGCCGATGCCGATGTAGGCGTTTTCGGGCACGAATTCGAGGGCTTTTTCGGCGGCGATGCGTTTGAGTTGGTCTTGGGCGGACATGGGTTTCTCCTTGGGCTGGAATCGGGCGGGTTGTTGGGTTTCAGGTAACCTTATTCTACTATGGGGCGGGGATTTAGGTAAGCAGGCGCCCTGCCCTTTTACTGGGATGGATGTGATTCAAAACTTTGCCCAATCGGCAAAGGCTTCGTTGATCTTCCAGCCGCTTTCGGTGAGTTCTGCGGCATCGGCGGGAAGTAAATCCATGATACAGCCTTGCCATGCGCCAGGAAAGCCTGCCTCGCTTGGGTAGGCATATTGTGTTTGTTTTTGCAGGCGTAAATCAGCTTGCAGCAGTATGCTGAGGCGGCTAAGCGATACTTGCACGGCGGTTACGCCTATTTCGTTGAAATAATCTTGACGGAAGCTGAGTAGTAGGCCGCTGTGAGGGCGGCCATAGTTATGTTGCCATATCAGGCTGATCCCGGGTGTCATGTTTTGCTTTGTGCAGGTAACGGGGCTGGGGAAAAAGGCTTGCAGGAAGCTGAAATAGAATATATCCGGCTTGGCGCTGCAGTAGTAGTGGTTGGCAAGTTTTTGCAGGCTTTCTTCGCGCCATGATAAACGGCCAAGTTTGAGCTCTTGCCCATTGTCGAACTGGCTGGCGGCGATGCGGGGTGTGCCTTTGATTTTACTGGTGAAGGGGGTGAGCTCGGCAATGAAGGCGGGCCAAAAGGCGTGATTGTCGAAATGTTGCCTGATGGCGAGCGGGGAGAGGAGGATGAAATTTTGGTGGAGGTTGGTAAATTTCATGATCACTTGCTTCTTTGAGTGATGCGGCTACCTGAAAACCGGACGGAATGACTACCAGTTTGGGTTTCAGGTAGCCTTTTCCAGCAATACGACGGCTTGGGCTTCGATGCCTTCCATGCGGCCGAGGTAGCCGAGTTTTTCGTTGGTTTTGGCTTTGATGTTGATGTGGTTTTCAGGTAGCCCGAGGTCGGTGGCGAGGTTGGCGCGCATGGCGTCGATATAGGGGCGCAGTTTGGGCTGCTGGGCGATGATGGTGCTGTCGATGTTTACGGCGCGCCAGCCTTGGGCTTGTACGGCGGCATAGGCTTGGCGCAGGAGGGCGCGGCTGTCTGCGTCTTTGTGTTCGGCGGCGGTGTCGGGGAAATGGGTGCCGATGTCGCCGAGGGCGGCGGCGCCGAGCAGGGCGTCGGTGACGGCGTGCAGCAGGGCGTCTGCGTCGGAATGGCCGAGCAGGCCTTTTTCGAAGGGGATGGTTACGCCGCCGAGGATGAGGGGGCGGCCGGGGACGAGCTGGTGGACGTCGTAGCCTTGGCCGATGCGGAATGGGGTCATTTGGGTGCCTTTGGGTGGGTGATATGGGGTTGGGCTGTGAGAAGCGTGGCGTTTGTGCTGCCCTGCTCTCTTTAATAAGCGGATGATTTTTCAGTGGCTGCTATTTTTCAGGTAGCCTTTGGGCGCGGGCGGGAGGCTACCTGAAAAATGATGGCGGCCAAGCGGCGGAGCATGTGCCCTGCCCTGCGTGCGGATGGGCTGCCTGAAAATCAGTTGTCGATGAGGTGGCCGAGTTTGGCGGCTTTGGTTTTCAGGTAGCCTGTGTTTTCGCGGTTGCGGCCGACTTGTAGGGGGACGCGTTCGACGATATGGATGCCGCTTTGCTCCATGATGCTGATTTTATTAGGGTTGTTGGTGAGCAGGCGGATGGACTTTACGCCGAGGTGCTGGTAGATGGCTTGGGCGAGGGTGAAGTCGCGGGCGTCGATGGGCAGGCCGAGGGCGAGGTTGGCTTCTACGGTGTCGAGGCCTTGGTCTTGCAGGGCGTAGGCGCGGATTTTGTTGATGAGGCCGATGCCGCGCCCTTCCTGGCGCAGATAAACAATCAGCCCGCGGCCTTCGCGCTGCACGGCCTGCATGGCGGCTTGCAGCTGGGGGCCGCAGTCGCATTTTTGCGAAAACAGGGCGTCGCCAGTGAGGCATTCGGAGTGGATGCGGGAGAGCACGGGCTCGCCGTTGGCGATGTCGCCCATGCTCAGGGCGGTGTGTTCTTGGCCGTTGGGCTGCTCGAAACCGTGCATGGTGAAAACGCCATATTCGGTGGGCAGGCGGCAGGAGGCAATGTATTTGAGCGGGGTCATGGTTTGGCTTGGTGTGTGCGGTGGTTTGTGGGGATGGTTTTCATTTTGTGGAAGCTTGCGCTTTGGCTTCGCAGAAACGCAGCCTTGCTTTGCAAGACATCGGTCCACTTCGTTGAAGCTTGCGCTTTTAGGTAGCCTTTAGCTGGTTTCGCTCTCTTCTTGCAACAGGGCGGCCAGCGGTTCGGCCAAAGCAAGGGCGAGGCCGATCCAACGGCTTTGGGCGGATTCGTCGAAGGCATCGGTTTGCCCGTGCTCCAAATATACCACGCCGAGCACGCGGCCGTTTGGCGCGCACACGGGCACGGCAAGCTGGCTGCCGGGGCGGTGGCGGCTGCCGGCGAAATCGCCGTTTTGCAGCCATTGGGCAACGTTGTGGATCTGGTTGAGCCAGCCGGTTTGGGCGCTGCGGGCGGCCAGGTGGGCAATCTGCACGGCTTCCAAATCCTGCTCTGCGGGAAGCAGCTTTTCCAGCGGCTCGCCTTGGGCGGTGAGCTGGACGAGTTTGCCGGGCGCGGGCAGCAGATACACGGCGGCACTGCGGCAGGGGCTGGCGCTATAAGCGGAATCGAGCGCCATAAAGATTTGGCGCAGTAGGGCGTGGCGCGCTTCGGTACGCGGCAGATGGTCGGCCAGGGCGGCTTCTGTGTCGCGATACCACAAGATTTCGGGCTCGATTTCCGCCCTGCCCCCGGCCATCACGCTGCCGGCGGTGAGCATAGCGATTTGCACGGCTTCGAGCGGCAGTTTCAGGCCTTGGGTTTGCAGGTAGTCTTGAATCAGTTCGGCGCTCATGGTTTTCTTTGGCGGGATGGCGGTGGGGAAAGTGGGCAATGATACTGCCGGGGCGGGGAAATGACAATTTATAGCGGGTGAACTTAACTTGCGCGGCGGGCTATGGCCGCCCTGCCCTGCGGTTTGGCTAAAGGCTACCTAAAAGCGCAAGCTTCAACGAAGTGGACCGATGTCTTGCGAAGCAAGGCTGAGTTTCTGCGAATCGAAAATATGATTGAGACTACCTGAAAATCCGTCCGCGATAAAGCCGGGGTTTTCAGGTAGCCTTTCAGCCTTTGGCTTGGCTGACGCGGCTTAGTTTTTGATGACCAGGGTTTTGGCCAGCAAGTCTTGCAGGGTTTGGCGGTTGCGGCTTTCCATGAAGAGCATGATGATGCAGACGATGGTGGCAACGAGTGTTAATAGATTGCCCAAGTTTTCGCTGAATAGGCCGATGATGGTGAAAATCATATTGTAGGCAAATTCGCGTACGAGCACGTATTTTACGAAGCCGGGATTGTCGCCGTCTTCGGTGATCACTCGGATGCCCACGAGTTTTTTGCCGATGCTTTGGCCGTCGCGCATCATGATGACCAAGTTGTAAATCAACAGGCCGAAGAAGGCCCCGATAGCAATGACGGCCAAAGCTATCACTCCCCCTTTGCCCACCCCGGACGCTGCCAGCAACGGCAACAAAATGCTAGCCAATACAAGGATGCAGACAAAGGGTAAAACATCCACAATTCTGGCGCCTATCCGTTGCCAAGGGGAAGCGAGCTCCACTTCCATTTCATCGGCATCGTGTTCCAATGCGGTGGCTGCGTAGGCTTGGCGGAAGTCTTCGTTTGGGTTTCCACGGAAATCTTGCATGAGTGTTCTCCATCGGGCGGTGTATGAAAATGAGGCAAACGGCGGCGGGAAAGCCGGATCGTTTGCCTGATTTTTGTTTTGCCCTGCTGTTAAATAGACGTTGTTGAGGGAGCGTGGATTTTAACAGTTTGCGGGAATTTGTAAATATTATCGTTTTTAACTTCGCTTTTCAGGTAGCCTCGTTCACACCCTACCACGGTTGGCTTCGGCCATCAGGGCGAGCAGCTCTTCGGTGGTGTCCCAGCCGATGCAGGCGTCGGTGATGCTTTGGCCGTAGGTTTCGGGTTTGTCTTGGCGGCCTTCCACGAGGTGGCTTTCCACCATGATGCCCATGATGTTTTGCTCGCCGTTTTGGAGCTGGGCGGCCACGTCTCGGGCCACTTCCATTTGGCGGGTATAGTCTTTGCGGCTGTTGGCGTGACTGAAATCAACCATCAGTTTGGGCGTAACGCCGGCTTTGGCGAGCTGCGCGACGGCGGCTTTCACGTGTTCGCTGCTGTAGTTGGGCTCTTTGCCGCCGCGCAGGATAACGTGGCAGTCGGGGTTGCCGGCGGTGTGGACGATGGCGGAGTGGCCGGCTTTGGTAACGGAGAGGAAGTGGTGCGGGTGGGAGGCGGCGCCGATGGCGTCGATGGCGATTTTGAGGTTGCCGTCGGTACCGTTTTTGAAGCCGACGGGGCTGGAGAGGCCGCTGGCGAGCTCGCGGTGCACTTGGCTTTCGGTGGTGCGCGCGCCGATGGCGCCCCAGGAGATGAGGTCGGCATAATATTGCGGCGTGATCATGTCGAGGAATTCGGTTGAGGCGGGCATGCCGAGGTTGTTGAGGTCGAGCAGCAGGCGGCGGGCTTGGCGCAGGCCGAAATTGATGTCGAAGGTGCCGTCGAGGTGGGGGTCGTTGATGAGGCCTTTCCAGCCGACTGTGGTGCGGGGTTTTTCGAAATAAACGCGCATCACGATGAGCAGCTCGCGTTCGTATTTTTTGCGAAGGGGGAGCAGGCGGCGGGCGTATTCGAGGGCGGCTTTGGGATCGTGGATGGAACAGGGGCCGATGATAACGAGCAGGCGGTTGTCTCGGCCGTGCACGAGGTCGGCGATTTGGCGGCGGGTGTTTTCCACGAGCTCGGCGGCTTCTTCGCTCACGGGGAGTTCGTAGAGGTGGGCGATGGGGGGGAGCAGCTCGCTGATGCTGCGGATGCGTACGTCGTCGGTGCGGCCGAAGGGTTGGTGTTGGGTCATGGTGGTTCCGTTGTGTTGGGGATGGGAAAGGGGCTTATTGTGGACTGGGGGCGGGGGTTGTGGCAAGGGGTGTTGGGGGCAAAAGGGTGTTGCGGGTGGGCAGGCGGCTTCTATCTGTTTGAGGCTACCTGAAAATTTTGGGTTTGGGCGCTTGGCGGTTTTAGCTTCGCAGAAACTCAGCTTCCTGCGGAAACTTCGTTTTAACTGCGTTGAGGCTTGTGCTTTCAGGTAGCCTTTGAGCGGAAGCAAAGTTTTGGTTTGCCGACTCTCTTTCTAATCCTCTATCGCGGGAGAGGAGGTGGATTTTCTGGCAAATAACAAATTTCAGGCAACTTCATCATTATGATGCGCTTTGTTCACTCTTGCGCCTCATGCCGGCGCGGGCACTTCCTTTCTTTGCTTTGCCAAAGAAAGGAAGCAAAGAAAGGCGACTGCGGGCACAGGTTTGCTGCGCAAACTTCCCTCACTCCGCACGGTTTTTCGGGCGAGCTCGCAACTTGCGGCTTCGCCGCTTCGAACATGCAAGCCCTTGTTTCCCGAAAAACCGCGCTCCGTTCGGCTGCGCCAGCAGGGGCGGCACAGCACTGCACATGAATAGTAAACATACTGTTTGATGTTTTTAGGCTACATAAGGCTACCTGAAAAGTTTGCCGATTTTTCAGGTAGCCTTTGCTGCGCTTGTCTGGTTTCAGGCAGCCCTGCCCTACCAGGCCTGGCGGCGTTTGAGCTGGAGGTAGCGGTTGATGAGCTCGGTGCTCAGTTGGTTGGGCAGCACGTTGATGGCGTGGATGCGGGCGGCGTCGAAGTGGCGGATGGCTTCTGCCACGTGGCTTTCGTATTGCAGGGCGCCGAGGTAGGCTTGGGCGTCTTCTTCTTTGCGCACGGGCTGTTGGCGCACTTCTTCAGGGGCGAGGGGGCGCAGGCCGCCGAACAGAACCATGTGGTGTTTGCGCAGGCGCTGGATGTATTGCAGCAGGTGGCGGCTGTCTTCGTGGTTCAGGTGGGAGAGCACGACGACGAGGGCGCGGCGCTTCTGCTTTTGCAGCAAGAGGTTGACGGCGCTTTCAAAGTCGGCGGCCTGTTGCGAGGGCTCGATGTCGAACACGCCCTGCACGAGGCGGCCAAGCTGCTCCATGCCTTTGTGCGGCGGCACGAAGCGGGCTTCGGGATGGGCGAAGGTGAGCATGCCGATGGCGTCGCCGTGTTTGAGTGCGGTGTAGGAAAGCAGCAGCATGGCTTGCAGGGCGTGGTCGAAGTGGCTTTTGCCTTCCATTTGCAGGCGCATGTTGCGGCCGCAGTCGAGCAGGAAGATGAGCTGCTGGTCTTGCTCGTCTTGATAGGTGCGCACGATGGGGCGGCTCATGCGGGAGGTGGCTTTCCAATCGATGTTGCGGATGTCGTCGCCGTCTTGGTAGTCGCGCAATTGGTGGAAATCCTGCCCTAGGCCGAGGCGCGGCAGTTTTTTCACGCCCACTAGGTTAAGCCAGCGTTGCAGGCCGATGAGATCGGCGCCGAGGATGCGGCTGAAATCGGGCAATACGTCCACTTTGTCGGCCAGCTCCTGCTGGTGCCGCCGCTGCCACAGGCCGAGCGGGCTGGCGAGCCAGTATTCGATGCCGGCGAATCGGGCGCGGCCGCGCAGGCGGGGGGTGACTTGATAGCGGATGGTGGAGAGGCGGCCGGGCTGCGTGTCGATGAGCAGGTGCGGCGTGTTGGTGTGCCAGTTGGGTGGGAAGAGGTCGGCCACCAGCAGGGTTTGCGCCTGCCGCCAGCGGCCTTGGGCGGGCGGGGTGAGCGTGAGTTCCACACTGTGCGGCCGGCCTTGGATAAACTGGTGCGGCAGGTTGCGCTCCCATTTCGGCGCGGGCGGATGGCGCTGCCAGCGGGCGTCCGCCAGCGCGGCAAGCGCAAGCAGCAGCGCGATGCCGCCGGCAACATATTGGATGATGTTGCCAACGTTTGCGTTCAGGTAGCCAGCCAGCCAGCCGGCTATGCACACGGCAAGCAGGGCGGCAAACAGCAGCACCAGCAGTCTGGACGGTCTCATGGGCAGGCCTTACAAGCGCGGCGCGGGCACGGAAGCGGCCAGTTCATTCAGCACCTGCTCCACCTGCACGCCTTCCATCTCCATCTGGGTGGAGAGGCGCACGCGGTGGCGCATGGCGGGCAGCCAGATGGCTTTGATGTCGTCGGGGGTAACGAAATCGCGGCCGGCCAGGAGCGCGTAGGCGCGGGCGCAGCTGATGAGCGCGATGCCGGCACGCGGCCCGGCGCCCACGGAAAGTGCCGGCCAATCGCGGGTGGCGGCCACCAGGCGCACGGTGTAGTCGATAATCTGCGGATCGACGCCCACCTGCGCCACCAGTTTCTTCAGCTGCTCGATCTGCTGCGGCTGAAACACATGGGCAGGCTGGCTGCTGCTGAGCAAGTCGTTGTTGTTGCTGTTGATGACGGCGCTCACCATGCGCGCTTCGTCGGCGGGGGCGGGATAGCCAATCATCACCTTGAACATAAAGCGGTCGAGCTGGGCTTCGGGCAGCGGATAGGTGCCTTCCTGCTCGATCGGGTTTTGCGTGGCCAATACCATGAAGGGGCTGGGCAGGTGGTGGGTGTGGCCGTCGAGCGTTACGCTGCGCTCCTGCATCACTTCGAGCAGGGCGGATTGGGTTTTGGCCGGGGCGCGGTTGATTTCGTCGGCGAGCAGGAGGTGGGTGAACACCGGGCCTTGACGCAGCTCGAAGCGGCTGTTGTGCGCATCGTAGCGGTAGTGGCCGGTAACGTCGGAGGGCATCAAGTCGGGCGTGAACTGGATGCGGTGGAACTCGCCGGCAAAGGTTTGCGCCAGAGAGCGCACGAGCAGGGTTTTGCCTGTGCCGGGCACGCCTTCGAGCAGCACATGGCCGCCGGCGAGGAATACGGTGAGCACTTCGTCCACCACCTGCTGCTGGCCGATGAGCACTTCGTTGAGCCGCGCGCGCAGCACCTGGATGGCGCGCACGCCCTGCTGCATGGCGGGGTTGGCGGTGTGCTGGCCGGGCTGGGGAAAGTTGATGTCCGTCATCGAATCATCCTTTGGGTTGGGGGTTTGTTGATTAATCGGAGTGGGGTTTCAGGTAGCCTGCGGCTGGCTTGAGGCTACCTGAAAACCTGGTGGGCATATTTTTCAGGTAGCCTTCAGCCGCCGGCTAATACCACGAGCGGTATATCTTGCGCATAATCCGTTGATGCGAGGCGAGCATTTGTAGCCACTGCACCAAGTTGATGTTGTCCGGCAGCGGTTTGAGCCAGGGCTCGACCACGGAGGGCGGCAGCTTAGTTTGGGCGCTGAGGAATTCGAGCTGCTTGCGGCTGCCCATCTGCTTCCAGGCGGGGTGGCGCTGTTGCAGGGCTTCGAGCAGGCGGCGCTGCATATCGTTCAAGATGGCGCGGCGGCTCAGGTGGCGGGTGAGGAACTGGCCTTGGGCGAGCAGGTGCTGTTTCAGGTAGCGTTCGGGGGCGGGCGGCAGCTGCTGCACCACGCCCACGCGCACGATGATGCGCCACAAGAGCACGAGTGCGGCGGCGAAGGCCAGCGCCCACAATACGGGCTGGGCCTTGATCATTTTCCACAGCATGGGTGTGCTGCTGCCGTAGCCGGCTTGATAAAGTTTGTCCACCAGGATAACGCGTTCTTTTCCCTGCGCCAGATAAGCGGCGAGGTAGGCGTGGTCGTAGAGGGCGAGGCTGTTGTCCCAGGAGTCGGGGCGGCCGGGGTTGGTAAGCCAGCTTTCGTCGAAGGTGAGCAGCACGCTGCCGTCGCCGTAGGCCACGCGGATGATTTGCACCCCGTAGGCGTTTTTGCCTTGAAACAGCACGGCGGCGTTGGGCTGCGGCACCCACACGGCATTGTCTTGATAATAGCTGCTGCCGAGGATGTTGAGCGTGGCTTTTTCAGGTAGCCTCACGCTGCTGAGGGCGGCGTTGCAGCGTTCGCTCACTTGTAGCGGCTCGGCTTCGCCGATTTGCTGCTGTGCTTGCCGGATGCGCTCGGCGGTTTTCACGCAGGCGGGCAGATTGGGCAAGTTGGGCAGGTTTTTGTCGTCGATTTCGGTGGCTTTGGCGGTGTGGATTTGCAGGCGGCGCAGCATGGTGGCGCGGAAGTCGTCTGCTCCGCCGCTGCCGCTGCTGCTGCCGGCCGGGTTGTCGCTGGCATAGCTGGGCAGGGGCAGCACGAGGTGGTTGCCGCGCCCCACCCAGCCGAGCAGCCGTTCGGCGTCTTCGCTGCTGTCGAGGCGGTGATCGGCCACAATCATCAGCTGCTTGTCGGCGTATTCGTTGATGCCGTTGAGGCCGTACAGGCTGCGCTTGCTTTCCACGCGGGCGGTGCCGGCGCGCTCGAGCAGCTGTTTGAGCGAGAAAAGCCGGCCTTCGCGGATTTGCTGCTGCGCGTCGAGCGTCTGCCAGCTTTGGGTTTGCCGTTTGTCGAGGTTGGCGGCCACAACCAGCCCGCCAACGAGCAATACCGCCAACAGGCCGATGAGCAGGGCTTTCATGTTTTTCATGCCGCGCCCTCCCCTGCCCGGGAAAGGCTACCTGAAAATTCCGGCGCGCCGCTTTCGGCAAACACGCGGCGGTATTCGCGGCACAGGCGGTGTACGGTTTCGCGCTCGGGCAGGCGGTGGGCATAGGCCAGGGCGACCCAGGAATCGGTGAGCGGCTGCCAATAATCCAGGAGCTGCGGCTGGCGCTGGCGCACGCGTTTGAGCACTTGGCCTTCGGTGTCGCTGCTGCGCAGGGGCAGACCGTGGCGGCGGCTGATTTGCGAGAGGCTGCCGCGGTACAACAGGCTCATGGCGGCGCGAGGGTCGCGCTCGTATTCGGCCAGCACGGCGGCGGCCACGTCGCCCGGCAGGCTTTCGGGGGTAATCTTCATGCCGAACAGGGTTTCCGGCACTTCTTCGCCTTCGTTCAGGCCGAAGCCGCCGTTGGCCTGATACCAGCGGTATAGCAGCCACAATACCAGCCCGAGCAGGATGCCGATCAGGGCATACATCAGCGCGTTAAACCACGGGCGGGGCGGCGTGGGGATGTTATCGGGCAGCGGTATGTTGGGGTGGCGGCTCTGCTGCTGTTTGTTGCAGCTGCGCCAGCAGTATTCGGTGTCGGTTTTCAGCTGCCGGAACGGCGGTTTTTCCAAGGTCTCTTGGCGCACCTGCTCGATACGGCCTTGGTTGGGCAGCGGTTCGGCATGCAGGCTACCTGAAAAACCGAAGCCGATAAACACAGCCAGCAGCAGCGCCCACAGCGTGCTGCTCTGCCCCAGCAGGCGGTCTTGGATTTTGCGGGCGGCCAAGCGGATGTCCCAGCCCTCGGCGCGGGTGCGCGCGTTCAGATACAGCATGAAGCCGCAAGCCACATACAAAGGCCCCCAGAAACACAGCAAAATCATATACAGCACGTCTGTGAGATACTCAAACACGCGCCCTTCCCCGGCATCAATCAATGCGCCGATTTGCGTCAGCGCCTGGGTGGAACGCATCCCGCTGAAGGGGTTGCCCACGATATTTTGCGCAGGATCGCCCACCCACAGCCAAAACAACAGGCTGAGCAGGCCGAGGCTCAGAATCATCTCCAGATGGATGCCGAAAAAGGTGAGCCACACCGCCCCGCCGCCGCTCTGGCGCGAAAGCTCGTTGCAGCGGCGCTGGTGGTTTTGGCCCGACAAACGCTCCAGCAGCGTTACCGGCAGCACCAAACTGCGGCGGAAGCTGAAGCGCCGCCAGGTTAAATCGCCAATCAGGCGCGGCCGCCACATCTGCCCCAAAGCCGCGCGCACGCATTGCCGGTATGGCGGCAGCGGCTCAAACACCTGCTGCGACATCAGCCACAACACCGGCGCCTCAAACAGCGGCTTGAGCCACCAAATCAGCAGCCCCGCCCACTGCGGCCGCTGCCAGCACAGCAGCAACACCAAGGCATACACCGGCAGCGACAAGCTTGCCCACACGCCCATATACAACCAAGGCCGCTCCTGAAACAGGCGCGCGCCCAAATCCAGCGCTTCCCAGCCGCTGCGCGGGCGGAAATTGAGGCGGGTTTCCCAAATATTCATGCCGCCCTCCTTCCCGCATACAGCAGATAGGCATACACCAACAGCCACATCACCACGGAAACCATATATTTAAACATCATCGGAATGCTGGTAATCGGCGACCAAAAGCCCTCAATAAACGCAGCGATAAACAGCAACAGAAAGCCGCCGTTCATCAAGCCCACCGCCTGTTTGCCCTGGATGCGCAGCGCATCGCGGCGCGACAAGCCCTGCGGGTTGAGCAGCGCCAAACCCAAACGCAGGCCGCCCGCCGCCGCCAGTACAATGCCGGTGAGCTCGAACGCGCCGTGCGCGCCCACGAAGGAGAAAAAGGCCGGCCCGGCCGGGTCTTTCACCATATAGCCCATCGCCCCGCCGATGATCCAGCCGTTGCTCACGGTTACATACACCGTACCCAAACCGAACAGGATGCCGCTGACGAAACTTTGAAATGCGATGGTGATGTTGTTGAAAATATAGAAGCCGGCCATGGTGAAGTTTTGCCAAGCCTCGCGGTTGCTGCCGGCGGCGTATTGCTCCATCATTTCCTTGTAGGAATCGGCCAATTCCGGGCCCTGACCCAGGCCGGCGATTTTGTCCACGCTCTCCGGCACGAAAGCCGTGAGCAGGAAGGCCACGGCAAACGGCAGGTAAAACAGCGCGTGTGCCAGCCACACCAGTTTTTTCTCGCACCGCACCAGCTGCGGGAAGCCGTGCCGCACAAAATCGCGGAAGCGCACCCACAGCGACACTTGCTGCCCCACATACAAAAGCTGGTGCGCCCGCTCGCACAGGTATTGCAGATAGTCGGTGAGGCCGCCGGAATAGCAGCGGTCGGTGGCCACTGCAAGGTGGTGGCACACGGTGCGGTAGTCTTGCACAAACAGGGTAATCTGCTTGGCGGGCAGGCTGCCGCGCCGCGCTTCCAGCTTTTGCAAATCCTGCTCGAACGCGCGCCAAAACGCCTGATGCTGCTCTTCGAAAAACAACTGCCTCATTCGGCTGCCCCCCTCTGTTCGCCCGCGTAGTATTTGCCCAAGCCCAAAATCAGCTGCTCGGCGGCGCGTTCGTTTTCCTGCCGGCCGAAGATGGCGCCGGCCATCATCTGCGCCAGCTCGGCAGTACGAGCCGCGCTCAGGTGGCGGCGGCGCTCCACAAAGCTCAAAATCGCCTGCTGCTCTTCGCGGGTGAGCGCCACCGGCGGGATAACGGCCTGTACGCCGCCCAAATCCATGCGCTGCGCCTGGCCGCGGGTTTTGTCGACATATACCACCACGGTGGAAGCCAGAATATCGCCCAGGCGGCGGCCGTAGGGGTTGCACAGGCCGGTAACCAGCCCCACGCCGTAAAACATCGGCATGGCGTCGAACACGCGCAACAGGTTGCGCAAGAGCGAGGCCGACCAAGTGATGTGCGTGCCGTTGTCGTTGACCACGCGCAGGCCGAAGATTTTCTTGCCCGGCGTTTGCCCGTGCCACCACACTTCAAATACCACGAAATACAGCCACACGGTGAAGAAGCCGTTTACAAACAGCAGGAAGAAAAACAGGCCTTTGCCAAAATCGTTGCCGGAGTAACTCAAAGCATCTTGAAAAACGAAAGTGAGCAGCATGGTGGAGACCGTTATCCAAACCATGCGGATGATGAAATCGACAAACCAGGCGCGCGAGCGGGCGAACACCGAAGCCGGACGCAGATAAATATCAATGGCTTCCGGCGTTTCTACTTTGAGCAGGGTATCCAGCCGTGAGGAGAAGGTTTCGGACATAGGGAAAGGTGTGTGCAAACGGGGCGGTGCGGCCGCCGCCAAAATGGGCGAACTTTGCCCGAAAGGCGGGCGTTTGGCAAGTTTTCGGCGGGAAGAGGGGCGGAGAGTGTGGCGGGGATTTTTCAGGTAGCCGGTTTTCAGGTAGCCTGTCTGCATGCAGGCTACCTGAAAAGTTTGCAGCATTGAGTGTGCGCCGAATAATGTGCCGCCACAGAGGCTACCTGAAAATGGTTAGGCTAGCTGAAAAGAGGCTTCCGCAGAAAAGCAGATGCCAGCCAAGCCAAAATAGTTAGCTGCGCCGAAGCCGAATTTCTGCGAAACTCAATCACAGCGATGGAACACAGATTGCCCAGCCCCTCACCGAAAGGACAAAACCATGTGGTATCAATCCTTTGAGTTTTACGACAAACAACATCCCGCCGCTGCCGGCGATATGGCCGCATTCCGCGCGCCCTTGCCCGAAGCCGAGCGTGCCGACGCATTGCGCTGCTTGGAAGCCTACGCCGCGCAGCTGGATGCCACCGCATTTTGCCTGCCTCCCCATTTTTCTATTCCCAAAGAACTGGCGCAGCTTTGGCAGTATTCGGTGAGCGGCGGGATAGTGGGCAACGGGCAGGATTTCGGCTATTTTTTGCCCGCAGAAGTGGTGTCGTTTTATTTTGCCTACCAATTTTGGCACTACGCGCCCAACCTGATGCCGATTGCGTTTGACGGCGGCGGCATATTCTATTGCTACGATTTCCGGCCGCACCAAGCCGCAAGCGGCCATCCGCCGCCCGTGGTGATGAACGATTCGGGCAACCTTGGCGAAACCGTTGATGAAATCATTTGGGCAGGCAATACGCTTGCCGAAGTGTTAGCTAAGAAATTGGGTTATTAGACATTCAGTTAGGAAGATGAACGTCATGCCGATTTTTCAGGTAGCCTCCAATCAAAACAGGCTACCTGAAAAATTCGGGTAGCCTGATGCGCATCACGTGCCGCAGAAATTAAATTTCCGGCTCTGCCCGAAACGCCCAATGGTTTACCGGGCCGTGGCCGTGGCCGATGTTGAGCGGGTGGGAGATGGCGGCGGTGATGCACTGCTTGGCGGTGTGCACGGCGGCCTCCACGCTTGCGCCTTTGGCCAGCTCGGCGGTGAGGCAGGCGGAGAAGGTGCAGCCGGTGCCGTGGGTGTGCGGCGTGGGGAAGCGCGGGCTTTCCAGCGTGAACTGCGTGTCGGGCATAAACACCCAGTCGCGGCAGATTTCGCTTTGCGAGCCGTCGCTGTGCCCGCCTTTGATCACCACGGTGTGCACGCCGGCTTCCTGCAACAGGCGGGCGGCGCGTTCGGCATCGGCATCGCTTTGGATGGCGATGCTGGTGAGCGCTTCGGCTTCGGGCAGGTTGGGCGTGAGCACGTCGGCGAGCGGCAGCAGATGGCGTTTGAGCGCGGAGACGGCGTTTTGCTGCAACAGCGGCGCGCCGCCCTTGGCCACCATCACGGGATCGACCACCAGCCGGCCAAACGGTTTGCCCGCCAGCTTTTCGGCCACGCATTCAATGGTTTCCGCTGTGCCCAGCATGCCGATTTTGCAGGCGGCTACCTGAAAGTCGGCGGCGATGGAATCGATTTGCGCGCGGATAATATCCAGCGGCACTCCGTGGATGGCCTGCACGCCCAGCGTGTTTTGCGCGGTAACGGCGGTGAGCACGCTCATGCCGAACACGCCGCGCATTTGGAAGCTTTTCAAATCGGCCTGAATGCCCGCGCCGCCGCCGCTGTCGGAGCCGGCGATGGTGAGCGCCTGTGCGATTGTTGCCATGATTACCCTCCTCATTCAATTGGTTAAATCCATTCCACGCGTGCCCGATCGGCAGCTTGCCGCGCGCTAATCGAACCGAGATGGTCGATGAGCGACACGGCAAACGAGCCGCTCTGCGTGTCCTGCAAGCCTTGCGCCGCCAGCTCGCCGGCCACGGCATATACGGTGCAGGCTTCGGCCACGGCGTGCAGCATATCGCCCGGCGCGGCCACGGCGGCAAAGGCGCCCACCACGGTGCTGAGCAGGCAGCCGGAAGCGGTAACTTTCGGAAACAGCGGCGTGCCGTTATTCAGCTTGGCGGTGCGGCTGCCGTCGGAAACGTAGTCGGTTTCGCCGCTGATGGCGGCGATGCAGCCGTGTTGCTGCGCGATGCGTTGGGCGATTTCTTGCAAATCGGCCGAGCCGCTGCCCGCGTCCACGCCTTTGGCCTGCCATGCCACGCCGGCAATGTGCGCCATTTCGCCGGCATTGCCGCGCACGGCGGCGAAGCGGATTTCGCGCAGCAGCCGCGCCGTGGTGTCGCGCCGCAGCGCCGTGAAGCCTGCGCCCACCGGATCGAGCACCACCGGCACGCCGGCGCGGTTGGCGGATTTGCCGGCGGCGAGCATGGCTTCCACTTTGTGCACGTTCAGCGTGCCGATATTGAGCACCACAGCCGAGCTGGCGGCGGCGAGTTCGTCCATTTCGTCCACGCTGTCGGCCATAATCGGCGAGGCGCCGATGGCGAGCAGGCCGTTGGCGGAGAAGTTGGCGGATACGATGTTGGTGATGTTGTGCACCAGCGGGTTGCGGGCGCGAACTTGATCCAGATATTTGATTTGCATGTTGTTTGCTCCTTCGGCTTGGCAGGTGCGGGCAAGAAAAACGCCCGCTGCGGGTCGGGCGTGTGGGTGTGTACGAGACAGTGTGCCGGCTTCGGCTGCGCGGGAACGCTGCGCTTTAGCTTCGCAGAAACTCAGCCTTGCTGCGCAAGACATCGTTTTCAGGTAGCCTCCATCAAGCTTAAGGCTGCTCGGATAGTTTCCTACGCCAGTATTAACTGTATCAGGTACAACGGGTATTTTCTCAGCCGCGCCGGCGGCACCCCGACTAATCGCGGGCGGATTATAGCCTGCGCCCGGCTTTTTTGAAACTGCGGCGGGGGGAGGAAAGGCTACCTGAAAGCAAAGCTTCAACGAAGTTAAAACGAGCGTAGCGAGTTTCTGCGAAGAATCAAACATAAACCCTGTCCCACGGCCGCTGCTACGCTGTGTTGCCAAAGGCAAAGGCTACCTGAAAACCCCCATTGCCGTTTTCAGGTAGCCCTTTATTTTTCAGGTAGCCTTTAAGCCATGCACGGCCAAAGCATTCAACCGGCCTCGCTGCCGCCCACCGTCAGCCCGGCATCGATGCGCAGCGTGGGCTGCCCCACGCCCACGGGCACGCTCTGCCCTTCTTTGCCGCACACGCCGATGCCGCTGTCGAGCGCCATATCGTTGCCAATCATGCTCACGTGTTTGAGCACTTCCGGGCCGCTGCCGATGATGGTGGCGCCCTTCACCGGATATTGCAGTTTGCCGCCTTCCACCCACCAGGCTTCCGAAGCGCTGAACACGAATTTGCCGCTGGTGATGTCCACCTGCCCGCCGCCGAAGTTCACGGCATACAGGCCTTTGTCGATGGAGGCGATGATTTCTTCCGGCTCGCGGCTGCCGTTTTGCATGAAGGTGTTGGTCATGCGCGGCATGGGCACGGCGGTGTAGCTTTCGCGCCGGCCGTTGCCGGTAACCGCCATGCCCATCAGGCGGGCGTTGGTTTCGTCTTGCAGGTAGCCGGTGAGGATGCCGTCTTCAATCAGCACGGTTTGGCGGGTTTCGTTGCCTTCGTCGTCCAGATTGAGCGAACCGCGCCGCCGGGCGATGTCGCCCTGGTCCACCACGGTCACGCCCTCGGCGGCCACGCGCTCGCCCAGCCGACCGGCAAAGGCGCTGGTGCCCTTGCGGTTGAAATCGCCCTCCAGCCCGTGCCCCACCGCTTCGTGCAGCAGCACACCCGGCCAGCCGCTACCGAGCACCACGGTCATGCTGCCGGCGGGCGCGGGGCGCGATTCCAGGTTGACCAAAGCCTGCGCCACGGCAGCGTTCACATATTCGCGCAGCCGCTCTTCGGAGAAATAGTCCAGCCCGTGCCGGCCGCCGCCGCCGAAGCTGCCCATCTCGCGCCGTTCGCCCTGCTTGGCCACCACGCTCACGCTCAGGCGCACCAGCGGGCGGATGTCGGCGGCGGTGCGGCCGTCGAGCCGCGCCAGATACACCAAATCGTATTCGCAGGTAAGCCCGGCCATCACCTGCACAATGCGCGGGTCGGCCGCCTTGGCGAGCTGTTCCACGCGGTTGAGCAGCGCCACTTTGGCCGCCGAATCGAGCCCGAGAATCGGGTTGTCGGCAGCATACAGCGCGGGTTGCGTGCGGCTACCTGAAAAACTGCCGGAGCCGTCCAGCTTAATCTGCCGCTCCTGCCCCGCCGCGCCGATGGTGCGCACTGCTTCCGCCGCCTGCCGCAACACCGCCGGATTGAGGCTGTCGGCATAGGCAAACGCGGTTTTCTCGCCCGACACCGCGCGCACGCCCACGCCCTGGTCGATATGGAAGCTGCCGGATTTCACCATGCCCTCCTCCAAATGCCAGCTTTCATAGGCTGTGCGCTGGCAATAGATGTCGGCGTAGTCCACATGGTGCGCGGAAATGGCGGACAGGGCGCGGCTCAGTTCGGCACTGCCGAGCTGGTTGGCATGCAGGAGTTGGCTGGAAACGGTTTGCTGGATGGTGTTCATGTGTGCGACAAGGAAAGCGTGTGGAAAGAAAAGCGGCATTATATAACGGAGCGCACCATGCCGATGCGCCTAGCCTGCAACCGCCCTAAATATTGAAAAAATAAATGGCCTCCATATGGTTCGATAAAAATATTTTCCAGATAAATATTGATAACAATTATCGTTTATGTATAATACCAACATGCTTCAGCCAAACTCGGCTGGGCAATCCGTCTTCTCTCAAATTCCCACAGGAGTGCGCCTAGCGAACCGTTTCCTCTACATCCCAATACTCAAAACCGAAAGCCGAAGCCTGCTGCCCCAAACAGCGGGTTTCGGCTTTTTTGCGTTTGCCGAGCCTGCGCCCCAACCCGTCTTGCCGATGCGGCTATATTTGATTTGCGCGATTTACGCTATAATGCGCCGCTTTTCCACACGGCTACCTGAAAATTCCTGCGGCACTGCGCCGCCGCTAGCCGGCACAACTATTACTACTTCAAGGATTCAGAAAATGGGCTTTTTGCAAGGTAAAAAAATCCTGATTACCGGCATGATTTCCGAACGTTCGATTGCCTACGGCATCGCCAAAGCCTGCCGCGAGCAGGGCGCCGAGCTGGCATTCACCTATGTGGTGGACAAACTCGAAGAGCGCGTGCGCAAAATGGCGGCCGAATTCGGCTCTGATTTGGTGTTCCGCTGCGACGTGCAGAGCGACGCCGAAATTGAGCAGGTGTTTGCCGATTTGGGCAAAAAATGGGACGGTCTCGACGGCCTGGTGCACGCCATCGCCTTTTCGCCCAAAGAAGCGCTCAGCGGCGACTTCTTAGACAGCATCAGCCGCGAAGCATTTGAAATTTCGCACGATGTTTCCGCCTACAGCCTGCCCGCACTGGCCAAAGCCGCCCGCCCGATGATGCGCGGCCGCCACAGCGCCATCGTTGCCCTCTCCTACCTCGGCGCCGTGCGCGCCATCCCCAACTACAACGTGATGGGCATGGCCAAAGCCAGCCTGGAAGCCGCCATCCGCTTCACCGCCGCCTGCGTCGGCCCCGAAGGCATCCGCTGCAACGGCGTGTCTGCCGGCCCGATCAAAACCCTGGCCGCCGCCGGCATTGCCGATTTCAGCCGCCTGCTCAGCCACGTGGCCTCGCACAACCCGCTGCGCCGCAACGTGACCATCGAAGAAGTGGGCAACACCGCCGCCTTCCTGCTCTCCGACCTAGCCTCCGGCATCACCGGCGAAATCACCTATGTGGACGGCGGCTACAGCATCAACGCGCTGAACGACACCGCATCTTAATTCCGCCGCGGCTGCCCTGCCCCGATAGGATAGAGGCTACCTGAAAACAGTTTTAACGAAAGTAAAAATCTGTTTTCAGGTAGCCTCTTGCCTAGGTAGCAGCAAGACAGTGCCGCATTTTGGTGTTATCCTTGCGCCTTTCTGATTACCCCGTTTTTGGTTGCCGCATGAAAAAACTCCTCCGGCTGGTTTCCGGCCTCATCCTGCTGCTGGCCGCGCTGGTCTTCGGCGCGCCCTACTACCTCGGCATCAAGGCCGAAGAAAGCCTTGCCAAGCAGCACGAAATCCTGGCCGACACCTCCTTCCTGCAAGTTGAATCCCGCCGCTACGAGCGCGGTTGGTTTTCCTCAACCGAAACCACCGTGGTGCGCTTCAAGCCCACCTTCCTCGCGCAGCTGCAAGACAAACTGCCCGACAACCTCAAAACCATCCTCAACCAGCCCATCACGCTGGAAAGCCGTGTGAACCACAACCTGTTTGCCAACGGCATCATGCCCGTGCGCGCCGTGGTGGAAACCCAATTCAACTTCGAGCCAGAAAGCCGCGAAATCCTGCAGCGCTTCTTCGGCAGCCAGCCCCCCGCCAGCCTACGCAACGTGATCAATCTCGACGGCAGCGGCCATCTGTCTTGGCAAGTGCCCGCCTTTAAATATCAAGAACTTTCCGGCATCGCCATCGATTGGCAGGGCCTCAAAGGCGAAACCGACTACGCCAAATACTTCACCTCCTACCAAACCGACCTGGAAAACCCCGGCCTCACCATCACCCTGGCCGACAAAGGCAGCGTCGCCTACCAAAACCTCAAGCTGCACACCGAAACCCGCGACGGCCAGCACAACCTCGCCCTAGGCAGCAGCAAGCTCACTCTCGGCCAAGTGCAGCTGGAATGGAAAGACAACATCAGCTACGACATCCGCCTCAACGACGTGCTCAATATGGTGTCCGACCTGCAAATCGGCAGCTTCATCAACCCCTATGGCCAAGTGCCCCCGTCCAAAATCAGCCTCACCGATTTGCACATCGAAACCAGCATGGCGGAAGACGGCCAATGGGTGAACACCGAAGGCAAGTTCGGCTTCGCCAAGCTCAACTACGGCAGCGACAGCTACGGCCCGCTCGCCATTATCGTCAGCGCCGAACACCTCGACGCCGAAAGCCTCGCCGCCCTCAAAACCCGCCGCGACCAGCTCGTTACCCAGCGCCTCGACGACGGCCAGATGCGCGAAGCCCTGCTCGCCACCCTGCGCCGCGAAGCCGCCGGCCTCTTCACCAACGACCCCGTAATCCGCCTCAAGCAGTTCGACCTCACCACCCCGCAAGGCATGATCAGCAGCAGCGGCGAGCTCAAATTCAGCGGCCTCACCGCCGCCGACCTAAACGACATCAACAGCATGATGGCCAAAACAGATGCCGACTTCCACATCGCCATCCCGCAGAAACTGATCGAGCAGCTCACCGCCTCCCAGGCCAAAAACTACATCAGCGTCGATCCCTCCCTGCCTAATGCCGACAAAGAAATCCAAGAAGCCGTGCGCCTCTGGCTCGACAACATCCTCACCGGCATGGCCCGCCAAGGCTACCTGAAAATCGACGGCAACCAAATCGTCAGCACCCACATCGTGATTCGCGACCAAGCCCTCAGCATGAACGGCAAACGCATCGAATCACAGGCCGACCAAGACCTGCTGCCCGACAGCTCCCTGCCCGCCGACAGCAGCGCCCCCGCCGCTTCCGCCCCGGCCTCCGCGCCCGCCCAAGCGAGCCACCCCGCTGCCGCCTTCGCCCCGCCCAAAGGCGCATCCGCCCCCTAAACCCAGCAAGAAGGCTGCCGTTTTTCAGGTAGCCTTCTAACTATAAGTGGATTAAAAAAATCGGGGTAAGGTGAGCCAATGCCGTAGCGGTTTTGTAATCCACTCTATTTCCAGCAACCGAGCAACACCATGCCCTATCCGAGCGCCGTCCATCCCGAAAAAGTCGGCACCTATCCTGCCCGCACCCATTCCGGCGGCGGCTATTTCTACGACCAAGTGCTCGAATACCGCGTATGGTGCCACCCCGAGCGCGGCGCACCCGACGTACACCAAGGCAGCGACTATTTCCACGCCTTCGCCGCCCTCGCCTTTTCCCAAAAGCAGCCCGGCAGCGAAGCCCCGCTCGTGTTCGTCCGCCAGCAAGAATATATTGACGAACCCAGCCCCGGCACCTTTGTCCGCAAAATCGGCGAACGCCTCACCGAATGGCTGCCCGAATGGCTGGAAAACAGCCAACGCCGCCCCGGCTCGATAGAAGCCTTCCTCGCCCAACACAAAACCAAACCCAATCAGGCTACCTGAAAGCGAAGCTTCAACGTAGTTAAAACGAGCGTAGCGAGTTTCTGCGAAGCTAAAACAGAAAACAGAGCTTCAACAACGTTAAACCAAGGTTTTCTAAGCCCGCCAGTTCCGCCACACCACACCAAACATTTTTCAGGTAGCCTCCCAGCCCAAGCAAACATCCCACCCCAAATCCAGCCGACACCATCCGCCATGCTCCAAACCGACACCCTCACCGCCGCCGAACCCGAGCGCCTCATCACCGCCCGCCAGATTTCCAACCAAGAAGAGCAGCTCGAACGCGCCCTGCGCCCCAAAACTCTCGCCGACTACATCGGCCAAGCCAAAACCAAAGAGCAGCTCGGCATCTTCATCGCCGCCGCCAAACAGCGCGGCGAAGCCCTCGACCACACCCTCCTCTTCGGTCCGCCCGGCCTGGGCAAAACCACCCTCGCCCACATCATCGCCAAAGAGCTCGGCGTGAACCTGAGGCAAACCAGCGGCCCCGTGCTCGAACGCGCCGGCGACCTCGCCGCCCTGCTCACCAACCTCGAGCCGCATGACGTCCTCTTCATCGACGAAATCCACCGCCTCAGCCCCGTAGTGGAAGAAATCCTCTACCCCGCCCTCGAAGATTACCAGCTCGACATCATGATCGGCGAAGGCCCCGCCGCCCGCAGCGTCAAAATCGACCTCCCCCCCTTCACCCTCGTCGGCGCCACCACCCGCGCCGGCATGCTCACCAACCCCCTGCGCGACCGCTTTGGCATCGTCTCCCGCCTCGAGTTCTACACCGCCGCCGACCTCGCCACCATCGTTTCCCGCTCCGCCGGCCTGCTGCAAATGAGCCTCGACGACACCGGCGCCCTCGAAATCGCCCGCCGCAGCCGCGGCACCCCCCGCATCGCCAACCGCCTCTTGCGCCGCGTGCGCGACTACGCCGAAGTGAAAAGCAACGGCCAAGTGGACGCCCAGCTCGCCGACGCCGCCCTGCGCATGCTCGACGTAGACAACGAAGGTCTCGACATGATGGATCGCAAATTCCTCGAAGCCGTGCTGCACAAATTCGCCGGCGGCCCCGTCGGGCTCGACAACATCGCCGCCGCCATCGGCGAGAGCACCGACACCATCGAAGACGTCATCGAGCCCTACCTCATCCAACAAGGCTTCCTCCAACGCACCCCGCGCGGCCGCGTCGCCACCGAACGCAGCTACCGCCACTTCGGCATGCCGTTGCAGCCTTGAAAGCAGGCTACCTGAAATCCTACCAGCTTTTTTCAGGTAGCCTTTCCCCCAACTTAGAGGCTACCTGAAAAATCTGCTCCGGCTAAATCCCACCCCATCCATCCCATACCCGCCATGCCCCAATTCTCCCCCAGCGACCACGCCCTGATGCAGCAAGCCCTCACCCTCGCCTGGCAAGGCCGTTTTTCCACCTCGCCCAACCCCCGCGTGGGCTGCATCATTGCGCACGGCAGCCAGATTGTCGGGCAAGGCTTCCACCTCAAGGCCGGCGAGCCGCATGCCGAAGTGCACGCCCTGCACCAAGCCGGCAGCGCCGCGCAAGGCGCCACCGCCTACGTTACCCTCGAGCCCTGCGCCCACCACGGCCGCACCCCGCCCTGCGCCGAAGCCCTTATTCGCGCCGGCGTGGCCCGCGTGGTGGCCGCCATGCAAGACCCGAACCCCTTGGTGGCCGGCAAAGGGCTGGCCATGCTCGAAGCCGCCGGCATTCAGGTGGCCTCAGGCCTGCTGGAACATGAAGCACGGCAGCTCAACCGCGGCTTCCTCTCGCGCATCGAACGCGGCCGCCCCTTCGTGAAGCTCAAAACCGCCGCCAGCCTCGACGGCAAAACCGCGCTGTCAAACGGCCAAAGCCAATGGATTACCGGCGAAGCGGCGCGGCACGATGTGCAAATCCAGCGCGCCGAAAGCTGTGCCGTGCTCACCGGCATCGGCACCGCCCTGGCCGATAACCCGCGCCTCACCGTGCGCAGCTTCCCCACCCTGCGCCCGCCACTGCGCGTGCTGCTCGACAGCCGCCTGCGCCTGAGTGCCGGCAGCCACCTGCTCGACGGCAGCGCCCCCACGCTCATCTACACCCTGTCCGAGCGCCCCGCTCCCGCCGGAGAAGCCGAAATCTGCCGCCTGAGCCCCGATGCCCAAGGCCGCCTTGATTTGTCCGCCGTGCTGTCCGACTTGGCCGCACGCGGCATCGGCGAGCTGATGCTGGAAGCCGGCGCCACCCTGGCCAGTACGTTTCTAGCGCAGGATTGGGTGGACGAAATCGTGTGCTACCAAGCGCCCAAACTGCTCGGCGGTGCGCAATCGCCCACCCTGTTCGGGCTACCTGAAAATCCGTCCGCCCTCAGCCGCGCGCCCGACTGGCAAACTGTGAGCGTGGAGCAGCTCGGCGACGACATCAAATGGGTGCTGCAACGGCGGCGCGGATGAAGCGTGCGGGCAAACAAAATACCGGCTGCTTGGGCCGGTATTTTGTTTTCGGTAATGGCGAAAATTTTTCAGGTAGCCTGGATGGCTGATGACTCTTTTGTGGGTACATTTAAAGCAAGAGGCTACCTGAAATGCTGCGCAGCAAAGCGTCTGCGCTGCTTTATTTTTCAGATAGCCTTTGGGCGTGTTGCCAAACTCAAACCGAGAAGGAAGAGCCGCAGCCGCAGGTGGTGGCGGCGTTGGGGTTACGGATAACGAACTGCGAGCCTTGCAGGCTTTCGGTGTAGTCGATTTCGGCGCCGACGAGGTATTGGTAGCTCATGGGGTCTACTAAAAAAGTGAGGCCGTTTTTTTCGATTTGGAAATCGTCGTCGTTTACGATGTCGTCGAAGGTGAAGCCGTATTGGAAGCCGGAGCAGCCGCCACCGTTCACAAACACGCGCAGTTTCAAATCGGGGTTGTCTTCTTCGGCAATCAGCTCGGCCACTTTGCTGCAGCAGCTTTCGGTGAAGATGATGGGGTTGTTTTCGTCAATATCGGACATGATTCATTCCTTTTTCTGTGTTATGCGAAACGGGCTTATTGTGGCGTAAAGCGGGGTTTGCGGGCAAGTCGGTCGCGGGTAAATCTTAAGCGACAGATAGGGGCGGGGCGGCGGATTTAAAGTGGGCGGGCAAACGGGCGTGGCGTTTAACCATCACTGCATGGGAAGGCTACCTGAAAATGTAATCCGGTTTTAGCTTTGCAGAAACTCCGCTTCCTTCGGAAGCTTCGTTTTCAGGTAGCCTTTCTTTTTCGGGTAGCTTTTTTCAGGTAGCCCTAGGCCAGCTCTTCTTGCCATTGCGCTAGGAGCTTCTGCCATTCGCCGTCGTTTTTATGGCCGTGGGCGATGGCGGCTTTCAGGTGGGAAATGGCTTCGCCGGCGTTGGCGCGCACGCCCCAGCCGTGGTAGTAGAGGCAGGCGAGGTTGTAGTGCGCCACGGGGTCGTGGCGGAGGGCGGCTTTTTTAAACCAGGCGGCGGCTTTCTCGAAATCTTTGCCCACGAATTCGCCTTGGAAAAACATCATGCCGAGGTTGGTTTGGGCGCGCGGCAGGCCGTATTCGGCGGCGGCTTTATACAGCGAGAAGGCTTGGCCGATATCTTGGTTCACTCCGAGGCCGAAATGGCAGGCGAAGGCTTGGCGGTAGTGTTCTTCGGCCAGCTGTTCTTCTTTGTCGGGCAGGTGGCAGACGGGGTCGGAGGCGCGGCGCTGGGGCTTCACGGGCTCGGCCAGCTTTTCTTTGGCTTCTTCGTGCCCGTTAAGCACGGCTTGTTCGTACCATTGGCGGGCGAGTTTGTCGTCTTTGGATACGCCGAGGCCGTAGCGGTATACGTCGCCCATCTGATACATGGCGTCGGCGTTGCCGAGGCGCACGGCCTGCTCGAGGCAGCGGATGGCGGCTTCGAAGTTTTGTTGGATGCCCTGCCCGGTGAGCAGCTGGCGGGCGAGGAGGTTGAGCGCTTCGGAATCGTTGGCGTTGGCGGCTTGGATAATCCATTGCACGGCGAGTTTGGGGTCGGCGGCGCAGCCGATGCCGTTGAGGCGCATGTGGCCGGCCTTGCTTTGTGCGGCCACCACGCCTTTGGCGGCCACGCGTTCGTACCAATGCAGGGCTTTGGCTTTGTCCATGCCGCCGAAGCGGCCGGTTTCGTAGAGGCGGGCGAGCTGCCATTGGGCGTCGCCGTAGTCGTGTTCGGCGGCGTGCTTGAGCCAGCTGATGCCTTGGCGCACGTCGGTTTTAGTGCCCAGGCCGTGCAGCAGGGCGTAGGCCATGTGGTATTGCGCCTGCGGTTCGCCCAATGCGGCGGCGCGGGAGGCCCAGGCGAAGGCTTTTTGGTGCTGGCCGTGGGCGGCGGCATTTTCCATCAGCCACACGATGGCCTGCGGGAATTTCTGCGCGGCCAAATGTTGCATCACTTGGCTGGCGGCCAATACGTCTTGCTGTATGCCTTCGCCGTTGGCCTGCATCATGGCCAGGCTGTAGGCGGCGTTCAGGTAGCCCGAGGCAGCTGCGCGTTCCAGCCAGTAGAGTGCGGTGGCGTAATCTTGCGCGGTATATTTGCCTTGGCGGTACCATTCGCCCAATTCGTATTGCGCCTGCTGGTATCCCATTTCGGCGGACTGGCGCATGTCGGCCAGGGCGTTTTCCCGCGTGTCTTCCGCTTCCACGAGCTCTTGGGCGCGACGGTAATACGATTCGGCATCGGGCAGGCTGCCTGGCTCGGCCTTGGCTGATTTGCCCGATTTGCGTTTGAGTGCAAATTTAATCATTCGTTCCAACCGTGAATTCTTTAAAACAACGCCTGCTTCGGCCTTTGGCGCAAAACAGCCGCTCCTCCCTTGCCGGCTTGCCGGTTTTTGCTGCCAAACGGGCGGCAGCATGTTGTTAATATGCAGACATTTTAGCATGTCTGCCCTAATCTGTGGCAGCCCGCGTTGGCTATTTAGGCCTACCTGAAAGGCAGCCTGCGCACAAAAATTGCGCGTTAGCATGCTCACAATTACCGTTCATTTGATTTTGGTCAATGTCCCGCCCGGGCAATCTCCCTATAATCGCTCTCAAGTTGAAAGGATTTAGTTCCGACGGGTTTCCAAGCCGGTCGGAGAAATAGCGAAGTAACCTGTTTCTTGTAACACTGGATTCATTTTCCTCTTGATGTGTGTGTGTTTAGGTGTGGCTTGTGCCACACCTTTTTTTGTCTGCGATTTGCGTGCGGCTCGGTTAGAATACAACTTTTCCCTGCTACAAACACCCCATGCTCAGCTACCGCCACGCCTTCCACGCCGGCAACCATGCCGACGTGTTCAAACATTTCGTTTTATTCCTCATCCTCAGCTATTTCAACCGCAAAGACAAGCCCTATTGGTATATCGACACCCACAGCGGCGCCGGCCTTTACCACTTAGAAGAAGACCAAGCGCAAAAAACCGGCGAATACCGCCAAGGCATCGCCCGCCTGCTTGCCGCCCAAACCCTGCCCGCCGAGCTCGAACAATTCCGCCAACACCTGCAAAATCTCCTGCCCCAGCCCCAGCTCTACTGCGGCTCCCCCCTCCTCGCCCAAAGCTTGCTGCGCCCCAACGACAAACTGCGCCTGTTCGAGCTGCATCCCGCCGACTTTCCCCTTCTCCGGCAAAACACCGCCGCCGACCGCCGCATCATCGCCAAACAAGCCGACGGCTACCAAAGCCTGATCTCCCTCCTGCCGCCCCCGCCGCGCCGAGCCGTCATCCTCATCGACCCGCCCTATGAACAAAAGCAGGAATACCGCCAAGCCGTACAAACACTAGGCGCCGCCCTCAGCCGCTTCGCCACCGGCTGCTACGCCCTCTGGTATCCCTGCCTTTCGCGCGAAGAAAGCCGCAGCCTGCCCGCCGAATTGCGCAAACTGCCCGCCGCACATTGGCTGCAAGCCGAGCTGCACGCCCACGCCCCCCGTGCCGACGGTTTCGGCATGCACGGCAGCGGCATGTTCCTCATCAACCCGCCCTACGTGCTGGCCGAACAGCTTGCCGCCAACCTGCCCGCCCTAGCCGAACTCTTGGCGCAAGACAGCAGCGCGCATTTCGTGCTGGAACAGCACGGCGGGTAAGCAGATATTTTGGTTTCGCAGAAACTCTGCTGTACCCATTTTCAGGTAGTCTTTACTTGAGTAAACAGTGGCTGGCTATTTTTCAGGTAGCCTCCGCGGCTGGCTGAGGCTACCTGAAAGCGAAGCTTCAACGAAGTTAAAACCAGCAAAGCCAGTTTCCGCACAGCCAACAACCCCGCCCCATTTTTCAGGTAGCCTTCCCCCAAGCAGCCGCGCCCCGATATGTTAAAATAAACAAGTTCCAAGTTCGCAAACACACCATGACCAAGCCATATTCCGAAAGCAGCATCAAAGTCCTCAAAGGGCTCGAGCCGGTGAAAGAACGCCCCGGCATGTACACCCGCACCGACAGCCCCACCCACATCTGCCAAGAAGCCATCGACAACGCCGCCGACGAAGCGCTGGGCGGCTTCGCCAGCCGCATCAGCGTGGAAATCCACGACGACGGCTCCCTTTCCGTGTCCGACAACGGGCGCGGCATCCCCGTGGGCCTGCACCCCGAAGAAGGCATCCCCGTGGTCGAGCTCGTGTTCACCCGCCTGCACGCCGGCGGCAAATTCGACAAAACCAGCGGCGACGGCGCCTACGCCTTCTCCGGCGGTCTGCACGGCGTGGGCGTGTCCGTGACCAACGCGCTCTCCACCCGTTTGGAAGTGACCGTGCGGCGCGAAGGCAAAGTGTACCGCATCGTATTTGCCGGCGGCGACGTGGTCGAGCCGCTGGCCGAAACCGGCAAATGCCCCGCCAAAGAAAGCGGCACCACCCTGCGCATCTGGCCCGACGCCAAATATTTCGAAAGCCCGCACTACGACATCGCCGAAATCGAACGCCTGCTGCGCGCCAAAGCCGTGCTGCTGCCCGGCGTGAGCGTTTCCCTCACCCGAGCGCAGGCTGGGCTACCTGAAAAATCCACCCAATCCTGGCACTACCCCGACGGCCTCGAAGGCTACCTGAAAACCCTGCTCGCCGAACAGGAAACCACCCTGCCCCTGCTCACCCTGCAAAACCACGTTTCCGGCAGCCACCACGGCGATTTTGCCCACGGCGAAGGCGTATCCTGCGCCCTCACCTGGCTGGAAGAAGGCCGCATCAGCACCGAAAGCTATGTAAACCTCATCCCCACCCCCGCCGGCGGTACCCACGAAGCTGGCCTCAAGCAGGCCCTGTTCAACGCCGTATCCAACTTCATCACCCACCACAACCTCCTGCCGCGCGGCGTGAAAATCCAAAGCGACGACGTGTTCAACCGCGTATCTTTCGTGCTATCCGTGCGCATGCTCGACCCGCAGTTCCAAGGCCAAACCAAAGACAAGCTCACCAACCGCGACGCGCTCAAACTGGTGGCCGCCATGGCCGGCGACCCGGTGGAGCTGTGGCTCAACCAAAACCTCGAAGCCGGCAAAAAAATCGCCGAGCTCGCCATCCGGCAGGCGCAGGAGCGCATGCGCTCGGTGAAGAAAATCGAAAAGAAAAAAGGCAGCGGCATTTCCGTGCTGCCTGGCAAGCTCACCGACTGCGAAAGCGAAGACATCCGCGAAAACGAGCTTTTCCTGGTGGAAGGCGATTCCGCCGGCGGCTCCGCCAAGCTCGCCCGCGACCGCAACACCCAAGCCATCCTGCCCCTGCGCGGCAAAGTGCTCAACAGCTTCGAAGTGCACCGCGACCAGCTCTTCGCCAACACCGAAATCCACGATATTTCCGTGGCCATCGGCGTCGATCCCCACGGCCCGGAAGACGAGCCGAACCTCTCCGGCCTGCGCTACGGCAAAATCGCCATCCTCTCCGATGCCGACGTGGACGGCTCGCACATCCAAGTGCTGCTGCTCACCCTGTTCTACCGCCACTTCCCCGAGCTGGTGCGGCGCGGGCACATTTATGTGGCGCAGCCGCCCCTGTTCCGCGTGGACGTGGCCGCGCAGGGCAAGAAAAAGCCCGCCCGCAAATTCTACGCCCTCGACCAAGCCGAGCTCGACGGCATTTTGGAAAAACTGCGCAAGGAAGGCCTGCGCGAAAACCACTATTCCATCAGCCGCTTCAAAGGCTTGGGCGAAATGAACCCCGACCAGCTCAAAGACACCACCATGCACCCCGACACCCGCCGCCTGCTGCGCGTACACATTCCCGACGGCAGCGACCGCCCTACCTACGACGTATTCGTGAAACTGATGGGCAAAGGCGAATCCGCCCAGCGCCGCAGCTGGATGGAAGCCGAGGGCGACAAAGCCGAGCTGGATATTTAGCCCGCTTCGCCAAAAGTTTGGAGTGGCAAGAACGATGCCATACTCCGTTTAGCCGCGCAGAAATTCGCCCAAACAAAAAACTCACGCAAACACACCCATGCCCCCGTTTCCCTCCGCCCTGCCGCCGCTCCTCTGGCAGCCCGCCCCGCCCGATGCACCCCCGGCCCTGCGCCGCCTGATGCAGGCCGATTCGCTCACCGCCGCGCTGCAAGCCACCGGCGCGGATTTGCGCGTTCAGGTAGCCTTTCAGGGCGAGACCGTGCAACTGTGGCCGGGCGAAGATTTGGGCGGTCGGGCGTTTCATGTGCGCCAAGTGTGGCTGCTGCTGGATGAAACGCCGGTGGTGTGGGCGCGCAGCGTGTGCCGCCAAATCGCTGCTGAGTGGCAAAATATTCTGGCTTGCGGCACGCGGCCTTTAGGCAAACAGCTCTTCGGCACGGGCTTGGCTTGGCAGCGCAGCCCGCTCGCCTTCGCCGCCGTGCCGATCGCGCAACAGCCGCAGGCCGCCCGAGCCGCCTGGCTGCGCCGCTCCGAGTTTGCGCTGCATGGCGAAAAGATGGTGCTGACCGAAGGGTTTGCGCCGGAATTGGAGCAGTTTTTGCCTAATGCCGGTTAGCGGCTATTTTCAGGTAGCCTCTTTCTCAGCCGAAAGGCTACCTGAAAAATAGCCGGCAAGTTTCACTGCTTGCTCAGCCCTACTTTTCGGCTAGCCTTCCGATTGAATTGGTACGCCGCTTTATCCAACACCCTATTTTCAAGTAGCCTCTCCCCACGCCCGAAGGCTACCTGAAAAATCACACTAAAAACCACACCCTGAGAACCCCGTGCACACCCCGTCATTCCTCACCCCCCGCCAAGCCGAACGCCTCGCCGTATATCTGCAACTGATGCGCGCCGACAAACCCATCGGCACCCTGCTCCTGCTGTGGCCCACGCTGTGGGCGCTGTGGATGGCTTCAGGCGGCCTGCCCGATTTCCCCACCCTGCTCGCCTTCGCGCTGGGCACCTTTTTCATGCGCAGCGCCGGCTGCGTGGCCAACGACTTTGCCGACCGCGATTTCGACGGCGCGGTGGAGCGCACCAAGCAGCGCCCCTTCGCCACCGGCCGCGTGAGCCCGCGCGAAGCCCTGTGCCTGCTCGTGGTTTTGTGCCTGCTCGCCCTGCTCTGCCTGTTGCCGCTCAACATGCTCACCAAGCTGATGAGCCTGCCCGCCCTCTTTCTCGCCCTGAGCTACCCCTTCACCAAACGCTTCTTCCCGCTGCCGCAGCTCTATCTCGGGCTCGCCTTTTCCTTCGGCATCCCCATGGCCTTCGCCGCCGTGCAAAACCACATCCCGCCGCTGGCCTGGCTGCTGTTTGCCGCCAACGCCTGCTGGACGCTGGCCTACGACACCATCTACGCCATGGCCGATAAAGAAGACGACCTCAAAATCGGCATCAAAACCTCCGCCATCACCTTCGGCCGCCGCGACGCCGAAGCCGCCATGCTGTGCCACGCACTGTTCGTGTTGCTGATGGCCGCCGCCGGCTGCGCCATTCAGGCACGCTGGCCGTATTGGCTCGCGCTCGCCTATGCGGTGTGGCACCAATGCGGCCAATACCGCGCCATCCGCAGCCGCAACAGGCAAGCCTGCTTCGCCGTGTTTTTGTCGAACAACCACATCGGCTGGGCATTGTGGCTGGGCTTGCTCGCGCACTACAGCGGCGGCTGAACCAGCTCGGGCTACCTGAAAAAGGCTACCTGAAAATTCCGCCGACCAGCATAAAATTGCCCTAAAGCAGCGGCACGGGTACAATCCACCCCTTAATGTATTTTTACGCAAGAGAAGTAACATGAGCCTGATCGGCAACATCCTGCCCGTATCACACATCGTGCTGGATTTGGAAGTGAGCAGCAAAAAGCGCCTGTTTGAAGAGGCCGGCCTGCTGCTGGAAAGCGAATCCGGCCTGAGCCGCGCCGCCGTATTCGACTGCCTGTTTGCGCGCGAAAAGCTCGGCACCACCGCGCTGGGGCACGGCGTGGCCATCCCGCACGGCCGCCACGCCGAAGTGCAAGCCATCACCGGCGCCTTCATCCGCCTGAAAGAAGCCGTGGATTTCGACGCGCCCGACGGCAAGCCGGTGTCGCTAGTGTTTGTATTGCTGGTGCCGGAAAACGCTGCCGGCGGCCATTTGGAAGTATTGTCGGCCCTGGCCATCCGGCTCTCCGAAAAATCCGTGCGCGAGCAGCTTCTGGCCGCCCCGAGCGCCGAAGAAGCCCGCCGCATCCTCACCGCAGATTAGCCGCTAAACACCGCCCATGCCCAGCATCTCTGTCCGCAAGCTCTATCAAGACAACCAAACCAAGCTCAATCTGGCTTGGTCGGCAGGGACGGCTGGTGCCGACAACCGCATCAGCGTGGATGCCGACAAACCCGTGCTGGCGCTGGTGGGCCACCTGAATTTTATCCACCCCAACCAAGTGCAGGTGTTGGGCGTGGCCGAAGTGGCCTATCTGAACAAAATGGCCAGCGGCGACGTGAAAGCCAGCTTCGACGAGCTGTTCGATCTGAGCATTGCGCTGGTGATTGTGGCCAACGACCTGCCCGTGCCCTTCATGCTGCGCGATTACTGCCACACGCACAACGTGCCGCTGCTCACCTCCAAAACCGAAAGCCCCTTCCTAATGGACGTGTTGCGGATTTACCTGCAACGCGTGCTCGCCACCTCCACCGTGAAGCACGGCGTGTTTTTGGACGTGTTTGAAATCGGCGTGCTGCTGATGGGCGCCTCCGGCCTGGGTAAAAGCGAGCTGGCGCTGGAGCTGATTTCTCGCGGGCACGGCCTGGTGGCCGACGACGCGGTGGAGCTCTACCGCACCGGCCCGGAAACGCTGGAAGGCCGCTGCCCCGCCATGCTGCGCGATTTTTTGGAAGTGCGCGGCTTGGGCGTGCTCAACATCCGCGCCATCTTCGGCGAAACCGCCGTGCTGCCCTCCAAACCGCTCAAGCTCATCATCAATCTCACGCTGGCCGACGACAGCTACATGAAAACGCTCGACCGCCTCTCCATCCAGAGCGAAACCGAAACCATCCTCAACGTGGCCGTGCGCTCCGTCACGCTGCCCGTGGCCGTGGGGCGCAACCTGGCCGTATTGGTGGAAGCGGCGGTGCGCAACTATATCTTGCAGGCGCGCGGCAAAGACAGCACCAAAGAATTTCTAGAACGCCACACCGCCATGCTGAGGGAAGACGAACGCAGCCATGAGGATAGTGCTGATTAGCGGGCTCACCGGCTCGGGAAAAACAGTGGCCCTGAAACTGCTCGACACCATGGGCTTCACCTGCGTGGACAACATTCCGCCCGCGCTGCTGCCGCAATTGGTGGCGCAATCCGCCGCCGGCAAAATCAGCAAGCTCGCCGTCAGCCTCGATATCCGCGTGCCCTACGCCAAAGAAAGCATCCAAAACTGCCTGCGCGCCATCCGCCGCCAAGGCCACCCCGTGCGCCTGCTCTTTCTCCACGCCGACACCACTACCCTCATCCGCCGACTCGACGGCAAGCACCGCCGCCATCCCCTCGCCGCCACCAATCTCACCCTAGCCGAAAGCATCGCCGCCGAGCGGCAGATATTGCAGCCCTGGCAAGACTTCGCCTTCTCCATCAACAATTCCCAAGACGGCACCGGCGACCTCAAATTCCGCATCCAAGAATGGCTCGCCCTCAGCCAAGGCGGCTTGCAGGTGGTGGTGGAATCCTTCGGCTTCAAATACGGCGCCCCGCTCGATTTGGATTTCCTCTTCGACGTGCGCGCGCTGCCCAACCCCTACTACGACGAAGCCCTGCGAGATCTCACCGGCCGCGACGAAGCCGTGCGCGCCTACTTCGCCCAATTCAAAACCGTGCAGCAGATGGTGGCCGACATCAGCGGCTACCTCAACCGCTGGCTGCCCGAATACGCCCGCCAAACCCGCGTGCACATGCTCGCCATCGGCATCGGCTGCACCGGCGGCCAGCACCGCTCCGTATTCGTGGCCGAAGCCGTGGCCGAACGCCTGCGCGACTACCCCGTGTGGGTGCGCCACCGCCAGCTCCCCGGCAGCGGCCGCCGCGTGTGAAGGCAAACCGTGTGGATACAAACAGATAACCGGAAAATTTCAGGTAACCTTTGGTAAACAAGAGGCTACCTGAAAATTTTGCGGCACTGAAGCCTACCCGGCAAAAGCTCGGTTTGCTCCCTTAAATCCGTCGTTTTCAGCCAATCCAATTTTTTCAGGTAGCCTGAACAGGCGGAAGGCTACCTGAAAACAGATGTACTCTTTTTCAGGTAGCCTTCTATAGTGGATTAACAAAAACCAGTACGGCGTTGCCTCGCCTTGCCGTACTCCTGTACTGTCTGCGGCTTCGTCGCCTTGTCCTGATTTAAATTTCATCCACTATAAATTTGCAGAAAAGCCAGGCTACTTCCGGCGCGGGTAAAACTGCACCGGGCTTTCGTTTTCCGGCAGCTGCAGCTTGCGCACGGCGTGGCCGTACACGGTTTCCAGGGTAACGGTGTGCAGCAGGCCTTGGGCGAAACCTTGGCTGACGGCGGCGCGGGCGGCGGCTTCGTCGGCAAATTGCAGGGCGGCCCAGATGCCGAGCGTGTCCATGTCTTGCCAGAAGGTGTCGGCGCGGGTGTAGGCCAGTTGCAGCTTGGCGGTGTCGATCACGGGGTCGTAGAAGCCGTGGTGGAACAGCATGTCGCCGAGGTCGTGCATGTCGGCGAAGGGGCTGGCTACGGGGATGTTGCGGGCTTTCAGGTAGCCGATGATTTCGGCGAGAGTGTCGAGGCCGAAGTGGGTGAGGAAGAGCAGGCCGTCGGTTTTCAGGGCGCGCGCCCAGTTTTCGATAACGGGCACGGGCTGGGCGGCGGAGCTGACGAGGCCAAGGTTGCACCACAGCCAGTCGGCTTGGGCTTCGGGCAGCGGGGTGGATGGTGCTTGGCAGTGTTGGGGCACGGTTTTGCCTTTGCCGGCAAGGCGTTGCCAGAAGCTGCGGCGGCGTGCGGCGGCGGCTTCACTCAGATGGCCGGCGCGGCTGTCGTATTCGCTGAACTCGGCCTGCGGGTAGCGCGCGGCGAGCAGGCGGCGGCTGCTATCGCCGTCGGCGCCGAACAGGAGGATGCGCTTCGGGGCGGCGGCGATGAGGGGCAGGCGTTGGTCGGTGTCTTCGGCGAGGCGGCGGTGGACGAGCCAGCGGTCGGTGGTCATTTTTCAGGTAGCCTGTGGTGTGTGTGGGAGGGCGTTTTCAGCTAGCCTTTTTGCGGCTACCTGAAAACGGTTTTCTCATGTTTTCAAATGGCGGCGGATTTTTCAGGTAGCCCGATGAATGCGCGGTAGGCGGCGGCAAACTCGCTCTCGTGGCTCAAAAACGGGATGTGCGCGGCTTTTTCAATCGGCAGCAGGCGGCTGCCGGGCAGGTGGCGGTGCAGGTATTCGCCCATGCGCGGCGGGGTGATGCCGTCTTTACCGCCGAACACGAGCAGCACGGGGCATTGCACTTGCGGCAGCAGGCTGCGGGCGTCAGTGTGCACGGCGGCTTCGAGCGCGGCTTCCAGCCCGGGCGGCACGCCGTGGCGTATCATATCGGGCAGGGCTTCGTTAGCCAGGTGGGCGCGTTCGGGGATGTGCAAAAATTGCAGTTGCAGAAACTGCCCCATATATTTGGCAAAATCTTGGGCAAACAGCGGTATCATCTTGCCCAGAGCGGGTTTGGCCAAGCCTTCGGGGTAGTCCGGCGCGGCGGTGAGCCGGGCGAAACTGGCGGTGAGGCACAGGCTGCGCACTTTCTGCGGATATTTGGCGGCAATGTGCAGCGCCACCAGCCCGCCCAGCGACCAGCCGAGCAGGTGCGCGGGTTCGCCCAACTTCGCGGCCAGCGCGTCGGCCACGGCGGCTACGTTGAAACTGCCGTCGAACTGCGCCGCTCCGTGGCCGGGCAAATCGGGCGCCAACACTTGGCATTCGGGTAAATCGGCGGCCAAACGGTCGAAAATATGGTGGTTGGCAGCCCAACCGTGCAACATTAAAACAGGAATCGAATCATACATATGGCGCTTTCAACTTGGTTAAGCGGGCAGTGGCGGCATTTGCGCTGTGTGAAAACTTGCTGCGCTCGTTTTGGCGAAACTTGCTTCGCTCGTTTTAGCTTCGCAGAAACTCGCTGCGCTTGTTTTCAGGTAGCCTCAAGCCGGGGCAAACGCTGCGTATTATGCCACGAATCTTCCGGCAATCAGGCTTTGTGCGCGGCCTGCACGGCGGATTTGCACGCCCTGCGGCTGGATGCGCGCCGACGCTGCCCGCTGTGTGCCAGCGTGTCGTCTTCCGGCCTGCCCTGCGGGCATTGCCAGCAGAAAGCTCCGCCGCAGGCCATGCTCCGCACCGCCTTCCGCTACGCCCCGCCGATCAGCAACCTGATTTATGCCTACAAATTCCTTGGCCGCAACGATTTATATGCCGCGCTGGCCGAATTGCTGCTGGTCGACGTGCCGGATTGGCCGGCGCCGCCGGATGTGGTGATGGCCATGCCGCTGAGCGTGCCGCGCCTGCACCGGCGCGGTTTCAACCAAAGCCTGCTCTTGGCCGAAGCCGTGGCGCAAGGCTTGAATTTGCCGCTTCTGCCGCCATTTGCGGTGAAACGCAGCCATCGTGCGCCGCAAAGCACCCTGCCCCGAGAGCAGCGCGCGCAAAACGTGCGCGGGGTTTTTCAGGTAGCCTCCGCTGCCGATGTAAAGAACCGTCATGTGTTGTTAATCGACGATGTTGTTACCACCGGCGCAACAATCGGCGAACTTGCCCGAAGTTTACGGCGGGCGGGGGCTGCGGCGGTTTATGCCTGGGTGCTCGCCCGCCCCGATTGAAAAAAATTTGACCGACCCGCCCCGCTACGGCATCATGCCTCCCGTTTCCAAGCGGCTGATTTGCAATAAATCAGCCAAATTTATTTGCACGTTTCATGTTCAGCGTTGTTTTATACCAGCCCGAAATCCCGCCCAACACCGGCAACATCATCCGCCTCTGTGCCAACAGTGGCGCCGATTTGCATTTAGTGAAACCGCTCGGCTTCCCGCTGGATTCCGCCAAAATGAAACGCGCCGGGCTGGATTACCACGAGTTCGTCCAAATCCGGCTGCACGAAACCTTTGCCGACTGCCTTGCCGCCTTGGAAGGCCGCCGCATTTTCGCGCTCACCACCAAAGGGCACACCCGCCCCGACCAAGCCGAATTCCGGCCGGGCGACGTATTCCTGTTCGGTCCCGAAACCCGCGGCCTGCCACCCGAAATCCTCGGCAGGCTACCTGAAAACCAAAAACTGCGCCTGCCCATGCTCCCCGGCAGCCGCAGCATGAACCTTGCCAACACCGTGGCCGTGATGCTCTACGAAGCCTGGCGGCAAAACGGCTACCAAGGCGGCATATAGCCGCTGGCATGACCCTATCCACTCAAGAAACGGAGTTTGTTTTGGCTAAATTGAAAAACGCCTTCTTCATCGGTGTAACCGCCTGCATCGGCTTGTGCACCGCCCTCATCAACACCGCCGCCGCCGAACCCAAAGCCGCGCCGGCCAAACCCGCCGCCCGCCAGCAGCAACACCACAGCCAGGGCAGTCTGCATGTAGACGCCGTGGCCAAGCCCGAGCGCCTGCACCAATCCGCCAACCGCAGCTACCAAGTGCGCGGCGTGCGCTACACCCCCATGACCAATGTGCGCCAATTCAGCCAAACCGGCCGCGCCTCCTGGTATGGCCGCCAATTCCACGGCCGCCTCACCGCCTCCGGCGAGCGCTACGATATGAACCTCATGACCGCCGCCCACAAAACCCTGCCCATCCCCAGCTATGCCCGCGTAACCAACCTTTCCAACGGCAAAAGCGTGGTGGTGCGCATCAACGACCGTGGCCCCTTCCACAGCAGCCGCGTGATCGACGTATCCCAATCCGCCGCCCGCCAGCTCGGCTTCATCCACGCCGGCACTGCCAACGTGCACATCGAGCAGATATTGCCCGGCCAGGCGCGCGCCGAAGCCCAACCCGCCGCCAAACCCGCCGGCAACATTTATGTGGACCTGCAACGCTTCGACCAGCGCAAAGATGCCCACGACTACGTAGTCAAAGCCACCACCCGCCTGCGCCACGTAAACAACACCGCGCAGCAGGTATTCATGGTGCCGCAGCGCAACGGCGGCTACCTCGTGCGCATGGGCCCCTTCACCCACCAAGAAAAGGCCGACCAAACCAAAGCAGCCGTTACCGAGCTGTAAACCAAGCTTTCATGCAAACAGGCTACCTGAAAATTTTCAGGTAGCCTGTTTCCTTATCCGCAATCCGCACGCCTTTTCTCTGCACATTCTCCCAGCCCAATTGCGAACCACTCTTGCCTAACGCGCCTTCTTGTGATTAAATGTTATGGTATAACACATGAAAGGCAAATCATGAAATCCAATATCCACCCCGCAAACTACCGCACCGTCCTTTTCTACGACAGCAGCGCCGAAGAAGGCTGGCTGATCAAATCCTGCGCGCCCACCGGCAGCACCATGCAGTGGAAAGACGGCCGGGAATACCCCGTGTTCATGCTCGACACCTCCTCCGCCTCCCATCCCGTGTACACCGGCCAGCAGCGCGAACACAACAAACAAGGCCGCGCCAGCGCCTTCAACCAACGCTACGGCAACATGATGGCCGCCCTAAAAAAGGACAACTGAAATGCAAGTGCTCTCCTCCCTCAAAACCGCCAAAACCCGCCACCGCGACTGCCAAGTAGTGCGCCGCCGCGGCAAAGTATACGTTATCTGCAAAACCAACCCGCGCTTCAAAGCCAGGCAGCGCTAGCCCGCGGGCCATCTGAAATCAGGGCTACCTGAAAACCAAGCCTGCTCTGCGAAACCAAAGCTGCCGCCCGCCCGGCCCGGCAAGCTCCTTCCTCCGATTCAACGCCTTGTCCGCCGGCGCACATTCCGCTCTCCTGTTCAAGCAGAGGCGCT
Organism: Eikenella longinqua; assembly: GCF_001648355.1. GTDB lineage: Bacteria > Pseudomonadota > Gammaproteobacteria > Burkholderiales > Neisseriaceae > Eikenella > Eikenella longinqua. Next base: position 97,713 of record NZ_LXSL01000028.1, on the reverse strand, counting down.
TTGGTTTCGCAGAGCAGGTTTCAGCCGGGCTGGATTTTCAGGTAGCCTTTCATGCCCAAACACTCGTTTCTTGCGCCGCAAGCGCGTATAATGCGCCATTTTTACCACACCCTCCCCGCACACCGGCATGAGCGAGCACACCCCGTCAGAAAGCAGCGGCATCGGCAAAGCCATCAAACGCTACCTGATTACCGGCCTCCTGGTTTGGCTGCCCATCACCATCACCCTTTGGGTGGTGACCTACATCGTTTCCACCACCGACCACCTCTTCAACCTGCTGCCCAGCCAATGGCAGCCGGAAAGCTACCTCGGCTTCAACATCCCCGGCCTCGGCTTCATCCTCGCCATCGTCGTGCTGTTTATCACCGGCGTGCTCGGCGCCAACGTGCTCGGGCGCAAAGTAATCGAAGGCTGGGACAGCCTGCTCGGGCGCATTCCCGTGGTGAAATCTATCTATTCCAGCGTGAAAAAAGTGTCCGAGAGCCTGCTCTCTGACAACAGCCGCTCCTTCAAAACCCCCGTGCTCGTGCCCTTCCCGCAGCCCGATATCTGGACCATCGCCTTCGTATCCGGCAGCCTTTCCGAATCGCTGCTGCAAGGGCTACCTGAAAACACAGAATACCTGTCCGTATACGTGCCCACCACGCCCAACCCCACCGGCGGCTACTACATCTTCGTGCGCAAACAAGACGTCCGCCCCCTGGCCATGAGCGTGGACGAAGCGCTGAAATATGTGATTTCGCTGGGCATGGTTGCCCCCAACGACCACAAACCCAACGGCAAAGCCCCCGCCCCGGCCAAGCTGCCCGAGCCTGCCGAATGATTTTTCAGGTAGCCCCTGCCGGTTCCAAAAGCTACCTGAAAACCCCGCAAACCTTTACAATTAGCCCTTATCGTTTAACAAAACACTTTCAGGAAACACCGAAATGCGTACCAACTACTGCGGCCTCATCAGCGAGCAATACCTAGACCAAACCGTAACCGTGAAAGGCTGGGTACACCGCCGGCGCGACCACGGCGGCGTGATTTTCATCGACCTGCGCGACCGCGAAGGCATCGTGCAAGTCGTCATCGACCCCGACACCCCCGAAGCCTTCAAGCTTGCCGATTCCGCCCGCAACGAATACGTGTTGAGCATTACCGGCCGCGTGCGCAACCGCCCCGAAGGCACCACCAACGACAAAATGGTGTCCGGCAAAATCGAAATCTTGGCCAAAGAAATCGAAATCCTGAACCCCGCCGCCACGCCGCCGTTTATGATTGACGACGAAAACATCAGCGAAACCGTGCGCCTGCAAAACCGCGTCATCGACCTGCGCCGCCCCGTGATGCAGCGCAACCTGCGCCTGCGTTATCAGGTAGCCATGGGCGTGCGCCGCTATCTGGACGCGCAGGGCTTCATCGACATCGAAACCCCGATGCTCACCCGCTCCACCCCCGAAGGCGCGCGCGACTATCTCGTGCCCAGCCGCGTGCATCCCGGCGAATTTTTCGCCCTGCCGCAGTCGCCGCAGTTGTTCAAACAATTGCTGATGGTGGCCGGTTTCGACCGTTATTATCAAATCACCAAATGCTTCCGCGACGAAGACTTGCGCGCCGACCGCCAGCCTGAATTCACCCAAATCGACTTAGAAACCTCCTTCCTCTCCGAAAACGAAATCATGGACATCACCGAAGGCATGGTGAAGGAAATCTTCCAAAACACCATGAACGTTACCCTCGGCGATTTCCCGCGCATGGAATACCGCGATGCCATGTTCTACTACGGCTCCGACAAGCCCGATATGCGCATCAGCCTGAAATTCACCGAGCTGACCGATTTGATGAAAACGGAAGAATTCAAAGTGTTCCGTGGCGCGGCAGACATGAAAGGCGGCCGTGTGGTGGCGCTGCGCGTGCCCAACGGCGCGAAACTCAGCCGCAAGGAAATCGACGAATACACCAACTTCGTGGCCATCTACGGCGCCAAAGGCTTGGCGTATATCAAAGTGAACGACGTAAGCAATTTGAGCAACGGCGAAAACAGCGGCCTGCAATCGCCCATCGTCAAATTTCTGTCTGAAGCCGCCTTGAAGGAAATCATCGAGCGCACCGGCGCGCAAAACGGCGACATCATTTTCTTCGGCGCAGACAAAGCCAAAGTGGTAAACGAAGCCATCGGCGCGCTGCGCATCAAAATCGGCAAAGAGCACGGCGCAGAAAACGGCTACTTCGTGGACGAATGGAAACCCTTGTGGGTGGTCGATTTCCCCATGTTCGAATACGACGAGGAAAACGACCGCTGGGCCGCCATGCACCACCCCTTCACCTCGCCCAAGCCCGGCCACGAAGATCTGATGGCATCCGACCCCGAAAACTGCCTCGCCCGCGCCTACGATATGGTGCTCAACGGCTGGGAAATCGGCGGCGGCTCCATCCGTATCCACCGCGCCGACATTCAGGAAAAAGTGTTCGCCGCGCTGAAAATCACGCCCGAAGAGCAGCAAAACAAATTCGGCTTCCTGCTCGATAACCTGAAATTCGGTGCGCCCCCACACGGCGGCCTGGCCTTCGGCCTCGACCGCTTGGTGGCACTGATGGCGCAAGCCGAATCCATCCGCGACGTGATCGCCTTCCCCAAAACCCAGCGCGCGCAAGACTTGCTGGTGGACGCCCCCAACCATGTGGACGAACTCCAACTGCGCGAACTGCACCTGCGCCTGCGCCAAAAAGCAAGCGAGCAGAAAGAAGGCTAACCCCCGCCTGCCGGTAAAACAAAGGCTATCTGAAAATTTTAGCTCCGCAGAAACTCCGCTGCGCTGCGTTTTCAGGTAGCCTTTATTCGCCAATCAAGCCGCGTTAAGAGCCGCTAAACATGCTCTTAAACCACAGCACGATGCTGTCCCACAGGCGGCCGAAGAAGCCGGCTTCGGCCACGTCTTCCAGCGCCACCACGTCTTTCTGCGCCACCACGCGGTTTTGCGCGTCCATGAATTTCACCGTGCCGAGCACCTGGCCTTTGGTAATCGGCGCGAGCACGGGCTGCACAGTTTCCAGCACCGGCTTAAGCTGCGCCGCCTGGCCGTGCGGCACGCTGATGTAGGTGGCGTCGAGGAAGCCCACGTTCACAGCGTTTTCCGCGCCTTTATACAGCTTCACCTGCGAAATGGCGGTGCCGGCGTCATAGAGCTTGGGCGTGTCGTAGGCTTGCAGCGCCCAGTTGAGCAGTTTGCTGCTCTCGGCGGCGCGCGCCTGCATGCTTTCGGTGCCCACCACCACGGAAATCACGCGGCGGCCGTTGCGCTTGCTGGAGGCGACCAGGTTGTAGCCGGCGCTGTCGGTGTGGCCGGTTTTCATGCCGTCCACATCCGGGTCGCGGTAGAGCAGCAGGTTGCGGTTGGGCTGGGTGATGTTGTTGTAGCTGAAGGATTGGATGGCGTAGAGCGGGTAGTATTGCGGGTAGTCGCGGATGATGGCGTCGGAGAGGGTGATTAAATCCTGCACCGAGGTGTAGTGCTGAGCGCCGGGCAGGCCGGTGCTGTTTTCAAAATTGGTGTCGCGCATGCCGAGCCGTTTGGCTTCGGCGTTCATCAGCTGCACAAACTGCGCTTCGGTGCCGGCCACGGCTTCGGCCAGGGTGATGGAGGCGTCGTTGCCGGATTGCACAATCAGGCCTTTGAGCAGGTCGTTTACGCTGGCGGGGGTTTTCGGATCGAGGAACATGCGCGAGCCTTCCACTTTCCAACCCTGCTCGGATACGGTGAAGGTTTGCTCGGGCTTGAGCTTGCCTTCTTCCAGCGCTTTGAACACCAAATAGGCAGTCATCAGCTTGGTGAGCGAGGCGGGCTCGACGTGCTCGTTTATCTTGTGCGCAGCGAGCATTTGGCCGCTTTGCGCGTCAAACACGGCATAGGCGGAGGCTTTGATTTCAGGTAGCCCCACGACGGCGGGCTGGGCGGAAGCCGAGTTGGCAGCGGCGGCCGGGGCGGATGCGGCGGCGGGCGCAGAGGCTGGGCTGGCAGCAGAAGCAGCCTGCGGCGCGGCTTGCGCCTGCCAGCCGGCGAGGATGAGGGAGACGGTGAGGAGGGTGAGTTTCTGGTTCATTGCATTGTCTGTGGGTTTGGTTGGATTGGTTTGCTTCGTCCCGGCGGGAGGCTACCTGAAAATGATGTCTTGGCGAAACCAAGGCTGAGTTTCTGCGAAGCTAAAGCATGAGCTTCAACGAAGTGGACCGATGTTTCCGAAGGAAGCAGAGTTTCTGCGGAGCCAAAACGATGTTTCGCTGACGCCGCAGCCACATTTTTCAGGTAGCCTTTGGGCGGCCGAGCCGTGGGCAAAATCGCGCCGATTATAGCCGCTCAAGCCTGCCTTGCTAAGCGTTTAACCTGATTTTTCTTGCCAGCGGCGGCGCAATCGGAGTATCTTGCCGCTTTTTCCGCCCTATTTCCGCATCATCATGCCGCAAGATCACACCGACTACCTCACCCACATCCTCACCGCCTCCGTTTACGACGTGGCTGCCGAAACCCCGCTCGACTTCGCCCGCAACCTCTCCGCGCGCAGCGGCAACCGCATCCTGCTCAAGCGCGAAGACCTACAGCCGGTGTTTTCCTTCAAAATCCGCGGCGCATATAACAAAATGGCTAAGCTGCCACCCGAGCTGCTGCAAAAAGGCGTGATTACCGCCAGCGCCGGCAACCACGCGCAGGGCGTGGCACTTTCCGCGCAAAAGCTCGGCTGCGAGGCCACCATCGTGATGCCGGAAACCACGCCGCAGATCAAGGTGGACGCAGTGCGCTCGCGTGGCGGCAAAGTGGTGCTCAAAGGCGTGTCGTTCAATGATGCCTACGACCACGCCGTAAAGCTTGCCGCCGCGAGCGGCCAAACCTATATCCCGCCCTTCGACGACCCCGACGTGATCGCCGGCCAAGGCACCATCGGGCTGGAAATCGTGCGCCAACACTCCAAGCCGATCGATGCCGTGTTCGTGCCCATCGGCGGCGGCGGGCTGGCAGCCGGCGTAGCCGTGTTCATCAAGCAGGTGCGCCCCGAAATCAAAGTTATTGGCGTGCAAACCCACGATTCCTGCGCCATGAAAACTTCTATCCAACACGGCCGCCTGGTTGAGCTCAAAGACGTAGGCCTCTTCTCCGACGGCACCGCCGTGAAGCTGGTGGGCGAAGAAACCTTCCGCCTGTGCCGCGAGCTCTTAGACGACATCATCACCGTGGACACCGATGCCATCTGCGGCGCGCTCAAAGACATTTTCGACGACACCCGTAGCATCTGTGAGCCCGCCGGCGCGCTGGCCCTGGCCGGGCTCAAGGCCTACATCGCCCGCGAGCAGGCGCAAGGCCAAACCCTGATTGCCGTTACCAGCGGCGCCAACATCAATTTCCACCGCCTGCGCCATGTGTCCGAGCGCAGCGAGCTGGGCGAAGGCAACGAAGGCATCTTCGCCGTGTCGATTCCCGAAGAGCCCGGCAGCTTCCTAAAATTTATCAACGTATTGGGCAGCCGCAACATCACCGAGTTCAACTACCGCTACGGCGACGACGCCACCGCCCACATCTTCGTGGGCATCCAAAGCCGCGGTGCCGCCGACCTTGCCGCCATCAGCGCCGAGCTCACCGCCGCCGGCCTGCCCAACACCGACCTCACCGAAGACGAAACCGCCAAAATCCACATCCGCTACATGGTGGGCGGTCGCACCAACAAAGTCGCCCACGAGCGCCTCTTCAGCTTCGAATTTCCCGAACGCCCCGGCGCCCTGGCCTACTTCCTCGGCCGCATGCAGAGCGGCTGGAACATCACCCTCTTCCACTACCGCAACCACGGCTCCGACTACGGCCGCGTGCTGGTGGGCACCGACGTGCCGCCGGCCGACAGACAAGCCTTCGCCACCTTCCTGCAAGAGCTCGGCTACGTGCACACCGAGCAAACCGGCAACGCCGCCTACCGCCTGTTTCTCGGCCAGGCCTAGCCTACTGCCCGCCGCGTAATCCGTATCAACCCGTATATAATTTTCAGGTAGCCTTCCAGCCCTTCATCAGGCTACCTGAAAACCCAAACCCTTTAACAAACAAAGAGAACCACCATGCTCCCCCCCCAACACCTCCTCTGGATCAACGGCCCCGCCGGCCGCCTGCACACCATCTACCTGCCGCCCGAAGCCCCCGAGCGCGGCGTGGCCGTTATCAACCACCCCAACCCCCTGCACGGCGGCACCTTCACCAACAAAGTTATCCAAACCGCCGCCAAAGTCTATGCCCGCCTCGGCTTCCACTGCTACCTGCCCAACCTGCGCGGCGTGGGCGAAAGCGAAGGCGAACACGACTACGGCCGCGGCGAAACCGACGACTGCCTAGCCGTGATCGACTACGCCCAAAGCCAACACCTGCAAGCCGCCCAACTCCTCATTTCCGGCTTCTCCTTCGGCGGCTACGTGAGCCTGTTTGCCGCCCAACAGCGCCGCCCCGACGCCCTCGTGCTCATCGGCCCCGCCGTCGGCATGTACGAAACGCCCGCCGCACAGGCCGCCGACCCCGCCCACACCCTCGTGGTGCACGGCGAAATTGATGAAGTCGTCCCCCTCGCCAACGCGCTCTCCTGGACCGCCCCGCAAGACATCCCCGTGGTCGTGCTGCCCCAATCCTCCCACTTCTTCCACGGCAAACTCATCCCCCTGCGCGACACCCTGCTGCGCTTTGTGCCCGGCGTGCTGGAAAAATAAAGCCGCCATATTTTTCGCTTCGCTGAAACTCACTTCGTTTATTTTCAGGTAGCCCCAAGCATTGGGAAGGCTACCTGAAAAACCCAAACCACTTTTCAGGTAGCTCGCAGCGCATGCCAAGGCTACCTGAAACCAAACGCCCCACATACCATGCCCGCCAGCCAACCCGCCATCGTCCTCACCACCTGCCCCGGCCAAGCCGAAGCCGAACGCATCGGCAGCCTGCTGCTGCAACAGCGCCTCGCCGCCTGCGTGCAATACTAAGCCATCCAAAGCCAATACCGCTGGCAGGGCGAAATCTGCCGCGACGAAGAAATCCGCCTCACCATCAAAACCGACACCCGCCACTACCCCGCCGTCGAACGCCTCATCCTTGAGCACCACCCCTACGACTGCCCGCAAATCCTGCTGTTGCGCGTATCCGGCGGCGCCGCAGGCTACCTGCAATGGCTGCAAGACAACCTCGCCCCGTGATGGACGCCGCAGCCGCCATCGAAGCCGCCATCAACGAAGGCTCGCAACACGGCCTCGACCGGCTCAAGCTTTGGCAGCAAACCGTATTCCTCGTTGCCGAAGCCGAATTGCTCGCCGACATGGGCGCCGAATTCTGCTCTCAATACCCCGCCCAAACCTTCGCCGCCGCCTTCCGCCGAATCGGTGCGCAGCACATCGCCGCACTGTTTGCCCGCCTCGCCACCCATCCGCACGATGCCGAATGCGAACAACAGCTGGCCGCCGCCCTGTCTAACCGCGAAGGCTACGGCTACCAAACCCTGGCCGATTATGTGCTTTCCCAACAAAAGGCTACCTGAAAATCCGAATGCCGGCGCAAACCCCAGCCCAAACACACCAATAACATTAAAACAGGCTACCTGAAATTTTCAGGTAGCCTGTTTTGCATTCCGCACGCACGTTTCCACAGCAGGCGTAGGCCGACTAAGGCTTAAAAGAAGTTCAACACCGGCCAGCCGTGCTGCTGGGCGGCGGCGAGCAGCACCGGGTCGGGGTTCACGGCCACGGGCTGGTTCACCTGTTCCAAAAGCGGCAAGTCGTTGCGGGAATCGCTGTAGAAATAGATTTTTTCGTAGTCGGCTTGGGTTTGGCCGCGCTCAGCGAGCCATTGTTGCAGGCGGGTGACTTTGCCGGCCTGGAAGCTGGGCGTGCCGAGATAATGGCCGGTGTAGTTGCCTTTGGCGTCGGTTTCCAGGCGGATGCCGATCACTTCGCCGATGCCGAATTCGCGGGCGATGGGGGTGATGATGAATTCGTTGGTGGCGGAAATCAGCAGCAGGCTGTCGCCGGCGTCGCGGTGGCCGGCCACGAGCTGGCGCGCCATCGGGCTGATATGCGGCAGGATGTGGCGCTGCATGAAAACGCGGTGCATGGCATCAAGCTCGGCGCGGCTGCGTTCGGCGAGCGCACGCAGGATGAAGGCAAGGTAGGCGTCTAAATCGAGGCAGCCGTCGCGGTAGTCTTGGTCGAATTGGCGGTGTCGCTGCATATCGGCTTCGTCGTAGATGCCTTCTTCTTGCAGGAAGTTGCTCCATTCGGTGCCGGAGTCGCAGTTGATGAGGGTGTGGTCGAGATCGAAAATGGCGAGGTTCATGGGCTGTCCTGTTGCAGCAGCCGCTTGAGCAGCGGCACGGTGATGGGGCGGTGTTGGGAGAGGGAATATCGGTCGAGGGCGTCGAGCATGGCCATCAGGCTGCCGAGGTCTCGGCTCCAGTGGTGCAGCAGGTAGCGGAAGATGTCGCCCGACACTTTGAGCTGGCGGGCTTGGGCGGCGGCTTCAAGGGCGGCCAGCTTTTCTTCGTCGCTCAAGGGTTTGATTTCATACACCAGGCAGTAGCCCATGCGGGTGCGCAAGTCTTCGCGCACATGCAGATGCGGCGGCGGCACATTAGCGCCAATCAGGAGCGCGCCCTGCCCGCTCTGGCGGATGCGGTTGCACAGATTGAACAATACGGCCTGCCCTTCGGCATCGAGCTGCTCGATTTGGTCAAGCGCGAGGCGGCAGCCTGCGGGCGGCAGCTCGCGCAGCGGTTCGGCGGCGGCATCCAGATAACGCGCAGCCTGCCCAGCAGCTTGCGCCTGCGCCGCCCACGCACGCAGCAAATGGCTCTTGCCGGCGCCGGCCGCGCCCCACACATACACAAACGGCTCGCGCTGCTGCCGCAACACATGCAGCAGCTCGCCGTTGCCCTGCCCGAAGAAGGTATCGAAGCCGGGCGGGGTGTCGGGAAAATTGAGGATTAACTGGTTCACGGTGGATAAGGCTACCTGAAAACGATGTCTTGCGAAGCAAGGCGGAGTTTCTGCGAAGCTAAAATATGCGTACAGCTACCACGGCTTTTCTACAAAACAAAGGCTACCTGAAAAACGCGCCGCATCATTTTAACTTCGTTGAAGCTCACGCTTTCAGGTAGCCTTCTGCGCTAAGCCGATTCGCGGATGCGGCGCAGCACTTCTGCTTTGCCAATCAGCGCCAGCACGGCATCCACGCTCGGGGTTTTCGCCGTGCCGCACACGGCCAGGCGCAGGGGCATGCCGAGTTTGCCCATTTTGATGCCTTCGGCTTCGCAGAACGGGGCGAACAGGTTGTGGATGTGCTCCGCCGTCCAATCCTGCTCCGGCAGCCCGGCCAGCCGGTCGGCAAAACGCTGCATGCGGGCGTGGGCTTCGGCATCCCAATGCTTGGCCACGTCGGCTTCGGCGGGCACGCCTTTGCGGTAGAAATAGGCGCACTCGGCGGCCAGCGCGTTCAAATCGTGGGCGCGGTCTTTCACTAGGGCGAGCACGTCTTCCAATTTGGGGCCTGCGGCAACGGCAACGTCTTGTTGCTCCAGGCGCGGCAGCACCAATCCGGCCAGCTCGGCATTGGCGGCGGCTTTGATGTGTTCGGCGTTGATCCAATACAGCTTTTTCGCGTCCATGCGGCTTGCAGAGGAGGAAACGTGCGCCAAATCAAACCATTCCACAAATTGCTGCATGGTGAAGAATTCGTCGTCGCCGTGCGCCCAGCCCAGCCGCGCGAGGTAGTTGAGCAGGGCTTCGGGCAGGATGCCGAGGGCTTCGTATTCGGTGATGGCCACGGTGTCGCCGCTACGTTTGGAGATTTTTTTGCCCTGCTCGTTCAAAATCATCGGCAGGTGGGCGTATGCGGGCGGGGTGGCGCCGAGGGCTTTGAAGATGTTGATTTGTTTGGGGGTGTTATTCACGTGGTCGTCGCCGCGGATTACGTGGGTGATGCCCATGTCGTAGTCGTCGGCCACCACGCAGAAGTTGTAGGTGGGGCTGCCGTCGGCGCGGGCGATGATGAGGTCGTCGAGCGCGGCGTTGGGAATGCTGATTTCGCCTTTAACCAAGTCGTGCCAGGTGGTAATGCCGTCAATCTGGCTTTTGAAGCGGACGACGGGTTCGCGCCCTTCGGGGATGGGCGGCAGGGTTTTGCCGGGCTCGGGGCGCCAGCGGCGGTCGTAGGTGGCGGTGCCTTCGCGCTCGGCGCGTTCGCGCATTTCGGCCAGCTCTTCTTTGCTGCAATAGCAATGGTAGGCGTGGCCTTCGTTGAGCAGTTTTTGGATAAGTTCTTTATAGCGCGGGAAGTTTTGGGTTTGATAGACGATGTGGTCGGCATTGTCGGCATGCAGGCCAACCCACTGCATGCCGTCGAGGATAACTTTCACGGATTCGGCGGTGGAGCGCTCTAAGTCGGTGTCTTCGATGCGCAGCAGGAATTCTCCGCCGTGGTGTTTGGCGAAGGCCCAGCAGTAGAGGGCGGTGCGCACGCCGCCGATGTGCAGGTAGCCGGTGGGGCTGGGGGCGAAACGGGTTTTGATGGTCATGGCTGGCTTTCGGGTGGAATTGGGAAAGGCGGTATTGTATCGCCAAAGAGCGGGCTTTTTCTAGCTTGGGCTTGGGTGGTAAGGGTAGGGGCTACCTGAAAATTTCAGGTAGCCTTCCATATTCCATCGGATTGGCTATTGGATAGAACGACGGTATCACTAATTTAACTTCATAATAAAAATACTGCCTGAAAGCAGACAGCATTCGAGGTGATAAATTTACTGGTTAAAGCATAAACTCAGGGTCTGGGTTATCAATAATGGGATATCGATCATCACAGAGAATGACTGGGCTGTTGTACCTTAAATCATTCCTCCGGTTCAGCTTAGTCACCTCAACGCCTTGCGTAATCGTGTGTTCGTCATCATTGTTCACCCTCCAAAAAACACTATATTCGTATCCCCGATTTATCATATTCATTTCCGACCAAAATCCACCTATGCCGATTGCGGCCGGCATTGAGCTGGTAATGCTTCGCGCAACCACATTTCGTTTTGAATTGCGGAACACTAACTCCGGCCGCCCTTTGCGGCCGAAACTGTACACATAGTCCGCCCCCTGCCGCTGCACGGTTAGTTGTTTACCGTTTGTGGTGGTACAGGAAAAAATCGTTTTCACGGGTGCTCTCGCATAGGCCGAAGAGCAAACCAATGAAGATAAAACAATAAGCAATAAAATTTTCATGGTAGAAGCCTCTTATCGGTTGCAGATTTTGCTAAATTCTACTCCCAGCAGAAAGAGAATAGAGAGAAGTCTTGTATGGGCTTGACTGGATGGAAAGGAGGCTACCTGAAAGCATATGCAGAGTTTCTGCGTTGTCGAAATATTTTCAGGTAGCCTCTCGGTTTATACGGCTGGCCCTGCTCAATCCAGAGGCACTTCCGCACAGCCGGCATCCAGCACATGATGCACCAGCTTGCCGCCGCAGTATTGCTCAATCAGCGCGCCCAACTCTTGCTGCGCCGCGCGCAGTTCTTCATCGCCCACTTCCGGCAGTGCCTCAATCACAAACACACAGCGCACGGTGTTTTCCGTAATCACCGTGCGCGCCACTTCGCGCCAGTTCCAGCGGCGGCAGATGGCGCCCGCGTCGTCTTTGTAGAAAATTTCGCCTTCCGCCGGTGCCTGCGCTTCGTCTTTGCCCAGCACCACCACCGGCACTTCGCCCGATCCGGCATAAGTGAGCTGCAAATCGCCCTGCATCGCGCTCAAATCCTCGCCGCCCACCGGTACGGTGTATTTCAGCGAAATATAGTTATAAATGTCCACCAGCGGGCTGATGCTGCCCAGCTCCTTGCCCTTCGACACGCGCTTATACAGCGCCTCGACCGAGCTCGGGTATTCCTTGGCCTTCACGCCAAACTTGCGGTAAGCCTCTCGCCAGGCCGCAATCTTCGGCAACTGCGCCACCGGCTGCCCGGCGCAGGCCTCGGCCGCGTCCGCTGCCGCCTGCTGCAACTGCGGCAGGAAAGCCGCCGCGTCCACCTTATTGTTTACCCCGTTCGCCACGCTCACGCCGATACGCAGGCCGACAAATTCTTCAAACAGTTTGTGGTTTACCACGAATTTCATCGCTTCTTCTCCTAAATTTGGGTTGGCAAAGTGCGGCAATTCTGCCCTGTCTGCCCTATAATGCCAAGCCTTTTCACGCTGTTAAGCAAATATTGATGACACCACAAGGGGAAAAAATGGGCTTGGGTAACTTTTACAATCAGCAACTCAGCCTCTCAGAAGTAATTGATTGTGCTAAATTATTTAATAATAATGATACAGATAAATTTGCAAAATTTCCCTATCTCTACTCTGCCGACGAAGATAGCGGCCCGCTCAAGCTCACCACAAGCTGTTATCTAAGCGACAGCCCGGAGATAATTGACAAAAAAGAAGTTTTCCCGAAACTCGTGCTGGAAAACGGATTGAGCGTTTTATGCAGCGGGGAGATTTTTATGGATGTTTACGATGATTTGGATGACCGTTATCCCGATTTCACCAAAGAGCAATTCATTGCCGCACTGAATTACTATATGGATAACGATGACTACATTGAGTTTTAATCCATACCGTTTCTGTTTTAAATCAGGCTACCTGAAAGCGTAAGCTTCAACGTAGTTAAAACGATGTCTTGCGCAGCAAGGCGGAGTTTCTGCGAAGCTAAAGCGTAGTTCCAAAGCAAGCCAAAGCCATGCCCCACTCCCCCGCCAGCACCCCGCCCAATATCGCCACCCTGTTCGGCCAGCCCGTTACCGACCTGCCCGCCGACCTCTTCATCCCGCCCGATGCGCTGCAAGTGGTGCTGCACAGCTTCGAAGGCCCGCTCGATTTGCTGCTCTACCTCATCCGCAAGCAAAACATCGACGTACTCGACATCCCCATGCTCAAAATCACCGAGCAATACCTCGCCTACATCGCCCAGATGAACGAGCAAAACCTCGACCTGGCCGCCGAGTACCTGCTGATGGCCGCCGTGCTGATCGAAATCAAATCCCGCCTGCTGCTGCCCGTGCCGCCCGCTGCCGAAGACGAAGATTCGGCCGACCCCCGCGCCGAGCTGGTGCGCCGCCTTTTGGCTTATGAGCAGATGAAACTCGCCGCCCTCGGCCTCGACGCCCTGCCCCGCGCCGGCCGCGATTTCTCCTGGGCCTACCTGCCGCTGGAAATCACCGCCGCCGTGCGTCCGCCCGAAGTGCGCCTCTCCGACCTCACCCAGGCCTGGCTCGCCATCCTCGCCCGCGCCGGCCAGCGCCGCAGCCATACCGTGGTGCAGGAAAACGAAGCCCTCTCCGTGCGCGCCACCATGAGCCACATTCTGCGCCGCCTGCAAGACGGCGGCTGCCGCTTCAGCCGGCTGTTTGCGCCCGAGCGCGGCGTGGCGCAGGTGGTGGTGTGCTTCATCGCCCTGCTCGAGCTGGTGAAAGAAGGCCTCGTGCGCCTCACCCAGGAAAACGGCGCGTTCGGCGACATCCTCGTCAGCCTGCCCGGCGAGGCAGACGAATACGCCGCGCTCCAATCCGGCGCCGATGCAGCCGAAGAGGCTACCTGAAAAATTCCCGGCTGGTTTTCACTTGGGTTGAAGCCGGGCTTGAGCTTTGCAGAAACTCTGCCTTGCTGCGCAAGACATTGCTTTCAAGTAGCCTCCATTCTTGATTATCGCCCGCATCGGGAGTAGAATTTTCCGCGTGGGAAATGCCTCATTCCCGTTTCGGACGTAGAGATCAGGGTGCGGCGCGTGTAATACGCTCTGACATTGATCGCTTGAGGATACTCCCACTTAAAGAACGGTGCGTAAATCGCGCCGTTTCCTAATTCCGCCCTGTCTATTTCCAATTTTCAGGTAGCCCAACCCCATCACCAGAAAACACCATGCCCGCCAACCAAGCACTCTACCGCATCCTCAGCCAACACTACCTCGACCTCCCCCATTCCCGCGCCATCGGCCTGCGCTACGAAGGCATCCGCGGCCGCCGCCCCGTGCTCAGCTTCGACTGGCAGCCCCACCTCGTCGGCCGCCACGACACCCAAACCATCCACGGCGGCACCATCACCACCCTCGTCGACATGGTATCCGCCTGCGCCGTCACCGCCCAGCTCCCCACCGCCGAAATCCTCGCCACCCTCGACATGCGCATCGACTACATGCACCCCGCCACCCCCGGCCGCCGCATCTACGGCCGCGCCGAATGCTACCGCCTTGCCGGCCAAGTGGCCTTCGTGCGCAGCAGCTGCTACCAAGAAGACCCCGCCGACCCCTTCGCCCTAGGCATGGCTACCTTCATGCGCACCCCCCTCACCCCCGAAGAACAAGCCAAACTACAGGAAATGTTGCAAGCATGAGCACCCCCTTCACCCCCATCCCCGAGTTTACCGCCCGAGCCGCCGACCTCATCCCCTACACCGAATTCATCGGTCTGCAATGCGGCGAATCCAACGGCAGCCCCCTCTTCGCCCTGCCCTACAAACGCGAAAACATCGGCAACGTATTCCTCCCTGCCCTGCACGGCGGCATGCTCGGCGGCTTCATCGAAAGCTGCGCCGTCCTCTTCCTCTACCACCAAGCCGGCCTCAACGAGCTGCCCAAAATGATCGACTTCTCTCTCGACTACCTGCGCAGCGGCAAGCCCGAAACCACCTACGCCCGCTGCTCCCTCACCCGCCAAGGCAGCCGCATCGCCAACGTAGCCGTGGAAGCCTGGCAGTCCGACCCCGCCAAACCCATCGTCGTGGCCCGCTGCCACTTCCAAATGCCCGCCAGCGAAGCTCGGCCGCCGCGCTAACCTTCGGCAATCATGGCACACAAAACCACAGCATCCCTATCGATGCTGTGGTTTGCTATTGGGCGGCACAAAAGGCTACCTGAAAATGCGCAGCGTCCCCCGCTTCTTAATACCCCGCCTTGCTGCGCAAGACATCGCTTTCAGGTAGCCTCTTCGCGCCCAGTCAAAACACCAATTTCCCATAAAGCTGCCCAGGCTTGCAGCGGCGGCGGATTTCCTCCGCCACTTTCATCGCCTCGCTGGCGCTGTCGCGCCACAGCCGCGAGCCTTGGCCGGGCAGCGGACGGATTTTGCCCAAATCCAGCGTTATTTTTTGCGGCAACACGCCCGTTTGCCCCGGCTCGCGGTATTGCAGCAACATCTTGGTGGGGAAGTTGCCGCCGCGCAGGTTTACAAATTGCAGCCCGTCGTAGCCAACAAAGCCTTCGCCCGCGCCGGCCAGGCAATAGCGGATGCCTGCTTCTTCCAAGCGCAGAAACTGCGGTTTGCCGCCCAAGCGGGCGCGGCGCCGCCACGAGCGTACCGCCAGGCCGAGCGCCGCGGCGAGCAATAGCAGCAGCAACAATAATATCCACATCACGCGGTGCTGCCGGGTGAGCAGCAGAATCCGGCTGATAACGGACAATAAAGCCGCCGCGCCAAACAGCGTTGCCCAGCCGTTGAGCAGCGTACTGCCAAACGACCATTCGCGCACTTCGCGGCGGGCGGCGAGATAATCGGCTTCTTCCATTTTTGTTTTCTTTCATATAGATGAGGCTACCTGAAAAATCATTTTCAGGTAGCCTTTGCCGGGCGGGCGCCTAATCGGCTTTTTCGGGCTTGGCGTAGAAATCGGGGCTGCCTTCGGGGCGGGTTTTGAAGCGTTTATGCAGCCAGAAATATTGCTCGGGCTGCTCGCGCACGCGCGCTTCGATGAAGTCGTTCATGCGCTGCACGTCGGCGGCAGTGTCTTCGCCGGGGAAGTGCTCCCAAGCGGGATAGAAGCGCAGCACGACGCGGCCGTTTGGCTGGCGGGTGGGGATGGCGGGTACGACTTTGGCTTGGGTGAGCGCGGCGATGCGGGGCAGGCCGGCGATGGTGGCGGTGGGGATGCCGAAGAAATCAGCGAAGATGGAATCTTTGCGGCCGAAATCTTGGTCGGGCAGGTAGAGGAAGGGGGCGGGGTCGGCGCGCAAGTGTTTGATGATGGCGCGCAGGCCTTCGGTGCGGCCGATGAGGAAGACGTTATCGTAGCGATGGCGGCCGCGCAGGATTTGCGCGTCGAGCTCGGGGTTTTTCTGGTGGGAATACATGCTGGTGAGCGGCACGTCTTGGTTGAGGGCGTATACGGCGAGCTCGAAGGCGGTGAAGTGCGGGTAGAGCAGGATGACTTTGTGCCCGGCAGCGAGTTCGTTGTCGAGATGATGTTTGTCTTGGTAGCGCACCAGGGATTTGAGCCGCGCGGCGCTGCCGTACCAATAGAGGCCGTATTCGAGCACGAGCTTGGCCATGTGGCGGAAGTGGCGCTTGAGCAGGGTTTGGCGCTGCGCTTCGCTTAATTCGGGAAAACACAGGCGCAGGTTGATTTGGCCGATGCGGCGGCGGGGGGCGACGGCGTAGTAGGCGAGCGTGCCGATGGCGTCGGCCAGCTTTTGGATGGCGGCGAAGGGCAGGAGCTGGATGAGGTAGAGCAGGAAGAAGGCGGCTTTCATGGGCGGGGTGCGGTGGAAAGGGTTGGCCGGATTATAGCGCAGCGGGCGGGAAGGCTACCTGAAAAAGGCTACCTGAAAATGATTGGGGCACATTTTCAGGTAGCCTTGATATGCAGCCATCACGCATCCAGGCTTTGGTCCATATCGGCGGAGGGGCGCACGTTGCCCTGCCCAATCACGCGGGCGGGCACGCCGACCACGGTGCTGTGGGCGGGCACGTCGCTCACCACCACGCTGCCGGCGCCGACTTTGGCGCATTCGTTTACGCGGATGTTGCCGAGGATGGAGGCGTTGGCGCCAATCATCACGCCGTCGCCGATTTTGGGGTGGCGGTCGCCGCCTTCTTTGCCGGAACCGCCCAGCGTGACGCCGTGCAGGATGGAGATGTCGTTGCCGAGCACGGCGGTTTCGCCCACCACGAGGCCGGTGCCGTGGTCGACCATGATGCCGTGGCCGAAGCGGGCGGCGGGGTGGATGTCGATGCCGAACACTTCGGAGGCGCGGTTTTGCAGGAAGTAGGCAAGGGTTTTTCGGCCGTGCTGCCACAGCCAGTGGTTGATGCGGTGGGCTTGTATGGCGTGGAAGCCTTTGTAGTAGAGCAGAGGCAGGTAGTAGGCGTCGCAGGCGGGGTCGCGCTCGTAGTAGGCGACGATGTCGGCCTGCATGGCTTTGGAGATGCGGGTGTCGCTGCTGAGGGCTTGGAAGAAGATTTCGTTGAGCGCGCGGCTGTCCATCACGGGGCTGGTGAGCTTGCTGGAAAGATGGAAGGCAAGCACGCGGTCGATGCTGCTGTGGCGCAGCACGGTTTGGTGCAGGAAGCTGGCCAGCATGGGCTCGCTTTCGGCGGCTTGGGCGGTTTCGGCCAGGATGGTTTGCCACAGGGTGCGGCTGTCTTCGTAATCGAGGGTGGTCATTTTGTTTTTCAGGTAGCCTTTGGGCGGCTAGGAGCTGGGTTTTGCAGCGGGGCTGATATGGTTTTCAGGTAGCCTTGGTGTGAGGCTACCTGAAATATTGGGGCTTATTTGCCGCGCATCAGCTCGAAAAATTCGTCGTTGGTTTTGCTGTCTTTGAGCTTGCCCACCAGGAACTCGGTGGCTTCCAAATCGTCCATCGGATGCAGGAATTTGCGCAGCAGCCACATGCGCTGGAGCTGGTCGTTGGGCACGAGCAGCTCTTCGCGGCGGGTGCCGGATTTGTTGATGTTGATGGCGGGGAACACGCGTTTTTCGGCCATGCGGCGGTCGAGGTGCAGCTCCATGTTGCCGGTGCCTTTGAACTCTTCGAAAATCACGTCGTCCATGCGGCTGCCGGTTTCCACCAGCGCGGTGGCGATGATGGTGAGCGAGCCGCCTTCTTCGATGTTGCGGGCGGCGCCGAAGAAGCGTTTGGGGCGGTGCAGCGCGTTGGCGTCCATGCCGCCGGTGAGGATTTTGCCGGAGGTGGGTGCCACGGCGTTGTAGGCGCGGGCAAGGCGGGTGATGGAATCGAGCAGGATGACCACGTCTTTTTTGTGTTCCACCATACGCTTGGCTTTTTCAATCACCATCTCTGCCACTTGTACGTGGCGCGCGGCCGGTTCGTCGAAGGTGGAGGCCACCACTTCGCCGCGCACGGAGCGGGTCATTTCGGTAACTTCTTCCGGGCGCTCGTCGATCAGCAGCACAATCAGCACCACGTCGGGATAGTTGGCGGTGATGGCATGGGCGATATTTTGCAGCATCACGGTTTTGCCGGTTTTCGGCGGCGCCACCAAGAGGCCGCGCTGCCCCATGCCGATGGGGGAAACCAAATCGATGGCGCGGGCGGTGATGTTTTCCTCAGCCTTGATGTCGCGCTCCAATTTGAGCGGGCGGGTGGGAAACAGCGGGGTGAGGTTTTCAAACAAAATCTTGTGTTTGCACACTTCCGGGTCGTCGCCGTTGATGGTGTCGAGGCGCACCAGGGCGAAGTAGCGCTCGTTGTCTTTGGGCACGCGCACGCTGCCTTCGATGGTGTCGCCGGTGTGCAGGTTGAAGCGGCGGATTTGGTTGGGCGACACATAAATATCGTCGGGGCTGGCCAGATAGGAGGTATCGGTGCTGCGCAGGAAGCCGAAGCCGTCGGGCAGGATTTCGAGCGTGCCGGAGCAGGTGAAGCTCTCGCCCTGCTTCATCATGTGGCGGACGATGGCGAATACCAAATCTTGTTTGCGCAGGCGGTTGGCGTTTTCAATGCCGTGCTGCTCGGCCATTTCCAGCAGTTTGGAAATATGCTGGGTTTGTAGTTCGGAAACGTGCATAGGGTGTTGTGCTGTTAAATAAAAATATGAAACGGGGATGATGTGAACGGCGGTTCAGATCATGGGGAACGGAAAGATTGTGTGTGGAAACGGGATGGAAACTTTAAGAACGGTGTGGCAGTGCGCCTGAGAAACGGGTTGCCCGCAGAAAACCGGGCGATAAAACGGGCGGCATTCTAGGATTTTGCCGGCGGCTTGTCAAGGAAAGCCACCGCCGGCAAAGCAGCGGTGGCAGAGTATGGCGGCTTACAGGGAAGCGTTCAGGAAATCAACAAGCTGGCCTTTGCTCAGGGCGCCCACTTTGGTGGCCACGCGCTGGCCGTTGTTGAACACCATCAGCGTGGGGATACCGCGCACGCCGAATTGGGCGGGGGTTTGCTCGTTGTCGTCGATGTTGATTTTCACCACTTTCAGCTTGCCTTGCAGCTCTTCGGCGATGTCGTCCAAAATCGGGGCGATCATTTTGCAGGGGCCGCACCAGGGCGCCCAAAAATCCAGCAATACGGGCAGGTCGGACTTCAGCACGTCTTGTTCGAAAGCGGCGTCGGAAGAATGGATAATCAAATTGCTCATGTTTTTTCCTTTTCAGATAGGGATTGGCAGATGGCGGGCAAGATAAGGGTTTTGCGGCAAAATAACAAGGGCGGCGCGGCAATAGTGCTTATAGTTTCTGGCAATCGGCTTTCAGGTAGCCCGAAGCGGCCTTAATTCAGCACCAGGTTTACCAGCACTTCTTTCAGCAAAAAGCCCATCACGCCCAGCCCGAGCACGAAAAACAGCACGGCCATGCCAAACTTGCTGGCGCCGGACTTTTTGCCCAAATCCCAAATGATAAAACCGATAAACACAATCAGCACGCTGAGGCCGATTTTCATGCTCCAGGCGGAGAATTCGGCTTCGGTCATGATTATTCCTTTGCGGTGGTGTGGGAGCGGTATTATAGGAATTCTGCGGCGGGGAGGCTACCTGAAAACGATGTCTTGCGCAGCAAGGCAGAGTTTCTGCGAAGCTAAAACAAAGTTTCCGAAGGAAGCGGAGTTTCTGCGAAGCTAAAACAAAGTTTCCGAAGGAAGCGGAGTTTCTGCGAAGCTAAAACGATGTTTTCTCGCCGCCAAAATTTTTCAGGTAGCCCCTATCGCTCGGAGGCTACCTGAAAAATGTTTCGGCACAATCGGCACGGTTTGCGCGCCGCGAAAGTCTGCCCTACGGTTTCGGCGTGTTGATGTTGATTAGCCCGTTGAGCACGCCGTCCAAGCCGCCGTACACGGAAATCTTGTCGATTTTCTCGGTTACCTTCTCCAGCGTTTCCAGCTCTTTCAGGCGCAGGGCCACCGGGTTTTCCTCCATCACGCGCGAGGTGTTGAGCAGCGAGCGGGTGGACGCGGTTTCTTCGCGGCGGCGGATGTTGTTGGCCAGCGCGGATTTTTCGGCTTCCACCACGCGGGTGAGGATGCTGCGGATTTCGCCGGGCAGGATGATGTCTTTCACGCCCGCATCGCTGATTTCGATGCCGCGCAGGTGTTTGGCACGCATGGCGGCGGAAAGCTCGGCGTCGATGGCCTGCTTGTCGGCCAGGAGCTGGTCCATCGTTTTGCCGCCCACCACGGCGCGGATGGCGAATTGCAGCTCACGGTAGAGGTATTGCTCCGGCTCGCGGTGCTGGGCCAGCCACAGCGGCGCGTCGGTGATGCGGTAGTTGCACACGGCGTTCACGCGCAGGGTAACTTTGTCTTCGCTCAGCAGCTCCTGGCCGAAAATTTCGCAGGTTTGCGGGCGCAGGTCGATGATTTCGGCTTGCAGCTCGCGGTTGGCCGACCAATAGTAATACTCACCGGCGGGCAGCACGGGCTGCAGCTCCTGATTGATATACAGCAGGCCCTGGTGCTGGGCGGGCACTTGGAAGAAATATACGATATCGGCCAGGCTGCTGCGCCAGAAATCGGCGGCTTTGAGCTTGGCCTGCATATCGGCATCAATCCGCAGGCTGTTTTTCAAATCAACGGTTTGGATGGCATACGGCGCGGCGGCCTGCTTCCAGAAATAGGTGCGGGTGTCGGGCGCGATGTAGCCTGCCAGCTTGCCGCCCACGAAATACAGTTTCAGCTCGTCTGCCCCGGCTTCTACGCATTCGAAATGCTCGGCCACCAACGCGGGCTGGGTTTTCGCCCACACCTGTACTGCGGCGGTATCGTCGAACACGGGCTGCCGGCTGTTGGCAAACAATGCCTTTATGTCGTTTCCCGCCGGCAGGTGCAGCACATATTCGCCCGTGCCAAACACGGCCTGCAATTCGCCGCGCACCGTCACCAGCATTTTTTCGTCGGCGCTCACGGTGTATTTTTTCAGCGGCGCCTGCAATTTCGGCTGCTGCAACAGGGCGGCTTCCACGTTTTCAGGTAGCCTGAAGGCCTCTTGTGGCAAGGGGCAGGTGTGGATTTCGCCGCTTTCCGGCTTCCAAAAGGCGCGGCTCTCACCGCTGGGGATGATTTGCGGCGTGAGATAGCGGTCGTGCTACACCAGCGTGTCGGTGCCCACGGGGCTATCGATGATTTGCCAGAATTGCTCGGCTTTTTCGCGTTGGAAGCGCAGGCAGGCCGCCGCACCGTTCCATTGCACGGCCAGGCTGTCCAGTTTGTTTACGATGGTTTCGCATTTTTTGCCAAGGTGCCACACGGTATGCTTGCCGCTGCCGCGGATGCCGTGCAGGCTGCCGTCGAACACAATGATGGCGCGTTCGTTGGGAAGGAGCTTGAGTTTGCTGAAGAACATGATGTTTTCCGTGTTTGAAAATTTGCAAGCTTGAGTTTTCAGGTAGCCTTTAGAAACATAGTGAGGCTACCTGAAAATAGAAATGGAGCAATCTGCGCCGCCGCCGTGCCGGCCTGATTGGCGGCAGGCAGCGTGTGGGCGGCGGGGAGCAAGCCGGTTGCCTGGGGCGGCGGCGATGTTCTGCCAGCCGCCCGCCCGCATAGGTTTCACATCCTGCCTAAACCGTTCTGCGGGGGAAACGGGCTTGCCCGCTGCCGCTTCAGCCGTGCCTGCGGCCAAGAGGCCGGTTTGCCCTGCGCGTTGTTGCCAAACGGCACAGCGCGGCGCAAGGCAAAAGGCGGGCGACGCAAATTGCGGGTACTGCCTGATACTGCCAGATACTACTTTGTTCCCATAACAAAGGGGGGGGACTCGAACCCCCTCGAGATTGCTCTCTTAAACCATTGGTTTTGAATGCGGGAATCGAACCCGCTACACTAAGATTTACAGTCTTATGCTCTACCGAATGAGCTAATTCAAAGGGTTTTGGTGTGGGCACAGCCGCTTGAAAGCGCCTGAGCCAAACCAAGCGCGCATCATAAAGGCAAAACTGCATACGGAATCGGCACGCCGCCCGCACAGGTTTATCTTTGCGAGATAACACCGCTGTTTCGGCATTTAATCTGCGGCAGGCGGATTGTAGGCAAAAAAGCGCCGGCAAACAATCCGCCCCGCGCAAGGCCGCTTTTTCCGCCCCGGCCCTTGCGCTACAATACGCCCCGCCAAACCAACCCAAAGGAGACAAAATGAACATCACCGTTATCGACCATCCGCTGATTAAGCACAAAATCACGCTGATGCGCAAAACCAGCTGCAACACCTACCAATTCCGCACCCTGGTGAAAGAGCTCGCCCGCCTGATGGCCTACGAAGCCAGCCGCCATCTGGAAACCGAGCCCTTGGCCATCGAAGGCTGGTGCGGCCGCATCGAAGGGCAGCAGATTAAGGGCAAAACCGTAACCGTGGTGCCGATTTTGCGTGCCGGCCTGGGCATGCTCGACGGCGTGCTCGACCTTTTGCCCACCGCCAAAATCAGCGTGGTCGGCCTCCAGCGCGACGAAGAAACCTTGCAGCCCGTTTCCTACTTCGAAAAACTGGTGAGCAAGATGGACAAACGCCCCGCCATGATCCTCGACCCCATGCTCGCCACCGGCGGCTCCATGGTGGCCACCATCGATCTGCTGAAGAAAAAAGGCTGCCGCAACATCACCGCCCTGGTGCTTGTGGCCGCGCCCGAAGGCGTGAAGCTGGTGAACGAAAAACACCCCGACGTGAAAATCTACAGCGCCGCACTTGACAGCCACCTGAACGAAAACGGCTACATCATCCCCGGCCTGGGCGATGCCGGCGACAAAATTTTCGGCACCAAGCAAAAAGCCTGATTCTTCAAGCTTACCCAACCAACAGGCTACCTGAAAAATCAGGCAACCTTTTTCAGGTAGCCTGTATTGCCAAGCGCCCCATGCCGTTCATCCGGGCTGCCTGACATGGCAAACCTATTTTCAGGTAGCCCACAGCGGATTAACTTCATTCCCGCTGCGGTCTTGTACCCAAAATGGATGTAATCCGACACCTATTCCGCTCACCCCCGCCAAAGGCTACCTGAAAAATGGTTTCCACCCTCACCCTACTCTCCCTCGCCGCCACCGGCTTTCTCGGCGGCGGCCATTGCGCCGGCATGTGCGGCGGGCTGAGCACCGCCTTCGCCCTGCAACTGCCGCCGCAGGTGGGGCGCACGAAACTGATTGTGCTGATGAACCTCGGCCGCATCACCAGCTACACCTTCATCGGCCTGATGCTGGGCGGCCTCGGGCAGCTCGGCATCTCGCTCGACCACACCCGCCTGCTGCAACATGGCCTCGCCCTCGCCGCCAACCTGTTGCTGCTGTTTATCGGCCTCTATCTGGCCGGGCTCAACGCCTACGCCGCGCAAGTGGAAAAACTCGGCCGCCCCATCTGGCGGCGGCTCAACCCGCTGCTCAACCGCCTGCTGCCGATTAAAAACACGCCCGCCTGCTTCGGCGTGGGCGTGTTGTGGGGCTGGCTGCCCTGCGGCATGGTGTATAGCGCCTCGTTGTATGCGCTGGGCAGCGGCCGCGCCGCCGACGGCGCACTGATGATGCTCGCCTTCGGCCTGGGCACCCTGCCCAACCTCTTGGCGATGGGGCTGTTTGCCCAACAGCTCAAGCCGCTGCTGCAACACCGCCGTTTCCGTTTGGCCGCCGGGCTTTCCGTGAGCCTGTGGGCAGCGTGGCAGCTGTGGCACAACATAGCCGGCTGACTTCAGGCTACCTGAAAACGAGGCTTCCGAAGGAAGACGAGTTTCTGCGAAGCTAATGCGAAGCTAAAACGATGTCTTGCGCAGCAAGGCTGAGTTTCTGCAAAGCTAAAAACGCAGCTTCAACACAGTCCAAATACCCAATATGCCCAACCCGAAACCCGCCATACCTCTTATCTCCCTGCACGACTACCTCCGCCCCTGGAAACTCTTTACCCTAGCCTGCGGCATCGCCATCCTCATCGCCGGCTCCTACCTCCAGCCCGCTCCCGATTGGGACATCCCCATCAGCTTCCTGATGGCCTTCAGCACCTATCTGTTTGCTCCCATCACCTCGCGTACCCTCGCCCACCGCCGCTGGAAATGGCTGCCGCTCGCCCTGTTCGGCATGTGGTTTTCCGTGGACGGCATCTACTGGCTTTATTGGTCATGGCAAGACCTGGCCGCCCTCGCCATGATGCGCAGCGGCAACGCCCCGCCTCCGCCTGCCTCTACGGCCTGTGCGCCATGATTTGGCTGCACGACGGCCCCTTGCGCGAAGCATTGCGCCTGAATAAACCAGGCAACCCCGTTCATAAAGCCCATTGCCAAGGCTACCTGAAAAACAACGACATGTTTTTCAGGTAGCCTTTTGGCTTGACGGGAACACAATCAAACAACGGGAACAAAGCGAATGGCTCGTTGCACTACACCCAGCACGGAACCATTTTTCGGACTAAAGGACAAATGGGATGATAAAAATCGCTGGAAGCCTTACCATACATGGCTTTCAGCGATTTTTTGCCAATGTTCGTTAAAAATGCCCTTTTTGCCATAAAAGTACCCTCGTTAAGAACGGCTGTAAAAACGGCCGGCAAAGATATAAATGTTCCGCCTGCCAAAAGTACCTGCCCGTCTCCAAACTCCCTTCTCCCAGCCAACTGTTGCAAGAGTACATCCACGGCAAGCAAACGCTCGCACAATTGGCCGTCCGTTACCAATGCAGCGCCAAAACCATCCAACGCCATATCCGGCAAGTCGCTCCGCCTGTATCCCAGGCAGACTTCACCCGACAATTGCAACAATGGTACAGCCGATACCGCGACTACCTGAACGAGAAGAGCTATGGGGAAGAGGAAGGGGGGGCACGATGGTGGTTACCCACAAACACCTGAGGCGTGCATATCACAGCCTGAACAGCGGCCTGCCATACCTGTTTACTTTTGAACGGAACCGGGAATGGATGATGCCGAACACCACCAATATGTTGGAAGGGCGATTTGGTGAATTGAAGGTCAAAATCCGCTGTCATGCGGGGATGGGTGTGCAGACTAAGAAATTGTTTATAGATAATTTCTTCAGAGTCAAGAAAGGACAAAAGGGATGAAAAATCATCCCTTTTGTCTATTAGTCTCAAATTTTATGGCTTTTTTTTAACATCCCCTATGACGAGCTGGTCGATTTTATCGTGCAATGGGAGCGTAATCGGGATGTGATTAGTGAATATCCTATTCCCACTAGAAAAATCGACATCGGTGGCACATGGGAGCAGCGATTGAATAGCCTGCTGCCGCTCAACCGTTCCAAAGTGATGGTTTCCGAAACCAAGTCTAATTGGTGCGTTTATGTTAATAATAGTATGCATGGCACCTGTCTTAATTCGGATCCTCCTTATTTATGTGAGAAATTAGGAGTGCGCGAAATAGCCGTAACCTTGGTGCGGAATATTCCTAAAATCAAACCAGGTTCAACACAGTTTCTTTATAAAGATGGTACACGGCCAGAAAAAGTGCTTTCTGCAACAGGGACAGGCTGGCACAATCAATTTCCCTACCGTTATATTGCGGCACATCATGAAAGCCGCTGGGAGTTTGAAGGAAGGGGTGACCCCCTCCCATTTGAGGAATTTGAACAATACCAAGCCCGGCGCATCAAAGACCGGCTGACTCCGGAAATGGTGGAGCGCTATTGCAGCCATTTCGGTATCGACTTATTCAATCCCGATTTTTACAGCGGGAGGGCCTGTGTGTTTGAAAGCTGGGTACATCCGGAGCGTCGGAAATTATTGCACTTTCCTAATCAGCAGGGCTAGCGCATCTCATTTCTGCCAAATTCGCACCCATCTTTTTTCAGGTAGCCCATCTATCCGGCAAAAGGCTACCTGAAAAATTTCTCTTGCCTCGTTTCCCCTACCATCAACCAAACATCAATGCCCAACCTGCCTAGCTTTTTCAGGTAGCCTCTCCACTTCATCATCAACCCAGCCCTACTCCCCCGCCACATCAATCACCACCACCTCCGATTGCGAGCCCAGCCGCAGCGGCACGCCCCAGAAGCCGTAGCCCGAGGTAACAAAATAATGCCCGCGCCCGCGCGCCTCGTAGCCGTAGGCTAAATCGTTGAACAGCTTCACCAGCAGGTTGGCGGGGAAAATCTGCCCGTTGTGCACATGGCCGGACACCTGCACGTCGATCGGCAGCTTTTCGTGCCGCGCGATGGAAGTGGGGCGGTGGTCGAGCAGGAACACGGGGCGCTCGGTGTCGATTTTGGCCAGCAAATCGGCGGTGTCGGCGCGCTGCCTGTCCAGCTCGTCCGGCCGGCCGAGCACCCAAAAACGGTTGTCCACCAGCACCGCGCTGTCGTGCAGCACGCTAATCCCCGCCTCTTGCAGCGCGGCGGCGATTTCCGCCTGATGCCCAAACAAATCATGGTTGCCCAGCGTGGCATACACGCCCAAAGCCGCGCGCAGCCGCTGCAAATGCGGGCGCATGTTTTCCACATCGTAGGCCACGGTGTTGTCGTCCATCAAATCGCCGGACAAGAGGATGATGTCCACCCGCTCGCGCTGCATGATGGCCACCAGTTCGTCGATCTGCCGGCTGCCAAACAGCACGCCCAAATGCAAATCGCTGGCCAGCCCGATGCGCACCGGCTTGCCCAAAGGCTTGTTAATCCTAACAGAATAATGCCGCACCACCGGCGTGTAGGCGTTATACAGCGAGAGCGCAAACAGCCCGCCAAACAACAACACGGCCGCCACCCGCCGCAGCCGCGCCGTGCGCTCCGGCGCCCACTTCAGCCGCAACAGCCGCCCTAAAAGCCACACCGCCAGCATGGTGAGCGCGCCGTAATTCAGCACCACCATCCACAGCGCCGTGAGCCGGAACGCGCCCGGCCACACGCGCAGCAACGACAAAGCCAGCAGCGCATTGCCCCCTCCAAACACCAGCAACCACACCGCACGCCGGCCGCCCTTTTTCAGGTAGCCTTCCAGCAGCCACAGCAAGCCGCGCCCAAACAGCCAAGTAAACAGCTGCATCAGCAACACCGTCAGCAGCAAAACCCACCACATAAGCTTTCATCCGTTTGCATAAGAAAAGGGCGCGGATTGTAGCGCAGGCAAATGTAAACCGCCGTTTAGCGCGCGCGGCGGTATGCGGCTTAATCTTCCGCATGGCAAACGCTGCCCGCACCGCATTTCATTTCGTTTGGGTTGACGTAGATTAGCCCTAAATTCCACACCATCTCCGCAGGATTTTAAGCTGTTGGGACGGTGTACCGAAGTTAAACCGAAATTCGCATTCTTTCAAGAACAGCAGGAAAGATTTGCGGTCGATTCCGTTGTATTTGCGTAAGACACGTTTTGCCTGATTCCAGAAATTCTCAATGCCGTTAATGTGGTTTTGACGGTCTGCAAATTCCTTGGAATGGTTAATACGGTGATGGATAAAACCACTCACGCCCAACTTGTCGTAACTGCTCAGGCTGTCGGTATAGACAATGCTGTCCGGCATAATTTTCCTTTTTATTACAGGCATCAATGTTTCAGACTTGGCATTATCCACCACAATAGTGTAGACCCGTCCCTGCCGTTTCAGGATGCCGAATACCACTACCTTGCCTGCCGCACCACGTCCTCGCCTGCCTTTGCGGCGTCCGCCGAAATAGCTTTCGTCCAATTCGACCGGGCCGGCGAAAATTTCATCGGCCGCCAGTGCCAGATGATGGCTGATGACTTGGCGGATTTTGTGGTAGAACAGGATAGCAGAGTTGGGCTGTATGCCCAAAATATCAGCAGCGGCACGGGCGGTAACTTCGAGTACAAAAACTCGAGCAGTTTCTTTTGTATTTTCCCACTTAGTTTACAATTGGTTATTTGCATTTTCGTAGCCTAGCATAGCTGCTAATCTACGTCAGCCCCAAACCCAATCAACTTTTCAGGTAGCCCCAACCCATCCAAGGCTACCTGAACCCCCTCCCTTTTTTCAGGTAGCCTTTCCCCCTTCCGCCCCATCTTCAAAATATGCCCGTGCTAGGGCCAACACATTATCCCGCAGCGGGTCGTGCTGCCCCTCGTGCCAGGCCAGCGCCACGCTGGTGATCCAAATATCGTCGTTCAGCGGCAACAGCACGGCGTTGCTCGGCAGATAGCGTGCCGACGAAGCGGGCACCAGCGCCACGCCCTGCCCGCAGCCGGCAAAGGCCACCTGCAGGGCGATGGTGCGCACCTCGTGCAGGATATTGGGCGAAAAGCCGGCGCGGTGGCAGGCGGCCAGCAGGGTGTCGAAAGAATCGGGGCTGATGGCACGCTCAAACATCACAAAGCCTTCGCCGGCCAAGTCTTTCAAATCCACCGCCGTGCGGGAGGCGAAAGGGTGGCTTTTCGGCAACACCACGGCCAGCGGCTCGCGGCGCAGGGTGTGCAGGTGGATGGTGCTGTCCCACGGGATTTCTAAGCGGGTGAAGGCCAGGTCGATTTCGCCCGATTGCAGCAGCGCTTCGGTGTCGCCGCTGTCAATTTCGCGCACCTGTATGCTGATGTTGGGATAGTGCCGGTGGATGTGCTCGATCAGCGGCGGCAACACTTCCA
Organism: Eikenella longinqua; assembly: GCF_001648355.1. Taxonomy (GTDB): domain Bacteria; phylum Pseudomonadota; class Gammaproteobacteria; order Burkholderiales; family Neisseriaceae; genus Eikenella; species Eikenella longinqua. The sequence goes on along the minus strand of NZ_LXSL01000028.1, from coordinate 68,983 downwards.
CCAGCGACACGGCAATCGCGCCGATATGCAAAATGCCGCTGCGCCCGGCGGCAATTTCATACACGGAGCTTTGCAGCTGCTGCATCTGCTCGGCAAATTTGCGCACGACTGGTAGGATGGAATAGCCGGCGGCCGTGAGCTTGGTGCCGCGCCGCGAACGCTCAAACAACACCATGCCCAAGGCGTGCTCCAGCTGTTTGATCTGCTCGGTGAGCGGCGGCTGCGACATATTCAGCTTTTCGGCGGCACGGCCGAAATGTTCTTCTTCGGCCACGGCGAGAAACAGCCACAAATGGCGGATGAGGCGGAAATTTATCATCTGTTTTCCCTATCACAGGCTTCTTTAGGCAGTATTTTATATATCAAGACAGCGGCTGTATAGTGTGCACATCTTGTTAATGGGAGCACATAAATGTTCGGTATCATTAACTTTTCCGCTTATATCTTGGCCGTGCTGCTGCTGGTGCTGCTGCCCGGGCCGAATATGATTTACTGCCTGTCGGTGGCTGGCCAATACGGCAGGAAACCCGGCTGGAGCGCTTTCGCCGGCATCTTCCTCGGCAACGGCATTTTGATTGTGGCCTCCGCCTTCGGCGCCAGCGCCCTGCTGCAAGCCTACCCTTCCCTGTTTACCGCGCTGCAACTGGCCGGCGGCGCCTACCTGGCTTATTTGGGCGTGATGCTGCTGCGCGAAGGCTGGCTCAAACTGCGCCACACCGCCGCAGCCAAAGCCGACAGCCACGCCGCCGAAAGCACCAGGCTGCAAGTGTTCCGCAAATCGCTCATTATTTCCTTGGCCAATCCGCAAAGCCTGCTGTTTTTCCCCGCCATCATGGTGCAGTTTATCAACATCCGCTATGAACATCCGCAGCTGAGTTTCCTGGTGCTGGGCGGCACGTTCCAGCTGTGCAGCCTGCTGTGCATGAGCACGCTGATTCTGATGGCCGATTCCGTGGGCCGCGTGGGCACCAAATACAGCCGTGCCGCCGCATTGGGCAAAAGCAGCGCCGGCGCCCTGTTTATCTTCTTCGCCGCTAAACTGTGGCTCGCCACCGCCATCTAACCCTCTCCTCCTCGCTACCTGGAAAATCGCGCCGTTCTTTGTGTTCAAACTCCTATCGGTAGTCTCTCCTCGCGATTTTTCAGGTAGCCTTTTTCCCTATCCCAACCAGCGCTGCAAACGCTTCCCGCCCTTTCAGGCTACCTGAAAAATTATCCACATCCTCTTCCGCAGTTTTCAGGTAGCCTTTGAGCCAAACGTTCTCCCCTCCCAATCACCCTGCCCAAGCCCGCTAAAATGCCGTTTGATTTTCAGCCAACCCAGCCCGCCATGCAAAGAGGCTACCTGAAAACCAATCAAGCCGCCCGAAGCATTTTCAGGTAGCCTCGTCCGCCTCAAAGGCTACCTGAAAGCATCAGCTTCAACGAAGTTAAAAACCTCCCGCCCCGCCGCTCAATCTGCCCGCCGAATATTTTTCACCTCCCGCCCTTGAATTCGCCGCCGTCAGCCCTATTTCCTTCGCCGCATAAGCAGCGTGCCGCGCTTTGGCCGGCACATTTCTGTTTACCCTCAACCGGGTAGCAACAAATCATCACATTCAATTTGGAGAGAAGATTTATGAAAATTCGTCCCCTGCACGACCGCGTAGTCATCAAGCGCCTGGAAGCCGAAGAAAAAACCGCTTCCGGCATCGTTTTGCCCGGCTCTGCCGCCGAGAAGCCCGATATGGGCGAAGTGATTGCCGTGGGTGCCGGCAAAATGGGCAAAGGCGGCGAGCGCCGCAAGCTCGATGTGAAAGTGGGCGACCGCGTGATTTTCGGCAAATACAGCGGCCAAACCGTGAAAGCGGACGGCGAAGAGCTGCTGGTGATGCGCGAAGAAGACATCTTCGGCATCATCGAATAAGCAAACCCATCAAGACAATAATTTCTGATTTTTTATTTTAGGAGTCATACACATGGCAGCAAAAGATGTACAGTTCGGCAACGAAGTCCGTCAGAAAATGGTAAACGGCGTAAACACCCTGTCTAACGCCGTGAAAGTTACCCTCGGCCCGAAAGGCCGCAATGTGGTGCTGGATCGCGCTTTCGGCGGCCCGCACATCACCAAAGACGGCGTAACCGTGGCCAAAGAAATCGAACTGAAAGACAAGTTTGAAAACATGGGCGCGCAGATGGTGAAAGAAGTTGCCTCCAAAACCAACGACGTGGCCGGCGACGGCACCACCACCGCCACCGTTCTGGCGCAATCCATCGTGGCCGAAGGCATGAAATACGTAACCGCCGGCATGAACCCGACCGACCTGAAACGCGGTATCGACAAAGCCGTAGCCGCCCTGGTAGCCGAGTTGCAGAACATTTCCAAGCCGGTGCCGGAAAAATCCAAGGAAATCGCCCAAGTGGCCTCCATTTCCGCCAACTCCGACGAATCCATCGGCAACATCATCGCCCAGGCGATGAACGAAGTGGGCAAAGAAGGCGTGATCACCGTAGAAGACGGCAAATCGCTGGAAAACGAAGTGGAAGTGGTGAAAGGTATGCAGTTCGACCGCGGCTACCTCTCCCCCTATTTCGTGAGCAACCCGGAAAAACAGCTGGCCGAGCTGGATAGCCCGTTTGTGCTGTTGTTCGACAAGAAAATCAGCAACATCCGCGACCTGCTGCCGGTGTTGGAGCAAGTGGCCAAAACCAGCCGCCCGCTCTTGATTATCGCTGAAGACGTGGAAGGCGAAGCCTTGGCCACTCTGGTGGTGAACAACCTGCGCGGCATCCTCAAAACCGTGGCCGTGAAAGCACCGGGCTTCGGCGACCGCCGCAAAGCCATGCTGCAAGACATCGCCATCCTCACCGGCGGCACCGTGATTGCCGAAGAAGTGGGCTTGTCTTTGGAAAAAGCCACGCTGGAAGATTTGGGCCAGGCCAAACGCATCGAAGTGGGCAAAGAAAACACCACCATTATCGACGGCTTGGGCAACAAAGCCGCCGTGGAAGCCCGCGTGGGCGAAATCCGTACCCAGATTGAAACCGCCACCAGCGAATACGACAAAGAAAAACTGCAAGAACGCGTGGCCAAACTGGCCGGCGGCGTGGCCGTGATCAAAGTGGGCGCAGCCACCGAAGTGGAAATGAAAGAGAAGAAAGACCGCGTGGACGACGCGCTGCACGCCACCCGTGCTGCCGTGGAAGAAGGCGTGGTGGCCGGCGGCGGCGTGGCCCTGCTGCGTGCCCGTTCTGCCCTGAGCAAGGTGGAAACCGCCAATGCCGACCAGGAAGCTGGCGTGCAAATCGTATTGCGCGCGGTTGAATCCCCGCTGCGCCAAATCGTGGCCAACGCCGGCGGCGAGCCGAGCGTGGTGGTGAACAAAGTGCTGGAAGGCAGCGGCAACTTCGGCTACAACGCCGGCAACGACAGCTACGGCGACATGCTGGAAATGGGTGTGATCGACCCGGCCAAAGTAACCCGCTTCGCGCTGCAAAACGCCGCCTCCATCGCCGGCCTGATGCTGACCACCGAATGCATGGTGGCCGACATTCCGGAAGACAAACCCGCCGCTCCCGACATGGGCGGAATGGGAGGCATGGGCGGAATGGGCATGATGTAATCGGCCTGTAGCCCGCGCTATGCGAAAGCACCCTCGCTTTGAGGGTGCTTTTTTATGCCCTGCCGTTTTTCAGGTAGCCTCTATTCTTCATAGCATGCTTGCCTTGTGTTGCCTGGATTAAATTATTCATTGCAATCAATAGTGAAAAACAATTTTTCAGCACTCCCTGCCCAGTAATCCAACTTTGGCATGGTTCATGCTTATCCATTTAGAGAACTTTATCTTCCGTCTAATTCCAATTACACAGAATCTACTCAGGATACCCTTTACATGGCTACTGCAACCAGAAAACTTTCACGCAACCGCAAACAATCCCGCAACAGAAACAGCGGAGGCGGCGCAGGCCGTATCGTCGGTTTGTTGTTGGCTGCCCTGCTGATTGGCGGCGGCGCTTATGCCTATCTGAACCCGGACATCATCGAGCAGGCCAAAGGCTTGGTCGGCTTGGTCGGCTTGGCCGATCCGGCTGCCGAAGAAACAGTCGGCACCGGTGCCCCGCAAGCCCCTGCCGCTCCCCTCATCACCGATGCCCAAGCGGTTGAAGCGCTGAACATGGCCAAAGTATGGGTGGAAACCCGCCTGGCCAAAGGTACGCGCCTGAACGAAATCAACGAAACGATTGATGTTCCCGCCGGCCAAAAAGCATTCTGGCAAAGCATCACCCTCAGCCAGGGCGCGATTACCGCCGTTCCTGCCGGCGGCACTGCCGAACGTGCCGTACTGCTGCTACCGATGCAGGCTCAGGGGCAATTGATTTGGGCTTGTGCCGGCGACATTCCGCCGGTGCTCGAAAGCAGTATCTGCACCCAGTAAAAGTTACTCTCTAGCTGTTCATTCAGGCTACCATGATTTTTCAGGTAGCCTGCTTTTTGCCTGCAAGATTTGAAAATATAGTGGATTAACTTTAAACCAGGACTGCGTTGCCTCGCCTTGCCGTACTACCTGTACTGTCTGCGGCTTCGTCGCCTTGTCCTGATTTAAATTTCATCCACTATGCATCCGCCATAATGGATTCAGTTTCAATCAAAACAAAGCGAGGCAGCACAGCCCTGGTTTAAAAACTTCATCCCCTGCCCGGCATCAGCCGCAACAGGGGATGAAATATTGAGCCGTAGCGGCTTAACCGCGCAATTCTTTGGGCAGCACAAACACAATGCTTTCCTGCTCCCCCGCGCTTTCCCGCACCGTGGCATAGCCCCAGCCTTGCACGGTATCCACCACCTCCTGCACCAACACTTCCGGCGCCGAAGCCCCGGCGGTAATCCCCACCTGCTCCTTGCCGGCAAACCATTCTTTTTTCAGGTAGCCTGCATTGTCCACCATATAAGCGTCCACGCCCTGCTGCGCCGCCACTTCGCGCAAACGGTTGCTGTTGGAAGAATTGGGCGCGCCCACTACCACCACCACGTCGCACTCCGCCGCCAGCTGCTTTACCGCCTCCTGCCGGTTGGTGGTGGCATAGCAAATATCTTCCTTCCGCGGGCTTTTGATGTTGGGAAAACGCGCGCGCAGGGCATCGATGATTTCTTTGGTTTCATCAATCGACAGCGTGGTTTGGCTCACATGCGCCAGCTTGTCTGGATTGCGCACCTGCAAGCGCGCCACATCTGCCGCCGTTTCCACCAAAAGCATGCTGCCCGGCGCCAACTGCCCCATCGTGCCTTCCACTTCCGGATGGCCGGCGTGGCCGATCATGATGATTTGGTAGCCGTTTTCGTCCAACCGCGCCACTTCGCGGTGCACCTTGGTGACCAGCGGGCAGGTGGCGTCAAACACGCGGAAGCCGCGCTCCGCCGCCTCCTGCTGCACCGCCTTGGATACGCCGTGCGCCGAATAAATCAGCGTGGCACCGGGCGGTACGTCCACCAAATCTTCCACAAAAACCGCGCCTTTTGCGCGCAAATTGTCCACCACGAATTTGTTGTGCACCACCTCGTGCCGCACATAAATCGGCGCGCCAAACTGCTCCAGCGCCCGCTCTACAATATTGATGGCCCGGTCCACGCCCGCGCAAAAGCCGCGCGGGTTGGCCAGCATGATGGTTTTCGTCATGTTTTGTCCTCGTGTGTGGCTGTGATGTCTAGCTTTGCAGGAACTCATCCTTGGCTGCGCGACATCGTTTTCAGGTAGCCTATCTCTGCCTATATTCTTATTCGTGCCTACCCTGACGCAAACCGTCAATAACGAACAATGCTGCGCCAATGCAGATGAAACTGTCGGCCACATTAAACGCCGGGTAGTAGTGGTTCTGCCAATAAAACAGCAGGAAATCCACCACATGACCGTAGTTGATGCGGTCGATCACATTGCCGATAGCACCGCCGATAATCATCGCCGCCGCCACATTACCCACGCGCCCGAACTTCTGCGCGCGCATCCCTGACACCAAATACAGCGTCACCACCACCGCCAAACCGGCAAACAAATACTTCTGCCAGCCCGAAGCCCCGGCCAAAAAGCTGAATGCCGCGCCCGGGTTGTATACATGGGTGATATCGAAAAAACCCTTGATCACCGGAATACGCCAGTTGAACACCACATGATCCAACACCCACAGCTTGCTCCACTGGTCGGCAAACACCACCAAACCCGCCAGCAGCGCATACGGCCACAGTCGGAACCATGCAATCTTATTCGTACTCATTTCATATTTCAGCAGATAAAAGTGGGCGCATTTTACTATAAAGCGCCCGCCAGCGGCCAAACTTATCGCCCCGCCACACCCGTTTCGCCCCATATCCAAAAGGCTACCTGAAAGCGATTCCTTAATGCAGCCAAGGCAAAGTTTCCGCAAAGCTAAAACTTGGGCTTCAATGAAACAAAAACAGCCACAGCATCGCAGCAGACTATTGCAATCATAAATAATCTCCATTACCATATCGCAACAATACTGATTCTCATCCAAGCACAACCACCCGATAGAGGCACATCATGTTCGTCTGCGTTTGCAATGCCGTTTCCGACCGCCAAATCCAAGAAACCGTCGCCGCCGGCGCCAACAGCCTGAGCGACCTGCAAGCCACCCTCGGCGTGGCCACCTGCTGCGGCTGCTGCGCCGATTTGGCCGTATCCTACCTCGGCAAACACGGCGACCAACAAGCTGCCCCCGCCGCCAACGGCAACCTGCAATAAGCCGCCCCACCCCATCATTGACAATGCTGCCCACACACGGCAGCATTTCATTTTCAGCACCGCAGAAGCCCATATTTTCAGGTAGCCTCATCACAGGGAAACACCATGGATCTATTCAACACCCAATCCGTCACCTTCGAACAGCCCACCGCCATGCTCCGCGCCTGCCACGGCAAAGTGCAGCGCTTCTGCGGCCAGCTCAACATGCTGGAAGGCTACCTGAAACAGCACGGCTACAACAACGTGGCCGACCAGAGCATCGCCCAAATCCGGCACTACTTCAACGTCGCCGCCCCGCTGCACCACCAAGACGAAGAAGAAGACTTCTTCCCCCTGCTGCTGCGCCACGCCCCCGAAGCCCGCCCCCTCATCCAAGCGCTCGAAGCCGAACACGACACCCTGCACCGCAACTGGGATGAACTCAACCAACACCTCGCCAGCCTCGCCGACGGCATCCCGCTCAACCCCGAGCTGATTGCCCGCTTTACCGCCGGCTACGACTTCCACATCCCGCGCGAAGAGCAGCTGTTCAAGCTCGGCGAACAAAAAATCCCCCAAGCCGAGCTGCAAGCCATCGGCAAACGCATGGCCGCCAGACGGCAAGGCTGAAACTAGTAAACCTGCGCATACAAAGCAAGAGGCTACCTGAAAAAGCAGCACAGCAAAGTTTCTGCGAAACCGAAATATTTTCAGGTAGCCCCTTCTATGGCTTATTTGTCGCTCGAATGATCTGCCGGCAAGCTGGAAACTTCCGCCTCAACCGCACTGTCGGCCACCACGGTTTCCGCTACCGGCGCATCTTCATGCGCCAGCTTGGCGGTTTGCGGCAACTCGTCGGGCACATCGGCAGGCTCGGCCGCACCTTCCGGCTCTTGGCCTTCCTGCGGCGGGGCTTCTCCCTCGCCGTTGCCGCGCACATTGTGGCTGTAATCTTTGGGCGGGCTGGGCTGCTTGCCCGCCATGATTTCCAGCACTTGGTCTCGATCGATGGTTTCCCACTCCATCAAGGCCTTGCACATGGTTTCCATCTTATCGCGGTTTTCGTCCAAAATCTTATAAGCCACCGCATATTGCTCGTCTAGAATACGGCGGATTTCGGCGTCCACTTCCTGCTGGGTTTTTTCGGAAATGTGCTGAGAACGGGTCACACTGCGGCCAAGGAACACTTCGCCCTCATTTTCGGCATACACCATCACGCCCATTTTCTCGCTCATGCCATAACGCGTGACCATTTCTCGCGCCATCTGCGTGGCCCGCTCGAAATCGTTGGAAGCCCCGGTGGAAATGCGGCCCACGAAAATATCTTCGGCAATGCGCCCGCCAAACAGGATGGAAAGCTGGCTGAGCATTTGGTCTTTATACATGCTAATGCGGTCGCGCTCGGGCAGCTGCCAAGTCAAACCCAATGCCCGGCCGCGCGGCATGATGGTAACTTTGTGCACCGGATCGGTAAACGGCAGGCTCTCGGCCACGATGGCATGGCCGGCCTCGTGGTAGGCGGTGGCGCGTTTTTCGTCTTCGTGCATCACCATGCTGCGCCGTTCCGGGCCCATGTAGATCTTGTCTTTGGCGTCTTCAAAATCGCTTTGATCCACCTTGATTTTGTTGCGGCGGCCGGCAAACAGTGCGGCTTCGTTCACCAGGTTGGCCAAATCGGCGCCGGAAAAACCGGGCGTACCGCGCGCCAACGACATCAAATCCACCGAAGCATCCAGCGGCACTCTTCTGGCGTGCACCTGCAAAATCTGCTCGCGGCCGCGGATATCCGGCAGCGGCACCACCACTTGGCGGTCGAAACGACCGGGGCGCTGCAAGGCCGGGTCGAGCACGTCGGGGCGGTTGGTGGCGGCAATCACGATAACGGTTTGATTGCTCTCGAATCCGTCCATTTCCACCAAGAGCTGGTTCAAGGTTTGCTCGCGCTCGTCGTTGCCTCCGCCCAAGCCTGCACCGCGCTGGCGGCCGACTGCGTCGATTTCGTCGATAAAGATGATGCAGGGCGCGTTTTTCTTAGCCTGCTCAAACATATCGCGCACGCGGGAAGCGCCCACGCCAACAAACATTTCCACAAAATCCGAGCCGGAAATGCTGAAAAACGGCACACCGGCCTCACCGGCAATCGCCTTGGCCAGCAAGGTTTTACCCGTACCCGGGCTGCCGGCCAGCAAAATGCCGCGCGGCACGCGGCCACCCAAGCTCTGATAGCGGTTCGGCGCTTTGAGGTAGTCTACGATTTCCTGCACTTCTTCTTTGGCTTCGTCGCAGCCGGCCACATCGGCAAAGGTTACACGGTTGGCATCCTTATCCAAGAGGCGCGCGCGGCTCTTGCCGAAGGAAAACGCCCCGCCCTTGCCACCGCCGCCGTTCTGCATGCGCATAAAGTAAAACCACGCGCCAATCAGCAGCATCACCGGCAGCAGGTTGAACAGCAGGCCGGTTAGCATGCCCTGTTTCTCTTCCGGGATATAGCGGAAATCAACGTTCTTTTCTTGCAGCAGCGTCAAGAGTTTGTCGTCTATCGGCGCATTGGTGTAGAACTTGGTTTTATCGGTGCGCTCGCCTCTGAGCACATAGCCGTTCAGCAGCGTTCCTTCCATGTCCACTTTGGCGATTTCGCCTTTGTTTACCTGCTGGATAAACTGCGAATAGTTGATTTGTTGTTTGTTTTCTCTTCCGCCCAGCAGTGTTTGAGTCGAGGCAATCAACACCCCGGCCAAAAACAGCCAAACCAAAATCGTTCTGACGGTGTTACGCACGGTAACCAGCTCCTAATTTAATGCCAACAAAAATAAAAACTACTGAAAATACAAATGCCAACGCTATCTTTTATTTTTCCCCAAAAGATACACTTCGCTGGAACGGCTGCGCGAAGCCTTGGGCTTGCGCACCAACACTTGGGCAAACACCCCGCGCATGGCCTGCATATATTCCTGAAAACCCGCGCCCTGAAACACTTTCACCAGCATATTGCCGCCCGTTTTCAGGTGCTCGGCGGCAAAATCCAAAGCCAGCTCGCACAACACATAGCTGCGCGCCTGGTCGGTTACCGCATTGCCCGACATATTGGGTGCCATATCGCAAATTACAAGGTCTAGCTCACGGCCGCCGAGCAGGTTTTCCAGCTGCGCCAACACTTCGTCTTCACGGAAATCGCCTTGGATAAACGACACACCCGCCACCGGCTCCATCGGCAGGATATCGAGCGCGAACACCTGCCCCTGCGCGCCCGCCAGCTTCGCCGCCACCTGCGACCAGCTGCCCGGCGCACTGCCCAAATCGGCCAGCACCGTGCCGTTTTTGATCAGCTTGTCTTTCTCGTTGATCTCCAGCAATTTGTATGCCGCGCGGGCACGGTAGCCGTCTTTCTGCGCTTGGTGCACATAAGGGTCGTTCACGTGCTCGTTGAGCCAGGTTTTGGATGATTTGGAACGGGGCGGCATAGGAAATCCCAAGCAAAAAACGGCTGCATTGTAGCCGAACGGGCAAAAGGCTGCCGAAGTTTTTCAGGTAGCCGATAAGGCTACCTGAAAACGGGCTTCCCACAGAAAGGCGGGGTTCTGCAAAGCCATAGCGAAAGTTAAGTGAATCCGCTATAAAATTTTCAGGTAGCCTTTTTGTGTTTGGCTAAACGGTTTAGACATTAAAGCTTTCGCCGCAGCCGCATTCGTTTTTCACGTTGGGGTTGGCGAACTTGAAGCCTTCCTGCAAACCTTCTTTGGTGTAGTCCAGCTCGGTGCCGTCGAGATACACCAGGCTTTTGGGATCGACGAACACTTTCACGCCGTGCCCTTCAAACACCACGTCTTCCGGCTGCACTTCATCCACAAATTCAAGCGTGTAGGCCATGCCGGAGCAGCCGCTGGTTTTCACGCCCACGCGGATGCCTTCGCCTTTGCCGCGCTTGGAAAGGAAGCTGCTGATGTGGTCGGCGGCTTTTTGGGTGAGGGTAATCATATGGTTTCCTTATGGTTTAATCTGTTGTGAGGCTACCTGAAAAATAGTTTGTGTGCGGCCTGCGCCTTGCTTCGCAGGTGCCGATATTTTCAGATAGCCTTCCGCCCTACTCTGCGCTTTCCGCCTGCCGCCGCTTGGCCCAAGCCACGGCGGTTTGCATGGCGGCGCGGGATTGCGGGCTGTTTTTCCAGCAGCTGCTGCCGGTGAGCGCGGCGCCCTGCTCCAGCATGTCGTTTACTTCGGCGGCGGCGAGCTTGGCCACGCTGTCCAAGCCCATTTGCTGCAAACGCTGCAATACGGTTTTGCCGATGCCTTTTTCGGCGAGCAGAGATTGGGTTTCTTCGGCGGAGAACATGGCGGATTTAGCGGGCGGGGGTGATGGTGCCGGCGGCGCAGTCGATGAGGTTGTCGCGCTCGATTTGGCCGTTTTGGGTGTTGTAGGCTTGCGAGCGGGTAGTGTAGCCGTCGCGGTAGAGCATGCGGGTGCGCAGCCTGCCTTGTTCGTCGTAGGCGTTCGACCAGCCTTCGGCCAGGCCGTTGGCGTTGAGCTCGACGCGGGCGCTGGTTTTGCCGTTGGCGTAGAAGGTTTCCAGATACTGCGAGGCGTAGCCGTTGCGGGCAACGGTGCGGTAGTAGCCGCCTTGGGCGTTGCGTTTGGAGGTGAAGGCGCCGTTGGGTGTGCCGGCGGGCAGCGGGTAGTTGGCGGCTTCGACTTTGCGGCAGGAGTTGCGCACGAGCATGGCGCTCATGGCGTTGGTGGCGCGGTTGGACAGGGTGCGCTGGCCGGTTTTGACGGGGATGCCGTTGTCGAAATTTTCGATGGCGCAGCCTGAGGCGAGCAGGAGGACGGCGGCGGTGAGGGCGAGTGTTTTCATGGTGGGCTTTCGAAGTGAAACGGGGAAATCGGCTGAGGTGTGCGGCGGATTTTCAGGTAGCCTTTTTCAGGTAGCCTATTTGAGCTGGCTGTCTTTGCTGCCGCGACGGTTGTAGGCGAGGCGGAACTGCTGCTGTTTGTCGGCTTCTTCTTGGCAGGCAATGCACAGGCGCACGCCGGGCAGGGCTTGGCGGCGGGCTTCGGGTATCGGCTCGCCGCATTCGTCGCATTCGCGGGCGCTCTCGCCGCTGGGCAGGTTTTGCCGGGCGGCGGCGAGTGCGTCGTCTAAATTGGCGTCGATTTGCGCCTGTTCCGCGCCGTCGGGCGCCCAGCCGCCGGCCATCTTAGGCTCCGTGTTTCTTTTTGTAGTCGGCCACAGCGGCTTTCACGGCGTCTTCGGCGAGGATGGAGCAGTGGATTTTCACGGGAGGCAGTTCCAGCTCTTCGGCGATTTCGCTGTTTTTAATGGCGAGTGCGTCATCCAAGCTTTTGCCTTTCACCCATTCGGTAATCAGGCTGGAGGAAGCGATGGCGGAGCCGCAGCCGTAGGTTTTGAATTTGGCATCTTCGATGATGCCTTGGTCGTTCACTTTGATTTGCAGGCGCATCACGTCGCCGCAGGCGGGCGCGCCCACCATGCCGGTGCCGACGGATTGGTCGTTTTTGTCGAACGTGCCGACGTTGCGGGGGTTTTCATAATGATCGATGACTTTGTCGCTGTATGCCATGATGGTTTCCTTTTTGTTTGAGATGTGGTGGTTTGTGGTGTTTAGGTGTGGAGGCTACCTGAAAACGTAGCTTCAACGAAGTGGATCGATGTCCTGCGAAGCAAGGCTGAGTTTCTGCGAAGCTAAATCGCAGCTTCAACGAAGCTAAAAATATCCACTGCCAAGCAGTGCAAACGGGGCAGCTAGATTTTGCACGCGCCGCCTTCGCAGCCGTCGTCGTTTTCGGAATCGACGCCGCCTTCTACGGTTACGCCGTCAAAGTCTTCAAGCAGGCTATCGAGGTTGTCGAGATCTAAATCGTCTTTTTGGCTCATGGAGTGTCCTTGGTTTGTTAGTCTTCAGGCTACATAAAAAAGGAGTTTTCTTTTTGTTGAGTTTACAACCCAAGTTATGCTTACTCAATTCAAGAGTCATTAGATTTATGTAGCAACTCTAGATTCTGACTTATCACTTGCAACTGCTCTAGTTGCAAGTGAATCTGTAGTTTCTGTAACTCTGTATCTGGTGGCAATTTAGTTAAAATCATCTCTCTCTAACCAAAGAAGTCAATGGCTCTCCAATAGCCTTTTTAAAATTAAACCCTAATAACTGAAGAATTGTTAATGTTTCTTTCGAAACTAATGGAGATAAAATCTTCACTGCATTATTTAATTCTTCATGACTTTGTCCACTAGCTTCCATCAAAGATTGAATCTTAGGAATTAAACTAGAAGTAATATAATTTAATTCGCTCTCATTAATTTTTTGAGCAGCTATTTCTTGTTGATATGCCTGAGCAATCTGAGTTAATTCATTTTTATCAGCAATTAAATCTTGTATAATTTCCTCTAATTGATTAATTGTTTCTTTATCATCCTTTTTTATTTTTATAGATTGTATTTTCGCTAAAATTGCAGAAGCAGTGTTTTTGGTTAATGTTTCCGTTAACCGAACTCCAAGTTCAATAATTTGCTGTTCCATATTCTTAATGCTCTGCCCATTCCACCGTATTCAAATCAATCCCTTCCTTAAACATCTCCCACAAGGGCGACAGTTCGCGCAGTTTGCCGATTTTGGATTTAATCAGCTCGGCGGCGTAGGCAGCTTCTTCTTCGGTGGTCATGCGGCCGAAGGTGATGCGCAGCGATGAATGCGCCAATTCGTCGTTGCGGCCGAGCGCGCGCAAAACGTAGCTGGGTTCGAGACTGGCCGATGTGCAGGCCGAGCCGCTGGATACGGCGAGTTCCTTCACTGCCATAATCAGGCTTTCGCCTTCCACGAAGTTGAAGCTGACATTCAGGTTGTTCGGAGCGCGGTGTTCGAGGTCGCCGTTGATATAGACTTCTTCGATGCCTTCGATGCCTTTGAGGAAGATGTCGCGCAGTTTGCGGTAGTGCGCCATGTCTTGTTCGAGTTCTTCTTTGGCGATGCGGAAGGCTTCGCCCATGCCGACAATTTGGTGGGTCGGCAGGGTGCCGCTGCGGAAGCCGCGTTCGTGGCCGCCGCCGTGCATTTGCGCTTCGAGGCGCACGCGCGGTTTGCGGCGCACATACAGCGCGCCGATGCCTTTGGGTCCATAGACTTTGTGGCCGGACATGGACAATAAATCCACTTTGCCGGCTTCCACATCCACCGGCACTTTGCCGCAGGCTTGGGCGGCATCCACATGGAAGATGATTTTGCGTTCGCGGCAGATTTCGCCGATGGCGGGAATGTCCTGCACCACGCCGATTTCGTTGTTCACCCACATCACGGAAATCAGGATGGTGTCGGGGCGGATGGCGGCTTTGAGCTCGTCCAAATCAATCAGGCCGTTTTCTTTCACGCCGAGATAGGTTACTTCAAAGCCTTGGCGTTCCAGTTCGCGCATGGTGTCGAGCACGGCCTTGTGTTCGGTTTTGACGGTGATGAGGTGCTTGCCTTTGGATTGGTAGAAGTGCGCCGCGCCTTTAATGGCGAGGTTGTCGGACTCGGTCGCGCCGCTGGTAAAGACGATTTCTTTCGGGTCGGCGTTAATCAGGGCGGCGATGTCGGCACGGGCTTTCTCCACGGCCTCTTCCGCCACCCAGCCGAAGGCGTGGCTGTTGGAGGCGGGGTTGCCGAAGGTTTCGGTCAGATAGGGGATCATTTTTGCGGCCACGCGTTGGTCAACGGGGGTGGTGGCGGCGTAGTCGAGGTAGATGGGGGCGTGTTTGGTCATGATTGGCTCTTTGGTTGGTGGTGTGTGGTTATCGGATATGGGTTAAATCTACTGTGGCGGTATGATGGTGGCGGGTTTGCTTTTTATCAAGCACGTCTTGCAGGGAAACGCTGTGCAGGTAGTCGTTGATGGTGCGGTTTAGGTTTTCCCACAAATCGTGGGTGAGGCAGGGCATGCCTTCGCGGCAGTTGCTTTGCCCGCCGCAATGGGTGGCGTCGAGCTTGTCTTCGGCGGCGTGGATGATTTCGCCGATGTTGATGAGCTCGGGCTTTCTGCTGAGCAGGTAGCCGCCGCCGGGCCCGCGCACGCTCTCCACCAGGCCGGCGCGCCGCAGCTTGCCGAAAAGCTGCTCCAAATAGGAGAGGGAAATATGCTGCCGGCCGCTCACGGCGTTGAGGCTGACGGGGTTTTCGCGCCCGTACAGTGCCAAATCGAGCATGGCGGTTACGGCAAAACGGCCTTTGGTGGTCAATCGCATAGGGCTGGTGTGTGTACTGCGTCTTGGGAGGCGGATTGTCTAATACCCAAGTAATTTAGTCAAGTATAGCGGGCTTAGTTTTTCTCAATGCAAAAGGCTACCTGAAAACGGTTTGACGCGTTTTCAGGTAGCCTTCGAGATGCATGGTTGGCTTCTCCTTTTTCAGGTAGCCCAAGCCCTCATTTTTCCAAACCAGATAAACAGACTACCTGAAAATGCCAAATGCCGAAAGCAAATCCCGTTTAATTGGAGAAACCTTCCAATATTTGGAGAAACCACATCGTGTTCACCGCATAAATCGCGCCGACAACAGCAAAGGGAATCATCAAGTTGGGCGACAAGGCCGCGCCGAAGCCGAGCGGGATGGTGGCAAACCACAATGCGCCGGCCGGCATGCGCTGCCAGATTTTGGGCACAAAAGGCATCAGCACGGTTACGCCTGCAAACGTGAATATCGCCCACGGAATGCCCAGCCAGGCAGAAAACGAGAAATCGGTCAGCCACCCAATCAGCATGCAGCCGATACCGATATAGGCGAGATAATCCAATGCTTTGGATGACGGTGCTTTCATCATAGTTATCGCGGAATGATTCAGGCTACCTGAAAACTATTCAAGCCGTTTTCAGGTAGCCTTTGCCCTGCCCTGCTATGCGGCCGGGCTTATTGGGATTTTGCCTGCCAAGTGTCGCGCAGGCCGACAGTTTTGTTGAACACCGGTTTCTCGGCCGTGTGGTCTTTGCGGTCGGTAACGAAGTAGCCGGTGCGCTCGAACTGCCAGCGGCTTTCGGCAGGCAGGCCGTTGGCAAAGGGCGCGGGCTCGGCGTAGGCGGTGATTTCTTTGGCCGATTCGGGGTTGAGGAATTGGGTAAACGGCAGATATTGGCCGTCTTCGCCGCGCACGGCGTCGGGGCGCTCCACGGTGAACAGGCGGTCGTAGAGGCGCACGGTTACGGGCACGGCGGTGTCGGCGGCCACCCAGTGGATCACGCCTTTCACTTTGCGGCCTTCGGGGTTTTTGCCCAGCGTGTCGTAGTCGATGCTGCATTTGAGCTCGACGATATTGCCCGCCGCGTCTTTCACCACTTCGTCGCACTTCATCACATAGCTGTGGCGCAGGCGCACTTCGCCGCCCAAAGTCAGGCGTTTCCAGCCTTTGGGCGGGTTTTCGCTGAAATCGTCGGCTTCGATATACAGCTCGGGGGCGATTTTCAGGCTGCGGCTGCCCATGCTTTCGTTGTTCGGGTGGTAGGGCGCGGTGCGGCTTTCGGTTTGAGCTTCATTATAATTGGTGAGCGTTACCTTAATCGGGTTGAGCACGGCCATCATGCGCGGCGCGGAGTTTTCCAACTCTTCGCGGATTGCGCCTTCCAACACGCTCATATCGACCACGTTTTCAGATTTGGAAATACCCGCACGTTTGGCAAACAGGCGCAGGCCTTCGGGCGTGTAGCCGCGGCGGCGCATACCGGAAATGGTCGGCATGCGCGGGTCGTCCCAGCCGGAAACGTGGCCTTCGGCAACGAGCTGGTTCAGCTTGCGTTTGGAGGTGATGGAATACAAAAGCTCCAAACGGGAAAACTCGTATTGGCGCGGGCGGGTGGCGTGCGGCGCGGGGATGTTGTCCAACACCCAGTCGTAAAGCGGGCGGTGGGCTTCAAATTCGAGCGTACACAGGGAATGCGTGATGCCTTCAATGGCATCGGAAATGCAATGCGTGTAGTCGTACATCGGGTAGATGCACCATTTGTCGCCGGTGTTGTGGTGGTGGGCGCGGCGGATGCGGTAGATGACGGGGTCGCGCATATTGATGTTGCCTGATGCCATGTCGATTTTCAGGCGCAGGGTTTTGCTGCCGTCGGGGAATTCGCCGTTTTTCATGCGCGTAAACAGGTCGAGGTTTTCTTCGACGCTGCGGTCGCGGTAGGGGCTGTTTTTGCCCGCTTCGGTGAGCGTGCCTCGGTATTCGCGCATTTCTTCGGGTGTCAAATCATCGACATAGGCTTTGCCGTCTTTGATTAAACCGACGGCGTAGTCGTAAAGCTGGTCGAAATAGTTGGATGCGAAACGCGGCTCGCCTGCCCAATGGAAACCGAGCCACTCGACATCCTCTTTAATGGCATTGACGTATTCGTCGTTTTCCTTTTCGGGATTGGTGTCGTCGAAACGCAGGTTGCACAGGCCGTCATAAATATAGGCCAAACCGAAGTTCAGGCAGATGGATTTGGCGTGGCCGATGTGCAGGTAGCCGTTGGGTTCGGGCGGGAAGCGGGTTTGGATGGCGGTGTGTTTGCCGCTTTTGAGGTCGTCTTCGATGATGGTGCGGATGAAGTGGTTGTCGGCGAATTGGTCTTTGTTGAGCATGGTTTGGGGCTACCTGAAAAATAATGATATGGGGCGGATTTTACCCGAAAGCGCGGGCGGCTGTCAGATGCGGCATGGGCTAAAATTTTTCAGGTAGCCTCTATGTCATCCAAGGCTACCTGAAAAATATGGCGGGCTGAGGGCTAATCCGCCAGCGAGAAATTGGGGTGCGCGAGCAGCTCGGCCTTTTTCTTGGCGAAGCCTTCGGCATCGATGGCGCGTGTGGCGTGCTCCAGCAGGCGCACGCGGAAGCCTTCGGAGAGCGCGTCGGCAATGCTGAAATACACGCAGAAGTCAGCAGCCAATCCCACCACATCGATATCGGTTACGCCGTGGGCGCGCAGGTAGTCGGCGAGCCGGGTGTTGTGGCGGCGGCCGTTGTCGTAGAAGGCGCTGTAGCTGTCGGTGTGCTTGTCCATGCCTTTGCGGAACACGGCGGCGATGGGCGCGGTGTTGAGCGCGGGGTGAAACTCGGC
The DNA here is from genome assembly GCF_001648355.1 of Eikenella longinqua. Lineage (GTDB taxonomy): Bacteria > Pseudomonadota > Gammaproteobacteria > Burkholderiales > Neisseriaceae > Eikenella > Eikenella longinqua. The sequence goes on along the minus strand of NZ_LXSL01000028.1, from coordinate 51,198 downwards.
GCCGCTGCTGCCGGCAATGCAGTGGTCCGGCCACAGCACTTGCTCCAGGCCGTGCAGGTTGATGATGTCGAAAGGCTGTTTGCCGGGGTGGGCAGAGGCGAAGCTTTCGTGGCCGGCGGGGTGCCAGTCTTGCGAGGCGACCACCAGCGGGTAATCGCCGATGATGCGGTTTACCGGCTCAACGATGGCGTCGCCCCCGGCCACGGGCAGGCGGCCGCTTGGCATGAAGTCGTTTTGGATATCGATTAGGAGCAGTGCGCGCATGGGGGTTCCTTTTGTGTGGAGTGAGGCGGATATTTTTAGCTTCGCTGAAACTAATGTTTTCAGGTAGCCTGTTCGCGAAGAAAGGCTACCTGAAAAACATTACAGCAGCAAATCAGTGCATCACACGCCGCGCAGCAAATCGTTCACGCTGGTTTTGGCGCGGGTTTGCGCATCCACCTTTTTCACAATCACGGCGCAGTAGAGGCTGTGCGAGCCGTCTTTGCTCGGCAGGCTGCCGGACACCACCACCGAGCCGGCAGGCACGCGGCCGTAGTGAATTTCGCCCGTTTCGCGGTCGAAAATCTTGGTGGATTGGCCGATATACACGCCCATGGAAATCACGCTGCCCTCTTCCACAATCACGCCTTCCACGATTTCGCTGCGTGCGCCGATGAAGCAGTTGTCTTCAATGATGGTGGGCGAAGCCTGCAAAGGCTCCAGCACGCCGCCGATGCCCACGCCGCCGCTCAGGTGCACGTTTTTGCCGATTTGCGCGCAGGAGCCCACGGTGGCCCAAGTGTCCACCATCGTGCCTTCGTCCACATAGGCGCCGATGTTCACATAAGAAGGCATCAACACCACATTCTTGCCGATAAAGCTGCCGCGCCGGGCCACCGCACCGGGCACCGCACGGAAGCCGGCCACCTGAAACTGCTGCGGAATCCAATCGGCAAACTTGGTGGGCACTTTGTCGAAATACTTGCTCACGCCGTCGCTGGATACTTCATTGTCTGCAATGCGGAAAGAGAGCAGCACGGCCTTCTTCGCCCACTCGTTTACCTTCCATTCCCCCACGCCCAGCCGCTCGGCCACGCGCAGGCTGCCGGAATCCAAACGGTACAGGGTTTCCAGCACAGCTTCCTTCACTTCGGCGGAAACGCTGGCCGGGGTGATTTCGGCGCGCTGTTCAAATGCGGTTTCGATGGTGTTTTGTAATGACATGGTTTTTCCTTATGATTGGGTTGGATGGGGAAAGGGAAGGCTACCTGAAAACGATCAATCGGATTTTTCAGGTAGCCTGAAAGGGGCGTATTGTGCCATGCAAAACGCTTCTTGCGAACTGCCTTCACCAGTTTATGCCCTGCCGCTTGAGCAGGTGCGAAGTAATCGGCTTGTCCAGCGGCTGCGCCGTCAGCTCGGAGAGGGCCGCCTGGAAGTCGTCGAACGGCACGGTTTGCGAGCCGAAACGCGCCAGGTGCGGCGTATCCTGCTGGCAGTCGATCAGCCTGATGCCGCAGCGTTGCAGAAACGGCACCGCGCAGGCAAAGGCGATTTTGGAAGCATCGCTCTGCCAGGCAAACATCGATTCGCCGAAAAACACCCGCCCGATCTGCACGCCGTAGAGCCCGCCGGCCAACACCAGCCGCCCGTCTTCATCGGGATACCAGCATTCAAACGAATGCGCGCGGCCGAGCCGGTGCAGCTCGGTGTAGGCTACCTGAAAATTCGGCGCAATCCAACTGCCGCCCTGCCCCGGCCGCGGCGTGGCGGCGCAGGCGGCAATCACGGCCAGGAAGTTTTGATTGGCGGTAACCGCATAGGGCTTGTGCCGCAGCGTTTTGGCCAGCGAGCGGCCGATGTGCAGCCGCTCGGGGTAGAGCACAGTGCGCGGCGCGGTGGCAAACCAAAAAAACAGGCCACCCTCCTCATGCCACGGGAAGATGCCCTGTTTGTATGCTGCCAGCAGCCGCTCTGCCGACAAATCCCGGCTCAGCGCCACCAAGCCCTCATGTGCGGCGATGGCCGGGCGCGGGTCGGGAAATTGCAGGCAGTCCGCCGCGAGCAGCGGAATATCTGTATGGTTTTGATTGGTCATTAAATGAACCCCGGCCTGCGGTTTCTATCGCCAAAGCATTGAGCTGCTTCCGCGAAAAAGCTACCTGAAAACGGCAAGCCGCCGCCGGGCGGTCGTCTCCTAAAGATGGTGTTTCTGCTGGCAGGCGCTGCACACGCCGTAGAGATACAGCGCGTGATCCACGATGCGGTAGCCGTTTTCCTCGGCAATCTGGCCTTGCAGGCTCTCGATGGTCGGGTTGTGGAATTCGGTTACCTTGCCGCATTTCACGCACACGATATGGTCGTGGTGGTCGCCCTTGTTCAGCTCGTATACCGCCTTGCCGCTCTCGAAGTGGTGGCGCAGCAGGATGCCGGCCTGCTCAAACTGGGTGAGCACGCGGTAGATGGTGGCCACGCCGATTTCCACGCCTTCGTCCAACAGGATGCGGTACACATCCTCGGCGCTCAGGTGCTCTTCGGCATGGGTTTCAAACAAATCCAGAATTTTCAGGCGCGGGCCGGTAACTTTCAGGCCGCTGCCTTTGAGTTGTGCGATGTTATTTTCCATGATGTATGCATATCACTATCAGTCAATAGTCGTTATAATACGCACTTTTAATGCGCTTGCCCACTCTCTGCCCGCTGATTGCCCGGCAAAGGCGGCGGCGCCCCGGCCCTGTTTCCCGTTTTTCGAAAGGTCAAGTTGTGAACAAATCCCTTTGCCTGGCTCTGGCCGCCTGCCTCGGTTTGGCCGCTTGCAGCACCGAGCGCCTGGCCCGTTTCCCTTCCTACAAACTCACCATCGTGCAAGGCAACGAGCTGGATTTGCAGGCCGTGGCCGCCCTGCGCCAAGGCTTGAGCAAAGAGCAGGTGCAGCACCTGCTGGGCACGCCGCTGCTGCGCGACCCGATGCATGCCAACCGCTGGGATTACGTGTTTGAAGTGAGCCGCGGCGGCAAAGTGCGCGAACGCAAAAACCTCACCCTGCATTTCGATCAAAACGATTCCCTGGTGCGCGCCGAAGGCGACGTGCTCAATGAGCTGCGCCAACAGCAGCCGCAGCAATAAACCCGATTGGCAAATCCAATCGCCACCCTGTTTCCGCCCCGATTGTTAAGGAGCAAATATGTCCGCCCCCATCAAAATCGCCATTGCCGGCGTAAACGGCCGCATGGGCAAAATGCTGGTTGAAGCCGTGGAGCAAAACCCGCACACCGTGCTCACCGGCGCGCTGGAACACGCCGGCTCCGAAGCGCTGGGCCTGGATGCCGGCTACGCCTCCGGCCTAAAAACCGGCGTTATTATCAGCAGCGACACCGATGCCGCGCTCGCCGATTGCCAAGTGCTCATCGACTTCACCCGCCCGGCCGTTTCAGGTAGCCTTCTGCTCGTTTGCACCAAACGCGGCATCAAAATGGTAATCGGCACCACCGGTTTCGACGAAGCCGGCAAAGCCGCCATCGCCGCTGCCGCCGAACAAACCGCCGTGGTGTTTTCCGCCAACTACAGCGTCGGCGTAAACCTCACCTTCCACATCCTCGACACCGTGAGCTGCGTGCTGAACGAAGGCTACGACATAGAAATCATCGAAGCGCACCACCGCCATAAAGTCGATGCTCCCAGCGGTACCGCCCTGCGCATGGGCGAAGTGATTGCCCACGCCCTCGGCCGCAACCTGAAAGATTGCGCCGTGTACGGCCGCGAAGGCCACACCGGCGCGCGCGATCCGCACACCATCGGCTTTGCCACCGTGCGCGGCGGCGACATCGTGGGCGACCACACCGCCCTCTTCGCCGGCGAAGGCGAGCGCGTGGAAATCACCCACAAAGCCTCCAGCCGCATGACTTTTGCCGCCGGCGCCGTGCGTGCCGCCGTGTGGCTGCAACACCATGACCGCGGCCTCTACGACATGCAAGACGTATTGGGCTTGAAAACCAGTAATCCGCCCATATAGCCTGCCGCAGCAGCCAACGCTGTCCCTCAAACCATCACACCACAGGACACCTCATGACCCGCACCGTACACTGCATCAAACTGGGCAAAGAAGCCCCCGGCCTCAAATTCCCGCCTCTGCCCAACGAGCTGGGCAAGCGCATCTTCGACAACGTATCGCAAGAAGCCTGGGACGCCTGGACGCGCCACCAAACCATGCTCATCAACGAAAACCGCCTCAGCCTGGCCGACCCGCGTGCCCGCCAATACCTCGCCCAGCAGATGGCAAACTACTTCTTCGGCGACGGCGACGCCGACACCGTGCACGGCTACGTTCCGCCCGCCGAGTAAACCAAACACAGAAGGCTACCTGAAAATCCCAACGCAGATTTTCAGGTAGCCTTCAGGCCTGTTACCGCCACAGCATTCCCTTTCCAACCGCAGCCGATTCCGCCATGATTCCCAGCGAATTCATCGACGAGCTGCTGGCCAAAACCGACATCGTCGACATCATCGACGAGCACGTGCCGCTGAAAAAAGGCGGCGCCAACTACATGGCCTGCTGCCCGTTTCACAAAGAGAAATCTCCCTCCTTCTCCGTCAGCCCGAGCAAGCAGTTCTACCACTGCTTCGGCTGCGGCGCACACGGCTCGGCCATCGGATTCGTGATGGAATACCAAGGCTTGGGCTTCACCGAAGCCGTGCAATACCTCGCCGACCGCGCCGGCATGGTCGTGCCGCAGCAGCGCGGCCGGCAGGAAAGCGCCGACGAACGCGCCCGCCGCAAACAACGCCAGCAAACCCTGGAAGACACCACCGCCCAAGCCGCTGCATTCTACCAACGCGAACTGGCCGCCAGCAAAGCCGCCCAAGGCTACCTGAAAAAACGCGGCCTCTCCGCCGAAATCATCGCCCACTACGGCTTAGGCTACGCCCCCGACAGCTGGCGGCCGCTGGCGCAAAGCTTCAGCCCCTACCCTTCCGAAGCCCTGGTAAACAGCGGCATGGTGATCGAAAAAGACGGCAGCCACTACGACCGCTTCCGCCACCGCATCATGTTCCCCATCCGCAACAGCAGCGGGCAGGTGATCGGCTTCGGCGGCCGCGTGCTCGACGATTCCAAACCCAAATACCTCAATTCACCCGACACCCCGCTGTTCGACAAAGGCAAAAACCTCTACGGCCTGCACGAAGCGCGAGCCGCCGTGAAGGAAGCCGGCCGCATTTTGGTGGTGGAAGGCTATATGGACGTGGTGGCACTGGCACAGTTCGGCATCGGCTACTGCGTGGCCGCGCTCGGCACCGCCACCACCGCCGAGCACGTCAAAATCCTGATGCGCCACACCGACAGCGTCTATTTCTGCTTCGATGGCGACGCCGCCGGCCGCAAAGCCGCCTGGCGCGCCTTGGAAAACGCCCTGCCCCAGCTCAAAGACGGCAAATCGCTGCATTTCCTCTTCCTGCCCGAAGGACACGACCCCGACAGCTACGTGCGCGAACACGGCCGCGAGCGTTTTGAAGATATGCTGTTGCATCAGAGCAAACCGCTCTCCGCCTATTTATGGGATGCGCTCACCGAACATCTAGACCTGCACACCCAAGAAGGCAAGGCCGAGCTGGTGAAAACCGCCGCCCCCCTGCTTACCCAGATTACCGCCCCCGCCCTAGCCTTCCTGCTCAAGCAAGAGCTGAGCAACCTGGTGGGCATCGATCCGGCCAATCTGGCACACCTGATGGGGCAGGAAGCCCCCAAGCGCCACGTTGCCCAACAGCGCTACACCCTGCCGCGCCAAACCTTCCGCCAGCCGCAAATGCTGAGTTTGGCGCAAAAACAAATCCGCAGCCTATTGATAAATCCGCAATGGGCTGCATATATCGACTTACCCGACCATCTGGAGCTGGATGCCGACGTGGCCTGCCTGAGCGTGATGGCTGCCCATGTGCGCCGCAGCCAAGCCCCGCTTTCCAGCGCCGGATTGATGGAAGCCATGCGCAACACCCCCTATTACGGCAGTATCTGCCACATCATGCAGTCCGGCACGGACAGCGGCCACTTCGAGGGAGGTAGTGAAAACGATGCGCAGGAATTCCAATCGGGTATGCATAAACTGATGGCCTCGCTGAAATCCCAACAAGTTGAAGCGTTGAAACGCAAACGCATCGCCCAAGGCCTGAGCGATGACGAAATCAAACTGCTACGGGATTTGCTGAAGCATCCTTCCCCCCACAGCGACGGGCAGCCCTAGCGGCCGCACCGTCCCCTTTTAGTTAGCCCATGTGAAAAACGAGAGAAACATGTCCGAACAGAACAATCCCGCCACCGAAGAACAAGAAGGCAACCGCCCGCTGACTCCCGAAGAGCAGCGGGCGCGGCTCAGACAGCTGATTCTGCAAGGCAAAGAGCGCGGCTACATCACCTATGCCGAAATCAACGATGCCCTGCCCGACGATATGTCGGATGCCGAGCAGATCGACAATATCGTCAATATGATTTCCGGCCTGGGTATTCAGGTAACCGAAGAAACGCCCGACAGCGAAACCCTGCTGATGGCAGACAACACGGCCAACATGACCGACGACGACGCCGTGGCCGAAGCCGAAGCCGCCCTTTCCAGCGCTGATTCCGAATTCGGCCGCACCACCGACCCGGTGCGCATGTATATGCGCGAAATGGGCCAAGTGGATTTGCTCACGCGCGAAGACGAAATCGTCATCGCCAAAAAAATCGAAACCGCCCTGCGCAACATGATTCAGGCCATTTCCGCCTGCCCCGGCTCCGTGGCCGAAATCCTCGCCCTCATCGAGCAGGTGCGCAACGACGAAATCCGAGTGAACGAAGTGGTGGAAGACATCATCGACCCGCACGAAGAGCTGCTCGACGAGCTGGGCATCGGTGTGGACAAATCCGAAGAATCCAGCCCCGATACCGATTTGGAAGAAGACAATAGCGAAGAAGATTCCGAAGACGAAGAAGACACCGAAGAAGAAGATGCCGGCGCCGTATCCGCCGCCAATCTGGAAGAGCTCAAACAAAAAGTGTTGTCGCACTTCGAAGGCATCCAGGCCACCTACAAAAAAATGGTGGCCGCGCTCAACAAACACCACAGCCAGCACGCCTCATACCTGGAATTGCGCAACTCCATTGCCGACCAACTATTGAACGTGCGCTTCACCACCCGCCAAATCGAAACCCTGAGCGACAATCTGCGCACCCGCGTAGACAACATCCGCCGCCTGGAACGCGAAATCCGCGACATCTGCCTCAACCGCGTGCACATGGATCGCGATTATTTCATCGAAAACTTCCTACCCAACATCACCGATCTGGGCTGGATAGAAACCGAAATCGGCAAAAACCGCGTGTGGAGCGAAGCCCTGAGCCGTTTCCAATACGCCATCATCGAGAAGCAAAACATCCTGATCGAGCAGGAAAAACACGCGCAAATCTCGATTGCCGAGCTGAAAGAAATCAGCAAAAACATGGTGGCCAACGAGAAAGAAACCGCCGCCGCCAAGCAGGAAATGATTCAGGCCAACCTGCGCCTGGTGATTTCCATTGCCAAGAAATACACCAACCGCGGCCTGCAATTCCTCGATTTGATTCAGGAAGGCAACATCGGCCTGATGAAAGCGGTGGACAAATTCGAATACCGGCGCGGCTACAAATTCTCCACTTATGCCACCTGGTGGATCCGCCAAGCCATCACCCGCTCGATTGCCGACCAGGCGCGTACCATCCGCATCCCGGTTCACATGATTGAAACCATCAACAAAATGAACCGCATCTCCCGCCAGTATCTGCAAGAAACCGGCGAAGACCCGGATGCCGCCAAGCTCGCCGAGCTGATGGAAATGCCGGAAGACAAAATCCGCAAAATCATGAAAATTGCCAAAGAGCCGATTTCCATGGAAACCCCCATCGGCGACGATGACGACAGCCACTTGGGCGACTTCATCGAAGACGTGAACAACGTTGCCCCTGCCGATGCCGCCATGTATTCCAGCCTGCGCGAGGCCACCAAAGACGTGCTGGAAAGCCTCACCCCGCGCGAAGCCAAAGTATTGCGCATGCGCTTCGGCATCGACATGAACACCGACCACACGCTGGAAGAAGTGGGCAAACAGTTCGACGTTACCCGCGAACGCATCCGCCAAATCGAAGCCAAAGCCCTGCGCAAGCTGCGCCACCCCACCCGCAGCGACCGCCTGCGCAGCTTCCTGGATAGCGAGGAAAACAAGCAGTAATCCCTTGCTAGGCAAGCGGCTTATCGGTACAATGCCGCCCTTTCTAGCCGGGTCTGTAGCTCAGGGGTTAGAGCAGAGGACTCATAATCCTTTGGTCGCTGGTTCGAGACCAGCCAGACCCACCAGATTTAATTTGGTTTTTCAGTCAGTTAAGTTGTTTCAACTGCTTGTCCGCGTTTTGCTGGTTTTGGACTTCGGCAAAACTTTGGACTAACCAACACAAACCAGCCGCAATCTCCAGCGATTGCGGCTGGTTTTGTTTTACACCACCCACCCCACGGAATAAATTTCGCAGCAACCCAGGCTACCTGAAAACAACTAAAGCGCACTAACTTTTCAGGTAGCCTTAACCAGAGGCTGCCTGAAAATACCGCGGCGTTTCCGTGCAGCTAAATTTTTCTGCTAGGCTCGAACACACAAAGCAAGTTTCCCCACGATAAAACGCAAAGCAGCATTGCCATCGCCCCACTTTTTCAGGTAGCCTTTGGCCAAACAGGGAGAGAATCGTTATGCCAAACAAGCCATTGCCCGGCCACAGCCATCACCACGACCATGCCCACGACCATGCCCACGACCACGCGCACAGCCACATCCCGCAAAACCGCCAAATCCTCGCGCTCAGTTTTGCCGTTATCACCGGCTATATGGTGGTGGAATTCCTTGGCGGCTGGTATTTCAACAGCTTGGCGCTGATGGCCGACGCCGGCCATATGGCCAATGACAGCCTGTCGCTGCTGCTCGCCTTGCTGGCGCTGTTTCTCTCTGCGCGGCGGCAAAAATGGCTGGCGCTGGCTAACGGCGCATCTTTGGTGCTGGTGGCGGCGATGATTTTGCGGGAAGCGGCCGAACGCTGGGCGGCACCCGCCGAAATGTTGGCGCTGCCGATGCTGGCGGTGGCGTGCACCGGCCTGCTGGTGAATCTTTTCGTGGCTTGGCTGATGATGAAGGGCGACCATGCCAACCTGAATGTGAAAGCCGCCTATCTGCATGTTTTGGCTGACTTGTTCGGCTCGGTGGTGGCGATTGTGTCCGGGCTGGCGGCCTGGCTGCTGGGCTGGCAGTGGGTGGATGCCGTGGCCAGCGTGTTGCTGTCGCTGCTGGTGCTGAAAAGCGGCTTGGGCGTGGTGCGGCAGGCTTGGCGGGAGTTGGGGGCGTAGCGGCCGGGCAATGGCGCAGCCATCGGCAGTAAAGGCTACCTGAAAAAAATGGGCTATGCTTTTTCAGGTAGCCTTTGGTGTTGAACCGGCTGAATCAATAGGCGATTTTCAGGGTTTCTTCGGCAATGCCGGCCACGGCGGGGGAGCGGCTCATGGCGAGTTTTTCTTCGGCGGAGAAGCCGATGGTTTCGCCGTCGGGCAGCGGGTCGGGCATGAGGGCAGCGGAACAGAAGAGGCCGTTTACTTAGAAGCTGAGGATGCCTTCTTCCAGGCTGGGTTCTTCGCCGGCGTCGGGGCGGATGCCCTATTCGTGTTGCAGGGTGTGGAGGAAGCGGGCGTGGTCGAATTGGTTTTCTTGCAGCAGGACAAAACCTTGGGCGTGGCGCATGGGGTTCTCCGAGTGAGGGGAAAGGATGGGCGGCAATATAAGGGGGATGGCGGCAAAAAGGCTACCTGAAATATTTTTCAGGTAGCCTTTTGCTGGCGATACGGCAGCTTACAGGATGATTTGTTTGCCGTAGCCTTCTAAAATTTCTTTAATTTTCAGCACGGTTTCTTTGGGCGGGGGATGCACGCCTTTGAGCTTGTATTCGTCGCCGCAGAGCTCCCATTTGTAGGCGCCGAGCTCGTGGTAGGGCAGGATTTCCACGGTGTCCACATTGCCCATGTCGGCGATGAATTCGCCGAGCAGGTGGGCAGAGCGTTCGTCGTCGGTGTAGCCGGGCACAACGACGTAGCGCACGCGGGTGGGCTGGTTGCGTTCGGCCAGATATTTGGCAAAGCGCAGGGTTTTGGTGTTGGGGATGCCAACCAGCACTTTGTGGATGTCGGGATCGATTTGTTTTAAATCGAGCATCACAAGATTAGTGTGGTCGAGCAGGTCTTCAAGGATGTGGTCGTAGTGCAGGACGTAGCCGTTGGTATCGAGGCAGGTGTGGATGTCGTGCTTGCGGCAGGCAACGAACCAGTCACGGACGAAGGGGTATTGCAGCAGGGGCTCGCCGCCGGTGGCGGTTACGCCGCCGCCGGTGGCGCGGAAATAGTGTTGATAGGAAAGGACTTTCTTCATCACCTCGGGCACGGTAAGCTTTTGTTCTTTGTCGGTGTGCCTGTCCCAGGTGTCGCGGTTGTGGCAGTAGAGGCAGCGCATGAGGCAGCCTTGCATGAAGAGGACGAAGCGGATGCCGGGGCCGTCTACGGCGCCGCCGGTTTCGATGGAGTGCACGTAGCCGATGCCGTTGTAGAGCTTGGGATTGACTTCGTCGTTGGCGTCGGCGGAAACGGGCTGGATGGGGATGGTGGACATGATGTTGGGTGGTTTAGGTGGTTGGAATGGGTGTGCTCTTATTTTTCAGGTAGCCTCTAAACCTGCCGGAAGGCTACCTGAAAACCAGAATAAGGCGGGCTGCGATTATAGTGAATTTATGGGCGGACTGCCTGAAAAACCAGAAGGCTACCTGAAAAATATCGCGCGGGGAAAATAAAAGTGCCGGAAGCTTGTTCCGGCACTTTCTTTCTTCACTGCAACACGTTTGCCATCAGATTACATGTGGCTGGTGAAAGTGCGGGTTACCACGTCTTGCTGCTGCTCGCGGGTGAGCGAGTTGAAACGCACAGCATAGCCAGACACGCGGATAGTGAGCTGCGGATATTTTTCCGGATGATCCATGGCTTCCAACAGCATTTCGCGATTGAGCACGTTCACGTTCAGGTGTTGACCGCCTTCGATTTCGCCGGCTTCGTGGTGGAAGTAGCCGTCCATCATACCGGCCAGGTTGCGTTCGCGGGAGGCTTCGTCTTTGCCCAGCGCGCCGGGGATAATGGAGAAGGTGTAGGAAATACCGTCTTTGGCAAACTCAAACGGCAGTTTAGCTACGGAAGTGAGCGAAGCCACAGCGCCGTTCACATCGCGGCCGTGCATCGGGTTGGCACCCGGGCCGAACGGAGCGCCGGCGCGGCGACCGTCGGGGGTGTTACCGGTTTTCTTGCCGTACACCACGTTGGACGTAATAGTCAACACAGACTGGGTTGGGATGGCGTTGCGGTAGGTCGGGTGGGTGGCCACTTTCTTCATGAAACGCTCTACCAGGTCGCAGGCGATGCTGTCTACGCGATCGTCGTTGTTACCGAACTGCGGGTATTCGCCTTCGATTTCGAAGTCTACGGCAATGCCGTTTTCGTCGCGGATCGGTTTCACTTTGGCGTATTTGATGGCAGACAGGGAGTCAGCAGCCACAGACAGACCGGCAATCCCGCAGGCCATGGTGCGGCGCACGTCGCGGTCGTGCAGCGCCATCAGGGCGGCTTCGTAGCTGTATTTGTCGTGCATGTAGTGGATGCAGTTCAGCGCGGTCACATACTGGGTGGCGAGCCAATCCATGAATTTATCCATGCGTTCGAACACGGTATCGTAGTCGAGCACTTCGTCTTTAATCGGCTCGGTTTTCGGGCCGACTTGGTCTTTGGATTTTTCGTCCACACCGCCGTTGATTGCGTACAGCAGGGTTTTGGCCAAGTTGGCGCGCGCACCGAAGAACTGCATGTGTTTGCCCACTACCATCGGGCTCACGCAGCAGGCGATAGCGTAGTCATCGCTGTTGAAGTCCGGGCGCATCAGGTCGTCGTTTTCGTATTGGATAGACGAAGTATCAATAGACACTTTGGCGCAGAATTCTTTGAAGCCCTGCGGCAGTTTTTCAGACCACAATACGGTGATGTTCGGCTCGGGAGACGGGCCCATGTTGTACAGGGTGTGCAGCACGCGGAAGTTGGTGCGGGTTACCAGCGTGCGGCCGTCCAAGCCCATGCCGCCAATGGATTCGGTGGCCCAAATCGGGTCGCCGGAGAAGAGCTGGTCGTATTCGGGGGTACGCAGGAAACGAACCATACGCAGTTTCATTACCAAGTGGTCAATGAATTCCTGAGCCTGGGTTTCAGTGATCACGCCGTTTTTCAGGTCGCGTTCGATGTAGATATCCAAGAAGGAAGACACGCGGCCGAAGCTCATGGCGGCGCCGTTTTGCGATTTCACGGCGGCGAGGTAAGCGAAGTAAGTCCATTGGATGGCTTCTTGCGCGTTTTTGGCCGGGCCGGAGATGTCGTAGCCGTAGGAAGCGGCCATTTCTTTCATCTGTTTCAGCGCAATGTGCTGCTCGTTGATTTCTTCGCGCAGGCGAAGGACACTTTCCAAGTTTTTGCCGGCTTCCAAATCGGGCTGCAAAGAATTATATTGCTCGGTTTTGTCTTCCATTAAGCGATCGATACCGTACAGGGCCACGCGGCGGTAGTCGCCGATGATGCGGCCGCGGCCGTAGGCATCCGGCAGGCCGGTGAGCACGCCTGATTTGCGGCAACGGCGGATGTCGGGAGTGTATACGTCGAACACGCCCTGGTTGTGGGTTTTGCGGTATTTGGTGAAGATTTCTTCCACTTCGGGATTGAGCTCAACACCGTAAATCTTGCAGGAATCTTTCACCATCTTCAGGCCGCCGAAGGGCATGATGGAGCGTTTCAACGGCTCGTCGGTTTGCAGGCCAACGATGGTTTCCAAATCTTTGTCGATGTAGCCGGGGCCGTGGCTGGTGATGCCAGACACCACTTGGGCGTCGATTTTGTAGGGGGCGTGGGTTTTGTTTTCAACCTTGATGCCTTCCATCACTTCTGCCCACAGCTTAGTAGTGGCTTCGGTGGCCGGCGCCAAGAAGCTGCCGTCGCCTTCATAGGGCGTGTAGTTTTTCTGGATGAAATCACGCACATCAATGTGGTTTTCCCAGTTGCCGCCGACAAAACCTTCCCATGCGGCCGGGCGTTCTGATGCTGTTGTAGCCATAATTGAACCTCCTGATAGTTAGTAAAGAAACAACGCGAAAAAATTAAATCTCAAAACAGTGGAAGCATAGCATTGTCTGTGCCTCCTTGGGCGCGAAACTCTAAAGTATTCGCGCAAAGCTTAACCTAAATCAAACCATGAAAAAACTTCTCTTTATTATCAATGCACTGGATAAGGGCATTTTATAAGCTTTTTATGACTTAGCTCAATAAAACTATCTCCTTGAATATCAGATATATTATCTCAAATTCACGCCGCCTTTCCAAGTGTTGATATTAATAGTCTACCAAGTTTTATGGCAATATAATCAATGATATAGATCTGGCGGCATTTTCTGCTTTTTCAACCTTGCCGCCGCATATTTTTCGGCAGCGGCACAGTATTGCCCATGCTTAAAATTCTTGGCATAAAAACATAACATTGGCAAAGCCAAAACTTTTTCAGGTAGCCTCTTGCCCACTGCGGCAAGACAGGCAGCCGCCCAGCCCGTACAATATCGCCGATATGCCGAACACAGGCTACCTGAAATTGCCAAACACAGGACAACACCATGGTGCAGGATTTCCAAGTTGCGCAACTGCCCCTGCCGCTGCAGGGTACCTATCTCATCGAAGCCTCCGCCGGCACAGGCAAAACCTACAACATCGCCGCCCTCTTCACCCGGCTGGTGGTGCTCGAAGGCTGGGCGCCGGAAAACATCCTCGTGGTCACCTTCACCGAAGCCGCCACCGCCGAGCTGAAAAACCGCCTGCGCGCCCGCCTAGGCGAAGCGCTGGCCGCTCTGCAAAGTGACACGCCCAGCACCGACGAATTCCTGCAAAACCTGCTCGCCGAAGCCCTGACCAAGCAGGAACGCAGCCAGCTCATCCTCCAGCTGCAAGCCGCCCTCTCCGGCTTCGACACCGCCGCCATCTACACCATCCACGGCTTCTGCCTGCGCGTGCTCGGCGACTACGCCTTTTTGTGCGGCGTCCCCTTCGAGCTGGAAACCGGCCCCGCCGACCCCGCCGCCCGCCTAGTGGCCACCCAAGATTTCTGGCGCGAACACGTGGCCGACCATCCGCAAAACGCCCGCATTGCCGCCGAATTCGGCATCACCCCCGCCAGTGTGCTCGCCGAATTTTCAGGTAGCCTCAAACGCCCCTTTCTGGATTACAGGCTACCTGAAAACGAATTGCCGCAACTTTTGGCCGAATACGACACAGCGTGGCAGCAAGTGCAGCAACACCTGAGCGACATCGAAACCGTGTACCGCCGCGCCAAGCCCCAGCTCAACGGCAAAACTTTCAACGACTCCATCGACACCCTGTTTGCCGAACTCCAACACGCCGCCCAAGAAGCCCTACCCAAGGCCGTCCTCTCCGAACCGAAAAAATTGTCTCTATTTGAGGCAGATGCCCTGCGCGGCAAACTCAAAAAAAACTGCTGCCTTGATGACGCCGATATCGCCGCCCTCCAACCCTTGGCCGAACTCGGCCGCTGCCTGAGCAAACTCGATCCTGCCAAACAACAAGCTGCCATCCGCCTCAAGCTCGAATGCCTAGGCTACCTGAAAACCCGTTTGCAGGAAGACAAACGCCGCAGCACCCGCCGCGACTACGACGACCTGCTGCTCGACGTCCACGCCGCGCTCACCAACCCCGAGCGCCCCGAGCAGGCCGCCGCCCTCGCCCAAGCCCTCGCCGCCAAATGGCGCGTCGCCCTCATCGACGAATTCCAAGACACCGCCCCCCTGCAATACGCCATCTTCCACACCGCCTTCATCCGCCAAGGTGTGCCCGTCTTCCTCGTGGGCGACCCCAAGCAGGCCATCTACGGCTTCCGCGGCGCCGACATCCACGCCTACCTCGCCGCCGCAGCCCACACCGCCCCCGAACAAAGCTACACCCTCGCCACCAACTACCGCAGCCACAGCCGCCTGGTAAACGGCATCGGCCACCTGTTTGCCCCCCGCCCGCAGCCCTTCGTGCTGCCGCAGATTGCCTATCCAAACGTGCAGGCCAAACGAGAAAACAGCCTGCTGCAACCGCCGCCCGAAGCCGCCATCACCGTGCGCTGGCTCAACCCCGCCGAAAACGGCAATCTGCCCAACAAAGACCACCTATACGAGCTCTCCGCCGATTATTGCGCCCGCGAAATCGCCGCCAAGCTGAACCAAGCATTTTCAGGTAGCCTCTTGATTGAAGACAAAGACAGCGGGGAACACAAACCGCTGCATCCCGGCCAAATCGCCGTATTGGTGCGCAAGCATAGCCAAGGGGAAATGGTATCGCGCGCGCTCAAACGCCGCGGCGTGCGCAGCGTGCTGTTGCAGCAGCAATCCGTGTTCGGCACGCCCGAAGCCGAGGCCCTGCACGCCCTGCTCCTGTTCTGGCTCACCCCGCAGCACACCGAACACCTCCGCTTCGTGCTCGGCGGCGTACTCTACAGCCGCACCGCCCACGACTTAGCCGCACTCAACGCCAGCGAGCAGCAGCTGGCCGAGTGGATAAACCGCGCCGCCGAAGCCGCCGAAGTCTGGCAGCGCCACGGCATCTACGCCGCCCTCACCCGGTTCGCCCGCCAAAGCGGCCTCGAAGCCCACCTGCTCTCCACCCGCAACGAACGCAGCTTCACCAATTTCTGGCAGCTGGCCGAAGCCCTCGCCCTTGCCGCCGCCGAACAAAGCTCCCCCGCCGCCCTCACCCAATGGCTGGCCGCACAAATCGCCGACAACACCAACAATCAAGAGCACCAGCTGCGGCTGGAAAGCGACGAACACCTGGTCAAAATCGTTACCATGCACGCCGCCAAAGGCCTGGAATACCCGCTGGTATTCTGCCCCTTCGTATGGGATGCCAGCGATAAAAAATTGATTAAAGACTGGAACATCATCCGCCAAGACAACGGCCGCAGCCAACTGCTCGCCGAAGCGCAACTGGACGATACCGCCAAGCAGCAACTCTTCGCCGAAGATCTCGGCGAGAACCTGCGCATCCTATATGTCGCCCTCACCCGCGCCCGCGAACAGCTCGTTATCTACGCCGCCCCCTGCAACAACACCCCCGAAAACACCTTCGCCTACCTCCTCGCCGACCCTGCCATAGGCGACTGCCACGCCGTCCGCAGCCACTGGAAAAACCTGGCGGGCCAAGCCCGTATCGACGCCCTGCGCCAAGCCTGGCAACACCGCATCCAAAGCGCCCCGCCCGGCTGGCTGCAATGGCTGGAAGACGAGCCACCCGAAGCTCACTACCGCGCCCGCGACGCACAGCAAGGCAGCTACCGCGCCCTTGAGCTGCCCGAACGCCCCCTGCAATCCGTCCGCCACACCAGCTTCACCGGCCTCAGCCGCCACACCCACGCCACCGAAGAATGGCTACCTGAAAAATTCCTCGCCGACGAAAGCACCGAGCCCGAAAGGCTACCTGAAAACCAAAGCAACGAGCTTCCGCACAGCAAAAACGATCAAAGCGTAGGCCGCCCTTTTTCAGGTAGCCCGCAGCAGGCAACTGAGCCCCCGCCTGCCGAAGCCGAAGCCGAAACCGCCCTACTCGCCTTCCCGCGCGGCACCGGCCCCGGCATCTGCCTGCACAGCATCCTTGAGCAAACCGAGTTCACCCAAGCCCCTGCCGCGCAAAGCGAAACCTACGCCGCCATCCTCGCCCAACACGGTTACGACGCCGAGCAAGCCATGCCCGCCATGTTGGAAATGACAGAAGCCGTGCGCCAAGCCCCGTTGCTCGGCGAAATGCGCCTGGCCAGCATCCCCGCCGACAACCGTTTGGCAGAAATGGGCTTTGTGCTGCACATGCAAGATTTCGGGCTCGCCCGACTGCGCCGCTGGTTTGCCCGAACCGACATCAGGCTACCTGAAAACGCCGCCGCCCACCTGCCCCAGCTCGATTTCCACACCGTAAACGGCTTCCTCAACGGCTTCATCGACCTGCTCGCCGCCGACGCACAAGGCCGCGTGTGCGTAATCGACTATAAAACCAACCACCTGGGCAACCGCCTCGCCGACTACGGCCAAGCCGCCATGAGCGCCGCCGTGAGCGAACACCACTACTACCTGCAAGCCCTGATTTACGCCGTTGCCGCCGCACGCTATCTGAAACAGCGCCACGCCCTGCCCGAAGCCATCCACGTGCGCTACCTGTTTGTGCGCGGCCTCAACCCGCTCGGGCAGGAAGGCATTTGGTGCTGGGATATCCCTGTTTCGGCCTTGCAGGAATGGCTGCAATAAGCCGAATGCGGAAAACAGCCCGGCGAAGCGTTGCAAAATCCGCATAAATAACAAACGCCAAGAAAGTCTTTGCCGCCGGATATTGACTATTGACCAAAATTCCCTATAATATGCCGCTTTCGTGAGTACGGCGGCAGCCGGAAAACACGCCACGCGGGAATAGCTCAGTTGGTAGAGCGCAACCTTGCCAAGGTTGAGGTCGCGAGTTCGAGACTCGTTTCCCGCTCCAAGTTTCACATCATCCGAATCCCAAGCGGGAATAGCTCAGTTGGTAGAGCGCAACCTTGCCAAGGTTGAGGTCGCGAGTTCGAGACTCGTTTCCCGCTCCATTATCCACTTTCGGTTCGGGTGTAATGCGGGAATAGCTCAGTTGGTAGAGCGCAACCTTGCCAAGGTTGAGGTCGCGAGTTCGAGACTCGTTTCCCGCTCCAAGTTTTAGCGATTTGGCCGATTCAGTCGGCCAAAAGCTAATTTGGCGGGATAGCAAAGTGGTTATGCAGCGGCCTGCAAAGCCGTGTACGCCGGTTCGATTCCGACTCCCGCCTCCAAAATACCGCATCATCAATCATCACGGCGGGGTGGCAGAGTGTTCATGCTGCGGGGGGTGCAACCTCCGTATAGGCCGGTTAAAATCCGCGCCCCCGCCTCCAATCTCCGAGCCTGCTATGCCGCAGCCCGGCCCGAGTGGTGGAATTGGTAGACACAACGGACTTAAAATCCGTCGCCCCTAATACGGGTGTACCGGTTCGATTCCGGTCTCGGGCACCACAAAACTGATTGTTTCCAATATAAAACCCCGCTCTGCTTCGAGCGGGTTTGCTGCATTTTCGGCATCGGTTTTGTTCTACATTTTAGGGTTTGTTCTACATTTCTACATTTTACCCCATGAAAAAAGCACGGATTCCCGTGCGTTTTTCAGGTAGCCTCCCATCAGCCCTGCGCTCATTCAACTTTTCTCTTCCGCAAACCCCATCTGCGTCCAAGCAAACACCGCCAGCGCCGCTGCGGCCAAGCCTGCGCCCACCCAGCCCAGCGCGCCCAGCCCCCAATGTCGCATCACCATCCCGCCCAAAAGTGCCCCGCCGCCGATGCCGATATTGTAGCTGCCCGAATAAATCGCATTGGCCACATCCGCCGCATCCCGCGCATAGCGCATCACATACGCAGTCATACACAGGCTCAGCACCGCAATGCCGATACCCCACGCCGGCGCCAGCGCAAACATCGCCGCCTCGCTGCCGCCCAAAGGCCGCAGAAGCAGCAGCGACACCACCAGCAGCAAAGCCGCCAGCAGCAGCGTGGGCTGCGGGTGTTTCGGGTAGAAACGCGCAAACAGCCAGCTCGCCACCATGCCCGACAGGCCAAACACCAGCAGCACCATCGTGGCCGTATCCGGCGGCATATGCGTTACCTCCAGCGCATAAGGCTCGATATAGCTATACGCCGTGAAATGCGCGCTCACCGCCAGCACCGCCATCGCATACATCCCCAGCAGGCGCGGGCGTTTTGCCAGCAGCGGCAGGCTGGAGAGCGAACCCGCGTTGCGGCTTTCCAAGATTGGCAGGATTTTCGCCAGCAACACCATCACACCCAAAGCCAACACGCCGATCAACGCAAAGGTTGCCCGCCAGCCCAGCCACTGCCCCACCAGCCGCCCCAGCGGCAAACCCAGCACCGTGGCCATGGAAGTGCCCAGCGACAGCCAGCCCAAAGCCTGCTGCCGGCACCCAATCGGCGCCATCCGCATCACCAGCGAAGCCGTCATCGCCCAAAACAGCGCATGGGTGAGCGCAATCAGCACGCGCGACGCCAGCAGCACGGGAAAACTCCACGCCAGCGCCGAGAGCGCATGCCCCGCCACAAACACCGCAAACAGCGCCAACAGCAGCCGCCTGCGCTCCAGCCGCGCCACCAGCAGCATCAGCGGCAACGAGGCGAGCGACACCACCCAGGCATACACCGTAATCATGATGCCCGTATCCGCCGCCGGCATATCAAAACCGCGCCCGATGTCGGTAAGCAGGGCGATGGGGATAAACTCGGTGGTGCACACCACAAAAGCCGCTACCGAAAGCGCAAACACGCGCAAATAGGCCAGCAGGATGTGGGCGTGGGGATGCTGTTTGAACATAATAAATCGTTTGTGAAAATATCTGGTTGCGTTTTCAGGTAGCCTTATGGCGTACAGACGGGCAGCAGCTTGGCAACAACATTTGAGGCTACCTGAAAAACGGAATACCGCGGAATGGGCGTGAAGCTACGCAGTATCCGCCGCAGATTTTCAGGTAGCCTCTCTGCCTGAGCCGGGCAGGCGGTTTAAGGATTTAATATCCGCGCAATCAGCGCCTTATCCTTGCCCGCCATATCGGGAATCTGCACTTGGATGCCGTTGCCGGGTGCCACTTCGGCCGCTTCGCCCCAGCGTTTCATGGCTTGCAGCACGATGGTTTGGTTACCCTGCGGGTGGATGATTTCCAGCGTGTCGCCCACGGCGAAGCGGTTTTTCACTTCCACCGTGGCCCAGCCTTCGGCGTCGATGGCGGTAACGTGGCCGACGTATTGGCTTTGTTTGGCCACGGAATGGCCGGTGAGGTAGTTTTGATAGTCTTGCGTTTGGTGGCGCTCGAGGAAACCGCTGGTGTAGCCGCGGTTGGCGAGGCCTTCGAGCTCGGCGAGCAGGCTGTAGTCGAAGGGGCGGCCGGCCACGGCGTCGTCGATGGCTTTGCGGTAGGCCTGGGCCACGCGGGCGACGTAATACACGGATTTGGTGCGCCCTTCCACTTTCAGGCTGTCCACGCCGATTTCGGCGAGCCTGGCCACTTGCTCGATGGCACGCAAATCCTTGGAATTCATAATATAAGTGCCGTGCTCGTCTTCCATAATCGGCATCATTTCGCCAGGGCGGTTGCTCTCTTCTATCAGGAAAATTTTGTTGGCTTTGGGGTGGCGCACTTGGCCGTTGATGCCTTCGAAGGCGGCGTTGGCTTCCTCTTGGGCTTTATTGAAATCAAAGCCTTGCAGCAGGCGGGCGTCGCCCATTTCGTCGATTTCGGCATCGTGCACTTTGTAGTCCCAGCGGCAGGAGTTGGTGCAGGTGCCTTGGTTGGGGTCGCGGTGGTTGAAATAGCCAGAAAGCAGGCAGCGGCCGGAATAGGCAATGCACAGCGCGCCGTGTACGAATACTTCCAGCTCGACATCGGGGCATTTTTGGCGGATTTCGGCGATTTCTTCCATGCTCAATTCGCGCGACAAAATAATGCGCTCCACGCCGATGCGCTGCCAGAATTTCACGCCCCAATAATTGGTGGTGTTGGCCTGCACGGAGAGGTGCACGGGCATATCGGGCCAGCGTTCGCGCACCACCATAATCAGGCCGGGGTCAGCCATAATCAGCGCGTCGGGCTTCATGGCGATAAGGGGCTGCATATCGGCGTGGAAGGTTTTGAGCTTGCTGTTGTGCGGCAGGGTGTTCACGGTGAGGTAGAACTTTTTGCCGCGCGCGTGGGCTTCGGCAATGCCTTGCCGCAGCACATCGAGCTTGGCGAATTCGTTGTTGCGAGCGCGCAGGGAATAGCGCGGGCTGCCGGCGTAAACTGCGTCGGCGCCGTAGTCGAAGGCGGTGCGCATGCGCTCGGGGCCGCCGGCGGGGAGGAGGAGTTCGGGGGATTTCATGATGTGCTTGGAATGGAACTTAAGGTTTGTTGGAACGGGATTGTGTGCTTCGCAGGATTTTTCAGGTAGCCGCTTAAAGATTTTCAGGTAGCCTTAAAGCAGGCTACCTGAAAACGAAGTTTCTGCGAAGCTAAAACGAAGTTTCCGCAGAAAGCTGAGTTTCTGCGAAGTTAAAACATCGGCTTCCGCAGAAGCAGCGGTCGGAGGGATTATAACGCAAACCCAGCCTAATCGGCTTCGGCGGTGTCGTGCTTGGGCGCAGGCTCCCAAATCTGCGAGGTGAAGAGCTGGGCGTCGTGCACATAGGGGTTGTTTTGATCCCAGGCATAGCCGGCAAACACGGCGCTGAGCATGCGGTCGGTTTCCGGCGTGCGCTGGCTGCCGAAAATCATGTCTTGCAGCGAGCCGGAATACCAAGCCTCCACATAGTGCCGGAACACGTTCACGCCCGACATCAGCGGGCGGGCAAACTCTTCCTGCCAGTTTACCGCCTGGCCGTTCAGCTGGCGGGCGAGCAGGTCGGCGGCGAGCTTGGCCGAATGGGTGGCGATGGTTACGCCGGAGGAAAACACCGGGTCGAGGAATTCCGCCGCGTTGCCCAGCAGGGCGAAATGCCGGCCAAACAGCGATTTCACGTTGGCCGAATAGCCGGGCAGATAGATGAAGGGGAAATTGTTTTCCCAGTGGGCGTTTTTCAGGATGCGGCGCAACAGCGGCACTTCCATGGCGAATTTCTTCAAAATCACCGCCGAGCTTTCCAGCCCGAGTTTTTCAGGTAGCCCCACCACGCCGATGGAGACGCGGCCGTTGGAAAAGGGAATCAGCCACAGCCACACGTCGCGGTGCTTGGGGTGCACACACACCAGGTTTTTGTTGCGGTCGAAAGCTTGGTCGGTGATGTGGTCGTCGATATGTGTGAAATGCACGTGGCGCAAGGGCAAATCGGAAGGGATGTCCCAGCCGATCATGCGCGGCAGCACACGGTGGTAGCCGCTGGCGTCCAGCACGAAGCGCGCGCCCAGCACATAAGGATCGCCGCCCTCCTGCTGCACCACCAATTTGGCGAAATCGCCGTGGTTGTCGAACGCTTTCGCCGCGGCGCCGAATTGTACGGTCACACCCTGCTTGATGGCCTCGTCAATCAGGATTTTGTCGAAACGCGCGCGCTCCACGTTGAACGCGAAAGAAGGGCCGGGCGAGAATTTGTCGGTAAACTTAAAGCTGGTGTTGCGCTCGCCCCACGAAAAGGCAAAGCCGTTTTTATACTGAAAACCAAAGCCGGCCTGCACCGCCGGCAGGAAGCCCGCCTCGTGCAGCAGCTCCATACAGTGCGGCAGCAGGCTCTCGCCGATAACAAAGCGCGGAAAATGCTGCTTTTCCACCACACACACATTGAATCCCCGCTTGTTCAACAAAGCGGACGCTACCGCCCCCGAAGGGCCGGCTCCGATAATCACGACGTCGTAATGCTGAATCATATTTTCCCTTTATATCTTCCCATGTTGCCGCCGTAGCCAGCAGGCATGCAGGCCGGCATTATTTATATTCTGTCTGTGTGCCGCGCCGCCGCCCATGCCGGGCAAGGCAAACCGCCCTGATGACAGCAGCACAGGTTTGATTATAAACGATTTGGACAAAATTTACCCGTTTCCCCCGAAACTGCGCGCCGCCTGTAACAAACAGGCAAACAGGCTACCTGAAAACGAGCAAAGCGGGTTTCTGCGGAGCTAACATTTTTCAGGTAGCCTGCATATCGCTTGCGCACGAAAAAGCGCTGCCCGAAAGCAGCGCGGTTGGTATTCAGCGCGTGGCTTCCACGCCCACGCCGATTTTGCCGTAGGGCGTTACGCTGCTGCTGCCGTTGTTCAAATCCACCGAGCCGCGCAGGCCCACATGGCTGTCGCGGTGGCTGCCCACGCCCACTCCGGCGCCCGCGCCGCAAGCGCTCAATGCCGCTGCCGCCAGGGCAGCCAGCAGGGCATAGCGTAATCCTTGTTTCATGATATTTCCTTTCTTTTTTCCAACAATAGACCGTTGCCGTTTTTCAGGTAGCCTTTTTCTGCACACAGGCTACCTGAAACTTGCGCCCTACTCCGCCGCGCCATCCTGCGGCGCAACCTGCGCCGCGCCCGCCTGCTCCCCGGCCGGTTTCTTTTTGCGCCGGCGACGGCGTTTTTTGGCGGGGGCGTCGCCTTCGGCAGCGGGGCGCTGCTCGGCTTTTTGAATCATCTGTTTGCGCTGTTCTTCGTCGGCTTCCTGGAAGGCTGTCCACCAGTCGGCCACGGCCTGATCGGCTTCGCCGGCCCGGGCGCGCAGCAGCAGGAAATCGTAGGCGGCGCGGAAGCGCGGCTGGGCGAGCAGGCGGAAGGGGCGGGCGCCGCGACGGTGGTCGAACTGCGGCTGGAGCTGCCAGATTTCGCGCATCGAGGCGGTGAAGCGGTGCGGCACGCCCCAGCCTTTTTCCATCTGCGCGCGCATTTCGCCCACGGCGATGCTGAGCGCGTGGGCGCTGTTGCGGCCGTTGGCCAGCTCGCGCTGCCAGGTTTCGCGCACTTGCGGCCACAGCACGGCCGCCAGCACGAAGCCCACGGATACGCCCATGTCGTCGCGCAGGCGCTGGTCAGTGCTGCCCAGCGCGAGGGAAACGATGCCGCGCCCTTGGTTTTCAGGTAGCCTTTCCAGGGCGCAGGCAAGCAGCGGGTGTACGGTTTTCCCGCTCATACCCAAGGCCTGCATCTGCTTGAGGCAATCGGCGGCCGCGCCGGAAAACAGCAGTTTCATCACTTCGTCAAACAATCGAGCGAGCGGCTCTTTGGGCAAAAGGTGCAGGCATTCGGCAATCGGCGCGGCGGTGTCGGGGGCTACCTGAAAACCGAGCTTGCCGGAAAGCCGGGCGGCGCGCAGCATGCGCACCGGGTCTTCCTGATAGCGCGAGCGGGCGTCGCCGATCATCACTAGGCGTTTGGCGCGGATGTCGGCCACGCCGTGATGGAAATCGGTGATTTCTTGGCGTTCGGGGTTGTAATAGAGGGCGTTGCAGGTGAAATCGCGGCGGGCGGCGTCTTGCTCCATGCTGCCGTAGCTGTTGTCTTGCATAATGCGGCCGTGTTCGTTTTGCCGGGCGGGGCGCTTGCCGCCGCGGAAGGTGGTAACCTCGATCGTTTCCGGCCCCACCATCACGTGCACAATCTGAAAGCGGCGGCCGATGATGCGGCTGCGGCGAAATACTTTGCGCACCTGCTCGGGGCGGGCGTTGGTGGCCACGTCGTAGTCTTTCGGCTCGATGCCCAAGAGCAAATCGCGCACGGCGCCGCCCACCACATAGGCTTCAAACCCGGCCTGGTGCAGCCGCGACACCACTTTCTCGGCCGCATAGCTGATGGCATCGGGCGTGATGCCGTGTTCGGCCAGCGGCAGCACCTGCTTGTGCGAAGGCGCGGCCGGTTGTTTGCCGGGCAGGATTTTGCGCAGCCATTTTGTGAGCATAAGGCGTGTTCCCTATTCTTGTTTTTCAGGTAGCCTGCAATGTGCGGCAGGCGCTGTGTTATACGGAAAACGCGAAGTATAACCTTTCGCCGCAACGGCTGCCAAACAAAGCGCTTTCCGCTATAATACGCCCGCATTTCCCACACCCGCTTTTACCCGCACACCACCACGGAAAACCCAATATGTATCACTACCAATCCGACGCCACACAATTCCTCAACCAATACCTCGAAGCCCACCCCGAAGAACAAGCGCGCCGCCTCGAAAACCGCGGCCTGCTGTGGGATGTCGAGCTCAACCCCGAAGAGCAGGCCGACTTCGCCGCCGGCAAAATCGCCAAAAAGCCCTACACCTACTACTCCTACTAAACCCCAACCACGCGCCGCGCCATGACCGCAGCCACCCCCCACCTGCCGCCCGAGCTTGCCGGCTACCTGAAAACCATCAACCCGCCCGAAGCGCCCGTTTTGCAACGCCTGCGGCAGGCCACCGAGCAGCACCGCATGGGCAAAATGCACCTGGCCACCGAACAAGCCCAGCTACTCGCCTTCCTCGTGCGGCTCATCGGCGCCAAACGCTGCCTCGAAATCGGCGTATACACCGGTTACAGCAGCACCGCCGTCGCCCTCGCCCTGCCCGAAGACGGCATCCTCACCGCCTGCGACATCAACATCACCTACACCACCCTCGCCCGCCAATTCTGGCGCGAAGCCGGCGTGGAACACAAAATCCAACTCCACCTCCAGCCCGCCCTCATCACCCTCGACCAACTCATCGCACAAGGCCAAAGCGGCAGCTACGACTTCGCCCTCATCGACGCCGACAAACCCCCCACTGCCCACTACTACGAACGCTGCCTCACCCTGCTGCACCCCGGCGGCCTCATCGCCATCGACAACCTCCTGCTCGGCGGCCGCGTTTACCAAGCCAACAGCGCCCCCGCGCCCGAATCCATCGAGCGCATCCGCGCCTTCAACCAATCCCTGCAAACCGATCCCCGCGTAGCCGCCCTCACCCTGCCCCTGGGCGACGGCCTCACCCTGCTGCGCAAACGCCATCTTCAGGAAAGAGAATGCCCATGACCAAGCCTTTCCAAGATTTCGACTTATCCTCCGTATGGGAGCCAAACGGTTATGCCGACAAACATTACAAAGAAGCCCCGTTTACGCCAGAAATCCTAGCCGAAGTAGAAACGATATTAGGCTATAAGCTGCCGCAAAGCTTTATCACACTGATGGCCATACAAAACGGCGGCACGTTCCGAAACAAATGCTATCCCACCGCCCAACCCACCTCATGGTCGGATAACCATGTGTTCGTTGAAGAAGTATCGGGCATCGGCTTAAACAAGCCGGGCAGCCTGTGCGGCAAAATGGGGCAAAAACTGTGGCTGGGAGACTGGGGATACCCGCCCATCGGCGTATATTTTGCCAAC
The DNA here is from genome assembly GCF_001648355.1 of Eikenella longinqua. Taxonomy (GTDB): domain Bacteria; phylum Pseudomonadota; class Gammaproteobacteria; order Burkholderiales; family Neisseriaceae; genus Eikenella; species Eikenella longinqua. The sequence continues at coordinate 25,177 of NZ_LXSL01000028.1, read as the reverse complement.
GACCCTACTGCCGGGCACGCCATGTTTGCGCTGGACTACCGCCGATGCGGCAAAAACGGCGAGCCGGAAGTGGTGTTGGTAGAGCAGGAACTGGGTTATGAAATCATCAAACTTGCGCCTGATTTTGAAACATTTATCCGCCATTTACAGCATGAAGACAACTTCGCAGACTAACTTTTTCAGGTAGCCCTGATCCAACCTGTACCTATCAACAAAGGAAACCCCATGCGCCTGATTGCCCCCGCCGCCCTGCTCGGCCTCGCCGCCTGCACCGCCCTGCCCCCCGCCCCAAACGGCCCGCTCCCCGCCGGCAGCCCGCCGCAGCGCATCGAAGCCGAGCTCAATGCCCACACCCAGCAAATCGGCCAGTTGCAACAACAAATCGCCGAGCTGCGCCAGCAACTGAGCGAGCTGCAACACCACCAGCACCCCCGCCCCGCCCGCCGCAGCACCGCCGCCCCCGCCGAGCCCCCCCCTGCTCCCGCCGAAAACCCGCAAGAGCAGGCCTACCGCCAGGCCCAGCAGCTCTACCGCAGCGGCCTCTACAGCCAAGCCCTACACCAACTGCGCTTCGCCGAACGCAGCGGCAGCGGCGGTCGCACCGAGCAAAACGCCCTATTCCTGCTCATGCAGAGCCATGAAAAACTGCGCAACTGCGAATCCGTCATCCTCAGCGGCCAACGCTTCGCCACCCGCTTCGCCGCCAACCCCAAAGCCCCCGAAGCCCTCTACAGCGTAGGCAGCTGCCAATGGAGCATACAGCAGCGCGACATTGCCCGCGCCACCTGGCGCAAACTGATGCAAACCTACCCCAACAGCCCCGCCGCCCGCCGCGCCGGCCAACGCATACAGAACAACCGTTGATAACCACAGGCTACCTGAAAACGCAACTTCCACGAGGTAGCTCGATGTCTTGGCACAGCCAAGGCCGAGCTTCTACGAAGCTAAAATTTTCAGGTAGCCCACCCTTCCCACCATCCACCCATAAGGAACCCCCATGCTCCCCAAAATCCAACGCGCCCTCATCAGCCTGTCCGACAAAACCGGTGTCGTCCCCTTTGCCCAAGCCCTGCACCGGCTCGGCGTGGAGATTCTTTCTACCGGCGGCACGGCCAAGCTGTTGGCGGATGTCGGCATTCCCGTGATTGAAGTGGCCGACTATACCGGTTTCCCCGAAATGCTCGACGGCCGCGTCAAAACGCTGCACCCCAAAATCCACGGCGGTATTTTGGGGCGGCGCGACCTGCCCGAACACACCGCCAAAATGGCCGAACACGGCATCGGCAACATCGATTTGGTGTGCGTGAACCTCTACCCCTTTGCCGCCACCATTGCCAAGCCCGGCTGCACGCTGGAAGACGCGATTGAAAACATCGACATCGGCGGCCCCACCATGGTGCGCTCCGCCGCGAAAAACTGGAAACACGTCGCCATTGTTACCGACAACGGCGATTTTGAAAGCATTATCAGCGAGTTGGAACTTTCAGGCTGCCTGTCCGACAAAACCCGCTTCAACCTGTCGCGCAAGGCGTTCAGCCACACCGCCCAATACGACGGCATGATTTCCAACTATCTGACTTCGATTTCGGACGAGGTGTTGGACGGGCAGCCTGAAATCGGCGAGTTCCCCCAACAGTTCAACCAAAGCTGGATTAAAGTGCAGGAAATGCGCTATGGCGAAAACCCGCACCAGCACGCCGCGTTTTACCGCGATGTGTATCCCGCCGCAGGCAGCCTCGCCGCCTATACCCAGCTCCAAGGCAAAGAATTGTCGTACAACAACATCGCCGATGCCGATGCCGCTTGGGAAGCCGTCAAATCCTTCGACGCGCCCGCCTGCGTGATTGTGAAACACGCCAATCCGTGCGGTGTTGCCGTTGCAGCCGATACCTTGACCGCCTACCAACTCGCCTACGCCACCGACACCACCAGCGCGTTCGGCGGCATCATCGCCTTCAACCGCGAAGTGGACGGCGCAACCGTGAAACAGATTACCGACAACCAGTTTATGGAAGTCCTGATGGCGCCGAAGTTCACCGCCGAAGCCTTGGAAATCGCCGCCGCCAAGAAAAACGTGCGCGTGCTGCAAATCCCCTTGCAGGACGGTGCAAACCGCTTCGAGCTCAAACGCGTCGGCGGCGGACTGTTGGTGCAAACGCCCGACATCCACCGCATCCGCCGCGCCGATTTGAAAGTCGTCTCCCAACGCCAACCGACCGAGCAGGAATGGAACGATTTGCTGTTTGTGTGGAACGTGGCCAAATACGTCAAATCCAACGCCATCGTATTCGGCAAAGGCGGGCAGACCTACGGCATCGGCGCAGGCCAGATGAGCCGCGTGGACAGCACCCGCATCGCCGCCCGCAAAGCGCAGGACGCAGGTTTCGACCTGAACGGCGCGTGTGCCGCTTCGGACGCGTTCTTCCCCTTCCGCGACGGCGTGGACGTGATTGCCGAACAGGGCATTAAAGCCATCATCCACCCCGCCGGCTCGATGCGCGACGAAGAAGTGTTCGCCGCCGCCGACGAACACGGCATCGCCATGGTGGTAACCGGCGTGCGGCACTTCCGCCATTAAGGTTTGCCGCATAGCAAGAGGCTACCTGAAAACGAGCTCCGCGAGTTTCTGCGAAGCTAAAATTTTCAGGTAGCCTTATCTGTCTGATACGATGTAAAAACACCTTTGCAACCCATGTTTATTTAGGAGAAACCCTATGCCCAAATACATCTTGGCCGCCCTATTGGCCGCCTGCGCCGCCACCGCCGGAGCAGACGGCTTCCGCGCGCAAAAGCTGGCACTGGTACGCAGCCTGTATGCCCCCTACCAAAACGGCAACGCCCTGAACGCACACCCCGAACGCCACTTTTCCGCCGACCTGAAAGCCGTGTATCAAGAAGACCAACGGCACACACCTGAGGGCGAAGTCGGCTGCATCGACTACGACCCCGTCATCGCCGGACAGGACTGGGACCGGGGCAGCCTGAAACGGACGCTGGAAATCCGGCCGCTGGCCAACGGCCGCATCGAAGCCGTGTTCCAGCAGTTTCCCGGCGACACTTCGGCCACCCAAGTGCAGTTCGTGCTGCAATGCCGCCCCAACGGCCGCTGCCTCATCGACGACATCTACACCGCCACGCCGGGAAACCGCTTGGTTTCCTTCAAACGCAGCGTGCGCCGCTGTATGGCCAAAATGGCCGGGCAGCATTAAAAAAAAGGCTACCTGAAACTTTTCAGGTAGCCTTTTATCCGTTCAGCACTTAAATCAGCTTATTCCTCGCCGGCAAAAGCCAGCAGCAAGCGCAGCAGGCCGGTGAAAATATTGTAGATGGCCACAAACAGCGTGAGCGCGGCGCTGATATGGCTGTCTTCGCCGCCTTCAATTACCACGCGCACCTGCAACATAATCAGCACGGAGCTGACGATCACAAACAGGCCGGATACCGCCAGCGACAGCGCCGGAATGTTTGGGAAAATAAAACTGGCCACCATGGCGATCACCGACACCACGAAGCCCACGGAAACAAAACGCGCGATGGCTTTGGTTTCGAAAGTGGCCGATTTGGCCATTGCCGCCATGCTCAGAAACACGGCTCCGGTCATCACTGCGGCAATGCCGACCAGCTCGATGCCGTTTGAAAAGGCCAGGCTGTAGTTCAAAATCGGGCCCAGCGAGAAACCCAAGCCGAAAGTGAGCACCATCAGGAGCGCGGCGCCCACGTTGCTGTAGCGGTTTTTCTCAATCAGAAAGCTCATGCCGTAGAAGAAGGCGAAGAAAATGCCGAGTGCAATCCAGCGGTTGCCGGTGAGGCCAAACAGGCTCAGGCCGGTGGACATGGCAAAAAACGCGCCGGCGGCGGCGGGCAGGAAAGACAAGCCCAGCAGGCCGTAGGTTTTGCGCAAAACAGTGTTCTGCGACACGGCACTGCGGCCCACGTCGGTGTAGTCGTAAACGTTGTTCGGTTGCATGAAAACTCCTCTTGATAGTGAAAAGCAAAACAAATGAAGGGCGGATTGTAGCAGCAATTGCGCCGTTTGCGCGAAATATAAACGCCTGTAAAACAAACCGTTGGCAACTCAAACCGCCTGCCATGCCGGCAATATGGGGCGGCGCCGCGTTTTTGCAACGTCGCAAAATGTTGCCTTAGGTAAAAGCGCAGCGCCGCCCGATTGTTCGCATCCGCTATATAATCCTGATTTTTCCCCAACCACGAGAAACGCCATGCCCGTCCCCCGCTACGCCGTATTCGGCAATCCCATCGCCCACAGCCGCTCACCCGCCATCCACCAAATGTTTGCCGCGCAGGAAGGCGCCGCCATCGAATATGAGCGCATTCTGGCCGAACCCGGCCGTTTTGCCGAAAGCGCCGCTGCCTTTTTCGCCGCAGGCGGGCTAGGCGCCAACGTAACCGTGCCCTTCAAAACCGACGCCTGCGCCTGGGCCGACAGCCTTTCCGCACGCGCCCGCGCCGCCGGCGCCGCCAACACGCTGATCAAACAGCCCAACGGCCAAATCCATGCCGACAACACCGACGGCCTCGGCCTCGTAGCCGATATCCGCCGCCATTTTCAGGTAGCCTTAGCCGGCAAACGCATCCTGCTTATCGGCGCCGGCGGCGCGGCACGCGGCGTGATCCTGCCCCTGCTCGAATGCCGGCCCGCCAGCCTCACCATTGCCAACCGCACCGCCGCCAAAGCCCGCGAGCTGGCCGAAACATTCGGTGCATCCGCTGCCGAGTTTGCCGAGCTGCCCGCCGCCGGCTTCGACATCGCCATCAACGCCACCTCCGGCAGCCTCAGCGGCCAAGTACCCGCCATCGCCGCCAAAGTATTCACCCAATGCGAGCTCGCCTACGACATGGCCTACGGCCGCGAGCCCACCGCCTTTATGCGCTTCGCCCAAAATGCCGGCGCACAGCGCAGCGCCGACGGCCTGGGCATGCTGGTGGAACAAGCCGCCGAATCCTACCGCCTCTGGCGCGGCTTCTCCCCCAACACCGCCCCCGTGCTCGCCGCCCTGCGCGCCGGAGAAATCTAACTTCGCCGTCCAAAGGCTACCTGAAATCCGGCAAACCGCCGAAACTTACTCCCCCTTAACACAAACAGGCTGCCCGAAACTTTTCAGGTAGCCTGAAAATCCTTTATAATCCGCCCCTTTTCCCACCCGCGGTTCGCAACCCTCCCGCGTTACCAAAACTAAGGATCATCATGAGAAACCAAGAAGAGCTCGGCAGCCTCACCCTGCTGGGCAACCAGAAAACCGAATACAAAACCACCTACGCCCCCGAAGTGCTCGAAACCTTCGACAACAAACACCCCGGCAACGACTACTTCGTCAAATTCGTCTGCCCCGAATTCACCAGCCTCTGCCCCATCACCGGCCAGCCCGATTTCGCCACCATCCTCATCCGCTACATCCCCGACATCAAAATGGTGGAAAGCAAATCGCTCAAACTCTACCTCTTCAGCTTCCGCAACCACGGCGACTTTCACGAAGACTGCATCAACATCATCATGAAAGACCTCATCAAACTGATGAACCCGCGCTACATCGAAGTGTTCGGCGAATTCACCCCGCGCGGCGGCATCGCCATCCACCCCTTCGCCAACTGGGGCCGCCCCGGCACAGCGTTCGAGCAACTGGCGCGCGAGCGGCTGTTCAAACACGACATGCAGTAAAGCCCACAGGCTAGCTGAAACCATGCCCATCGCAGAAATCAAACGCCGCGCCGCCGCCCTGCCCCCGTTGGATAACGCCGCACTGGCCGCCGAAATCCAACGGCTGAAACAGCGCGGCACGGCATTTCTAGGCTGCATCGCCTTTGTGCAGGCCAACCGCCGCATCAGCCTAAACGAAGCCAAACGGCTCACCCTCTCCCTGCCCGCGTTCAGCACAGAAGAGAAAGCCGCTTTTGAACAAGCCTGCCAAATCATGCAGGCAGAATTCGAGCAGGAAACATAGCGGCAATATTTTTCAGGTAGCCTCTACCGGTTTGCCAGCCTCACTTTTTCCTTTGAAGCAGGCGGCGAAGATTAAGCCCCCGAAAGGCTACCTGAAAAACAAAACCCCTCCCCCCAGCGCGGTTCGCAACCCTCCCGCGCAGATTTCCATCTAAACCAAAACTAAGGACCATCATGCAAAACTACGTTTTCACCCCCGCCCAACAGCGCCAAGCCCTGATCTGGCTCACCCTCTTCCACATCCTCGTAATTGCCGCCAGCAACTACCTCGTGCAATTCCCCTTCACCGTTACCCTGCCCAACGGCTTCGAAGTGCATTCCACCTGGGGCGCCCTCACCTTCCCCTTCATCTTCCTCGCCACCGACCTCACCGTGCGCATCTTCGGCCAACGCCTCGCCCGGCGCATCATCTTCCTCGTCATGTTTCCCGCCCTGCTCGTGTCCTACGCCTTCTCCGTGCTGTTTCAAGAAGGCGCGTGGACAGGCTGGAGCGCCCTCGTCGTATTCGTGATGCCCGTGTTCCGCATCGCCCTGGCCAGCTTCTCCGCCTATGCCGTCGGCCAAATCCTCGATATTTTCGTGTTCAACCGCCTGCGCCAGCTCAAATCCTGGTGGATCGCCCCCACCGCCTCCACCTTCGCCGGTAACGCCGTCGACACCCTGCTCTTCTTCTCCATCGCCTTCGCCGCCAGCGCCGACGCCTTCATGGCCGCCAACTGGCCGCACATCGCCTTCGTCGATTACCTGTTTAAACTCGTCATCTGCACCCTCTTCTTCCTGCCCGCCTACGGCCTCATCCTCAACATCCTCACCCGCAAGCTCACCACCCTGCACCAGCCTGTTGCAACCGAAGCCGTATCCGCCCAGCCCGAAACCGCCGGCCAAGCCAACTAAATTTTCAGGTAGCCTTTTGCATCGGCAAAGGCTACCTGAAAAATTTATACCCCAGTATCATTCCGCCAGCGGCCAATTAAAACGGTAATGGTAGATACAAAATGGCAACCAACTTAAATTTGAATTACTCACTATCCGAAAGAATATTCTTAGAGCTGGTTTTATCAGAAATTGAAGATAGCGCCATGCGGGCGTATGTCGAAAACCTGATTAAAAAATCAAAGGTCAAAAAAAGGGAATACAACAGCGGCTGGGGAATGTATCTTGATTTTGAAGCATTATCCGAACCTTCCGATAACAAGATGCCAAATAAAAACAACATCCCCATCTTGTTCTCGGCCGATTTTGAGTTTGAACAATTGGATGATGCCGCTTTTTTCATGCTTTATTTAACCGAAGACCGGAAGAGCTTAAATTTTCTCGAAATATCAACATGCTTTGACCATTTCAATGAAGAAATCATGGCATTAACCGTTTTAAAACACCTGCTGTCCAACAAACAATCCGCCAGTAAAGCAAAATATTAACTAGGCCAATCCCGCTTCAGGCTACCTGAAAACCACCCATGCCCCTCCTCCCCCACACCCTCGCCAACGGCCAAACCATTCAGCTCCACCTCAGCCGCCGCGCCAAGAAAAACATCATCCTGCGCCCCCACAGCGCAAGCAGCCTGCGCCTCAGCGCTCCGCCGCAGCTTGGCCTGCCCGAACTGCGCCCCTGGCTGCAACACAACGAAGCCGCCCTGCGCCAAATGCTCGAACGCGCCCCCGCGCCCGCCGCCGCCCCAAGCCATATCTGGCTCCACGGCCAAGCCCACCGACTGCACAGCCATGCCCAACCCGGCATCAAAATCCAGCCCGGCCGCATCCTCCTGCCGCCGGCCGAATGGCCGCAGCAGCAAGCCCGATTGCGCCGCCACCTGCTGCCCCTAGCCGAAGCCTACCTCCTCCCCCGCCTCGCCGAGCACGCCGAGCGGCTGCAACTTATCCCCGAGCACAGCGCCCTCTCCCGCGCCCAAACCTTCTGGGGCGTGTGCCGCCGGCGCAGCATCCGCCTCAACTGGCGGCTCGTCGGTGCGCCCGCATACGTGGCCGACTATGTGTGCGTGCACGAACTCTGCCACCTGCGCCACGCCAACCACAGCTCCGCCTTCTGGTCGCTGGTCGAACAACACACCCCGCACCGCAGCGCCGCCTCCGCCTGGCTCAAACAGCACGGCCGCGAGCTGTTCGCCCTCTAGCCGCCGCGCCCGCCCAAACAAAAGGCTACCTGAAAACCCATCTGGCATTTTCAGGTAGCCTTATTATTTAGCAAATATGAAAATATTTATTACTAATCAAATATCTATATTTTTCAGGTGGCCTTGAGCTACTCCCCCGACGGCGCCGCATAATACGCCCGCTCACGCCGCATCCGCTCGCGGCGCATCGGCGCAAGCAACGTTTTCAGCAGCGCGCCGATCGGCACCACAGTGAGGATCATCCCCAGCAGAAACACAATATACACGCACAACACCAGCCGCCTGAGCAGCGGCGACACCCGCCCCGCCGCCATCACCAGCCGCCCCCACAGCAAAAAGCTGCGGTGCCCCACGCGCTCGCTGGCCATCAGTTTTTCGTTGATTTTCACCGCGCCCATGTGTTGCAGCAGCGTTTCATCCAGCGACTCATCGCGCCACAAAGCCTCGGCGGTGCGCCGCCCGAAGCGCGCCATATCGGCGATTTCCGCCTCGCTGATGCCCGCCGCCGGCAGCCAAGGCACGGCCTGCCGTTTGCCGGTAAACATCCACAGCGGCGTGGTAATGAAGCTGGCGGCACTGCCGCATTGGTCGATTTTCACCACATTGCCTATCAGCCGCGCCCCAGCATCCGCCAGCAGCCGCTTCATTTTTTCCTGCGCCATCAGCCACATATTGCGGCAGCCGATCAGCGTGATCACCGGCGTATCGCGCAACGCCCGCCGCCCCGCCGCACTTTGCAAAAACGCCGTAACCGGCGGCGCGGGCGACAAAAACCACACGCTGTAAGCAATCACCACCAAATCATAACGCTCATGCGCCAGCTCGGGCGGCTCGATGGGCGCGGGCTGTAAATGCACCGTTTCAGGGAAGGCATCGAAAAACGGCAGAAAACGCCACGGGAAAGCAAACGGCCGCTGCGGCCGCAGCACCACATCGTCCACCTCGATGGCCGCATCGCCGCGCCAATCGCGCAGGAAACTCTCCTTCAGCCGCGCCAGCTGCCCGCTCTGCGAATACGACACCACCAACACGCGTTTTACCATTTTCCTTTATCCGAAAGCCAAAACGGCGCGATTCTAAATTTCAGCGGTTTTATTGTCAAATCAACAGGTTTATTCCAAAGGCCGGCTGAAATTTGCCAATCCGCCCCAGACACAGCCTGTGCTGCATAAACAACACGCCATACTTCATTTTTCAGGTAGCCTCTTATCTGCCCTTAAGGCCGCCCAAACCCCAACCCATGCCCGCCGCCGCGCCAATCCGCTATAATTCCGCCTTTCCGTTTTCTAAAGAAGGCTTTCGGCTATGCAACACATCCACATCATCGGCATCGGCGGCACATTTATGGGCGGGCTCGCCGCCATCGCGCAAGAAGCAGGCTTCAAAGTGAGCGGCTGCGACGCCAAAATGTATCCGCCGATGAGTACGCAGCTGGCCGAGCTGGGCATTGCCGTGCACGAAGGCTTCGACGCCGAACAGCTGGGCGAGTTTCCCGCCGATGTGTATGTGGTCGGCAACGTGGCCAAGCGCGGCATGCCCGTGATCGAAGCCATTTTAAATCGCGGCCTGCCCTATGTGTCGGGCCCGCAATGGCTGGCGGAAAACGTGCTCGCCGGCCGCTGGGTGCTTGGCGTGGCCGGCACGCACGGCAAAACCACCACCGCCTCCATGCTCGCCTGGGTGCTGGAATACGCCGGCCTCGCCCCCGGCTTCCTCATCGGTGGCATCCCGCAAAACTTCGGCATTTCCGCCCGCCTGCCGCAGGCGCCCCAGGCCGACCCGGCCAGCCGTTCGCCCTTCTTCGTGATCGAAGCCGACGAATACGACACCGCCTTTTTCGACAAGCGCAGCAAATTCGTGCACTACCGCCCGCGCACCGCCATCCTGAACAATCTCGAATACGACCACGCCGACATCTTCCCCAATCTGGCCGCCATCCAAACCCAGTTCCACCACCTCGTGCGCACCATCCCCGGCCAAGGCCTGATTGTGTGCAACGCGCGCCAGGAAAGCCTGCAACAAGTATTGTCGCAAGGCTGCTGGACGCCGGTGGAAGGCTTCGGCAGTGCCGAAGGCTGGCAGGCCGGCGAGCCGGACGAGCACGGCGCGTTCGACGTGCTGCACCACGGCCAAGTTGTCGGCCATATCGCCTGGCCGCTGTTGGGCGAACACAACCGCCTCAACGCATTGGCCGTGATTGCCGCCGCCCGACATGCCGGCGTGACTATTCAGGTAGCCTGCGAAGCGCTTTCGCAGTTTCAAAACGTGAAGCGGCGCATGGAAATCAAAGGCTGCGTGCGCGGCATCACCGTGTATGACGACTTCGCCCACCACCCCACCGCCATCGCCACCACCGTGGCCGGGCTGCGGCAAAAGGTGGGCAAGGCGCGCATCCTGGCCGTGCTCGAGCCGCGCTCCAACACCATGAAGCTCGGCAGCATGAAGGCCGCCCTGCCGGAAAGCCTGGCCGAAGCCGACCAAGTGTTCTGCTACGGCGGCGGCGTGGAATGGGACGTGGCCGCCACCCTCGCCCCCCTCGGCGGCAAACTGCACACCGGCAACGATTTCGCCGCCTTCGTGCAAAGCATCCTGAGCCACGCCGAGAGCGGCGACCACATCCTCGTGATGAGCAACGGCGGCTTCGGCGGCATTCATCAAAAGCTGCTGGACGGTTTGGCGCGGGGATGAAATTTTTTCAGGTAGCCTTGCTTGCGCATGAGCTACCTGAAAACTTGAGCTTCAACAAAACTCATGCCGATCAATCGCTTTTAAGCAGCCTCTTCCCTGTACAATCAGGCTACCTGAAAACCAAAATCCCCCAACCACCGAAAGCCCACCATGAAACCCATCCTCACCGCCCTCATGCTCACCGCCCTTTCCGCCCCCGCCGCCGCCGAATGCCTGATTCAGGCCAACAGCATCGGCGGCATCCGCCTCGGCCAAACCCCCGCCCAAGTGAAGCAGCAAATCCCCCGCGCCCGCCTCCAGCGCACCAGCGACGGCGAAGGCGTCGGCTACATCGCCATCACCCTGCCCGACCGCAGCGTCGTCCTCGCCTACCAAGAAAGCGCAGACGACCCCGGCTCCCACATCAACCAACGCGCCAAAATCACCATGCTCAGCAGCAGCAGCCCCGCCTGCCGCACCGTCTCCGGCGTCCGCCCCGGCATGAGCCTGCAAGAAGCCGTTGGCAAACTCGGCCGCGTGAAAGAAATCGTGCAGAGCGAAATCGAAGCCCGCGAATTTGCCACCTTCCAGCGCCAGCCCGCCTGGCTCACCATCCAAGTGGAAGACGCCGGCCGCTACTCCGGCAGCGACAGCCTGCCCCGCCGCACCACCCGCTACCAGCCCAACAGCAAAATCCTCTCCCTTTCCATTTCCGCCAACTAACCAGCCGCCCAAACCAGCAAAAAAGGCTACCTGAAACCGCATAAGCAGTTTTTCAGGTAGCCTATTGCTCAAGCATCCAACCATTTTTCAGGTAGCCTACATCAATTCAGCAGGCTACCTGGAATCATCAACACAACCAAACCTACCCGCCATGCCCCACACCCTCACCTGGCAAGAACAAGGCCAAACCCACCAAGCCGAATGGCGCCACACCGCCGCCCAGAAGCCGCCCGCCGAGCTCGCCGTGGCCGAGCCCAACCTTTCCGCCAAAGCTGCCCTCAAAAACTTCCGCCAAAGCCAAGCCCTGCTCTGGCGCGGCGACTACCACCAAGCCGTGCAGCTCCTGAGCGCCGTCAAACGCCAGCTCCCCGCCGCCGCCTCGCCCGATTTCCACACCCACCACATGCAGCAGGCCCAGCGCAGCCGCCTGGCCAACATGCTGTTGGTGGAAATCAGCCCCGGCTATCGGCTCGCCCTGCGCCGCGCCCCCGATGTATCCGCCGCCCTCGCCGACGTGTTCGGCGCACCCAACAGCGAGCCCTTCCTGCTGCCGCTCAACCTGCTGCTCGGCTTTATTGGCGCCCACCAATGGCACAAAAAAGGCGTGGAAATCCCCGCCCTCGGCGCGCGCATCCACGTCCCTTTCGGCGTGTTTTCCCCCTTGCGCGGCGAGTATCTCGACCTCATCGCCGCCGCCCCGCTGCCGCCCCACGCCCAAAGCGCCTTCGACATCGGCACCGGCAGCGGCGTCATCGCCGCCCTCCTCGCCCAACGCGGCCTTCCCGCCATCACCGCCACCGACAACAGCCCCCGCGCCATCGCCTGCGCCCGCGCCAACTTCCAACGCCTCGGCCTGCCCCACATCACCCTGCTGCAAGCCGACCTCTTCCCCGAAAGCCGCGCCGACCTCATCGTCTGCAATCCCCCCTGGCTGCCCGCCAAACCCGCCGCCGACATCGAAACCGCCCTCTACGACCCCGGCAGCACCATGCTGCAAACCTTCCTCCGGCGCGCCCCCGAACACCTCAATCCCGGCGGGCAAATCTGGCTCATCATGTCCGACCTCGCCGAACACCTCGGCCTGCGCCGGCCCGGCGAGCTGGCCGAGCACATCGCCGCCGCCGGCCTCACCGTCGCCCAACGCCTCGACACCCGCCCGCAGCACCCCAAAAGCCGCGACGCCGCCAACCCCCTCGCCCACGCCCGCCTCCGCGAAACCGTGAGCCTCTACGTTCTGCAGCCCGCACAGGCCAGCTGAAAGCCGAGTGTTTGCAAAACCGAAACACCGTGCAAAATCAGCACAAGCAAGCTATCCAGCCAGCAACTTGGTTTGAAAGCCATCAAGCCAATATTTTCAGGTAGCCTCTCCCCCTTGAAGGCTACCTGAAAACACAGCTGCAACGAAGTGCAAATAAAACCCCCGCCGCACATGACAATCCCCGCCCGTTTTGCTATAAACGCGCCTTTCCATCCCACAACACAGGACACACCATGCTCACCCCCGAACAAGTACAAGCCATGATTGGCGAAATCGTTGATGCCGAGCTGATTCAAGTGGAAGGCGACGGCCACCACTTCTTCGCCGCCATCGTATCCGCCGATTTTGAAGGCAAAGCCCGCCTCGCCCGCCACCGCCTGATCAAAGACGGCCTGGCCGACAAACTGGCCAGCAACGAATTGCACGCCCTTTCCATCTCCGTGGCCGCCACCCCGGCCGAATGGGCAGCCAAACAAGGGCACTAAACCCCGCCGCCAAAACCAAGCCGCCGACCGGTTTCCCTGTCGGCGGCTGTTTTTCTCTATCTAAGGCAGCGCATATCAAAAGGCTACCTGAAAACGTCGGCTTCTGCGAGGCCAAAAATATCGCTCCCTTCCATGCCAATATTTTTCAGGTAGCCTCACTATTGTGCCGCTAACTCCGCAGCTCCACCACCGCCGACAAAGGCAGATGGTCGGACAACAATTGCCAGGGCAGGCCTTGGTGGCTCATGGCGTCCAGCACGTTTAAATGCCGCGTGTAGATGCGGTCTAGGCTCAATATGGGCAGGCGGGCGGGAAAGGTTTTGGGCTGGCTGCCGGCAAAGCGCACGAAGGCTTCGTCTAAGCCCAGCAGGCGGCCGAAACGGCTGCACGATTGGTGCCGCCAATCGTTGAAATCGCCGGCCAGAATCAGCGGGGCGTCGGCGGGGATTTGGCTTTGGATGTAGTCGGCGATGGCGCGGTATTGCAGCTTGCGGTCGGCTTCGCGCAGGTTGAGATGCACGCACAGGCAGGTGAGCGGCACTTCCCAGCCGGGCGGGCGGATTTCGCAATGCAACACGCCGCGCTGCTCGAGGCGGTTTACGGATACGTTGAGGTTGGCGCGGGTTTCCAGCGGCAGGCGGCTGAGGATGGCGTTGCCGTGGTGGCGATTGGCGTAGGTGGCGTTTTGACCGTAGCTGCTGGCGAAGGCGAGGCGGCGGCCGATGAGGTCGGCATGCGGCTCGCCGGAGAATTCGGGTACGCGCTGCTGCCGTTTGCCGTGCGCGCCCTGCACTTCCTGCAAAAATAGGATGTCGGTGTCCAGATGCTGGAGGGCATCAACCATTTGCGGCAGTTGCAGCCGCCGGTTGAGCGGCGACATGCCTTTGTGGATGTTGTAGGTGGTGATGGAAATAGCGCTGGGCATGGTGTTTCCGGCGGTGTGCGGTGGCAGGAAAGGGAATGATTTTTCAGGTAGCATCTTATGTGCCAACTGGTGCTGAATACATCATACGCCGACAGGTGGCGGCGTGAGGCATTTTTTCCAAGCATTACCTTTTCCTCCGTGCGAATCCTGCGGGCAAAACAAAAGGCTGCCTGCTGGCAGCCCGAGGAAACACGGCGGATTAGCGTTTGAACATATTGCCGTATTTCTGGTTGAATTTGTCCACGCGGCCGGCGCTGTCCACGATTTTCTGTTTGCCGGTGTAGAACGGATGGCATTCTGAGCAAACTTCGATGGTGAAGTCGGTTTTGGCCATGGCCGATTTGGTGGTGAATTTGTTACCGCAAGAGCAGGTAACGTTGACATCGTGGTAGTCGGGATGAATTTCGGGTTTCATGATTTTCCTTTACTAAGCGGGTATAGGGGATTTGCCTATACTACAGACAAACGGTGCATTATGCCTAAAAACGGTTTAAAAAGCAATAGGGTGTTGACGGGGAAGAGGCTACCTGAAACCTTTCAGGTAGCCTTTATGTTGAGCAAAAACCAAATTATTTCACGCGCTCGATTTTGGCGCCCACTTTGCCCAGTTTTTCTTCGATGTGCTCGTAGCCGCGGTCGAGGTGGTAGATGCGCTCCACAATGGTTTCGCCGTCGGCCACGAGCCCGGCAATCACCAGGCTGGCGGAGGCGCGCAAATCGGTGGCCATCACGGTGGCGCCGGAAAGCTTGGCCACGCCTTTGATGAGCGCGGTGTTGCCTTCGGCGCTAATCTGCGCGCCCATGCGGTTGAGCTCGGGCACGTGCATGAAGCGGTTTTCAAAGATGGTTTCCACCACGCGGCTGCTGCCTTCCGCCACGGCGTTGAGCGCCATAAACTGCGCCTGCATATCGGTGGGGAAGCCGGGATGGGGCACGGTGCGCAAATCCACGGCTTTCGGGCGCTGCGCCATTTTGATGTGGATCCAGTTTTCGCCGGTTTGTATATCGGCGCCGGCTTCGGCGAGCTTGTCGAGCACGGCTTCCATGGTTTTCGGGGCGGCGTTTACTAGGCGCACATCGCCGCCGGTCATGGCCACGGCGCAGAGGAAGGTGCCGGCTTCGATGCGGTCGGGCACCACGCTGTGGGTGCAGCCGTGCAGTTTCTCCACGCCTTGGATGGTGAGGGTGGGCGTGCCGATGCCGCTGATTTGGGCGCCCATTTTCACCAGGCATTCGGCCAAGTCCACCACTTCGGGCTCCACGGCGCAGTTTTCCAGCACGGTGGTGCCTTCGGCCAGGGTGGCGGCCATCAGCAGGTTTTCGGTGCCGCCCACGGTTACCATGTCCATCACCACGCGCGCGCCTTTGAGCCGGCCGCGCGCTTTCACGTAGCCGTGTTCGATGGTGATTTCCGCGCCCATGGTTTCCAGGCCTTTGAGGTGTTGGTCTACCGGGCGCGAGCCGATGGCGCAGCCGCCGGGCAGGCTCACCTGGGCTTCGCCGAAACGCGCCAGTGTGGGGCCGAGCACGAGGATGGAGGCGCGCATGGTTTTCACCAGCTCATACGGCGCGCAGGTGTTGTTTACCGTGCCGCCGTTGATTTTGAATTGGCTCACGCCGTCGCTTTCCACCTCCGCGCCCATGCCTTGCAGCAGCTTGTGGGTGGTTTTCACATCGGCCAGCATGGGCACGTTGGTGAGGTGCAGGAGGTCTTCGGTTAGGAGGCCGGCACACATCAGCGGCAGCGCGGCGTTTTTGGCGCCGGACACCACGATTTCGCCGTGCAGGGGGCCGTTGCCAGTAATTTTGAGCTTATCCATATTTAATTGATTTTCTTTAGATTTAGTTTGAAGCGGCAGCCACTTCGGGCAGAGGCTACCTGAAAACGCGGGATTATAAACGTTTTGCCTGCACGATAGGCTGCTTTTGCGCAAATTTGCCGCTGGTTTTTCGTTTTGCAGGCGCACACGTTGTTGGCTGCTCCGAAATCCGCTTTGCTCGTTTCACTTCGCAGAAGCCGATGCTTTCAGGTAGTCTGCCCGGCGAAAGGCTACCTGAAAATGTAAACCGACATACAGCCAAACCTGCACCCCAAAGCGGTTTAAAACTCGGAAACCCGTTTTTCAGGTAGCCTCCTGCCCCGTTTGCATAGCGAGGCTGCCTGTAAAACATCAGCTTCAACTGCATGAAAACCAACGGAGCACGTTTTCCACCCGCCTTCTTGCGGTACAATCCGCCCATTCCCCCCCTCACCCAAAGGCCGCGCCATGACCGACCAAGCCCTCCCCCCCCACCGCCAAGCCATCGACGCCATCGACGCCGAAATCCTCAAGCTGCTCAACCAGCGCGCCGGCCACGCCCGCGCCATCGGCGAGCTCAAAGGCACCGGCATCGTCTACCGCCCCGAGCGCGAAGCCCAAGTATTGCAGCGCATTCAAAGCCTCAACCAAAGCCAAGGCGGCCTCCTGCCCGACGAAGCCGTTACCCGTCTCTTCCGCGAAGTGATGAGCGAATGCCTCGCCGTGGAACGCCCGCTCACCATCGCCTACCTCGGCCCCGAAGCCACCTTCACCCAGCAAGCCGCCGTGAAACACTTCGGCCACGCCGCCCACACCCAGCCCTGTCCCTCCATCGACGAATGCTTCCGCCTCGTGGAAGCCCGCCTCGCCGACTACGCCGTCGCCCCCGTGGAAAACTCCACCGAAGGCCCCGTCGGCCGCACCCTCGACCTCATGGTGTCCACCCCCCTGCGCGCCTGCGGCGAAGTCCTCCTGCGCATCCACCACCACCTCCTCCGGCAAAGCGGCGGCAGCCCGCAGCCCGAAAAAGTGTATGCCCACGCCCAAGCCCTCGCCCAATGCCATGAATGGCTCAACCGCCACCTGCCCCACGCCACCCGCATTTCCGTGGCCAGCAACGCCGAAGCCGCCCGCCTTGCCGCCGCCGACCCCAACGCCGCCGCCATCGCCGGCCAAGCCGCCGCCGAACACTACCAACTCGCCAAACTCGCCGAAAACATCGAAGACGAGCCCAACAACACCACCCGCTTCCTCATCTTCGGCCACAACCACACCCAGCCCTCCGGCCGCGACAAAACCTCCCTCATCGTTTCCACCCCCAACCGCCCCGGCGTGGTGCACCACCTGCTCCAACCCTTCGCCGACCACGGCATTTCCATGACCAAGCTCGAAAGCCGCCCCAGCCGCGCCGGCCTGTGGGACTACGTATTCTTCATTGACATCGAAGGCCACGCCGACACCCCCGCCGTGCGCCACGCCCTCGACGCCATGACCGAACGCGCCGCCTTCGTGAAAATCATCGGCGCCTATCCCCAAGCCGTGCTCTAATGCCCGCCATATTTTTCAGGTAGCCTCTTAATGCAACAACAGGCTACCTGAAAAACATATTTCCGCAGAAAACTGAGTTTCTGCAAAGCTAAAAACCAAAATCACCACTTTGCGGAAACCCTTTCCCAAACACACAAAAAGGCACAACCCATGCGCACCTTATCCCTCGCCGCCCTTCTCCTCGCCGCCGGCACCGCCCACGCCGAGCTCAGCTACTTCCAAAACGCCAACGGCCAAATCACCTACGAATACGGCGGCGCATACCCACAGATCACCTGCGAAGTTTCCCACTTAGCCAAGCCCATTCCCGTTACCCCCGAACCACGAGATTGCGACACCCCAAAAGAGCCCGGCCAATGGAGCGGCAGCATCTCCCTATTCCGCAGCGGCCCCACCCGCCTCAACTGCAACCGCTACAACCAGCACGGCAGCGGCAGCGTTGTCCTCACCGAAGGAAAGTCGTACATATTCTTCAACCAGCCCAACTGGCAATGCACCAGCCAATCCGGCAACATGACCTGCACCAACCCCGAAGGCCACGGCTTCGAAATCAGCCCAAACAGCCTGCGCCGCTTCTAAGCACGCATATTTTTCAGGTAGCCTCTTGATGCAGCAAAAGGCTACCTGAAAAACATATTTCCGTAGGAAGCCGAGTTTCTGCGAAGCTAAAAACCAAGCCTACGAAACCCACACATCCCCGCTTTCAGGTAAAATCCCCGCTTTCCTCCCCTATATTAAGGAACCGCACCATGCGCACCCTCCCCCTCGCCGCCATCCTCCCCCTCGCCGCCATCCTCCTCCTTGCCGCCGGCGCCGCCCATGCCGACATCCAACTCTTCCGCAGCCCCAGCGGCCACATCAACTGCATGTACGGCCACACCCCCGGCGTAGTGGAATGCCAGATTCCCGCTCCCGAACACCCCGTCCGCCCCAAACCGGCCGACTGCGAGCTCGACTGGGGCGGCAACTTCACCATCGCCCGCACCGGCCGCACCCAAATGGGCTGCGTGGGCGACAGCCTCGCCAGCCCCGACAGCCGCATCCTCCCCTACGGCCAAACCCTGCGCGGCGACGGCTGGCAGTACACCAGCCGCACCAGCGGCATGACCTGCGCCAACAGCCAAAACCACGGCTTCGAAATCAGCCGCCGCCGCCAACGCCTGTTCTAAGCCGCACCCATTTTTCAGGTAGCCCGCACACACAGGCTACCTGAAAAACCGGTTTCAGCGAAACGGACACACCACACACCCAACCACCGCCCCAAGAGGCACCCGAAAGCACAACCATGAACCAAATGAACAACATCGTCGTCTATTGCGGCTCCAACCTCGGCGAAGACCCCCGCTACGCCCAAGCCGCCCGCGAGCTCGGCCGCGCCATCGCCCAACGCGGCAGCCGCCTCGTATATGGCGGCGGCGGCATCGGCCTCATGGGCGAAACCGCCAATGCCGTGCTCGACGCCGGCGGCCAAGTCACCGGCATCATCCCCACCTTCCTGCGCCACGAAGAAATGGCCCACGGCCGCCTCACCGAGCTCATCATCACCGACAGCATGGCTGAACGCCGCACCAAAATGATAGAGCTCGCCGACGCCTTCATCGCCCTGCCCGGCGGCCTCGGCACCTACGAAGAGCTGTTTGAAGTCCTCTCCGCCGCCCAGCTCAAGCTGCACCGCAAGCCCGTCGGCCTGCTCAACATCGGCGGCTATTTCGACCCCTTCACCGCCCTTCTGCAACACACCGCCGACCAAGGCTTCATGCCCCCCGCCAACACCGGCCTTGTCTGCGTAGACAGCCAAATCCCCGCCCTGCTCGCCAAAATGGCCGCCTACCGATTCCACGACGCCCCGAAATGGAAACGCCCCGCCTGGCAGCAGGCCGAAGAAGCCAAAATCGCAGCAGGGGCTACCTGAAAACGCAGCACAGCGGAGTTTCTGCGAAGCTAAAATATCCAAGCAGCCCCATCCTGATTGAATGCAATACACAAACCCCACAACATATTTTCAGGTAGCCACATCATCTGTTCAGGCTACCTGAAAATATCAAACCTAACGAAACAACCCATACTTTGGCGCAAACCATGCCAAATTTCTCCTTAAGACAACCCAACCAATAATCCCAATGGCAGGTGTACAATATCATACCTGCCGTTTTGATATTCACAAACAAAACGCAACCCCCTCCCCGACTCCCTCTCCACAGGCTCCAACACGGCAGAAAAAACTTCTTTCAAACTCAAGCTCTAAAATTTTATGACCAAGGTCAAGCCATTCCCCCGCATTTTATGATATGATGTATCAATAAATAGGTAGCCATTCAAACAAGCTGCCAATTTTGCACAATCCACATCAAATAGTTCTTTAAAATCAGTTTGTTTTTATGCATGCACGGTGCCAGGCTGTTTTTAACAGCCCGTTTACCCGAGTGCAACGGCTGAATCAACTGTTAAGTAAAATTATCAGTTCTTAACCGTTTATCGGATTTCCCGACTCCGTACCGCTTCGCTGCCAGTGCCGACCGCGCCCGCCGCCAAGCCCTCCGAGCCTGCCGAATCGGAAAATCATTAACACTCTATCAATCGCACCCTGCCTGCATATGCCGTATGCAGGTTTATTTTTTGCCGTTTGCATCAGCCAACGGCGGGAGTTTGTTGCTGTTGTGCCCGGCTTCATTTGCGGCACGGCGGCTTCAAAAAGAGCCGGGCTTGCCCGGATTTGCAGTAAAGCAGCTGTTTTTTAATTTATTTATAAGGATTGATGTCATGAAGAATATCTTATTAGGCTGTGGTCAGAAGGAATTGGGAGACTATGTCAAGAGTCTCGTTGCCTCTTTGGAAAAGGGTGGGTACACCATCCTGATAGCCCATGACCAGCAAGAAATCCTGACGCTTCTGAAACATGACGCCAGAATAGGTTCCGTGCTCTGCACATTGGATATTTTTAACAAGGAATTAGATCAGAAAATCATTGCGCTCAACGAAGAGCTGCCTGTATTTATCCTGAAAACCACCGACTGCGACCAGCCGGTAGACTTCGGTGCCGTGGGCGACCATGCCACCTTCATCGATTGCCACCTGTTCAGTAATGAAGACGTGGTGGACAAAATCGAAAAAGCCATCCACCATTACATCGACGAAATCACGCCTCCGTTCACCAAAGCATTGTTCGACTACGTGGGCGAAAACAAATACACATTCTGTACGCCGGGCCACATGAGCGGTACCGCCTACCTGCAATCCCCGGTGGGCAGCCTGTTCTACGACTTCTACGGCGAAAACACCTTCAAATCAGACATTTCAGTTTCTATGGGCGAGCTGGGCTCCCTGCTCGACCACTCCGGCCCGCATAAAGAGGCCGAAGAATACATCGCCGAAACCTTCAATGCCGATCACAGCTACATCGTTACCAACGGTACTTCCACCGCCAACAAAATCGTGGGTATGTATTCCGTGCCCGCCGGCAGCACCGTGCTGATCGACCGCAACTGCCACAAATCATTAACCCACCTGTTGATGATGAGCGACATCACTCCGGTGTATCTGAAACCGACCCGCAACGCCTACGGCATCTTGGGCGGTATCCCGCAGAAAGAGTTCACCAAAGAAATCATCAACGAAAAACTCGCCAAAGTTCCTGGCGCCACTTGGCCGGTGCATGCCGTCATCACCAACTCCACTTACGACGGCCTGTTCTACAACACCGACAAAATCAAAGACACCCTCGATGTGAAATCCATCCACTTCGACTCCGCCTGGGTGCCCTACACCAACTTCAGCCCGATCTACGAAGGCAAAACCGGTATGGGCGGCAAACAGGCCAAAGACAAAGTGATCTTTGAAACCCACTCCACCCACAAACTTCTGGCCGCATTCTCACAGGCTTCCATGATCCACGTGAAGGGCAACCTGAACACCGCCACCTTCGGCGAAGCCTACATGATGCACACCTCCACTTCCCCGTTCTACCCGATGGTAGCCGCCACCGAAGTGGCCGCCGCCATGATGCGCGGCAACCCCGGCAAACGCATCATGCAGGATTCCTTAGAGCGCGCCATTAAATTCCGCAAGGAAATCAAGAAACACAAAGCCTCTTCCGATTCATGGTATTTCGACGTATGGCAGCCTGAAAACGTCGACACCATCGAATGCTGGGAGCTGCATCAAACCGACAAATGGCACGGCTTCAAAGACATCGACGCTCAGCACATGTACCTCGACCCGATCAAGGTAACCCTGCTCACCCCGGGCCTCGATAAAAACGGCCAGCTGGAAAAAACCGGTATTCCCGCCAACCTCGTATCCAAATTCCTGGACGACCGCGGCATCATCGTAGAGAAAACCGGCCCCTATAACATCCTCGTGCTGTTCAGCATCGGCGTGGACGATACCAAAGCCCTCGGCCTGCTGCACGCCCTGAACGAGTTCAAATCCCTGTACGACGCCAACGCCACCGTGGAAGAAGTATTGCCGCGCGTGTTCAACGAATCCCCGTCGTTCTACAAAGACATGCGGATTCAAGAACTGGCCCAAGGCATCCACAGCCTGATCTGCAAACACAACCTACCCGAACTCATGTTCAGCGCATTCGAAGTGTTGCCGACCATGGTGATGAACCCGCACAAAGCCTTCCAGCTCGAGCTCAAAGGCCAGATTGAAGACTGCTACCTGGAAGACATGATCGGCAAAATCAACGCCAACATGATTCTGCCCTATCCTCCCGGCGTGCCCTTGGTAATGCCTGGCGAAATGATCACCGAAGAAAGCAAGCCCATCTTGGAATTCCTGATGATGCTGTGCGAAATCGGCGCCCACTTCCCCGGCTTCGAAACCGACATCCACGGTGCCTACCGTCAAGACGACGGCCGCTACAAAGTTAAGATCATCAAAGCTTAACCCAAAGCGCCCAACCGGCACCAAGCAGCTTGAACCTTAAGCTGCACCAACCAACCGGCCTGAGCAATCAGGCCGGTTTTCTATTCTGGCAATAAAAGGCTACCTGAAAACCCTGCCCGCATCCTCCCGCATATTTTCAGGTAGCCTGAAGCCTTTGCACACCATCCTCACAACAAAAGGCTACCTGAAAAACTGCCGCAGCAACTTTTCAGGTAGCCTTGATATGGTTCGGGCAAGTCCGCTATATGTAACTCAGAACGGTCGTTTCTATATAATATAAACCGTAAAAATAAAATCACAATGATTTCAATTTATTATTTCTGAAAATTAGCATAATTCTTCAAAATACGTAAAAATAACGCCAAGAATAGAATAATAATAGCATTATATTTTACAAAATTAACATAGGGTTTTGATTAAAACTTGGGGCTGACATAGAGAACTCTAGAATACAACACATCAATCCAGCAAAATTTTAAGCTGCCGAGACAGTGTATCGAAGTTAAATCCAAATTTGCACAAAACCAATATCTTCATTATGCAAAACAAAGGAAACGCTTAGTCTGCCCCTCTATACATTTCCCACAACACCTCCGTCAACCACAAGCAGTTCCAACTTATGCAGCAAGCTCGCCTTCAATTTTTCTACTTCAACAATCAAATCTTGCGATTTGTGCTTTCCCGTTCAATCTTGGCATAGCTGCTAGGAGACATTCCCATTTTTTCAGCTATATCTCCCAGCGCCCGGTTCTGGGTTTCACACAGAAGATTGATTTTCTAGTGTGTTTTCATTAGCCACTACTTTTTCGGAGGGAAGCGTACTTTTTATGATTGGAGTGACAAAGCTAAAAAAGCCACCTTTCAGAAATGAGACAGCTTTTTTGATACTTTACTCTTTCTCAAGAGACATCGGGGCTTGTTGTAATTGCTGGGAAACCGTATCTAATGCGGTTAGGATGTCCGCATAATACAAGCTGATGAACTCTTTCACGGCAGAGTTATCTAACAATCTTTTTAAATAACCGCCAGCCACAATCAAAGACAGATTGGTATCACTAATTTCTTTCTCCGTCCGGGTATAGTCCTCCTTCAACCTGTCCATTTCTTGTTCCAACAGTGAAAGTTTTTCTAGACTATCCGAGTGCTTTTTCTTTTTCTGAGCATGATCAACCAAGTCTTCCTGGGAGGAGGCCACCAAGATCATCTCCGCATAGGACTTGGTGAACTTGTTGGCTGCAATCATCATATCTGCAGCTTCCATCTGTCGGATGGGTTTCATTTTTCGGAGAATCCGAAACGTATCTTGTGCCAGATGCTTGTCTGCGAGTTTCGCGGCTACTTCGGGCGCGATATCATTCAGCAAATTCAACTTGCTTTCGATTCCGGATAAGTTGATATTCAGGGTTTTGGCAATTTTCTCCCTTGATATGCCTTTGCCAATTGCACGGCTGATCATCCGGTATTCCTGAATCGGGCTTAACCGGTTAATTTGCCGGTTATAGGTAAATCCTTCATCGTCTGTGGACAGCAGACATACTACCGTGTCGATTCCTAGTTCTTGTAAGGCAAGCAGACGGAGATGACCGTCCAGTAAGAGGTACTTACCGTTTTCTTCATAAACAGCCAGCGGCTCAATAACACCAATTTCCTCTACTGAGGCCAAGATGCTTTTGAACTTCACGCTTTCCCGTATCCCTGCGGGGAAGGGGTGCATGGTTTGAATATCTTTGAGCGCGATGTTCTTCAATGATGCTTGGAAAGCATAAGCGATGTGTTTAGGCTGATTCATTGATATATATTTCCCTAGAACATAACGAATCAAGGATTTGTAATACTTCCAGCTATATTTCCGTTCCGCAATCGTTGCGTTTGAAGCTAATTTTTATCCAATATAATCAAAGGCTGGGAATTTTTTGCGGAACGGATTTCTTACCTTGGCCATGCCTTTATCAACCCGTCATGCCGGGCGGCGCAGTCGTTATACAGATGCACCACCTCCAGCGCCCACGGCAGCATCACCTTGCCAGTTGTGCCGGACAATTCAGGTAGCCTTGGGCAGGGCGTAGCCAAGTCGGCGGGCGGCTCAACGGCGTTCGGCAATGGCGGCGTTGAGGACTGACACCCCGCTTGCATCAGTGCAATCATCAATATACACAGGCCGCTCGATAATTTGTTGTACCAATTCACGCTGCACTCTCGCTTTCCCGTCCCGTTCGGACTTTCCTTGTTGATATTCCGCGCTCGCCTCGCGGGCGGTTTTCTGCTGCTTCTGCTGCTGCTCTGACATCTTGGCATGGATGGCAGCCTTGGCTGCATCGTAGCCCGCCTGATAGCGCAGTTTGCCGTAGTAGATTTCACCGCCGATTACGGCTATCAGCAGTACGCCGCCAAGCAGCGGCTTCCAGTATTTAAAAAACCACATCATAGAGACCCTTTTCAAGATGTTTCAATAGATCAATTCAAGATATATTCTGCTTGGCATAGTGCAAAAAGCATTGAATACAACATAAAAAAAATGTTAAATTCCAGTTTTTACAAATCAGCCAATCAAGATCATGGCACCTTCTTTCAAACATTTTGACCTTAAAACTACGCCTCGTTCCTACTCAGCTTCCCGTCGCTCTGCAACAGCGGCAGCGTATAGCGTTCTTCGGCGGGATAAGCTGGCTTGCCGCCTTTGTTCGGCCACAGATAGGCCACTGCGCGGCTCTTGGCAAACGGTTTGATATTGACCGCATCGCCCTGGTTACCACCCAACACCATCAGGTTGCCATGCTTATCCTGCCCAA
>NZ_LXSL01000027.1 GCF_001648355.1 Eikenella longinqua | reverse complement strand
CCCTCTTGCACAAAATATAGGCAGAAACACACGGGCGGCACACGGCGGCAAAATTGCAGGCCACCTGAAAACCGCATCGGGAGATTTCCGAACAGGCAGACACCCGGAAACGGCAAAGCGCACCCAAGGGCAGGCCACCTGAAAATTGGAAACGGGAAAAATACACGGCGACCTTGTCTCCCATCACGCAGGTTTCACAGCCTGCATGACAGCTTGCCTGCAGAAAGTCTTGTTTCTTGACAGTACTCTATCTAGTCAATACACTAGTCTCGCCTTGTTTACCGCCCATCGGGAAAAGTCCGAGCTTGCGGCAGGGCAGCCCTGATTTCGTTCAGGGCATTTTCATTTTTAACATACACCTTGCCGTTCTCGGCACAGCAACCTTTCGACGTGCGTTTTCACATGACCGTGTGAAAATCCTACGAGCATAGGAAAATCCTACACCCGAAGTTTCCGAACGAATAAAAAGGGCGACCCCTGTTCTCCAATCCTTGCCTTTGCCGTTTGTCGAATAACCCACCCCGCCCATGCCGACCGGAAGCGGAAAAACAGCGGCGACACACACTAAAAACCAGTAAGCGCAAAATGCCCTATTTTGCGTTTAATGCGATTTATACCTTGCAGGCTACCTATATTACCTGACCATAGAAACGCAATCCTAGCGCATTTTAGGCCGCCTGCTGAACGTTTACGGATATTCCGTAGGCAGCAATAGCAGCTTTCAGGCCATCGGGAACAGGGCAAGGCTGTTTTCCCGCAAATTTACGGGAAACCCAAGACAAGGATTTTCAGACAGTAGCCTGCTTCCCAAAGCAACGCACCGCATCATGCAACCGATTAAACCCGCCTTGCCAAACCGCACTTGCAAAACAATCTCACAAAAGCCCGGTTTGAAACATCAATCCCATGCAATGCCCCAACCTGCAGAATTTGCACCTTCGGAATGCGGGCATCGCGCGCGCGAGGCAGGGGAAAAGTTTTGACTTGTGCAAAATGGGGGTATATTTGGGGGTATAT
>NZ_LXSL01000026.1 GCF_001648355.1 Eikenella longinqua | reverse complement strand
TCGATAAGGTTGCGGGCTTCTGCCCAGTCGCGGATTTGGGTAAATACTTGGGTCATGGTTTACTCCTTGGTTATTTAATGCGCAGGCTTTCGCTGCTCTCGAGTTTGACGCCGGGGATTTCTTTGCCTCCTTTGATGGCTTCTTTGAGGGCGCTCTTGCTGATTTCCTTCTTCACCACCCAATATTCTTCCGGTATCTGCTTTTCGTCATAGACGGTAACGGCGGGCGGGTTCTTTTGGAACTTGGCGGTAAACGTGCCATCGTCAGCTTTGATTTCGCGGATGCCGGTGCGCCGCATATTGAAAGCCAAGTATTCTTTCAGCCTGCCCTGTCGGTTTTGCAGGGCTTTCTTTTTCTCCTGCATGGATTTGATGTGCTGGTCGAGCATGCCGATTTGGGCTTCTTGGTTCAGCCAGTAAGCTGTTACGGCTTGGGCTTTAACTTCAAACTGGCCGATAACGGCTTCGAGCGTGTCGGCGGCTTCGGTCTCATTGTCAAAGTGGGCATCGAGAACGGCGCGGATGTCATCAGCGCATTGGTAAAGGGTTACTTGCATGGGGTTCTCCAAAGAAAAAGCCCTGCTTACAAACAGGGCTGTGCTTCTGCTATTTAAAAAGGCACATCGTCATCTATATCGCTCTGCTGTGGTGCTGGCGGCTGCTGCCTTGGCTGCGCCTGCTGCCGGTCGGTGCTGCTGCCTTGCAGGGTAATATCGCCGACTATGATTTCTACGCTTTGCCGCTCGATGCCTTGGCGGTCGGTGTATTTGCGGATTTGCAGGCTGCCAAATACGGTAGCCGCCCCGCCCTTCCTGATATAAGGGGCAAGCTTCTCGGCGCGATTGCCGAATAGTTGGCAGTTGAAAAACTGCGCCTGCTCTTCGCCGTTCATATAGACGTTTTCGGCGATGCCGAATGATAGGATGTGATGCCCGTTTTTGGTGGTACGGATTCCGCCGTCTTTTGTGAAACGGCCTGCTACTGCAATGGCGCTCATGCTGCCTCCTGTTCTGCTTCAAAATCTGCTTTGCGGTGGTCGTAAATGTCTTTGATGATGGGCTGCTGCTCTTTGGTGGCGGCTGTCCAAGCATGGCCGAAGATGGCTTTTAGGTTGTCTAGGTTAGCTGCCTGCCGCAGGGCGCGGGTGGTCTCTTCAATATTTATGCCTTGGTGCGGCACCACCGGCTTTTCTGCTTCCGGCAAATCCTCGCCTGCGTAGATGTATAAGCCAAGGCCAAACATGGCGATGCACTTAACCAAGCAGCGCATTTTGTTTTTATTGATGATGAAGGCATCAGGGTGTTTGACTGCGTTGTTTTTGTGGTCGATAACGGGCAGCCACATGTAGCGGGTTAGGCTGTTTTCGCCATCAGATACGGTTACGCTTACACTGACTTCTACGCTGCCATCAGCAAAGGTTTTTTCCGGGTGGATTTCATAGCTGCTTTGCGGGTAGTATTCCATCAGCACTTGCCATGCCCATGCCCATGATAGATAGGTTAGGTTCTGTTTCTTTTCGGTCTGCTCGTTCACATTGACTGCGGCTAATGTTTTCCATACTTGGGCGGGGAATTCTTTTTTCATTTTCATACTCCTGTTGGTGTAGTTGCTGCAAAACCTGCGTGTAATACATCAGCTGGTCGCACATGATTTACTCCTGGAATAAATGGCGTTCAGGTGGTTTGGCTGGGGTCGTAGTGATAACTGGTTGATCCAAAGTGGCATGACAACGCTGGCAAGTTGGGGTTGGCGGGATGACGCCCCCCCATACATCATGGATAACTACTTTGCCGCCGCATTGGCTACAGGTTCCGATTACGTGATACATGATTTACTCCGGGGGTTATTGGATAGTCGGGGGGACTGCTTCGGACAAGCCAAGCTCGATTGCTTTTTTGTTGGCTTTGTCTAGCAGCAAAATGGCTGCTGTAACAACAGCTACAAAGTCGTCTGCTGCGGCATCGTCTGCTGCGGCTAGTTGGTTTGCTTCCTCTGCAATCGGCAGGATGATTTGCCGGAGGGGCGGGATGGCTTTGGTGGCAAACATTTGGCTAAGTTTCCCGGTCGGGTCAACGGTGTAAATGTGCATGGCGGCAGCGGAAAGACCGGCAACCATGCCCAGAATATCCACAGCGCTGACGGGGTGTTGCTTTGTAATTAACTCTTGGCTTTTGCTCATTTCTAATCTTTCCGTTTGTTCCCTGTCCGCTTGATGGCGGCGGGGTAGTTCTGGTGCGGGTTGGTACGGATTTGCTCGTCCAGTTGGCGCAGTTTTTGTTTGTGCGCTTCGATGGCAGCAGTGTCGTCAATTGGAAATTGGTGCTCCATAAATACAGTTACGCTGCGCTGTTTGTTGTATTCGCCCGCTTGCGAAGGGTGCGGGTTTTTGAGTGCTACCGATGAATTGATGTGGCGTATCTCTCCGCAGACGGTAGCAATGCCGCGCTTGTGGTCGTTGCGTTGGATAATGTGCATTACCTTCCCTCCGGTTCATAGACAACACCTCGCATAATCTGCACGTCGTCCATCTCTTGATATTGCCGCGCCAGTTCGGCGGCCTCTTGTGAGGCTTGGCGGTCTAGCTTGGCTACCCGCTCGGCTGCGGTCTCTTCGGCCTGCAGGTATTCGTCTTGGCTGTCTAGGGTGGGCATGGCGACAAAGGCCGCGCCGATAAAAATAGCCGCTATCCAAGCGGAGATGTGGGTTTTCATTTTGTAGCTCCTGTGGGTTGGAGTTGTGTCAGAATGCTGTATTTACCGACTAAGGCAATAAACAGTTTGGTGCGCTCTTGTTCACCCAAACCTTTATAATGCTGTATCAGTATGGCTTCTCGGTTTGGCAGATTCATGATGCTGTTTAAAAATCTGGTCTCCCGGGTTAAATCTTGATTGGGGGTATTCATGTTACAAATTCCTTTGGATTGTCCGTATTGCAAAAAGAAGGATGTGGCGTTTACATTGTGTTACGTCCGCCTTACTCAAAAAATTGCATATAACGGTTTGACGCGAATTGTGTCGTTGGTGGTTTGCAATCATTGCGGCGGCGGGGTTGTTGGTCATAGCGAGCTTGAGCCAAGCGTGGCAATAATATTGGCACAAAATGCAGCAGCAAACGTTCGTCAGCTTGACGACTTAGGCTATGGGTTGGAATGGTTGCCCGAACCGCCTAAACCGGATATTCCAGACCACACGCCGCCGGAGGTGCTGCCTTCCCTGCTTGAGGCAGAAAAACTGTTTCTGCTGGGCGACGACTTCGCCCGTTCGGCAGGGAATGCCTACCGCTCAGCGGTGGAAGCAGCGTTGTCTTTAAAAGATACAGAGAGCAAGGATAAAAACCTAAACTGGCGGATTAACCGCCTAGTAAAAGATGGGGTACTAACTGTGGAGATGGGCGATTTTGCCCACCATATCCGCCAGCTCGGTAATGATGCTTCCCATTCCCTGCTTGATTTCACACCGCAAGATTTGGTGCAGCTGCGGCTGTTTACCAAGATGCTCATCATGTATCTGTTTACACTTCCAGGGATGATTCCGGCCGAAGTGCCAGATGCTACCTGAGTATTAAAGATGCAGGCGCGCGGTAGTTAGAGGGGGATTACCCTTACAAGGAGTTCAGCCGCCGCCTGCTGCCGGTGTTTTGCCCCACCGCCGGCTGGGGGTCTGTCGCCATCTGTGGCTATTGGTTGGCGGCTAATCCCGTGAACTGTTGGTCACGCTCGCGCCGTTCTTCTTCACGCTCTTCCTCTTCCTCACGGATGATGCTGTCGGCTTTGTCCATCATGTGCTTGATGATGGCGGCCTGCACCTCTTGGCTTAGCTCGTCTAGGATTTCATCCAGCGTTGTGCCTTGGATAAGGTTCATGCCGCGCTGTAGCACTTCGGCGGCGCGGCTGTAATTCCCGTCAATGTTGATTTGCATGGTTTGCTCCGTGTTAGTTGGCGGCAATGGCGGCTACGCACTCTTCCCATGTGGGCATGGGAATATCCAGCGGCAGGCGCTCTTCGTTGCGCTCAAGTAAAAACCAGTCGATATGGTCTGCCCATGTGGCTTGGTCGTTGATGTCGTAGTTCTCTTCGCCGTCCGCTATGGATACCTCTGCCCATTCGCGGATGATTTCGCTGCGGTATTCTTTCTCCAGCCGCAGGGTTTCGGCTGCCTGCCTGCTCTCTTCGTAATCTGCCGCGCTGATTTCGTCCAAGTAGTCGGCTAACATGCCGTCATAGTCTGGCTGGATGGTGTACATGATTGCTCTCTCTTTCGATCAAATTACCTAGTGCGCCACCCTGTACTGCGTTTTATCAGGACAGCCTTTTTTGCGCGCTGCGGTATGGGCTGCGCCCCGCAAAGGTGTGCATGCTTACTCGAGCGCATGAACACGCGAATTGCTGCAAGGTTCCCCTCGGCATGGGAACTCAAGGCGGCGCACTAGGTAATCTACAAACTTTTAATCAAGCCTCCTCTATGAAGAGGCTCTGTTAAAAATTCGCCTTGATAAAAGATCGTGAAGCGTTCTATTTCGCTATCGGCTTATAAGGGGCGGATGGCTGGATACTGCTGCCTTCCGGCTCTCCCCCTGTTTCCCCGCCGCCGTTTGAAGGACTTATGCGGGGTCGCCGGTGTCTGTTTCGTGCTTCGTTGGGGTGTATATTACTAGCGGTTATATTATTAGTCAATACCGCAAGTAATATAATTAGCGGTTATTTTTTACATCTATCTGATTAATAAAATAAAAAAATTAAGACAAACTCGTCGAAAGTCGGCAAAACTCAAGATTTCCGGCAACAAAAAAGCCGCACTCTTCGGCGCGGCAACAGTCAGCTACGGGTTTACAGTTGGATGTGGGTTGACGGGCAAAAGAAAAGCCCGCGCGGGGCGGGCTGGTGGAATGTTAGAAGCTGGTAGGTTTTAAAGTAGGGGATTCGTCTGCGAAACTTTGCATATCCATTATTTTAAGAGGCTGATTGCTCTCAATGAGAACATTATCGCCAACTCTTAATCTTGCATGAATAAGGTCTTGATTAGACACAGGGAAATTTAGCATGGTTTGCATTAAAACCCCATTCAAAGAATCGTGCCCCTCTGTATTCTCAGAAGCTTCAGGAACCATATCCAATGTCCACGTTACCTCTGTTTTATTGCGCAGAATATCAATATGAATCCGGGCTCCCGGCACAAAACCTTGGCAAGTTATTGGGATGTGATAAGTGATGCAGAGGCACAACTGCGGGATAACAGCCGTTTTCTCTGGAATAAGGTAAAAACCGGGACGCACGCCGATGAGGGAATATTTCAATTCACCGGCATGGCGGATGATTTCGTCGCAGTATTGGACGGCTAAGGTGGCAGTGGTCATGCTTTTTTCTCCAAGTATTCCCATTGGCGGTTAAAGGCATTTCTGACTTCGTCCACGCTCACTTCCAAAACAGCAGCCAATTTAGACAGGGTGTCAGTATGCAGAGAATATTGGTTATGCTCAATGCGTGAAAGATAGGATTGCTGAACCCCGGCTGCCTTTGCCAGCTCGCTTTGAGTGAACCCTTTTCTCAAGCGGAGGCTGACAATGGTTTCGCCGCCTATATCCTGCGCTAAACGGTCGGCTATTCTGCCGGCCACCCTATCCATTGCTGCTTTTCTACGCGGGTTGCTACGAACGCGGTTCAAATACCTGCCAGCTGACACACAGGCAGAGACGGGGCGGCCATTGATATAGCAGGCGGTTGGCATGGCAGAGGATGCCCTAGGCGTAGCCTCCGCCATCGGTGCAGCTACTGCAGCGACGATTAACACGCCGCATTGATACCATAATTTAATAGATGTTTGCATAATCATTCCTTACCCTGCACATCAACTTATGATTCGGCTGATAGTCAAAACAATCAAGAGATTTGTGGGCAACCGCTAAAATATGCAGGTGCCTACTTAAAGCGCCGTTCGGTTGTCGCTCATGCCGCACACAATAGAGGATTCTGTAAGGTATCACGGTCTCATCATCCAGCCGGATGCGCATAACCCTTATCTGCTGCTCCCATAATACCCCTATTCTTTTTACTGTTATCCCCAGCAAGCCAATGGGCGGGTCGTAGTCTCGATAAAACTTTTCATCTGCCAGATTGTCAAATAAATCAGGCTCTTCTTCTATCAATGCAATCACATGGTCAAGATAGGCAACGCCATCTTCATCATGCTGGGACAGGCGGTTTAAATCCTGCTCTGCATGGTCATGGATAAAAAGTATTAGCGGCATATTATATCTTTTTAGTTATATAGTGCAATTACATTTACCTTACTGAAGCACTAATCCTCAACCAGCCCCTGCGGCAACGTCCCACCCTGCCACAGCACCTCGTAATCTCCGGCTTCCCCCGTCGCCTCGTCATACTGCTGGGCTATCGCTATCGCCCCGGCCTTGGTTTCGGCCATCCTCCTTGCCCGGCTGATAGCCTGGTCTGCTGAGGCGTACTGTATCGGCTGCTCGTTGAGCAGTTTCTTGGTGGCCTTGCCTTTTTTGACTTCGAACGCAAAGGCTTGGGCTAGGTAGATAGTTTTCATGGTGGTATCTCTTTTAGATTAATGGGGTAAACGGGATGCCCTGGCTAATTCTCTCAATGACACTTCCCATAGCATAACGGAGGCCTCATCAGTCGGATTGTGATAAACATGCTCATCACTACGATTCTGCATATTTGTGTAGATGATTCGGTCAAGCACGCCATCTGCGTTTTCATCTGCCATCAATACATCATAAACAGCATCCTCTCCGTTTCCGGTTATGGCGTGAAAGTTGGTCTCAATAACAAATCCGTTTGGAATCTGAGGATATTTAAATGCAGATGCTGTAACAGTTTCTTTGCTTGCTGTCGTCCAAGTAGCCTCTAATTCTTTGTGTTGCTGTAAGTAGGCAAAAACGGCTTGCGCATCCTGTGTCTTTAAATCATTCATAAACTGCCTAACCTGCTCGGAATTTGATTGGCCGTTTTGAGCCGCTTCCGATGAGGAAGTAGCAGGTAGGTGGGTTTCGGCGGTTGGTTTGATGGTGTTGGTCGGCTGTCGGTTATTGCCAACCAAGAAAAGGATAACCGACAACAATATTACGATAATGGCACAAGCAGCATATATAAGGTTTTTTTGCCCGTTCGATTCAGGGTTGCTCATTGTTTAACTCTCTGTTCTAAATATCCAAAAACTCCAGCGGCAGCACTTTCCAAAGCTTGGCATGGATGGTGAGCTGGTCGAATTCTTCCGGGGAAATCTCAAAGTTTGTTCCTGAATAGGCGGGGTTGTCGGAAGTGGCTTTAATCACGCCGTGTTTGCCGCGTGCCAGTCTTTTGATATAGCTGTACCCGTCCAAGGTAAAGAAGTAAATACCGCTACCGTCGAATACGCTGGTATTGGTTTTTGCCAAAATGATACTTTTGCGCGGGATGGTTGGCTCCATGCTATCGCCATCCGGAGAAACCAGTTCCACGTTATTCAGGTTGGTTGTTCCCAATAGTTGCAACAGGGCGGCATCGGGAATTTCAATAGAGCGGAGCAGAGATGGGTATTCAGGATTGACTACCCCTTGCCCGCAAGAACCGGCAACATCTATCAATTGCAGGGTGGTGGTTTCTGCCAACACATCCTCGCCCATCGCTTTCAGCTTCTCTACATCAATACCAATAGACATCATATTGATTTCTTTAGCTAAGCGGTGGCTGAAGTCAGAAACTGGGACTTGCAATAACTGGGCAAACCTGCTGGCAGCGGAGGCATTGAGTGCATTTTTGCCATTCAGATAGTGATTGACCGCGCTTTGTGAAATGCCGAGCGCATCGGCTACTGCTGCCTGCGATAACCCCAGCTCTCCCTTTTTTTTCTGAAAAATACTTTTTAATTCAGCACATTCAAACTGCTCTTCTTGCGTTAGCACGCGTTTCTTTACAGCCATATTGCCTCCTTGTTTTTGGAGCATGTTATTACCATCAGTAATCAAAATCAAACAACCGCAGGTATTGACATTACAATAACCTGCGGTTATATTTAGCTATGATTTTGAACTGGAGTGTTTTATGGAAAAAGTCCCGTTGCTTGAATATGCGAGAAAAAACGGACAGTACCGCACAGCCAAAGATTTAAAAATCTCCCAAGGTGCTGTTAGCAAAGCGATTAGCTCCGGAAGAAATATTTTTGTGTATCACAAAAACGGCAAATTGTTTGCCGAAGAAATCCGGGCATTCCCTGTGGCTCGCCATGAACGGCGGGAAGTTGGCTGAATAGGGGCGCAAATATTTTTGAGAAAGGAAAGAAGATGAAAGAAAAACTGGAACTTGAAGTTGTGTTGAAAGTGAAAGCGGATATCCAAGATGCTGCCGGATTATCCAAAGGCGATAAAGAGGATCTGAAATTTGTGGCTAGGCAGCTTGCTCGGGGAATGGACACTTGCCCCGGTTGCCTCGGCGCAACCGTTAAAGAGCTTGAGAACGAGCTGCGCCGGATTAATGCACTGCCGACTATAGATTGAACGTCCTAATCCCGACAGATCCTGGCGGATTGCGCCTGCCGTCTTCTTCTAGAATTTTTTCGGCTACGTTGAACAGATATTCAACCTGTTTATCTAGCGTTTCATGAGCTTCTCTGCCAGACAGCAAAGTAGCGGCGAGTTGGAGAGATTCCAAATGAGTAAGGCGAGCCATGATTTTACCTTTCGTGGTTGGTTGTTGGGGAACAGCCATTTTACCACGGCAGACAAAGCGGAAAGACGCTTGGCAGCCCGGACAGACGGGCAATCAGAACACTTTGTAGCACGGGTAGAAGGGAAAGAAGATGGGAGAAATCAAATTTGTGGTTTGGGAGGATGCGTTCGGCTGCCCGGCCGGATGGGAGACGGCAGATGACGTTGAGGTGGAAACCAGCATCGTGCATTCGGTTGGTTTTGTGATTGCAGAAACGGAGCAAGCATTAACACTTGCTCCGCATATAGCCGGCCAGAACAGGGAAAACAAACAGTTTGCCGGCGTAATTACCCTGCCAAAGCGGCAAATTATTTCGATTTCTTCTTGTCCGGCGCCTGTGTCAGTACCGAGCCGGCCAAGCTCTTAGCCGCTTTGGTGGCTGATTTCTGGCTTAGTACCTTGCCGGCCAGGCTGGCTGTTTTGGGGGAAGACTTTTCATTCTTTGCCATTAGGTTTTCTCCATCAAAACTGCAATATTGCAGCAACGTAAATATTTGGTCTGATGCTTAATTATCAAGAGGAGCAGGGTTGATGACGAAACAAATTGATGGTGCATTCCCGGCACCTTTCGAACGAATGAGCGAGGCGGAAATTATAGCCTATTTCAAACGTTACGGATTCGAGGACGAGTTAGGCCACGCGTTGGAAATGTGCGGGGATTTTCTGGACTTGGTGCGGTTTGCCAAGCGGGAAGGTTAGCTAAAGGAACTCCTATGGATTATGCGAAAAACGAATACACGTTCTCCTACCGTTTCAAAGGCAGGACGTGGTCATTGAGTATTTGGGCGGACAGCCCGGAAGAGGCTAGGGAGAAACTGGGGGCTGCGGCCAATGCGCATTATGACGGGCAAATCATGCAACGGATTTATGTGCCGGTCAAGATGGCTTGGTTCCGGCGTCTCCGGAAGTGGTGGGGCGAATAAAGAAAGCCCGCATGGGAATGCGGGCAAAGGATATTAACAAAATATAAAGGAGGCTTAATTATGGCAAATAAAACGACACAAAGCAATCAGATTTTGGAATACATGCGCCAAGGCAACAGCATCACACCGCTGGAAGCACTAAACCTGTTCGGCTGTATGCGCTTGGGTGCGCGGATTTATGACTTATCGCAGGCCGGACACGTTATCCACCGCGAGATGGTGCATGACCAAAGAACGGGCAAGAAATACGCCAGCTACCGACTATTGGAGGCAAGCCATGCGTGAGCGTTTTTGGAACTGGGCATTCTCCCTGGCTTTAGGAGTGAGTGAGTTTTGCGAGCGCCGCATGATGGCGGCAGTAAAGGATAGAAATCATGGCAATCATCCGCAGTAACCGGCAGACGAACTACACCGTCATCGACAACCGCGTGTTTGCCGACCACCAGCTTTCTTTCGCCGCAATGGGGCTGCTCGGCTATCTGCTGTCCAAACCGGACAACTGGCAGGTGTCCGTCAATCAGCTGATTGGGACGACAGAGGGGACGGAGAAACAGAGCAAGCGGGATGCCGTGTTGAAGATGCTGGACGAACTCAAAGCCAAAGGTTTTGTGCAAATGAAGCGCAAAGCAGAAGGCGGTGTGGACTATATCGTTTTTGATTCTCCGCAGAGCCACAGTGGGGAAATCCCACTAAGGGAAAATCCCACAGTGGGAAATTCCCACAATGGGGAAATCCCACTAAGGGAAAATCCCGCCGTATTAATAAATACTGAAGATTTGAGTAACAAATCCGGATTAGATAAACAAAATACACACGCATCCGCTGCCGCAGATGCGCCTGTGTCTGCCAAACCCGAAACTAAACCTGACAAACCCAAAAAACGCAAACCGCCTGCCGCCAGCATCGAACTGGAAGCCTACCGGGTACTGGGGGAACACGGCATAGACGGCCAGCTTGCCCAAGACTACATCGCCCTGCGCAAATCCCACCGTGCGCCGATTACCCAAACCGCGCTGAAGGGCATTGAGCGTGAAGCCAACAACGCGGGCTTGTCGTTGGAGCAGGCATTGACGATTTGCTGTGAGCGCGGCTGGCGTGGCTTCCGCGCCGAATGGCTGCATTCCGACCGTGGCAATCATCCCGCCCAACCCAAGCCCAACCGCATCAATACCGTGCCGCAGCACACCAACGGCGGCGCCCACCTAGCCAAGGATATTTTATGATGGATACCGCTACCGAACCCCAAAGCATCGGCAATTTTCTGCACCAAGCCCTACCCGACCTGTTCACGCCTGTCAGCACCAGCAAAAAAACCTGCGCCAAACACGGCATCGAGTACACGGAGGAGGTGTACACCCGCTTTACCCGTGGCTGCCCTGAATGCGCCAAAGAAGCCGAAGCCGCCCGCCGCGAACGCGAGGCAGCCGAACGGGCGGAAGCCGACCGGCAAAGCGAACTGCGGCGTATTGAGCAGCGCATTGGCGACTCAGGCATTCCGAAGCGTTTCCGCGAAAAAACCATCGGCGGTTACCGCGTGGGAAACGACAAGCAGCGCTACATCGTGGAGCGTTTCAAAGTCTACGCCACCGAGTTTCAAACCGGCCACTCCGGCCGCTGCCTGGCACTGTTGGGTAATGCTGGCACAGGTAAAACTCATCTCGCCTGCGCCGTTGCCCGCTATGTTATCCGCAACTGCAACGGTTTTGCCCGTTTTACCAGCGTGGCCGAAATCAACCGCATCGTGCGTGAATCCAAGAGCTACGACAGCGACGTGAACGAGAGCGAGGTTATTGCGGCCTTCGGCGGCTACGACCTGCTGATTATCGACGAAGTGGGCGTACAGAGCGGCACGGAGGCAGAGAGCCGCGCCCTGTTCGACGTGTTCAACGAGCGCTATCAGAACATGAAACCCACTATCCTGATTTCCAACCTTTCCCCCGAAGGCTTCAAAGCCGCCGTAGGCGACCGCATCGCCGACCGCGTGAAAGAGGACGGCGGGGAAGTGCTGATATTCGACTGGGAGAGCAGCCGTGGATAACTGCCCCTGCTGCCCACCAACCAGAGCCGTGCTGAATTTCCGCTGCCCGGCCTGCTGTGCCGAACAAATCCGCCGCTGCCGACCAAGTAGGAAGCTGCAAGAGAAGATGCTGCACCAACTGACCGCGCTGTCCGGTGCGCCGACCCGTGAAGAGATTTTGGAGAGAGTAAAACATGGCCAAGCGTAAATGCAAAGTATGCGGCACGGTGTTTGAGAAGCAAAGGCCGCTGCAGTTTGTCTGCTCCCCAGCTTGCGGGATTGAATATCAGCGCGAACAGAAGCGCAAGGCGGCCATCAAGTCGGAGCGTGAATCCAAGCGCAAGGAGCGGGCAAAGACGGCGGCGCTGCGGCATAGGCTGGAAACCATCCCGGAACTGACCAAGAAGGCGCAGCAGGCGTTCAACCGTTACATTCGATTGCGGGATAGGGGCAAGCCTTGCATTAGCTGTGGTGCGCCGTGGAAGGATAATTTCCAAGCCTGCCACTATGTGCCGGCGGGCAGAAGCAACAAGCTGCGCTTTGATGAGGACAATGTGCATGGCGGTTGTGTGCGCTGCAATCTGTACGAGAGCGGCAATATCCGTGGCTACCGGCAGGGCTTGATAGAGCGTATCGGGCTGGCGCGGGTGGAGGAGTTGGATGCCGACCATGAAACGCGCCGCTGGATGAAGGAAGAGCTGCGCGAATTAACTTCAAAATATAAGCAATTAGCTAAGGAGATGGAACGTGATTAAATTGTTGGATTTGAAAGTCTTTATTATCTATGCCCTGTTGTACTCTCTGACCATGTGCGTATTCCGCTGGTTCGGCAAGACCAACCTCACATATTGGGAATGCTTCCATCCATTTATCGGGTTGCTGGCAGTCTTAGGTTCTATTTTCGTCCTCATACTGTTTTGGAAAAGTTGAGGATCGAATGAGCCAAAAGTTTAAGCGCTTCATCACGCGGGATAACCGGCGGGATGTGATGCGGCTGGCGTATGAGGTGGCGGGAGCGCTGCTTCAGGTGCATGACAAAGCAGTCGTGGAGGTACGGGAGAAAACCCGCACGGACGAACAGAACGCGAAGCTGCATGCGATGCTGGGGGATATTGCGAAACAGAAAACCTTTAACGGCCAAAAACTCTCAATCGAGCAATGGAAGATGATATTTGTTTCTGGGCATCGGATTGCTACGGGCGGCACGGCTGAAATGGCGATTGGCTTAGAAGGCGAAGTCATCAATCTGCGGGAGAGTACGGCGCGGATGGGAGTACGCAGGCTGGCGAGTTTGATTGAGTACATTCAGGCTTGGGCGGCTGGTAATGAGGTGGTGTTTGGAAGGGAGGCAGATGATGGCGCGTGGGCGTGAGTTGTTGTTGCGGGATGAGCTGCTGCATTGCTTACAGATGCACGGCAAGCAATGTGCGCAGGAGCTGGCGCGACGGGTGGGGCGCAATGAGAAGTCGGTGATGCGCTCGATGACGGCGCTATCGGATGCAGGCATGGTGGTGTATGCGGATGTGCGGGAGATGCGGGTGCAGAAATTACGTTATTGGTGCGTTCGCTCGACGCCGGTGCGCTATTACTGGCTGCCGATTATGCGCATGGACGCTGACCCTTGGATGAAAAGGTGGGTGAAAAGATGACGCCGAAACAGGAGAGGTTTGTTGAAGAGTATCTGGTGGACTTAAACGCCACGCAGGCGGCGATTCGGGCGGGGTATAGCGAACAAACGGCGCGGCAGATTGGGGCGCAGAACTTGTCAAAACTTGTCATTCAGCAGGCGATTGAAGCGGCGCGAAACAAACGTTCGGAGCGGGTGGAATTGACCCAAGATGAGGTAGTCCGGGATTTGCGCGAGCTGCGGGATATTTGCATGGGTAGGAAGCCGGTGCGGATAACGGAAGTTGTGAAGAATGCGCAGCTGGGCGAAGTAACGGCGCGGGAGGTGGAAGTATATGCGCTGGAACCGACCGGCGCGGGCAAAGCCTTGGACTTGTTGGGCAAGCATTTGGGTATGTTTGTGGACAAGGTGGAGGATGTAACGCCGACGCCGCCGAAGATTGTGGTGGAGCTGAGCCGTGAGTGAGTTGCGTTTAAAGCTGCATAAGCGGCAGTCGGATGCGTTTTTGAGCCAGGCCACGGAGATTCTGTATGGCGGGGCGGCGGGCGGCGGCAAGAGCCATTTGATGCGTGTGGTGGGGCTGCTGCTGTGTATGGCGGTGGCGGGCTTGCAGGTGTATTTGTTCCGGCGGGTGTCGGACGATTTGCGCAAAAACCACCTGGAAGGGGTGAGCGGGTTGCGGGCTATGCTCTCGCCGCTGATGCAGTCGGGGCATGTGAAGTTTAACGACAGCAAGGGGATTTTTGAGTTTTGGAACGGGGCGAAGATTTATCTGTGCCATTGCCAGCATGAGAAGGATATGTACAAGTATCAGGGGGCGGAAATCCATGTGCTGCTGATGGACGAGCTGACCTTATTCACGGAGAGCATTTACCGCTTTCTGCGCGGGCGTGTGCGCTTGGGCGGGCTGAAAGTGCCGCAGGAATACCGGCACAAGCTGCCTTTGATTTTGTGCGGCAGCAATCCGGGCAATATCGGGCATGCTTGGGTGAAGGCGATGTTTGTGGATTATGCGCCGCCGATGGAAATCCGGCGCACGCCGGAAGCGGAAGGGGGCATGCTGCGGCAATATATTCCGGCGCGGCTTTCGGATAACCCGACCCTGCTGGAAAACGACCCGCAATATGAAAGCCGTTTGGCGGGCTTGGGCTCGCCTTCGCTGGTGGCGGCGATGAAGAACGGGGATTGGGATATTGTGGACGGGGCGTATTTCGCGGAGTTTGCCCGCGAGCGCCATGTGCTGAAACCGTTCTCGCTGCCGGTGCATTGGCCGCGCATCATGGCGCACGACTGGGGCTATGCTAAGCCGTTCTGTGTGTTGTGGGGCGCGGTGTCGGACGGGACGTTCAGGCTGCCTGACAGCGGCAAACTGCTGCCGAAGAATGCGATTGTGGTGTATCGGGAATGGTATGGCTCGACCGGTGAGCCGAATGTGGGCTTGCGCTTACCGGCTGGGGAGATTGCGTCGGGGATTAAGCGGATGAGCCGCGATGAGCGTTTTGCGCAGATGGTGGCTGACCCGGCGATATTTGCCAGCAACGGCGGGGAATCGCAAGCGGAGACGATGCAGAAGGCGGGGGTGCAGTTTTGGCCGGCGGACAATAAGCGGGTGGCGGGCTGGCAGCAGGTGCATTTGCGTTTACAGGGCACGGCGGCCAGCGAGGGCGAGCCGCTCCTGTATTTCTTCGACACCTGCCGCGACTTAATCCGCACGCTGCCGGCCTTGCAGCATGACAAGCACAATCCGGAGGACGTGGACAGCGATATGGAAGACCATGCGCCGGATACGCTGCGCTATTTGTGCATGACGCGGGTGCTCTCGCCACCGCCGAAGGAGCAACGGCATGAGCGGCCGGAGTGGCTGCGCTGGATGCAACCGATTAAAACTGGCTGATAATACGGGGTATTTACTGGAGGGCTTATGGATTCGGCAAGTGGAACGAACGGCGGCAATGCGCTGCTGAAAAAGTGGGATAACCGCGTGGCGCGGGCGCTGAAAAATGCGGAGAAGCAGCACAAGCTGTTTGGCGTGTGCCGCGATGCGGTGGATTTGGCGAAAAAGAATACGGAGCGCAAGGTAAACCCGTATTTGATTTTCAGCACGCTTTCGGCGCTAATTCCGGCACTTTATGCGAAAAACCCGGAAATTGAAATCCGCCCGGGCAAAGCGGCGGTGGCGAAAGAAGGGGAAGTGTCGCCGTGGTTGGGCTTTGCGCAGACGGCGGAGGAATTATTGCAGCACGAGCTGGTGTTGAACACGGATTTGAAACGGCGCATGAAATCCTGCCTGCTCTCCACGCTGACCACGGGCACGGGCTGGCTGAAGCTGATTTTGCAGGACAACTACCGCGAAGACCCTTTGCAGCACAACCGCCTGCCGGATGCGCAGGACAACGTGGCGCAATTGGATGCCTTAAAGCTGGCTTTGGACGAGGCGGGCGCGGACAAGGAGGCGGTACAGCAGGAACTGGCGATGCAGACCGAGCATGTGGAAGCGGCCTTGCGCGGCGAAACCGAGCTGTATGTGCAGAAAGGCTTGGTGCTGGACAGGATTGCCAGCGAGAATATGTTCGTGCTGGATGACGGGGTGCGCGAGCTGGGGGATTACTTGAACGCGCAGGCTTTGGGGCATCGGGTGTGGATGACCGCCTGGGAATACAAGCGGCGGTTTGCCAAGAAGGAGCTGCCGCAGGGGGCGCGGCTGTATGGTAAGGACAAGGGCGAATCTTCAGGTAGCCTGAAGCAGAACAGTGCGGGAGAAATCGACGAGGCGGAGCAGCTCTTGGAAGTGTGGGAGGTGTGGGATAAATCGACCCAGCATGTGTACACCTTTGCGCGTGGGGCAAGCGAATGGGCGCGTGAGCCTTACCGCCCGCAGCCGACCGGCGAGCGCTGGTATCCGTTTTTCCTTTTAGCGTTTAACGCGGTTGATGGGCGCTTTTGGCCGCTCTCGGACGTGCAGACGCTGATTGACTATCAGGACGAATACAGCCACCTGCGCAGCCAGGTGCGCAACAGCCGCCAATACAATAAGCCGGTGTGGGTGGTGCCGAAGGCGGGGGATTTGTCTGCCGGGGATTCGCAACGCTTGGTGGACAGGGTGCGTGATGACGAAACCGGCTCTTGGGTGGCGGCCAGCATCAATCCGGCGCAGCCGATTGCCAACAGCATTCAGCAATTCCCGCTGCCGGAAATCAATCAGGCGCTGTTTGACCCGAGCATGGTGTTCCGTGATGTGGAGATGACGACCCGCAGCGGTGATGCGGCGCGCGGCTACATCAACAAAGCGAAGACCGCCACCGAGGCGGAAATCATGAGCATGGGCATGCAGAGCGGCATTTCCGAGCGGCAGGACACGATGGAAGATTTGATGCGCGAGATGGCACGCTATGCCTTGGAGATTTTGGTGCAGAGCTATTCGCCTGCCGAGGTGGCGCAGATACTGGGGGCGCAGGGCAACTGGCAAAACCTGACGCCGGATGTGGCTTTCCGCTATCTGGCGGTGGACATTAAGGCGGGCAGCATGAGCAAACCGAACAAATACCAGGAGCGCGACCAATGGCTGCAACTGATGCCGGTGTGCCGCGAGACCATCGGGCAGATGGCGCAATTGCAGATGCAGGGGCAGAACGGCATGGCGGGGGCCTTGCGCAAGATGCTGGAGGAAACGCTCAACCGCTTTGACGAGCGCATCGACTTGGACGAATTTATACCGGATATGACGCAGGACATGATGCGCCAGCAAATCATGCAGGCGGTGGGGCAGATGATGCCGCAAGCGGGAATCGACCCGCAGCAGCTACCGAATGACGAAACACAACAACCGACCAACGGAGTAATGCAATGAGCGAAGAAGTGAAAATGGCAGCCGAGCAGGAAGCACAAACCGAACAACAGCAGCAGCCGGAGACCCAAGCCGAGCCGCAGAGCTTGGAAGAGGCAATGTTTGGCACGGAGCAGGCGGCAGACGAGCCGGAACAGGCGGCAGAGCCGGCTGCTGAAGCGCAAGAGGAACAGGATCAAGCGGCACAGCCGGAAACAGAGAAACCGGCAGAAGCGAAGGCGGAAACCGAACAGCCGCCCGCCGCACCGGAGCAGGATGCGGATTTGACCGAGCCGGAAGGGCTGGGCGAGAAGGCCAGCACCCGCTTCCGCGAGCTGGCAAACCAAGTGAAGGAATACCGCGCCAAAGACGACTACTACCGGCAGATGGATGAGACGGTGCAGGAGTTTCAGCGTTTGGCGCAGGAGAGCTGCAACAACGGCGAGGAAGTGGCGCAGCTGTTTGATTATGCCAAGGCGGTGAAGACCGGGGATTTTGACACGGTGGAAGCCTATTTGCGCCGCCAAATCCAGCAGTTTGAGGCTTTGAGCGGGCGCAGCTTGCAGGCGGATTTGCTCAGTGCCTATCCGGATTTGCAGCAGCAGATTGGGGAAATGGGGCTGGATGCGGAGATGGCGCGGCAGGTGGCGGCGGCACGCTGGCAGCAGCAACAGCAACAGGAGATGCTGAAACAGCAGCAGGCGCGGCAACAGCAGGAGTTATTGCAACAGCAGCAATGGCAGGCTTCACGCAATCAGGCGGCGCAGGGCATTAACGACTTTTCGGCACAGATGGCGAAAACGGATGTGATGTGGCCGCAGATTGAGCCGAAGCTGGTGGAATACGCGCAAACCCAGTTGGGCAGCCTGCCGCCGGAACAATGGCTGCCGGCCATTCAGGCATTCTATAACGGCATCAAGCAGACGATGGCACCGGTACGCCAAGCCGTGCAACCGTTGCGCGCTTCGGCAGCAGCAGCGGCACGAGCCGAACCGCAGACGCTGGAAGATGCGATGTTTGGCGGCTTGTAAGGGTTTACCTTAGGACGGAACTTGGCAGCTTCGGCTGCCTTTTTTATTGGGCTTTCTGGATACGCAGGAAGATGTTTCAGGTAGCCCCAAGCTGGAAACCCAAACCACAATAGACGAACGGCGTGGCCTGGTGGATGCGGTTAAGCTGCTGGTCGCCCGCTGCGGTATCGATTATTCGGCAGCCTACCGCATGGTGCATCAGCGCTTCGGCGTGGCGCATATTGACCAAATCGCCGCCCCTCTGCTGCCGTCTGCGGTGGCTTATGTGCATTCGCTCACGTTACAAAGCGGGCTGAACGGCGAAGTGTTGGACAGGCTACCTGAAAATATGCAGCCCCAACCACTGCGCAACTTGCAGGGTGCTGTAATCAACAGCCTGTACTGTGCCGAATTTATCTACCAGCACCGGGCAGCCATACGCGGCCTGAACCGCCGCCTAGCCGCCACCCTGCACGACCACGCCGCCGACAGCATCATGTTCCTGCGCAACGTGGCCGAACAGGCGGGCATCAGCGTGCCAAACAACGAGTATTTCCAATACTTCCCCTGGGATGGCGATAGTGCAGAGAAAGCCCGTTATCACCAATTGAACGCGTGATTTTCAGGTAGCCCAAGCCCCGTGATG
The DNA here is from genome assembly GCF_001648355.1 of Eikenella longinqua. Taxonomy (GTDB): domain Bacteria; phylum Pseudomonadota; class Gammaproteobacteria; order Burkholderiales; family Neisseriaceae; genus Eikenella; species Eikenella longinqua. The sequence goes on along the minus strand of NZ_LXSL01000026.1, from coordinate 139 downwards.
CGTTCGCGGGGCTGGGTTCGAACTAGTTCCATTTTGGAACTAGTTCACTTCATCATGCGACAGTGTAATTTTAATTATGGCGAATTCGCCATATTTGAAATGTCGTCGGCCCTATACCTTGGCCAAAGCAAATAAAATG
>NZ_LXSL01000025.1 GCF_001648355.1 Eikenella longinqua | reverse complement strand
ATCAAATCCGGCCAGCCGTTTGACGAGAATCGGCACAAACCAGCGTAAAACAGCAGTCTAAAGTGTTGCAAAAAAGCGGTAGCCGATGGCTATCGCCGCCTTACTGTTGCTTGCGTTTTTAAAAAGTTCTTGACTTTCGATTACGGTATCTTTTGTGTGTTGTGTGGCAAGGCTATGGGTGGAGGCTACCTGAAAATATCAGCAGGTTCACGCCGCAGCGGCGTACTTTTGGAAAGCTCGTTTGAACCTTATTTGAATAGGCTGGAGCGGATGCTTTTGTTTTCAGGTAGCCTGTTGGGAGGAAAACGTGTGAAAAGGCTACCTGAAAACCGTGAAACCTCTTTTTGCTTCGCGAGGCATCGCTCATTTCGTTGAAGCTCACGCTTCCAGCCAGCCTTTTTCCGCGCCAAAGCCAGGCAAACAAAAACCCCGCTTTCGCAGCGGGGTTTGGTTTGCAGCGTATCGGCTTATTTGCCGGCGGCGGTTACCGTGGCCACGGCCAGGTTGGCGCCGCGGCGCAGCGCGGTGCTTTCCACGCCTTCCGGGAATTGGATGTCGGACAAGTGCAATACATCGCCGGCCACCACTTTTTCGCAATCCAGCAGCAGCTCAGACGGGATGTGTTTCGGATCCAGCAGCACTTCTACGCTGGTGTTCAGCAGCGCCACGCGGCTGTTTTGCAGTTTAACAGCCTGAGATTTCTCGGCATTCACCACATGCAGCGGCAGGCGGATCTTGATCGGCTTGCCGGCCTGAACGATTTGGAAATCGATATGACGCACTTCCTGGCGGAAGGGGTGCATCTGGAAATCGCGCACGATCACGTCGTGTTCTTTGCCGTTCAGCGCCAGCTTGATGATGGCGGTGTGGAAGGCTTCCTTCTGCAGGGCGAAGAATACGGTTTTGTGATCGACAGAGACGGCGGCCGGGGTTTCGCCGGCACCGTACACCACGGCGGGCACACGGCCTTCGCGGCGCAGGCGGCGGCTCGCACCAGTACCTTGCTCTTCGCGCACTTGGGCTTCAATTTTAAAAGACATGGGTCAAACTCCATTAAAGTGAAAAAGTACCGTCTGCCGGGCTGCGACCAACCCTGACGGCACGGAAACGGCTTGCCGAAGCGGCAAACCTGCTTAGGGGAGGAACAATGCTCCCGGGGATGCCACATCCTCGTTGAAGAGGTATGAGACAGATTCTTCGTTGCTGATGCGGCGCATGGTTTCGGCCAAGAGGCCGGCAATCGTTACCTGGCGGATGCGGCCGCAGCTGCGGGCGGCTTCCGAGAGGGCGATGGTGTCGGTAATTACCACTTGGTCGATGTCGGAAGAGGCGATGCGGCTCACCGCTTCGCCGGAGAACACCGGATGGGTGGCGTAGGCCAGCACGCGCTCGGCGCCGCGCTCTTTCAGGGCGGAAGCGGCTTTACACAGCGTGTTGGCGGTGTCAATCATGTCGTCCACAATCAGGCAGGTGCGGCCCTGCACGTCGCCGATGATGTTCATCACTTCGGCTACATTGGCTTTGGGGCGGCGTTTGTCGATGATGGCCAAATCGGTGTTCAGCACCTTGGCTACGGCGCGTGCACGCACCACGCCGCCGATGTCGGGGCTCACCACGGTGAGGTTTTCGATGCGCTGCTGCAGGATGTCGTGCACCAGAATCGGGGTGGCGTAGATGTTGTCCACCGGAATATCGAAGAAGCCCTGGATTTGGTCGGCGTGCAAATCCACGGTCAGCACACGGTTGATGCCGGCGGTGGCGAGCATATTGGCCACCAGCTTGGCAGAAATCGGCACACGCACGGAGCGCGGGCGGCGATCTTGGCGGGCATAGCCGAAATAGGGGATGGCGGCGGTGATGCGGCCGGCAGAAGCGCGTTTGAGCGCGTCGGCCATGGTGAGCAGTTCCATCAGGTTGTCGTTGGTGGGCGCACAGGTGGACTGCAAAATAAACACGTCGCGGCCGCGCACGTTTTCCAGCAGCTCCACGGCAACTTCGCCGTCGGAAAATTTGCCCACGGAAGAGCGGCCCAATGAAATGCCGAGATGTTTCACCACATTCTCGGCCAAGCCGACGCTGGCATTGCCGGCAAATACCATTAAACTTTCGTATGCCATATCTTCATTACCTGTGTTGTTTGCGGTCTCGCCGCCGACTGTCGGAAACATTGCCGCTTCCTCGCGTGTTGGTTTTGGCTGGCTTGCAAACGGCGGATTATACGCCGGATGCGGGCAAAACCAAAGCGCTGTTTGCGCGGGCTGCGGGCAGGTTTGCGCAGTGCCGGGGCGGAGGCGGGCGGCAGGTGTGGTGGGGGGTTTGTTTCCCGTATGTTTGAGGCAATTAAAATCCGGCAGGCGGGGTTTTCGGCAAGGAAATGCCGAAAAAGGATTTTCAGGTAGCCTTTTGCCGTGTTGCGCCGCAGCAAAAAGAAAAGCATGTAACGCGTACATGCTTTTGCAAGGTGGCTGGGGATGTAGGATTCGAACCTACGCATGCCGGAATCAAAATCCGGTGCCTTAACCAGCTTGGCGAATCCCCAAAATCATATTTTGGAACCTGGCTGGGGATGTAGGATTCGAACCTACGCATGTCGGATTCAGAATCCGATGCCTTAACCAGCTTGGCGAATCCCCAGTGTTGACCTGCCGTTTCAGACAGGCGATTCACTAAAGGTGCGAATTATGCGTTTTTTCCGGCGCGTTGTCAAGACGAATCTGCGTAAAGGGCGGGGCGCGCTGTTTGGCTAGGGGCACAGCATGGCGGACAGGGGGTGCCGGCTTAAGCCGCGCACGCACCAGCTGGCCAGGTTTTCAGGTAGCCTGCTGCGGATGTGTTCGGCTTCGCTTTGTGTGGCGCAGGCGAGAAACAGGCAGGCGCCAGAGCCGCTCATTTGCGGGCGGCCGTGGTTTTGCAGCAGGCGGAAGGCGGCGGCCACGCTCGGGTATTCAGCCAGCACCACGGCCTGCATATCGTTGCGGAAAGGTTGCAGTTGCTCGAAGCTGGGGTTGGGGCAGGGCGGGCTGTTGCGGGTGAGGTCGGGGTGGGCGAAGATTTTGGGGGTGGAGACGTGGGTGTGGGGGTGCACGACGACATACCATTGCTCGGGCACGGCCATCGGGCGCAGGATTTCGCCGATGCCTTGGGCGAAGGCGTTTTGGCCGAACAGGAAGAAGGGCACGTCGGCGCCGAGGGCGAGGCCGAGCGTGTGCAACTGCTCGGGCGGCACGGCGGTGCGCCACAAGTGGTTGAGGGCGAGCAGGACGGTAGCGGCGTCGGAGCTGCCGCCGCCGAGGCCGCCGCCGCTGGGGATGCGTTTGTTTAGCCAGATTTCCACGCCTTGGGGGCTACCTGAAAATTGTTGCAGGGCGCGGGCGGCGCGATAGCTGAGGTCTTGTTCGGGCGGGATGCCGCCGGCGGGGTTGTGCAGGATGATTTGGCCGTCGGAGCGGGGCAGCAGCCAAACGGTGTCGCACAGGTCGATGAGGCAGAAGAGGCTTTCGAGCAGGTGGTAGCCGTCGGGGCGGCGGCCGGTGATGCGCAGGCTGAGGTTGAGCTTGGCGGGGGCGGGGAAGGCGCGGGCGGCGGGGTGCGGGCTCATCAGACGGCCTGTTCGGTGTCGTTGCAGTTGGCGGGGCTGCGTTCGGGCTGGCCGAAGCGGTCGAAGATGAGGCGCAGGCTCAGGCCGCTGCGTTCCATGTGCAGCAGGCGGACTTGGCCGTTTTCATCCAGGTTGCGCTGGATGCGCCAGCCCATTTGCTGGAGGCGACCGTCGGGCAGGATGCTGTAGGGTTCGCCGGGCACGCGCAGGCCGTTGGCCCAGCGGTCGAGGTAGGCGACGGGGAGGTCGTAGCCGAGCAGTTGTTGGCTGAGCTCGGCGGTGCTGGCGGCGCGGTACACTTGGCCGTTGGAGGCGACGGCTTCTACGCCGCGGCTGTCTTGGCAGAGGCGGCCGACGCTGTTGCCGAGCGGGGTTTTGACTTCAAACAGCTGGAGGGCGGCTGTGCGCAGCCAGTCGAAGTTGGCGTAGCTGCCGCGTTCGTTTTCTTTCACGCCCATGCGGCCTGAGGCTTCGAATTGGGGGGTGGGGGCGTCTTCGCGCCAGCCTTCGGCGGGCATTTGGGTGCCGGTGGTGGTGCAGGCGGCGAGGAGGAGGGCGGCGAGGAAGGGGGGGAGGTGTCGGGTCATGGGGTGTTTGGGTGTTTTGCGTTTCAGGTAGCCTGATGGGGTGTGGGGCTACCTGAAAATAGGATGGCTTGGTTTTCAGGCGGCCTTTGCGGGGCTTGTCGGGCATGAATGCCGACCTGCGGTGTGGTGTTGCTATTTTTCAGGTAGCCTTTTGTTTGCTTGGGGCTACCTGAAAATTTTGGGGCATGATAAAGCCGCGGCGGGTTAGGATGGGTAGGCGGCGGGTAAAGTTGGGGGAAAGGCTACCTGAAAACGAGTGGGCGAATTTTGCGAAAACGGGATGGGGTTTCAGGTAGCCTGTGCTTTATTTGCTGCTGCCGTTGCCGTTTGCGCCGCTGCTGTTTTTCTCGGGCGGGGGCGGCAGGGATACGTTGAGGCGTTGCAGGGTTTCCTGCAACACTTGTTTGCTGTCGTCTTTGCTTCGGGCGGCCTGCCACACGGCGATGGCTTCGTCTTTGCGGCCGAGCGTCCACAATACTTCGCCGAGGTGGGCGGCCACGTCGGCTTCGGGCAGCTCGCGGTGGGCTTTTTGCAGGTAGGGCAGGGCCTCTTGCGGCTGGCCTTGTTTGAACAGCACCCAGCCCATGCTGTCTTGGATTTCGGGGGCTTCGGGCCGGCGGGCGAGGGCTTGCTCGATGTAGCGGCGGGCTTGGTTGAGGTCGGCGCCGGGCTGGGCAATCATGGTGTAGCCGAGGGAGTTGAGGATGTCGGGGTTTTTGGGCACGAGCTCGTGCGCCTGCTTGAGGTCGGCCACGGCTTTGTCGGGCTGTTGCAGGCGGTCGGCATAGAGGAAGGCGCGCTGCTCGAGGATGAGGGCGAGCATGGCGGGCGGGGCGGAATTGTCGCTGTAGCGGCGGTGGAGGGTGCGCAGCTGGGCGAGGGCCTCGGCGGGGGGCTGCTCGCGGGTGATGCGCAGCTGGGTGATGAGCAGGTCGTCGGCGTTGAACAGGGTGTTTTCGCGGCCGACTACGGCTTCGGCGCGCAGCAGGGCGTCTTGGGCGGCGGGCCAGTTTTTGTCGAGCTCGGCGAGTTTGGCCAAGAGGAGTTGTTTGTCGAATTGGCTTTCGGGGGCTTCTACGCGTTCGAGCCAGGTGCGGGCGTCGGCGGTGTTTTTGTCTTCATACAGGCGGGCGGCGGCGAGCAGGGCGGCGCGGCTTTTCTGCTGGCTGGTGCCGTGCAGATAGGCTTTGTCGAAATAGTTGAGGGATACGGTCACGGGCTCTTTGCGGCGCACGGAGAGGATGCCAGCCTGGATGTAGAGGTCGGAATCGGGATTTTTGGCGAGGAGGGATTGCAGCAGGCGGTAGGCTTCTTCTTCGCGTTTGGCGCTGATGAGGGATTCCACTTGCAGGGTTTGCCACATGGGGGAGAGGTGGCGGCTGTCGGCGTGGGAGAAGAAGTATTGCAGTACTTCGGGCTGGCGCTGGGCAATCAGGCGCAGGGTGATGCTGGTGAGCGGGCGGATGTCGCTGTCGAGGCCGGCAAGGCGGCGCAGGGCGGCGTTGGCATCGGCGGTGCGGCCGGCATGGGCGGAATAAATGGCGTCGGCGATGGCGGCTTCGGGCAGGCCGGGGAAGCGGGCGGCGGCCTGGTGCACCTGGCGGGTGGTGGGCGCATCGGCGGCTTCGGGGTGGTAGAGGGCGAGCTGGGAAACGCGCAGGAACACGCTGCGTATGCGGTGGCGGTCGGTTTGGGCGAGCACTTCGGGCAGGCCGGCGCGCACGGCGGCCACGTCGCCTTTGGCGGCGGCTACCGTCCAGCGCATGCGTTTCTGCTCGGGGGAGGGGTTGGGCTCGGCGATGCGCCATGTGTTGAGCACCTGTTCGGCCAGGCGCTGGTCGCTGGAGAGGGCGATTTCCACGGCGCGCTCGGCCGCAACGGGGTCGCGGGTGCGGCGGAACAGGCTCAGGTAGGTGGCCAGCGCGTCGGTGCCGTTACCTTTCTGCAGGGCGATTTCGGAGGAGAAGGCGGCCACTAAGTTGTTGGCGCGCTCGATGATTTCGCGGTGGGAGAGCGGTTTGGGTGTGGGCTGCGGTGCGGCGGGCTGGGCTTGGGCGGCCAGCGGCAGCAGGAGGGCGGCGGCAAGGGCTAGGGCGCGGAGGCGGGGGTGCCGTGGGAGCATGGGGGTTCCTTGGGATGGTTTGGCAGCCGTTGGAAAGAGGCTACCTGAAAACGATGTTTTGCGAAGCTAAAAACGTGTGCTTCAATGCAGTGAAAACTGCGGGAGGCATGGTTTATAGCGGATTTTGTAACTTTCGATACAAGGCGGCGAGCTGCAGATAGTACAAGTAGTACAGCAAGGCGAGCCAACGCCGTAGCGAAAGTTAAGTTAATTCGCTATATAACGCAATCGGGCTTGGCTTGCCAGATGTTTTTCAGGCTACCTGAAAACTTTTACCTTGGCGCTTTTGGCTGCGCAGAAATTCATTTTCTGCGGGAACTTTGTATTCGCCAAACGCGCCTTGCTTGTTTTCAGGTAGCCTGTTGTGCTTCATGCGGGGCAATGCCCGATCAAATGCGCATCGGCATCACGATGTATTTGAAATCGGCGTTGTCGGGGATGGTGAACAGGGTGGAGCGGTTGGCATCGCCAAAGGCCAGTTGGATGTCTTCGGCGTGCACGTTGCGCAGCACGTCCATCAGGTAGTTGATGTTGAAGCCCACTTCCAGCTCGGCGCCCTGATAGGCGATTTCCAGCTCTTCGCGCGCTTCTTCCTGCTCGCTGTTGCTGCACAACACGCTCAGCAGGCCGGGGCGCAGCTGCAGGCGCACGCCGCGGAATTTCTCGTTGGCCAAAATGGCGGCACGCTCCAAGGCGCCCAACAACGGCAGGCGGCCGAGCAGGAAGATTTTGTCGTTGTCTTGCGGAATCACACGGTTGAAATCTGGGAATTTGCCGTCTACCACTTTGCTCACCACCACGGTGTCGTTGCAGCGGAAGCGTACTTGGTTGTTCAGCAGCTCCACGGTTACGGGCTCTTCCGGGCGGTTGAGCAGCTTAAACAGCTCGAGCACGGTTTTGCGCGGCAGGATGACTTCGGCCTTGGGCAGGTCGGCATCGATCACGGCGGCGGAGTAGGCCAGGCGGTGGCCGTCGGTGGCCACCAGGCGCAGGTTGCTGCCCTCCACCTGCATCAGGAGGCCGTTGAGATAGTAGCGGATATCCTGCACCGCCATGGCGTATTGTACCTGCGAGAGCATGTTGCGCAGGGTTTCCTGCGGCAGGGTGAAGGCCGACACCACTTCTTCGCCCACGCTCATCAACGGGAAATCTTCCGCCGGCAGGGTTTGCAGGGCGAAACGGGATTTGCCGGCTTTCAAAGTAAGGCGGTTTTGCGCCCAATCCAGCACCACGATGGCGCCTTCGGGTAGGGCACGCAGGATGTCTTGCAGCTTTTTGGCGTTGGTGGTGATGCGAAAATCGTCGGCATCAGAGTGCGGGCCGTGGGTGTGGATTTGGATTTCCAAATCGGTAGCCAAGATGTTGATTTGGCCGCCGCTGCGCTCAATCAGCACGTTGGAGAGGATTGGCAGGGTGTGCTTGCGCTCCACAATGCCGGTTACGGCTTGCAGCGGTTTGAGCAGGGAGTCGCGCTCGGTTTCTAAAATCAGCATGAAAGGCTTCCTTGGTTAATTTTTGATTATAATCAGCAGTTTTTCGTAATCTTGGGCGATTTCGGCATCGCTCTGGCGCAGCTCGTCGGCTTTTTTTACCGAGTTGAGCACGGTGCTGTGGTCGCGCCCGCCGAAGGCTTTACCGATGTCTTCGTAGCTGTGGGTGGTCAGCTCGCGGGCAAGCTTGATGGCCAGATGGCGCGGGCGGACGATGCCTTGGGCGCGCTTTTTGCCGATGAGGTCGGCGGTACGGATGCCGTAATATTTGGCCACCGCGTCCATAATCAACGGCAGGTTGATGGGCTTGAAATTGCCGGCCACGATGTCTTGCAGGGCTTCGGTGGCGAGCTCGACGTCGATCGGTTTGTGCTCGAAACGGCTGCGTGCCTCCACCCGTTTGAAGGCCCCCTCCAGTTCGCGCACGTTGGAGCGCACGTGGGTGGCGATGAAAAACGCGGCCTCTTCTTTGAGCTCGATACCCACGGACTCGGCTTTCTTCTGCAAAATCTCCACCCGCATCTCCAGCTCCGGCGGCTCCAATTCCAGCGTTAGGCCCCAAGAAAAGCGCGACTTCAGGCGGTCGTCCATGTCGTCGATTTTGGTGGGCAACACGTCGCAGGTAAGGATAATCTGTTTTTTGTGGTGGTGGCAATGGTTATACAGGTGGAAAAACTCTTCCATGCTGCGGTCTTTGCCTTTGATGAATTGGATGTCGTCGATAATCAGAAAATCGTAGGGTTTGTATTGTTGGCGGAAGGCGTCGTGGGCGTGGTTGCGGAAGGCCTGAATCATGCCGCGCACGAAATCTTCGGCGTGCATATAGTAAACCTTGGCTTCGGGCTTGAGCCGCAACAGTTCGTTGCCCACGGCCTGCGCCAGATGGGTTTTGCCCAAGCCGGTGCTGCCGTAGAGGAAAAACGGGTTGTAGTTTTTGCCGGGGTTTTCGGCAATGGAACGGGCGGCGGCCACGGCCAGGCGGTTGCCTTTGCCTTCCACCAGGGTGTCGAAAGTATATTCCGGCGACAGGTTGGTTTGCGCATAACGCTGTTTTTGTTGTTCACTGCGTTTGTCGGCAGGCGCAGTTTTGGTGGCAGCGGGTTTGGGGGCAACGGGCGGCGCGGCGGCAGGCTGTTCCGGCTGCGGGGCGATGCCCAGGCTTTCCAGGCGCGCCTGTACCATTTCCAGGGCAGTGCGTTTGTCGGCAGGGACGGCTTTGTCGGCAGCTTTTTTTGCTTTTGCGGGCGATGTTTTTGCGGGTGCGGCGGCCGGTTTCGGCACAGGCTGTTGGGTGGCGGCGTCCGGCCAAGGCTCGTTGGCGGGAGCGTATTGTTTGCCCTGCCCTTGCTGGAAAATCAGCTCCGGCGTATTTTCAGGTAGCCTTTGTTGCAACAGGCTGCGGATTTCGTTTGCATAGCGCGTGCGCAGCATATTCAGCACAAAACGGCTGGGCGCATACACTACCCATTCGCCGCCCGCCGCTTGGTCCACACTCAGCGGCGCAATCCAGCTTTGATACTGTTTGGCGGGCAGAGTGTGGCGCAAATGATGCAGGCAGTACGGCCAGAATTGTTCGAGCGTCATGGTGGGCAGTCGGAAGGGAAACGGAATACGGCGGCGCCCTAGCAGGGGGCGGAATGCGGGCGGATTATACCCAAAATTCAGGGGGCTTACCAAGGCGGGAAAATGCCGGCCTGATGCGCTGCGAGTTTGACAATATCAGCAAAATCAGGTGTAATACGCCGCTTTCAGCTTTTAGACTTAATTTTCACGGGAAACATCATGAAACGCACTTATCAACCTTCCGTTATCCGCCGCAAACGCACCCACGGCTTTTTGGTTCGTTCCAGAACCCGCGGCGGTCGTGCTGTATTGGCTGCACGCCGTGCCAAAGGCCGTAAACGTTTGGCCGTATAACAGTGAACTACTGTTTCGGCAAAACATACCGCTTACTGAAAACGGATGATTTCTCATCCGTTTTTGCTTTACGCCGGATGAAATCGCAGCCGGCGTTGCAGCTGTGGAGCAAGCCGAACGGTTTGGGGCATCCCCGCCTGGGCTTGGTGGTGCCCAAGAAAACTGCCCGCCGCGCCAACCGCCGCAACTATATGAAGCGCGCCCTGCGCGAGTGGTTCCGGCTCAACCGGCACCGCTTGGACGGTTGCGATTTGGTTATCCGCGCCCGCCGGCCGTTTGATTCGTCTGAATTGCAACAGGTGTGGGCGCAGCTGGAGCGGATTGTGCCGAAGAAGACATGTTAGCCAAAATTCTGCTTGGCTTGATACGGTTTTACCAATATGCTGTCAGCCCGATGCTGCCGCCACGCTGCCGCTATCAGCCCACCTGTTCGCAATACGCCCTTGAAGCCGTGCGCAAATACGGTGCGCTCAAAGGCGGTTGGTTGGCGCTCAAGCGCGTTTGCCGCTGCCATCCTTGGGGCGGCAGCGGGTTTGATCCGGTGCCTTAGCGCAACGGTTGCGCTGTGCAACTGCATTGAAGTTTTGGTTCACTTCGCCGAAGTTCATGTTTTCAGGTAGCCTGCCTGCCCTGGTAGACTACCGTTTATCTTGCCAAAAACGGAACCCGATTTTATGGAATCCAACAACGATCTGAAAAGGATGATGGCTTTTGCTGTCGTGGCCGTGATAATCCTGCTGGCTTGGGAGTTTATCAGCCCCCGCCCGCCGCAGCAGCCCGAACAGGCTGCCCAGGAAACGGCGCAGCAAACCGCTGCTGCTGCGCCCTCGGCCGGAGCCGAGCTCACTCCGACCAAGCCGATCACCGTTACTACCGACACGCTCAAAGCCGTGATCGACGAAAACAGCGGCGATCTGCGCGGCCTCGATTTGCTCAAGCACAACGCCACCAGCGATGCCAGCAAAACCTTCACCCTGCTTTCCGACAGCCGCGAACATAAATATTTGGTGCAGTCGCTGCTGATGGATGCCAAAGGCAACTATCTGCTGCAAGACAGCCAATTTAAGGCCGCGCAAAACAGCTACACCCTCACCGGCGACAAGCTGGAGGTGCGCCTGAGCGCGCCTGAAGCCAACGGCATCCAGGTGGATAAGGTGTACACCTTCAGCAAAGGCAGCTATGTGATCGATGTGCGCTTCGACATCACCAATAATACTGCCGAGCCGCTGAAACTCGACGGCGTGTACCGCGTATTGCGCGACAACAGCAAGCCCGAAGGCAGCGGCTATTTCAACCAAACCTATGCCGGCCCCGTGGTGTACACGCCGGAAGGCAAATTCCAAAAAGTGCAGTTTGGCGATTTGGACGACGACTTCGCCTCCCGCCGCGATACCGCCGACTACCAACGCACCGCCCAATCAGGCTGGATCGGCTTCACCCAGCACTATTTCACCACCGTGTGGATTTTGCAGCCCAAAGACGGCAACAGCATCTGCCAAAACGGCGCCTGCCTTCTCGATATCAAACGCCGCAGCGACAACCTCTATTCCGCCGGCGTGCGCGTGCCGCTGCCTGCGATTGCCGCCGGCCAGAAGCTGAGTGTGCCAGTGGAGCTATATGCCGGCCCGCAAGAGTATTCCGTGATCAGCAAAGTGGCCGACCGCCTGGACTTGGTGAAAGACTACGGCCGCACCCACATCGTCGCCGCGCCGCTGTTCCAGCTTCTGAACTGGCTGCACGGCATGATCGGCAACTGGGGCTGGTCTATCGTGCTGCTCACCATCATCGTGAAAACCCTGCTCCTGCCGCTCACCAATGCCTCCTACCGCTCCATGGCCAAAATGCGCGCCGTGGCGCCCAAGCTGGAAATGCTGAAAAAACAGCACGGCGACGACCGCATGGCGCTGCAGCAGGCCATGATGAAGATGTACAAAGAAGAGAAAATCAACCCGCTGGGCGGCTGCCTGCCCATGCTGTTGCAGTTCCCGGTGTTTATCGGCCTGTATTGGGTGCTGTTTGCTTCGGTTGAGCTGCGCCAGGCTTCTTGGGGCTGGGTGGCCGACTTGGCCCGCCCCGACCCGCTGTATGTTCTGCCGATTTTGATGGCGGTAATCATGTTCTTGCAAACTAGGCTCAGCCCGCCGCCGAGCGACCCGATGCAGGCCAAAATGATGAAGATTATGCCGCTGGTGTTCTCCGCCATGTTCTTCTTCTTCCCGGCCGGCTTGGTGCTCTACTATGTGGTGAACAACCTGCTGAGTATGGCGCAGCAATGGCTGATCAACCGCAAAATTGCCGCCACCACGCACGTGCACTAAGCCGCGGCGGCACAAGCAGCAAGCCCGAACTCCTCGCAGTTCGGGCTTGTTTGTTAAGGCTTGAATAAACCGTTGCTCCGGCCGGCGCGGAACAGCGCGTTTTTATGGTTTCTCATCTTTTCAGGTAGCCTCTTCAAGGTTAAAATTGCCCCATTAGTTTAAAGGATAAAGTTTCATCAACAACACGCCATAAGGGGCACAATATGACCGACCACCAACTCAAGCCGTTTGAAGAAATCGACTTATCGGAGCGCAAAGACCGCCTGCAAGTGTTTGAAGAGAAAGTGCTGCAATACAGCGGCAACCGCAGCAGCGAAAACTCTTCCGTCGCCCCGCTGCCCGAAAGCTACCCCTACCGCACCCGCATTAGCCGCAATGTGTATGAAAAAGAAAAGAAAAAGCTGCAAATCGAGCTGCTGAAAGTGCAGAGCTGGGTGAAAGACAGCGGCAGCCGCATCGCCGCCCTGTTTGAAGGCCGCGACGCCGCCGGCAAAGGCGGCACCATCAAACGCTATATGGAACACCTCAACCCGCGCGGCGCCCGCGTGGTGGCCTTGGAAAAACCCAGCGACCGAGAGCGCGGACAATGGTATTTCCAACGTTATATCAACCATTTGCCTACCGCCGGCGAAATGGTGTTTTTCGACCGTTCTTGGTATAACCGCGCCGGCGTGGAGCGCGTGATGGGCTTTTGCGAGCCGCATGAATACCTGCAATTCATGCGCCAGGCGCCCGAGCTGGAGCGCATGCTGGTAAACAGCGGCATGCACTTGTTTAAATTCTGGTTTTCCGTGTCGCGCGAAGAGCAGCTGCGCCGCTTCATCTCCCGCCGCGACGACCCCTTGAAACACTGGAAACTCTCCCCGGTGGATATCGAATCGCTCGACCGCTGGGACGCCTACACCGAGGCCAAGAACACCATGTTCTTCCACACCCATACCGGCGACGCGCCCTGGACCATCATCAAATCCGACGACAAAAAACGTGCCCGCCTCAACTGCATCCGCTTCTTCCTGCACGCCCTCGACTACCCCGACCGCGACCTCAAAGCCATCGGCCCGGTAGATCCGCTGATCGTGCAAGTGCCCAACGCGCAGTTTAAAGACAACATCAATATGAATGCCGACTGATTGGCGGCACAGCCAAAAAGGCTACCTGAAAAATATTTTTCAGGTAGCCTTTTGCTGGGCGGCAGCATCTTGCCCATCCTGCATGGCAAGATTCCAACACATAATTTCGTTAAAGTCTTTTAAGATTGCCCAAACCGCCGCCACGCCATACAATTCGCCCGGCCGGCAGTTTCCATAGCTGCCGCTTATTCAAACAACCTTTTATCTTGCAAGGAAAACATCATGAAAAAAGCTCTGGCGGCACTCATCGCCCTTTCCCTTTCCGGCCTTCCCTGGCCGACGACAACCGCGGCTTCTACGTGCAAGGCGACCTCGGCCATGCTTCCGTAAAAGGCGAAGTGTACGGCGAAAGCGCCACCGCAAAAGGCTTCAGCCCGCGCGTATCCTTCGGCTACGACTTCGGCGATTTCCGCGTGGCCGCCGACTACACCCACTACAAATCCCGCAGCGAAAGCGGTCGCATCAGCAGCTCCACCTCTTATGATGCCGAAGCCAAATTCCAAAGCCTCGGCGTTTCCGCCATTTACGATTTCGACCTGGGCGCCCCGGTGAAACCCTATGCCGGCGCACGCCTCGGCCTCAACCGCGTATCCTTCGACACCACCGAACGCGGCACCGGCGGCTTCGAGCACTACGAAACCCGCAAAACCAAAGCCGGCGTCGGCATCCTGGCCGGCGTGGGCTACGACATCACCCAAAGCATCGCCCTAGATGCAGGCTACCGCTACAACTACTGGGGCAAATTCGACGGCGTGAAAGTGGATTCCCACGAAGTTTCCGCCGGCGTGCGCGTGAAATTCTGATTTTGCGAAACCGCTTGCCAGCAAACCGCCCGCAGCCGCAAAGGCTGGGGCGGTTTTGTTATGGGCATCTCGCATAACAATGCCGTAATCGCAAGCCGGCTGATTGGCAGAGCGGCAAAAAGGCTACCTGAAAATAAATGGAGCGAATTTCACGAAAACGATGTTTCCGAAGGAAGCGGAGTTTCTGTGCAGCTAAAACGATGTTTTGGCTTAGCCAAGGCTGAGTTGCTGCGCGGCTCAAATTTTCAGCTAGCCTTTTGCGGGCTCGAAACGGGCGCAAGGCTTTCACTTCGTTGCAGCTCACGTTTTAGCTGCGCAGAAACTCAGCCTTGCTTCGCAAGACATCGTTTTAACTTCGTTGAAGCTCACGCTTTCAGGTAGCCTCATTTGGACTGCCCGCGCCCGGGCGATATAATGCGGCACTTTCTTCCTCCCGAGCCCAACGCGATGACCGACTCTGCCCCCAGCCCCGAATACGCCGCCCAGCTGCAACAAAAGGCAGGCTACCTGAAACAGCGTTTTGCCGAGTTTGCGCCGCCCGAGTGGCAGGTGTTTGCCTCGCCGGAGCGGCATTACCGGATGCGCGCGGAGTTCCGCGTGTGGCACGATGGGGAGCGCATCAGCTATGCCATGTTTGAGCCGGGGCAGAAGGCGGGCGCGGCTTCGCTGCGGCGGCTGGAGGGGCTGCCGGCGGCTTCGGCGGCCATCAATGCGCTGATGCCGAAGCTGCTCGCGGCGGTGCAGGCCGATCCGCTGCTGCGCGAGCGTTGGTATCAGTGCGAATTTTTGTCCACTTTGAGCGGCGACATGCTGGTGGGCATGATTTACCACAAACGGCTGGATGGGCGTTGGCAGGCGGCGGCGGAGCGTTTGCAGCGCGAGCTGGGCATCATGATTATCGGGCGCAGCCGCGGGCAGAAGCTGGTGCTGGCGCAGGATTTTGTTACCGAACGGCTGGCGGCCGGCGGGCGCGAATGGCTATACCGCCAATACGAAGGCGGCTTCAGCCAGCCCAATGCCCATGTGTGCCAAAAGATGCTGGATTGGGCCTGCGGCGCGGCGGCGGGCTTGGGCGGGGATTTGCTGGAGCTTTATTGCGGCAACGGCAATTTCACGCTGCCGCTGGCGCGCTATTTCCGGCGGGTGTTGGCCACGGAATTGTCGAAAACTTCGGTGCAGGCGGCGCAGTGGAATATCGAGGCCAACGGCGCGGCCAATATCCGGCTGGCGCGGCTTTCGGCGGAGGAGTTCACCCAGGCCTTCCACGGCGTGCGCACCTTCCGCCGTTTGCAGGAGCAGGGCATTGATTTGGCGGATTATGCCTTTTCCACCGTGTTTGTAGACCCGCCGCGCGCGGGGGTGGACGCCGGCACACTGCGCCTGCTGCAAGAGTTCGACAATATTATTTATGTTTCCTGCAACCCGGAAACGCTGCACGCCAACTTGGGCGTGCTCGCGCCAACGCACCGCATCGAGCGCGCGGCGCTGTTCGACCAATTCCCGTTTACGCCGCATATTGAGAGCGGAGTGTTGCTGAAGCGGCGCTAGGCGTGTGGCTGCAGAGGCTACCTGAAAAACAATTTGGGTTTTCAGGTAGCCTTTATCCTGTGCCGGAGCGTTTGCGTTTGGGTTGCCCCGCCCCTTAGCGATATAATCCCAGCTCCATCTACAACCGCAAACAAAGGAGTTTCCTCATGGCCAAAACCATCATCCACACCGACCACGCCCCCGCCGCCATCGGCGCCTATTCCCAAGCCGTGCGCGCCGGCAACACCGTGTATTTGAGCGGCCAGATTCCGCTTGTGCCCGCCACCATGCAGGTGGTGGAAGGCGGCTTTGCCGAGCAGACCCGCCAAGTGTTTGAAAACCTCAAAGCCGTGATTGAAGCCGCCGGCGGCAGCTTCGACGACGTGGTGAAACTCAACGCCTACCTCACCGACCTCTCCCACTTCGCCACCTTCAACCAAATCATGGGCGAATACTGCCGCGAGCCCTTCCCCGCCCGCGCCGCCGTGCAAGTATCAGCCCTGCCCAAAGGAGTGCTGGTGGAAGTGGAAGGCGTGGTGGTGTTGAACGCCTAAGCCGCATAAAGGCTACCTGAAAGCGCAGCGCAGTTTCTGCGAAGCTACAATTTTCAGGTAGCCTTTGATTTACAGAACCTATTTTTAAACAATTATCTACAATATGGCACACTACGCAATCGGCGACCTGCAAGGCTGTTTCGACGAATTTCAAGAGCTGCTCGCCCACATCGGCTTCCAACACGGCCGCGACACCCTCTGGCTCGTGGGCGACCTGGTCAACCGCGGCCCCCAATCCCTCGCCTGCCTGCGCTACGTGAAGCAGCACGAAGGCAGCATCCAAACCGTGCTCGGCAACCACGACCTGCACCTGCTCGCCATCGCCCACGGCCACGGCAAACTCAAACGCAGCGACACCGTGGGCGACATCCTTGCCGCCCCCGACCGCCAAGCCCTGCTCGATTGGCTGCTGCGCCAGCCCCTGATGCTGCACACCGAACGCCACATCCTCGTGCACGCCGGCATCTGGCCGCAATGGGACGTGCGCCAAGCCCAGCAGCGCGCCAGCGAAGTGGCCGCCGCCCTGCAAAGCCGCCCCGATTGGTTTTTCGCCCACATGTACGGCAATATGCCCGACACCGACCGCGCCGACAACGAAACCGACCGCCTGCGCTTCGCCACCAACGTGTTCACCCGCATGCGTGCCCTATACCGCAGCGGCCAAATGGAATTCGACTACAAAGGCACCCTGCCCGATATGCCCGCCCACCTCATGCCCTGGTTTCGCGCGCCAAATCGGCAAACCCTCAGCCGCCAAACCATATTCGGCCATTGGTCGGCGCTGGGCCTCTATCAGGGCGAGAACGTGGCCGGCATCGACACCGGCGCACTCTGGGGCAACCGGCTCACCGCGCTCGATTTGAGCAGCCAACAGATTTTTCAGGTAGCCTCCAAGCAGCCCAAGCAGTTTGAGTAAAGCAGGAAATTTCAGGCAGCCTCAGCGGCTTCTACCGCTGATTTTAAAGATTATTAACACGAACAGGCGGGCAGTCCGGGCAGGCTTTTGCTACAATGCGCCCGTTCGCATCGCTTCGGGCAGACTGCCTGCCCTAGGCCGTTTTCATTGCAACAATGCGTTTCCCAACCAATAACTAAGGAGTTTCCATGAACAGCAAAGTGATTATCCCCGCCGCCCTGGCCATCCTCGCCCTGAGCGCCTGCTCCAGCAGCAAAGCCCCTGAAGGAGGCCAGCCGCAAACCCAACAGCAAGGCCAGCAGGCACAGCAGGGCGGCGAATCCACCGCCGCCATCGGCAATATTCAGGTAGCCCAGGTGGACGGCATCGACCGCACCGTGGAAGCCCGCTACACCTGCCAAGCCGCCGGCGGTCAGCAGCAACAGGTTAATGCCATGTACGGCATCAAAGACAATACCCTTGTGGTGGCTCAGCTGAAAATCAACAACCAGGTTTCCCCCGGCCTGTGGCGCGTGCTGAACGACAGCAACGGCCAGCAGCAAAACAGCTACTACGGCAACGGCGTGATCTGGGTAACCGGCAAAGCCACCCCGGCCAACGTAACCCGCGTGAACGCCGTGGCGCTGCTGCAAGCGCAATCGGTAGACAACGCCGGCAATCCGGTAAACCTGACTTCAGTTTTGCAAAACTGCACTGTCAGCCGCCAAGCCGCCGCCCCCGCCCGCGGCAGCCGCAACGCCCGCCCGCAGCAACGCCGCCGCTAATTGCGTGTGCCATCATCAAAACCGCCCGAAATATCGGGCGGTTTTTGTTGGGCGGCGCCGGCCAATAAGAAAGGCTACCTGAAAACGGTTTGAGGGTTTCAGGTAGCCTGTGTTTCGGCTCAAGCCGGGCCGCCTGCGCATTCATGAAGGCAGGTGGCTCGGTGTGCGGCGGGCGTGGGCTTAGAGCGCGGCCAGTGCGGCGTCGTAGTTTGGCTCTTGGCCGATTTCGGGCACGAGCTCGGCGTGCAGCACTTTATCGTTTTCATCGAGCACCAGCACGGCGCGGGCGGTGAGGCCGCGCAGCGGGGTGTCGGCCAGGGTGAGGCCGTAGTCTTGGCCGAAGCTGCTGCGGAAGCTGGAGAGCGTGACCACGTTTTCGATGCCTTCGGCGCCGCAGAAGCGGGAGAGGGCGAAGGGCAAGTCGGCAGAAATGCACAGCACCACGGCGTTTTGCAGCGCGGCGGCGCGTTGGTTGAAGGTGCGCACGGATTGTGCGCACACGCCGGTGTCGATGCTGGGGAAAATGTTGAGCACTTTGCGTTTGCCGGCGAAATCGGCCAAGGCTTGGTCGGACAAATCGGCGGCGGTGAGGGTGAAGGCGGGGGCGGCTTGGCCGGCGGCGGGCAGGCTGCCCACGGTGTGGGCGGGGGTGCCGCGGAAGGTGATGTTTGCCATTTTGCTATCCTTTTCTTGATGTTGATGGAGAGGGGGTGTTGCGCGGCGAAGGATAGTGCTTTTTCGGCGGTTTGCCAAGCTTGGGCTACCTGAAAACCGGCCGGATTGGTTTCAGGTAGCCTGCCGCTCAGCCCAGCCAATCGAGCAGGGCAATGCGGGCGCGCAGACCCCAGTAGCTGGCGGCGCCGGTGGTGCTGTGGCGCACGCGGCCGTTTTTCACCAGCACGATGGTGGGCGTAACCCGCACTTGCCATTGCTGCGCCCATTGGCCGTGCGGGTCGTTTACCGTGTCGAACTGCTTCAGGTAGCTGCGTACGTCGGCATCGCTGCCCGACTGCAAGGCCACGCCCACCACGGGCACGCCGCGGCGCGACAGTTTGTCCACCGCCGGCGAGGAGAGCCGGCACACGCCGCACCACGAGCCCCAGAAATACAGCACGGCGGTTTGCGAGCCGCCGGCTTCGGCCAGCGTGGTGTGTCGGCCTTGGAGGGTGTGCAGCGGCAGCGCGGCGGCCTGCGGCGGCACGGCGGGCGCGCGATACCAATCCATCAGCAGGCTGATGATGAGGAAGGCGGCAAGCGTGCCGGCGGCTTGGCGCAGGAAGTGGAAAAGGCGTGGGTGGGTGAGGGACATGGGTTTGGTTTGTGATGGAGGTGGTTTTCAGGTAGCCTTTTGGGCGGAGGAGGCTACCTGAAAGTATGTGTGAGCATATGGGCTATTATGCACATAATCAAGAAGGAAATCGTGCCTGACAGCATTATTTATATAGACAGCCTGAGCAGTTATGGCAAGTTGGAGCGAGAGCTTTTCCATCATCGTATCAATCATAAGAGTGAAAAGGCTATCTGAAAACCCTAGAAAGTTTTCAGGTAGCCTTTTGTTTGCTGGAGCAGGGCTTAATAGCGCGCTGGTTGATTTAAAGGTAGCACGCGGGTGACGCCGTTGCCGCCCTGCAATACGCGCACGCGCTGGCCGGGCTGGAAGGCGATGTCGTCTTTCTGCACCACGGAAACGGCGTCGCGCGTGCCTTCGATCTGCACCACGATTTCGTAGCCGCGCTGGGAATCGATGCCGCGGGTGAGGGCTTCGGCGCCGAGCCCGCCGATGATGGCGCCCAGAATGGCGCTCACGGCTTCGCCGCGGCCTTTGCCGATGTTGCTGCCGCCGATGCCGCCCAGCAGGGAGCCGGCGGTGGTGATCAGCGGGCTGCTTTCGCCTTTGATGGTGGTGGGGGTAACCGACAGCACTTCGCCGTAGTAAACGCGTGCGGCGTTTTGCGCTTGGGTGATGGTGTATTGGTTGGCCGAGCTGTTGGCGCAGCCGTTGAGCAGCAGGGCGGCGGATACGGCGGCGACGAGCAGGCGGGGGAGGGCGGGCATGGTGTTCTCCTGAAGGGTGTGGGAATGGCGGGATTATATAGCGGGCAAGTTGATTTTTCGATATCGGCCGGCAAAAGGCTACCTGAAAACATTGGCCTCAAGGAAGTGAATTAATGGGGCAAACAGATTTTCAGGTAGCCTTTAATGGCAATTGGGAGGCTGGCTTTAGCTATGTTAATATTGCGCCCCGCCACGCGGTTTGGCGGCAGGAGAACATTCACAAGGAACGCATCTTGACCCACCCTTTCCCTTTCCTCAAACGGCTGCCGCCCCTGTTTGCCGCTGCCCTGCTGCTGGCCGGCTGCGCCACCGAAGTTCTGGTGAACGACACCATCGTTTGGCGCGGCAAAGATGTGACCGAGTTTATGGTTAAGCGCGCCCGCCGCATGCCCGACATCATCCGCCTCAATTGCGTGAAAAATAATCGGGTGCGCAACCTCTACGGCTGGCGCGTTGAACACTATGAAATCAAGCAGGGCTATGTGGGCCAGTCCGGCAATGTGCAATATTTCCAAAACTACCGGCAGCACGTTGGCCACAGCTACCGTATTGCCGTAACCGAGCCCGACGGCACCATCGTTTCCATCCGCACCACTGCCTTCGGCAATGCCGATAAGGAATTCGGCTGCGAAGCATACCGCGAAGCCGCGCGCAGCTAGGGCGGGCTGATGAAAAGGCTACCTGAAAACCAGATTTTGGTTTTCAGGTAGCCTTTTAGCATGGCTTCAAACCCAGGCGGTTTGCCTACCAGGGCTGTTCCTGCGCGGCTTCATACAGGCCTTGGCGCACGCTGGTGCCCACGCCTTTGCCAAACAGGCGGCTGAAGTCGTCGGCGGGGGTGTAGTCCACCAGCTCGGGGGCTTTGATGATGTCGCGCGATACGCTGTAGATGTCGCCCAGGCCGTCGATGAGGCCGGTTTTGAGCGCTTCGTGGCCGGTGTACACGCGGCCGCTGAAGAGGTCGGGGTTTTCCGCTTCGTGCAGGCGTTTGCCGCGGCCGTCGCGCACGGCTTTGATGAACTGCTGGTGGATGTCGTCGAGCATGCCTTGCCAGATGGCGGTTTGCTCGGGGGTTTCGGGGCTGAAGGGGTCGCCCATGCCTTTGTTGCTGCCGGCGGTGCGCTGGCGGCGCTGGATGCCCATGTTGTGCATGAGGCCGGTGAGGTCGAAGCTGCTGCCGACTACGCCGATGCTGCCCACGATGCTGGAGGGGTCGGCGTAGATTTTGTCGGCGGCGGCAGCGATGTAGTAGCAGCCGGAGGCACACATGTCTTCGGCCACCACATACACGGGGATGTTGGGGTGTTCGGCGCGCAGGCGGCGGATTTCGCGGTAGGCCACGTTGGATACCACGGGCGAACCGCCGGGGCTGTTGGCGCGGATGATGATGCCGCGCACATGTTTGTTTTTATAGGCGGCTTCGAGGCCTTGGCGCAGTTTGCCGGCTTGGTTTTCGCTGGCGGTGATGGCACCTTCGAGGCGGATGACGGCGGTGTGCGGCTCGGCGGCGGCGGGGTTGAGGCTGCCGAGTTTGCCGAAGATGGCGAAGAGGTAGAGGGCGAGGAAGGCGATGAGCAGCAGGCGGAAGATGAGCTTCCAAATGCGGGCGCGGCGCTGCTCGCGGTAGGCTTCGAGCAGGAGTTTTTCCAGGGTGTCGCGCTCCCAGTTGCCGCTGTCGGGCTCGCTGCTGCGGCGGATGATGGGTTTCATGGGCTGTCTTTCTTGAAGTGGGTGGAATGCCGGAGGGGCTACCTGAAAAAGAAGGGCGGTATGCGCCTGATGCCGGCGGGAAAGGGCGGCTATTGTAACACGCGGCGTCGGGGGCGGTTTCTGCCGATGGGTGCGGGTCGGGATGAGGCCGGTGCATGGTTGGAACTTGTTGATGCTTTTGCTGTCAGCCAGCCTTTGCACGGTGGCAATCTATCGGCGGGGCTGTTCACCAAAAGGCTACCTGAAAAGCGGAAATCACTTTTCAGGTAGCCTTTTTCTTGCCTGCAATCAAGCTATTGCTTTTCGGCTTGCAGCCTGGATTTGCGCTCTTCCAGCCAGTGTTCGAGATAGTGGATGCTCACGCCGCCTTTGGCGAAGCCGGGATCGCGGAACAGGTCGTCGTGCAGCGGGGTGTTGGTTTTGATGCCGCTCACGGTGAGCTCGGCCAGCGCCACGCGCATTTTGGCCATGGCCTGCTCGCGGTCTTTGCCGTATACGCAGATTTTGCCGATGAGGCTGTCGTAGTTCGGCGGGATGCGGTAGCCCTGGTAGATGTGGCTGTCCACGCGCACGCCGAAGCCGCCGGGCAGGTGGCAGCTGGTGATGCAGCCGGGGCTGGGCAGGAAGCTGTATGGGTCTTCGGCATTGATGCGGCACTCGAAGGCATGCCCTTGGATCACCACGTCTTTCTGCTTATATTGCAAGGGGAGGCCGGCGGCAATACGCAGCTGTTCCTGCACGATGTCGATGCCGGTTACCAGCTCGGTAACGGGGTGTTCCACCTGCACGCGGGTGTTCATTTCGATGAAGAAGAATTCGCCGTCTTCATACAAAAATTCGAAGGTGCCGGCGCCGCGGTAGCCGATGCGTTTGCAGGCGGCCACGCAGGCTTTGCCGATTTTCTCGCGCTCTTTGGCGGTGATGCCGGGGGCGGGGGCTTCTTCGATCACTTTTTGGTGGCGGCGTTGCATGGAGCAGTCGCGCTCGCCCAAGTAGATGGCATTGCCGTGTTCGTCGGCCAGCACCTGCATTTCCACATGGCGCGGGCGTTGCAGGAAGCGTTCCATATACACCATCGGGTTGCCGAAGGCGGCTTCGGCTTCGGCCTTGGTCATTTCCACGGCTTTGAGCAGGTCTTCTTTTTTCTCCACTACGCGCATGCCGCGCCCGCCGCCGCCGCCGGAGGCTTTGATGATCACGGGGTAGCCCACGCGCTCGGCGGTGGCGAGGATTTCGTCGGGGTCGTCGGAAAGCGCACCGTCGGAGCCGGGCACGCAGGGCACGCCGGATTCGAGCATGGCTTTTTTGGCGGATACTTTGTCGCCCATCAGGCGGATGGTGTCGGCGCGCGGGCCGATGAAGATGAAGCCGGATTCTTCCACTTGCTCGGCAAAGCGGTCGTTTTCGGCGAGGAAGCCGTAGCCGGGGTGGATGGCGTCGGCGCCGGTAACTTCGGCGGCGGCAATGATGGAGGGGATGTGCAGATAGCTCTGCGCGGAGGGGGCGGGGCCGATGCACACGGATTCGTCAGCCAGCTTCACGTGCAGGCTGTCGTTGTCGGCTTCGGAGTGTACCGCCACGGTGGCGATGCCCATTTCGCGGCAGGCGCGCAATACGCGCAGGGCGATTTCGCCACGGTTGGCGATGAGGACTTTTTTCAGCATAATCTTTGCCTTATGGTTTTCAGGTAGCCTCTGCGCTGCGGCCAGGGGCTACCTGAAAAATTATTCGATGATAAACAGCGGCTCGCCAAACTCCACCGGCTGGCCGTTTTCCACCAGAATTTCTTTCACCACGCCGCTGCGTTCGGCTTCGATTTCGTTCATCAGCTTCATGGCTTCGATGATGCACAGGGTGTCGCCGGCGTTCACGCTCTGGCCCACTTCCACAAATACGGGCGCGTTCGGACCGGGGGCGCGGTAGAAAGTGCCCACCATGGGCGAGGTTTGCGCTTTGCTCAAGTCGCGGCTCGGGGCGGCGGCGGGAGCGGCTGCTGCGGCAGGCGCGGCAGCAGCGGGAGCCGGGGCGGCGGCCACGGCGGGCGCGGGGGCATACACGGCTTGCGGCGCGGCCAGCGAGCGGGTGATGCGCACTTTTTCTTCGCCTTCGGTTACTTCAATCTCGGCAATGCCGGATTCTTCCACCAAGTCGATGAGTTTTTTGAGTTTGCGTAAATCCATAGTGTTGTCCTTTTCAGGGTGCGGAGCCGGATGTTAACCGGCTTGTTGTTGTTGCAGAGATTCGATGGCGAAGTCCAGCGCGGCGCGGTAGCCGAAGGCGCCGAGCCCGCACACCACGCCCTGCGCCAGGTCGGAAAGGTAGGAATGGCGGCGGAAGGGCTCGCGGGCGTGCACGTTGGAGAGGTGGACTTCGATGAAGGGTTTGCCGGCGGCGGCCAGGGCGTCGCGCAGGGCGATGCTGGTGTGGGTGAAGGCGGCCGGGTTGATGATGATGAAGGCGGTGCGGTCGGTCATGGCCGCTTGGGCGCGTTCCACCAGCACGGCTTCGGCGTTGCTCTGCACGGCTTCGAAGGCGAAACCGGCGGCTTGGGCGCGGGCTTCCAGGCCGGCGTTGATGTCGGCGAGGGTGGTGCGGCCGTAGATTTCCGGTTCGCGCTGCCCCAAAAGGTTGAGGTTGGGGCCGTGCATCACGAGGATGAGGGGTTTCATGCTGGATGGTTGCGGGGTGGATAAATTAAATGAAGCGGCGCGGCCGGGCGGGATTCCGTTGGGAAAACGGTGCTTGCCGGGGCGCGGAGCAGACCGCCATTTTCGGCGATAGTGGGGGAAATGTCCAGTTTTTGTATTTATCTGTATGGAAATGGCAAGCTTTGCTAAGAAAGGCTACCTGAAAACCGTAGCGCTGTGGGGTTTCTGCAAAGCAAAAATGCGGCGCGGGGTTTTCAGGTAGCCTTCAATGCCTGGGTGGCGGCTTATTTATCGTGCTGCTTGAGGATTTGGTAGAGCTGGTCTTTCAGGTGCAGTTTTTGCTTTTTCAGCTCGTCCACTTCGTCGAGATTACCGGTAACCGGGTTTTTCGCCATATTGGCGATTTTTTCGTCCAGCTCGTTGTGTTCGTCGAACAGGCGGGCGAAGCGTTTGTCGGTTTGTTTGAGCTGGCTGATTAGGTCGCGATATTCCGGAAACATGATTTCCCTCTCTTTCTATCGGGTTGGTTGGAGACATGGCGGAAGATAATTGATTCCGCTATAAACGAATAATCTGTTAGGTATAACTCTACCATAGCCGGCGCGAAAAATCGAACCGCCCGCCGCCTTTGTTCGCTTTATAATGAAGCCCCGTTTGCCGAGGAGCCACCATGCCCGAAATCGAAAGCCACCCTTTCCCCGCGCTGCTGCCGCCCGATGCCCGCGTAATGATGATGGGCACCTTCCCGCCCAAGGCAGAGAAGCACGCCATGGCGTTTCACTATCCCAATTTCCAAAACGATATGTGGCGCATCTACGGGCTGGTGTTTTTCCACGATGCCGCGCATTTTCAAAAGCTTGGAGAGAAAGCGTTTGACGCGGAGAAAATCAAGGCCTTCCTGCGCGGGCGCGGCATCGCTTCCTGCCCCACCGTGCTCAAGGCGGTGCGCGGGCAGGATAATGCTTCGGATAAGTTTTTGCGCGTGGTGGAAAAGGTGGATTTGGCCGCTGTGCTCGGCCAATTGCCGCGCTGCCGCCATTTGTGCACCACCGGCGGCAAGGCCACGGAAGTGTTGCTTTCGCTGCTGCCCGATCCGCCCAAGCTGCCGAAAACGGGCGAAACGCTGCCTTTTCCCTTTGCCGGCCGGGATTTGACGCTCACGCGCCTGCCCTCCACTTCGCGGGCTTATCCGCTGAGTTTGCAGAAAAAGGCGGCGGCGTATCGGGCGTTTTTCGAGATGGCGGGGCTGGTGTAGTTTTCAGGTAGCCTTTGAAAGCTGCTTGAGACTACCTGAAAAGTTGCCGGGCGGTAGGCATGGCTTGGGTGCGCCTGGGGCGAAGCCGGCCTGCCGACTGCGTGCGTTTTGTGCACACGCTATTTCTCCAAACCGGAATGGCTACCTGAAAATATTGGCAGGCGCTTCGGGCTTGGGCTGCCGGGCAGATGCGGTTTGAAAACGGGCGGCAGGGGGATATAATCCGCTCCCTTGAGTCGGGGTGCTGCCTTGCGCGGCTGAGATCATACCCGTTGCACCTGAACCGGTTAATGCCGGCGTAGGGAACTCGCGGTTGCTTGGGTTGGCTTGGCCGGCCGGATTGGCGGCCGCAGGCGGCAGGGATGGCTCTGCTGCGGCAACGCGATGGCGCTCCGATGGATGGGGCGCTTTTTTTGCGCCTGGTGTTGGGCGAGGCTGCAGCTGCGGCTGCTTACTTCCCCGCAGGGGGAAGGATGGAGTTTCAGGCTGAATCCAAATTTCAGGTAGCCTTCGCCATTTATACTTTGTTCACCCTTGCGCCTCATGCCGGCGCGGGCACTTCCTTTTCTTTGCTTCGCCAAAGAAAAGGAAGCAAAAGAAAGACGACTGCGGGCACAGGTTTGCTACGCAAACTTCCCTCACTCCATGCAATTTTTCGGGCGGGCTCGCAACTTGCGGCTGCGCCGCTTCGAACATGCAAGCCCTTGTTCCCCGAAAAACCGCGCTCCGTTCGGCTGCGCCAGCAGGGGCAGCACAACACGGCACATTTGTGGTACATGCTCTATCTGGGAGTTTGGGGTTGGCGAGGCTACCTGAAAGTATTGGTTTGAAAGGGATTGAATAGTGGTTGGCTATCTTGTTTCAGGTAGCCTTCCGGCTTGGATTTTTGTTTGAAAAGGATTGGTTATGCGTTTCCGTGTTTGGCAGGCGAATGGTTTGCCGCATCCTTATGTGATGTTGTTTTTGGCACCGGCGTTTTGGGCGACGAGCAATGTGGCGGGCAAGCTGGGCAAGGCTTGGCTGTCGCCTTATGAGTTTACGTTTTGGCGCTGGGTGTTGGCGGCGGGGCTGCTTTCTTGGCTGTTTCGGGGGCGGATTCGGGCGGATTTGCCTTTGCTCAAGGCGCGCGCGTTGTGGCTTTTGCTGGTGGGCGGCAGCGGGTTTGCGCTGTTTAATATTGTGCTTTATAGCGCGTTTGCACGGGGGGCGGCGGTGGTGAATGTGTCGATTATCACGGCGCTGATTCCGGTGATGGTGCTGCTTGCGGAGGTGCTGTTTTTCCGCTCGCGGGCGCACGGGCTGCAATGGCTGGGGGTGGGGCTGTCGTTTGCGGGCGTGGTGTGGGTGGTGGCGCGGAGCAATCCGGCGGCGCTTTTGGAAACGGGGTTGTCGGGCGGGGATTCGCTGGCGCTGGTGACTTCGCTGATTTATGCGGGCTATTCGCTGGCCTTGCGGGCGGCGCCGAAGGTGCATTGGGCGAGCCTGATGTGGGCGATGTGTGTGGCGGCGGTGGCGGTGAGTGCGCCGTTTTATGTGTGGGAGGGGTTGGAGAAGGGCTTCCGGCTGCCGCCGTGGCAGGCTTGGCTGCTGTTGCTGTATGTGGCGGTGTTTATTGCGATTTTGTCGAAGCTGTTTTATATGGAGAGCGTGATTGCGATTGGCGCGGGCAGGGCGGCGCTCACGATGAACCTGCTGCCGGTGTTCGGCGCGCTGGTGGGGGTGGCGGTGTTTCCGGACGAGCGGCTGGGCGGTTATGTGCTGACGGCGCTGTTGCTGGTGGCGGCGGGGATTGGGGCTTCGGAGTGGGGTGCGGCGAAACGGCAAGTTGGGGCTTCGGGCTTGGGTTCGGGCAGATAGCGGGTTAGAATGCACCTCTTCCCTACCGGCGGTGAGGCTACCTGAAAAAAGCTGAAGCAGGTTTCCAAGGGAAGCCGAATCCGTTTTCAGGTAGCCTCAAGGCATTGATCAGCCAAATTATTTTACAAAGGACTCCCCATGCAAAACTACCACGCGCCCGATGAAAAAGGCTTTTTCGGCGAGCACGGCGGCGTATATGTTTCCGAAACCCTGATTCCCGCCCTGCAAGAGCTGGCCGCCGCCTACCAGGCAGCCAAGAAAGACCCGGCCTTCTGGGCGGAATTCCACAACGATTTGCAGCACTATGTCGGCCGCCCCAGCCCCGTTTACCACGCCGCGCGTTTGTCCGAGCATTTGGGCGGCGCGCAAATCTGGTTGAAGCGCGAAGACCTGAACCACACCGGCGCGCACAAGGTAAACAACACCATCGGCCAAGCCCTGCTTGCCCGCCGCATGGGCAAAAAGCGCGTGATTGCCGAAACCGGCGCGGGTCAGCACGGCGTGGCTTCCGCCACCGTGGCCGCCCGCTTCGGCATGGAATGCCATGTTTATATGGGTGCGGACGACATCATCCGCCAAGCGCCGAACGTGTTTAGAATGAAGCTCTTGGGCGCAAACGTGGTCAGCGTGGACAGCGGCAGCCGCACGCTGAAAGACGCGATGAACGAAGCCATGCGCGAATGGGTCGCCCGCGTGGATGACACCTTCTACATCATCGGCACCGCCGCAGGCCCCGCGCCGTATCCCGAAATGGTGCGCGATTTCCAATGCGTGATCGGCAACGAAGCCAAGGCGCAAATGCAGGAAGCCATCGGCCGCCAGCCCGATGTGGCCGTGGCCTGCGTGGGCGGCGGCAGCAACGCCATCGGCCTGTTCCACCCGTATATCGAAGAAGCGGGCGTGCGCCTCATCGGCGTGGAAGCTGGCGGCTTGGGGGTGGACACGCCGAGCCACGCCGCGCCGATCAGCAGCCGCGCGCCTGTTGGCGTGCTGCACGGTTTCCGCAGCTACCTGATGCAGAGCGAAGACGGCCAGGTGCTCGGCACGCATTCCGTCTCCGCAGGGCTGGACTATCCCGGCATCGGCCCGGAACACAGCCATCTGGCCGACATCGGCCGCGTGGAATACCAAGCCGCCAACGACGATGCTGCGCTGGAAGCCTTTGATTTGCTGTGTCAATACGAAGGCGTCATCCCCGCACTGGAAAGCGCGCACGCTATGGCTTGGGCGGTGCAAAACGCGCCGAAGATGGGAAAAGACCAAGTGATTTTGGTGAACCTCTCCGGGCGCGGCGATAAGGACATCAATACTGTGGCGAAGCTGAAGGGGATTGAGCTGTGAGTTTTCAGGTAGCCTTTGGGGCTACCTGAAAAATGCTGGCGGAGAATAAACCGCTGTTTGGATGCAGAAAGGCTACCTGAATTTTAGCTTCGCAGAAACTTCACTGCGTTGCGTTTTCAGGTAGCCTTTCTTTTGCCAGATAATGCCAGATAGATTAAGCGTTAGGGGCTTGGGAAATCAGTTGGTTCGGCTGCCGGCAAAACCGATATCGTGCTTTTGGTCGTCAGTGAAATTGTAGGCTTTGCCGGCGATTTCCGCGCCGTTCGGGCCGTAGATGTTGAGCTCATAGTGGCCGGAGCCTTTGTTGGCGGAATCGGCTATGCCGCGAATGCCCACGCCGGAGCTCAGATTGCCTTCGCGCAGATTGATGTCGCCGAAGCCGCGCAGGCCGGTGATGGAGCCGGAGCCTCTCTGGGTGCCAAAATTGATGTTGTAGTTCAGCCTGCCGTGCGGCTCGCCGTTGCCGTGCCGGTCATCTAGGCCGGAGAAGGCGTGGCCTTGGTAGTTGATGATGCCGCTGGTGGGCAGTTGGGCAACGGGCGTGGCATCGCCTTGGATGCTTCGGATTCTGAACTCGTTGAGCTGGTTGGGTAGTTGGTTGCCGTGGTCGTCATAGCGGTGCTGAATGCTGGCGCCGACTACGGCGGTGTAGGCACGCTTGTATATGCCTAACTGACCATCCTCAAAGGCTCTGGTGCCGTTGTCTGTTTTCAGCACATAGGTGAAATCAGAGAGGCGATTTTGGAAGTTGTAGCCGATATCGAGGCTGCTGCCGTTGCGATAAGTGTGCCCGTTGATATCGATGGTATCGGCCGTTTGGCCGTTGGTATGTAGGATGCCGTTACGGGCATCGTTAGTAACGGTGATGCTGCGTTTGCCACCAGGCTTGGGCGTGAACGGATCCGTCAACGCCAGAGCCAACCCGCCACCTGCGCCGCAGCCGCCGAGCGTAAAGGCGGCCAGTGCAATGTAAAGGGCATGATGCTTTCTCATAACAAGTTCCTTTCGTTCTTTGCAGAAGACTGCTGTTGAGACAGTTATAGTATATCAGTGGAAATAATAAGAATTCTGATGAATATCAAATTGCTAGTTTTGTGATTAGTAAAGAATAAAAGAATAAATGTTAGCTTTTGCAAGCAATATTTCGTGATTTTATACAAATAAAATTGGCATTTTATATAAATTAAAATTGCTGGCAGCAAGGCTAAGTTTGTGGACAATCAGTAAAAATTCGCCTGCATTGCTCACAATAAACCCCATAAAGCAAGCGACGATTTGTCTAAAATAGATTCTTTTCTTAATTTTACAAACGTTAGAACAGGTTGGGCGGGAGGCGGTTGGTATGAGCGGAATCGGCTATAATCCGCCCGTTTTAAGATTTGTTGCCAAGGAAAGCTGTTTGATGAGCATAAAAAGAAAGTATGGCTGGGGCGTGTGTTTGCTGGCGCTGCCTTTTCAGGTAGCCCTAGCCGCGCCGCCGGAAGCCGAGCCGGATACTGGCTTCGACATCACGCCGGTGGCCGCGCCCAAGGCGGAGAGCCCGCCCGCGCCCGCTGCGCCGAAAGACGGCCGGCTCAATATGAGCCGCGAGGAGCTGCTGCGCCAGCCCGAGCTGCTGCAACAGGCCTTGAGCTATGCCGTGCTCACCAACAACAGTGAAGGCGTGGCGCTGCTGCTGCCGATTTATTTGGAAACGCCCGAGCCGCACGATGCGCTGCTGGTGGCGCTGGCGCAGGCGATTGTGGCGCGTGCGGAAGGCGATTACCACCGCGCCATCAGCCTCTACCGCGCCGCGCTGGATGCCCATCCTGATATGCCGCCCGTGCGGCTGGTGCTGGCGCAGGCCTTGTTTGAAAACATGGCGGATAAAGACGCACGGCAGGAAATCAAGCGCTTCCAGCAAACGCCCGGCCTAGCGCCGGAGCTGAAGCAGCTCGGCGACCAATATCTGCAAGCGCTGGACAAGCGCGACAGATGGTCGTTTTACGGCTCGGTGAACTATGTGCGCGACAGCAATGTGAACAACTCCAACAACCGCAAAGGCGCAGCCTGGAGTCGTGTGGACACGCCCGAATCGGCGCAAGGTCTCGCCTACCGCGCCGGTGCTTCGCGCGATTGGAATCTGCACGGCAACCTTTATTGGCGGCTCGCTTTCAATCATTACGGCTGGTACTACTGGGACAACCACAAATATGATTTCCATGTTGCCCGTGTTGCCGCCGGCCCGGCCTACAAAACCGCCCGTGCCGAGGTTTCCGTTATGCCTTATTTCGAACGCCAATGGGCGGGAACCGATTATGCCCGGCATCAAACGCGCAAGTATTTGCGGGAAACGGGTGTGCGCACCGAATGGCAGTATTGGCTCACACCGCGGCATAAAGTATTGACTGCCTTGGAGCTGGGCGGGCAGAAGTACGATATCCGAGACCGGCTCGACGGCGACAGCTATGCCGCTTCCGGCACCTGGCTCTACGTGCGCAAATCCACCCAATATTTCACCTTCGGCGTGGACTGGTCGCGCAAGCTGGCAGAGCGAAGCCCGGCAGAATCGTATACCCGCAAGGGGATTCGCGCCGGCTGGACGCAGCAGTGGGGCTGGGGCTTGACCACTTCGGCCTCGTTCGGCGGCGGGCTTCGCGATTATGATGCGCCCTGGTGGGGCGGCTCGGCTCCTCGGCAAGACCGCGAATTGAATGCCAGCGTGCTGGTGTCGCACCGTAAAATCCAGTTTGCCGGCATCACGCCGCAACTGGTGGGGATATGGCAGCGTACCAACAGCAACAACCCTCTGTTCTCCTTCAGCAAAGGCAATGTATTCATCCAGCTTGGGCGGTCGTTTTGATGACGGCATGAACGGCTGATTGGATAAGCGTGCAAAAGGCTACCTGAAAAATCTTCGGCAGATTTTCAGGTAGCCTTAATCGTTTGCCGAGTCGGCAAATAATATAGCGAATCAAATTAGCTTTTGATGCCAGGCAGCGAGCCGCAGGCAGTACAGGAGTACGGCAAGGCGAGCTAACGCCGTAGCGAAAGTTAAGTTGGTTCGCTATAGCAAAATATACTTGCCGTCCATCCCCCGCAGGCATAAACTGAACCTGCCGACATTTGGCATAAAAACAAATTAAAGGAGAGCAAAATGAAACAATTATCCATGTATATCGACGGCCGTTTTGAAACCGGTTTTCAAGGCGAATGGCGCGATGTATTGAATCCGTCCACCGAAGAAGTCATCGCCCGCGAACCCAAAGGCAGCAGGGAAGACGTTGACCGCGCCGTCGCCGCCGCCCGCAAAGCGCAACCCGCATGGGAACGCCTGCCCGCCGTCGAGCGCGGCGCATACTTGCGCAAAATCGCCCAAGGCATACGCGAACGCGCCGACGAGTTGACCGACACCATCGTTGCCGAAGGCGGCAAAACCAAAGACCTCGCGCGCGTAGAAGTCATGTTCACCGCCGACTATCTCGATTACCAAGCCGAATGGGCGCGCCGTTACGAAGGCGAAATCATCCAAAGCGACCGCCCGCGCGAAAATATCCTGCTCTTCAAACGCCCGCTCGGCGTCATCGCCGGCATCCTGCCGTGGAACTTCCCCTTCTTCCTCATCGCCCGCAAAATGGGCCCCGCCTTGGTAACGGGCAACACCATCGTCGTCAAACCCAGCAGCGTTACCCCGATAAACTGCCACATCTTCGCCGAAATCGTGGAGAGCGTCGGACTGCCCGCCGGCGTGTTCAACGTCGTCAACGGCCCCGGCGCGGAAATCGGCAACGCCCTGTCCGCCCATCCCCAAGTCGATATGGTCAGCCTCACCGGTTCCGTCGAAGCAGGACGGCAAGTCATGGAAGCCGCCTCCGCCAACATCACCAAAGTCTCGCTCGAACTCGGCGGCAAAGCCCCCGCCATCGTCCTGAAAGACGCCGATTTGGACTTGGCAGTCAAATCCATCCTCACCTCCCGCGTCGGCAACACCGGACAAATCTGCAACTGTGCCGAGCGCGTTTACGTCCACAGCAGCCTGAAAGACACATTTATCGAAAAAATGACCGCCGCCATGAAAAGCGTACGCTACGGCAACCCCGCCGAAGCCGAAGCAGGCGCGCTGGAAATGGGCCCGCTGATTGAAGAACGCGCCGTCAAAGCCGTAGCCGAAAAAGTCGAACGCGCCGTCAAACAAGGCGCAACCCTCGTCTGCGGCGGCAAACGCGCCCAAGGACGCGGCTACTTCTTCGAACCGACCCTGCTGACCGACACCGACAACAGCATGGACATCATGAAAGAAGAAACCTTCGGCCCCGTCCTGCCCGTCGCCACCTTCGACACCCTCGACCAAGCCGTCGCCCTGGCAAACGACTGCGAATTCGGACTGACCAGCTCCGTTTACACCACCAACCTCAACGAAGCCTTCTACATCACCCGCCGCCTGCAATTCGGCGAAACCTACATCAACCGCGAAAACTTTGAAGCCATGCAAGGCTTCCACGCCGGCTGGAAAAAATCCGGCATCGGCGGCGCAGACGGCAAACACGGCTTGGAAGAATACCTGCAAACCCAAGTCGTCTATCTGGAAACCGATATTTAATTAGGAAGATTGCTTAGTTGGAAGGCTACCTGAAAAATTTCAGGTAGCCTTCACTCATTTCAACCCTTCCCACACCTTCCCCAACCTTTTCACCGACACCGGATACGGTGTCTTCAATTCCTGCGCAAACAGCGATACCCTCAATTCTTCAATCATCCATTTAAACGCGGCGAGGTCGTCTGAAACGGGTAGTCCTTGTTTCACCAAGCCGTCGGTTTTTTCCTGCCACATTTGTTCCAGCTCCTGAATATCGGCTTCGCGGGCTGCGTCGCGGGCGGGGTTGCTGCTGTATTTTTCGAGGCGCAGGGTCATGGCTTTGAGGTAGATGGGGAGGCGCGGCCATTGTGCCCACGGGGTGCGGGTGGCGAAGCCTGCGGCGAGCAGGGTTTGCAGGCGTTGGCGCAATAAGTGCGTCAGCGGGTGTTTGCCGAGTTTGCCATTGAGTTCGGCGTAGGCGGCGGCGGTTTCCTGCAGGTAGCGGCTGAGGGCTTCTTTGACGGCGGGCAGGCGGCTGCGGGCGCGTTTGATTTGTTCTTTGAAGGCTTTTTCATTGCGCGGCAGCTCGTCTTCGCCGATAAAGGCGCGGTCGCAGACGGCTTGGGTGAGGTCGTCGCGCAGGGTGTCGGCGTTGATGTGTTTGAGCAGCATGGCGGCTTGGGTGAAGCCTTGGATGCCTTTGTTCAGGTCTTTAACTTGTTCTTTCAGTTGTAGCTTCATGAGTTCGATTACGCCTAATCTGTGGGCTTGTTCGGCGGCGGCGGACGTGTCGAACAGGCGCAGGGCGATTCTGCCGTCTTTTTCTTTTTGCAGGCCGAGGTAGCCGGTGAGCTGTTGTTCGCCGCGGGCGAATTTGATGGATTCGGGCAGGGTGCCGATGTCCCATGCGGTAACGTTGTTGCGCTCGAATTCTTGGGTGTTGTCGCGGAAGGTGGTGGCGGCGGCTTTGCCAAGTTGTTGTTGGATTTGGATTAAATCGCGCCCCATGGCTAATTCTTGCCCGCCGTCGTCGATGATGCGGAGGTTGAAATAGCAGTGTTCGGGCAGTCTGAACGCGGCCCATTCGTCTTGGTTGATTTGCTCCAGTATGCGGATGTCGCCTGCGGTTTTGGCGATGGCTTGGGCGAGCTGGGGCAGGATGGGGGCGTTGCGGTCGGGGTTTTGGCTTAGAAATTGGGTGATGAATTCGGGCACGGGCACGCAGATGCGGCGGACTTTTTTGGGCAGTGCTTTGATTTGTAGCTGGATTTTTTCGCGTATCATGCCGGGCACGAGCCATTCGAGGGCGGCGGGGCTGATGCGGTTGAGCACGGTGAGCGGCAGGGTGAGGGTAACGCCGTCGAGCGGGTGGTGCGGCTCGAAGCGGTAGCTGAGTTTGAATTTGCCGTCTGCGGTTTGCCAGTGTTTGGGGAATTGTTCTTCGGTAATGTGCGCGGCGGCGTGCTGCATGAGGTCGTCGCGGCTGAGGAACAGCAGGCGCGGGTTGTCGCGCTCGGCGGTTTTGAGCCAGGCTTGGAAGGTGCGGATGTCGGCGAGGGGGAGGGGTTTCAGACGGCCTTTTGGGGGTGCAGGCTGCTTTTTGGGTTTGGGGTCGTCTGAAACATTTTGTAGGGTGTGTGAACTCGGTTCACGCACGCGGTTGTCCGTATCTTTGGAATCCGCGTGCGTGGCTTGTGCCACATACCCTACATTGTGCAGGCTGCCTGAAACTGTTGAGGCTGCGGTACTCTGTTCCCTCTCCTGAGGGAGAGGGTTAGGGAGAGGGCTTGCTGAGGTTGCGGAAAAGTTGGTTTGTGCGGCAATTGTTTTGCCCTCTCCCCAGCCCGCCCCCGCGGGGGAGGGGGTAGTTTGCTGGGAATTTTCAGGTAGCCTTTTTGAGCGCAGGCTGCTTTCGGTGTGCAGGCTGCCTGAAACCGCGTCCGCCGTATAAAAATCGGGCAGCCGTTCGTTATAAAACGCAAACAGGGCTTCGTCATCGACCAATACGTCCTGCCGACGCGATTTGTGTTCGAGTTCGGTAATTTCCTTAATCAGTTTTTTGTTGTGGGCAAAAAAGTCCGCTTTCAAATCGCATTCCTGCGCCACCAGCGCGCTGCGGATAAAGATTTCGCGGGCTTCTTCGGGGGCGATTTTGCCGTAGGACACGGGGCGGCGCGGCAGGACGGTCAGGCCGTAGAGCGTAACCCGCTCGCTGGCGACGACTTCGCCGCGTTTTTGTTCCCAGTGCGGCTCGAAATAATGGTAGCGGACGAGGTGCGGTGCTTCCTGCTCGATCCATTCGGGCTGAATGGCGGCCACGTCGCGGGCATAAAGTTTTGTCGTTTCAACGAGTTCTGCCGCCATCACCCATTTAGGCTTCGCCTTGAACAGGGTGGAGGCGGGGAACAGGTGGAAGCGGCTGCCGCGCGCGCCGGTGTAGTCGTTGCCGTCGGGCGATTTCATGCCGACGTTGGCAATCAAACCGGTGAGCAGGGCGCGGTGGATTTGTTCGTAGCCCGCTTCTTTGGCGGCGCGGACTTGGGCGCGGTGTTGCTTCTTATCCAGTTGTTTTTGTTTGAGTTTGGCGGACAGGTCTTGGTCGCCTTGGCTTTCAGACGACGTCAGTTGTTTGACTTCGGGAGGCCGTCTGAAAGCGGCTTCCTTAGTGGTCAAACCCATTTCAATCGCGGTTTGGGCAAGCTGGTGGTGCAGCTCGCGCCATTCGCGCATCCGTAGGTGCGACAGGAAATATTGGCGGCACCACTGCACCAACTGCTTGTTGGACAAGCCTTTGTCGCGCTCGCGCTGGAAGCTGTCCCAAATGTTTAGATAGGCAAGGAAATCGGACTGCTTGTCGGTAAAACGCTCGTGCGCCTTGGCGGCGGCATTGCGCGCTTCCAGTGGCCGCTCGCGCGGGTCTTGAATCGACAGCGCGGACGCAATCACCAATATTTCCGACATACAGTCGTGTTTCTTCGCCGCCAACAAAATTCGCGCGATTTTCGGGTCGATGGGCAGACGCGCCATTTGTTCGCCGAGGCGGGTCAGTCCGTTGTGTTCGTTAACCGCCCCCAATTCCAACAACACCTGAAACCCATCATTGATATACCGAGAATCGGGCATTTCCAAAAACGGGAATGCCGCCACGTCGCCGAGTTTCAACGCTGCCATGCGCAGGATGACGGCGGCGAGGTTGCTGCGGATGATTTCGGGGTCGGTGAATTCGGTGCGGCTGTTGAAATCTTCTTCTGAAAACAATCGGATACACACGCCTGCAGAGACGCGTCCGCAGCGGCCGGAGCGTTGGCGGGCGGCGGCTTGGGAGATTTTTTCTACATGAAGCTGCTCGACTTTGGCGCGGGCGGAATAGCGTTTGACGCGTGCCAAACCGGTGTCGATGACGTATTTGATGCCGGGGACGGTGAGCGAGGTTTCGGCGACGTTGGTTGCCAAGACGATGCGGCGTTTTGCGCCTGAGGGGTGGAAGATTTTGTGCTGTTCGGCGTGCGACAGGCGGGCGAACAGGGGCAGGATTTCGTCGTTGCGGCGCAGTGTGGATTTGCGCAGGGCTTCGGCGGCTTCGCGGATTTCGCGTTCGCCGGGCAGGAAGACGAGAATGTCGCCCTCGCCGTATCGCGCCAGTTCGTCGGCGGCATCGACAATCGCGTCGGTCAGTTCGATTTCGGCATCGTCTTCGTTTTTCTCGTGCAGCGGGCGGTAGAGGATTTCGACGGGGTAGGTGCGCCCGCTCACTTCCAGCACGGGCGCGCCGTTGAAGTGTTGGGAAAAGCGTTCTGCGTCTATGGTGGCTGATGTGATGATGACTTTCAAGTCGGGGCGGCGCGGCAGGAGCTGTTTCAGGTAGCCCAAGAGGAAGTCGATGTTCAGGCTGCGTTCGTGCGCTTCGTCGATGATAATCGTGTCGTAGGCGGCGAGGTAGCGGTCGGTCTGGGTTTCCGCCAGCAGGATGCCGTCGGTCATCAGCTTGACGCTGGCTTCGCGCGAGGTGTGGTCGGTAAAGCGCACTTTATAGCCGACCGCGCTGCCGATTTCCGATTTCAGCTCTTCGGCAATCCGCTCTGCCACCGAGCGCGCGGCCAAACGGCGCGGCTGGGTATGCCCGATTAGCCCCGCCGCCCCGCGTCCGAGTTCCAAACAAATCTTGGGCAACTGCGTGGTTTTGCCTGAACCGGTTTCGCCGCAAATAATCGTTACCTGATTCTCGGCAATGGCTTTTTTGATTTCTTCGAGCTTCTCGTGAACGGGCAGGGTGTTGTCGAATTCGGGTTTGGGCAGGGCTGCCAAACGCTTCAAAAAGATTTCGTACGATTTTCGGTATTTTTCTTCGACTTTGGACAAGCCGCCGTATTTGTTGGGGTTTTTGAAGGCGGATTGCAGGAAGTGGCGGTCTTTGGAGAGGGTTTGGGAGAAGTCGGGACGGGGCATGGCGCTGGAGAAAATCTGAGGGAAAACAAAGGGTGTGATTATAGCAAAAAGCGATGGTTTGGTTGGCGGCGGGATGGGGAGTGAAAGGCTACCTGAAAGTGCGGCTTCAACGGAGTTAAAACGATGTTTGGGCGTAGCCCAAGCTGAGTTTCTGCGGAGCTAAAAAAATGTTTTGCAAAGAAAGATTGAGTTCTTTGGAGCCAAATTTTCAGGTAGCCTCTAAATGGCATGGCTGCGGATAAAGGCTACCTGAAAAACGGGATGGGTGGTTTTCAGGTAGCCTTTGGTTTGCCTAGAGGTGATGCCGCTTAATTACTCCTGCGGCGGCAGGGAGGCGCCGGCGGGGTGTTTGTAGCGGTTGTAGGCGAAGAGGTATTGATCGGGGAAGCGGCGTACCCAGCTTTCCACGTTGCGGTTGATGATTTCGGCGTCGTGGGCTTTGTTGCCGTTGAAGCTGCCGGCCACGGGCTCGATGTGCAGGGCGAAGCCGCGGTTTTCAGGTAGCCTGATGCCGGCGAAGAAGAGGGGGCGCACGTTTTTCACTTGGGCGAGGCGGCCGGCGAGGGTCATGGTGTAGGCAGGGCGGCCAAAGAAGGGCGCCCATACGCCGTCGCCGTGTTCGTCAGGCACGTGGTCGGGCAAAACGATGGTGGCTTCGCCTTGGCGCAGGGCTTGGATGATTTGCTTCACGCCTTGCAGGGAGGTGGGGGCGGTGCGGCCTTTGTCGCGCACGCGGCCGGCCTGCATGATGTCGTCTAAAATTTTGATTTTTGGCGGCTTATACATGGCGGTGAGGGGGAAGGGCAGGCGGTGGCTGATGTAGCGGCCGGCGAGGTCGTAGTTGCCGATGTGGGGGGTGATGAGCAGCAGGCCTTCGCCGGCATCGAGGGCGGCTTGGATGTGCTCCCAGCCGTGGGTTTCGGCGAATAGGGCGGCCACTTGCTCGGGGGAGCGGAAGAAGGCGAGTGGCAGTTCGAGCGCGCCTTTGGCGGTTTCGCGAAACACGGCGCGGACGTGCTCGGCATCGGCGGGCAGGCCGGCGGTGTGCAGGTGGTTGCGGATGCGTTCGCGGTCGGCGCGGGCGAAATGGTAGAGCAGGCTGCCGGCGAAGTTGGCGAGGCAGTGCAGCACGGAGAGGGGCAGGGCGGCGAGGCGGCGGAAGAGGAAGAAGGCGAGGGTGCGCATGGCTGGGCTGTGGGCAAGGGACTTGGGCGGTATTGTAATGGAAAACGGGGCGGGCAAGCCAACGGCGGGCGTTGGCGCGGCTGAAATGCGGCGGCGGTGCAGGGGTGGAAGGCGGAATGTGATTTTTAGCTTCGCAGAAACTCAGCCTTGGTTTTTCAGGTAGCCTTTATGCGGGGAAGAGGCTACCTGAAAAATGGAGGCTTGTGTTTTGACTGGGTGGAAATGTGGATTTCATTTCGTGCAGGCTTCGTTTCTATTGCGCTGAAGCCGGCGTTTAGTTTCGCTGAAGCTCACGTTTTAGCTTCGCTGAAGCTGGCGCTTTCAGGTAGCCAGTATGCGGGGTGCGCATCAGAGGTCATTCACTATTTTGCTTTGGCAGCACGGGGCAAACGGCGGGGCTTCGTGCTTGCCTCACTGCGGGCGCGGGGGTAAACTCAAAGCGCTTTTTCACGCCGGCGCGGCAGATGTCCGCACCCTGCCGGCTTGGGTTTGGTTGGTTTCAGGCCGCCACGTTTTCAGGTAGCCCCACCGTTTCCAATTTCATCAAAGGAGATTTGTATGCACCCGCTTCATGCTTTGCAGCCGCAGGCCGTTTGGCAGTGGTTTGCCGATATTTGCGCCATCCCGCACCCCACCTATCAGGAAGCCGCGCTGGCCAAAATGATTGTGAACCGCGCCAAGGAGAAAGGTCTGGATGTGCGGCAAGACGAAAAAGGCAACGTTTATATCCGCAAGCCGGCGCAGGGCGCAGGCATGGCCGGTAAACCCGGCGTGATTTTGCAGGGACACATCGACATGGTGGCGCAGAAAACCCCCGATTCGCCGCACAATTTCGCCACCGACCCCATCCGCCCGCAAATCATCGACGGCTGGGTGCACGCCACGCAAACCACGCTCGGCGCGGATAACGGCATCGGCGCCGCCATGGGCCTGGCCGTGGCCTTTGCCGACGATATCGAACACCCGCCCTTGGAAGTGCTGCTCACGCTGGAAGAAGAAATCGGCATGGACGGCGCACGCAAGATGCGCGGCGACTGGCTGCAAGGCCGCTATCTCATCAACTTAGACACCGAAGAAGCTGGCTGCGTGTATGTGGGCTGCGCCGGCGGGCGCGATGCCGATTTGAGCCTGCCCTTCGCCACCCAGGCCGCCGACGGACAGCGTTTCCGCATTGAAGTGGCCGGCATGCACGGTGGCCACTCCGGCATCGACATCCACCGCGGCTACGGCAACGCCATCAAGGTGCTGGCCGACCTGCTGGCGCGCCTGCCCGAAGAGAGCGGCTGGCGTTTGGCCGCCATCCACAGCGGCGAATTGCGCAACGTCATCCCCTCCAAAGCCGAAGCCGAAATCGTGCTGCCCCAGGCCTTTGCCGACCAATTGGTGCAGCTGGCCGACACCGTGCGCGCCGAAACGCAAAACGAGCTCGGCCAGTTTGCCGACAGCCTCACCATTCAGGTAGCCCCAGCCGGGCAGGGCGGGCAGGCCGCCAGCCATGCCGACAGCCGCCGCATCGCCGACCTGCTGGCCGTGATTCCCAACGGTGTGCTCAAATGGAGCGAAGAGTTTGACGGCGTGGTGGACACTTCTAATTGCTTGAGCGTGGTGCACACGGCAAACGGCAAGCTCACCGCCTCCATGCTGCTGCGTTCGCTGCGCGAGCGGCCGAAAGACGACGTGTGCCGCCTGCTGGGCTCGCTGGCCCGCCTGGCCGGCGCCGCGCTGCACACCGAGCAGGACTACACCGGCTGGGAGCCGCATATGTCTTCCGTGCTGCTGAAGAAAACCGCCGAAGCCTTTGCCGCCGTGCGCGGTGAGCAGCCGCAAATCGAAGTGGTGCACGCCGGCCTGGAGTGCGGCCTGATGCAGAAACATCTGCCGCACACCGAGATGATTTCCTTCGGCCCCACCATCAAGGGCGCGCATTCGCCGAAAGAAAAGGTGGAAATCAGCACCGTGGAAGAATGCTGGCGCATTCTGCTGGATTTGCTCCAGCGCATAGATTGATGTAATTTTTGCAGCATAGGAAATCTCTGCCGACCAGTCTGCCTGGTCGGCCTTTTCTTTGCGTGGTTGCGTTTTAACAGGGAATATCGCTGCCAAAAAACGCTTCTGGCAGATTTTTCAGGTAGCCTGATTGGGTATTTCCCATGAAAATCAGTTGCCTGCATGCTTCTTGCTGGGTTATATTGCGTCCCGGGTCTGCCGCCAGGGTGCGGCGGCCGATTGATTTGAAGATCCGGAGCGGGAAAGCGCCCGGCCAAACCGCAGCACGAAAGGCATCCATGAGCACGAATCACGACCACCAGCACGGCTTGCAGCGCAACTTGAAAAACCGCCACCTGCAACTCATCGCCATCGGCGGCGCCATCGGCACCGGCCTGTTTATGGGCTCGGGCAAAACCATCCATCTGGCCGGGCCTTCGGTGGTGTTGGCCTATATCGTGATTGGCGCTTTTCTGTTTTTCATCATGCGCGCCATGGGCGAACTGCTGCTTTCTAATCTCGAATACAAGTCGTTCACCGATTTCACGCATGATCTGCTGGGCCCGGCGGCCGGCTTTTTTGTGGGCTGGACTTATTGGTTTTGCTGGGTGGTGATCGGCATGGCCGACATCATCGCCATCACGGGCTACACGCAGTTTTGGTGGCCGGATGTGCCGCTGTGGCTGCCGGGGCTGCTGTGCATCGTGTTTATGGCGGGCATGAATCTGCTCACGGTGAAGCTCTTCGGCGAGATGGAGTTTTGGTTTGCGCTGATTAAGATTGTGGCGATTGTGGCGCTGATTTGCGTGGGCGGCTTTTTGGCGCTAAGCGGCTTTGTGGACCCCACTTCGGG
Organism: Eikenella longinqua; assembly: GCF_001648355.1. Taxonomy (GTDB): domain Bacteria; phylum Pseudomonadota; class Gammaproteobacteria; order Burkholderiales; family Neisseriaceae; genus Eikenella; species Eikenella longinqua. The sequence continues at coordinate 40,795 of NZ_LXSL01000025.1, read as the reverse complement.
CGAGCAGGCTTCGATCACGCATTTGTGGCGGCACGGCGGCTGGTTTCCCAACGGCATCGGCGGCTTTTTCTCGGCTTTCCAGATTGCGGTATTTGCCTTTGTGGGCATTGAGTTGGTGGGCACGGCGGCGGCGGAGGCGGAAGACCCGGAAACCAATCTGCCCAAGGCCATCAACCGCATTCCGGTGCGCGTGATTGTGTTTTATGTGCTGGCGCTGGGCGCGATTATGGTGGTGACGCCGTGGGATGTGGTGGATCCGGCCAAGAGCCCGTTTGTGAACATGTTTACGCTAATCGGCATTCCGATTGCCGCCGGGCTGGTGAATTTGGTGGTGCTCACTTCGGCGCTCTCTTCGGCCAACGGCGGGATGTTTTCCACTGGGCGTATGCTCTACGGCTTGGCGGAGGCGGAGGTGGCGCCGAGCCTGTTTGGCCACCTCAACCGTAACGGCGTGCCGGCGGTGGGGCTGCTGTACTCCTGCGCCTTCCTGCTGGTAGGGGTGTTCCTGCTGTATCAGGAGGGGAACATCATGGATATGTTTACGGTGGTGACCACGCTTTCCAGCATCGGCTTTATTTTTGTGTGGGCGATCATCCTTCTGGCTTATATCAAATATCGCCAAACGCGCCCGCAGCTGCACGAGCGCTCCATCTACAAGCTGCCCGGCGGAGTGGCGATGGCTTGGGTGTGTTTGGCTTTCTTGGCGTTTGTGCTGGTGTTGTTTTCGCGCGATGAGGATACGCGGCTGGGGCTGATGTGTATGCCGCTGTGGTTTGCGGCGTGCGCGGTGCTCTATCAGCTGCTTTACCGCAAGCGGCAGCAGGAGAAGCTGCAAGGGCAGGAGTAGGCCGGCAAAGCAAAAGGCTACCTGAAAATTTTAGCTTCGCAGAAACTTCGCTGCGCTGCGTTTTGGCGAAATTCACTGCGTTCGTTTTCAGGTAGCCTTTTGTGGCTTAGAGGAAGAAGCTGCCGATTGCCTGCGCGATTTTGAGTATCACCCGATTGCCTGCCCGGCCATAAATGAGGCTACCTGAAATTTTCAGGTAGCCTTTTGCTTTGCCTGGCCGCATCAGAAGCGCACGGCGGGCGGCGCTTGGTGTTTGGCGCGGTCGGGGAATTCCAGCAGCTGTGCGGGCTGGCGGTGGCCGAAGTTGGCGGCAATCAGGCCGTGCGGGAAGAGTTGGCGCAGGGTGTTGTAGTGCATAGCGGCGTCGTTGTAGGCCTGGCGGGAGAAGGCGATGCGGTTTTCGGTGCTGGTGATCTCTTCGGCCAGCTGCTGCATATTGGCGGAGGCCTGCAATTCGGGATAGGCCTCTATCTGCACCATCAGGCTGCGGATGGCTTGGGTGAGCTGGGCTTCGGCGGCGGAAAGCTGGCGCACGGCTTCGGCGTTTTCGGGGCGGGCGCTACCCAGTGCGCCGGCGGCCTGGCTGCGCGCTTGGGTTACTTGGGTGAAGGTGTCGCTTTCGTGTTTCAGGTAGCCTTTGGTGGTTTCCACCAAGTTGGGAATCAAGTCGTGCCGCCGTTGCAGCTGCACGCCGATTTGGGAGAAGGCGTTGCGGTATTGGTTTTGCGCGATCACCAGCCGGTTGTACACCATCACGCCCACCACAATGAGCGCGGCAGGCAATAGGATGATTATCCACAGCATAACGGTCTCCTAAAGTGTTAAAATTGCCAGCCCATCTTACCACAAAATGGTGTGCGGACAGCGGCTTGAAGGGTTTGAATGGTGCCGGAGTGTTTTTAGCTTCGCAGAAACTTCGCTGCGCTGCGTTTTCAGGTAGCCTGTGTCCGCCATTGGAAGGTTTATCGTGATTGCCCTGCCTATTCCCATCCCCAAAACCCCGCATGCGCTCTACCGCCTGATGTTTCTCTATATCGTGGCCGCATTCGGTATCGGTTGGTTTTTGCCGGTGAACGTCGGAATCTGGAGCATCTTGCTGATGCTCGCGCTGATTCTGTATCTGCGCATCCGCGCGCTGGCACGCGGCGAAAAACGCTTTTCACGCGGAGGGGATTGTGCCAAAAACGGCGTGTTTGCATGGGAGATTATGTATCTGATAATTGCGGTGATGGGCATGGCCGTTGCCTTTTATGGCGGCACGGCGGCTTCATACGACGAATTGCGCGAAGCACGCGGCATCGTGCCCGCCGAGCCCTACAACGAATCGCGCGAATGCCGCGCCGCGCAGGCAGGCAAAGAGCAAAGCCTGCTCGACCGCATAAGCTTCTACGACCCCTGTCGCCACACCAGCAGTTTTGATTACCTCCCCTTCCCCAACGGCAGCGAAACGCTGCATCTGAGCTGCGCAGCCGATTTGAGAGACGGCTGCGACCGAGCCTACGCCCACGCAGGCAAAGAAGCCAGCGTGAAATACAGCGGCTCGCGCCTGTATGAAATGGAAGTGGACGGCGTGAAAATCTACCGCTATGCCGACCAGTCCGCCGGTTTTGCCCGCGGCCGCAAAGCCGCCCTGCTGGACTCGCTCATCGCCGTGCCGCTGTTTGCCCTGCCGCTGATGTGGTTCCACCGCCGCTTCGACGATTGGCAGGAAGCGTTGGACAACGGCGAAACCGTGCCCGATGAAACCCCGCTATGGTGGAAGCTGCTGGTGTTGGTCTGCTGGTATCTGCCGTTTTCCGCCTTGTGGATCAGTGCCGCCGTAGTATGGTGGCGCATCAGGCCCAACCCCGTGGCGCTCACGCTGGGGCTGCTGCTGGCGGCAGCATTGTTATTCTTGTGCGTGCGCGGCGCATACCACCTGTTTTATCCTCCACCGCCGCCGATGCCCAAAGCGGCCAAACCGCATAAATTGAAAATCCGCAAATCAGGCCGGAAGGCTACCTGAAAAATAAAAAGCAGATTCGGCCAAGCCACAACATACGAAACATTAAAATATGCAGCTCATCTTATTTATCGGTGCACAAGCCTCCGGCAAATCCACTTTCTACAAACAACACTTTGCCGATAGCCATATCCGCTTGAATCTCGACATGCTCCAAACCCGGCATCGCGAGCAAATCCTGTTCAATGCCTGTTTGCAGGCCAAGCAAAAGCTTGTTATTGATAATACCAATCCCACCGTTGAAGACAGAGCCCGCTATATTGTTCCCGCCCAAGCCGCCCGTTTTCAAATTGTTGCCTACTATTTCGACAGCGATTTGAATGCTGCCCTCGCACGTAATGCACAGCGTACAGGCAAAGCCAATATTCCCGAGGTCGGCGTACGCGCCACCTTCAAAAAACTGCAATCGCCGCAATACGAGGAAGGGTTTGCCGAAATTTATCGGGTTCAAATCAACCCGAACGGCGGCTTCAACTGCCAACTTATCCCAAAGGAAAACCATGAGATTTGACGACTTAGACGCCCGAATGCGCCAATACGAAACCGCCTACGATTTCTGCATTCCCGAACAAAACCACATCGTTGTCCGCCTCGACGGGCGCGGTTTCACTCGCCTCACCAAAGAAATCTGGCAGTTTGAAGCCCTGTTCGATATCCGCTTCCGTGACCGTATGGCCGACACGACTGCCGCCCTGCTCGATTGCGGATTCAACATCGCGTATGGCTTTTCTCAAAGCGACGAAATCTCCCTGCTGTTTCAACACGACGAGTACACTTTCAAGCGTAAAGTCCGCAAAATCATCACCACGCTCGCCGCCGAAGCCAGCGCGCACTTTTCTCTCGCACAAGGCTCCCGTGCCACCTTCGATGCACGCGTTTGCGTGTTGCCAAATTGGGGATTGGTGCGGGACTACTTCGCCTGGCGCCAAGAAGACGCGCACCGCAACGCCCTCAATGCCCATTGCTACTGGCTGCAACGCAAACACGGCATATCGCCCAATGCCGCTGCCGAAAAGCTCGCCCATCTCTCGCGCCAGCAGAAACACGATTTTTTGTTTGAGCACAGCATCAACTTCAACGACCTGCCCGCCTGGCAGAAGCGCGGCTTCGGCATATATTGGCAAACCGTTGCCAAACAGGGTTTTAACCCGCAAACAGGTGAAACCACAGAAACCACCCGCCGCATCATTACGCGCAATTTCGATTTGCCCCTGCGTGAGGAATACGTGGCATTCTTGGATAATTTTCAGGTAGCCTGAAAAGTTGCAGCTTGGTCTGCATTAAAACCTGACTTTCAGGTAGCCTTTCAGTTGAAGGCTACCTGAAAAAACAACCGCAGTTGCAAAAGGAACCTCATGCACTACCAATCGCTCGACACCGCATTGGCGCAATACAGCGGCCGCTCCGAGCCCCACCCCGACGGCCTTGCCCTGAGCATCACCGCGCAGCCGCAAGGCAGCCTGAAACTCCACAGCCCCGACGGCATCAGCCTCAGCCTCACCTGCCGCGGCGAGCCCGTATTCTGGTCGTTCCACAGCCACGATTTATACGACGTTTACCTCGTCCGCAGCTACGCCGAAAGCTGGCAGGCATACCAGCCCATAGGGCACATATGCAGCCGCATCAACGAACACATCGCCCGCCAAAGTGCCGCAGAACAAGGCCTGTTGTGGGGCAAATATTTCATCGCACAACTCGCCGAGCACAATGCAGGGCTGCTCGGCATCGGCGAATGGCACTTCCGCCACCGCCCCGCCCAAACCCTGCCGCCGCAATGGGGCGAATGCTGGCACGACACCGCCCTAGGGCAGCCTGAAACCAGCGAGAACTACCGCCAATGGCTGTTTTCAGGTAGCCGCTTCGACGCGTTGGACAACGATTTTTTCTCCGAATCCGAACGCTTCATCGCCCTGAAAACCCACCATGCCGAAGATGGCAGGTTAAAATACTGGCGCAAACGCGCACGGCAGCACCAACTGCCGCCCGTGTTGGCATACGAAATTACCGCCCTGTCCGACCGCTGGCTGATTTTAGACGGACACCTGCGCCTTGCCGCCGCCCTCGCCGAAGGGCAACTGCCGCCGCTGATTGTGATTCAGGCCGCCACCGCCCGCCCCAGTCGCGAAACCGCCGCCGAACGCGAAAGCATACAGGCCGCCACCCTGTCGCAATACGAAAAAACCGCCCGCCAAACCGGCGGCAACCCGAAAGCCCTAAACGCCGTCAGCCAGCACATCGTCCACGTCTTCGACACGCGGCCAGACCTGGCATACTTCACCCGCGCCGCCGCCGACACCGCCCCGCAAACCTGGCTACAACAACTGCGTGCTCACGCCGCGCAACACGGTTTCGCCGAAGAATTGGAACGCGTTTGGGCCACGGAATCGTGGCCGCGGAAGCGGGTTGCCGCTTTTCAGGTAGCCTGAAAGGACACCCCATGCCGCAACCCGATTGGCAGCATATCGAAAACACCGCTTATCAAATCATCATGGATACCGTGCACAGCATCCGCAGGCAGCACCCGCGCGAAACCGTGTACGCCGCCATTTTCCACAATTTCTATTGCGACAACGCCAACCTCTATTTCCCCTCGCTGTCGGTCGGCACGGAAGAGCTGCTCGCGCGCGTGGCGGAGCAATATCGGCAGGAATACGGCTATGCCGAAAGCCGTGCCGAATTGGAGCAGTCGCTGCGCTGGTCGGGCGCGGATTTGGCGGAATACATGTTTGACGGCGGCGCGGCGGGCCATGCGGCAGCGCAAAGCGTGCAGGCTGCGTGCGCCAAGAAGCCGATTGGGACGGTTTATACGGCCGCTTCTGCCGATGCTTCCCCCGCGCCTGCCGCCGCGCCACGCATGATTTGCTGCGGCAAAACATCGTGCCGCCCGATTTTATTGCCGTCGTCTGCGATGAAGACGAAAGCCTGACCGCGCCCTGCCTAACGCCCGAGCAGCTGCAACGGCATTTCCCCGAATGGGCATAGATATTTTCAGGTAGCCTGAAACCACCAAACACAAGGAATCCCATGACCATCCTCCAAGCCGAAAACCTTTCCTTCGCCGTCGGCCATGTGCCGCTGCTCGACAAAGCCTCCTTCCAACTTGCAGCCGGCGAAAAAGTCGGGCTCATCGGGCGCAACGGCGCGGGCAAATCCAGCCTGCTGAAAATTTTGGCGGGCGTGCAGAAGCCTGATGACGGCCAGCTCATCCTGCAAAACGGGCTGAAAACCGTGTATGTGCCGCAGGAGAGCTTTTTTGACGGCGCGGCCAGTGTGTTCGATATTGTGTCCGAAGGGCTGGGCAGCCTGCGCGACGTGCTGCGGCGTTACCACGAAATCGGCCGCGCGCTGGAAAACGGGCAGGACGATAATTTAATCAAAGAGTTGAATGAGCTGCAAAACCAAATCGAAGCACAAGACGGCTGGCAGTTCGACGCGCTCATCAGCCAAACCGTGAGCGAGCTGGGGCTGCCTGAAAACGAGAAAATCGACAATTTGTCCGGCGGGCAGAAAAAACGCGTCGCGCTGGCGCAGGCGTGGGTGCAGAAGCCCGACATCCTGCTGCTGGACGAGCCGACCAACCATTTGGATATTGACGCGATTTTGTGGCTGGAAAACCTGCTGAAAAACTTTTCAGGTAGCCTCATCGTCATCACCCACGACCGCCGTTTTTTGGACAATATCGCCACCCGCATTGTGGAATTGGACAGGGGCGTGCTGCGTTCGTATGACGGCAGTTTCGCCAAATACAGCGAGAAAAAGGCGCAGGAACTGGCCGTGGAAGCCGAGCACAACCGCCTGTTCGACAAATTCCACGCGCAGGAAGAGGCGTGGATTCGCAAGGGCATCGAGGCGCGGCGCACACGCAACGAAGGGCGGGTTAAGCGTTTGGAAGAATTGCGGAAACAGCGTGCGGCGCGGCGCGAACGGCAGGGGCAGGTATCGTTTAAGCTGGATTCGGGCGAGAAAAGCGGCAAAATCGTCGCCGAACTGGAACACGCTTCGTTTGCGTATGGCAACAAGATGATTATGAACGATTTTTCCGCCGTGATTCAGCGCGGCGACAAGATTGGACTCATCGGCGCGAACGGCATCGGCAAAACCACGTTTTTAAAGCTGATTTTGGGCGAACTCGCGCCTACCGGCGGCAAAATCCGCCTCGGCAGCAAGCAGGAAGTGGCGTATTTCGACCAGTTCCGCAGCGCGCTGAACGAAAACGACACGGTGTTCTACACGCTCGGACAGGGCAACGATTATGTGGAAATCGGCGGCAAAAAGCGGCATGTGATGGGCTATTTGGAAGACTTTTTGTTCCACCCCGCCCGCGCGCAAAGCCCTGTGTCGTCGCTCTCCGGCGGCGAGCGCAACCGTCTGCTGCTGGCCAAACTGTTCACCCGCCCCGCCAACATTCTGGTGCTGGACGAGCCGACCAACGATTTGGACATCGACACGCAGGAGCTGTTGGAAGAACTGCTGCGCGATTACGCCGGCACGGTGTTCCTCGTCAGCCACGACCGTATGTTTTTGGACAATGTGATTACGCAATCCATTGTATTTGAAGGAAACGGCAGCCTGAAAGAATACATCGGCGGCTATCAGGACTACATCGACGCGAAGGCGCGCGAAGAGAAAGTGCAGGCTGCCTCCGCCCCCGCCGCCAAGCCCGAAAGGCTGCCTGAAAAAGAAAAAACCAAAGCCAACCGCAGCGTGAAACTGTCGTACAAAGAACAGCGCGAACTCGCCGCCCTGCCCGACGAAATCGCCGCGCTGGAAGCCGAACAGGCGGATTTGAACGCGCAGCTTTCCGACCCGGAAATCTTTAAGGATTATGAAAAGGCAGGCAGCCTGCAAGCGCGGGCGGAAGAGATTGAAATGCTGCTGTTGGAGAAATTGGAACGGTGGGAAGCGTTGGAGGCGAAACAGGGCGGCGCGGGGTGAGGTTTCAGGTAGCCTGAATGCCGTCTGGAAGGCCGTCTGAAACCTTATAAAGCAGCCTGCATCCAACATCAAAACCCCTCAAACCGCCCCAACCCCGCCCGTTCCCAAGACAAGGAAATCCTATGGATTACCCCGCCCTGCTTGCCGTCCTGCAACAACACGCCGACCCCGAACGCGCCACGCCGATGCAGGCCTACATGAAACACCGCTTTGCCTATTTGGGCATCGGCAAACCCGAGCTTGCCCGCCTGTGCCGCCCGTTTTTCAAAGAGGCCGCCAAACAGCCGCCCGATTGGGATTTCGTGCGCCGCTGCTGGGACGACCCGCACCGCGAACTGCAATACGCCGCGCTCGAATACCTGAAAAAAATGCAGCAATACCTGACCCCGCAGGACATCCCGCGTTTGCAGACGCTGATTACCGAAAAATCATGGTGGGACAGCTCGGACGTACTCGACCGCATTGTCGGCGGCATTGCCCTGCACCACCCCGAAGTCAATGCCGTTCTGTTGGCATGGAGCACGGACGACAACATCTGGCTGCGCCGCGTCGCCATCGACCACCAACTGCTCCGCAAACAACACACCGACACCGCGCTGCTGGAAAAAAGCATCTGCAACAATCTGGGGCAGAAAGAATTTTTCATCAACAAAGCCATCGGCTGGGCATTGCGCGATTACAGCAAAACCAACCCTGCATGGGTGCAAGGCTTTATCGGCCGCCACGGGCACGAAATGGCCAAACTGAGCCTGCGCGAAGCGGGGAAATACCTGCCGCCAAAGGCCGTCTGAAAATATAAAAGCAGCCTGCATTTTGTAGGTTGGCAAAATACCTTTGTTGCGGCTTAGGTTTGCAGGTAGCCTCAAAGCCTCCAAATTAAAGGAAATGGATATGCAGCAACACATCAACTACATCACGCTCGGCGTGGCCGACCTGGCCGAATCGCGCCGCTTCTACCGCGACGTGTTCGGCTGGCAGGAAACGGAACAGAGCAACGAAAACATCGCGTTTTTCCAAACAGGCGGCGCGCTGCTGCTCGCCCTGTTCGGCCGGGAAGCCTTGGCGCAAGACGCGCAGGTGCCGGCGCAGGGCAGCGGCTTCCCGCGTTTTGCCTTGGCGCACAATGTGGCCAGCGAAGCCGAAGTGGACGCGCTGTTTGCCGGGTTTGCCGCCAAAAATGCGAACATTATCAAAGCCCCACAGAAAGTGTTTTGGGGCGGATACAGCGGCTATCTCGCCGACCCCGACGGCTTTTTGTGGGAAATCGCGTTTAATCCGTTTTTGCAGAAACTGCGTTGATACGCCCGCCCGCATTGGCCGAATGGCGGTAAATTTTTCAGGTAGCCTCGAAGCCGGTTGCAGGCTACCTGAAAAATATCGGGCGGATGAAGCCGGCCAAAAGCAGCCCGCCTCGTTTTTAGCTTCGCAAAAATTCCGCCTGGCTCCGCAAGGTATCGGTTTTACTTTGTAGAAACTCAGCCTTGGCTGCGCCAAGACATCGGTCCACTTCGTTGAAGCTCACGCTTTCAGGTAGCCTTTCACCGCATCCAAACAGAGGGCAGCAGCATGAAATTCTTCGGTAAATTCAGCCACCGCTTTTGGGATTGGTTCGGCGGCAGCGAGGCGGCCGGCCGTGTGTTTGTGTTGGCGTTTGCCGCGCTGTGCGGGTTGCTGTATGCCGGCGGCTTGATTTTAGACAAGCTGCTCGGCCGCACCGCTGCGCCCTGGCCGTCCGTGATCGGCGTCGGTCTGGGCATCGGCACGCTGCTGGCGCTTTGGTTTATCGAAGAAGATTTGGCCGACCCGGAGCCCGTCTTCGGTTTCAAGCGGCGTGATCAATACCTTTGTGGCGCGGTGGGCGGCCTGGTGTGCGCGCTGTTGATCGGCTTCGGCTGGCGGCAGGCTTTGGTCGGTGCACTGATCGGCCTGCTGGTGGCGGCGCTGATACGCTGGTTGAAATATGTGATGCGCTATGTGTGAGGCTACCTGAAAAGCATCGGCTTCAGCAAAGCTAAAATCTGGCAAACTGTTTTCAGGTAGCCTCTTGTGCTGGCAAGAAAATTGCCTGCGGGCAACACTTATCTGTTAAGTTGAGACATTGGCAAAATCCTCATCTTTGGCGCATTTCTTCGCGATGCGCTTCTCGAATGCTTGCCTAACTATATGTTATGTCTGTGCATTCCGCGATGCTATCGCTTTGAACTGCGCTCAAATCTGAGGTTTTGCCAAGGTCTCATGCTAGGTAAAAATGCGGCCTGACGTTTTTTTTCGTTGCCCCCGCCTGCCTGCTATCCTACAATCACGCCTCACAAAATATTGTCGTATAGCCGGTTGATTGAAAAGGCATGGCGTCGCCGCCGCGCCGCGTGTTTGAATCCAACCGGCTTTAAACTTGAACCCTGCCCGCCGCCACACCAAACGGCAGGCACCGATGCGGAGCTTTTCGCCCATGTCTGAAAAATACACGCCCCCCCAAACCAAGCCCTACCTGCAAATTAAAGACGTGGTGAAAACCTACGGCGAAAACTATGCGGTGGACCATATCGATTTGGATATCGACCGCCACGAAATCTTCGCCCTCTTGGGCAGCTCCGGCTCGGGCAAATCCACCCTGCTGCGCATGCTCGCCGGCATGGAAACCCCCGATCAGGGCAAGATTATTTTGGACGGCCAAGACATCACCCGCCTGCCGCCGTACGACCGCCCCATCAATATGATGTTTCAAAGCTACGCCCTGTTTCCGCACATGACCGTAGAGCAAAATATCGCCTTCGGCCTGAAGCAGGACAAAATGCCCAAAGACCAGATTGCCGAGCGCGTGGAAGAAATGCTGCGCCTGGTGCAGATGAGCAAATACGCCAAGCGCAAGCCGCACCAGCTCTCCGGCGGCCAGCAGCAGCGCATCGCTTTGGCGCGCGCCCTGGCCAAGCAGCCCAAACTCCTGCTCCTAGACGAGCCCTTGGGCGCGCTGGATAAAAACCTGCGCCAGCAAACCCAGCTCGAATTGGTGAATACGCTAGAGAAAGTGGGCGTAACCTGCATCATGGTAACGCACGACCAGGAAGAAGCCATGACCATGGCCACCCGCATCGCCATCATGTCGGAAGGGCATCTGCAACAGGTGGGCACCCCGCGCGAAGTGTACGACTTCCCCAACAGCCGCTTCACCGCCGAATTTATCGGCGAAACCAACATTTTCGAAGGCCAGCTGGTGGCCGACGAAGCCGACCACGCCGAAATCGACTGCCCTGAGCTGGCGCAGAATATCCTCATCGACCACAGCGTGGCCGGGCCGGAAGAGCAAACCATGTGGGTGAGCATCCGCCCCGAAGACATCAATATGCACAAAGAAAAGCCCGCCAACCTGGGCGAGCACAACTGGACCATCGGTACAGTGAAGGAAATCGCCTATTTGGGCAGCTTCGGCATCTATCATGTGCAGCTGCCCAGCGGGCGCATGGTGAAAAGCCAAGTGTTGTCGTCTTACTGGTATCTGGCCAACCTCGAGCCGCCCACATGGGACGAAACCGTGTATCTGAGCTGGCCGGCCAACCAGCCCGTGCCGCTCACCCGCTAAAGGCTACCTGAAAAATACAAGCATGGCTGCAGCAGGCAAATTTGCCGGCAGCCGAATATGAAAGAGGCTACCTGAAAAATGAAATGGCAGGCGTTGAAAGACAGGCTGCGGCCGGGGCAGGGATGGGTGATTGCCGTTCCCTACCTGTGGCTGCTGGTTTTGTTTCTGATCCCCTTCTTCTTCGTGCTGAAAATCAGCCTGGCCGAGCAGGCCACGTCGATTCCGCCCTACACCCCGCTCTACACCGTGGACGAGGCGGCCGGCCGTGTGAACATTTCCCTGAGCTACCTGAACTACACCGGCATTTTCGACAATTTCTGGTCGTCGCTGTGGCTCGGGCTCAACCCCTTTGCCGATAAATCCGGCAGCAACCTGTATGTGCACATCTACCTGCTCTCCATCAAAACCGCGCTCACCACCACGCTGATCTGTCTCTTGGCCGGCTACCCCATCGCCTACGCCATCTCGCGCAGCCGTGAAAAATGGCGCAACCCGCTGCTCTTGGCCATCATGCTGCCGTTTTGGACTTCGCTGCTCTTGCGCGTGTATGCCTGGATGGGGCTGCTGTCGCAAAACGGCATCATCAACAACCTGCTCCTGCGCTGGGGCTGGATTAACGAGCCTCTGGATATGTTTTACAACAGCTTTTCGCTCAATATCGTGATGGTCTATACCTACCTGCCCTTCATGGTGCTGCCGCTCTACACCCAGCTCTTGAAGCTGGACGGCCGCCTGCTCGAAGCCTCGGCCGATTTGGGCGCGGGGCCGGTAAAATCGTTTTTCTCCATCACTCTGCCGCTCTCCAAAAGCGGCATCATCGCCGGCTCGATGCTGGTGTTTATTCCGGCGGTGGGCGAATTCGTGATTCCCGATTTGGTGGGCGGGCCCGAGCATTTGATGATCGGCAAAGCCCTGTGGCAGGCCTTCTTCACGCAAAACGACTGGCCGCTGGCTTCGGCCATGGCCGTGGTGATGGTGTTGCTTTTGGTGGTGCCCATCGGCCTGTTCCACCGCCACGAAACCAAACAACTGGAAGGAGCACGCCGTGGCTAGAAAATCTTCATGGTCTGCCTGGTTTTTGCGCGGCTGCCTGCTGCTGGGCCTGGGCTTCCTCTATATTCCGCTCGTGGTGTTGGTGGTGTACTCCTTCAACCGCTCTGAGCTGGTTACCGTGTGGGGTGGCTTCTCCACCAAATGGTACGGCGCGCTGCTGAACAACAGCGAAATCCTGGAAGCCACCTGGCTTTCCATCCGCATCGCCCTGATTTCCGCCGCCGCCGCCGTGGTGCTCGGCACCATGGCCGCCTACGCGCTGGCGCGCATCAAGCGCTTTCGCGGCAGCACGCTCTTCACCGGCATGGTGTCTGCCCCGATGGTGATGCCCGACATCATCACCGGTATTTCGCTGGTGATGCTGATTTTGCAGGTGCAGGCGCTGCTGCGCGGCTCCAGCTTCAGCTGGCTGCAATTCGAGCGCGGCTGGTTCACCATCTGGCTCGGCCACGCCACGCTGTGCATGGCCTATGTAACCGTGGTGATCCGCACCCGCTTAAACGAGCTCGACCAATCGCTGGAAGAAGCCGCGCAGGATTTGGGCGCCAAGCCGTGGAAGGTTTTCTGGGTGATCACCCTGCCGCTGATCGCCCCCGCCATCGCCTCCGGCTTCCTGCTGGCCATGACCCTTTCCATGGACGATTTGGTGATCACCTCCTTCCTCAGCGGCCCCGAATACACCACCCTGCCGCAGCTGATTTTCGCCAAAGTGAAACGCGGCGTGAACCCGCAGATGAACGTGCTCGCCACCCTGCTGATCGCCATCATCGGCACGCTGGTGATTGTGGGCAACTATCTGATGATGCGCCGTGTGAACAAACGCGACCGCGAAGCCGCCCTGGCCTACAAACAGGCGCGCGAAGCCGCCGCAGCGGCTGCTACCCCGCCGCCCTCCGTGCTGATCGAAGCCGAAGAGGCCGCGCAGGAAGAGGCGGAAACGGAGGATGCGGAGGATTCTCCGGCAGCAGACGAGGCTTCGCGGGAATGATTGGCTTGCAATCCTCAGGAATCGTTTGATTGATTAGCGGATTGCCTGCGATAAAGGCTACCTGAATTTCAGGTAGCCTTTTCATTTGCTGCGGTATCCGGCGGTTTTATTCCTGTACTTCAATCGCGCTGCCATCGTCCAGCTCGATGATTTCGCCGGCGCGGATTTTGGCGGTTTTGCGGGTTTCGGGCGTGCCGTTGCGGCGGATGCGGCCTTCGGCGATCCAGGCTTTGGCTTGGCCGCCGCTATCGGCCAGGCCGGTGAGTTTGAGCAGGTCGCACAGGGCGATGTGTTCGTGGCCGTTGAGGGAGAAAGTTTGCATAGCTCGTGTCAAATATTTGGTGTGGCGGGCGATAGAGGCTACCTGAAAAATGGTTTTCAGGTAGCCTTTTGGTTTGGGGCTTAGAGTTTGCCGAGGATGTCTTCGCTCAGGGCAAGCTCGGCGTTTTTGTTGATGCCGATTTTGCGGGAGAGGATATGGCGGGCGATGTCTTGGGCTTCTTCGAGGGAGTGCATGCGGTAGGTGCCGCATTGGTATTCGTTCAGCTCGGGGATTTGGCTCTGGCTTTGCACGTTTAAAATATCCTGCATGGCGGCCTGCCAGGCGGCGGCCACGGCTTCTTCGCTGGGGGTGCCGATCACGCTCATGTAGAAGCCGGTGCGGCAGCCCATGGGGGAGATGTCGATGATTTCCACATTTGCGCCGTTCAGATGATTGCGCATGAAGCCGGCAAATAGGTGTTCCAGCGTGTGGATGCCTTTTTCTGGCAGGATTTCTTGGTTGGGCACGCAGAAGCGCAGGTCGAACACGGTGATGTCGTCGCCTTTGGGGGTGCGCATGTTTTTGGCCACGCGCACGGCGGGGGCGTGCATTTTGGTGTGGTCTACGGTGAAGCTGTCGAGTAGGGGCATGGGGTTTCCTTTGGGATGGGTTTGCGGGAAGGCGTAATCATACCATTTCCGCCGATTGCTTGAAAAAATGTATGCTTTGTGTAAAATCCCGCAGCTTCATCAACCATTAATTGGGGCGACGGCATCGCCTGGGGCATTAAGATTGCCTTTGTGGTGGTGGGCGGCGTGTTGTGGCTGATCGGCCGCAACCAGGAAGCGCAGCCCGCCTTGGCAGAAGACGAGGAAGATTAAGCATTCTTCAGGCCAAACCATCAGCCGGCAAGCAAACGGGCTTGCCGGCTGATGGTTTTTTTATCGTGGATATTTTTCAGGTAGCCTGCTGCCAGGCTAAAGAGGCTACCTGAAAACCAAAGCGCTACACCTCCCGCCGCTTAAAATCGCGCGGCCGGAAGCCCAGCAGCCCCAACGTGGAAAAATACAGCACCATGCCGAAGCCGATTAGCGCAAACAGCTGCACCGTGCGCCGCAGTCCGCCCACCTGCACCCATTCCAGCGCCGCATAATGCTGCGCCGCCAGCAGCCCGCCGCCCATCACCGCTAGCGCCACCGCCAGCTTCAGCAAAAACTTGCGCCAGCCCGCCTTGGGCTGATACATCTCCTTCACCCGCAGCAGTGTATACAAAAACGCCGCATTGATGCACGCCCCCAGGCTGATGGAGAGCGCCAGCCCCGCATGATGCAGCTTCCACACAAACATCAGGTTCATCAGCTGCGTGCAAATCAAGGTCACAATCGCCACCTTCACCGGCGTTTTGATGTTTTTCTGCGCGTAGAACCCCGGCGCCAGCACCTTGATCAAAATCATCCCCAAGAGCCCCACCGCATAAGCAATCAGCGCCTGCTGCGTCATCAGCGCATCGTGCACGCCGATTTTGTTATACATAAACAGCGTGGCCACCAGCGGGAAGGCCAGTACCGCCATGCCCACCGCCGCCGGCGCCGTGAGCAGCAGGCACAAGCGCAGGCCCCAATCCAGCAGCGCCGAAAACTCGCGTTGATCGCCCGTGGCCGCGTGTTTGGAAAGCCCCGGTAGCAGGATCGTGCCCAGCGCCACACCCAGCACGCCCGTGGGCAGCTCCATCAGCCGGTCGGCAAAATACATCCACGACACGCTGCCGCTTTGCAGGTAAGACGCGATATTGGTGTTGATCACCAACGACACCTGCGCCACCGAGGTGCCCAAAATTGCCGGCGCCATCTGCCTGATCACGCGGTTTACCGCCGGGTCGCCGAAATGCAGCTTCGGCAGCTGGAAAAAGCCCAGCTTAAACAGCCACGGCAGCTGGAACACCAATTGCAGCACCCCGCCGCAAAACACGCCCCAGCCCAGCGCCATCACCGGCTCTTCGAAATGCGGCGCCCCCAAGAGCGCAAAGCCAATTAGCGACACATTGAGCAGCACCGGCGTGAAGGCCGGCACGGAAAACTTGCCGTAGGTGTTCAAAATGCTGCCCACCAAAGACGACAGCGAAATCAGCAGGATATACGGGAAAATAATCCGCAGAAGCTGCGAAGCCAGCACAAACTTTTCCGGCTTGCCGCCCCAGCCGCTGGCCGTGGCCCAAATCACCGCTGGCGCTGCCAGCACGCCAATGGCGGTAACGATGAGCAGCGCAAACATCAGCATCCCGGCCACGTGTTGCACAAAACGCTGCGTTTCCGCGGGCGATTTCTTCTGCCGGTATTCCGCCAAAATCGGTACGAAAGCCTGCGAAAACGCGCCCTCGGCAAAAATGCGGCGTAGCAGGTTGGGCAGGCGGAAGGCCACCACGAAGGCGTCCATGGCGATGCCCGCGCCGAAAATCCGCGCCAACACTGCATCGCGCACAAAGCCGAGCACGCGCGAGAGCATGGTCATGCTGCCGATTCTGGCCAGGGCTCCGAGAAGGTTCATGCTTTTCTATACCTGTGGATAAAACGGGCGCCAGTTTACCGCAAGGGCGGGGCGGGGGGAATGCTTGTTTGGCTTGCGTCTTGCTCAAACGGGGCTTTCGCGCGGGGCGGATGAGGCTACCTGAAAGCGCGAGCTTCAACGAAGTAGACCGATGTCTTGGCGCAGCCAAGGCTGAGTTTCTGCGAAGCTATAGCGAACCAAATTGGCTTTCGATACCAGGCAGCGAGCCGCAGGCAGTACAGGATTACGGCAAGGCGAGCTAACGCCGTAGCGAAAGTTAAAGTTGGTTTACTATAAAAATGTTTGGCTGTTTGGGAGGCGCTGGGGTTTTCAGGTAGCCTCGGCGGACAGGCTACCTGAAAAAGTGTGCGCGGATGGAAATGGGGATGATGGGCTGCCTGCTTATCCGGCACGGAATTTCCGGCAGCTTGCCAAATTTCAGGTAGCCTCCGGTCGCTGCCTGCGCCGTAGGAAGAACACGGGGCTTTGGCTATAATGCGGCCTTTTGTTGCTCCGAGCCGCCTGTCATGTACCGATTGATTTCCGACGCCGCCAACCTGATGCGGCTGCAATTGCGCCCCGCCGATGAATATGTGTATCCGCTGCACGATATGCTGGGCGCGCTGGTGGTGGTGGCGGCAGTGAACACGGCGATGATGACGCCGCTGGTGAGCGGGCAATACGGCTTGATGGCGCTGATGTTTTGCCTGCAGCTGGTGAAGTGGCCGGTGTTCAGCACGGTGATGGACAAGCTGTTGGGCGCGATGTCGGGCCGTCGGGTGTGGCTGTGGGGCTTTGTGCTGGTGTCGGAGGTGCTGGCGGTGCCGCTGCTGCTGGTGGTGTATGTGCCGCATTTGGCGCTGCTGGGCAATATTTGGTCGATGTGGGGCACGGTGGCCACGATAATCGGCTTTGCTCGGCTGGGCGGGGTGCGGGTGTGGCAGGTGTTGCTGGGCTATGTGCTGAGTTTCTGCGTGCTGTTTGTGGTGGCGGGGCTGCTGTGGGTGTTGTTTGTGACGCTGGGGGTGGTGGACACGGCGCAGATGGAGCAGATGATGATGCGCTGGCAGGAGCTGATGAATGCGGCGCAGCAGCCGTGATGGCGGATGAGGCTACCTGAAAGCGTGAGTTTCAACGAAGTGGGCCGATGTCTTGGCGCAGCCAAGGCTGAATTTCTGCGAAGCTAAAGTGTCGGCGCCAGCGAAGCTAAAAATGGGCGGGTTTTTCAGGTAGCCTTTATTTCCAGGTAGCCTCCATGCTTACTGGTTGGCGCGAATCCAAGCCAGCCAGCGCTCGAACAGGTCGGGCTGCAATCCGGCAATCACGGAGCGTTTGAACACGTGCTCGCCGCTCCAGAAGCTGTCGCCTTCCAGCGTGGCGAGTCGGCCGCCGGCTTCTTCGTAAATCAGGGCGCCGGCGGCGTAGTCCCACAGTTTCTGCCCGCCGTGGAGATAAAGGTCGTAGCGGCCGGCGGCCAGGTAGCACCAGTCGAGCGTGCTGGCGCCCATGCTGCGCTGCGAGCCGAAGGGGTGGAGGGTTTGCATGCGGCTGGCGAGTTTGCCGGAGCGCAGGTATTTCACTTCTACGCCGGCGATGGCTTCTTTCAGCCGCTTGGGCGCGTGGCGCAGCGGCAGGTTTTGGCCGTTGAGGCTGGCGCCGCGCCCGTGTTCGGCGGCAAACATTTCCCGCATCATGGGGTGGAATATTGCGCCCAGCCGGCTGCGGCCGTGCCGAACATAGGCCACGGAGAGGGCGAAATGCGGCAGGCCGTTGATGAAATTGTTGGTGCCGTCGATGGGGTCGACCACCCACAGCCCGCTCTGGGCATGCCGCCGCCACATGGCGAGCTGCTCGTCGGCGCTCATTTCTTCGCCGAGCATCGGGCAGGCGATGAGCTGCGGCAGGCGTTCGGCAAACAGGGCTTGGGCGTGCAGGTCGGCCTCGGTGAGGCGGCTGCCGTCGCTTTTGGTGCTGACGGCGGCGTTGAGAAAGCGCGGCATCACGGCGGTTTGCGCTACTTCGCGCACCAGTTCCGTCAAACGGGTTAGCAAAATCTTTCCTTCCCAATGGGTTTTCTGATAGAAATAGAAACGGGATATTAACCATTTTTCGGGGTAAACAACAAATGCCGCGTTTTTATGTTGCGCAAACTTTTGCCGAGGGCGGGGTGCTGAGGCTACCTGAAAATGTCTGCCGGCATATCCAGGTGCTGCGTTTGCAGGCGGGCGCGCCGTTGGTGCTGTTCGACGGGCGGGGCGGGGCGGTGCAGGCGGTGTTGCTGGAAATCGGGCGCAGGCAGGCGCTGGCGCGGGTGGATAAGCTGCTGGCGGAATCGCGCGAATCGCCGCTTCAGGTGGTGCTGATGCAGGCGGTGTCGGCTTCGGAAAAGATGGATTTTGCCGTGCAGAAGAGCACGGAATTGGGCGTGGGGCGGATTGTGCCGGTGTTGTCTGCGCGTTCCAATGTGCGCCTGCCGGGCGAGCGGGCGGAGAAAAAAGTGCGGCGCTGGCAGGATATCGCCATTTCGGCCTGCGAACAATGCGGGCGCAACCAAGTGCCGCAAGTGGCGCCGATTGCCGATTTGGCGCAGGCGCTGGCGGCTTTGCCGGTGGAAGCGGGCGCGCGCTTGCTGCTGAGCCCGCACGACGGCGTGCCGCTGCGCAGCCTGCCGAAAGTGCAAAACGCGGTGCTGCTGATTGGGCCGGAAGGCGGTTTGACTGCGGAGGAGGAAGCGCTGGCGCGTTCGCACGGCTTTCAGCCGGTGCGGCTCGGCGCGCGCGTGTTGCGCACGGAAACGGCGGCGCTGGCGGCGCTGGCGGCAATGCAGGCGCTGTGGGGCGATTTTTAGCGGCGGGGGGCCGGCGCGGCGCTGTGTTAGAATAGGCGCGATTTGAATACGCTGTTTTGGCTTCGTTGAAGCGCACGTTTTCAGGTAGCCTCCCCCTGGCTTGAGGCTACCTGAAAAATAAAACGGATTAGGAAACAACAATATGGCAAAACCCAAAAGCGGCCTCGGCGGTCGGGGCTTGGATTCACTGCTGGCCGGCGCCATCGGTGACAGCAGCGGCGACCGGCTCACCAGCGTGCCGGTGCGCGACATCAAGCCCGGCCGCTACCAGCCGCGCTCGCAAATGGACGACGAAAGCCTGCAAGAGCTGGCCGATTCGATTAAGGCGCAGGGCGTGATCCAGCCCGTGATTGTGCGCGAACACGGCCTCTCGCAATACGAGCTGATTGCCGGCGAACGCCGCTGGCGTGCCAGCCAGCTGGCCGGTTTGGCCGAAATCCCCGTGGTGATCAAAAGCATCGGTGACGAAGCCGCGCTGGCCATGGGCTTGATTGAAAACATCCAGCGCGAAAACCTCAACCCGATTGAAGAGGCACAGGGCTTGCGGCGGCTGGTGGACGAGTTCGGCCTCACGCACGAAACCGTGGCTCAGGCCGTGGGGCGCAGCCGCAGCGCGGTATCGAACAGCCTGCGCCTGTTGGCTCTGCCCGAGCCGGTGCAGGAAATGCTGTTTCTGCGCCAGCTGGAAATGGGGCACGCGCGCGCGCTACTGCCGTTGCCGGTGATGGAGCAGCTGGCGCTGGCGCAAAAGGCGGTGAAAAACGGCTGGTCGGTGCGCGAAGTGGAGCGGCGCAGCCAGCTGGCGCAACAGGCGCAGCAGGAGAAAAAGCCGAAAACCGTCAGCCCCGACATCCTTCATCTCAATGAAGCGCTCACGGAAAAGCTGGGCGTGCGCGCGGAAGTGCAAACCGGCAACGGCAAGCGCGGCAAAGTGGTGTTGCATTTTGACAGCCCGGAAACCTTCGCCCGCCTGATGCGGCAGCTGGATGTGGATTTGCCTGAATAAACGGGGGAGCGGGCAGGCTGGTTTGGCTCTGCGGCAAGCCTTGATAAGGCATCATTTTTAGCTTCATGGAAGCTGACGTTTTAGCTTCGCAGAAACTCAGTCTTGGCTGCGCCAAGACATCGGTCCACTTCGTTGAAGCTCACGCTTTCAGGTAGCCTGAAGCCGAAAAGCCGTTGGCGCAGGTATGGCAGGCAGGCTGTGTGTTTAAATTGAACTCATTTGACAAAGATTAACACTTTTCTTGACACTAAGCCTGTTTTTGCTTATATTTGCGCGGCTATTGTTTAGCTGATAAAGATGGTCATATGGCAGCGGCAATTTATCTCCAATTGGCGGTAACGGTGGTGTTGGCTGCTGTTTTTTGGGCGTTTTCCGGCGCGGCTGCGGCTAAGTCTGCGGCGTTGGGCTGCTTGAGCTATCTGCTGCCGACCATGCTGGCGGTACTGGTTTTAAGGTTTCTTCGGCGCTTCCCCAAGTGGCGGGATGGCGCGTTTTGGATTGGAGAAGGCTTAAAAATAGTACTGGCGGTCGTTCTGATGACGCTGGTGTTTGTTTTTTATCGCCAACGAATCGTATTTGTTCCGTTTATTGTCGGGTTGATTGCGGTGAGTCATGCGGTGTTACTGATATTTTGGAAAGCTAGAAAGTATGGCCAGTGAAAGCATGAGTGCAGCCGACTACATCAAGCACCACTTGCAAAGCTTGACCAGTTTGTCGGATGTGAGCAAAGGGCAGGGTCTGCAAAATATTGCCGACTTTTCCTATGTCAATTTAGATTCCCTTTTTATTGCAACGGTTTTGGCTGTTATCGGCTCGCTGGTGATGTGGTATGGTGCCCGCAAGGTAACGCCTGGTGTGCCGGGGCGCTTTCAGGCTGCAATCGAAATTCTGTTTGAGTTTATCGATAATCTTTGCAAGGGTATGATTCATAACGAGCAATCTCGCAAGACAGTGGCGCCGCTGGGTTTGGCGCTGTTTGTGTGGATTGTGCTGATGAATACCATGGACTTGCTGCCGGTGGATTTGCTGCCGTGGATTTGGCAGCATATTACAGGCAATCATCATGCGCTGCTGCGTGTGGTGCCGACTGCTGATTTGAATATTACTTTGGGTATGTCTATCGGCGTGTTGCTTACCTGTTTCATGTTCAATATCAAGCTCAAAGGCTTGGGTGGCTGGATTCATGAGCTGTTTGCTGCGCCGTTCGGCATCTGGTTGGCTCCGTTCAACTTCGTCTTGAATCTGGTTGAGTTTTCTTCTAAAACCATTTCCCACGGCATGCGACTCTTCGGTAATATGTACGCCGGTGAGCTTGTGTTCTTGCTGATTGCGATGCTCGGTGGTGCTTGGGCAATGCCTGGCGAAGCGGTTACTTGGGTGGATCCTGTATTGGCGTTCTTCCATATTTTGGCTGGGTTCGTATGGGCGGTGTTCCATATTCTGGTTATTGTGTTGCAGGCGTTTATTTTTGTTGCGTTGGCTTTTGTGTATATCGGGCAGGCGCATAGTTCCCACTAGTTTGTAGTTTTTTGTAGTTGTATTTTTAACTTTCACTTGTAAGGAGTTTCAAATGGATTTGAATAGTGTATTGGCCATCACTTGCGGCCTGATTGTTGCCTTTGGTGCTGTGGCTGCTGCGGCCAGTATTGCATTCGTAGGTTCAAAATATCTGGAGGCTTCTTCTCGTCAGCCTGAGCTGATCGAGCCGTTGCAGACCAAGTTGTTCCTGATTGCCGGTTTGATTGACGCGGCGTTCCTGATCGGTGTGGCTGTTGCCCTGTTGTTCGCGTTCGTGAATCCGTTTGCTCCGGCAGTTGCAGGTTAAGATTACACAAACTTTTTACGTTTGTTTTAACCCTAACTGTGAAGGTTGAGTAAAGTGAATATTAATTCAGCTTTAATCATACAGATTATTGTCTTCTGCCTGCTGGTGTGGTTCACAGTAAAATTTGTGTGGCCACCCATCGCTAAGGCTTTGGATGAGCGAGCCAGCAAGATAGCTGAAGGCTTGGCTGCTGCTGAACGTGGAAAACATGATTTCGAGCAGGCTGAGAAAAAAGTAGCCGAAATTATGTCTGAAGGCCGCGGGCAGGTGGCAGAAATTATTGCCAATGCCGAAAAGCGTGCTTCTCAAATTGTTGAAGAGGCAAAAAAACAGGCTGCCGTTGAGGCTGCTCGTATTGCTGCGCAGTCTAAGGCTGATGTGGAGCAGGAGTTTAATCGGGCTCGTGAGGTTTTGCGTGAGCAAGTGGCCGTGCTGGCTGTTAAAGGTGCCGAACAGATTCTATGCAGTGAGATTAATGCCGATAAACATGCCCAGCTTTTGGGTATGCTGAAGCAGGAGCTGTGAGACTATGGCTGAACTTGCCACTATTGCCAGGCCGTATGCGAAAGCATTGTTCGAATTGGCTATTGAAAAGGGTTATGCTGAAGCTTGGCTGGAAAAGCTGAAAGAGCTGGCTTGGGCTGTTAGCCAACCTAAACTTGCTACGTTTATTGAGGATGCAGGGGTCGCTGCTTCGGTTAAGGCGGATACCCTGGTTGGTTTGTTGGATGGCATTCATGCGCCGCAATATGCAGAATTTAAGAATTTTCTGTATGTGTTGGCGGAAGCTGGGCGGTTGATGGTTTTGCCAGATATTTATGCCCAATATCAAGAGTTTCTGCTGTCGAAAGATCATATCCAAAAAGCTATTGTTTATAGCGCTTTTCCAATGAGCGAAGGTCAGTTTGCTAAGGTGGTAAGTGATTGCCAGCAGAAATTTGGCCATAAGCTAGATGCTACGCTGGAAATTGTTCCTGAGCTGATTGGTGGTATCAAGATCGAAGTTGGAGATAAAGTCTTAGACTTGTCCGTGCAGGGGAAATTGAAAAGCCTGTATGCGGCAATGATAAATTAGGAGAGTTTCATGCAGCTTAATCCTGCTGAAATCAGTGAGTTGTTGAAATCCAAAATTGAGAACCTGAATACAAAACAGGAAGCGAACACTTATGGTGGCGTGATTTCTGTGACTGACGGTATTGTGCGTGTGCATGGGCTGTCAGATGTGATGCAGGGGGAGATGCTGGAGTTTCCTGGTAATACGTTTGGCTTGGCCATGAACTTGGAGCGAGATTCAGTCGGCGCGATTGTGCTGGGTGAGTATGAGCACATCAAAGAAGGCGATCAAGTCAAATGTACGGGTCGTATTCTTGAGGTGCCGGTTGGTCGCGAACTGGTTGGTCGTGTAGTAAATGCGTTAGGGCAGCCGATTGACGGTAAAGGACCAATCAATGCAAAAGAAACTGCACCGATTGAGAAAATTGCTCCTGGCGTGATTGCTCGCCAGTCTGTGGATCAGCCTATGCAGACTGGCTTAAAGTCTGTGGATTCCATGGTGCCGATTGGCCGTGGTCAGCGTGAGTTGATTATCGGCGACCGTCAAACCGGTAAGACGGCTGTAGCATTGGATGCGATCGTCAATCAAAAAGGTACCGGCGTTATCTGCATCTATGTGGCCGTAGGCCAAAAAGCTTCTTCTATCGCCAACGTAGTGCGTAAATTGGAAGAGCACGGTGCAATGGAGCATACCATTGTGGTGGCTGCTACAGCTTCAGAAGCTGCTGCACTGCAATTTATTGCTCCGTACTCTGGTTGCACCATGGGTGAATACTTCCGCGATCGTGGTGAAGACGCCCTGATTGTGTATGATGATTTATCTAAACAGGCTGTGGCATATCGTCAAATTTCTTTGTTGCTGCGCCGTCCTCCTGGTCGTGAAGCCTACCCTGGCGACGTGTTCTATTTACATAGCCGTTTGCTGGAACGTGCGGCTCGCATCAATGTGGCTGAGGTGGAAAAACTCACTAATGGTGAAGTGAAAGGCAAAACCGGTTCACTAACTGCGTTGCCGATTATTGAGACTCAGGCAGGTGACGTATCTGCCTTCGTTCCGACTAACGTGATTTCTATTACTGACGGCCAGATTTTCTTGGAAACTGACTTGTTCAACTCCGGTATCCGCCCTGCGATTAACGCCGGTATTTCGGTATCACGCGTAGGTGGTTCGGCTCAAACTAAGGTCATCAAGAAACTGGGTGGTGGTATCCGTTTGGCTTTGGCTCAATACCGCGAATTGGCAGCGTTCTCCCAATTTGCCTCTGACTTGGATGAGGCAACCCGCAAGCAGCTGCAGCATGGTGAAGTGGTTACTGAATTGATGAAGCAAAAACAATTCAGCACTATGAGCATTGCTGAGATGGCTTTGACTTTGTGGGCAATCAATAAAGGCTCGTACGAAGATATTCCTGTGTCTAAGGCATTGGCGTTTGAAGCTGATTTCTTGGGCTATGTGCGTACCCAACATGCCGACGTGCTGGATCAAATTAACCAGAGTGGCGTGATGAGTGAAGAAAACGAGCAAGTTTTGACCGATGCAATTAACACGTTCAAAGCATCTCGTAATTATTCGGCCTAAAGTTCGTAAGGGGAAAATCTGAAATGGCAGTAGGGAAAGAAATCCTCACTAAAATCCGTAGTGTGCAAAACACACAGAAGATTACCAAAGCCATGCAGATGGTATCGACTTCCAAAATGCGGAAAACGCAGGACAGAATGCGTTTAGCACGCCCTTATGCAGAAAAAGTACGGGTAGTGATGAGCCATTTGGCACAGGTTGAAACCGAACATAAGCAGCTGCCAATTTTGGAAAGTCGTGAGAATATCCGGCGAGCCGGGTTTATTCTGATTACAACCGATAAGGGCTTATGCGGTGGATTGAATGCCAATTTGCTGAAAAAATTCCTATTGAAGGTTCAGGAATACCAACAGCAGGGCATTGAAGTTGAAGTGGTCTGCTTTGGCAGCAAGGGGTTGGCTACCTGTAACCGTGCGGGGCTCAATGTAGTGGCCAGTGCGGTAAATTTGGGTGATACTCCGAAGATGGAAGTGCTGCTCGGCTCACTTACCGAGGTTTTCCAGCGCTATGCTGATGGCGGTTTGGATGTGGTGCATTTGGTGTACTCAAGATTTATCAACACTATGCGCCAAGAACCGAATGTCGAGATGTTGCTGCCGATTGGCCATAATGTGCTGAACGAAATCTCGGAAGACGAAGAATACGGTCGCGAATACAAATATGAGCCTTCTCCGATTGCTGTGCTGGAATATTTGGTGCGTCGTTATTTGGAATCGGTGGTTTATCAGGCTTTGTGCGAAAACATGGCTTCAGAGCAGTCTGCCCGTATGGTGGCGATGAAGGCCGCTACGGATAATGCAAGTAATGCGATTAAAGAATTGCGCTTGATTTATAACAAATCTCGTCAGGCTGCAATTACTACGGAATTGTCAGAGATTGTAGCCGGTGCAGCCGCTGTTTAGGTAAGCAGGCAGATTTGAAAAATTAGGATATAGATAAATGGATCAAGGCAAAATCGTACAAATCATTGGTGCGGTCGTCGACGTGGAATTTCCCCGTGCCGCTATCCCGCGCATTTATGACGCATTGAAGCTGGTCGATACCGATTTAACGCTGGAAGTGCAGCAGCAGCTCGGCGATGGCGTTGTTCGTACTATTGCGATGGGCAGCACCGACGGCCTGAAGCGAGGGTTGGCGGTAAACAATACCGGCGCACCGATTACCGTACCTGTGGGCAAGGCCACTTTGGGTCGCATCATGGATGTGCTTGGCAATCCGGTAGACGAGCAAGGCCCGATCGGTTCTGATCAAACGCGTGCCATCCACCAATTCGCACCTAAATTTGACGAACTGTCTAGTATGACCGAGTTGTTGGAAACCGGTATTAAAGTGATCGATTTGCTCTGCCCCTTTGCCAAAGGCGGTAAAGTGGGCTTGTTCGGCGGTGCCGGTGTTGGCAAAACCGTGAACATGATGGAGCTGATCAACAACATTGCCAAGGCACACAGCGGTTTGTCCGTGTTTGCCGGCGTGGGTGAGCGTACCCGTGAGGGTAACGACTTCTACCACGAAATGAAAGATTCCAACGTGTTGGATAAAGTGGCGATGGTGTATGGTCAAATGAACGAGCCGCCCGGCAACCGTTTGCGCGTAGCCCTGACCGGTTTGTCTATGGCCGAATATTTCCGTGATGAAAAAGACGAAACCGGCAAAGGTCGTGACGTATTGTTCTTCGTGGACAACATCTACCGTTATACCTTGGCCGGTACTGAAGTATCCGCACTGCTCGGCCGTATGCCGTCTGCCGTAGGTTATCAGCCGACGCTGGCCGAAGAAATGGGCCGTCTGCAAGAGCGCATTACTTCCACTCAAACCGGTTCTATTACCTCGATCCAAGCCGTATATGTGCCGGCGGACGACTTGACCGACCCGTCTCCCGCCACCACCTTCGCCCACTTGGATGCGACCGTGGTATTGAGCCGCGATATTGCCTCGCTGGGTATTTACCCCGCCGTGGATCCGCTGGACTCCACTTCCCGCCAGCTCGATCCGATGGTGTTGGGTCAGGAGCATTACGACGTGGCTCGCGGCGTGCAATCCACTTTGCAGAAATACAAAGAGTTGCGCGACATCATTGCTATTTTGGGTATGGACGAATTGTCTGATGAAGACAAGATGACCGTAATGCGCGCCCGTAAGATCCAGCGCTTCCTGTCGCAGCCCTTCCACGTGGCCGAAGTGTTTACCGGCTCGCCCGGCAAATACGTTCCGCTGCGCGACACCGTGGCCGGCTTCAAGGCGATTTTGAGCGGCGAATACGACCACCTGCCGGAACAGGCTTTCTACATGGTGGGCGGTATCGAAGAGGCCGTGGAAAAAGCCAAAACCTTGAATTGAGGAACGCAGCATGGATGTCATGCAGATTGATGTGGTCAGCAACGAGCAGAATATTTATTCCGGCCAGGTGAAGTTTGCCGTGGTGCCGACGCTGAACGGCGAGCTCGGTATTCTGCCGCGCCACGAGCCGATTATGAGCTTGGTGCGTCCCGGCACGCTGCGTTTGCAGGTGCCGGATCAGGAAGACGAGGTGCTGGTGGCTATTTCCGGCGGTATTTTGGAAGTGCAGCCGGATAAGATCATGATTTTGGCCGACGTGGCCGTGCGCAGTGCCGAGTTGGATCAGGCGCGGGCGGAAGAGGCGCGGAAAACGGCCGAAGCCAGCGTGGCTCAAGCCAAAGACGATGAAGCCTTGGCTAAAGCCCAAGCTGCGTTGGCAGTGGCGATTGCCGAACTGAAAACGCTCGATTATCTGCGCTTGCATAAGAAACACTAAGCGCCGCCCAAGCAGCAAACGAATAAAGCACGAGTTTATCGTGCTTTATTGTTTTATTAACCAGTTCGATTGGGGCTACCTGAAAAGGCTACCTGAAAAAACAGGGGCTGCTTCGGCAATATTTTCAGGTAGCCTAGCCTAGGCGGGCAGGGGAAGTTTAATTATCTTCCGGCTCGCAGCCGTGGTCGGCGAGGATTTTGCGGTACACGGCTTCGGGCACGTAGCGGCGGATGGTTTTCTGCCAGTTTTGCGGGCCGACCATGCCTTTGACCATGGTGGATGAGACTTCGGCAAATTCGCGCGGCGGCATCAGGATCACGGTGGTGATGCTGGGCTGCAAATCGGCGTTGATATAGCGCATGGCACGTTCGTATTCGTAGTCGGTGCCGCTGCGGATGCCGCGTATCACGAAGTCGGCCTGGATGCTGTCGGCGAAATCGACCAGGAAGCGGTTGTGGAAATGGGTAACGCGCACGTTGGGGAACTCGGCGGTGATGGCGCGCAACATGGCGGTGCGCTCTTCCAGGGTGTAGGTGGCCTGTTTGTCGGGGTTGGTGCCGAGAGCGACGACGAGTTCGTCGAACATGGCCTGTGCGCGGCGAATCATCCACAGGTGGCCGTTGGTGGGCGGGTCGAAGCTGCCGGCGTATACGGCGCGGCGGTGGGGGCGGTGCATGGTGTGTCCTATCGGGAAATGCCGGCTGGCCGGCGGGAGAAACGGAAGCGGGCGAAGGGTACCCTGTTGGCAGCGGCGGTGCAAGGTGCCGGCGGCTTGGCGGCACATTTTTGCATGCAATCCGGCTTGCTTTGCCCAAATATTTTTCAGGTAGCCTTTGGACAGCTTGAGGCTACCTGAAAAATAACCAGCAGCCAAACGCGGCATTGCTTCGCCGGTCGTGCCGCCGAAGCAATCGTGCCCATCGTATTTTTCTCTCATCCCGCCGTCCGAATCCACTATAATACCGCGTCTTTATGAGGCTACCTGAAAACATGAATTGGGTTGCAAAATTTGAGGCTTTCTTCCGCCGGCGCTATGTGTATTGGCCCGCGCTGCTGTTGTTGGCCGCCGCCACGCCGCTGGCGTTTGCCCCGTATTACCACTTCTGGCTGATGCCGCTGCTGTTTGGCGCGCTGATCCGGCTCACCGAGCTGCGCCCGCAAAACGGCGTGCCCAGCGCCTACTGCTTCGGGCTGGCAGGCTACACCGCGCAGTTTTATTGGATACACACCGCGCTGCACGACGTATCCGGCCTGCCCAATCTCTACGCCCTGCCGCTCACCCTGCTGCTTCCTGCCTATCTGGCGCTCTATCCCGCCGCCTGCTTCTGGCTGCTGGAAAAAGCACGCCTGCCGCGCGGCTGGCGTATCGGCCTGCTGCTGCCCGTGTTGTGGACGCTCACCGAGTTTGCGCGCGAGCGGGCGATTACTGGCTTCGGCTGGGGCGCACTGGGCTACAGCCAGGTGGCCGGCTATTCCCCGCTGGCCGGTTATGCGCCGGTGGGCGGGCTGCACCTGCTCACGCTCTTGTGTGCCTGTTGCGGCGCATGGCTGGTGCTGGCCGTACACAATCAAGGCTGGCGGCGGTGCGTGCTGCCCGTGTTGCTGTTGATAGGTGTGCTGGCCGGTGGCTGGCAGCTGCGCCAAGCGCGTTTCACCGAGCCCGACGGCAGCAGCGCCACCGTGGCGCTGGCGCAGGGCAACGTGGCACAAAGCCTGAAATGGGAGCCCGAGCAGCTGGGCGCCATCATGCAAAATTACTACGAGCAGGTGGCCAACAGCCAGGCCGACATCACCATCCTGCCCGAAACCTCCCTCCCCATCATGCGGCAGGATTTGCAGGAATACCACCCCGGCGTCCTCGACCAATTCGCCTACGAAGCCCAGCGCAACGGCAGCGCCCTGGCCATGGGCATCGCCCAATACAACCAGCAGGGCACAGGCTACCTGAACGCCGTCATCAACCTGAGCAACTTCCATCCCGACTGGCCCGACGACATCCCGTTTTACGCCAAAAACCACCTCGTCCCCTTCGGCGAATACAAGCCACTGCCCGCCCTCACTGAGCCGCTCTACCGCATGATGAACATGCCGCTGGCCGGCTTCAGCCAAGGCGGCAGCGCTCAAGCCCCACTCTTGCTCGCCAACCAGCGTGTTGCCTTCAACGTGTGCTACGAAGATGGCTTCGGCGACGAGCTGATTGCCTCAGCCAAACGCGCCAGCCTGCTGGCTAATGTGAGCAATATGGCCTGGTATGGCCGCTCCACCGCCATGTATCAGCACTTGCAGCAGTCGCAAACCCGTGCGCTGGAGCTCGGCCGCTACATGGTGCGCGCCACCAACACCGGCGCCACCGCCATCATCAACCCGCAAGGCCAAATCGTGAAACTTGCCCCGGCCGACACCCGCACCGTGCTTGAAGGCAGCATCGAAGGCTATCGCGGCGAAACCCCGTATATGAAGATGGGCGGCTCGCTGCCGCTGATATACGGTTTGCTGTGCGTGGCCGTGATTATGCTGCTGGCCGGCTATTTTTCGGCGGCGCAAACCCATCGTGCGCCCGTGACGGCAGAAGAAAATGCAGCGTCTGGCGAAGCAGTTGAGCAGGCAGATGATGGAGAATAGGCGAGCTTGTGCGAACTTGTTGCCAGATGCTGCAATATAGAAAATAAATCAAATTTAGGAAAATACAAAAATTTACCTATCGATAAAACAAACTCACACAAAAAGGTGTTTAATGGCATCTTCAGAGAAAAGATAGAGCAAAAAGAATCCGCCCGATGGCGGCAGAAAAAGAACAAATTAAAAAAGGAAATAAGAAATAATGAATACCGCTTTTGCCTTACCCATTCCCAGCGGCCACGGCAGTTTGGAGCAATATATTCACACCGTGAACAGCATCCCGCTGCTCACGCCCGAGGAAGAACACAATCTGGCCGTGCGCCAGCTGCAAGGCGACTTGGAAGCCGCTAAAAAACTGATTTTGTCGCACCTGCGCGTGGTGGTGTCTATCGCCCGCGGCTACGACGGCTATGGCCTCAACCAAGCCGACCTCATCCAAGAAGGCAATATCGGCCTGATGAAAGCCGTAAAGCGCTACGAGCCCAACCGCGGCGCCCGCCTGTTTTCCTTTGCCGTACACTGGATTAAGGCCGAAATTCACGAATTCATCCTGCGCAACTGGCGCATGGTGCGCGTGGCCACCACCAAGCCGCAGCGCAAACTGTTTTTCAACCTGCGCAGCATGCGCAAAAGCATGAACGCCCTCTCGCCCGAAGAAGCACAGAGCATCGCCGACGACTTGGGCGTGAAGATGGACGAAGTGCTGGAAATGGAACAGCGCATGACCGGCAAAGACGTCGCTCTCCTCGCCGACAACAGCGACGGCGAAGACGACAGCTACGCCCCCATCGACTGGCTGGCCGATACGCACAACGAGCCCACCCAGCAAATCGCCCAGAAAGCCCGCTATGCCATGCAGACCGAAGGCCTGCAAAACGCACTGGCGCAGCTCGACGACCGCAGCCGCCGCATTGTGGAAAGCCGCTGGCTGCAAGACGACGGCGGGCTTACCCTGCACGAGCTGGCTGCCGAATACGGCGTATCCGCCGAGCGCATCCGCCAGATTGAAGCCAAAGCCATCCAAAAGCTGCGCGGCTTTATGAGCGAAGAATAAGCTGCCGGATTGATGAAGGCTACCTGAAAAAGTTCAGGTAGCCTTTTTGTTGGGTGATTGTTTGGCTTGATTACCGTCTGGGCTTGGGTGCTTGCTTTTTTGCGGTGTGGAGATTTTCTTTTCAGCTAGCCTCTTGCATAGATGGAGGCTAGCTGAAAAAAAGTTTGCTGAAATTTTCAGGTAGCCTTTTTTGTTCAGCTAGCGGGTGGGTGCGCGCTCGCCGTTGTTGAAGACCAGTTCTTTTTCCGGCCAGCGCAGGGCGGTGAGGCGGAATTGTTCCGGCTGATATTGCTGCGGGAATTTTCTGGCACGCCAGCTGCCGCCGATGGAGAAGTCGACGCAGAATACGTTGTGCCGCGCGCCGTGCCAGGCGTCGGATTGGGGCGGCAGCAGGCCGTGTTCGGCGGGAAGGGCGGCGGGGGAGGGCTGCCAGCTGCGCCAGTAGTGGCCGATGATAACGGGGGTGTCGGCATGATAGTCGTCCCACCAGGGGCAGCGGGTGGTGCCGCGCCAGCGCCCGCCGGCAAAAAAGGGTGCGTCGGCGAGGCGTTCAACGCCGCTGATGAGGGCGCGGATGGGGTTGAGCCGGCTGCGTTCGAGGTCGTATTGGGCGGTGGCGGGCATGGGCGGCGGGACTTGGTGGGGGTTGTGAGCCAATGCGGCGTAATGTTCTTGTTCGTAGCAATAGTCGGCATACCAGGGGGCGCTTTGGATGCGGTGGTCTTGTTCGGCATCGAAGCGGTGGTATTGCGCCACCAGGCTTTCGCCTTTAGCGGCTTCGAGGCGTTCGATGTGTTGGGGCAGCCAGGCGGCGTGGACGATGCGCAGGTCGGGGCGTTCGAGCAGCAGGGGTTGTTCGGATAGCCAGGCGGTGAGGGCGGCTTTGCGGTGTTCGGCTTGGTGTTGCCAGGGGGCGTAGTTGGCGGCGTCTTGTTGGGCGCGGGAGTGGAAAAACCAGCCGGCGCCGTCTTTGGGGTCGTTGGCGAGCAGGTTGAGTTCGTGGTTGCCCAGCACCATTTGGGCGAAGCCTTGGCTGTGGGCTTGTTGGAACCAGTCGAGCATGGCGGGGCTGTCGGGGCCGCGGTCGCACAGGTCGCCAACGAAGACGAGCCGCCGGCCTTGCGGGTGGTGGCCGTTGTCGCGGTAGCCGAGGTGGTGCAGCAGGGCTTGGAAGGCAGCGAATTCGCCGTGGATGTCGCCGATGATGTCTAAGGGGGTGCGGGGCAGGGTTTGGCGGTATTGGTAGGGCATGGCGGTTTGGGTGGTGGTGGGATGGGGTAAAGGCTACCTGAAAACGAGTGTTCCGGTTTTCAGGTAGCCTGTTTGCCTGCGGATAATGGGGTTAGGCTTCGGCCACGAGGTCGCGGTCGTAGGTTTTTTCGCAGTAGTGGCATTTGAGGCGGGTTTGGCTGCCGCGGCGGCGCACGTAGAAGCGGCTGGCCACGGGCTCGCCGTGGCTGGCGCAGTTGGGGTTGGGGCAGCGGAATACTTCGCTAATGGTGTCGGGCAGCTTCAGGGGCATTTTCTGCTCGACGCGGAAATTGGCGATGATGTTGACGGTGGCTTCAGGGGCGAAGAGGGCGAGGCGGTTGGCGGCGGCTTCGTCGAGCTGAATGCCGGTGATTTTGATGATGTCTTTGCGGCCGTGGCGTTTGCTGGGGAGGTTGAAGCCGACGGTAACGGCGTGGCCGTGGTGCAGCAGTTTGAACTGGCGCAGGATGGCGAGGCCGAGGCCGGCGGGGATGTGGTCGATAACGGTGCCGTGTTCGATGGCTTCGACGCTGAGTTTTTTGTTGTCCATTTGGGTTTCCGGATTTCGGGTGGTTCAGACGGAGTAAAGGCTACCTGAAATTTCAGGTAGCCTGCAAGAGCGGGGTTAGTTTTTCTGATACAGCCGCACGTAGTCGATCAGGGTGGTTTGGATGGGGAAGGGGTCGGTGGGTTTGGGTGGCTTCAGCTGCTCTTCCCATTCGGCATAGTCGTTGATAATGAAATACCAAGGGCCTTTCTCTACGAATGTCTGCCTCAGCATCTCTTTGGTGATGTTGAGTTTCGTATAGTCTTCATCCGGCATGGTAGAGGGATAGCCGCCGTCTGCATCGGTATCGTGCTCATTGATCACACTGACGCGGGTGTTGTCGTTCGCCCGGTAGGTGGCCACGGGAATCAGCTTGCCGTCCAGGAAGTAGCGTACTTTCTGGCCGTCAAATTCAACAGCCCATACATGCCAAGCGCCGTCGATCGGGGTGGCTTGTTTGTTGAGGCGGTATTCCAAACGGTGCACAAAGAGGCGGGTGGCCCAAGATTTTTCTGAGGGCTGTAATAGCAGAGGGCATGGGAGGACGACCAGGCATACTCGCGGGCGGAGGAATACCATTCAACGATATCCAGCTCGCCGTAGGGGTCGTTGGCGGCGGGGTTACGGGCGCAGTTTTGCAGGTTTTCGCTGTTGCGCATCCAAAGGGCGGTGCGCATGCCTTGGGATCCGTTCCAGTTGATACGGGCGCGGATTTCCGCACGGAAGGGTTTGCTGGCATCCACGATGGGTTTGGATTCGAAACGGCCGCTGGCGTATTGTGCAACTTGGTTTGCTGCACATGGACCGGTAGTGGCATTGGTGGTGGTGAGGGAATCGCCCTGCTGCCGCACACAATGGCGGCGGGTAGTGATCTTCACATAGTCGTTTTCCACAAACTCCACATTGCCCCTGAGGTAGGAGAGGTGGCCGCCCAAGTGGTTGGGAATATTTTTGACTTCCCAGTCTTGCGGCACGGTAGATTCTTTAAACTCAAAGCATCGCAAGCTTTTCCACTGGCCGGATTCGTCGGTGGCTTTTTCGCAACCGTTGGTCGGAGTGGGTTTAGGCGGCTCCGGCGTGGGCGGCGGGTTGGGGGTTGGATCGGGATTGGGGTCCGGAGTCGGATCCAGTGTGGGGGTCGGATTCG
This sequence comes from Eikenella longinqua, assembly GCF_001648355.1. Lineage (GTDB taxonomy): Bacteria > Pseudomonadota > Gammaproteobacteria > Burkholderiales > Neisseriaceae > Eikenella > Eikenella longinqua. Next base: position 6,885 of record NZ_LXSL01000025.1, on the reverse strand, counting down.
GTGTCGGGTTGGGGTTGGGCGACGGATTGGGGTTTGGCGTATTGTTGTCGGTTTGCGGCTGCGATTGTGGCTGTTCACGCATACGGACGGACATGGTCGAAGATTGCCTATAATTGCTACCGCTGCCGAATTTGATGGAAGTGATGTTTTGGCCTTCGCCGTTTTTACTGCTGCCGCCGCAGCCGGCCAGCGCGCCCAGGCACATCAGCATCAAAATGGTTTTTGCATGCATTGTTTGATCCCTTTGTTAAACAATATGTTTTATAGATATAAACCAATGACGTGTGCATGCATGAGGCTGTGGGTTTCGGCTGGATTGTTTACGTTGCCGAAGCCCGGCTTTGGCTTGGCCGGGTGTTTTTCAGGTAGCCTGAAGTGCCGGATATTTATACGGTTTCGTTGAGCACCAATGAGAGCATGGCCATACGTGCGAACACGCCGTTTTTGGCTTGTTCGAAGTAGTAAGCATAAACCGTGTCATCCACGTTGGGGTGGATTTCGTCTACGCGGGGCAGGGGGTGCAGCACGCGTAGGTTGGGTTTGGCATGCTGGAGCATGGCGGCTTCGAGGTTGAATTTGCCTTGGATTTTGGCGAATTCTTGCTCGTCGAAGCGTTCGCGTTGCACGCGGGTCATGTAGAGGATGTCGGCGCGCTCGATGGCGGCTTCGAGGCTGGGCAGGGTTTGGTAGCGGCAGCCGGCGGCATCGAGCTCTTCGGTGATGTAGTCGGGCATGGCGAGGCTGGGCGGGGATACGAAAATGAATTCGGCGTTCCAGCGTTTCATGGCTTGGGCGAGGGAGTGGACGGTGCGGCCGTATTTGAGGTCGCCGACCATGGCGATGGTGAGGTTGGCGAGGCTGCCTTGGGTTTCTTGGATAGTAACGAGGTCGAGCAGGGTTTGGCTGGGGTGCTGGTTGGTGCCGTCGCCAGCGTTGATTACGGGCACGGCGGAGAATTCGGCCAGCACGCGGGCGGCGCCGTCTTTGGGGTGGCGGATGATGATAGCGTCGGTGTAGCTGGAGATGATGCGGGCGGTGTCGGCCAGGGTTTCGCCTTTTTTGGCGCTGGTGTTGGCGCCGTCGGAAAAGCCGATTACTTTGCCGCCGAGGCGCTGCACGGCGGTTTCAAAAGAGAGGCGGGTGCGGGTGGAGGGCTCGAAGAAGCAGGAGCCGATGAGGCGGCCTTCGAGCAAGTCGTGCCGCGGCGCCTGCTTCAGGCGCAGGGCGGTATCCAGCAGGCATTCGAGCTGCTCGTTGCTCAGGTCGGGGATGGAAATGATGTGCTGGCCGTAAAGCGGGTTGGGCATGGTGGTCTCCGGGCGGGTGCAAACGGGCGTATTATGCGCTGTTTGGGGTGTGGAGGCTACCTGAAAAATGCTGGCGGGGCTCGGCTTCTGTTTTTCAGGTAGCCTTTTGGCTGGAGCTACCAGGCAGGCAGCCTGCAATCAGGCCAACGGTTTTCAGGTAGCCTTTCAACCATCGAGGATAAGGCTACCTGAAAACCATCCCGGCGCGCTGCTCCCAACAAATTTGCCGTCAAACCCCGCGATTCCGCTACAATATCGCCCGTTATCAATCCCCTTGGAGAAGCACGATGGCGCAATTCCACATCGCCCACAGCATCGCCGACAGCCGCGAGTTATTCCTGCTCGGCCAAATGGCCAACCGCCACGGCCTGATTGCCGGCGCCACCGGCACGGGCAAAACCGTCACCCTGCGCAAAATGGCCGAAAGCTTCAGCGCCGCCGGCATCCCCGTATTCATGAGCGACGTGAAAGGCGACCTCTCCGGCATCGCCAATCCCGGCGACGGCCAAGGCAAAGTGGGCGAGCGCATCGCCCAATTCGGGCTGGATGCGGAAGGCTACCTGAAAGGTTTTCCCGTGCGCTTTTGGGACGTGTACGGCGAAACCGGCATCCCCGTGCGCGTTACCATTTCCGAAATGGGCCCCATGCTGCTCTCCCGCTTGATGAACCTGAACGACACCCAGGAAGGCCTGCTTAACCTCGTATTCAAAGCCGCCGACGACCAAGGCTGGCACCTGATCGATTTGAAAGACCTGCGCGGCATGCTGCAATACGTGGCCGAACACGCCAAAGAATACCGCACCCAATACGGCAACGTTTCCGCCGCCAGCGTCGGCGCCATCCAGCGCCAGCTGCTGCAGCTGGAAAGCGAAGGCGGCGACGTGTTTTTCGGCGAGCCCGAGCTCAACTTGCAAGACTGGCTGCAAACCGAAGGCGGCCAAGGCGTGATCAACATCCTCAACGCCGAAAAGCTCATGCGATCGCCCCGCCTCTACAGCGCCTTTTTGCTGTGGTTCCTGGCCGAACTGTTTGAAACCCTGCCCGAAGTCGGCGATTTGGATAAGCCCAAATTCGTTATGTTTTTCGACGAAGCCCACCTGCTGTTCGACAGCGCCGCCGACAGCCTACTCAAACAAGTTGAGCAAGTGGTGCGCCTCATCCGCTCCAAAGGCGTGGGCGTGTATTTTGTCACCCAAAACCCGCTCGACCTGCCCGATACCGTGCTCGGCCAGCTTGGCAACCGCGTGCAGCACGCCCTGCGCGCCTTCACTCCGCGCGACCAAAAAGCCGTGCGCGCCGCTGCCGAAACCTTCCGCAGCAACCCCACGCTCGACGTGGCGCAAGTGATTACCGAATTGGGCGTGGGCGAAGCGCTGGTGTCTTTCCTTGATGAAAAAGGCATGCCCGGCGTGGTGGAACGCGCCTTCGTGTTGCCGCCGCAATCCCAGCTCGCCCCGCTTGCCGCCGCCGAGCGCGACAGCCGCTTCCAAAACGACATCCTCTACCGCCACTACAAAGACGCGGTGGACAACTTCTCCGCCTATGAAGCCCTGCAACAGTTGGAGCAGGAGCAGGCCGCAGCCGCCCAAGCGGCCGCCGAAGCCAAAGCCCAAAGCAGCGCCGCCGCGAGCGCGCAAAAAGCTGAACGCAGCCAGGGCGGCGTGGTGGACGGCTTCCTCGGCGGCCTGTTTGGCAGCCGCAAACGCGCCAACCAGGGCCTCGGCTACGACCTGGCCGATTCGCTCGGCAGCCAGGTAAACAAGCAAATCACGCGCACCATCACCCGCAGCATCATGGGCGTGATCCGCAACGCAATCAAATAGCGGCTACCTGAAAGCGATGCTTTATATATAGCTGCAAGAGGCTACCTGAAAAACCGTGCCCGGCAATTTCAGGTAGCCTTTTCCTTTTGTTGCTCTTTGTTGCCACGCTTCATGGTTTGCAAGAGGCTACCTGAAAAATTCCACTCCGCAGCAACGCGCTATATTTTCAGGTAGCCTCAAGCGCGTGCGAATACGGGATACGGCAGGCTGTGTTGCCCTGCCGCACGCCATGTGCGCCATGCCCGCTAAGCAGCGCGGCGTTGTGCGGAAAACAACAGAGCCGCCCGTAAACCACGAAAAGCTAAGGTATATTCCGCCACCACCATTGACCCACCGCTTGCAAAAGAACTATAATTCCGCTCTTGCCGGCATGGTGTCGGCAAATATTTAACTCAACAGGACGAGAAAATATGCCAACTATTAACCAGTTAGTACGCAAGGGCCGCAAAAAGCCCGAGTACGTAAACAAGGTGCCCGCACTGGAAGCCTGCCCGCAGAAACGCGGCGTATGCACCCGTGTGTACACCACCACTCCGAAAAAACCGAATTCCGCTTTGCGTAAAGTATGCAAAGTGCGCCTCACCAACGGCTTTGAGGTGATTTCATACATCGGCGGCGAAGGCCACAACCTGCAAGAGCACAGCGTGGTGCTGATTCGCGGCGGTCGTGTGAAAGACTTGCCGGGTGTGCGCTACCACACCGTTCGCGGTTCTCTGGATACCGCCGGCGTGAAAGACCGTAAACAGGCTCGCTCCAAATACGGTGCCAAACGCCCGAAATAATTTTTTAATACAGGCACGTCGGCCGCTCTTGTTGATATAACGGCCGAGTAAGTGAATGCTTGCTATGGGCATTCGCGGGAATGAATCCCAGCTGAATAGATTAAAGGAAATTGAAATGCCAAGACGTAGAGAAGTCCCCAAGCGCGACGTATTGCCGGATCCGAAGTTCGGCAGCGTTGAACTGACCAAATTCATGAACGTTCTGATGGTGGACGGTAAGAAATCCGTTGCCGAGCGCATCGTATACGGCGCGCTGGAGCAGATTGCCAAGAAAGTACAGGGCAAAGAAGCCATCGAAGTGTTCAACGAAGCCATCGATAATGCCAAACCGATCGTGGAAGTGAAAAGCCGCCGTGTTGGTGGTGCCAACTACCAGGTTCCTGTTGAGGTTCGTCCTTCCCGCCGTTTGGCGCTGGCGATGCGCTGGGTGCGCGATGCGGCCCGCAAACGTGGCGAAAAATCCATGGATTTGCGTTTGGCCGGTGAGTTGATGGATGCAGCCGAAGGCCGCGGCGGTGCGTTGAAGAAACGTGAAGAAGTTCACCGCATGGCCGAAGCCAACAAAGCCTTCTCTCATTTCCGCTTCTAATTTTGAAAGGCGACCAACATGGCTCGTAAAACCCCGATTAATCTGTACCGTAATATCGGTATTTCCGCCCACATTGATGCGGGCAAAACCACCACTACCGAACGTATTCTGTTCTACACCGGCCTGACTCACAAGCTGGGCGAGGTGCATGATGGTGCGGCCACTACCGACTACATGGAGCAAGAGCAGGAGCGCGGTATTACCATTACCTCCGCTGCCGTGACTTCCTATTGGTCCGGTATGGCGAAGCAGTTCCCCGAGCATCGCTTCAACATCATTGACACCCCCGGACACGTGGACTTTACCGTAGAGGTAGAGCGTTCTATGCGTGTGTTGGACGGCGCGGTAATGGTTTACTGCGCGGTAGGCGGCGTTCAGCCTCAGTCTGAAACCGTATGGCGCCAGGCCAACAAATACCAAGTGCCGCGTTTGGCGTTTGTGAATAAAATGGACCGCCAGGGCGCCAACTTCTTCCGCGTGGTTGAGCAGATGAAAAACCGCTTGCGCGCCAATCCTGTGCCGATCGTGATTCCGGTGGGTGCCGAGGATAAATTCGAAGGCGTGGTCGATCTGCTGAAGATGAAGTCCATTATTTGGAACGAAGCCGATAAAGGCGTGACTTTCGAATATGGCGATGTTCCGGCCGATTTGGTAGCTACTGCCGAAGAGTGGCGTCAGAACATGATTGAAGCTGCTGCCGAAGCTAACGAAGAGCTGATGGACAAATACTTGGGCGGCGAAGAGCTGACCGAACAAGAAATCGTCGGTGCTTTGCGCCAGCGTACTTTGGCCGGCGAAATCCAGCCGATGCTGTGCGGCTCTGCGTTCAAAAACAAAGGTGTTCAGCGTATGCTGGACGCGGTGGTGGAATTGCTGCCTGCGCCCACCGATATTCCTCCGGTGCAGGGCGTGAATCCCGATACCGAAGAGGCCGACAGCCGCCAAGCCAGCGATGACGAGAAATTCTCCGCTTTGGCGTTCAAAATGTTGAACGACAAATACGTTGGCCAGCTGACCTTCATCCGTGTTTATTCCGGCGTGGTGAAATCCGGTGATACCGTATTGAACTCTGTAAAAGGCACTCGTGAGCGTATCGGCCGTTTGGTGCAGATGACTGCCGCCGACCGTACCGAAATCGAAGAGGTGCGCGCTGGCGACATCGCCGCCGCCATCGGTTTGAAAGACGTAACCACCGGTGAAACCCTGTGTGCCGAAAACGCCCCGATTATCTTGGAGCGTATGGAATTCCCTGAGCCGGTAATCCACATTGCCGTTGAGCCGAAAACCAAGGCCGACCAAGAGAAAATGGGTATCGCCCTGAACCGTTTGGCTAAGGAAGACCCCTCTTTCCGCGTGCGTACCGACGAAGAATCCGGCCAAACCATTATTTCCGGTATGGGCGAGTTGCACTTGGAAATTATCGTGGACCGCATGAAACGCGAATTCGGCGTGGAAGCCAACGTGGGTGCGCCGCAGGTGGCCTACCGCGAAACTATCCGCAAAGAAGTCGAGTCCGAAGCCAAGCACGTTAAACAGTCCGGCGGTAAAGGCCAGTACGGTCACGTTGTGATCAAAATGGAGCCGATGGAGCCGGGCGGTGCGGGTTACGAGTTTATCGACGAAATCAAAGGCGGCGTGATTCCGCGCGAATTCATCCCGTCTGTGGATAAAGGTATCCGCGATACGCTGCAAAACGGTATCGTGGCCGGTTATCCGGTGGTGGATGTGCGCGTACGCCTGACCTTCGGTTCTTACCACGATGTGGACTCTTCGCAAATCGCGTTTGAATTGGCCGCTTCCATGGCTTTCAAAGACGGTATGCGTAAGGCCTCTCCGGTTCTGCTCGAGCCGATTATGGCTGTAGAAGTGGAAACGCCGGAAGAGTACATGGGCGACGTGATGGGCGACCTGAACCGCCGCCGCGGCATCGTGCTGGGTATGGATGACGACGGCATCGGCGGTAAGAAAGTTCGCGCCGAAGTGCCGCTGGCCGAGATGTTCGGTTACTCAACCGACCTGCGTTCCGCCACTCAAGGCCGCGCCACCTACACCATGGAGTTCAAGAAATACGCAGAAGCTCCGGCTCATGTGGCAGAAAAAGTAGTAGCAGACCGCAAAGGCTAACTTTACACCTCGGCTGTCCGTTAAAACGGGCAGTCTTTATGGGCTACCTGAAAAATATTTCAGGTTTGGATTGAAGATTTTCAGGTGGCCTTTTGTTCTTTTAATCGATCTTTTATATGAAAAGGAATTAGCTCATGGCTAAGGAAAAATTCGAACGTAGCAAGCCGCACGTAAACGTTGGCACCATTGGTCACGTTGACCATGGTAAGACCACGCTGACCGCAGCGCTGACCACCATTTTGGCCGAGAAATTTGGCGGA
>NZ_LXSL01000024.1 GCF_001648355.1 Eikenella longinqua | reverse complement strand
GGAAACCCAAGGCCAAGGCTACGACCTGCCAGGGGCGTTCGGCGTGGTGTTCGGGCTACCTGAAAACAGGCAGCGCTGGTTTTGTTCGGAATGGGTGGGCAAGGCTTTGGGGCTGCCGGAAAGCTGGCGGTTTTCGCCAAACGATTTGGCAGCGATATTCAGAAGGGAGGGAAGATGATGACGTTTGAACCATCCAACGCATCCGGCCATGTGCTGCATGTGAGCGTGATTGGCTTATCCGGCACGCTGGCGGGCATGCCTTTGGAGGCGTTGGTATTGGGTGCGGTGGCTGGGGCGCTGCACCACGGGCTGAAAGAGCCGGGCAGCCGCAAGAACGGCATATTGGTGATGATTACCAGCATGATTCTGGCCGGGGCTTTGTCGCCGGTAATCATGGCTTATCTCTCGCTGCGGCTCGGGCTGGAGCGGGAGCTGTTTCAGGCTGCCGTGCCGGTGCTGATTGGCTTTGGCTGGTCATGGGCGGCGCCGCTGTTGAGTGATGGTTTACGCCGCTTGTGGGCGGGCTGGATTGATAAATGGGGAGGTAGGAAAAAATGAGGTCGGAACTGATTACCCACTTTTTGATTTTGGTAAACGTGGCGGCGATGGCGGCGATATTTGTTTACTCGGCCTGCGCGCTGTCGGTGCGGCAATGGACGCTACGCAATCCGGAGTATTGGATTCACGGATTCCTAGTGGGCGGCTCGATAGCGGTTATCGGCCACACGCTCAACAGTTGGCAGCCGCACCATTGGACGGAGATTTTATTCAACGTGGCAGCGGCGGGCTACTTCATGCTGCGCTCGCACCGTATCCATTTGCTGGCCGGGATTATGAAGCGCAAGGGTAAAGGCTACCTGAATATGGGAAAGGAAAGGAAATGACTGAACTGCCTTGGATTGAGGAAGCAAGGAAATACATCGGCATGCACGAAAGGGATGCTCGCGGCTTAAAGACCATCCCCTTGTGGGTACGGGCTTTGAAAGGCTGGTGGAGCGACACCAAAACGCCGTGGTGCGGCACGTTTGTTGGGCATTGCCTGCAAGCGGTCGGGCGCGATATTGCGAAAGAATGGTATCGGGCGAAAGCCTGGGTGAACGGCGCTACCCGTTTGGCGAAACCTGCGTATGGCTGCATCGTGGTATTCGAGCGGCAGGGTGGCGGGCATGTCGGCTTTGTCGTTGGGCAGGATAAGCATGGCAACCTGATGGTGTTGGGTGGTAACCAGGGCGATGCGGTCAATATCAAACCGTTTGCCAAGAGCCGCGCAGTGGCCTATCTGTGGCCGAACAAAGGCGGCAAGCCAGC
>NZ_LXSL01000023.1 GCF_001648355.1 Eikenella longinqua | reverse complement strand
AAATACAATTACATTCATAACCTAACATGTACTTACAAGCACTCGAATTCACGTAAATACCTGCGTAATATATTACATACTTACATACTAAAATATCAAAACAACAATCCAAAAAAATTATTAACTCATCAACCAACCAACCAACTACACAACCAACCAACCAACCAACCAACCAACCAACCAACCAACCAACCAACCAACCAACCAACCAACCAACCAACCAACCAACCAACCAACCAACCAACCAACCAACCAACCAATTAGCCTAAGTGCAATCTTAAAAGATTCCAACTACAAACTTTCCCAATTCAGCACCAACCAAGTTGCCAAACTTGAATCTCAAATCAGCGAAAAAGTTGTCAAAGGCAAAACCAACTATTATTTGACTTGCCGTATCCGTAATAAAGAAATCAAATTAACACCCGAAGAAGTTGTCCGCCAACTGTATCTAATGATTTTGATGGATGACTATGGCTACCCTGCCGAACGCATTCAGTTGGAGTACGGTGTTACTTTTGGTCGGGACGACAGTAAACGGGCAGATATTGTTGTATTTGACAAAGATAATCCGAATGCTGCCTATATCATCGTTGAACTCAAAAAGCCTAAACTTAAAGACGGTAAAGAACAGCTCAAATCCTATTGCAACGCCACAGGCGCACCAATCGGTGTATGGACGAACGGCGATTCCATTTCTTTTTATCACCGCAAAGACCCAAATTATTTTGAAGATATTCCCGCATTGCCAAGAGTATCGGAAAAACTGTCTGACGTATTGAATGAAAAATACACCATCGATGATTTAATCCGAAAAGATAAGCTCGTCAATGAACGCAAATCATTGAAAGATTTGATTTTAGAAATGGAAGACGAAGTCTTGGCAAATGCCGGCGTGGATGTATTTGAAGAACTCTTCAAGCTGATCTTTACCAAGCTCTATGACGAAATGGAAAGCGGACGGAACAAAAAACGCTACTTGGCATTCCGCAACAGCGGCGATACTGAAATCGAATTGAAAAACAAAATCCAAGGTCTGTTTGAAAAAGCTCGTGAAAAATGGGAAGGCGTATTTTCCGAAGACAGCAAAATCCAGCTTACCCCTTCGCATTTGTCCGTCTGCGTTTCTTCACTGCAAGACGTGAAGCTGTTCAACTCCAATTTGGATGTGGTGGATGAAGCTTTCGAATACCTGATTAACAAATCCAGCAAAGGCGAAAAAGGACAATATTTCACGCCGCGCTATGTGATTGATATGTGCGTAAAAATGCTCAATCCGACTGCTGATGAAACCATTATTGATACAGCAGCCGGCAGTTGCGGCTTTCCCGTCCACACAATCTTCCACGTTTGGGAACAGATTTTAAAAGCGCAAGGCTTGGAAAAAAGCCATTTGTTTACGAGCGAAGAAAAGCCTGCCGAATGCACCGATTACGTTACCAAGAAAGTTTTTGCTATCGATTTTGATGAAAGAGCAGTGCGTGTTGCCCGCACACTGAACTTGATTGCAGGCGACGGGCAAACCAACGTCTTGCATTTAAACACGCTGGATTGGGAACGCTGGGATGAAAAAACCAAAGACGAAAACTGGCTCGATACTTACGGCAACGGTTGGAAAGGTTTGCGCAAACTCAGAAAGCAAAAAGACAGCAACCGCGATTTCAGTTTCGACATCCTGATGGCGAATCCGCCGTTTGCAGGCGACATCAAAGAAAGCCGTATTTTGGCGAAATACGAACTGGGGAAAAAGCCCAACGGCAAAGCCCAAACCAAAGTTGGGCGCGACATTCTCTTTATCGAACGCAACCTGGATTTCTTAAAAGACGGCGGACGCATGGCAATCGTGTTGCCACAAGGGCGTTTCAACAACAGTTCCGACAAAGCCATCCGAGAATTTATTGCAAAACGTTGCCGCATCCTTGCTGTGGTTGGTTTACATGGGAACGTATTTAAACCACATACCGGCACCAAAACCAGCGTTTTATTCGTGCAAAAATGGCATGACACCCTTTGTCCGAAAGTGGAAGACTACCCGATTTTCTTTGCCACCATGCAAGAGCCGAGTAAAGACAACAGTGGCGACAAAATTTTTGTCCGCAACGAAGACGGCACGCCTGTACTCGACAGTCACGGGCATTTGATCGTCAAACACGACTTATTCAACCACGACGGCAAAACAGGAGACGGTATTGCCGAAGCCTTTTTGGAATTTGCCAAAAAAGAGAAACTGTCTTTTGTGGGAAAGCCCTAAGCCCCTTTGATGCCGCGAAATACCAGCGGTTGTTGGAGGGGCAGGAGGTGAGAGTATTACAATATTCAAGTCTAAAAAATGAAATAGATAAAACTTTCCGATTGGATGCTGAACATTATAGAAAAAAATATCAAATCTCTATTTCAAAATTATCAAATTTAACAACTCAAAGATTAGGTAGCTTATTGAGTATTCCTGTTTGCACGGGACATACGCCATCAATGCAGAACGATAGCTTTTATGGTGGTAGTGTAAAATTTATTAAGACTGACAATGTAAGAGAAAATAAAATTACTGATTTTTTCACTGATTATCTTTCTGATAAAGGAGCGAGCGAGTTAAAAAAGAGTAATCTTATATCAGGAGATGTTATTACGACTATAATTGGTGCAACTTACGATATAGTTGGCAGAACAGCTATGGTTACAGATGAGTTGCTTCCTGCAAATATTAATCAGAATATCGCCCTTATAAGATGTAATAGCAATAAAATAAATCCTTATTTTTTGAATTGCTATTTAAATACATATATAGGTAGATCAATGCTTCACTGTCATTCAAGACAAACAGAACAAGTTAATCTTAACTGTCGTGAAGTAGAGCGAGTGCTAGTTCCTATATTTAACAATGAATTCCAGAAATTTATTGAAGAATTATATAAAAAATCAGAAAAGATAATATTAGATTCTAAAATTGCTTACCAATCCGCCCAAGATCTGCTTCTAGACTATTTAGGCTTAAAAGACTTCAATCCGCCAGCGCAAAAGGTCAATATCAAATCCTTTGTCGACAGTTTTGGCACATCGGGCAGACTGGATGCGGAATTTTATCAGGAAAAGTATGATGTTCTTATCCAAAAGATGAAAAGCCAAGAATATGATGAATTGCAAAATTTGGTCAGTATTAAAAAATCTATCGAACCGGGTTCTTCAGCTTATGATGAACAAGGTTTGCCGTTTATACGGGTTTCGGATTACGACAAATTCCAAATCTCATCACCAGCAAAGTACCTGTCAGACGCTTACTGTCAGGAATATTGTGAAACCTTGAAAAACCTACAGCCTAAGAAAGGGACGATTTTATTTTCCAAAGACGGTACAGTCGGCATTGCCCATCTCTTGAGTGAAGACTTAAGCGGTATTACTTCGAGGGCAATTTTGCATTTGAAAGTTAAAGATAAAAGGGTATTGCCCGAATATTTGACTTTAGTTTTAAATTCTTTGGCTGTGCAATGGCAGGCAGAGCGTGATGTGGGTGGATCGATAATCCAACATTGGCGGATAGAAGAAATTAAAGAAGTCGTTATTCCCATCATTTCTATGGAAATCCAAACCCAAATCGCCGATTTAATCCGACAATCCGACCGCTTGCGCCAAGAATCCCAAGCTCTGTTGGAAGAAGCCAAGCGTAAGGTGGAACAAGCGATTGAGGGGTAAGTTTTAGTTCATTGCCAAGTAAAAGGTCGTCTGAAAAATCTTCAGACGACCTTTTGTCTGCCTAAACGTTTCGTAATATATTTGTTATGATTAGACGCATAATTTCTAAAACACTATTAGGCATAATCTAACGATGGACAATTCATTCTACGGGCAGCTCAACGTTTTCCAAACCATCGCGCAAGAAGGCAGTATTTCGGCGGCAGCGCGCAAATTGGAAATCGCCGTACCTTCGGCGAGCCAAGCATTAAAGTTATTGGAGCAGAAAATCGGCGTGCCGCTGTTTCACCGTACCACGCGCAATATCCAGCTCACCGATGCCGGCAGGCAGCTTTTGGAACGTACCGAACAAGCCATGGCAACGCTACATCAGGCTTTTGAGGAAGTGCGGAATTTTGGCGAGCAGGTGAGCGGCACGGTGCGGATTACCATGGCACGGGTAATGTATCAGCTTGTTTTGCGCCCGCATTTGGCGGAATTTCACCAACGCTATCCGCAAATTCAACTGGAAATTTCGCTGAATGACGGGCTTTCGCACCTGATTGAGGATGGTATCGATTTGGGTATCCGCTTCGGCAACCGTTTGGATGAAGGTATGGTTGCCCGAAAGCTGCTGAACGGCACGCAGGAAGGGCTGTACGCCAGCCAAAGCTACGCCGCGCAACACGGCACGCCGAAAACGCCCAAGGATTTGCCCGCCCACAAACTCATTGGCTACCGTTTTATCTCGTCCAACAAAATCGAGCCGCTGGTGATTGCGCAAAACGGGCAGGAAACCGCCGTGGAAATGGATACGCCACTTATCTGCAACGACCCTGAAATCTTATTGGATGCCACCCGCCAAGGCTTGGGTATTGGACGGGCGTTTACCCACAATATGCAGCAACAGCCCGACCGCACGGATTTTGTGCCCGTGCTGCAAAAGTATTGGCGGCAGTATCCGCCGTTGTATCTTTATTATCTGCAACACAGCCAGCGGACGAAAAAGGTGCAGGCGGTGATTGAGTTTTTGCTGGAGAAAACGGCGCAATACCGTTGAAGTTGGGCAGACTGAAAACGGACGAAGCGGGAAGCGGCAAAGCCAAATTTCAAAAGCAGCCTGCACTTTGTTGATGGAAGTGCAGACTGCTTTTTATTTTTCAGGTAGCCTTTTCAGACGGCCTCCACCCGCAGCGCATCCACAATCAACTTAAACACATTCGAATGCCTGCGGCGGCCGGGGTAATAGAGGTAAAGCGGATCGTAAGTGATGGCGTATTCAGGCAACAGTTCGACCAGTTCCCCCGAATGGATTGCATCCGCCACACTCATATGTGCCACCCACGCAATGCCGAGGTCGTCTGAAACGGCTTGCAGGCGCAGATGGTTATTGATGGAAAACTGCGATTTGGGCGTGAACGTAATCAGCTCTTTTTTGTCTTTGAATTCCCATTGCATTTCTGCGCCGTGTGCGGCGGAGAGCTTCGCGCCAATCAGGCGGTGCTGCTGCAAATCGTCAATATTTTTCGGCGAACCGTGTTGCGCCAGATAATCGGGCGAGGCAACCAGCGCCATTTTGAGCGGCTCAGAAATCGGCACGGCAATCATCTCTTTCGCCACATCGTTGCCCAGCCGCACGCCCATATCAAACCCTTTTTTCACAATGTCCGCCCAGCAGTTGTCCACCACGATTTCCAAACGGATTTCCGGGTATTGGTTCAAAATCGGCATTAATTTCGGGTACAACACCGCTTCCGCCGCTACCGCAGGGGCATTGATGCGGATTAAGCCTGACGGCGTGTCCAAAAAATCGCCTAGCGCATCGACTTCATGGTTAATCGCTTGATAAAGCGGAAAAAGTTGCTCAAAAAACTGCTGCCAGGCTTCGGTCAGCGACACATTGCGCGTGGTGCGGTTGAGCAGGCGCAGGTTCAGCCGTGTTTCCAAATTTTTCATGCTGTGGCTCAACGCCGAAGACGAAATCCCCAAAAGCTGCCCCGCTTTCACAAAACTCTGTGTTTGCGCCAGCGTCAAAAAATAATTCAGCTCGTTAAAATTCTGCATTTTCCCGCCCTGTTTTTGGTTGATTAGTGAATTTAATTCACTGCATCATAAAACCAAACCCGATTTATCTCAATAAAAACACGGACTAAAATGACTGCTCTTTCATGAGAACAAACAGGAGACAACATCATGCAAAACATCAAATTAAACAATGGCGTACAAATTCCCGCACTCGGTTTCGGCGTATTCCAGATTCCACCCGCAGAAACCGAACAAGCCGTGATTGCGGCTATTAAAGCAGGCTACCGCCATATCGACACTGCGCAGGCTTATATGAATGAAACCGAAGTCGGTTTGGGAATAAAAAACAGCGGCGTGGCGCGCGAGGAATTGTTCGTTACCACCAAAATTTGGGTGGAAAATTTCGGCTACGAAGCCGCCAAAGCGTCGCTGGACCGTTCATTGGGCCGTCTGAATTTGGATTACATCGATATGGTACTGATTCACCAGCCTTACGGCGACAGCTACGGCACATGGCGCGCGTTGGAAGAATACCAGGCGGTGGGCAAAATCCGCGCCATCGGCGTGAGCAATTTTTCGCCCGTGCGCGCGGTGGATTTGGGGCTATTCAATAAGGTCATGCCGCAAGCCAATCAGATTGAAATCAATCCGTTCCAACAAAAAACCGAAACCGTTGCCGCTTTGCAGGCCGAAGGCATCGCCGTGGAAGCGTGGGCGCCGTTTGCCGAAGGTAAAAACGATATTTTCCACAACCCCGTGTTAAGCAAAATCGGCGCAAAATACGGCAAATCCGTGGCGCAGGTGATTACCCGCTGGCTGATTGAGCGCGGCATTATCGTGCTGGCGAAATCCACCAAACCCGAACGCATGGCGGAAAACTTGAACGTATTTGATTTTGCCCTCGGCGATGAAGATAAAGCCGAAATTGCCAAGCTGGACGGTACGTTCGCCGCCATCGTCAATCACGACACGGTGGATAATTTGAAACGTATCGCCGCGTGGAAAACGGGGCAGTAGATATTCAGAAAAAGTTGCCTACAAGCCAACACAAATTAGCTGAAGAATCAAAGCAGCCTGCACTTTGTCTTCCAAATGTGCAGGCTGCTTTCTATTTTTCAGGTAGCCTTCCAAACGCCCTCTCAGGCTACCTGAAACCTCAAATCACCCCCCGTTCTGCTTCCCTTCCAGCATCTCCCACCGCTCCAATTTTTCCAGCAGCAGCATTTCGATTTCCTCCGCGCGCGTTTGCAGGCTGTCGGCTTTTTCGTAGTCTTTGAAGATTCCCCGGGCGGAAAGCTGCGCATTCAAATCGGCCTGTTTGGCTTCCAGCGCGGCGATTATATTTCGGCAGACAACCCGCACTGGGCATCACAACGGTGGATTGAGCGCATCCATATGGCGCAAGCCTTCGCCGACTGTGTCAACCGCCATGGCGGCGATGCCAGCGTCGTGCGGTTTCATGACATAGACATACACAGTAATAGCCACTTTGCCTTAGTCATTTGCCTGTAGGCCGCCAATAAAACGGCGTAGTTCGGAGCGGACAGATGGATGCCAGAGAATTGCTCCGAATCCATGCCAGCGATAGCCTCTGCACCTTGGTGCACCCGTCAGAGGGTACTGCCGTTTGCGGTCATCTTACCGCTTAGTATGTGCCAGTATCGAAAGCTATAGACTGCTTCCGTCCAGCCATCCGGACAAGACAGCGACAACTAACCTGTAACGATGATCATTGTATTATTGAAAATGGTTATTATTTCTGTTATTGTTTGCACGTTGTATCGCTCAGATATCCCTGTAAATTATAGGGGATTTAATCTTTCTTCCATTTCTCATCCCTCTATCTCTTCCCTTATATGACAACCCAATCTTTTTGCCCCAAGCTATTGGTCGTGCTGCTGACCGGTGCCTTTGCCCACATGCAGGCCGCCGCCGACACCCCCGCCGCCAACGGCAGGGAGCCTGCCTCCGCCGAACTGGAAACCATCGAAATCAAAGGCCGACGACCCGATCAGCGCGGCGCCGACGACGTATACCGCAAAAACGTCTCCAACGCCTATATCGGCAAGGAATACCTCGAACGTTATCGGATCAATGCCGCCGGCGACGTGCTCAAAGGCCTCAACGGCGTGTATAACATGAACACCCGTACCGCCGGCGGCGCGATTACGCCCAATATACGCGGCATCACCGGCAAGGGCCGCATCCCGGTTACCATTGACGGCACCGAGCAGACTATCGACGTATGGATGAACAACTACGGCGTGGGCGACCGCAACTATCTTGATCCCGCCCTGTTCCGCAGCATCGCGGTGGAAAAAAGCCCCGCCCTCACGCGCGGCGTGAAATCGGGCGTCGGCGGCGCGGTCACCATCCGCACCATCGAAGCCGACGACATCGTGCCGGAAGGGCAGAAATTCGGCTTCCAGCTGAAAACCGAGTTTGCCAACAACAGCCGCCGCCCAGCCAACAACCTCAACCAATGGCTGGGCTGGGAAGACTACCGTACCCTGCCGCTCGGTGCCACCGCCGACGGCGCGGGCGGCGGTTTCGACCCGCTCACCGGCCAGCAAAGCCCGCAGGCGTTGGTGGTAGACAACTTTACCCCGCCCGCACACAAAAGTGGCCGCGACAATTGGCGCTTCGGCGGCGACCGCAGTTATATGGCCGCCGCCGCCTTCAAAACCGAACTTTCAGACGGCCTGGCCGCCTACAGCTACCGCAACAAAGGCAACTACTTCGCCGGGCGCAAAGGTGCGGAAGGCTACCTGAATAACCCGGTGTACGACCTGCAAAAATGCTACGACGAAGGCGGCAGCGACTTCAACTGCAAAAACTCCGCCACCTTCGTACCCAATATGGCCAAGGTCTACCACCCCGGGGTGGAAGTGCTCAACAGCAACACCGAAACCAAAACCCTGCTGTTGAAAAACAACTGGCACCTGCCCGGCAGCCACAACCTCGGCTGGCAGTATATGCGCACCGACGTGCGCTTCGGCGAAATCAACCCCTTCCACACCACCTATGTGATGAATATGGAAGAGCATAATCCCAGCAGCCGCCCCAAAGAACTGTCGCCGCAGATGCAGAGCATCGATTCCACCATCCGCACCGACACCTACAAACTCGGCTGGGCCTGGAAGCCGGAAGGCAGCCGCTGGATCGACCTGCAGGCCAACCTGTGGCGCATCAAAACCAACAGCACCCGCCACCAGAGCGGCGGCATGGATTTATCTTCCGCCTACCCCGATCCCTTCTACGACGCTTGGTATTGGTGTACCCAACGCGGCCGGATACCGCCCGAGCACGTCGACAACTACAGCAGCTGCAACGACCTGATGAATGATTTCGGCGTCAACGGCCTGACCAAAGAACAGGTGTTGGCCATGACCCCGAACGACAACGGCCGATTCCGCGTGCTTTCCGGCGCCGAGCAGAAAACCCGCGTCAGCCGCACCGGTTTCGATATCAGCAACCGCTTCCGCCTCAGCGACCGCCTGAGCATGACCTTGGCCGCCGATTATCAGAAAGAGAAACTGGCGGAGGAAGTGGAAATCGTCAATTCGCAAGACCTGTTCAACCTGGCCGGCATGGCCACCGGCATGACCAAGCTGGCCGGCCCGCGCGGCGGCGAGCGGCGCGAATGGGGCACCAATTTGGTGTTCGACTGGCAGGCCACCGACCGTCTGAAAATCTCCGCCGGCCTCCGCTACCACAACTTCCGGGGCTTCGATACCGCCTTGGCGGAAGGGCGTGCCCGCCGTGATCCGAACTACCGTGCTGGCGGCAGTAGCGGCTATACCACTTATGTTGCCGGTGTCTATCTGCCATATTTTGAACTGGTGGGTGATCAGGAGCGGCGCGACTGGGAGGCGGTGGCGCAACAGTTGGAAGCCGCACGAGGTAATCCAGCTGCTTGGGCAGCGGCACAGCAGGCCGAACAGGCACACGGTGCCAAATATAATCTGCCGAGATGGCATGCCAATCAAGGCGGAGGATATCGAACCGATGGCTACCAATATATTGATAACCAAGGCGTAAGGCACAGTGCTAATCCCCAGACACCGCTCTATCGGGTGCGACCGGTATTTGTGCCATATGTGAACGGCAAATTGGACAGCCGTGTACTGGATCAGTATTACCCTAATTACGCTCAAATGATGAGTGAGAAAATTACCAATCCGCAAGGTTTGCAGGGTAATTATTACCGCTATTGGCAGAAAAGTGCCCTTACTGATGAAAGATGTATCAGGGAAACCGGAGAAGGATGTCCGTTAAGCAAAGGACAACGGCTGTCTTACCTGCCGGAAGGGCAGGATCAATTGGCTCATGATACCGGTACGGAAGCCAGGGTTATTATCAAACCCTATACCGAAGAGCAATACTGGGCACAGCCTAAACCGATCCGTGCCCATGCCTGGGCGCCGACCATCGCCGTCAGCTACGACCTGACCGACAACAGCCGCCTGTTCGTACGCTATGCGCAGATGACCCGCTTCCCCAGCGTGTATGAGGTGGGTAGTTTTTATAACGACGTGGCCTATGTCGGTATGCCGAAGGCCCCAAATTTCCGCTTCAAACCGGAACGCAGCCGCAGCTGGGAAATCGGCTACAGCTTCAATTTTGCCCCGTATTGGAGCCGGCTGCGTGCCGGCGATATGCGCCTGACCTACTACCGCAACCGTATCCAAAATGTGATCGAAACCACAGATTATTTCCGCACCGTGCAGTACGACCGCAAGGACACCGCCGGGCTGGAATGGCAGAGCCGCATCGACACCGGCCGCTTCTTTGCCGCGCTCGGTGCCACCTACCGCCTGAAACAGCAGATGTGTGATCGTGATACCACTGCCGATCTCGACCCGTTCCACCAATTCGGGTTGCCGGAATGTATTGAGGGAGGCTACGGCAGCACGCGCGGCTATCAGGCCTTGCAACCGAAATATTCGGTCAATCTGGATGCCGGGGTGCGTCTGTTGGGCGAGAAGTTGGAGCTCGGCCTGCGCGGCATCTACCACAGCCGAGTCAATACCAAGCAATATGATCGATTATTGGAGCAAGGCTGGGGTAGTGTATTTAATACCACTGGCAAGCCCCACCATTGGCGCCCTTCCCTGACTTGGGACGTGTATGGCCGTTACCAGCTGCACAAAAACCTCAATGTCAACCTCGGCATCACCAACCTGACCAACCGCTACTATCTCGACCCGATGTCCAATGTTGCCGCCCCAGGGCCGGGTCGGACGGTTACCTTTGGGCTGACTGCCAAGTTCTAGTCGCAGGGCGGAGTGGGGTTTTCAGGTAGCCTGCAGGTATGGCGGGAAGGCTACTTGAAAACGGATTGAGCATAACAACAAACAATTGAACACACCGGACACACAAGCCCAACCGGCCCCGCTTATCCGAGGCAATGGTTTTTACCGTTTTTTCCGCCGGTTCGGCGGTAATAAAACGGTGGCTTTTGTTTAACTCTTAATTAAGGAAACGATTATGTTTATACGTAATAAAACCCTGTTGGCCGTCTTGCTGTGCGGCATTTTTGGTGTGGCTGCAGCTGCTCCAGAAGGAGGTGCTTCAAATAACGGGAAAACCGTCCGTACCGGATCGTCCGATGCAAAACCCTTTGGTGCCGGTAAGGCCGGTTTATCATTCAGTATCAATAACGGTGGAAGTTGGTCGAAATCCATCAATCTGGATGATGGTCCGGTCAAATATATCCGTGCGAAATATCAGGCACCGATTAACGGCAACGATCCCTATGCCAATGTTGATGGTACGCGCAATCCGCAGTATCTGCGCTTGGGTGATGTGAAACCGGTTATCGGCTGGTTCTACAACCCGACGCTGGGTCAGGTGTGGTATGAAAACCGCCACAACAACACCGAAGTGTACAGTGTGCGCCAGATAGCCAACCCGGCAATCCCCGCCGCACCCAAGTTCGGCGGCCTGGTAATCGCCAAAGTGCCGGGTATGAGTGAAGGCAACAATGTGTTCTTCGGCGAATGGGCGCCGCGCGCCGGCAACCCGCCGCAAAACAGCACCGACCTGAATATGGCGGATGGTAAACGCACCGTTTGGTATGTGGGCGACAATCCGACCCAAAATATGCCGAATTTGGTTAATGCACAATACAATGTGTTGGGTGTGAACAAACACACACCGGGTCAGAACGACTTCTACACAGGCGTGCTGACTGCCAACTATGGCACGGGTTCCGGCTCGCTAACAGGCACCCTGTCCCGCCCCGGCGACAATATCAATTTTGCCGGTACCAACATTCGGAGCAACGGTACGTTTGACAACGGCAAGGCTAACGAACACATCAGCGGCCGCTTCTACGGCAGCGGTGCGGAGGCTCTGGCCGGTATTGTGGATCGGGATGGCCAAGCCGGAGTAGATAGGGATATTGCCTTCGGCGGTAAGCGCATTCCGAAACCGTAATCTTTATTGCGATCCGTCATAGCAGATAGGAAAGGGCGGTCTGAAGCACTTCGGACCGCCTATCGCTAATCGAATAAACAATCAATCAAACCAATGTTCAAACCGTTTTCAGGTAGCCTCTTCCGGAAAAGGCTACCTGAAACAAAATGCCGAAAGCCCAAGCCCATGAATAAGCCGCTCTGCCTCGCCCTGTGCCTGCTGCTGCCCGCCGTTGCCCGCGCCGACGACCCGGCCGAAGAACGCCGCCGCCTGCTCGACGAGGGCAACCGCCAAACCCGGCAATACCGCGAAAGCGGCTGGCTTGGCGGGCAGGGTGCCGATGTGGAAAACGACGGCGGCTACATCAAGATAGGCGGACAGGTTTATGCCGTCGGCGATAGCGCCGAAGAGCTGGAAAGCGCCCTGTATTACGCCGTTAACCAGCAGCAATGGCACAAGGCCGAACAATTTGCTGCCCGCTATGCTATGCTGCCGCAGCACAAACCGGCGCTGCTCGACTTGGCTGCCGGCCTGCAGGCGCGCGCCCGGGGCGATTACCGCCTGGCTGCCGTACGGCTCAAACGTGCCGCCGCTGCCGAACCCGGTAACGCCCGCATCAGCCTCGAACTCGCCCGCGTTTATACCGAAGACAACCAAAACCGCGAAGCCGCCGCCGAGTTCCACCGTGCCGTAGACATTGGGCTGCCCGAAGAAACCCGCGTCTTAGTCGGGCAATATCAGAACGAATTGGCCAAACGCCGCGCCTGGCACGGCCAAATCAGCATCGGCTACGGCCACAACGACAACATCAACCAGGCCGACGGCGGCCGGCAGTGCGTATGGCAAATCGCCGGCATGTGCCTGCTCGAACGCCTGCTGCCCGAACCTGTCGGTTCAGCCATGTGGCAATACAGCGCCACCGCCTTGCGCACCATCCCGCTCGCCGGCCACCACGGCCTCCACCTGCGCGGCTTGGCCTACGGCACACGCTACCGGCGCGAAGATCCCCAACAGTCAATCGCGCCCGACTACAGCTACCACACCACCGCCCTGTATGCCGGCTACGATTATGCCGACATCCGCAACCACTTCGCCCTGCTGCCTTATTTCGAACACGACTTCCGCAACCGGCACACCCATTACCGTGCCTGGGGCATCGATGCCGAATGGACGCATACCCTTTCCCCGCGCTGGCGGACCAGCCTGCGCGGCGGTGCCAAACGCCATCATTACAGCGGGCAAAACCGCCGCTATTTCGATGACTACAGCCAATACGAAGCCGGCCTCGGCGCCGAATGGGCCGCCGGATCAAACTGGGGGCTGTTTGCCAATCTGGACGCCGTCCGCAAGGCTTATGCCGAAGAAGCCGCTTCCAGCCGCGAATACGCCGTCCGCCTCGGGTTCTACAAAATGTTCGGCCAAACCGCCTATGCCAACCTGTTGCTGATGCACCGCCGCAGCCGCTATGATGCGGCCAGCTTCATCAGCAACGGCGAGCGGCGCCAAGACAAACAATACACCGCCGTTGCCGCGCTGGGCTTCCCACGCTGGCAGTGGCACGGCATTTACCCCGAGCTGCGCTTCAAGCACACCGTAAACCGCAGCAATGCTGACTACTACCGCTATCGGCAAAACGAAGTGCTCGTGAACCTGCGTTATCGGTTTTAATTGTTTAATGGTTTTTTAATCGAAAAAAATCCATCATTGGTGAAACCCAGTGAAATAAATATAAGGGGTCTGTGAGATAAATGGGATTAAGTTGGATGAGGATGGATGAAGGGGGATGGGAAATTTGTAACAACGTTGCACTGGGTGCAACAAAACGGAGCGGGCGGATTTGCCCGCTTTTTATTTTCGGACACCCCGTGCCAAAGCATCGAGGGCGACATCCAGCAGGCGGGATTCGACGCCGGCCTGAAGTGTACCGCCTTTGCTCATCGGCAGGTAGGGGCGTGCCGGGATTTTGACCTGTTTGACCCTGCGGAATCCGTCGCCGACTTTGAACACCAGATAGGGTTTGTTTTTGGCTTTGATGGTGCCGCCGAACTGGTGGATGGCGGCGTAGGGTTTGTTGGTGCCGATGCGGGCGAAGTTGCTGCCGGAGGCGGTGTGGATGCTGGCGGCCAGCTGCCCGCTCTTTTGCAGGATTTTGCCGCCGCGCGTATTGGCCGGCCATTTTTTCCCGCCCCAGCTTTCGGATTCGAAGTTGTCTTCGGTGATGCTGAGCAGTTCGGCGGCAATGGCTCGCATCATCGGGCGCGGGTGACGGGCGTTGCGCAGCAGCTGCCCGAGGCCGCGTTGCAGGTCGCTGTCGTCCAGGCTAATTTCCAGCATCATTATCCTCTCAACAGTTGAAGCACCCAAGCCAGCTGGGCGGCATTGAGTGATGGAAACAAAACGTGTAGACGGCGGCGCGTCGGTTAATTGGAAAAATATTTTAGCAGCAAACAGCAAACTATTTTTTTATTTCCCCGTTCGGTGCAGAGTATCAAACTAATCTACGCCGGCTTGCACGAGAAAAGTTTCCTGAGATGACATTCTCGACACTAGATCGCTCTGAGTGATCTGCATTATGAAATCAAAACAGGCATATCCTTCAGGAGATGCCTGTTTTACTAGTATCAGTCTCTCAGATATGCTTCTGATGAAGCAAGAAACTTTTTGAATTCACACACGAACATTGCCGCTTTCAAGTTTTCGTTTAAGCAGATCTGAGTGAGTACGATTTGACGGACAAAGCTTGAATGCTGCATCAACCTGATCATAGCCAAGCTGTCAGGCATAAACCTTTTTTCCAACCAGTTTTTGACTGTTCGCTCTGATACACCTGTCCAATGTGCAAGGTTTTTGACATTGACATGATTTTTCTGCAATTCTTTGTATAAAGCGCTTGAGAGTAACTCTTTCCACATATCTTCATTGATATTCTTCAAGGGAAGTTTTTTTCCATTTGAGTGCAACATTTTTCCTAACTGTTCCTTTATATTTTGTTAATCAATAAATTACCTACCATTTGTTATGGATCCAAAGGAACAGTTATCAAAACAGCAAAAAGCGGTTCTGTATATCCGTATGTCCACGGATCATCAGAAATATTCGCCTGATAACCAGAAAGCTTTTTTGCTGGAATATGCCAATAAGAATGGACTGACCGTTGTTGGTGAATTTATTGACGAAGGCATCAGCGGAGTCGTGACGCAAAAACGGTATCAGTTCTTGAACTTAATTGATTTGGTCAGAAGCGGCAAAGCAGATTTCGGTCATATTTTGGTTTATGACGCGAGTCGCTGGGGACGCTTTATTGACCCGCAAGAATCTAGTTATTACCAATACCTCTGTCAGCAGCAAAACATCATTCTGCACAAATGTGCGGAACCGATTCCAGTGGCAACAGAAGAGTTGGATCCGGTAGTAACAGGTATCATAGATGTATTCCAGCAAACTTCCGCCGGTCTCTTTAGCAAGGGACTATCAAAGAAGGTTTTTCTCGGGCAAGAAAACTTGATCAGGCTCGGTTTTCGACAAGGTGGCTCTGCAGGGTACGGATTGCGCCGTTTGTTGGTAGACGAGAATAGGCAGCCAAAATTTGAGCTTAAGGCCGGGGAACATAAGAGTATCCAAACCGACAGGGTAATTCTGGTTCCCGGCCCGGAACATGAACAGGCCGTTATCCGGAAAATTTACGAGGACTTCATTTACCAAAAAATGAGCGAACAGGCGATAGCTGATGATTTAAACAGACAGCACATTTTGACCGACCGTGGCACCTCTTGGACTAGAGGTGTTGTGCATCAAATCCTGATTAACGAAAAATACATCGGCAATAATGTCTGGAACAAAAGCAGCTATTCGCCCTTCAAGCCACATAAAGGCAAGAATGCCGCCGAACAATGGGTACGGGCTAATTCAGTCTTTCAACCCATTGTTTCCACCGTACTGTTCAATGCCGCCCAAAGCATTATCCACCAAAGAAGCCGGCATTGGAGCAATGAAGAAATGCTGGATAAATTAAAGGAGCTACTCAGAATTAACGGCAAGCTGTCTGGTTTGATCATTGATGAAGCCGCAGATTGCCCTTCCAGCAGTATGTTCCGTAGCCGCTTCGGAAGCCTACTTAAGAGCTATCAGGAAGTAGGTTATACACCCAGCCGAGACTATCGCTATCTGAAAATCAATCGTGCCTTGAGACGGACTCATGCAGATCTGGTTGTGCAGACGATTGCAGAAATTGAGCGGCTGGGGGGAGCGGTATCCCGCATTCCGGGAAACGATTTACTCCATATTAATCAGGAGTTTTTTGTTTCTCTAGTGCTGGCACGCTGTCGGATAACCGATGCTGGTACCAAACGCTGGTTTATACGTTTTGACAGTAGCCTTGCTCCTGATTTGACCATAGCTGTGCGGCTGGATGAAACGGCGGAGAAAATAGTAGATTACTATCTACTTCCTTCCGAAAAAACCCATTGTGCCAAAGTGAGATTGACGGAACAAAATCCGATTGACTGGGATTGTTATCGCCATAAAGATTTGAGTCGTTTTTTTGCCATGAGTAAACGGGTATTGATTAAGGAGGCAATTTTATGAGGATGGTGATTCAAACACTACCGATCAATCGAATCAAGGTCCTGAATCCACGCAGTAGGAACCCCAAAGTGTTTAACCAATTGGTCGCCAGCATCGCGGCAGTCGGTCTAAAGCGTCCGATTACCGTTACCAAATCGGAAATATTGGATGGAGAACAATGGTATGGCCTATTATGCGGCGAAGGAAGATTGACCGCCTGCCAAGAGCTAGGTGAAGAGTACATACCGTGTCACATTGTGGAGGTTAGTGGTGACGAAGGCTTTTTAATCAGTCTGGCTGAAAATATTGCTAGACGTAAGCACACCAATTTGGAAATACTGTCTGCCATTCGGGTGTTGTATGAACGTGGATATTCCGAAAAAGATATTTCACGAAAAATCGGCCTTCATCAAGCATACATACGGGGAATTTTACATTTGTTGCGAGAAGGAGAGGTACGCCTGATTGCAGGCGTAGAAAAAGGCTATTTGCCGATCGACGTTGCTGTCGATATTTCCCGTGCAAAAGAAAAAGAAGTTCAAACGGCTTTATCCGATCTCTACCAACAGCAGAAGCTAAAGCGCGGAGATATTGCCAAAATCAGGAGACTGATCCAACAGAGAAAGCGTGATGGTAAAACTTACCACTTCACTCCGAGGCGTAATACACCTATCAATAAGGAGAAGCTACTTCAAATGTATGAGAATGAGATTAAGCGAAGACAGTTGATGGCAACACAGGCTGAATTTTGCCAACAACAGCTGCTGATCATTCTTTCTGGGTTAAATCGTTTGTTTGAGGATAATCATTTCAAAACACTGCTTCGGGCAGAGAGAATCGTAGATATGCCTGAGAACCTCAGTAAATGCCTGAGCCATTATAGGGAATAATCAATCATCAAGACGGCTGCCACAGATAAATACATACTGCATAAATAGAATTCATCTTTTGGCAGCCGTTATATTTCCGCAATTTCCAAAGGCGTTCCGCAAACGCTATTTCAGCGGCTTGAGAATTTTACCGCGCCGGATATAGATTTTAGTCATCTGCTCAGAGGCGTGGCCAAGTTGGTCGGAAGCGCTGCGGGTGTCGGCGGACAGGTAAATGTCCGTGGCGGCTTTGGCGCGCAAATCTCGGAATTGGAAGTCGGCCAACTCTTCGGCCAGTTCCGGTCGCTGCTGCATGACGGTTTTTCTCAACTCTAAAAATTTCCTGCTTAGGGCGGCGCGGGCCAACGGTTTCCCGTGGCTGTTGAGGAATAGGTAGCCGTTGTCCGGACGGATGCGGTCGATGATTTCTTTGAGCTTGCCGCTGATTTCAAAGCGCAGTTTGGCGCCTGTTTTCTGCTGGCTGATATGCAGGATGCCTTCGTGGATGTGGCTGCTGTGAATGCCGACTATATCAACAGGGCGCTGGCCGGTGATGTAGGCGATGTCCATTAAATCGCGCATCTGCTGGCCGGCAGCCTGATAGACGGCCTGATACAGGTAATCCTCAATATAAACCTCACGGCGCTTCTTGCTGTGCTTCTTGACGTTGCGGCAGGGGTTTTCTTTGCTTGTCCAACCCTGCTCTCTGGCATAGTTAAAGATGGCGCTGAGATAACCGATTTCGTTGTTGGCGCCGCCGGGGGTGTCTTTGCGCCAGTCGAGATAACGGCGGACGTGTGCCGGCTCGATTTCATCCAACGGCGCCGGGTTGTCCCCGCCGAAAAACTTAGACAGCTTGCGCACGGCATTGTTGGCGCCGGAAATGGTGTTGCGGCTGCGGTGGCTGATGATATTCTGCAGGTAGCGTTCGGCTGCAACAGGGAAGGTAACGCGGGCGGTCTTGGGCAGTTTGGCTGCTTCGAGTTTGCTCCACTCTTGGACGGCGGCAATGTAGTCTGTGCCAAGCGGGATTTCTTTGCGCCGCCCGTCTTCCCGCCCGTCGTAGTAGTAATAGACGGTGGTCTTGCCGTTTTTTCGGGTGCGTCTGCGCGCCAGCATTCTATCTGGCAGGTTGCTGTTGGCGCTTCGTTTCCTGCCCATGATTATTCCCTCCTAGACTGCCGGCTGCCACCTGGGCTTGTCCGGCTTATGTTTTTGCGGTTTGCCTTCCAGCACGCTGCGGCTGACAACAGGGTAGCCTGCGGCATTGGTAAAAAACGGAATGCCGTTTTTGCGCAGGGTTTCGGCCTGTTTTTTCGGTTGTTTGCGGCTGGTCAGTTCGATGATTTCTTCACGGGTTAAAAAGGTATTGGTCATGTTTCCCCTTTCAAATAATAATCTTGATGATGGACTGTTCGCCGTCCACTTCTTCCAGCCCGTCTAATTCGCGCAAGCCTTGCATGGCTACCTCGTACAATATCTGGCTGAGGTTCTCACGGGTTACGCCTTCGCTCGTTATCCTTGCTTCCCGTATCTCGTATTCAGGCTTGTCCACCAGCTTCAGCCAAATCTCGAAGCGATACTTTCTAGGCTTGTCAAAGATGCGCTTACGCTTCGCAGGGTCGGCAAAGTCGCCGAACATCTCCGCCGTTTCCTGAAACTCGCGGTAGGTATCTGCACCAATCAAAGGAAAGGTGCAGTACCCGCGATAGGGTTTAGACGGTTTCCGCTTTCGGTTTCGGCTCACGTCTCAATCTCCCAAAATTAAAACCGCCCGAAGGCGGCCTAGTTAATCAATATCCCCACGACAGATTGCGTTCAATACATCGGCGTGAGCTTGTGCGGCTTCACGGGTAAGATGTACACGTTTGCTTTCAAGTCTCATTTGGTCTTGCCCATTACCCATCCAGCTACTTTCAGCCGCTTCAAAGCAGGTATTCCCAATTTTAACGTAGAAGTAATTTACCCCGATTACGAGCTCGTTTATGAGCGGCTTAGGAAACTCATGCCGCCCAACGCGGATTACTTGTGGCTTGCGGCGGTATCGAACATTCGAATTCCAATCGGGGTTATCCCCCAACTGCCGCCAATTCCTTACTAACCTCCCACTGCTATCATATTTAGTAGAATCGCTAACCTCCCACCGCTCCCACGGTCTATCAGTCTCTGCCGCATCTTGTGCGTATTGCAGCATCAAGGCTGCGTGTTTATGTGCTGTCATTTTCAGACCCCTTGTTCAATACTTTCAATTTCTACGGGAACATTCATCAATGTTGCCATTTCAATAGCCGAAACCACATCGTTTTGTTCCAATTTAGACAAATACGAATCCCCTTCAACATTAACGTGTCGCAGGGTTGCAATTACATCATTACGACTTACTTGTATGCGAACATAAGTTCCTGCGTATTTGCTGAAATCAACAGCGATTGTCCCAAAATGAAATAGTGCCATTTTTACACGGCCTCCGTATGAGCCATCAATACGCAGAGAAGATGGTTATAATCCCCGCTGGTACATTCATTTAAAACCTTTTTGATTTCTTCGCGTTCCCAACCTTGGCGGCAGGCATTCTTTTGAAATTCGCCCATCAACGCAAAAGCGTCGCCGTCCAATCCGACAAGATTCATTGATACCCGCATCGGCTGGCTGAATAAGTTTTCCATGATTCAATCTCCAAAATTAAAGCCGCATTACGCGGCGGGGTTTGTGGTGGGCGGGGCGGGGAACGGTTGCCAATGCGTGATTTCGTCAGTACGGCATACTCCTAACCACATCCCTCTTTCTACGCTGTAATAGGCAGTAACGATTTGCATGTAGAAAGAACTGAAGGTTAAATATCTTTTGCTGCTTTCAGGCAGCCTATCCTTTACACTTATCCATTCTGGTCGAGCTGCTTTGGCTTGCCAGCCTTCCCACTTGTACTGTGTACCTAGGCGGCTGTATTCGTCGCCCACCCACTCCGTTTGAGGATTGGTTGGATAGAGCTCAGCCATCCACGCCTCAAATGCTTTGCGCTCTTGTTCG
>NZ_LXSL01000022.1 GCF_001648355.1 Eikenella longinqua | reverse complement strand
ATTTCGAAACGGTGCCGTGGAAGCAGCGAAGATGCGAACTATACGCCATCCCCTCCCCACCTGTCAAATACTCAAGAACTAAATTTCTATCCAAAACACTCAAATCCTACATATCATTGAGAATTTAGTTTCAACACCCTCACAACCGGCCTGCGTCCGACTGATGGCTACCTGCCCCAACACTAAACATAAAAAACAGCCGAACCCAAGCCCGGCTGTTATTCCACTCTCAAACAAGCATCAGAACAGTCCGCTGATTACCCCGTGCTCGTCCACATCAATCCGTTCCGCAGCGGGCACTTTGGGCAAGCCCGGCATCTTCATCATGTTGCCGCACAGCACCACGACAAACCCGGCTCCGGCCGACAAAGTCAGCCCGCGCACGGTGATGCGGAAACCTTGCGGCGCACCCAGCAGCTTGGCATTGTCGCTGAACGAATATTGGGTTTTCGCCATACACACAGGCAGCTTATCCCAGCCCAGCTGTTCCAGCTTGGCGATTTCCGCCAAGGCTTCGGTGCTGAAATCCACATCGTCTGCGCCGTAGATGCGGCGGGCGACGGTGCGGATTTTTTCCGGGATGCTTTGTTCCACATCGTAGGCAAAAGCAAAGCGTTTGGGCGACTGCTCCACGGCCGCCACCACTTTTTGCGCCAAGTCTTCGCCACCGGCGCCGCCCTTGCCCCACACCTCGGTAAACGACACTTCCGCGCCTTGTGCACGGCATGCTTTGGCCACTAAATCCAGCTCGGCCTGCGTGTCGGCGCTGAAGCGATTGAGCGCCACCACCACAGGCAGGCCGAACACATTCTGCATATTGCCAATGTGGCGCAACAGGTTGGCCAAACCTTTTTCCAGCGCAATCAGGTTTTCGCTGCCCAAATCTTCTTTCGCCACGCCGCCGTTGTATTTCAGCGCGCGCACGGTGGCCACGATCACGGCGGCATCGGGCTGCAAACCGGCCAGTCGGCACTTGATGTCGCAGAATTTTTCCGCGCCCAAATCCGCGCCGAAGCCGGCTTCGGTTACGGCATAATCAGCAAGGTGCCTGGCCAGGCGGGTGGCAATGACCGAGTTGCAGCCGTGGGCGATGTTGGCAAACGGGCCGCCGTGCACGAAAGCGGGCGTGCCTTCGATGGTTTGCACCAGATTGGGCTTGATGGCGTCTTTCAGCAGCGCGGCCATGGCGCCTTGGGCTTTCAGGTCTTTGGCGTACACCGGGCTGCCGTCTTTGGCATAGGCCACCAAAATGTTGCCCAAGCGCGTTTTCAGGTCGGCCAAATCTTTGGACAGGCAGAACACGGCCATCACTTCAGAGGCCACGGTAATATCGAAACCGTCTTCGCGCATCACGCCGTCGGCGGGCTTGCCGAGGCCGCCGACGATGTTGCGCAATTGGCGGTCGTTCATATCCACGGCGCGGCGCCAAATCACGCGTTTGGGGTCGATATTGAGCGCGTTGCCGTGGTGGATGTGGTTGTCGATGAGGGCGGCGAGCAGGTTGTTGGCGGCGCCGATGGCGTGGAAGTCGCCGGTGAAGTGTAGGTTGATGTCTTCCATCGGCAAAACTTGGGCGTAGCCGCCGCCGGCCGCGCCGCCTTTGATGCCGAACACGGGGCCGAGCGAGGGCTCGCGCAGAGCGATAACGGCGTTTTTGCCGATGCGGTTCAGCGCGTCGGCCAGGCCGATGGTGACCGTGGTTTTGCCTTCGCCGGCGGGCGTGGGGCTGATGGCGGTAACCAAAATCAGGCGGCCTTGTTTTTCAGGTAGCCTCAAAGCGTCGGCAGGGTTGATTTTGGCTTTGTATTTGCCATAGTGTTCCAATTGGTCCGGGCTCAAACCCAGTTTGGCGGCGATTTCGTCGATATGCTTGATTTGTGCGGTTTGGGCGATTTGAACATCAGACAATTGTGTCATGGCGGTCTCCGTTTTAAGAGTTTAAAGAATGGACTACGCATGGGGGATTGTACCCGAAATCAGCCTTGCCCGCCGCCGGATTGAGATGAATGTTTACAGATATACTGAAATATTTTCAGGTAGCCTCCACGCACAGGAAGGCTACCTGAAAACTCTTCGGGCAAACTTCAGCGTTTTAACGCCAACACCAGCACGCCGCCGGCAATCATGGCAATGCCCAGCCACTCCTGCACGCTCGGCCGCTCGTCTAAAAACACCACCGCCATCAGCGCCACCAGCACGATGCTAAATTTATCCACCGGCGCCACTTTGGAAGCCTCGCCCATTTGCAGCGCCTTGAAATACGCCAGCCACGAAGCGCCCGTGGCCAAGCCGGAGAGCACCAGAAACATCCAGTTGCGGCCGGTGAAGCCGCCCACGCCCTGCCACTTGCCGGTGTAGCTCAAAAATGCCGCCAATGCCGCAATGATCACCAGCGTGCGGATAAAGGTGGCGAAATCCGAATCGATGCCCTGCAAACCGAGTTTGGCGAAAACCGCCGTGAGCGCCGCGAAAAAGGCAGAGGCCAGAGCCCAATAGAACCAAGCATGTGAAGTCATCATCCGTTTCCTTATATATTAAGTTGCCACAGGCTACCTGAAAACTCTCCAGCAGCCGCACTGTTTTTCAGGTAGCCCAAATTCGTTCGCCTGATTATAACCGCCCAATCCGCCCGCGCCCCATATTTTCAGGTAGCCTTTAACCCACCTTCACACCCAATCCGCTACAATACCCCCCGTTTCCGCCACCAACCGGCCAAAAAGGACTCCTCATGAACACATTATTCCGCCGCAGCCTCGGCATCGCCCTCCTCACCCTCGCCCTCTCCGCCTGCGACACCCTCGGCAGCAGCCTCTCCCTCGGTTCGCACAAACACCAGCGCCAGCCGCTCACCGCCACCCAAAGCGGCAACAAACCCCAGGCCGTCGTCGGCCTCGCCCTTGGCGGCGGCGCCTCCAAAGGCTTCGCCCACATCGGCGTGATCAAAGTATTGGAAGAAAACAACATTCCCGTGAAAGTGGTTACCGGCACCAGCGCCGGCGCCCTGGTGGGCAGCCTCTACGCCTCCGGCATGAACGCCCCGCGCCTGCAACGCGAAGCCGAAAGCCTGCAACGCGCCGACCTGGTCGACCTCACCCTCTCCACCAGCGGCTTCATCCGCGGCGAAAAACTGCAAAACTACATCAACCGCCAAGTCGGCAACCGCCCCATGCAAAACTTCCCGCGCAAATTCGCCGCCGTCGCCACCGAGTTCGACAGCGGGCGCAACGTCGTATTCCGCAGCGGCAACGCCGGCCAGGCCGTGCGCGCCTCCGCCAGCATCCCCAACGTATTCCAGCCCGCCATCATCAACGGCAAACGCTATGTGGACGGCGGCCTCACCGCGCCCGTGCCCGTATCGGCCGCTCGCTCGCTCGGCGCCAACGTGGTGATTGCCGTGGACATTTCCGCCAAGCCCGCCCGCCTCACCCAAAGCGGCTTCTTCTCCTACCTCGACCAAAGCCTCAACATCATGAGCACCTCCGCCCTCAACAGCGAGCTCTCCAAGGCCGACGTCGTGATCAAACCGCAAGTGCAGCACCTCGGCGCCGTGGGCGGCTTCGATGAAAAAAGCCACGCCATCAAGCTCGGCGAAGACGCCGCCCGCGCCGCCCTGCCGCAAATCCGCGCCGTGTTGCAGCGCTACCGCGTGCAGTAAGCCCGCTGCAAAGGCTACCTGAAAATAAGGTATGGCGAAGCAAGGCCGAGTTTCTGCGAAGCTAAAACGCAGAAGCTCATTTCCCAGCCCATACTTTTCAGGTAGCCTCACCCGCAAACTAATCCTGTTTATTCAATATCCAACTTTCAGGTAGCCCGCACGCCGCACAACAGGCTACCTGAAAAATATCAACCCCCGCACACCATGTTCACCCTCTGCCTACCCGGCCTCCACTGGCCCCACCCCGCCGAACTCCCCGCCCTGCACACCCCCGGCCTCAACCAACTGCTGCGTTTCGGCCGCTTCCAAGCCGCCCCCTCCGAGCCTGCCGACTTCTGCTTCCAACACCTCAGCCCCCAGCTCCACCACCTCTTCGCCGAGCCCTACGCCTTCGCCAGCCCCCTGCACCAGCAAATCGGCCTGCACAGCACCCAGCTCCAAAGCAGCGGCTTGCACATCCTGCCCGAAGAAGCCGAAGTCCTGTGCCACGGCCTCAACGCCTTCTGCCACGAAGACAGCTGGCAATTCGCCCCCCTCTCTCCCGAGCTCTGGAGCATCCGCCTGCCCCGCCCCGCCCAGTGGCAAGCCCCCTACATCCTCAACATCGCCGGCCACCACGCCGACATCCCCCAAGCCCTCGGCAGCCGCAAAAGCCAATGGCTCCAACGCCAAACCGAAATCCAAATGTGGCTGCACAACCATCCCGTCAACACCCGCCGCAGCGCCGAAGGCAAACCGCCCATCAACGCCCTCTGGCTGTGGGACGAGCTGCCCACCGAATCCCCCGCTGCACCCCCCGCACTCATCGGCAGCCACAGCCCCTGGGCCGCCTACAGCCGCAGCCCCCAAGTCCGCCCCGCCCCGGCCAACCTCGCCGCCTGGCAGGCCACCGCCGCCGAGTGCCGCGTTCCGCTCGAACACAGCACCCTCTACCTCCACGAGCTCCGGCAAGCCGCCGAGCTCGGCCGGCCCGACGACTACGCCCGCACCCTGCAACAATGGGACGAACAATTCTTCGCCCCCCTGTGGCAAGCCCTGCAACGCAAACAACTCCCCGCCGCCCGCCTCCTCACCGACGGCGAACACGGCGGCAGCCTCGAAATCTCCGCCCGCAGCGGCTGGGCATTCTGGAAACCCAAACACCGATTCGCCGGCAGGCTGGATATTTCCACCAAATAAGCACAAAAGGCTACCTAAAAAACAAAGCATCCCGTTTCCGTTAAGCAAATTCAGGTAGCCTTTTTTCAGGTAGCCTCAAACCAAGCCACAACCTGCCCCAACAACCGCCCACCCGTTTTCCCACTGCAATCAATATTTTTCAGCCAGCCCATCCATGCAACATGCTACCTGAAAAACCGCCGAACCCGCAAAACCCCACCCCTGCATTTTCAGGTAGCCTTTCCCGCCCAATCCGTTATAATCCCGCCCGTACCGCAGCAGGCCAGACAGTCGCCGCGCCCTCGGGCGGGGAGGAAAGTCCGGGCTGCACAGAGCAGGATGCCGGCTAACGGCCGGGCGCCGCGAGGCGACGGAAAGTGGAACAGAAAGCATAACCGCCGATGGCTGCGGCAACGCAGCACAGGTAAGGGTGAAATGGTGCGGTAAGAGCGCACCGTGCGGCTGGCAACAGACCGTAGCAGGCCAAACCCCATCCGCAGCAAGACCAAACAGAATGCAGTGAAGCTGCTCGCCGAGCATTCGGGTAGGTTGCTTGAGCCGCTTGGCAACAAACGGCCTAGAGGAATGACTGTCCAACGACAGAACCCGGCTTACCGGCCCGCTGCGGTACACCCCACGAAGCCGCTCGGCTTCTCCGCATACACAACGGGCGGGAGTGCATTCCACACTCCCGCCCGCATCATTAAAATCCGGTTTAGCGAATCTGGCTGCCCACCAAACCGCCCAATGCAGCGCCGCCCAAGGTAGAGCCGGTGTCGCCGCCGATCACGTTGCCGGCCACGCCGCCCACGGCCGCGCCCACGGCAATATTACGCTGTCTGGTGGTCATACCGTTGCAAGCGCTCAAAGAAGCAGCCAGCAACATCATGGCGCAAATGGAGCTAACAGTAGATTTTTTCATGATATACCCTTTCTGTATCAGTATAAAAAGGCACAGCGGCGTTTGACCGCCCTACCTGCCTGTGAGAGTATCGCACTTTTCTGTGATTGCATTAAAAGGCAGGTAAATGTCTGTTTATTCCGCCGCACATATTGTTCACTTATTCTGCGCCATCGCTTTCGTGGGCGGCGTGCTGTTTGAGTCGCTGGTTTTGTCGGTTATGCACACCAAGCGCGTGGGGCGCGAGGCGCGGCGCGAAGTGGAGCGGGCGCTGTCGGCGCGGGCGGTGCAAGTGATGCCGTGGGTGGTCGGCCTGCTGTTTGCTTCCGGCCTGGTGATGATGCACCGCTACCTGCAAATCCTGCACAACCCGTTTGCCAATTCGTTTTTCATTCAGCTTTCGCTGAAAATCCTGCTCGCCTTCAGCATCCTCTGCCACTTCATCGCCGCCGTTGTCCGCATGCGGCGCGGCACGATGACGGTGAGCTTTTCCAAATACATCCACCGCGCCGTGCTCACGCAGATGCTGCTCATCGTGTTTCTGGCCAAAGCCATGTTTTACATTGCCTGGTAGCGCGAACCCGCAACAGGCTACCTGAAAAACATCCGCCCGCCCCACGCCTTACCCAAACAGGCGCTTCTGTTGCGCGATTCTCACAGCCCGCGCGCCCGCTTGCCCCGCCTCGCGCACGCAAAGTTGCCAAGCCGCAGAATATGGTTTAGAATCGCGCCGTTTTTCAGTTATTTATACGAGATAAATGAGAAATGGCCCCGAGGCCATTTTTTTGTTTTCCAAACTAGGCAACCATGGATATTCAAACCATTTTAGACAAAACCCTGCCCGGCCTGGGCTACGAGCTGGTGGATTTCGAGCTCACCCCGCAGGGCGATTTGCGCGTATTCATCGACCAGCCCGGCGGCATCACCGTGGAAGACTGCGCCACCGTCAGCAACCACTTGAGCCGCGTTTTCATGGTGGAAGACGTAGACTACAAACGGCTGGAAATTTCCAGCCCCGGCCTCGACCGCCCGCTGAAAAAGGCTGCCGACTTCACCCGTTTTTCAGGTAGCCTCATCAAGCTGAAAACCCGGCTGCCGATTGAAGGGCAGAAAAACTTTATCGGCCGCATCGAAGCCTTCGGCAACGATGTGCTAACCCTATCCTTCGACGGCAAAACCGTTGCCATCGAATTATCCAATATCGAGCGGGCGCGCCTGAAGCCCGAATTTTGATTTTCCTAATTGATTGATTGAGTGGAGAGTTCATTCCCATGAGCCGCGAGATGTTGCAATTGGCCGAAGCGCTGGCCAGCGAAAAAAACGTTGATTCCGAAGTTGTATTCGAAGCCCTGGAATTCGCCCTGTCGGTGGCCGCCAAGAAAAAGGCCGACCGCGAACACATGGACGTGCGCGTGAGCATCGACCGCGACACCGGCGAATACCACACCTTCCGCCGCTGGCTGATTGTGGCCGACGAAGACTACACCTACCCTGACACGCAGAAAACCATCGAGGAAATCCAAGAAGAATTCCCCGATTCCCCGCTGCAAATCGGCGAATATTACGAAGAAGAGCTGGAAAACGTAGCCTTCGGCCGCCAAGCCGCGCAAACCGCCAAACAAATCATCCTGCAACGCATCCGCGATGCCGAGCGCGAGCAAATCCTGCAAGAATTCCTCGCCCGCCGCGAAGACGTGGTGATGGGCACCGTAAAACGCGTCGAGCGCCACGGCATTATCGTGGAAATCGGCCGCCTGGACGCGCTCATCCCGCGCGACCAATGCATCCCGCGCGAAAACTTCCGCAGCGGCGACCGCATCCGCGCCCTCTTCCTGCGCGTGGACGAACAAGGCAACAGCGGCCGCAAACAAGTCATCCTCAGCCGAACTTCGCGCGAATTCCTGGTGAAACTGTTCGAGCAGGAAGTGCCGGAAATCGAAGACGGCCTGTTGGAAATCAAGGAAGCTGCCCGCGATCCCGGCCAGCGCGCCAAAATCGCCGTAAAATCCAACGATGCGCGCATCGACCCGCAGGGCACTTGTATCGGCGTGCGCGGTTCGCGCGTGAACGCTGTATCAAACGAGCTAGCCGGCGAACGTGTGGACGTGGTGCTGTGGTCGCCGGAAACCGCGCAGTTTGTGATCAACGCGCTCTCCCCCGCCGAAGTCAGCCGCATTTTGATTGACGAAGACAACCATTCGGTTGATGTCATCGTGGCCGAAGACCAGCTCGCGCCCGCCATCGGCCGCGGCGGCCAAAACGTGCGCCTCGCCGCCGACCTCACTGGCTGGCAGCTCAACATCATGACCATCCAAGAAGCCGAAGAGCGCAACGAAGCCGAAGACGCGCAAATCCGCAGCCTCTTCACGCAGCACCTGAATGTAGACGAGCAAACTGCCGACCTGCTGATTGAAGAAGGCTTTGCCGCACTGGAAGAAGTGGCCTATGTGCCCGCTGCCGAGCTGGTGGAAATCGGCTTCGACGAAGCCACCGTGGAAACCCTGCGCAACCGCGCCCGCGACGCCATCCTCACCCTGGCCATCATGTCGGAAGAAAAACTCGACGAAGTGGAAGAAGCGCTGAAAACCCTCAACGGCATCGACCAAGACATGCTGCGCGATTTGGCGCAGGCCGGCATCACCACCCTCGACGGGCTGGCCGAGCTTTCCACCGACGAACTGATCGAAATCACCGGCGTGAGCGAAGAGGAAGCCAAAACCGTTATTTTGGCCGCACGCGAACACTGGTTTGCCGAAACACAAGAATAAGGAGGCTGGAGATTTATGAGTAACACCGTACAGCAATTCGCCGCCGAACTGAAAAAATCCGTGCCCACCCTGCTGGAGCAGCTCAAAGCCGCCGGCGTGGAAAAAAGCAGCGGCGCCGACAGCATCAGCCCGGCAGACAAACAAGCCCTGCTGGCGCACCTGCGCAAGCAAAACGACAGCGGCACGCTCTCCATCAGCGTGAGCCGCACCCGCACCGAACGCAGCACCGTGGCCGGCGTGCAGGTGGAAACCCGCCGCCGCCGCCGCGTGGCCGTACCGCCGATTGAAGCCGTGGCCGAAAGCAAAGCGGCCGCCGAAACCGCGCCGCAAGCCGCAGCCGAGCCGGCGGTAGCCGCGCCCGCCACCGTGGAAGCGCCCACCGCCGCCCCCGCTGCGGAAGAACAGAATTTTCAGGTAGCCTCAGAAGCTGCCGAAACGCTTGCTGCGGAAGCCCCGGCCGTTGAAACGCCTGTTGCTGCCCAAGCCGACGCTGCACCGGCCGCCGAGGTAGCCACACCGGCCGAAGCCCCGGCAGCCAAACCGAAACGCAGCCGCAAGCCGAAGAAAGAAAAAGCCGCCGAGCCGCCGCCGCAGCCGGTGGAAGTGGTGAGCGCCGCCGAACAGGCTGTGCGCGACGAAGAAGCCCGCCGTGCCGAAGCCCTGCGTGCACACCAGCAAGCCCTGTTGAAAGAAAAACAGGAACGCCAGGCACGCCGCGAAGCCGCCAAACTGCAGGCACAGCAAGAAGCCAAAATCGCCAAAGAGCAGCAGTCTGCCCCGCGCAGCGCCGCACCAAGCGAGAAAGCCCCGCTGTCTACCTCCGCCCCGAGCGGCAACGGTCGACCGAAAAAAGGCGACCGCCACCAACAGCGCGACGACGATATGCCGCGCGGCCGTTCAACCAAAGGCAAAGGCAAGGAACGCGGCGGCCGCAGCGATGACGACCGCGTACGCGGCGGCAAAAAAGGCAAGAAACAGCTCAAGCTGGAGCCGAACCAACACGCCTTCCAAGCGCCCACCGAGCCCGTGGTGCACGAAGTGCTGGTGCCCGAAACCATTACCGTGGCCGATTTGGCGCACAAAATGGCGGTGAAGGGCGTGGAAGTGGTGAAAGCCCTGATGAAGATGGGCATGATGGTAACCATCAACCAATCACTCGACCAAGAAACCGCGTTGATTGTGGTGGAAGAAATGGGCCATATCGGCAAACCGGCCGCCGCAGACGACCCCGAAGCCTTCTTGGACGACAGCGAAACCGCCGTTCAGGCCGAGGCTCTGCCGCGCCCGCCGGTGGTAACCGTGATGGGCCACGTGGACCACGGTAAAACTTCGCTGCTCGACTACATCCGCCGCGCCAAAGTGGTGCAGGGCGAGGCCGGCGGCATCACCCAACACATCGGTGCCTACCACGTGCAGACCCCGCGCGGCGTGATCACCTTCCTCGACACCCCCGGCCACGAAGCGTTTACCGCGATGCGTGCCCGCGGCGCGCAGGCCACCGACATCGTGATTCTGGTGGTGGCCGCCGACGACGGCGTGATGCCGCAAACCATCGAAGCCATCGCCCATGCCAAAGCGGCCGGCGTGCCGATGGTGGTGGCCGTGAACAAAATCGATAAGGAAGCGGCCAATCCCGAGCGTATCCGCCAAGAGCTGACTTCGCACGACGTGATCCCCGACAGCTGGGGCGGCAATGTGCAGTTTATCGACGTTTCCGCCAAAAAAGGCACCAATATCGACGCACTGCTGGAAGCCGTGCTGCTGGAAGCCGAAGTGCTGGAGCTGAAAGCGCCGGTGGAAGCGCCAGCCAAAGGCATCATTGTGGAAGCCCGTTTGGACAAAGGCCGCGGCGCCGTGGCCACCCTGCTGGTGCAGAGCGGCACGCTGAAAAAAGGCGATATGCTGCTGGCCGGCACGGCGTTTGGCAAAGTCCGCGCCATGGTAGACGAAAACGGCAAGCAGGTGCAGGAAGCCGGCCCCTCCATTCCGGTGGAAATCCTCGGCCTCTCCGACGTGCCCAATGCCGGCGAAGACGCCATGGTGCTGGCCGACGAGAAAAAGGCGCGCGAAATCGCCCTGTTCCGCCAAGGCAAATACCGCGACGTGCGTTTGGCCAAACAGCAGGCCGCCAAGCTGGAAAACCTGTTTGCCAACGCCGGCGAAGGCCAGGCCGCGCAGAATTTGGCCGTGATCATCAAAGCCGACGTACAAGGCTCCTACGAAGCACTTTCAGGTAGCCTCAAAAAGCTGTCCAACGACGAAGTGAAAGTGGAAGTGCTGCACAGCGGCGTGGGCGGCATCACCGAAAGCGACGTGAACCTCGCCATCGCCTCCGGCGCCTTCATCATCGGCTTCAACGTGCGCGCCGACGGCTCCGCCCGCAAGCTGGCCGAAAACGAAGACATCGAAATCCGCTACTACAACATCATCTACGATGCCATCGACGATGTGAAAGCAGCCATGAGCGGCATGCTCGCCCCCGAGCAGAAAGAGCAGCAAACCGGCACCGTGGAAATCCGCCAGGTGATCAACATCTCCAAAGTGGGCAACATTGCCGGTTGTATGGTAACCGACGGCGTAATCAAGCGCGACAGCCGCGTGCGCCTCATCCGCGACCATGTGGTTATCCACACCGGCGAGCTGGAATCGCTCAAACGCTTCAAAGACGATGTGAAAGAAGTGCGCATGGGCTTCGAATGCGGCCTGATGCTGAAAAATTACAACGACATCCAGGAAGGCGACCTGCTGGAAGCCTTCGACGTGGTGGAAGTGGCCCGCACCCTGTAGCGCCACACCAGCGAACCGGAGGCTGCCCGAACCCGTTTCAGGTAGCCTCCTTCCACATACTCGGCCATTCCCTGCTGGATATTTCTGGCAGAAAATGCCAATAAAAACAGAAAACCGGCAAATTCATCCGCCATGCCGCCCCGCATGCCGGCAGATTAAAACGGCTCACGGCAGCCACCCCCTACCAAGCCGGCGGCGCTTGTCGTATCATGCCGCCTATGCCGTATAATCGGCAAACACCACCGTTTCCCCCCAATCCAAACCGCTGCCCACCCATTTGAGTATGCGAAGATGAACGACAAACAAACCTATACCTTCGAAACCTACAGCCTGCTGCTCGAAATCCGCCGGCGCGAAAACGCCAAGCCGCTCCTCGTGGTCACCGCCGTGATGCCCGACAACTTCGTGCTCACCGGGCGCTTTCCCCTACGCCCCGTCGACCGGGAAAACGAGCTCAACGTTATCCGTTTTCTGGAAAAGGCCTTCGACCTGAAGCCCTATTTCAAAACCCACACCTTCGAAGGGCAGCTGGGAGAATTCGACCAACTGCGCATCCAGCACCGTAAAAAACAATACGACACCCTGATGGATGCCCTGCTCGACCGCACCAGCGAGCTCAAATAACCCGCCAGAGAGGAACCCCATGGCCAAATCCCACCGCGGCTACGCCCGCCAAGACCGCGTACGCGAACAAATCATGCGCGAGCTGGCCGAGCTCGTGCGCACCGGCCTCAAAGACCCGCGCGCCGGCTTCATCACCATCAACGAAGTCGAGCTCACCCGCGACTACAGCCACGCCACCGTGTATTACACCGTGCTCGACGACGCCACCCGCGATATTACCGCCGAAGCGCTGGAACACGCCAAAGGCCACCTGCGCAGCGAGCTTTCCCGCCGCATCAAGCTCTTCAAAACCCCCGAGCTGCACTTCAAATACGACCAGTCGCTCGAGCGCGGCATGAGCATTTCCCAGCTGATCGAACAAGCCGCTGCCGAAGAGCCGGTGCAAGATTAGGCTACCTGAAAATTAGCCCTGTTGATTTAACAGGGCTTCTTCACGCCTATTCCCTATTTTTCAGGTAGCCTTTTTCAGGTAGCCCCATTCGCACAATATCAGGATTAAACACAATATGAACCCCCACTTGCAAAACGTCTTCACCCAACTCAACGCCCTGATTCTCGGTAAAGAAACCGTGCTCCAGCATCTGATGGCCAGCATCCTGGCCGACGGCCACGTGCTGCTCGAAGACGTGCCCGGCGTGGGCAAAACCACGCTGGCGCACGGCCTGGCCGTGGTGCTCGGCCTGGGCTACCGCCGCGTGCAATTCACCAACGACATGCTGCCCGCCGACCTCCTGGGCGTGAACGTGTTCCAGCCCGCCGACGGCCAGTTCAAATTCCACCCCGGCCCCATTTTCCACCACTTCCTGCTAGCCGACGAAATCAACCGCGCCTCGCCCAAAATGCAGTCTGCCCTGCTCGAAGCCATGGAAGAAAAACAGGTATCCGTAGACGGCAAAACCTACCGCCTGCCCAAACCCTTCTTCGTGATCGCCACGCAAAACCCGGTGGAGCAGCTCGGCACTTTCCCGCTGCCCGAATCGCAGCTCGACCGATTCATGATGCGCCTCTCGCTGGGCTACCCCTCCGCCGAAGCCGAACGCCAGCTTTATGCCCAAGGCGACCGCCGCCGCCTGCTGCCCGCGCTCAAAGCCGTGTGCAACGCCGAAATCCTGCTGCAATGGCAGGCCGAAGCCATGCAGGTGCAATGTTCGCAGCAAGCCGCTGATTATGTGTACCGCCTGGTGCAGGCCACGCGCCAGCCCGGCCTGTTTGTAAACGGCCTGAGCCCGCGCGCCGGCCTAGCCGTGGTGAAAGCCGCCAAAGCCTGGGCATTTCTAGCCGGGCGCGATTATGTGCTGCCGGAAGACATCAAAGCCGTGTGGGTGGCCGTGGCCGGACACCGCCTGCAAACCCTGCAACCGCAGTCCATCACCCAGCTTTTGGAGCAGATGCTGCTTCAGGTAGCCGTATCGTGAGCGCCGGCCAATACAGCCCCCGCCTGCGCGATTTGCGCCTGCGCCCCACCCGCCTCGGCGTTACCTTGGCCGTGATGGTGGTGCTGCTGTGGCTGGTGGGCTTGAACTATCAAGTGAACCTCGCCTATCTGGTGGCCTTCTGGCTGGCCGGCTTCCTGTGCGTGGGCATCCTGCTCAACTGCCTGCAACTTATCGGCCTGCGCCTCGACCTCACCCTGCCCGAAGAAATCTTCCAAGGCCAGCCCGCCGACATCCTGCTGCTGCCCGCCCCCTCGGCCAAAATGCGCCACCGCCAGCTGTGGTTCGCGGCCGACAGCCGCCGCGACGATGAACCCGAATTCCGGGCCGCCCTCTTCACCGCCAAACAGCCGCAGCCCTTCGCCTGGCCCGTGCTGCCCGCAAGGCGCGGCCGCCTGATGCTGCCGCCGCTGCGCTGCGCGAGCGTGTGGCCGTTTGCCATCAGCAGCGTCGAATGCGTGTGG
Organism: Eikenella longinqua; assembly: GCF_001648355.1. Classification (GTDB taxonomy): domain Bacteria; phylum Pseudomonadota; class Gammaproteobacteria; order Burkholderiales; family Neisseriaceae; genus Eikenella; species Eikenella longinqua. Next base: position 52,693 of record NZ_LXSL01000022.1, on the reverse strand, counting down.
CATTGGCCGGAAGAAGGCCTGGTCTACCCCGCACCCCAGCCGCACACCGCCCCGCCCGGCAGCACCCCCGCCGAAGAAGGCGAACCCCGCCGCAAGCTCGGCGGCAACGAAGACCTCGCCCACCTGCAAGACCACCAGCCCGGCACCTCGCTACAACACATCGCCTGGAAAAACTACGCCAAAAGCGGCCGCCTGCTCGACAAGCATTTCGAAGAGCCCGCCTTCCACGCCGCCGACCACATCATCAGCTACGCCGACTACCCCGCCGGCACCAGCGCCGACCGCCTCGCCGGTCTCCTGTGCTACCGCGTGCTCGAAGCCCACGGCCGCGGCCAGCGCTACACCCTCATCCTGCCCGGCCAAACCATCCCCCCGCAAAACGGCCAACGCGAAAAGTGCCTGGCCGCGCTGGCGGTGATGTGAATAATTATGAGCAGGCAATAAAAGGCTACCTGAAAACAGGAATCCCCTATGAGCATCAACCTATCCACCATCCAAACCCATTACCACCAACACCGCGATACCTACTCCGACCCATTCCGCCTGCGCATCCACCGTGCGTTAAGCTGGTTGGGTAAGGCTGGAGAATTGTTGAGCGGCACAGATGCGGCCAATCATGCCAAGCAGCCGGCTATCCCCAAGCATATGCAGCAAATGCTGGCCCAGCAGGGCGGGCGGCTTTCTTTCGCGCCGGATTGGGATACCGGCTTCCAAGCATTATGGATTGCTTTCAATGCTGCCTATGCCCGCGAAATTGATGAACGGGAAATATCCGGCGACCGAAGCCATTTCCGCCAATTCCTAAACACCATCTGCCGTTTGGATGAAGAAAAGCTGATTTATGCCTTAGTATGGCAAACCTTTCCCGGCGCCATCCGCTCCCTCTTGGGCAACCGCTATGTTTTCCAGCCGTTTTGGGATTTCCATAACGGCAAAATTTCAGAAACCGCTTGGCAAGAAGAATTTGAAAAAGCAGGGGAAAAAGCACAACGCGCCTTAGCCGCACAAGATACCGATACCGTGCTGCTGATTATGTTCGACCGCCTCTACACCCTGCGCAACCAAATTATCCACGGCGGTGCAACCTACGGCAGTTCGGCCAACCGCAATCAACTAAAAGACGCCTGCCGCATCCTCACCAGCCTGCTGCCGCTGGTACTGCATATCATGCAGCAACATCCCGACTATGCCTGGGGCAAACCGTATTACCCTTTTGTGAAAGAAGACTGAAAATGCCGATTGCGCCAAGGGAAAGCGGCAAAACCGCTTACTGGATATGCCGAAATTGCGGGCAGAAATATGCAGCATTTGCCCGTTCGGACGCAGGCATTCCCCAGCCGGAACGTTGCACCAAATGCGGTGGCGCAGATTTTACGTTGCAAACAGCAAAAGCCGATTGGCTGCAACGGATTTTCTCCCGCCGATAATCTTGCCAAGCTAAAGGCTACCTGAAAACCATTTTTCCCATTTTCAGGTAGCCTTTCCACATTCAAACCAAAGTTCGCGTTGCCACTTTCCGCTATAATCCGCCCATCCAAACCAACAGAACCCACACCATGACCCCAGACCTCCAGCTCGACCTCACCGGCCTCAAATGCCCCCTGCCCATCCTCCGCGCCAAAAAGGCCCTTGCCACCATGCAGGCCGGGCAAATCCTGTCCGTGCGCGCCACCGACCCCGGCGCCCCCGACGACTTCGCCGCCTTCTGCCGCCAAACCGGCCACCGGCTCCTCTCCTCCGACACCGAAAACAGCGTATTCCGCCTCGTGATCCAACACAAATAATTTTCAGGTAGCCTACCCCTCCGCAGGCTACCTGAAAACGTAAGCCCCAGCCAAGCTAAAACATCACCCCCACACGAAAGCCCATCATGCAAACCCTCACCCTCATCCGCCCCGACGACATGCACCTCCACCTGCGCGACGGCGACACCCTTCGCCACGTCCTGCCCCACACCGCCCGACAGATGGGGCGCGCCGTCATCATGCCCAACCTCAAACCCCCCGTTACCAGCGTGGCCGACGCCCTCGCCTACCGCGAGCGCATCCTCGCCGCCCTGCCCCCCGGCAGCCCCTTCCAGCCCCTGATGACCCTCTACCTCACCGACCACGCCACCCCCGCCCTGGTACGGGAAGCCAAAGCTGCCGGCATCGCCGCCTTCAAACTCTACCCCGCCGGCGCCACCACCAACTCCGACAGCGGCGTAACCGACCTGTTCAAACTCCTCCCCGTGCTCGAAGAAATCGCCGCCCAAGATATGCGCTTCCTCGTGCACGGCGAAGTCACCGACCCCGCCATCGACATCTTCGACCGCGAAGCCGCCTTCATCGACCGCATCCTCCTGCCCGTGCTCGACCAAGTGCCCGGTCTCAAAACCGTGTTCGAACACATCACCACCGCCGAAGCCGCCCGCCTCGTGTGCAGCAGCGGCAGCAACCTCGCCGCCACCGTTACCCCCCAGCACCTGCTGCTCAACCGCAACGACCTGCTCGTGGGCGGCGTGCGCCCCCACCACTACTGCCTGCCCGTGCTCAAACGCGAAAGCCACCGCCGCGCCCTGCTCGAAGCCGTATCCGGCGCGCAATCGCACAAATTCTTCCTCGGCACCGACTCCGCGCCCCACCCGCAAAGCGCCAAAGAAAACGCCTGCGGCTGCGCCGGCATCTTCAGTGCCGCCACCGCCATCGAGCTCTACGCCGAAGCCTTCGATCAAATCGGCGCGCTCCACAAACTCGAAGCCTTCGCCTCGCAAAACGGCGCCCGCTTCTACGGGCTACCTGAAAATACCGACACCATCACCCTGGTGAAACAAGCGCAAACCGTGCCCGGCAGCTTCCCCATCGGCCACGGCGGGCAGCTCGTCCCCATGCGCGCCGGCGGCAGCGTGGCTTGGACCATGCAGGAATAAACCCAGCCGCTCGGCTTCCGATACAAAAAGGCTACCTGAAAAACAAGGGTTGAATTTTTCAGGTAGCTGTAGAAACCAGTAGCGTTGTTTACAGTATTTCCAGGAGAATACTGAAACATGAACATGCACAAAAACACCCGGCTCACCCCGCACCACCGCCAAGCCATCTGGCTGGCCTATACCCAAGAGAAGGAAAACGTTTCCTCCCTCGCCCGCCGCTACCAAGTCAGCAGGGTAACCATCTACCGCGCACTCAAAGCTGCCAGAGGCAGGCTGCTCAAACCCCAAACCAGCACCAACAACCGCTTCAAACAGGCCAAATACGGTATGAAGCGGCTGGCCAAGGTAGAACACAGCATTCAGGACAAGCTCAAAAAACAGGCCAAACGCTACAATAAATCCTACCCCGGCGAGATGGTACACCTCGACACCAAACGGCTGCCGCTGCTCAAAGGCCAGAAAGCCACCGACAGGCGCGACTACCTGTTTGTCGCCATCGATGACTTTTCAAGGGAACGGTATGCCGCCATCCTGCCGGACAAAACCGCAGACAGTGCCGCCCAATTTCTGACCGAACAGCTGATTGAACCCTGCCCATACCTGATCGAATGCGTCTATTCCGACAACGGGACGGAATACAAAGGCTCGGCCAACCATGCTTTCGGTGTCGCCTGTTATGAGAACAGGATTGGCCAAAAGTTTACCCGTGTCGCCCGTCCGCAGACCAACGGTAAGGCGGGACGGGTGATCCGTACCTTGATGGAGATGTGGCACGATAAGCAGGAGTTTGACAGTCCCGAACACCGGCAGAAGGAGCTGTGCCGCTTTGTCAATTTTTATAACACGGTAAAGCCGCACCGCAGCTTGAACGGTGATACGCCGTTTGAGGTGTTGCAGGCTTACTTTTCCCAAACTGTGGTGTAAACAACGCGGTTATTTCCTACATGTTACAATAGTAACAACAGTTTCAGGGCTGTTTTCGTAGTTGTAGCTTCTTCTCTTATCTCGTAGTGTTACAATACACGGTGCTGCTGGACGAGCGGGACTTCGGTTGTAGCTTCTTCTCTTATCTCGTAGTGTTACAATAACAAGCTTTAGCCATCCGCTTTCTCTGCCGTTGTAGCTTCTTCTCTTATCTCGTAGTGTTACAATGTCAACAAGAAATGGGAAACCGAAGACAAGGTTGTAGCTTCTTCTCTTATCTCGTAGTGTTACAATGCCTTGGGCTTTGAGGCGGGTTAGATGTTGGTTGTAGCTTCTTCTCTTATCTCGTAGTGTTACAATGCTTGATATTGGCTAAATTGCTGTTGTGCCGTTGTAGCTTCTTCTCTTATCTCGTAGTGTTACAATAAACGTGTTGAAGGTAAGCCTTACAATCTGGTTGTAGCTTCTTCTCTTATCTCGTAGTGTTACAATGAATCATTTGTACGATATTGCCATTTCGTTGTTGTAGCTTCTTCTCTTATCTCGTAGTGTTACAATTACCCAAGGCAATGCGACTTATTCCTTGTCGTTGTAGCTTCTTCTCTTATCTCGTAGTGTTACAATCTATCACGCCGCCAGTATGGAATTTACCGAGTTGTAGCTTCTTCTCTTATCTCGTAGTGTTACAATACAGATGTTGTACTATGGGAAATCGAACCCGTTGTAGCTTCTTCTCTTATCTCGTAGTGTTACAATACGGCCACGCCCAGTATCGAGTTCACCAAGGTTGTAGCTTCTTCTCTTATCTCGTAGTGTTACAATTGCCATCGAAAGTACAATAGCTTTTCGAACGTTGTAGCTTCTTCTCTTATCTCGTAGTGTTACAATCAAAGCCAAGAAGGTAATTGCCATCATTAGGTTGTAGCTTCTTCTCTTATCTCGTAGTGTTACAATCCATCTATGCCCTGCTTGAAGAATCCGGCAGTTGTAGCTTCTTCTCTTATCTCGTAGTGTTACAATGAACACAGGGTCGGTATGCGCATACTCGAAGTTGTAGCTTCTTCTCTTATCTCGTAGTGTTACAATTCCAAGATGTTGTCGGCGTGGCGGTCGGTAGTTGTAGCTTCTTCTCTTATCTCGTAGTGTTACAATATGATGCCGAAATTGAACGTAGTACGATTCGTTGTAGCTTCTTCTCTTATCTCGTAGTGTTACAATTGTTCATATTGGCCTTCGTAGTCGATATATGTTGTAGCTTCTTCTCTTATCTCGTAGTGTTACAATAGACAGGCAGGAAGTTATTGTTTAATAATGACTTCCTGCTTTATGTTCATCTAAAAATTTGCACTAAAACAGCAAAAGTTGATCTGCATTGACCTTTTTTTCACGAGTTTTCCGTTCTCCGAGCAGTATAGACATTCCTGCAAACTGCTTTTCAGTTACCTCCAAACACCGAATAGATCCTTCGCTGGGCAATTGAGCGCGTAATCGTTTGTGGTGTTTTTCCAACGCATCACGGCCACGTACAATTCTTGCATATACTGATAATTGCAACATTTGATAACCATCTTTTTGCAAGAAATGCCGAAACTGGTTTGCAGCCCTACGTTTTGATGCAGATGTAACCGGTAGGTCGAAAAAGACAATTAACCGCATAAATTTAGCCTCACTCATAGCCGTGTACCTTCAGATCCAACATTTCAGGTAGCCTGAGCATTTTTTCTCCGTACATTAAAATAGCTTGAAATGATTGGATTGTTCGATCAATGGCTGACAAAACCGTATAACGCTGTTCTCCAAGTAAAATTTGATGACACAGTAAAGAGATTAGCTTTTGTTTTAATGGTATAGTCAGTATATCGCTCTTTAAGCTGCCTGAAAGCAATAGGTGATAGGTCAATAAATCCACAATCTGCCGATAAGGTTCGATAAAATCATCTGCTAAATTAAATGGATTTAATTCGTTATGATGTTGTAAACCTAATGCAGGTAAAAATCCATATTGCACCAAAGAACGTGCTACAGCTGAACGTATAACACTATATCCATAATTTAAACAGGCATTAACTATATTTGTTTCAGATCGTGTAAAGTTACTGCCAAATAATATTGAAAAATAAAGTGCAGCAGCTTGTCCTTCCACGTATCCTTTATCACCGGATTTTACACATCCTGCCAAGTTTTTTAGCCGATTAGCTGCGATATCATTCCCACTATAATCCAATAGCCATGCCTGATTATGGATTTTCTGTTTTATAATTTGCTGCCACAGTTGTTTTTTCTGCGGTAACGACATATTTATTTGTAGTTTCAATATTTTTAAATAGCGATAATATTGAGCAAACGGTAGCCATTGTCCACAGGGTAAAAACTGTTCATCACAAGTTAATAGAGTAATGCCATTTTTAGCCAAAGCAGATAGTAATGGTACAGTAATGATGACTTCTTTCGAGTCGATCACAATCACGGCAATATCTTCTAGTGGTATAGGAATATCTTCCCCTTGTTGTATCAACAAATGATTTTGTCGTAAAGAAAGCCGTGCTGAGTTGCTGATGAGTATACTGCGCCAAGTCATAATAGAAATCTTATTTTATTCAGAGTTATATGTATTTTTTATTTTTCTTTCTAAGCATGATACGCTTTTCAGATCTGCAGATCTTGATGGATTTACCTAAAGGATCTATTTGATATTTTTTTATGGATAATGCGGTTTTTATTCCAATACTTTCCCAGATACCATCTTTACCATAATGGATGTTTAGATCATGAGTTTTAATATTAATGGCTCCAGTAGATCTGTTTAATCCATTATAATATCCGAAGAAATCTCCTTTTTTTGTAGTGACTTTAATCAAGTCATTAGGATATAGTGAAAATTTAAAGTGGAAAGTTTCATCAACATCAATCCAATCATCTTCATCAGCATAAGCAACTACTGCTTTATTTGGTAATATCCCTTTTGCTACTTGCCAAGAATAAATAGGAACTACATAATTTTTACCATTTTTTTCAAAAATATCTACCCGTATCATAGTAGCATTATCTGCAATTCCATGATATATATCATTTTTATCTTTTCGCACCATGACACCAGATTTCTGTATAGTTGCTACACGTATAGCTTTCACTTGTGTTCTGTGCTGACCATTCTTACCTACCTTATAAAAAGGATGTTCCTTAGGATTAAAAGCCTTGGCTGGATCGTTATTAAAAGATTTTAATCTGTTTGCTAATGCAGCATATAAAGCCGGTTCACGATTTGGATAGCCAACAATCCTTTCAATATCCTTCAATTTCAATTGAGTCAGTGGTAAACGAATAACACTTAACTTTTCATCTAAGCGCTTAGCCGACTTAATAGTTTCCAAATGGCCTTGGCCAGTCATTTTCCGAGTTGGTGCACGGGATACGAATAAAGGTGTCACAAACTCATGTACGGCTTCGGGGCGAGATGTTAATTTTTCTGCTAGCTCTTCCAGTGGATGTTCACTGAATACGCGAATCATTATTTCTTTACGGAAGAAAGGCCATGGTTCAGGGAAGTATATATGACGAATTTCTCCTGTTTCTTTATCGATTATTTCTCCGTTAAATACATTCATTTCCTGTTGGCGCACATAATGGGTAATTTTTTGTTGCATCGAGTGACTGGAACAAGCTACCACAATCGCATCCAATGCATGATGTCTATCGTTTTCTTCGCGTGCTTTATGCAAGCCCCAGCGACCACGGAGCAGGGAAGTAATCTGCCCATTGGAGGCAAATACCTGTTTCTTACTACTGCCTTCTAGATGCATATTGTTTTCGATGAATTGACATAAAAAGCGGGCAATATATCGGGTATCGTTCAAATTACGCTCAATAAAACCTTGTTCATCCAGCTTTTTGGTCATGATGCGCTGTTTTTTACCAAAAGGGAAACGGCTACCGGAAACCCGTGCGGCAAACTCATGCCAGCGTTCGCTGTCATGTCCACCTCCCAAATACTCGTATGGCGTCTGACTGCCTTTCCGCTGATTTTCACTTCCTAAAACCAGTACTTTATTGTTGAAACTATCATCCCAAGTTCGGGAGAAGGGTAACGCATGATCAATTTCCACATAACCTTTTTCAGGTAGCCTACTCAAGTCGATTTTAGAGCCGGAATATAAGCATTTGCCATGTTGTTGTTCATACAGGCGGAGCTTGAGAATATCGCGACCTTTAGGTTCTCCTATTATATTGGGGAATAATTCTTTGAAACGTTCGGCAGCCCTCTCACGGTCTTTTCTGTTTTCTTCCTGTCGTTTTTCAATTTCTTTGCGGTCAGTAAATGATTTGCCTACTTCACGTCCGGTTTCGATATGTATACGCAATGGTGAGCCATAACGTCGTACAATTTCATTCACTACTTTCCGTACTTGTGTAAGGGTGCGAAGTACTACTGGATTGCGGATTTCATCTTTCGGAATCGGAGGCAACAGCCGATTGTCGTGTTGCTCGTTATGGCCGTGATGGTTACCGTATACTGTAGTACAGGCTTCGTCATAACGGAGCCCCTGTTCCATTTTTGGCAAAATTTTAGTTAAGGCTTTAAGTGATATTTGAATAAAATTATCAAAACTTATACCACTTAGTAAGGCATTTAATACATTTTCAGGTAGCCTATATGGTTCTAGATTATGTGTTATATCAGTATCAGTTTTGTATAGTGAGAATGCTGTACCGATGGCATCCAAAACATGCGGATTACGGATGCGGTTGTTCCATTCGGTTTCTAATCCGGCGTCTTTTAAAACCTTTCGTACCGCATGATAGGCTTTCATTTCCATGAAAGCCGTTTTACCTTCTACGGCAAGGCCGTCTTCGCTTTTCCCATAGCGTAAACCTTTGAATACAGTTGCCTCGGGTAAATTGAGCAAAGTACGGACTTGCTTGTAGGTCAATTTGTTTTTTTTATACGGTTCGTCCAGCAATAGGGCTCTTTCGGCTGCATCCAGTGGCCGTTCTTCACCGCTGTGGCAGATACGAAGATTGTTCAATTTGCTCAGCCACACGAAGCGCTCGGCACTGTAAGTGTTTTTTGCAGCTTTGAATTCGTTCTTCTCAAACGTGCAATGTCCGAGCATTTTTAGCACGGCTTCGCCTTGTAAGGCGGCACGTTGCGTCATGAGCAAGCTTGCCGTTTTTTCCTCCAATCCGGTCGACGCAAATAGGTTGCCTAAAGCACGCTGCCGCTCAAACAGTATGTGCAGTTCACATTCCACATCTTTGCGATTGAAGGTATGGGAATAATCACCGCCTTTATTGCGTATATGCCCGCTTTCTACAGCAAATTTTTTTATAGCCAATTCTGCCGGCGTACGGTATTGAGTGAATTTATCTTGCAGCAATTGATGATTTTCGTTTACACCTGCCAACAAACGACCTAATTCCTGGTCTTTCGTTTTAACTTCACTCTTGCGTTGTGACAGATAGCCACGGTGTTTGACTATGTGCAGTAATACCGCCGCCCATTCCTGAGCAGAGAGTTTTCTATCTAGTGCCGCTACACGCAATATCCAAGCATCAATAGGCAATCCGATTGGCAAACCGTTTTCATCAAAATCAGCTGCTGTTAGCACACCTTCGTGTTTTAGTAAGCGTCGCATCCGCAATAGTCTGTGTGCTCGACGGCGGATTAATCGACGCATACTGCGCGCCTGCCGGCGCGCGGCAGCTAGAGAATCGCCAGTTTTTGGCACTTCTGCGCGTTCAAAGGTACGTACGCCGCAATCCAGTAGTCCGATAGGAAGCTCGTCTTCATCTACCCAAACCAAGCCCCAGCCAATGGAGGCAATGCCTAGATCTAAGCCCAAAATATAGCGTTGCGCTTTCATCGAAGAATCCTTTCTAAGTATGAAATTTAAGTTAGCAAACATTTCATGGATGTAATTTAACGCTTCATCTGAAATATTGACAAGCATTATCCATGCCGATATACTTCTCCACAGTTGTATGCAATGTTTTGTAACACTACGAGATAAGAGCCGTTGCTACAATAAGGCTGCCTATAAAGGTATGCCGCGACGTAAAGTACAGAAATGTATGAGCCCCTGTTTGGTCTATCCAAACAGGGGCATCGTCTATGTTGAAGTTGTGGTTCAGCCGAGCTAAATATTTTCAGGTAGCCTTTTTGCCTGCCGCACGTTCAGCGCAGCCGTTTGCCGGTTTCGGCGTCGATGATGCGGCTGGGCTGTTTGGCGCCGCCGCAGCGGCCGGGCAGCACCCATACTTTGCGGCCAAAGCAGCGCTGCACTTCGCGCTGTTGGCACAGGGCTCGGCGGCCGCTTTTGTTGCAGGAGGTGGAAACGAGGGGGGTGCCGAGGGCGGCGCACAGGCGGCGGGCGCCGTCGTGGGCGGGGATGCGTACGGCGAGTTTGCTGCGGTGTCGGCCGCGCAGGATGGCGGGAATGCGGGGGGCGGCGCGGAAGAGCAGGGTAACGGGGGCGGGCCAGGTGTTTTCAGCGAGCTGTTTTTGGTTTTCAGGTAGCCTGCCGAGCAGGGGCAGCAGTTGGGGCAGGCTGCTGCCGATTACGATGAGGCCTTTGTGCTGTGGGCGTTGTTTGAGCTGCATCAGGCGGCGCAGGGCGTGCGGGCTGGTGGGCAGGCAGCCGAGGCCGTAGCTGGATTCGGTGGGGTAGGCGACGAGGCCGCCGCGGCGCAGGTGGGCTTGCAGGCGGCGGGCGGCGCTGGCGGAAAGGATGCGGGGGAACATGGTGTCGGGTGGGGTGCGGCGTGCTGCGGAGGGGGTATTGTAATGCGAAATGGGTTGGGATTCGATTGGGCGGCAGTTTCGGGCCGGGAAGAAGCTGTGCCTTGTCTGCTCCAAGACATCGCTTTAGCTTCGCAGAAACTCAGCTTGGGCTACGCCCAAACATCGTTTTAGCTTCGCAGAAACTTCGCTTCCTTCGGAAGCTCCGTTTTCAGGTAGCCTCTTGGGCAAGGGGTGAGAGGCTACCTGAAAAACGGTATCCCTAACGCGGTGAACACGCGGTCTGCCGTGCGCCCGAAATGTAAAGCCGGCATGATGCGGCTTTTCCCCCTTTCGTTTGCCGGCGCTTTCTTGTATCCTTGCGCCCTTTCCGTTAAAAATTGCAAAATTCCACCATGAACGTTTTACAGAGATTCAGCCGCCTCGTCGGCAAAACTTTTGCACTGTGGGCGGCGCTGTTTGCCATGGCCGGCTTTGTGGTGCCGGATGTGTTTATCCAGCTGGTGGCGCCGTATATCCCTTGGCTGCTGGGCATTGTGATGTTTGGCATGGGGCTCACGCTCACGCCTGCCGATTTTAAGATTTTGGGCCAGCATCCGAAGGCGGTGCTCATCGGTGTGGTGGCGCAGTTTGTGATTATGCCGACCACGGCTTATTTGCTGTCGCTGGCGTTGAACCTGCCCAAGGAAGTGGCCATCGGCGTGGTGCTGGTGGGCTCTTGCCCGGGCGGCACGGCTTCCAATGTGATGACTTTCCTGGCGCGCGGCAATGTGGCGCTTTCGGTGGCGGTAACTTCGATCACCACGCTGCTGGCGCCGCTGCTCACGCCGGCGGTGTTTTACCTGTTTGCGCACGAGTGGCTGGATATTTCCGTTGCCAAGATGCTGACCGATATCATGAAAATGGTGCTGTTGCCGATTGTGCTGGGCGTGGTGGCGCACACGCTGTTTCGCAAGCAGACGGAAGCGGCGGCGGATGTGTTGCCGCTGGTGTCGGTGTTGGCGATTGTGCTGATTATCGGCGCGGTGGTGGCGGGCAGCCGCCAGCAGATTATTGAAACCGGCCTGCTGATTTTCGGCGTGGTGGTGCTGCACAACGCCATCGGCTATGCGCTGGGCTTCCTTGCCGCCAAGCTGTTCAGGCTGCCTTATGATGCGCAGAAAACGCTGGCTATTGAGGTGGGCATGCAAAACTCCGGCCTCGGTGCGGCGCTGGCCAAGGGGCATTTTGCCGCCATGCCGCTGGTGGCCGTGCCCAGCGCGATTTTCAGCGTGTGGCACAATATTTCCGGTTCGCTCTTGGCGTCTTACTGGGCGGCCAAAGCCGAAAAGGCGGAGCAGGAGGCGGCCAAAGCTCAGGAAAACCCCGGGCAGCAATGAAACCTGTGTTGCCCGCAAGCCTGCCGTGCAGTAAAGGCTACCTGAAAATTTTAAGGCGCGATTTGCTATACTTGTCGCGCCTTATCCTTGTGTTTACCATTTGAACCATGCCCGCCATCCGCCCCGCCGCCCATGCCGATTTGCCCGCCATCGTTGCCATTTATAACGCCAGCATCCCCGGGCATCAATCCACCGCCGATTTCAGCCGGTGAGCGTGGCGGAGCGCGAAGCGTGGTTTGCGGCGCACGGCGGCACGCGCCCGCTGTATGTGTTGGAAAACGCGGCGGGGAAAGTGTGCGCCTGGGGCAGTTTCAGCGATTATTACCCGCGCCGTGCCTACCACATCAGCGCCGAAATCAGCATCTACGTTTGCCCCGCAGAGCAGGGCGCCGGGCATGGCCGCCGGCTGTTGGAGCATATGCTGGCGCAGGCGCCGGGCTTGGGTATCCGCAATGTGCTGGCGGTGGTGTTTGCCCATAATGCGGCGAGCTTGGCGCTGTTCGGGCGCTATGGTTTTGCCGAGGGAGGCCGGCTGCCGCAGGTGTGCGATTTGGAAACGCGGCTGGCGGATATCGTGATTCTCGGCAAGGCCTTGCCGCCGGCCTAAAGGCTACCTGAAAAATATCCGCCGGCTTGGCATACAGCTTCAAACACCGGCAAACGGCATCGATTATGCTTGCCTGCAAGCACGACCCCAATACACAACGGCTACCGAAGGAAAACAATAATTGGCCACACTATCCGATGTTTACATCAAGCGTATCGCCGCCTTCCTGCCCAACCCGCCGGTGGGCAACGACGAAATGGAAGCCGTGCTCGGCATGGCGGGCGAAACGCCCTCGCGCGTGCGCAAAATGATTTTGCGTTCCAACGCCATCACCAGCCGCCACTACGCCATCGACCCGCACACCCGCCGCACCACCCATAGCAACACCGAGCTTTCCGCGCTGGCCATCCGCGGCCTGCTGGAGCAGGGCCTGCCGCCCGAAGCCATTGGCAGCCTAGCCTGCGGCACTTCCTACCCCGACCAAATCCTGCCCGGCCACGCCGTGATGGTGCACGGGCTGCTGCCGCAGATTCCGCCCTGCGAAGTGGTGAGCACGGCGGGCGTGTGCGTGGCCGGCATGGCGGCGATGAAGCAGGCCGAACGCGCCGTGCGCACCGGCGAATGCCGCGAGGCGGTGGCGGCGGCTTCGGAAGCGGCTTCCGCGGTGCTGCGCGGCGAGCGTTTCCAAGCCGAAACCGGCAGCCTGCGCCTACAAGAGGCCAAGCCGGAAATCGCGTTTGAAAAAGACTTTTTGCGCTGGATGCTCTCCGACGGCGCCGGCGCGGTGCAGCTGGGCAGCGAGCCCCTGCCCGGGCAGCTCAATTTCAAAATCCATTGGATCGAGCTGCTGTCTTATGCCAACGAAATGCCGGTGTGCATGTATGCCGGCGGCGAAGTGGGGCAGGGCGGCGAATGGCTGAGCTGGAAAGAGGCCGATGCCGCCGCCTGCGCCGAACGCAGCCTGATGGCGGTGAAGCAGGACGTGAAGCTGCTCAACGACAACATCGTGGCCTACACCGTGGAAAAGCCGCTGCGCCGCCTCATCGCCAAACACGGCTTGCGTGCCGAAGAAATCGATTGGTTTCTGCCGCACTATTCCTCCGGCTTTTTCCGCAGCAAGCTGGCAGCAGGCCTTGCCGCCGCCGGGCTGCCGATTGCCGAAGAAAAATGGTTTACCAACCTGCCGTATAAAGGCAACACCGGCTCCGCCGCAATCTACATCATCCTGGAAGAATTCATGCGCCGCCCCGACATCCGCGCCGGCCAGAAAATCTTGTGCTACATTCCCGAAAGCGGCCGCTTTTCCACCTGCTTTATGCTGCTCGAAGCCGTGTATGCCTAACAGCAGAGGCTACCTGAAAAAAGCCCCGCCGCTTTTCAGGTAGCCGCAATATCATCCCGCCCCACACCCGCTTGGAAAGAGCCAAGATGGACATCAACGACATCCCCCAAGACGACAGCCCCAGCTACCACGGCCACCAAAAAATCATCTACGGCACCCGCAACGGCCGCTACCAAGCTGCCACCAGCACCGGCTGGCAAGACGAAGCCTACGCCACCGGCCAAGCCGTGGCCGAGCTCGAAGCGCAAACCCAAGCCGCTCGGCAAGCCGTGGCGCGCGGCGAACGCTCCCCCCTTTATTACCACATGTACCGCAGCCGCCACGACGAAGCCAGCCTCGCCCAAGCCGCCGGCGTATGGCGCTGGCAAGTACGCCGCCACATGCAGCCCGCCGCCTTCCAAAGGCTACCTGAAAAAATCCTTGCCAAATACGCCCAAGCCCTTGGCATCAGCCTGGACGAGCTGCGCCAGCCATTCTGATTATCGAATATATTCAAACCCCAACCCAAGGAGCCCGCCATGAACGCACCCCGCTTCCCCAAAGACATCTACACCGAGCCCGAAGTCGATCCCGACACCCTCGCCAACCTCGGCCCGCTCGCCCCCATGGCCGGCATCTGGGAAGGCCGCAAAGGCACCGACGTCAACCCCAAAGCCGACGGCCCCGAAACCGACGCCTACATCAAGCGCTACGAGCTCCAGCCCATCGACGGCCAAACCAACGGCCCCCAGCTCTTCTACGGCCTGCGCTACCACACCCGCATCGTCCAGCCCGGCGAAGTGGAAACCTTCCACGACCAAGTCGGCTACTGGCTGTGGGAGCCCGCCACCGGCAACATCATCCTCACCCTTTCCATCCCGCGCGGCCAAACCGCCATGGCCGTGGGCCAAGCCGCTCCCGACGCCAAAAGCTTCACCCTCACCGCCTCTCGCGGCTCCACCACCAACGGCATCTCCTCCAACCCCTTCCTCGAACACGCCTTCCAAACCGAGCGCTACACCATCCAAGTGCGCATCAACGACGACGGCACCTGGGCCTACCGCCAAGAAACCACCCTGCGGATTCCCGGCCAAAGCGAACCCTTCGCCCACACCGACCACAACACCCTGCACAAAATCGGCGAGCCCACCCCCAATCCCACCGCCCTCGCCGCGCAGAAAAACAGCTGAATCCCCGTTACACCGCTAGCAGCGCAAAAGGCTACCTGAAAATCCCGAAGACGGTTTTCAGGTAGCCTTTATGTCAGCCGGAAAATAAAATTTTGTTGATTATTCCAGTATTTATCGCCATATTTCGCGCAGGGCGCCCCACCCTCCCGTTCGCCCGTCGCCCCCGCCTGTGCTACACTGCGCCCTGTTTTCCCAATTGATTTTTTCCAAACGCCATGAAACGCAAACTCGCCCCCGCCCTCAGCGTCCTGCTTATCCTCGCCGCCTGCAGCAGCGAGCAGCCTGTGCAACCCGTGGACAGCCCGAAAATCACGCCCGAAGCCAGCCTGCCGCTCTCCGAAACCGGCTTCAGCCAAAACCCCCAAGTGCAGCGCTTTATCCGCCAGCAGGCTGCCGCCGGCGTGATGGGCGAGGCGCAGTTGCAGCAGTTTTTCGCGCAGTCGGTGTATAAGGGCAATATTATCAATATCATGAACCGCCCCGGCACTTCCCGCCCGTGGTATGAATTCCGCAGCGGCAATGCCGGCGCCGGCAAAATCAACGGCGGCCGCCGCTTCCACCAGCAATACCGCCAGGTGCTCAACCAAGTGGCGCGCGAATACGGTGTGCCGGCCGAAGTGCTGGTGGCGATTGTGGGCATCGAAACCAACTACGGCAGCAATATGGGCAGCTTCCGCCTGGCCGATTCCCTGCCCACCCTCGCCTTCGGCTACCCGCGCCGCAGCGAATTTTTCCAGCAGGAGCTGCACGAATTCCTGCTGATGGTCAAAGAAGAAGGCCGCGACCCCTTCGGCTTCACCGGCAGCTACGCCGGCGCCATGGGCATGCCGCAATTTATGCCCTCCAGCTACCGCAAATGGGCGGTGGACTACGACGGCGACGGCCAGCGCAACATTTGGGGCAGCGTGCCCGATGTGGCCGCTTCCGTGGCCAACTATCTGAAAGCCCACGGCTGGCAGCGCGGCGGCAGGATGATGGTGCCCGTGGCGCTCACGCCCACGCCCGAGCTTTCGGCGCTGATTGAAGAAAAAACCACGCTGAATAAAACCGTGGGCGAGCTGCGGCAGATGGGCGTGGTGCTGCTCGAAGACGTGCCCGACCACGAAAAGGCCGTGCTGTTCCGCCTGGAAACCGCGCCCGGCCAGTATGAATACTATATCGGCCTGAACAATTTCTACGCCGTTTGGCAATACAACCACAGCCGCCTGTATGTGAGCGCCGTGCGCGAGATCGCCAACGGCGTGGGTGGCGGCAAGCTGTAAGCATCCATACGCATCCATTCGGCGATAGGGCTACCTGAAAAAACAGCAACCGGTTTTCAGGTAGCCTTTCCTTTGGCGCAGCGCCGGGCGATTGCCTTATATAAGCGGATTAAATTGACCTTCGATACAAGGCGGCGAGCCGCAGATAGTACAAGAAGTACAGCAAGGCGAGCCAACGCCGTGGCGAAGGTTAAGTTAATTCGCCATATCCGGCGCCACGGCATATCGTTTCCATCCGGCACGGCTATCGGGGCTACCTGAAAAACCAATCAACTGTTTTCAGGTAGCCTTTTCCGCTACAATACGCCACTCACAATATCAGCAAGAAAGCCACACACCATGCCCAAAATCACCGTATTGCCGCACAGCGAGCTGTGCCCCGAAGGCAAAGTCATCGAAAACGCCCCCGAAGGTGAAAGCATTTGCAGCCTGCTGCTGGAAAACGGCATCGAAATCGAGCATGCCTGCGAGCAGTCCTGCGCCTGCACCACCTGCCACGTGATCGTGCGCCAAGGCTTCGACAGCCTGGAAGAGCCCAGCGAAATCGAAGAAGACCTGCTCGACCAAGCCTGGGGATTGGAAGCCGAATCGCGCCTCAGCTGCCAGGCCAAAGTGGCCGGCGAAGACCTCGTGGTGGAAATCCCCAAATACACCATCAACCACGCCCGCGAGCACCACTGATTTTCAGGTAGCCCATCATGAAATGGACCGACACCCAGCGCATCGCCGAAGAACTCTTCGACCGCCACCCCGATATCGACCCCCAAACCATCCGCTTCACCCAGCTGCGCCAGCTCATCCTCGAGCTGCCCGAATTCGACGACGACCCGCAGCGCAGCGGCGAACGCATCCTCGAAGCCGTGCAGCAGGCCTGGATCGACGAAGCCGAGTAAGCTGAAGCCATCACCACATTTCAGGTAGCCCGTATCCCGCACACAGGCTACCTGAAAAATTCATTCCGAAAGCCAAGCATGAAAATCGCCACCTGGAACGTCAACTCCCTCAAAGTGCGCCTGCCGCACGTAAGCGACTGGCTGCTGCAACAACAGCCCGACATCCTCTGCCTGCAAGAGCTCAAGCTCGACCAAGACCAATTCCCCCTCGCCGCCTTCGAGCTTTCCGGCTACCGCGCCGTGTGGAGCGGGCAGAAAACCTACAACGGCGTCGCCATCCTCAGCCGCGAAGCCGCCCAAGACGTACACACAGGCCTGCCCGCCCTGCCGAACGACCCGCAACGGCGCGTGATTGCCGCCACCATCGGCGGCGTGCGCGTGGTGAACGTATATTGCGTGAACGGCGAGGCCGTGGGGAGCGAAAAATTTGCCTATAAGCAGCAATGGTTTGCCGCGCTGGCCGAATTTTTGCGCGAAGAATTGGCGCGCTATCCCGAGCTGGTGTTGCTCGGCGATTTCAACATCGCCCCCGCCGATTTGGATGTGTACGACCCCGAAAAATGGCAGGGCAAAATCCTCTGCTCCGCCGAAGAGCGCGCCTGGTTTCAAACCCTGCTCGGCCTCGGCCTCACCGACAGCCTGCGCCACCTGCACCCCGCCGAACCGCTCTACACCTGGTGGGATTACCGCATGAACATGTTCCGCCGCAAGCTCGGCCTGCGCATCGACCACATCCTCGCCAGCCAAGCCCTGCTACCGCGCCTCGCCGCCGCCGGCGTGGACACCGCCCCGCGGGCGCTCGAACGCCCCAGCGACCACGCGCCGGTGTGGGCGGAGTTTGCCTAAGGCATTCTTTCTGCACTTAGAAAAGGCTACCTGAAAATTTAGCTGTGCGATTTTCTGCGCAGTTCGTTTTCAGGTAGCCTTTCATATCGAAACCCGAGAACGGGTAGATCGGGTTAAAAAACAATATGATCTAGGTCATTTCTATTGTGTCGGGTTACACCTTAAACGGCTAACTCAATCTACGCGTACTGTTTCTACGAGAAGAACACTCTTTGTGATATTAAAATTTTCCATTTTTATTCCTTCTCTTTAAAATTTACAAAATCAGTAATAAGATCATTTGCCAATTGGCTCTGTGGACAACTATCCATTTCATCTATCCAAAACTTTAAACCTTCAAAAGGGTTACCAACAGTTCCAGCCTGAACAGTAATATAATTGTACCGAAACAGCATGATTGGATTGTAGAAAATAACCGCGTTGTTTACACCACAGTTTGGGAAAAGTAAGCCTACAACACCTCAAACGGCGTATCGCCGTTCAAGCTGCGGTGCGGCTTACTGTAGGAAATCGTCGTGTTGTTTACACTTTTTCTACAGCAGGCTGCTTTTGTTTTTGCTTAAATGATTTTTGAGCAGCTATCCGTCATCATCAAGAACAAATCGGTTTTCCGTGTCTATCGACATTCTTGACAATGCCAGAGCTCAATCGGGTCTTCAAGCAAAAGCCGAAAGTGTAAACAACGCTGTTGATTTCCACATACAGCATCCCCTCTAGTTTCTAGATAGCCCTTTACCGCTGTTTATCACACTACTCCAAGAGACTCCAAGCTGCTGACACCCATCCCCCCGCAGCGTATAATCCCGCCGCAAACCGCAGTATCCATACCAAAAAACAAGCCGCAGCATAACGGCGCCAAAAAGGAACACCACCATGACGGAACCCGCAGCCAAAGCGCCCCAGCCCGCCCCAAAAGAGCAGGTGATTTTCCTGTATCAGGGTGCCAAGCGCATCCATCCCAAGCAGGCCAAAGGCCGCTTTGCCAACCTGCGCATCTTGGCCATCCTCGCCACCCAGTTCGTGTTTTACGTGATTCCCTGGTTCAACCTGCACGGCCGCCAAGCCGTGTGGTTTGACATTCCCGGGCGGCGTTTCCACATTTTCGCCTTCACCCTCGTGCCCAACGATTTAATCTACCTCACCGGCCTCTTGCTGCTCTCCGCCTTCGGCCTGTTTTGGTGGACCACCATTGCCGGGCGCCTGTGGTGCGGCTATGCCTGCCCGCAAACGGTATACACCGAAATCATGCTGTGGATCGACCGCCTGGTGGAAGGCGACCGCAACAAGCGCCTCAAGCTGGCCAAATCGCCGTGGAACTTCACCAAAATCCGCATCAAGCTCACCAAATACCTGCTGATTTTCGCCGTTTGCGCCTGGACAGGCATCACCTTTGCCGGCTGGTTCAGCCCCATCCGCGCGCTGGTGGCGCACATTTTCACGCTCAACTGGTCGGCTGTATCCGGCGCCGCGCTGATTGCGGCCGCGCTCTACGGCACCTTCACCTGGCTGTTTGCCCACATCATGCGAGAGCAGGTGTGCAAATACATGTGCCCCTACGCCCGCTTCCAAAGCGCCATGTTCGACCGCGACACGCTGATTATTTCCTACGACCCTGCCCGCGGCGAGCCGCGCGGCGCGCGCAAGAAAAACGTGAGCCGCGAAGACACCGAGCTGGGCGACTGCATCAACTGCACCATGTGCGTGCAGGTGTGCCCCGTGGGCATCGACATCCGCGACGGCCTGCAATACGAATGCATCGGCTGCGCGGCCTGCATCGATGCCTGCGACGAAATCATGGATAAAATGAACTACCTGCGCGGCCTCATCCGCTACACCACCGAAGGCGCGCTGGAAAAAGACTATCCGGAAAAACAAATTCCGCGCCGCATGCTGCGCCCGCGCGTGTTGGGCTACGGCGCGGTGCTGGCCGCAGTGGCCGTGGGCTTGGCGGTGGGCCTGCTGATGCGGCAGGAAGTACACATCGACATCGTGAAAGACCGCGGCGTGATGGTGCGCCAAAACCAAGACGGCTGGCTGGAAAACGCCTACAACCTGCGTATCACCAACGCCAGCGAACAGCCGCAAATCCTCACCGCCAGCGTATCCGGCCTGGAAGACATCAAAATTACCGGCCTGCCTGCCGAAGGCCTGCGCATCAGCGGCAGCGACAGCATCACCATCCCCGTTCAGGTGGCCGTGATTCCCGACTACGCCGAAAAAGGCAGCAACCCCATCGTGTTCACCTTCCACTATGCCGCCGAAGGCAAACCTGCTGCCGAAGCCGCCACCATCAACGCCAAAAGCACATTCATCGGAGAGTAAACCCAATGAGCAACCACCGCCCGCCCCGCCCCGGCAGCACGCCGGCCAAACCGTGGTATAAACACCCTTGGCCGTGGCTGCTGATGGCCGGGCCCGCCATCGTGGTGGTGGCCGGCTTCTACACCTATTATCTGGCCGCCCACCGCAACAACCCCTCGCTGGTTACCGACGACTACTACCGTGAAGGCAAAAACATCGCCCTGCAAATGGAGCGCGACGAAAAAGCCGAGCGCCGCCAAATCCGCGCCGATGTGTTGGTGAGCCCCGACAACAGCCGCGCCAAAATCCTGCTCAGCGGCCAAATCAACCCCGACACCCCGCTCAAACTCGTCTGGCTGCACCCCGCACGCGACCAATACGACCAAACCGTGGAAATGCAGCGCCAAGGCAGTGCCGCAAGCGCCGCCAATCGGGTAGAATACGCGGCAGTTTTCCAGCCGCTGCGCCCCACCGACCATTGGTATGTGCGCGTGGAAGACGGCTCCGGCAAATGGCGCGTGCAGGGCGTTTGGCATCCCCAAAACGGCCACAGCCTGAGCCTGATCCCGCAGCGGCAGCCGGTGGCGCCCAATCCGCCTGCCGCCGAAAAATAGCGGCGCGGGGCGTTACCAACCTCGCCCCGCCGGATTTTCAGGTAGCCTTTAAGCCTGGCAAAACCATGTTTCAACTGTTTGGCGGCCGGTATTTTTCAGGTAGCCTTTGCCTTTTCAGGTAGCCCCAGGTTTCCCCTCTTTATCTTCTCATCATAAGGACTCCCCACATGGACGACATGATCAAACAAGCCGCCCTCGATTTCCACCAATATCCCCAGCCGGGCAAAATTCAGGTAGCCCCCACCAAGGCGCTGGCCACGCAATACGACCTCTCCCTGGCCTATTCCCCCGGTGTGGCCGCCCCCTGCATGGAAATCCACGCCAACCCGCAAGATTCCTACAAATACACCGCCCGCGGCAACCTGGTGGCCGTAATCTCCAACGGCACCGCCGTGCTCGGCTTGGGCAACATCGGCGCCGAGGCCAGCAAGCCGGTGATGGAAGGCAAAGGCGTGCTGTTTAAGAAATTTGCCGGCATCGACGTGTTCGACATCGAAATCAACGAAACTGACCCCGAAAAACTGGTGGGAATCATCGCTTCCCTAGAGCCCACCTTCGGCGGCATCAACCTGGAAGACATCAAAGCGCCGGAATGCTTCTATATTGAGAAAAAACTGCGCGAACGCTGCAAAATCCCCGTATTCCACGACGACCAGCACGGCACCGCCATCATCACCGCCGCCGCCATCCTCAACGGCCTGCGCGTGGTCAATAAAGACATCGGCCAAGTGCGCCTGGTGTGCTCCGGCGCCGGCGCCGCCGCCATCGCCTGCCTCGATTTGCTCGTGGCCCTGGGCATGAAGCGCGAAAACATCACCGTGTGCGATTCCAAAGGTGTCATCTACCAAACCCGCGCCGACCGCGACCGCATGGACGAAAGCAAAGTGCGCTACGCCATCGCCGACAACGGCTGGCGCGCCCTGGGCGACGCCGTGCCCGGCGCCGACATCTTCCTCGGCCTCTCCGGCCCCAATGTGCTGAGCACCGATATGCTCAAACAGATGGCCGCCTCGCCCATCGTGCTGGCCATGGCCAACCCGCAGCCGGAAATCTGGCCGCCGGAAGCCAAAGCCGCCCGCCCCGATGTAATCATCGGCACCGGCCGTTCCGACTTCCCGAACCAAGTGAACAACGTGCTCTGCTTCCCCTTCATCTTCCGCGGCGCGCTGGATGTGGGCGCCACCACCATCAACGAAGAAATGAAGCTGGCCGCCGTGCGTGCCATCGCCGATTTGGCCATGGCCGAGCAGAACGACAAAGTGGCCACCGCCTATATGGGCGCCGAGCTGAAATTCGGCCCCGAATACCTGATTCCCAAGCCCTTCGACCCGCGCCTGATTGCCCGCGTGGCGCCCGCCGTGGCCAAAGCCGCCATGGATTCCGGCATCGCCACCCGCCCGATTGCCGATTTCGCCGCCTATGAAGAGAAGCTGAACGAATTTGTGTATAAATCCGGCCTGTTTATGAAGCCGATTTTCGCCCAGGCGCGCACCGAGCTCAAACGCGTGGTGCTGGCCGAAGGCGAAGACGAACGCGTGCTGCACGCCACCCAGCAGATTGTGGCCGGCAAGCTCGCCTCCCCCATCCTGATCGGCCGCCCCAACGTGATCGAAGAGCGCATCCAGAAAATGGGGCTCACCATCCGCCCGGGCACCGATTTTGAAATTGTAAACAACGAAAACGACCCGCGCTATAAAGAATATTGGCAGGAATACTACCGCCTCCAGCAGCGCAACGGCATCACCCCCGATCTGGCCAAACGCCGCGTGATTTCCAACACCACCCTCATCGGCTCGCTGATGCTGGAGCTCGGCCACGCCGACGCCATGGTGTGCGGCACCGTCGGCCATTTCCAGCACCACCTCGGCATCATCTCCAACGTGGTCGGCTACAACAACCCGCAGCACACCGCCTGCGCCATGAACGCCCTGATTTTCAGCGGCCACAACCTCTTCATCGCCGACACCTATGTAAACGCCAACCCCAGCGCCGAGCAGATTGCGCAGAGCACCCTGATGTGCGCCGAAGAAATCAAACGCTTCGGCATTACTCCCAAAGTGGCGCTGCTCTCGCATTCCAACTTCGGCTCCGTGCCCTCCGAAAGCGCCAGCAAAATGCGCCGCGCCCTTGAGCTCATCCGCGAAGCCAACCCGCAGCTGGAAATCGACGGCGAGATGCAAGGCGATGCCGCCCTGGTGGAAAGCCTGCGCCAGCAGAGCCTGGCCGAATCCACCCTCAAAGGCGCCGCCAACCTCCTGGTGATGCCCAACGTGGAAGCCGCCAACATCAGCTGCAACCTGCTGCGCGTCGCCACCCCCGAAGGCGTTACCATCGGCCCAATCCTCCTGGGCATGAAGAAACCGGTACACATCGTGAACCAGTTCGCCTCCGTGCGCCGCTTAGTCAACATGGTGGCGCTCGCCGCCGTGGATGCACAGCGCCAAGGCTAAGCCGCTGAATCCATAACAGCCAAAAGGCTACCTGAAAACCGAAACCCCGTTTTCAGGTAGCCTTTATTAACGGCCGAAGCAGCCAAACGAATTTATCCAAAATATATCGGATCAAGACAGCTTCAGCTATAATCCCGTCCCAAACCACATACCCATCCCGCCGCCGGAGCAGACAATGAACAACTTTGAACAAGCCCGCTTCAATATGGTCGAGCAGCAAATCCGCCCGTGGAACGTGCTCGATTTCGACATCCTCGACGTATTGGCCGAGCTGCCGCGCGAACAATTCGTTTCCCCCGAGCAGCAGCCCTACGCCTATGCCGACGCCCACCTGCCCCTGCCCAACGGCGGCGCCATGCTCGAGCCCAAAATCGTCGCCCGCCTGATTCAAGGCCTCAAGCTGGGCAAAGACGACACCGTGCTCGAAATCGGCACCGGCTCCGGCTACGCCACCGCCATCCTCGCCAAACTCGCCGGCCGCGTCATCACCGTTGACACCGACGAAGCCCAGCAGAAAAAAGCCCGCGCCGTGCTCGAACGCCTCGGCATCACCAACATCGAATACCGCACCGGCGACGGCCTGGCCAACCCGCCCATCGCCACCGTCAGCGCCATCTACGTGGGCGGCTCCTGCCCCGTGATGCCCGAAACCTTGCGCAACAAATTAACAGCCGGCGGCCGCATGGCCGTCATCGTCGGCCAAGAGCCCGTGATGCGCGCCCTGCTCGTGCGCCGCAGCAGCGAAGGCTTCGAACAAAGCGTATTGTTCGACACCGTTGCCCCCGCCCTGAGCAGCCCCGCAGTAAACACGCCCTCCGCATTCCGTTTCTAAAATTTTCAGGTAGCCCCACTCAGCGCAAAAAGGCTACCTGAAAAACAAAAAAGCAGCCAAACGGCTGCTTTTTCAAAGAAACTGGCGCACCCAACAGGGATCGAACCTGTGACCTTCAGCTTCGGAAACTGACACTCTATCCAACTGAGCTATGGGTGCGAAGCGCGTAAGAGTAACGCAAAACCGCCGCAAAGGCAAAAAATTTTGTCGCCTCGGGGCGGCACACCGGCACAGAATATAAATTTGCAATTGGAAGCACCTGCCAAATTCAGTATAATTTGGCAAAATATTACAAACCGCTTAACAAACCGCTACGCGGCACATCCCGCCGGGTACGGTTGTCTCCAATAACTACCAAAACAGCGAGGCTCCCGCCATGAACACCACCACCGCCAGCATCAGAGGCTCCGCCGCCGTTACCTTTATCGGCGGCTTAGCCGTTTTGCTGATTGTTTTATTCCTACTGGTCAAACTGGCCACCACCGGCTATTCCAGCGAAGTGGCCGACATGGCACCCAGCGCCGTGGAAACCCGCATCCAGCCCGTCGGCCGCCTGCAAATGGGCGACGGCACCCCCGTGGGCGAGCGCGAAGGCGTGCAGGTTTTCAACAAAGTCTGCATCCAGTGCCACGGCGCCGACGTGAATGTCGCCTTCGCCCCCAAAATCACCCACAACGCCGAGTGGACCGCACGCATCGCCAAAGGCTTCGACACCCTCGTGAACCACGCCGTGAACGGCTTCAACGGCCCCGACGGCGGCCAAATGCCCGCACGCGGCGGCGACACCACCCTCACCGACGACGAAGTGGCCCGCGCCGTGGCCTATATGGCCAACCAATCCGGCGGCAACTTCACCGCCCCCGCCGTGCAGAAAGGCGATGCCGCCGCTTCTGGCGCCTCCGCCCCCGCCGGCCAGAGCGCAGCCGCCAACGGCGAAGCCGTGTTCAACAAACTGTGCATCGCCTGCCACGCCGCCAATTCCGCCTTCCCCAACTCGCCCAAAATCACCCACAACGACGACTGGGCGCCCCGCCTGGCACAAGGCCGCGCCACCCTGGTGCAGCACGCCATCCAAGGCTTCAAAACCATGCCCGCCCGCGGCGGCGATGCCAACCTGAGCGATGCCGACGTGGAAGCCGCTGTGGTGTATATGGCCAACCAATCCGGCGGCAAACTGTAAGCCATCCCGCCCATATAAAAGGCTACCTGAAAACGAGCAACGCAAGTTTCTGCGAAGCAAAATTTTCAGGTAGCCTTTATTTCGTATCAGTCAGGAAGCCGCACTACCCCGCCGCCTTCAAAAATTCCACCATCCTGCGCTCAAACGCCCGCACAGCCCGCTGGTCGGCACGCGGCGCCGTGCACAGCTGCGCTTCGCGGTAGCCGTTTAACGGCCGGCAGCGCACGCCGTTCAGCTTCTCCCAGCCGATATAGGCCTGCAAGCCGCGCCGGTTCAGCAGAAAATAGCCGCTCGGCGCCGTGCTCGGGCGGCTGTCGCCTTCCACATACAGCCCCTCCCAAATATTGCCTTCCAGATTTTCCAGCCGGTAGCGCTCAATCAGCGCACGGTCGGACGCGCGCGGCGCCGTTTTCAGCAGTTGCGCCGTTTCGCCGCGCAAGCTCTGTATCTGCTGCGCCGAACCGTATTGCTGAGCCGAAGCCAGGCCGCCGCAAGCGAGCAGCATCATAGCCAACATCATCTTTTTCATCGTTTTTCTCCCAATTTATCACGGATATTCCGCAGAGTGAGCAACCACAGGCAGTCTAGCATTCGCCCCGGTAACAGGCTACCTGAAAAACATACTTCCTTGCCCTCCGGCAATATTTTCCGCTGTGCTTTTTTCAGGTAGCCTTTTCCCGGCCTCCCGCCAGAATGTGTGCTTAAAACGACGAACCCGGCTGCTGCAAAAATTCCTGCTCCTCAGCCGTGCTCTGCCGCCCGAGCACGGCGTTGCGGTGCGGATAGCGCCCGAAGCGCTCGATGATTGCCTGATGCTTGATTTCAAAATCCAGCGCATATTCATTGGTGTAGCGCGTAAATAGCGCCACCGCCTGCCGGTGGATGGCGCGGCTTTCGCTGTGCATCAGCGGCATCAGCATAAAGTGCCGCTCCTCCTGCCGCATCTCGGCAAAGCCCGGCTGGCGCACGGCTTCCTGCGCCAGCGCCACGGCCATATTGTCTTGCGCGAAAGCCAGCGGGCTGTGGCGGTGCAGGTTGCGCGAGAATTGGTCGAGCACGATGATTTCCGCCAGCCGGCCGCGCAGGGTACCGCGCCAGGCATCCAGCTCCGACTGTGCCGCCTGCGCCCACACTTCGGCAAAACGCTCGCAGATCTGCCGGTCGAAATCCTCTCTCTTGGCAAACCAAAACGGCTGGTTCTCCTCGGCAAACCAAAATGCCAACACATCTTCGGGGCGGACAGCCATCGCACTTCCTTTCTTAATTCGGTTCAATAAGATAAAGGCTACCTGAAAAAGCTGCGGAAGTTTTTCAGGTAGCCTTTGGCAAACATTTCATGCAAAGCAATCAGTGCTTCATAATCAGCAGATAGTAAAACAGCTGCATAATCAATACGGTGAGCGCCACCAGCGAGGCCAGCGTCCAGTTGAATTCGCTGTGGGTGGCGGCAGCACCGCCGCCGGATGCGGCAGGGGCGGGCGCGGGGGCGTTGTCGGCAGCGGGCTGGTCGATCACGGCGGGCAGCTTGGCGGCGGCGGTGGGCAGGTGCAGCGCGCCGCCTTCGCGGCCGGATACCAGGTTGAACACGAGGCTTTCGGCCTGGATGTGGATATTTTGCGTTTGGCCGTTGCCGGCGGCAGCCGATTGCGCGCTTTTGAGCAGGGTGTCGATGCTGGGCAGCACGGCGGGAGGCGGCGGGGCGGCGGCGGAACGTTGCAGCAGGGCTTCGATGGCGGAGGCGTCGGTATTGACGGCGGCGGAGGCGGCTTCGTCGGCATAAAGCTTGAACGGCATGGCCTGGCCGGTGTCGTTGTCGAGCGCCATGCGCTGGCGGCGCAGGCGGCTGTCGATTTCGTCGAGCTCGGCGGCCACGGCGTTTTTCTGCGACGGGGCGCGCTCTTCTTCGGCTTCATGCCGGGCGGCCAGGTCGGCAGATTGCTGCTTGAGGCGGGCGAGCTTTTCGCGCAGCGG
This sequence comes from Eikenella longinqua, assembly GCF_001648355.1. GTDB lineage: Bacteria > Pseudomonadota > Gammaproteobacteria > Burkholderiales > Neisseriaceae > Eikenella > Eikenella longinqua. The sequence continues at coordinate 25,339 of NZ_LXSL01000022.1, read as the reverse complement.
CATTTTGGCGTGGATGAGGTCTTCTTTCAGGATGCCTTCATCGGCCGGCGCGGCGGCGGGCTGGACTTTGGGCTTGCGCGCCACGGTAAAGGCATGCCGGCACTGGCTGCATTGCACCCGGCCGTTGGCCGCCTGCAAATCGGCTACGGCATAGTGGTTCTCCGCGCGGCAGCGGGGGCAATTGAGTTTCACGGTTTTCATGTGTTCGGCATTCCAATACTGATGCTTCGGCCGCTATTTTAAGAAAATTAATGCGCTTTTACCATTTTCAGGTAGCCTCTTGGCGGCTAACTGTCGGTTTTTTGTATATTTTGGGGCGGCCGAAGGGCTGATCGGGCGTTTACCCGGCTTTACGCACGCCGGTGAGCCGCACCCAGCCGCCCTCTTCTGCCGCGGGCTGCATGTCGAACCATTCGCTGTAAATGCCGCCCAATTCCTGCGCCTGTTCGGCCAGGATGCCGGAGAGCACGATGCGCCCGCCGGCCTTGGTGCGCGCGGCCAGCATGCCGCCCAGCAGGCGCAGCGGGTTAGCCAAAATATTGGCCACCACCACGTCGTATTGCTGCGTTTTGGGCAGGTCGTCGGGCAGGAAGAAGCGGGCGGCGGCTTCGTTTTGCCGGGCGTTGCTGCGGCTGGCGACAATGGCTTGTTCGTCGATGTCCACGCCGTCGGCAGCGGCGGCGCCGAGCTTGAGCGCGGCAATGGTCAGAATGCCGGAGCCGCAGCCGTAGTCGAGCACGCGGTCGGCGGCTTGGATGTTTTCATCCAGCCATTGCAGGCACAGGCGGGTGGTGGGGTGGCTACCGGTGCCGAAGGCGAGGCCGGGGTCGAGCCTCAGGTTTACGGCGGATTGGTCGGCAATGTCGTGCCAGGTGGGCACAATCCACAGCCGACCGGAAATGCGGATGGGGTCGAACTGCGATTGCGTGAGCCGCACCCAATCCTGCTCCGGCAGCTGCTCGATATGGTATTCCGGCACATCCAGCCGGCATTCGGCGGCGGCGGCAGACACGGCGGCGGCCACGTTGGCGCGTTCGTCAAACAGGGCAATCACGCGGCTGCGCTGCCAGATTTGGCCGGTTTCCTCGCCCGGCTCGCCGAAAATGGCCTGTTCTTCATCCGTGCCGGCGTAGGCGTCTTCAATCGCGGCAGACAGCGCGCCGGCGGCCATCAGCGCATCGGAAAACTGCTCGGCATGCGCGGCGTTTACCGGAATACTGGCTTGTTGATAAGGCATAATCGCAACTCTTTCAAACGGTAAGGGCGCGTATTGTATAGCAAGCCGCCGCCTATCCGCCAGCCGGGGCTGTGCCTGCCTGCGCGCGGGCAGGCTACCTGAAAAATCCCGGCCCTCATTTTTCAGGTAGCCTCTTAATGATGGATGAAAATAAGAATGGGACAAAGCGGCAGGCCAACGCCGCAACGTTCTTATCCCAATTCACGATATTTGGAGCAATCCGCTATTTGCCGATACAATGCCCACTTCCAAAGGCTACCTGAAAAACACACCATGTCCCGCCCCTTCCAGCTCTTCAACCTCCCCCTCCAGTTCGACCTCGACCCCGCCGCACTCGAACACACCTACCGCCAGCTCGCCGCCCGCTTCCACCCCGACAAAACCGCCACCGCCTCCGCCTTCGAGCAGAAACAAGCCGTGATGATGGCCGCCGCCGTAAACGAAGCCTACCGCCAGCTCAGCCAGCCGCTGGAACGCGCCGTTCTGCTGCTGCAAGCGCGAGGCATCCAGGCCGACTCCGAAGAACGCACCGCCTTCGACCCCGAATTCCTCATGCAGCAGATGGAATGGCGCGAAGAGCTGGCCGACGCCCGCGCCGAAGCCTCTGCCGAACGCCTTGCCGCGCTGGATACGCAAGTGGCCGCCGAAGAAACGCAGCTGCTGGCCAAACTCAGCGCCGCCTTCCGGCAGGAAAACTATGCCCAAGCCGCCGAACTCGTGCCGCAAGGCCGCTTCCTCGCCAAACTGCGGCAAGAAATCCGCGCCGCTTTGTAAACACCAGTGCAAGGCTACCTGAAAACCATCGCCGCAATGTGATGCCACTAAATTTTCAGGTAGCCTGCACTCATCTTTCCACCAAATAAGGAAAACCATAATGGACAACCCGCAATTCAACCGATACGCCCCGCCGCGCATTAGTAACGAGCCAGACTCCACAGCCCACAATGACTACCTGGCCGAGCCGCAGGCCGTGCCGGCCGGCAATGCCAAAGCATGGATTGGCGATGCTTGGCGCTTGTTCAAGCTGCGCCCGGGCAAGCTCATCGGCGCCGCGCTGTTGGTTGGCGCCATCAATATCGGCTTGAGCATGCTGCCATATATCGGCGGCCTGTTGCAGTCGGCCTTCGCCATCTTTGTCGTTGCCGGCTTTTCATTTATTGCCCAACAATTGGAAGAAGAAGGTGATTTCGACTTCGGCCAGATTTTCATCGGCTTTCAGGAAAACACCAAAGCGCTGCTGACTATCGGCGCAATCGGCGCGGTAGTGGCTTTGATTAGCAACCTTCTCTTAGTAGCCTTGCTGGTCGGGCAAGCAGGCGATGTCAGCAGTGCCGCCAATCTAGATATGGATGAGGCGCAAATTATGTCTGCCGGCCTTTCCGTGATAGCGCTGTCCTTGCTGTTAGGCATCATTTATTCCGCCTTCACCTTCCTCGCCCCAGCCTTGATTATCTTGGAAAACGAAACACCCAAACGCTCCATACTGCTGAGCTGGCAAGGTTTCAGCCGCAATATCGTCGGCGCGGCATTATGCGGCCTGATGTCGATGTTATTGATGATTGCCGGCGCAATCCCCCTGCTGCTCGGCCTGCTGGTGGTGATGCCCACATTGATGATGGTGCCTTATACCGTGTATCGCGATTTATTCTTCAAATAATGGCTAAAGGCTACCTGAAAATTTTCAGGCAGCCTTCTTATCGCCCGCCCATGCTAAAATCCGCCATCTTTTCCCACCCCAACCCCGAGGCCATCCCATGACCACCCGCCCCGATATCCGCGCCGCCACCTTCGACCTCGACGGCACCCTAGTCGATTCCCTCGCCGACCTCGCCGCCGCCGCCAACGAAGCCCGCCGCAGCGAAAACCTGCCCCTGCTCGAAGAAAAGCAAATGATGTCCTACGTGGGCGACGGCGTGGGCACCCTCGTGCACCGCGCCCTCACCGCCGACCCCAACGGCCAAGCCCCCGACGACGTGTGGCAGCGCGCCTTCGCCGTGTTTGCCCAACACTATTCCGAACACCTCGACCGCCACACCTACATCTACCCCGAAGTGCAAACCGGCCTCCAGCTCCTCAAAACCCTCGGCCTGCCGCTGGCCGTGGTCACCAACAAACGCGAAGCCTGGGCTGCCGAGCTGCTGCGCCGCCTCGGCCTGGCCGACCTCTTCAGCCTCATCGTGGGCGGCGACACCCTGCCCCAGCGCAAGCCCGATGCCGAGCCCCTGCTGCACGCCGCCGCAGTATTGGGCGTGAAGCCGGAAAACATGGCCATGGTGGGCGATTCGCGCAACGACATCCTCGCCGCCAAAGCAGCCGGCTGCTTTGTCATCGGCGTGCGCTACGGCTATGCCGACATGGACAAACTGGCCGAAGACCCCGCCACCCGAGCCGACTGGATCGTTTCCACCCTGCCCGAAATCTACGACCGCCTGCGTGCCGATGAGCGCCGTTAAATCCCTGCGCAGCCGCGCCCTCGCCCTGCTCTCGCGGCGCGAAATGTCGCAGGCCGAGCTGCGGCGCAAGCTCGCCCCCTACGCCGAAGACCCCGCCGAAATCGACGCGCTGCTGCAAGAATTCGCCGATCGCAATTGGCAATCCGACCAGCGCTACGCCGAAAGCTATGTATACAGCAAAGGCAGCCGCTACGGCCGCCTGCGCCTCGCCCAAGGCCTGCAACAGCAAAACCTCGATAGCGGCCTCATCGAAGCCGCCCTGCCCAGCCTCGACAACGAACGCGCCACCGCCCGCGCCGTGCTGCGCAAAAAGTTCAAACAGCCGCCCGCCGATTTTGCTGAGCAGCAACGCGCCGCCCGCTTCCTCGCCTACCGCGGCTTCGACAGCGACACCATCCGCCACGCCCTCGACCACGCCTGGCAGGAAGAAGACGAAGAGCAGGCAGAATAACAGGCTGCCTGAAAACACAAATTTCAGCGGAATGAAAACAGCGTTTCCGAAGAAACCTGCGCCTTAGCTGCATCAAACATCATTTTTCAGGTAGCCTGCAATCCATTCAATCCTTCCAATCAAACCAAGTTCAGGCTACCTGAGAACGACGTTGCCGAAGGCAGCGAAGTTTCTGCGAAGCTAAAACGAAGTTGCCGAAAATGGCAGAGTTTTCAGGTAGCCCACACCCCAACACCACACCATGCCCCACCCCGCCACCTTCCTCAACTTCGCCGCCACCGCCCCCGAGCCCGAAAGCTTCCGCCAGCGCCGCCTCATCTGGCAACCGCTCCGCAGCCATTTCACCCCCGCCGCCGTACTCGTCGGCTTCGTACCCGCCGAGCAAGGCAGCGGCATCCTCCTCACCCTGCGCAGCAGCAGCCTGCGCGACCACGGCAACCAAATCTCCTTCCCCGGCGGCCAAATCGACCCCGCCGACGCCGGCCACACCGCCGCCGCCCTGCGTGAAACCCAAGAAGAGCTCGGCATCCCGCCCGGCATCTGGCAAATCCACGGCAGCCTCCCGCCCAGCTACCTGCCCAGCGGCTACCAAGTTACCCCCGTACTCGCCACCGCCCGCCGGCAGCCCGCCTGCCGCCCCAACCCGCAAGAAGTGGCCGAAGCCTTCATCGTGCCGAACAGCCTCGCCCTCAACCCCGCCGCCTACCGCCTCGAAACCTACCAACACCAAGGCCTCAGCGCCGTCATGCCCGTGCTGCAATACCATCACCGCACCATCTGGGGCGCCACCGCCGCCATCCTCTACCGCCTCGCCCACATCCATGCCGATTACTGCCAAACCAGCTGAACACCCCAAATCTCAGGCTACCTGGAAACAAAAACCCGCTTAAAACACAAGCAAAAGCCACCTTCCCAAACCGCCGACACATCAGCCATCCTGCTAAAACCATTTTTCAGGTAGCCCCAACACCCCAAAGGCTACCTGAAAACCCGCTGCCAATACTTTTCAGGTAGCCTCCCAATCCTTACTACAGGCTACCTGAAATCTTCACGCCCCACGCCTGCCCATCCCCCCCACCGCGCAATCCCCGCTGCCAATCCGCCCCATGCCAAGCATAAAATGCCGCGTGCAAGGCATTTATTAAAGTTATCATGACCCAACACAAAAATATTTCCACCCGCCGCCCGCCGCAGCCACCCCGTTTTGCGCTACAATATTAACCGTCTGTTCCAATCCCCCTCCATCTCAACACTGAGTCAGTAGAAAGGATGCAGAAACATGAAGTTTAACGAACTCTTCCACGGCAACGACTTTGTCGGACGCCACCTCAGCCTGTCCGACCGCGCCGCGCTCCTGGCCGCCCTGGGCGAAAAAGACATCGACAGCTTTTTGGAAAACACCGTGCCGCACAACGTGCGCATGCCCGGCACCATCAAGCTGCCCGAAGCCCTGAGCGAAGCCGATGCCTTAGGCAAACTCAAAGGCATCGCCAGCGAAAACCGCATCAACAAAAGCTACATCGGCCTGGGCTACTACCCCACCCGCCTGCCCAACGTGATCCTGCGCAACGTGCTGGAAAACCCAGGCTGGTACACCGCCTACACCCCCTATCAGGCCGAAATCTCGCAAGGCCGCCTCGAAGCCCTGCTGAACTTCCAGCAAGTGTGCCTCGACCTCACCGGCTTCGAGCTGGCCGGCGCCTCCCTGCTGGACGAAGCCACCGCCGCCGCCGAAGCTATGGCCATGGCGCGCCGCGTGGGCAAATCCAAATCCAACCAATTCTTTGTGGACGAGCGCGTGTATCCGCAAACGCTCGACGTGCTCAAAACCCGCGCCAAATTCTTCGGCTTCGAGCTGGTGGTGGGCGATTTCGACACCGCGCGCAACGGCGAATACTTCGGCGCCCTGTTCCAATATGTGGGCAAAGACGGCGACGTGGCCGACCTGGGCGACGTGATTGCCGCCGTGAAAGCCAAAGGCGCGATTGTGGCCGTGGCTGCCGACATCATGAGCCTCGTGCTCTTGAAAGCGCCGGCCGAATTGGGCGCCGACATCGCCTTGGGCAGCACCCAGCGCTTCGGTATCCCGATGGGCTTCGGCGGCCCGCACGCCGCTTATTTCGCCTTCAAAGACAAAGACAAACGCTCCGCCCCCGGCCGCATCATCGGCGTATCCGTGGATGCCAAAGGCAAACCGGCGCTGCGTATGGCTTTGCAAACCCGTGAACAACACATCCGCCGCGAAAAAGCCAATTCCAATATCTGCACCTCGCAAGTATTGCTGGCCAACCTAGCCGGCATGTATGCCGTGTATCACGGCCCCGAAGGCGTAAAACGCATCGCCCGCCGCATCCACGCGCTGGCCTCCGCCTTTGCCGACGTGTTGCAGGCAGCCGGCTGCAAAGTGCTCCATTCCGTGTTCTTTGACACCGTGGCCGTAGATTTCGGCGGCAAGGCTCAGGCAGATACCGTGTATCAGAAAGCGCTAGACAAAGGCTACAACCTGCTGCGCATCGGCGATCAGGTGCTGGCTGCCGCCTTCAGCGAAACCTCCACCGCCGAAGAATTTGCCCAGCTGGCCGAACTCTTCACCGGCAAGGCAGCCGCCCTGCCCGAAAACGCCCCGGCCAGCAGGCTACCTGAAAAACTCCAGCGCCAAGGCAACATCCTGCAACACCCCGTGTTCAACAGCTACCACACCGAACACGAAATGCTGCGCTACCTGAAAAAACTGGAAGAGCGCGACCTGGCCATGAACCGCAGCATGATTTCGCTCGGCTCCTGCACCATGAAGCTGAACGCCACCAGCGAGATGATTCCCATCACCTGGCCCGAGTTCACCGAAATCCACCCCTTCGCCCCGCGCGAGCAGGTTCAAGGCTACCTGAAAATGATTCACGGCCTGCAAGAGCAGCTCAAAGCCGTAACCGGGTTTGACGCCGTCTGCATCCAGCCCAACTCCGGCGCGCAAGGCGAATACACCGGCATGATCACCATCCGCCGCTACCACGAAGCGCAAGGCCACCCCGAGCGCAACGTGTGCCTGATTCCGCGTTCCGCCCACGGCACCAACCCTGCCACCGCCCATATGGCCGGCATGCAGATTGTGATTGTGGACACCGACGAACACGGCAACGTGGACATCGCCGACCTGAAGGCCAAAGCCGAGCAACACAAAGACCACCTCGGCGCGCTGATGATCACCTATCCCTCCACCCACGGCGTGTATGAAGAAGGCATCCGCGACATCTGCCGCATCATCCACGAAAACGGCGGCCAAGTGTATATGGACGGCGCCAACATGAACGCCCAAGTGGGCATCATGCAGCCGGCCGAAGTGGGCGCCGACGTGCTGCACATGAACCTGCACAAAACCTTCTGCATCCCGCACGGCGGCGGCGGGCCGGGCATGGGCCCCATCGGCCTCAAAGCCCACCTCGCCCCCTACGCCCCGAGCCACGCAGTCGCCCCCGTGGAAGGCTTCACGCCCGGCATGAGCGCCGTGGCCGCCGCCCCGTATGGTTCCGCCAGCATCCTGCCGATTACCTGGATGTATATCAGCATGATGGGCGCCGAAGGCCTGCGCCGCGCCACCGAAACCGCGCTGCTCAACGCCAACTACGTGGCCAAACAGCTCTCCGCCGACTACCCCGTGCTCTACACCGGCAAAAACGGCCGCGTGGCCCACGAGTGCATCATCGACCTGCGCCCGCTCAAAGCCGAAAGCGGCATCACCGAGCTGGACATCGCCAAACGCCTGATGGACTACGGCTTCCATTCGCCCACCATGTCCTTCCCCGTGGTCGGAACGCTAATGATCGAGCCCACCGAGAGCGAAAGCAAGGCCGAGCTCGACCGCTTCATTGCCGCCATGAAGCAGATTAAGCAGGAAGCGCTCAAAGTGCAGCGCGGCGAATGGCCGAAAGACGACAACCCGCTGGTGAACGCACCGCACACCGCCGCCGACGTAACCGGCGAATGGAACCGTGCCTACAGCCGCGAAGAAGCCGTTTATCCGCTGCCCTACGTGCGCGAAAACAAATTCTGGCCGAGCGTAAACCGCATCGACGACGTGTATGGCGACCGCCACCTCGTCTGCTCCTGCCCCAGCATCGAGCACTATGAAGACTAAGCCCCTCCAAGGTTAGTCTGAACGCAAGAGGCTACCTGAAACCCTGTTTTCCGTTTTCAGGTAGCCTCTTTATAGTGGATTAAAATAAGAATGGGACAAGGCGGCGAGCCGCAGACAGTACAAGTAGTACGGCAAGGCGAGCCAACGCGGTAGCATTCTTATTTTAATCCACTATATTTTTCCCACCCTCATCAAGGAGACCTCCATGATTACCGTAGTAGCCCAATTTGAAGTCAAACCCGCCCAGCTCGACGCCTTCCTCAAGCATTGCGACGAGCTGATTGCCGAAACCCGCAAAGAAAACGGCTGCCTCTCCTACCACCTCTACCAAAACACCCAGCAGCCCAACCAAGTGAGCTTCATCGAACTGTGGCAAAACCAAGCCGTGCTCGACACCCACTCCGCCTCCGCCCACTTTACCCGCATCGTGCCCATCCTAGTGGAAGCCTGCGAAAAACCGCCCGTAATCCAGCTCTACACCCAGATTAAGTAACCCCCTGCCAAACCAAAAGGCTACCTGAAAACTGCAACACGGTTTTCAGGTAGCCTTTTGGCTTGCGGGGCACCGTGTGCACATCCAAAGCAAACCGTAAAGCCGCGTTAATCGGTTTTACGCCGCCGCCCGCGCGGGTTATAGTGCGTATTCCTTTCCACACTCATTACCAAGGAGCATCAATATGAGCAATTTCGACGAAATCGTAGGCAAAGTGAAGAAAGAAGTGGGCGACGCCGTAGGCAGCGGCAAGCTGCAGGCCGAAGGCCTGATTCAGGAAGGAGTGGGCAAAGCCAAAGAAGCCATTGCCGACGTGGGAAAACAAGCCGCCGATGTGCTGGAAAAAGGCAAGAAATCTGCCGAAGAGCTGGTGAACGAAGCCAAAGGCAAAGCCGAAGGCCTGATCAACGAGATCAAAGGCAAGTTCTAAACCGCTTCATCCTGCACGGATAAAAGGCTACCTGAAAATTTTAGCTTCGCAGAAACTTCACTGCGCTACGTTTTCAGGTAGCCTTTCTTATTGCTTAAGCGTTTGGCTTACAGCTTCCAATCGAGCTTGAACATGATGTTGCGCGGTTCGCCGAAGAAGTTATTGATGCCCCTGCTCCGCACGCGATTGTTTTCGTAATAGCGTTTGTCGGTCAGGTTAGTGCCGATCAGGCTCAGCTTAATGTGGTCGTTGAACTCGTACTGCACGTTGGCATTCCACAAAGCGTAGCCGCCCTGGGTGGTACTTTGCAACGTGCCGGTGTAGAGATTGCCGGTTTTGCTCTGCGCACTCACACCGCCGCCGATTGTCCATCTGCGTTCGCCGAACGGCAGACGGTAGCTGGTATAAAGCCGGAACATATGCTTCGGCGTCCAGCTGTTGTAGTTGGCGCCTTCTTGGAAATATGCCTGCGAGCCTTCTGTTGTACGGTATTTGCTGGTATTGAAAGTATAGCCGGCAAAGATTTTCCAGTTTTCATTGAGGCTACCTGAAATTTCGGCATCAAAACCGTGGCTTTGGATGCGCCCTAGCGGAATGTTGTAATAACGGCCGGTATAGGGGCTGCGGTCGGCAGAACTGATCGAACGGTTTTTCTGGATGATGTGGAACAGTGCCAATGCGGTATTGAGCTTGTTGTCGCCAAACCAGTCGGCCTTCCAGCCCACTTCGATATTGGTGCCGGTCATCGGGGTTAGGGGTTTGCCTACCGCATCTCTCGCACTCAGATGCGGGTTGAAGATTTGAGTGTAGCTGGCATACAGGCTGTGGTTGGGGTTGATGTCCCAAGTCAGGCCGAAATAGGGAACGAAACGGTTTTTGGTTTTGTAGTTGGGGTCGTAAGTCCATACGCCGCTCGTACCGGCATAGCGGTCGTGATAATCGCTTTTCCAGCGGGTGTAGCGCGTGCCGGCAATCAAGTGCAGGTTGTCTAGGATATTGAAGCGCGTGCCGGCAGCAATCCCCTGCGTAGTCAGCGTGTAGTCTTCATATTCGTGAAAACGGTATGGGCCAGTGTTGAAATCGGGATAAGCGATGTTGTGGTGGAAATCGTAGGCGTTGAAATTGGCGGTGCTGGTGTGCTGGCGCCAGTGGGCATGCAGTTTTTCGCGGGTGTGGTTCAGGGTAACGAATGCATCATGCTCACGGCTGAGCAGCCGATATTTGCCGACCAGATTGGCTTGGAGACCAAACTGCGAACCGTCATTGTCCATGCGCGTGGCACGGCCGCTCACAGCTAAAGTGCCATCTGCCGGCAAGCCTGTGTAAGTGTTATTAGTGTTGCCCAAGGCTGCCCATTCGGTCATGTAGCGGGATTTGGTGTAATTGACTTTGCCTGTCAGCTTCCAGTCTTCATTAAAACGATATTCCACTTCGCCAAATAGGTTAAGCTTGCTGGTTTCTTCGGTATTCCAGCCAGCACCGAGGAAGGTTTTGCGCGAGAAACCCGCATCACCTCCGCCCAAAGCCATCGGCACGCCGTAGCGGTCGGGAACAGAGTGTTCGTTTTGATAAGTTGCGCTGACGGTGGCTTTGGTGTTTTCGCCAAGGTCTGCATCCAATACGCCGTAAAGCACATATTTGCGACCGTCCACCTCATCTTTAAACGAGTCGCTACGTTCGGCTGCCACCACAGCACGGCCGCGCACGGTACGGGCTTCATTGAGTGCGCCGGAGAAATCACCCACGCCGCGCACGCTGCCGAATCGGTCGGCGCTGATGCTGGCACTGGCCTGCCTCATAGAAGTCGGGCGTTTGCGTACCACGTTGATGGTGCCGCCGGGCTCGCCGTTGCCTTGCGTTAGACCGGTGGCGCCGCGCACCACTTCGATGTGGTCGTAAATCGCCAAATCGGTTTGGCTGTGCGGATCAGCGTTGGTATTCAACATCGAGCCGCTCACGGTTACTGCCATGCCGTCTTCTTCAATACGGTTGATGTAGAAACCGCGTGATTGAAAGCGGAAACGGTTGCTATCACGGAATACATTCACGCCGGTGGTGGTTTTCAGTGCATCTTCAATACGGCTGATGTTTTGGTCATCCAACTGGGTTTTGGTGATCACGCTCACCGACTGCGGCGTTTCCTTGGGCGACAGGGCCAGACCGGTGGTGGTGCGCATGGCGGAGGTGGTGTAGCTGTTTCTGTTTTCGGTGCGCGTGCTGCGGTTACGGGCGGTGATTTGGATGGTTTCCAGCTCGGCGGAATCGGCCGGCTCGGGGCTTTGGTCGGCCCAGGCCGGCACGGCGGCAGCCAGCAGGGCGGCGATGAGGGTGGGCTTGAACGGATGCTGCATGATTTTTCCCTTTAAATTAAACAAAGTAAGCAATAGAATAGAACAACGCGGCGCATTATAATCTTTTGCAAACGAGTGCAAATAAATTTAATTCTTATTAACAGCCCGGCTGTTGATAAATAACCACAGCCGCCGCCAAGGTTATTCCCTGCGCGCCCAACCCAAGAACACAATTATTCTTTTAGACAAACACTTACCCGCCGCAGAACAGGCTACCTGAAAATCCCGCACATCAGCCCTGCCCCATTTTCAGGTAGCCACCACGCCCACACAAAAGGCTACCTGAAAACGATATCTTGTAAAGCAAGGCTGAGTTTCAGCGAAGCTAAAACGCAAGCTTCAACGCAGCGAAACAAGCAAAGCAAGTTTCTGCAAAGCTGAAACCATTTTTCAGGTAGCCTTTTCCCGTCCCACACAGCCCGCCTCAGCCGCCCTCCCCCGCCGGCAGCAAACGGTACACCCCCAGTGCTAGCCCCATACACAAACACAGCGGCAGCCACAGCGCCGGCGATTGGCGCGACAGCTCCAGCATAAACACCAGCGCTGTTACCGGCATTTTCTGCGCCACACCCAAAAACACCACCGCCCCCACAAACGCCGCCGCCCCCGCATCCACCCCCGGCAGCAGCACATTCCACCCGCAAGCCGCCGCAAACGCAATCAGCCCGCCCAACATCATCGAAGGCGTAATCCGCCCGCCATACGCCCCCGCCAGCGTGGCCAGCAGCAGCGCCGCCCACTTCGCCCCCAGCAGCCCCAGCGCATAGCGCCAATCCAAATCCCCCGCAAAACTCAGCTGATTGCCCGCCTTCCCGTTGCCCATAATCTCCGGAAACCACCAAGCCAAGAACCCGATCAGCCCAAACGCCGCCAACGCCACCCACACCATCCGCACACTGCGCCGCGGAATTTCAGGTAGCCTCCCCATACACCGCTCAAAGCCCCACACCCCCAAAGCCAACAACGGCGCCACTGCCAAAGCCCACACATTAAACCCCCAATCCGGCAGCGGAAACGCCGGCATCGGATACTGAATCACATCCCCTAGCCCCGCGCGCACCACCAACACCGCCGTCCCGCAAGCAATCAGCGCCGCCAACAACCGCTCCCGCGACCACGACAACATCAGCGTTTCCAGCGCAAACACTGCCGCCGCCAGCGGCACGTTATACACCGCTGCCAAGCCCGCCCCCGAAGCACAAGCCAGCAGCACCCCCCGCTCCTCCGCATCCAGCCCGCGCCACTTCGCCCACCGCTCCGCCAGCGCCGCACTGATTTCCCGCGGCGCCACCTCCCGCCCCAGCGGCGAGCCCAAAGCCACCGTAACAATCTGCAACAAACCGTGCAGCAGTGTTGCCGCCAGCGGCATTTCCCGCCCGCTCACCACCGCCGTTTTAATCGGCACCAACGGCGCCGCCTTGCGGTGCAGCCACACCCAGCCCGCGCCCACCACCCCGCCGCACAGCAGCAACACCAGCCAACGCCGCAGCGGCGAGCTCTCCTCCACCATCACCCGATACGGCAACACCACATCCGCCGGATAGCCGAACACCCAATGCTGCACCGCATGCAGCAGCAGCGTCAGCACAATGCCCGTGATGCCCGCCGCCACACCCACCGCCAGCAGGGAAACAATCAATTTGGGAGAAAGGGATTTCATGAGAACAAGATTTTTGAGATTCACAACAAACACAGGAAAATATTTCACTTCGCTGAAACCATATTTTCAGGTAGCCTCAAGCTGCTGCAATGTAGCCCAAAGAAAACCAAAAGGCTACCTGAAATTTCAGGTAGCCTCACTCGCGCATCAGCCTAAGCGCGATACTGGCGCATACTCAGCGGCAATTGTTTGCCAGACGGCGAACACAAATCCGGCGAATATTTCAACGCCCCCATCGCCGCCCGAATGATATGCGGCGCGGTTTTGCCGATGCTGAACTGCTCCGGCATATTCAGCCAAATATTCATCAGCCCGCTAATCACTGACATCATAAACACCACCGCCAGATTCACATTCAAATCCTCCGGCAGCTGTTTCTTTTGCAGGCTCAGCGTGAGCGTATCGGTAAGCAGGCGCTGCCACATATCCTGATAGCTGCGCATAATTTTCACCACCGAATGGTTCTGCTCGGTGTATTCGCATTTTAAATGGATGATATTGCAGAACTTCCGCATGGTTTCATCGGTTTCCAGCCGCTGAAACATATTGATGGTGGCCACTTCGAAGCTTTCCCAAATATCGGGCGACTGGGTTTCCACATCGTGCGCCAATTCGTTCGACAATTCGGCAAACACCTGCTGAAACAAGCCCTCAAACAAGTCTTCTTTGTTTTTAAAGTGCCAATACAGCGCCCCGCGCGTTACGCCGGCGGTCTGCGCAATTTCATTTAGAGATGAACGGCTGATGCCGCGCAAATAGAACGTATCCAGCGCTGCCCTTAGCAGATAGTTGCGTGTTTTTTGTGCTTCAACTTTGGTTTTTCGCATCGTTATTTTATTGTATCTGGTTTATTTATTATCGAATTTTGTCATGCCTAGAGTTTGCTTTCAAGTGGCCCGCCCGCCCGCTCTGCCGGCAATGTTGCTTTTTGGCGTTTTGCTATGTTTTTTGTAAACCATCATAGACAACATACATCAATGCACGTAAAATGCCGGCCTTATTCTCTGCGGCTGCTTATGCCACCAAGGCTCACAAGCAGCCATAATTCGTTAATTAAACGACACTTTCATAAGGCCACCATAATGACATCTTTCAACATATCAGGGAAAACGGGCTTCAAACTGAGCGCAATCGCACTTGCATCGGTTTTGGCTCTGTCTGCCTGCGGGGAAAACGAACAACAGCAACAGGGCGGCCCCGCGCCGGTGGTGAGCGTGCTCACCGTGAAAGCGGAAGACACCACCATCAGCACCAGCCTGCCCGGCCGCTTGGAATCCTTCCGTTCCGCTGAAATCCGCCCGCAAGTGAGTGGCATCATCCAGCGCCGCCTGTTCCAAGAAGGCAGCTACGTGCAGGCCGGCCAAGCGCTCTACCAGCTCGACGATGCCACCTATTCCGCCGGCTTGGCCAGCGCCCGCGCCCAATTGGCCGCTGCCGAAGCCGCCCAAGCCAAAGCCAATGCCGATTTGGCACGCTATCAGCCCTTGGTGGCCGCCGATGCCATCAGCAAACAGGAATACGATGCCGCCGTGGCCGCCCAGCGCTCGGCCGCGGCCAATGTGAACGCTGCCCGCGCCGCCGTCCGCTCAGCTCAGGTAAACGTGAACCACGCCCGCATCACCGCGCCGATTTCTGGCTACATCGGCCGCTCCAACGTATCTGAAGGCGCACTGCTCACTGCCGGCAGCAGCACCGTGCTGGCCACCATCCAGCAAACCAACCCGATGTATGTAAACGTTACCCAATCCGCGCTGGAAGTGATGAAACTGCGCCGCCAGATTGCCGAAGGCCAGATGAGCGCGGTAAACGGCGCAGTGGAAGTGTCCATCATCATGGAAGACGGCAGCGAATATCCGCAAAAAGGCCGCCTGCTCTTCACCGACCCGACCGTGAACGAGACCACCGGCCAAGTTTCCCTGCGCGTGGAAGTGCCAAACGAAGATAACATCCTGTTGCCTGGCCTGTATGTGCAGGTGCGCCTGCCACAGGCGCAGATGAGCCGTGCCTACCTGATTCCGCAGCGTGCGGTTACCCGTGGCGAGAAAGATACGGTAATCGTGGTGGCTGCCGACGGTTCGATGCGCCCGCAGGAAGTGACCATTGCCGGCCAGAGCGGCAACAACTGGATTGTTAGCGGCGGCCTGAAAGACGGTGACAAAGTGGCCGTGGACGGCACCATGATTGCCGGCATGATGGGTGCGCAGAAAGTACAGGTACAGGAATGGCAGGCTTCGCAGCCGCAACAGCAGCCTGCTCCAGCCGCGCCCGCTAGCGCACCGGCCAAACAGCCTGCCGCCGCCTCGGCTCCTGCGACCGCTTCCACTGCCAAACCCGCTTCCGAAGCCAAATAAAGGGGCTGCTATAAATGGCTAAATTCTTTATCGACCGCCCCGTGTTTGCGTGGGTTATCTCTATTTTCATTATTCTGGCAGGTGTGCTGGCCATTCAGAAGCTGCCGGTATCGCAGTATCCGTCTGTGGCCGCGCCCACCTTCAACCTTACCGCCACCTACCCCGGCGCTTCCGCCCAAGTGATGGAAGACAGCGTGCTGGCCGTGATTGAGCGCAACATGAACGGCGTGGAAGGCTTGGATTATATGTCCACTTCTGCCGACTCCAGCGGTAGGGGCACGGTAACGCTCACGTTTACCCCCGACACCAACGAAGACGTGGCGCAGATTGAGGTAAACAACAAACTGAACGAAGTGTTGTCCAGCCTGCCCACCACCGTGCAGCAATACGGTGTGAACGTATCGAAATCCCGCTCCAACTTCCTGATGGTGGTGGCGCTCTCTTCCACCAGCCAAAGCTTGGAAGAAATGGCCGACTACGCCCAGCGCAACATCGTGCCCGAACTGCAACGCTTGGAAGGCGTGGGCGCGGTGCGCCTATTTGCTTCTCAGCGCGCCATGCGTGTGTGGGTGGATCCGCAGAAACTGCAAAATTTCAATCTATCGTTTGCCGATGTTTCTTCTGCCATCAGCGCCCAAAACGCGCAGATTTCCGCCGGTTCGCTCGGCTCGCTGCCGGCCAACCAAGGGCAAACCATCACCGCCACCATCACCGCCGAAGGCCAGCTCAGCACTCCTGAGCAATTCGGCAACATCATTCTGCGCAGCACCACCGACGGCGCCAACGTATACCTGCGCGATGTAGCCAAAATCGAGCTGGGTTCGGAAGATTATTCTTCCAGCACCCGCCTGAACGGTACGCCCACCGTCGGCTTAGCCGTGATGCTTTCCAACAGCGGTAACGCCACCGCCACCGCCGCCTTGGTGAAAGACCGCATGAACACGCTGGAAAACTACTTCCCCGGCGACATGAAATGGAATGCACCCTACGACACCTCCACCTTCGTAGAAATCTCCATCAACCAAGTGGTGCACACCTTGGTGGAAGCCATGGTGTTGGTGTTCATTGTGATGTTCGTGTTCCTGCAAAATATCCGCTACACCCTGATTCCCACCATCGTGGTGCCAATTTCGCTTTTGGGCGGTTTTGCCGGCATCTACTATCTCGGCATGTCAATCAACGTGCTCACCATGTTTGCCATGGTGCTGGTGATCGGTATCGTGGTGGACGACGCCATCGTGGTGGTGGAAAACGTAGAACGCATCATGTCGGAAGAAGGGCTGCCGCCGCGAGAAGCCACGCATAAGGCCATGGGCCAGATTTCCGGCGCCGTGGTCGGCATTACCGCCGTGTTGATTTCCGTGTTTGTACCGCTGGCCATGTTCAGCGGCGCCACCGGCAAAATCTACCAACAGTTCGCCATCACCATGGTGATTTCCATCGCCTTCTCCGCCTTCCTCGCGCTGTCGCTTACGCCTGCTTTGTGCGCCACGCTGCTCAAGCCTGTAGCCAAAGGCCACCACGAGGAAAAAACCGGCTTCTTCGGCTGGTTCAACCGCAAATTCGATGCCGGCAACAAACGCTATGAAAGCTGGGTGGCCGCCCTGCTGCTGCGTGCCGGCCGGATGGTGATTGTGTATGCTGCCCTCATCGCTGTGGCCGCCTTCCTGTTCACCCGCATTCCGTCTTCCTTCCTGCCCACCGAAGACCAGGGTAACCTGATGGTGAGCATCCAGCTGCCTGCCGGCGCCACCAAAGAGCGCACCGACGCCACTTTGCTGAACGTGGAAAAAATCGCCATGGGCATGCCCGAAGTGAAAGACGTGTTCACCGTATCCGGCTTCAGCTTTTCAGGTAGCGGCCAAAACATGGCCTTGGGCTTCGTGATTTTGAAAAACTGGGACGAACGCAAAGGCGCGGGCCAAGATGCCACCAGCGTTACTAGAAAACTCACTGGCGCCTTTATG
The DNA here is from genome assembly GCF_001648355.1 of Eikenella longinqua. Classification (GTDB taxonomy): domain Bacteria; phylum Pseudomonadota; class Gammaproteobacteria; order Burkholderiales; family Neisseriaceae; genus Eikenella; species Eikenella longinqua. The sequence goes on along the minus strand of NZ_LXSL01000022.1, from coordinate 7,814 downwards.
GGCAGCGGTCTAATCCGCGACGGTTTCGCCATTGCTGTGAACCCGCCGCCCATCCGCGAGCTGGGCAACGGCGGCTTGGAATTCCACCTGCAAGACCGTAACAACCACGGCCACCAGGCCCTGGTTGCCGCCCGCAACCAGCTGATTGCCGAAATGCGTAAAAACCCGATGTTCGGCGACACCCGCTCTTCCGGCCTGGAAGACGCGCCGCAGCTCAAGTTGTCGATCGACCGCGAAGCCGCCGCCGCACAAGGCATCAGCATGGCTTCCATCCGTGCCGCTTTGAGCACCGCATTGGGCGGCTCCTATATCAACGACTTCCCCAACAAAGGCCGTTTGCAGCGCGTTTACGTGCAGGCCGATGCGCAGGCGCGCATGCAGCCTGAGCAGATTCTGGCCATGACTGTGCCCAACAGCCAAGGCGTGGCCGTGCCGCTCTCCACCGTGGTGAGTGCCTCTTGGGGGGCCGGCATGGAGCAGAGCACCCGCTTCAACGGCTATCCCTCCATGTCGATCAGCGGCGCGGTAAACTCCGGCTTTGCCAGCGGCGACGCTATGGCCGAAGTGGAACGCATCGTATCGCAGATGGACGGCTACAGCGTGGAATGGGCCGGCGAATCGCGCGAACAGGCCAGCGGCGCCTCCCAGCGCACCACCCTGTATATCTTCGTGCTGGTAGCCGTGTTCCTGGTGTTGGCCGCCTTGTATGAAAGCTGGTCGATTCCGGCCGCCGTGCTGCTGGTGGCGCCTTTGGGCTTCCTCGGCGTGGTGCTCGGCGTGTTCGGCCGCAATATGTTTAACGGCCTGCTCCGCACGCAGGAGGTGTATTTCAACGACATCTACTTCATGGTGGGCATGATTACGGTAATCGGCCTGAGCGCGAAAAACGCCATTCTGATTATCGAGTTTGCCAAAGACCTGCAAGCCCAGGGCAAAACCGCCATGGAATCCGCCCTTGCTGCCGCGCATCTGCGTTTCCGCCCGATTTTGATGACCTCCTTCGCCTTCATCTTGGGCGTGGTGCCGCTGTATATCGCTTCCGGCGCCAGCTCCGCCAGCCAACGCGCCATCGGCACCACCGTATTCTGGGGGATGACCATCGGCACGCTCTTGTCTGTGTTCCTCGTGCCGCTGTTCTACGTACTGGTGCGCAAGCTGTTCAAGCCCACCCAGCATGAAACCGAAATCACGGCCGCCCACAGCAACATCAGCCACGAGCTGGCCGACATGTACGTTTCCGAAGCCGAACGCGGCCTCAGCGACGAAGAGAAACAAGACCTGCACCACGACTAAGCTTTTTTCAGGTAGCCTCTGCCCCGCATGAGGCTACCTGAAAAATACAAGGACCCATTATGCAAACCAATTTGAAACCGATTGCGGCCGGCATCGCCTCCGCCCTGCTGCTTTCCGCCTGCACCCTGGCGCCAAGCTACCGTCAGCCCGAAGTAAACGTGCCCGCCCAATTCCGCTACGACACCGCCGCCGGCCAAAGCGTCAGCCGCGCCGCCGACACCGGCTGGGAAGACTACTTTGCCGACCCGCGCCTCAAATCGCTGATTACCCTGGCGCTGAAAAACAACCCCGACCTGCGCATGGCCGCGCTCAACGCCGAAGCCGTGCGCGCCCAATACGTGATCACCCGCGCCGCCTCCCTGCCCGGCATCAACGCCAGCGGCACCGGCCAGCGCGCCCGCGTGGCACAAGATTTGAGCAGCACCGGCCAATCCTACATCGCCGAATCCTACAACGTCGGCCTCGGCATCGCCTCCTACGAAATCGACCTTTTCGGCAAAGCCCGCAGCAACAACCGCGCCGCCCTGCAAAGCTACTTCAGCAGCGTGGCCGCCCGCGATTCCGCCCACCTCTCGCTCGTTTCCTCCGTGGCCAAAGCCTATTTCAACGAACGCTACGCCGAAGAATCCATGAAGTTGGCGCAACGCGTGCTGCAAACCCGCGAGCAAACCTACCGCCTCAACCAAATCCAGCACAACGCCGGCGTGATTTCCGCCGTCAACCTGCGCGAAATGGAAGGCCTGATCGAATCGGCCAAAGCCGACTACGCCGCCGCCCTGCGCACCCGCGAGCAGGCGCACAACGCCCTAGTTACCCTCATCAACCAGCCCGTGCCCGCCAACCTGCCCGCCGGCCTGCCGCTGGATAAGCAGTTCCGCATCACCAAGCTGCCAGCCGGCCTCACCTCCGACGTGCTGCAAAACCGCCCTGACATCCGCGCCGCCGAGCACAACCTGCGCCAGGCCAACGCCAACATCGGCGCCGCCCGCGCCGCCTTCTTCCCCAGCATCAGCCTCACCAGCACCATCGGCACCGGCAGCACCGAGATGAAGCGCCTGTTCGACGGCGTAAACCGCACCTGGGTGTTCTCGCCCACCATCAACGTGCCCATCTTCAACTGGGGCAGCCTGCGCGCCAGCCTCGACGTGGCCAAACTGCGCCAGCAGTCTGCCGTGGCCGCCTATGAAAAAGCCGTGCAGTCTGCCTTCCAAGACGTATCCAACGCCTTGGTGGCGCGCGAAACCCTGCAGCAGCAATACGATTCCCGCCTGCAAACCCAAAAGGCCTACAACGACCGCCTGCGCCTGATCAACCTGCGCTACCGCCACGGCGTGTCCAGCTCGCTGGAAGTGCTTGATGCCGAGCGCAGCAGCTACTCCGCCGATTCCGCCGTGCTCGCTACCCAGCTCAATATGCTGGAAAACCTGGCCGACCTGTATAAAGCCCTCGGCGGCGGCCTCAAGCAATACAGCGAAGCCGCGCCCGCTGCAAACGCAGCCGCCGGCAACGCATCCGCCCCTGCCGAAGCCGGCAGCAGCAAATAATTTTTCAGGCAGCCCCAGCCTGCCGGCCATGCCGCAACACCACAGCATGGCCGGCAGTTCTTTTGCCCGCATCCCAAGCGAGCTTGAGGCTACCTGAAAACCGTGTCCCCCAATCCAAGCGCCGCACCTTTCTATTTTTCAGGTAGCCTTTAAGCCGCCAGCCCTCAATCGGTATCACCATGCCAACAATCAAAGGCTACCTGAAAAATTTGAGCCGCATAGAAACTTTTCAGGTAGCCTCCCCGCTCCCGGTCTACTAATCAATTAGCGTTATAATCTCCCTTTTGCCCGCCCCGTTTACCCATCTGCCATTTTTCAGGTAGCCTCATGGACATCATCCAATACCCAAATTCCCCCTTCAAACTCCACCAGCCCTTCCCGCCCGCCGGCGACCAGCCGACTGCGATTGCAGGATTATTGGAAGGCTTGGAAGACGGCCTGGCCTATCAAACCCTGCTCGGCGTAACCGGTTCGGGCAAAACCTACACCATGGCAAACGTCATCGCCCAAAGCGGCCGCCCCGCCATCATCATGGCGCACAACAAAACCCTCGCCGCCCAGCTCTACGCCGAAATGCGCGAGTTTTTCCCCGAAAACGCGGTGGAATATTTCGTCTCCTACTACGACTATTACCAACCCGAAGCCTACGTTCCCAGCCGCGACTTGTTCATCGAAAAAGACAGCGCGATTAACGAACACATCGAACAGATGCGCCTTTCCGCCACCAAAAACCTGATGACGCGCGACGACGTGATTATCGTCGCCACCGTGTCCGCCATTTACGGTATCGGCGACCCGACCGAATACCAACAAATGGTGTTGTCCGTCAAAGAAGGCGACACCATCGAGCAGCGCGACATCATCGCCACGCTCGTTTCCATGCAGTACGAACGCGGCGATTTGGACTTCAAACGCGGCAGCTTCCGCGTGCGCGGCGACGTGATTGACGTCTATCCCGCCGAAAGCTCCGAAAACGCCCTGCGCATCAGCCTGTTCGACGACGAAATCGACCGCCTCGATATGTTCGACCCGCTTTCAGGCAGCCTGCACCAGCGCGTCGGTCGCTACACCGTCTTCCCGTCCAGCCACTACGTTACCCCGCGCGACACCGTCTTGCGCGCCTGCGAGTCCATCAAAGAAGAACTGCGCGAACGCATCGAATTTTTCGCCCGCGAACAACGCCCCGTCGAACAGCAGCGCATCGAACAGCGCACCCGTTTCGACCTCGAAATGCTCTACGAAATGGGCTTCTGCAAAGGCATTGAAAACTACTCCCGCCACTTCTCCGGCAAAAAAGAAGGCGAACCGCCGCCCACGCTGATGGACTACCTGCCAAGCAACGCCATCATGTTCATCGACGAAAGCCACGTTACCGTTACCCAAATCGGCGGCATGTACAAAGGCGACGCATCGCGCAAGCAAAACCTCGTCGATTACGGCTTCCGCCTGCCTTCCGCCCGCGACAACCGCCCGCTCAAATTCCACGAATTTGAAAAAGTCATGCCGCAAACCGTCTTCGTTTCCGCCACCCCCGCCAAATACGAAGAAGAACACACCGGACAAGTGGTCGAACAAGTCGTCCGCCCCACAGGGCTGGTCGACCCCCAAATCATCATCCGCCCCGTCGCCACCCAAGTCGATGACTTAATGAGCGAAATCAACGACCGCATCCAAAAAGGCGAACGCGTACTCGTTACCACCCTCACCAAACGCATGGCGGAACAACTCACCGACTATTACAGCGAACTCGGCATCAAAGTGCGCTACCTGCACAGCGACATCGACACCGTAGAGCGCGTTGAAATCATTAGAGATTTGCGATTAGGTTTGTTTGACGTACTCGTCGGCATCAACCTCTTGCGCGAAGGCCTAGACATCCCCGAAGTCTCCCTCGTCGCCATCCTCGACGCCGACAAAGAAGGTTTCCTGCGCTCCCACCGCAGCCTGATTCAGACTATCGGCAGGGCAGCGCGCAACGTGAACGGCGTGGCCATCCTGTACGCCGACAAAATCACCGATTCCATGAAAGCCGCCATCGACGAAACCGAACGCCGCCGCGAAAAACAGATGAAATTCAACGAAGAACACGGCATCGTACCGCAGCAGATTAAAAAACAAGTCAAAGACATCATCGACGGCGTGTACCACGAAGAAGGCAGCGGCAAAGGTCGTCTGAAAGGCAAAAACAAGGTTAAAGTCGGCGAAATCCACAATGAAGAAGACGCGATCAAAGAAATCGCCAAACTGGAAAAAGCCATGCAGCAGGCGGCACGGGATTTGCAGTTTGAAGAGGCGGCGGTGTTGCGGGATAGGATTCGGGGGATTAAGGAGAATCTGCTTTTTGGGGCGGAGTGAATATTTCCCTGACGAATGTTAGAGATTGGAGATAACTATGAAACAGTTGAGTAAGATATTTACTAGCTTCTTCTTAATATTGAATAGAAGAAATATCTATAAATATCTGATTGGATAGATAGATTTAGCATCGGATGAATTGGATAAAATTCAAGAATATCTTGAAAAAAATTATACCTTTGCAATTTAGTGAGCATAAATCGAATTTGATTAGGCAAATTGAACAGAGGAAGATCCTCTATTTACGAAATCTTTCTGTTGATGAGTTGGATTACCTCTTGAAGTCAAATATTGATTTGAATGATTTGCTTGCCGTTATCTATGCAAAAGGCGGAATATCATCAGCTTTTGGAAGTACTACCTGGATAAATTAACAAAAAAACATAACAAAACAGATGCTTGCATTCGTTTTATTGCTACCTTATTTGCAACAGCCGGATGTTTTGTTACCCCTTTTATAATCTACCTAGTGATAGCAATAGCTTTTTTAGAGTTTAACGTGATTCGATTAGTCATAAAAGGTATTGCTTATCTTGGGGTAAGTTTATTACCTATACTAATATTTACATTAATAAGCAACATGGCAAACCAAATGAAAGTGCTGGAAGAGAGTATTCATTCATATTTACTTGAACAAGTGTAACTGCTTAAATAGCAAACTGCATCTATACTAGCCACGTGTATGGATACACTCCAACTGCAAATAAACCAACGAGGCCGTCTAATTTTTCAGACAGCCTCTTCTGTTTTCAGCTTTATCGTTTATTCGATTACTACTCGTGCATTCAGCGGCTGTACAGGACGGTTGTTGTGTGAACCAACAGCGCGGGTGAATTTTTCCGCTTGTGCCTGGTCGATGTGGTCATAAGTTTTCAACACCAACCATGATACGCCCTCAGTGCATGGTGGCGTGGTCAACGAGCCGGCAAAGCGGTAGTATTGCAGGTTCCGCGGCAGCAAGGATGAAGCATTAAACGGTTGGTTGAGTTTCACTTTTCCCGATGTCATCGGCATTACGTTCCATATGGAAGACAGGCGGTTGTTGATTCTGCCGGCTTCATACAGCACGGCCAATACCAAAGGCTGTCGGTTTTCGTCTAAGTGAACGAAGTGGGCTTCCATCGGGAAGGAGTGGCCTTTGATTTGGTTTTCACTAGGCACGTGGAAGTGGAACTGCTTCAGAGTGTAGGTGCGTCCATTCACAGTCAGGGTATTGCCACCTTCAGGATAATTAATCTGGATAGTGTGGCCGTTGTTTTCGACTTCTACGGCACTCGGACGGTAATTGACCTGAATGGCAGGCAACCTGCCGGAAACGGTTTCGGTAATATTTACAGGTGATTGGTTTTTGCCTGTGGAGCACAGACGGAACTCTTCAGACAGGTTGCCCCAGCTTTCGGGAGAATCATGTCCGGTGTAGCCCCAATGGGTATGATCACCGTGTGCAGCAGCGGAAACTGCAGTACAGGTTAACAGCAGGATGGCGGTCAGGCGCGGTAAAGTGCGGGGGATGCAAGGCATTGCAAGATCCTTTCTATTAAGGAGTGGAAAAAAGCATTGCGGTGCGTATATAAATATTTTTATTTTTTAGAAAGATAGCTATATTAAATGATTCGGTCAAGCTTTCCCTGCCTTCAAACCATTAGTGCAATGAAGTTAAAGCGAATTCATTTCGCCATAAATCCTACTTTATTTTAGGTAAGTGTTAAACAGCAAGCCGTAGCCTGTATTCCCCACTAACTGCATACTGTATGAACCGTGAATACAACGCGTAGAATTATGTGCTATCGGCACGCACGCATTACTTGAAATTCCATCTCCGCATGCGCGGCTGTGCCACACTCCCTACCCACTTCTGTTATTTCCCCCAAAAAGACTACCTGAAAATAAAACTTCAGCGTGGTAAAAACCCAAGGGGCTGACGTAGATTAGCCCTAAATTCCACACCATCTCCGCAGGATTTTAAGCTGTTGGGACGGTGTACCGAAGTTAAACCGAAATTCGCATTCTTTCAAGAACAGCAGGAAAGATTTGCGGTCGATTCCGTTGTATTTGCGTAAGACACGTTTTGCCTGATTCCAGAAATTCTCAATGCCGTTAATGTGGTTTTGACGGTCTGCAAATTCCTTGGAATGGTTAATACGGTGATGGATAAAACCACTCACGCCCAACTTGTCGTAACTGCTCAGGCTGTCGGTATAGACAATGCTGTCCGGCATAATTTTCCTTTTTATTACAGGCATCAATGTTTCAGACTTGGCATTATCCACCACAATAGTGTAGACCCGTCCCTGCCGTTTCAGGATGCCGAATACCACTACCTTGCCTGCCGCACCACGTCCTCGCCTGCCTTTGCGGCGTCCGCCGAAATAGCTTTCGTCCAATTCGACCGGGCCGGCGAAAATTTCATCGGCCGCCAGTGCCAGATGATGGCTGATGACTTGGCGGATTTTGTGGTAGAACAGGAGNGNTTTNGGTNNCTGNATGCCCAAAATATCAGCAGCGGCNCGGGCGGTANCTTCGAGTNCAAAAACTNGAGCAGTTTCTTTTGTATTTTCCCACTTAGTTTACAATTGGTTATTTGCATTTTCGTAGCCTAGCATAGCTGCTAATCTACGTCAG
>NZ_LXSL01000021.1 GCF_001648355.1 Eikenella longinqua | reverse complement strand
TCGATAAGGTTGCGGGCTTCTGCCCAGTCGCGGATTTGGGTAAATACTTGGGTCATGGTTTACTCCTTGGTTATTTAATGCGCAGGCTTTCGCTGCTCTCGAGTTTGACGCCGGGGATTTCTTTGCCGCTTTTGATGGCTTCAGCACCTCCGCTTCCACCTTCGGCGCAGATCCGTCGCCATCCCGCTCTTGCCGGCGTTTGCGTTCCAGTAAGTTGTTAGCCTTATCCAAACCGATTACCGGCGACAGGTTCATGATTTGATCTTCACTCATATCATCAGCTTTTCAGGGTGATAAAGGAAGTCGTAGTAAATCGGGCGCGAGCGGTATTCCATGCGGGATTGTTCGCCCTGTTCCAAGCGGAACTGATACTCGCGCATCGCCTGCATTCCAGACGGGCCGATGGCCTGTTGTATCGCTGCCGGCAGTCGGTCGGGCGAGCCGCCGGAAGCGATAAAGTCTTGCCCCATACGGATGCTGTTTTCCCGCGCTTCCTGCTCGCCTTTCTCATCCCACCCCTTGCGTTCGTTAACTGGAATCTACGCAGCCTGGTGTATAGCGCCACCCGCGTGGAAAGCTGGGCTGAAGCAATGGGCCAAGGCTTTTTGAACTACATCTACCGCCCGATTAAGCAGGGCGCGGAAGCCTACCGCAAGCAGACCAACGAATTTAAACAAGGATTTAAGGAGCTGCTGGAACCCATCCAGCAGGACTTCGACCGCCCGAAAATCCACAGCCACGAGCTCAATTACACCTTTACTTTCAACGAAGTGCTACACGCGATGCTGCACAGCGGCAACGAAAGCAACCTGCGCAAGCTGCTGATTGGGCGCGGCTGGGGCGAAGATACGCCGGACGAGCTGAATACCGCGCGCTGGGAGGCGTTTATCAACCGGATGCAGGAGGAAGGCATTATTCAAGAGCGACATTGGCAGTTTGCGCAAGGAGTGTGGGATTTGCTGGAGCAGAGCAAAGCCAAGGCACAGCAGGCGCACTTCGAGGTGTTCGGCTACTACTTTGACGAGATTGCCGCCAACCCGATTCAAACGCCGTGGGGCGAGTTTCGCGGCGGCTATGTGCCGGCACAGATTGATGCCGATTTGGTGGTGGACGGGCAAATGCGCGAACTGGCCAAGCAAGAAAACGAGAATATGGATTACGCCTTCCCGACCACGGCGAAAGGCTTTACCAAGGCCCGTGTGGAATACAACCGACCGCTGGTGTTGGATTTGGCGCGGCTGATGAGCCACGCCGAACAGGTGGCCTTGTTCTCGAATATGGAAGTGCCGGTGCGCGATGTGCGCCGCCTGCTTTCCGATATTACGCCGGAGCTGAACCGCCACCAGCACAAGGCTTTGGAATCCATGCTGATGCCGTGGCTGAACCGGGCGGCCAAGCAGCGCACCGTAACCAAGATTCAGGAGGACGGCGGTTTCAGCCGCTTTTGGTCGGCGATGCGGCAGCGGGCGGGAATGGCGCTGATGTTCGGCAATATCGTGAACTCCGTGCAGCAGATTACCGGCTTCCTCTTGGCCGGGGTAAAAGTGAAAACCCGCTACATGACGGCGGCTGCGTTGGACTTTGTGGCCAACCGCAAAGCGATGCAGCAGTCGGTGGCCGAGCGTTCGGAATTTATGCGCAGCCGCATGGACAATGAAATCGCGGCGATGGACGACTTTATCCAAGAAACGCTGATTAACCCGAACTGGTATCAGAAGGCGCAGAACTGGACCAACCGCAACGCCTACTTCCTACAACAGGCGATGGCCAACAGCATGGAGCCGGTCATTTGGACGGCGGCATTCCGCCAGTCTTTGGAGCAGGGAATGTACGACACGGCCACCCTTATCAGCATGACCACCGGCCTGCCGGTGCGCGGCACGCTGCGGGCTGGCGAACAGCTCGACGACTGGAGCGGGCTGGATATGTTCAGCGACGAGCAGAACTAGCCAGGTACACTCGAAAAGCACCCTTCGGCAGTTACCATAAGCACGGTAACTCCGGAGGGTCTTTTTTTATGACGATTGAACGCGAAAGCAGGCGCAGCGACGTGTATCTGGGCGACGGCAGCAGCACCGCCCTACCGTTCGGCTTTAAGGTGTTTCTACCGACCGAGATTGCGGTGGTGCTGAATGAGAACGGCACGGAGCGCGTGTTATCCCACGGGCAGGGCTGCACGGTATCGCTGAATGCGGAACAGGATGTGCAGCCGGGCGGCACGGTACAACTGGATGCGCCTTTGCCTGTTGGCAGCAAAACCAAAAGGCTACCTGAAAACCAAAAGGCTACCTGAAAACCAAAAGGCTACCTGAAAACCAAAAGGCTACCTGAAAACCAAAAGGCTACCTGAAAACCAAAAGGCTACCTGAAAACCAAAAGGCTACCTGAAAACCAAAAGGCTACCTGAAAACCAAAAGGCTACCTGAAAACCAAAAGGCTACCTGAAAACCAAAAGGCTACCTGAAAACCAAAAGGCTACCTGAAAACCAAAAGGCTACCTGAAAACCAAAAGGCTACCTGAAAACCAAAAGGCTACCTGAAAACCAAAAGGCTACCTGAAAACCAAAAGGCTACCTGAAAACCAAAACGGCAGTCTGAGAACTTTCCGTTCCCAGACTGCCGTTTGCATTTGGCCAATCCTTGTTTAGCCAGCCTATTCCACCGTTACCGATTTTGCCAGATTGCGCGGCTTGTCCACATCCGTGCCGCGCACCAGCGCCGCGTGGTAGGCCAAAAGCTGCACCGGAATCGTGTGCACAATCGGCGAGAGTACGCCCATGTGGCGCGGGGTGCGGATCACGTGCACACCCGGGCTGGGCTGGAAATTGCTGTCCAAATCAGTAAACACAAACAGCTCGCCGCCGCGCGCGCCCACTTCCTGCATATTAGCCTTCACCTTGTCCAGCAGGCTGTCATTCGGCGCAATCACCACCACCGGCATATCCGCGTCCACCAGCGCCAAGGGGCCGTGTTTGAGCTCGCCGGCCGGGTAGGCTTCGGCGTGGATGTAGGTGATTTCCTTCAGTTTTAGTGCGCCTTCCAAGGCCACCGGATAGTGGATGCCGCGCCCGAGGAACAGCGCGCTGTTTTTCTCGGCAAACTTGGATGCCCAAGCCGTAATCTGCGGTTCAAGATTCAGCGCGTGTTGGATGCTGCCGGGCAGCTGGCGCAGCTCTTCCATATAGACCTGCGCCTGCCCGTCCGACACCTGGCCGCGCATTTTGCCCAGCGTTACCGCCAAGCCGAACAGCACCACCAGCTGCGTGGTAAACGCCTTGGTGGAGGCCACGCCCACTTCCACGCCGGCACGGGTATACAACACCAGCTCGCTCTCACGCGGCAGCGCCGATTCCATCACGTTGCACACCGACAGGCTGTGCCGCTGCCCCAGCGATTGCGCGTATTTCAGCGCTTCCATGGTGTCGAGCGTTTCGCCCGATTGCGACACGGTAATCACCAGTTGCTCGGGGTCGGCAATCACTTCGCGGTAGCGGTATTCGCTGGCGATTTCCACATCGGTGGGCACCCTGCCGATGGCTTCGAGCCAGTATTTGGCGGTGAGCGCGGCGTAATAGGAAGTGCCGCAGGCCAAAATTTTGATGCTGCGGATTTTTTCAAACACACCGCGCGCTGCAGCACCGAAGTTTTCCGGCTCAAACCCACCGCCAATAAACACTTCCGCCGTATCGGCAATTGCCTTAGGCTGCTCGTGGATTTCCTTCTGCATAAAGTGGCTGTATGGCCCCAGCTCCAGCGAAGCCAGCGACAGCTCCGACACGCGCACTTCGCGCACGGCTGGCTGCCCGCTGCGGTCGATCAGGCGGCGGATGCCTTCGCAGCCCAGCTCGGCGATGTCGCCGTCTTGCAGATAAACGATGCGGCGGGTGAAAGCCACCACGGCGGAAACATCGGAAGCGGCAAAGGTTTCGCCCTCGCCCAGCGCCACCAGCAGCGGGCAGCCCATACGCGCCACCACCAGCTCGTCCGGCTTGTCTTGCGCCATCACGGCAATGGCATAGGCGCCGTGGAAGCGCGCGCAGGCGGTCTGCACGGCGGCAAACAGGTGATGCCCGTTGCCGGTGTATTCGTGGTGCACGCTGTGGGCAATTACTTCGGTATCGGTTTGTGATTCAAATACATAGCCCAAAGCCTGCAAGCGAGCGCGCTCTTCTTCGAAGTTTTCGATGATGCCGTTGTGCACCACCGCAATCAGGCTACCTGAAATATGCGGGTGCGCGTTTGGCTCGGTTACGCCGCCGTGGGTGGCCCAGCGGGTGTGGCCGATGCCGATGTGCCCGCAGATGCCGGCCTGCCTGGCCGCGTCTTCCATCAGCTGCACGCGACCCACGCGACGCACGCGCTCAATCCGGCCGTTGGCCGCACACACCGCGATGCCGGAAGAATCGTAGCCGCGATACTCCAGCCGCTTGAGGCCGTCGGTTAGAAAATCCACCACATTCTGCTTGGCGCGCACCGCGCCCACAATACCGCACATTGCTTAGTCCTTACTGTTGTTCATTCGCAGCCGCCGCAGCGGCCAAATCGGGCGGATTATAGCAAACTAGGCTGCCGGTTAGGCAGCCTGTTGCGCTGATTTCAGCCCACGCTCAATACGATGCCGACACCATCTTCCCGTCTCTAAAATTCTGCTGATACAGGATATTGCCGTTGATGGCATAGGTGGTGAGCACGCCGTTTTGCGGGTGGGCGCGGAAATTGTAAAGGGCATCGCGGGCCAGAAGCATGGCATCGCTGCGCTTCTGGCCGGTTTCGTAGAAATCCTGCACCAGATAACCGCCGCCCTGCCGGCTTAAGAGCTGGCGGTAGTAGCCGCCTTTCACCGCCGCGTTGGAAGGCCGACCTTCCGCGTCGAAATAAGTCAGCACCTGCTCTTCGATGATGCGCAGATCGCGCAAATCCTGCACATTTCTGCGGCTGCCCACCGGAATGCTCAAGCCCGTTCCCATGCCGAAATGACGGCCGCCGAAGCCCAAACCCAGCATCACATCGCTGCCGGTGCAGCCCGCAAGCAGCCAAGCCGCGCAAACGCAGGCGGCCAAATGACGTTTTTCCATGATATTTCCCTCCCAAACCGGTTAAAAATTCACGCTGCCGCCATTATAACTTATAGAGAAACCGATATAATGCCGCTTTCCCATTTTTCAGGTAGCCCCACATGATCGGCAGACTTTCCGGCACACTCATCGAAGCCCTCCCCCCGCAAATCCTGATTGACGTAAACGGTGTGGGCTACGAAGTGGACGTATCCATGCAAACCTTCTGCGCCCTGCCCCCCGTGGGCCAGCCCGTATCGCTGCACACCCAGCTCATCGTGCGCGAAGACGCCCACCTCCTCTTCGGCTTCGGCAGCCACAGCGAGCGCAACACCTTCCGCCAGCTCATCAAAGTGAGCGGCATCGGCGCCAAAACCGCGCTCGGCATCCTCTCCGCCATGAGCGCCGACGAGCTCGCCGCCGCCATCGCCGCCGAAGACATCAAACGCCTCTCCTCCGCCCCCGGCATCGGCAAGAAAACCGCCGAACGCATGGTGCTCGAACTGCGCGGCAAGCTCGCCCCCTCCGGTGGCGCCCAAGCCCAGCCCGCCGCCCAAGCCGGCGATACCAGCGAAGACATCGTCAGCACCCTGCTCGCCCTCGGCTACAACGAAAAAGAAGCCCGCAGCGCCACCAAAGGCATCCCCCCCGGCACCGAAGTGGGCGAAGGCGTGCGCCTTGCCCTGAAAAACCTGCTGAAATAAACAGATAAAGGCTACCTGAAAAACCAAGCCTCCGCGAAAACGAAACCAGCNAAGCAAATTTCTGCCCAACCGGCACACCCGCTTCAAGCAAAACCCATCCAAGCAGATCATTTTCAGGTAGCCTCCTTATCCCGCCAAAAGCTACCTGAAAACACCCCAACATTTTTCAGGTAGCCCCAACATCCCAAACCACCCGAACCAAACCCACCCCCACAGGAACCCACCATGCCCAGCATCGGCCTCTTCGGCGGCACCTTCGACCCCATCCACAGCGGCCACCTGCACATCGCCCGCAGCTTTGCCGACGAGCTCCGCCTCAGCAGCGTCATCTTCCTGCCCGCCGGCGCCCCCTACCACAAAACCCCCCCCCACCCCCCCGCCGCCCACCGCCTCGCCATGGTCGAAATCGCTGCCCAAGCCGACCCCCGCTTCGCCGTGAGCGACTGCGACATCGTCCGCCAAGGCGCCACCTACACCCACGACACCGTGCAAATCTTCCACCAGCACTTTCCCGCTGCTGAAATCTGGCTGCTCATCGGCATGGACAGCCTGCTGCAACTGCACACCTGGCACCGCTGGCAAAACCTCGTGCGCCAATGCCGCATCGCCGCCGCCCACCGCCTCGCCACCAGCCTCGCCCAAGCCCCCGCCCCGCTGCAAGCCTGGCTGGCCGAAGCCCTGCCGCAAGGCCGGCTGCATATCCTGCAAGCCGCCCCCCTGCCCGCCAGCTCCACCCAAATCCGCCAACAGCTCGCCGCCAGCGGCACCAGCCCCGACCTTCCCCCCACCGTGCTCGCCTACATCCGCCAACACCATCTCTACCACATCCCGCCACGCGCCCGATAAATATTTTCAGGTAGCCCCTCCGGCACGAAAGGCTACCTGAAAAAACTTCCCCAACCCGCACCCAACAAAAAAGCAGCCCGCAGGCCGCTTTTTTTCATCACATCCTTTTTAACAGTAGCGGAAGTGCATTTATCCACCACATCAATCCACATACCGCTCCTCATCCTTATTCAAGAAGGCATAAGGCAGGCCGATCAGCAGGCCGCCGCCCACCCAGTTGGCAAAGAAAGCGATGCTGCAATGGCGCAGAATATTCAGCATTTCAAAATGCCCCACCTCGCCGGCAATCGGGTTGAACGCCACCAGCGAGAAAGAAGCGAAGTTTGCCGCCACGTGTTCGTTGGCCAGAAACACAAACATATACACCGCCGCAAACACGCCCACGATTTTCGCCATCTGGTCTTTCAGCAGCAGATAGGCCATCACCGCCACGTTCACATACAGATTGGCCATGATCCCTTCAAACAACACCAGCCGGCTGCCCCGCTCCAGTTTGTGTTCCACCAGGCTGGGCAGGTAATTGTGCACATTCAGCCCGGCAAACGCGCTGGTTTGGTCAAACAGCCAGGCGGCCAGCATCGAGCCGAGCAGGTTGAAAAGCGTGCAATACATCAAAATTGCCAACGCTTTGTGCCATTTGATTTTTTTCAGAAACGTGCCGGCGGTGAGATACATCATATTGGAAGTGGTGAGTTCCGCGTTGAGCGAAAGGATATACACCAGCCCCCAGGCAAACATAAACGGAAAAGCAAAGCGCCCCAGCGCAGGGTGCACCATATTGAGCGTATCCGCCGCCACCACGCCCGCCGCCGTGCCCAGCGTGAGGATCACCCCCGCATACATCGAGCGCACGGCATATTTGGCCTTATTGCCGTCGAACAGCGCCGATTTCTTGCGGCAGTTGTATTCAATGGCGGAAACAAACGTCGAACCCTGCATAAACCCTCCCTTAAATTGCTGCAAATCCATTGTGAATATGTGTTTGATATCGCGCTTCGGCCGCATGGTTTCGGCCGGCACGCAAGGCTACCTGAAAACCATGCAGCTGTGCAAACCGTTTTGCGGATTTATTTGCGCTTTGTTTGATTTAGCATCGTTTCACTCGAAATAATCCGGCACGGCGCGGCAGAATTTTCCTGTCCGATGCGAGAATCTCTGTTGTGCACCGCCGCCGTTTCAGGTAGCCTCTTGATTGCAAACCGGCGTAAAATCGCGCCGTTTCATTCCGCCCGTTTTTCCCCTTTCCCCAACGAATTTCAAGGAAGACCACCATGTTCCAGCACGTTGAGTTCTACCCCGGCGACCCCATCCTCGGCCTGATGGAGAAATACAACCAAGACCCGCGCAGCGAGAAAGTCAATCTCGGCGTAGGCGTTTACTACGACGGCGAAGGCCGCCTGCCCGTGCTTGAGTGCGTGAAAACCGTCGAGCGCGCCCTGGCCGAAACCCCGCGTCCGCGCGGCTACCTGCCGATGGAAGGCACGCCCGCCTACCGCGCCGCCTGCCAAAAACTGCTGTTCGGCGCCGACAACCCCGCCGTGAAAGAAGGCCGCATCGCCACCATCCAATCGCTCGGCGGCTCCGGTGCGCTGCGCGTGGGCGCCGATTTCATCCGCGAATGGTTTCCGCAGGCCAAGTGCTACGTGAGCAACCCCACCTGGGGCAACCACGTGAGCATCTTTGAAGGCGCCGGCTTCGAAGTGGGCAAATACCCCTACTACGACCCGGCCACCATCGGCGTGAAGTTCCAAGAAATGAAAGATTTCTTCCGCACGCTGAACGAAAACGACGTGCTCATCCTGCACCCCTGCTGCCACAACCCCACCGGCGTAGACCTCACCCGCGAGCAGTGGGACGAGCTGCTGGGCATCATCAAAGAGAAAAAACTCATCCCCTTCATGGACATCGCCTACCAAGGCTTCGCCGACGACATGGAAAGCGACGTATATGCCGTGCGCCGCGCCGTGGAGCTCGGCCTGCCCGTGTTTGTGAGCAGCTCCTTCTCCAAAAACCTCTCGCTCTACGGCGAGCGCGTGGGCGGCCTTTCCGTGGCCTGCCCCAGCGCCGAAGAAGCCAAGCTCGTGCTCGGCCAGCTCAAATTCACCGTGCGCCGCATCTATTCCAGCCCGCCCTCGCACGGCAATGCCGTGGTGGACGGCGTGATGAACAACGAAGACCTGTTTAAGCAATGGGAAGGCGAAGTGTATGAAATGCGCGACCGCATCCGCGCCATGCGAAGCCGCCTGCAAGAAGTGCTCAGCGCCAAAGTGCCCGGCCGCGATTTCGGCTACTTCACCAAACAGCGCGGCATGTTCAGCTTCACCGGCCTTTCGCCCGAGCAGGTGGAACGGCTGCAAAAAGAGTTTGCTATTTATATGGTGAGCAACGGCCGCATGTGCGTGGCCGGCCTGAACGAGAAGAATATCGACTACGTGGCCAACGCCTTTGCCGAAGTGTTGAAATAGCCGCAGGCAGGCTGGAATAAGAAGGCCACCTGAAAACGGTGCGAACTGGTTTTCAGGTAGCCTTTTCCCCAAGCGCCCAATCTCACCGAGGAAACCATGAAGAAACCCGCCAGAAGCCATATCAAACTCTTGATCAAGAGTTTGCTGATAACCCTCATCTTGCTGATATTAGCAGGCTATTTCCTGATCACTCTCACCCAAAGCAAGTATTATTCCATCAACCTGCTGCACAACAACCAATCCGGCACCCCATATCTGGAAAAACTCGAAATCAACAATAAACCCTATATCATCAACCAAGACATCCCGCCCAACAGCGACACATATAATTTCAATATGAGCCGCTCATTCCTTGAATTTGAAGAAAAAAGCAAGCTGAATATCACCTTCACCATCCGAAACAAAGAAAACAATCAAACCATCACGCCATCTTGTAGCGTAACCTTTGAAGAAGAATCTTCGGATAACTGTTTCCTCCTGGTACGTTTGGAAAACGATCGAGTGTCCTGCATTTGCGATTTCTAGAGCCAGCTTCACGCCGCCAGTGCCAACTATTTTTCAGGTAGCCCCAAGCCGCGCAAAGGCTACCTGAAAACATCCCGCCGCCCCTCAGCAGAAAGCCCCGCCATGCCCGCCATCCGCCGCATCTACGGCTACATGCCCTCTTCCTCCCCCGCCATCTTCTGCGACCGCCTCTACCCGCGCGGCATCCGCAAAGAAACCTTCGCCGCCGTGCAGTGGCTCAAAGACATCGCCCCCTCCCCCGAACTGCGCCGCTGGTATCACGCCGCGCCGCAAGAGCGTTTCCCCGAATTCGCCGCCCGCTACACCGAAGAGCTGCAACACGGCAGCGCCCATGCCGCCCTGCTCGCGCTCAAGCAGCAGCTCGCCGCCGCGCCGGATACCGTGCTGCTCACCGCCGTGCGCCATCCGCAGCAGAGCCACCTCTCCGTGCTGGCGCAAGTGCTCGGCTGGGAAACAGTCGATTGGGGCGGCGATGCGGCAGCACCAGATTGAAGCGTTGCCATTTTTAGCTTGGCAGGCATTCTGCTTTGTGCCGGATATTTTTCAGGTAGCCTTTTGCTGTGAATAGAGGCTACCTGAAAACATCCGCTTCAACACAATTAACAAGAGCCACTCAAATTCCTGCAAAGCTAAAATATCCGCCGTTTTCAGCTTGGCGCAAACCACGCCCCACTTTGGCGAAGCCCCATTTTTCAGGTAGCCTCAACCCCCGCATTCTCGGTAAAATAGCGCCTTCACACTAATTCCCCCGCACACACCCGCATGAATATCTTCGACACCGCCCTGCCCGACGTTAAAATCCTCGAGCCGCAAATCCACGGCGACGAACGCGGCTTCTTTATGGAAACCTTCCACGACAACTGGTTCCGCCAACACATCGGCCACCACACCTTCGTGCAGGAAAACCATTCCCGATCCGAGCACGGCGTATTGCGCGGCCTGCATTATCAAACCGTTCATCCGCAAGGCAAACTCGTGCGCGTCGTGTCTGGAGGCGTGTTCGACGTGGCCGTGGATTTACGCCGCTCCTCGCCCACCTTCGGGCATTGGGTGGGCGCCGTGCTCTCCGCCGAAAACCGCTACCAAATGTGGATACCGCCCGGCTTCGCCCACGGCTTCTACGTAACCGACAGCCACGCCGAAATCGTGTACAAATGCACCGACTACTACCAGCCCGCACACGAACACACCCTGTTTTGGCACGACCCCGCCGTGGGCATCGACTGGCCGCTGGCCGGCCCGCCGCAGCTCTCCGCCAAAGACGCCGCCGGCCGCGCCCTCGCCCAAGCCGCCCTGTTCGGCTAAAGGCTACCTGAAACCCCCGCCCAACCCAGCCCCAACCAATATCCCGCCATGAAACTGATCATCCTCGACCGCGACGGCGTGCTCAACCAAGACCGCGACGACTTTGTGAAATCCGAAGAAGAATGGGTGCCCCTGCCCGGCAGTATGGACGCCGTCGCCTTCTTCAAGCAGGCCGGCTACACCGTGGCCATCGCCACCAACCAATCCGGCATCGGCCGCCGCTACTTCTCCATGCAAGACCTCAACGAAATGCACGAAAAAATGCACCGCCTCGCCCATGAAGCCGGCGGCAGCATCGACGGCATCTGGTTTTGCCCCCACACCGACGCCGACCACTGCCACTGCCGCAAGCCCAAGCCCGGCATGGTGGAAGACATCCTCAACCGCTTCAACACCGACGCCCAAGGCGTCTACCTCGTGGGCGACAGCCTACGTGATTTGCAGGCCATTGACGCCGTGGGCGGCCAGCCCGTGCTCGTGCTCACCGGCAAAGGCAAGAAAACCCTCTCCGCCGGCGGACTACCTGAAAACACCCAAGTGTTCGACGACCTGCTCGCCTTCGCCCAACACCTCGTCAACCAAACCGCCGCCGAACAGGAGGCCTGATGTTTTCACTCTGGATACGCAACCTCGCCTACTGGCTGCTGATGGCGCTCATCACCCCGCCCCTGTTCGTCGTGCTGGTGCTGGCCGCCCCCTTCCCGCGCGGCATCCACACCCTCGCCACCCGCTGGGCGCTGATGCTCATGTGGCTCTTGGAAAACATCGTCGGCCTCAAATACCGCGTGGAAGGCGCCGAAAATATCCCCGCCGGCCCCGCCATCATCTGCTGCAAACACCAATCCGGCTGGGAAACGCTCGCCATGCAAAAAATCTTCCCGCCGCAAGTGTTTGTGGCCAAACGCGAGCTCTTCCTCATCCCCTTCTTCGGCTGGGGGCTCAAGCTCGCCGGCACCATCGGCATCGACCGGCGCAACCCCGGCCAGGCCGCCGCCCAAATCATCGAGCAGGGCAGCAAACGCAAAGCCCAAGGCTTCTGGATCACCATCTTCCCCGAAGGCACGCGCGTGAAGCCCGGCAGCAAAGGCCGTTATAAAAGCGGCGCCGCCCGCACCGCCACGCTTTTGGAGATGGACATCGTGCCCGTGGCGCTCAACAGCGGCGAATTCTGGCCGAAAAACTCCTTCCTCAAGCATCCCGGCGAAATCAGCGTCGTCATCTGCCCGCCGATCAAGCACGATTCCGGCAGCATCAACGAGCTCACCGCCGCCTGCGAGGCCGCCATCGAAAGCCAAATGCCGCGCATCACCGGCCGCGGCCCCTGCTATGCCGGCCAAGCCAAAGGCAGCCCGCAGCAAAACAACGCAGCATAAGGGCAAACGGCGATTCCATCGGCGCTAATGCCGTATCAGAAGTTAATTCGCCATAATCGGCTAAACCGCATTGCCGCCACAGAAAGCAAAAGGCTACCTGAAAACTGAGCCCCGGCATTTTTCAGGTAGCCTTTTTCGTTTTCCCTTTCCTTTTTCAGGTAGCCCCAAGCCGTTTTTGCAGTATCTGCTCTAGCTAATTTCTTGTCATCATTCATCTTTCGCCGCACCGGGCATTTTCCCTGCGCCCGGCCGGCCATCGCGCCCGTTTCTGCCGCTGAAACGGCTTTTTATTCCAAAGCCTTGTTTTTTGCGCCGCCCTGCGGTATCTTGCTTTTCCCTTTTTTACACAACCCCTGCATCTCTTCCGACGGATGCGGCGGTTGGCTGTTACCGGTTGTTGCCGTTTCGCGTACCCTAAACCGCCCGGCTCCGGCCAGCGCACTACCGTGCCGTGGTAAAGCCGCCGCCGAACGATCGGCTGATGTGCATAAAGGAGAGGTTTGATGCAATTATCAGGCGCACAAATATTGGTGCAAAGTCTCAAGGCCGAGGGCGTGGAATACGTGTTCGGCTATCCCGGCGGCGCGGTGCTGGAAATCTACGACGCCATCTATCAACTCCACAAATTCGAGCATATCCTGGTGCGCCACGAGCAGGCCGCGGTACACGCCGCCGATGCCTATGCGCGCGTGAGCGGCAGGGTGGGCGTGGCGCTGGTTACCTCCGGCCCGGGCGCCACCAACGCCATCACCGGCATCGCCACCGCCTACAGCGATTCCATCCCGCTGGTGGTGATTTCCGGCCAGGTGGCCTCGCCGGCGGTGGGCACGGATGCCTTCCAGGAAATCGACATGGTGGGCGTGTCGCGCCCCTGCGTGAAGCACAATTTTCTGGTCACTTCGGTGGACGATTTGGCGCCCACCATCAAAAAGGCCTTCCAAATCGCGCAAAGCGGCCGCCCCGGCCCGGTGGTGGTGGACATCACCAAAGATGCCACGCAAACGCTGTCGAAATTCAGCTATCCGCAGGAAGACATCTTTATCCGCTCTTATCAGCCGGTTACGCACGGGCACATCGGCCAGATTAAGAAAGCCGTGCAGATGCTGGCGGCAGCCAAACGCCCGCTGGTGTATTTCGGCGGCGGCGTGATTTTGGGCAACGCTTCCGAACAGCTCATCGACTTGGTGCGCCTGCTCGACGCCCCCTGCACCGGCACGCTGATGGGCTTGGGCGGCTACCCGGCCTCCGACCGCCGCTTCCTCGGCATGCCCGGCATGCACGGCACCTATGAAGCCAACCTGGCCATGCAGAATGCCGACGTGATTTTGGCGGTGGGCGCGCGTTTCGACGACCGCGTGATTTCCGTGCCCGGCAAATTCTTGGAAGCCCCGAAGAAAATCATCCACATCGACATCGACCCATCCAGCATCGCCAAGCGCGTGAAGGTGGACGTGCCGATTGTGGGCGACGTGAAAAACGTATTAACGGAAATGCTCGGCCTGTGGCGCAAACAGGAGCTCGCGCTCAACCCGGCCGCCTTGGAAAAATGGTGGCAGCAAATCGAAGCCTGGCGCAGCCGCGACGGCCTGTATATCGAGCCGCGCTCGGATGTGATCCTGCCGCAGCAGGTGATCCGCACGCTGGCCGAGGTAACCAACGGCCGGGCGATCATCACTTCCGACGTGGGTCAGCATCAAATGTTCGCTGCGCAGTATTACCCCTTCGATGAGCCGCGCCAGTGGCTCAACTCCGGCGGCTTGGGCACCATGGGCGTGGGCCTGCCCTATGCCATGGGCGCTTATTTGGCCGCGCCCGAGCGCGACATCTGCTGCATCACCGGCGAAGGCTCGGTGCAGATGAATATTCAGGAGCTGGCCACCTGCAAACAATACAATCTGCCGGTGAAAATCATCTGCCTGAACAACGGCTACCTAGGCATGGTGCGCCAATGGCAGGAGCTGTATTACAGCAACCGCGAGGCGGAAACCTATTTCGACACCCTACCCGACTTCGTGAAGCTGGCCGAAGCATACGGCCACGTGGGCATGCGCATCAGCAACCCGGCCGACGTGGAAGGCGCGCTGCGCGAGGCGCTGGCCTTGAAAGACCGCCTGGTGTTTATGGATTTCGTGGTGGACCGCAAACAAAACGTCTTCCCCATGGTCGGCAACGGCAAGGGGCTGGACGAAATGGTGTTGCCGCCGCATATGCGCGAGCGCAAAGCCGATTCTGATGTAAACGAAGTCACCGACCGCCACTACGACAAAAGGAGCGTGCCATAATGCGACACATTTTATCCGTTTTGATGGAAAACGAATCCGGCGCCATGAGCCGAGTGGTCGGGCTGTTTTCGGCACGCGGCTACAACATCGACTCCCTCTCCGTCGCCCCCACGGAAGACGCCACCCTCTCCCGCATGACCATCGTTACCCACGGCAACGACCAAATTGTGGAGCAGATCACCAAGCAGCTGAATAAATTGGTGGAAGTGGTGAAAGTGATCGATTTCAACCACTGCCGCCATGTGGAACGCGAGCTGATGCTGGTGAAAGTGCGCGCCGTGGGCAAAGACCGCGACGAGCTGCTGCGCCTCACCGACATCTACCGCGGCCAAGTGGTGGACGTAACCGACAAGAGCTATGTGATCGAAATCACCGGCACCAGCGACAAGCTCAGCAGCTTCCTGGAAACCGTGCCCAAAGGCCTGATTCTGGAAACCGTGCGCACCGGCGCCGCCGGCATCGGTCGCGGCGAGCGGATTTTGAAAATTTGATGTTTGAGCGGCCTATTGAGATAGGTTGGAAATTTTTCAGGTAGCCTGTATGCAGCAATACAAGCTACCTGAAAATATTTGTGGCACAGCTTCCCCCTCCACAGTGCTTAAGGCTACCTGAAAACCGAGCTTCCGCAAGAAGCAGAGTTTCTGCAAAGCTAAAACCAACCCACGCCCAAAGACCAAAACCGCCACAGAGCGCTCTTCACTTGCCCTAACTCGGCCGGCAGCAATAAACACCAAATCTCCAATCAAAGCAGTGAAAATCACTTTTCAATGCCTGAAATAATAGTTAATAACCGGTTTTCCACTATTCCCCCATTTTGCAGAAAACCGCCGAAAACCTTGCCGCCACCCTAAGCGCGGCATAGAATCCCCAACCATCTTCCCGCCAATTTGCTTAAACCGCAGCGGCAAACGCCGCCTTTTTCATCCCCAGAGCCCCATCGTGAACACCCCCATCTATAATTTCTCTGCCGGCCCCGCCGTCTTGCCCGAATCCGTGTTGCGCACCGCACAAAGCGAAATGTTCGACTACAACGGCACCGGCTTTTCCGTGATGACCATGAGCCACCGCTCCGACGTATTCATGAGCATCCTCTACCACGCCGAGCAAGACCTGCGCCAGCTGCTCGGCATCCCCGACAACTACAAAGTCCTGTTCCTGCAAGGCGGCGCCAGCGCCCAATTCAACATGACCGTGATGAACCTGAGCAACGGCTTCAAGCGCGTCGATTCCGTGGTAACCGGCAACTGGAGCCGTATCGCCCATCAGGAAATGGGCAAGCTTTCCGATGTAAACATCCACCTGGCCGCACACGGCGGCGAGCAGTTCAACTACACCGACCTGCCGCCCGTTTCCTCCTGGGACATCGACCCGGGCTCCGCCTTCGTGCATTTCGTCATCAACGAAACCGTGCACGGCCTGCAATACCGCGAAGCGCCCAAACTCGGCGCTGGCATGCCGCCCCTCGTGTGCGACATGTCGAGCGAGATTTTGTCGCGCCGCATCAACGTGGCCGACTATGGCGTGATTTATGCCGGCGCGCAGAAAAACATCGGCCCCTCCGGCACCACCATCGTCATCATCCGCGAAGACCTGCTCGAACGCTGCTCCAGTCGCGTGCCCGACGTGTGGAACTACCGCTCCCACATCCAGCGCCAAGGCATGTACAACACCCCCGCCACCTACCCCATCTACATCGCCGGCCTCGTGTTCCGCTGGCTGCAATCGCAAGGCGGCGTGGCGCAGATGGAAACCATCAACACCCTCAAAGCCAAAACCCTGTATGCCGCCATCGACAACAGCGGCGGCTTCTACCGCAACCCCGTCGCCCCCGCCGCCCGCTCCAAAATGAACGTCATCTTCAGCACCGGCAACCCCGATTTAGACGAACTCTTCGCCCAAGAATCCACCACCCGCGGCCTGCGCCTCTTGCGCGGCTACCAGAGCATGGGCGGCATGCGCGCCAGCATCTACAACGCCATGCCCCTGCAAGGCGTGGAAGCCCTGATCGAATTTATGCGCGAATTCCAAAAACGCTACGGCTAATCCCCTGCCCCAGGCGTATAATCAGGCTACCTGAAAACTATTTTTCAGGTAGCCTTCCCCTTTTCAGGTAGCCCTTTATCGATGGAGCCCGCCATGATTAAAATCGAAAACGCCGTCAGCGAAACCCTGCTCATCCCCCTCTACATGAAATACCGCGCCGCCCAGCAGCCCAACCCCATCCTGCGCGACGAAGCCGCCTGCCGACTCGTGCCACAAATCGACTACGACTTCACCGGCCTCGCCCACGCCAAACACACCATCGTCGGCACCGCCATCCGCTCCCGCCATTTCGACCAACTCACCGCCGACTTCATCCGCCGCCACACCCACCCCGTCATCGTCATCCTCGGCTGCGGGCTCGACAGCCGCCGCGAACGCCTCGGCAGCCAAGCCGGCAACGCCCCCTTCTACCAGCTCGACCTGCCCGAAGTCATCGAACTGCGCCGCCGGCTCCTCCCCCCGCAAGCCAACGAAACCCTGCTCCCCTCCTCCGCCTTCAGCACCGAATGGATGGAAGATCTGCAAACCCGCCATCCCGAAGCCGCATTCCTCTTCGTGATAGAAGGCGTGCTGATGTATTTCCCCATCGACACCGTGCGCAGCCTGTTCCAAAACCTCGCCGCCCGCTTCAGCGGCAGCGAAATCGCCTTCGACATGTGCAACAGCTGGACCGCCAAACACTCCGCCCGCCACGAAGCCATGAAAAACGCCAGCGCCCGCTTCGAATCCTACTGCGACAACGAACGCGAAGCCGAACAATGGGCCGGCAACCTGCACCTCGTCTCCAGCCGGCTCCTCATCGGCGATTTTCCCGCCGAATGGAAGCGCACCGGCTGGCTCTCCTACCACATCATGCGCCTCGTGCCTTCCATACGAGAAAGCACCCGCCTGCTACACTACCGCATTGATTAGCCGCAAACTTCAAGCATATCCAACACAAAGGCTACCTGAAAATTTTTTCAGGTAGCCTTTTTCTTTATTCCGCCTGTATTTCAGCGAACCGCCTACGGATAACACCGCCGCCGAATCTCCACAATCTTCTCCGCCGCCGCCACGCAATCGGCCACGGGCGCCACCAGCGCGATGCGCACATAGCCCGCGCCCGGGTTGCCCTGCGCCGTGTCGCGCGCCATAAAGCGGCCGGGCAGCACTTGGATGGCGGCTTCGCGCCACAGCGTGCGCGTAAAGGCCAAATCGTCGCCGTCGGGCGCTTTCAGCCACACGTAAAACGATGCGTCCGGCCGTTCCACTTCAAAGGCTTGCGCCAAAATCGGCAGCACTTTGGCAAATTTTTCCTGATACAGGCGGCGGTTGGCAAGCACGTGTTCTTCGTCGTTCCAAGCGGCGATGCTGGCCATTTGCACGGGCAGGCTCATGGCGCTGCCGTGGTAGGTGCGGTAGAGCAGGAAATCTTTGAGCAGCTTGGCGTCGCCGGCCACGAAGCCGGAGCGCAGGCCGGGCACGTTGGAGCGTTTGGAAAGGCTGGTGAACATCACCAGTTTGTCGAAACTGCGCCCCAGTGCGGCGGCAGCTTGCAGGCAGCCGATGGGCGCTTCGCCTTCAAAATAGATTTCGGAATAGCATTCATCGGCGGCGATGATGAAGCCGTAGCGGTCTTGCAGGGCGAAGAGCTCGGCCCAGTCGGCCTGCTGCATCACGCTGCCGCAGGGGTTGTGCGGCGAGCACACGAATACCAGGCGGGTGCGCTGCCACACGGCTTCGGGCACGCTGCCCCAGTCGGGCTGGAAGCGCGGGGCGTGGCAGTTGGCGAAGGCGGTTTCCGCACCGGCCAAGAGCGCGGCGCCTTCGTATATCTGGTAAAACGGGTTGGGGCACACCACCACGGGCTTGGGCTGCGCGCTGCCGTCGAGCACGACTTGGGTGAAGGAAAACAGCGCCTCGCGGCTGCCGAGCACGGGCAGGATTTCGCTGTCTGGGTTGAGCGTGAGGCCGTAGCGGCGTTGTAGGAAGCCGGCGCAGGCTTGGCGCAATTCGGGCAGGCCGAGGGTTTGCGGGTAGGTGTCGAGGCGTGGCAGGGCGGCGGTGAGCGCATCGGTAATCACGGCGGGCGCGGGGTGTTTGGGCTCGCCGATTTGCAGCGGCACGGGGGCGAGGCCGGCGGGGGCGTCCACGCCTTGCATGGCCTCGCGCAGGCGGGCGAAGGGATAGGGCTGGAGTTGGGCTAAATGCGGGTTCATGATGTGCGCTCGGGAAATGGGGAGAGGCGGCTATTGTAATCGCCAAGGGGCAATCAGGCTACCTGAAAAACGGAGTCTTTAAACCGCAAAGGCTTTGCTTTTACGAAAATCAAAGTTTGGAGCGGGATGATGGCTGCGGCAGGATTTTCAGGTAGCCTTCAAGCTGAAGATTATGAATGGGAAGATTCTTATCTGTGGCAATTGAGATTTTTTCAGGTAGCCTCCGGGTCAAGCCGATACTATGAATAAAGGCTACCTGAAAACCGAACACAGCGTGTTGATGGTTTTCAGGTAGCCTTCTGCTTCAGGCGCAGTGCCGGTTAGAACAGCGCGTCAATCTCCTGCGAGGGCGCGGCACCGCCACCGCCTTGCGGCTGTACCGGCTCGATTGCCGTGCCTTCGTCGGGAATCACGGGATCGCCGCCGGCGGCTTGGATATCGGCCGCATCAGGCGCGGCACCGCGGTTGTCGATGGCCAGGCGGGCGCTGGTACTCTGCTGTTCTTGCAGGAAGTATTCGCCGCCGTTGCGCACAATTTTCGCCGGCATCGGCATTTCTTTCTGCGGCACGCCTTTGAGCGCGTAGCGCATGTATTCTACCCACACCGGCAGGGCAATCGTGCCGCCGAAGCCAGCGCGGCCCATGCTGCGCGGTTTATCGAAGCCGATATACACCACGCCCACCAAATCGGGGTTGAAACCGGCAAACCAGGCGTCTTTGTTTTCGTTGGTGGTACCGGTTTTGCCGGCAATATCGCGCCGGCCGAGGGCATTGGCGCGCGCACCGGTGCCGCGGCGCACCACGTCTTGCATGATGGTGTACATGATGTAGGCGTTGCGCGGGTCAATCACCTGCGGCGCGCTCTCGCCGGCCACCAAAGGCTTCATCTGCGCACGCAGGCGGCCTTGGCTGTCTTCGATGCGGTCTATCACATAGGGCGAAACTTTGTAGCCGCCGTTGGCAAACACGGCATAAGCCTGCGCCATCTGCAAGGGGGTGGCCACGCCGCTGCCCAAGGCCATAGATAAGGAATCGGGAATCTGCCTAGGGTTGAAGCCGAAACGCTGAACATATTGGTGCACTTCGTGCGGGCCGAGCGCCATCACGATGCGGATGGACACCATGTTTTTGGAAGCGGTCAGCGCCTGGCGCAGGGTGATGAAGCCGGAATAGCGGCCGTCGGAGTTTTTCGGGCGCCACGGGCGGCCGCCGGAACCCATGCCGGGCAACTCGAGCGGCGCGTCGTTGATGGTGGTGGCCGCCGTCATGCCTTTGGCCAAGGCAGCGGAATAAACAAATGGTTTGAAGGTGGAGCCGGGCTGGCGTTCGGCCTGGGTGGCGCGGTTAAAGCTCTTGCTGTGGAAGTCGAACCCGCCCACCAGTGCGCGGATGGCGCCGGTTTTGCTGTCTAAGGCCACAAATGCGCCCTGCAACTCCGGCATCTGGCTGATCTGCCAGCCGCGATCCAGTTTGCGCACGCGGATTACCGCGCCGGGGCGGATGGCGTTGTCTTTGCCGTTGTTGATGGTGCGTGCCACATAGTTGAGCGAGCTGCCGCTGATTTTGATGCGGTCCCCGCCCTGGATATAAGCTTCAATGCCCGACCGGCTGGCCTGCAACACCACAGCGGGCTGCAAACCGTCTACGGTGTAGACCGCATCCAGATATTGGTCTAGGTTTTCGTCCAGCACATCCGGCTCGATGGTTTTCAGGTCGATAAAGGCTTCCGCACCGCGATACGCGCCTATGCCGAACCCTTTAAGTGCACGGCGCAGGGCGTGTGTGGCCACCTTTTGGCTTTCCGAGCTGACTGTGGTGTACACGCGGAAGCCTTGGGTGTAGGCCTCTTCGCCGTAGCGGTCATACATTTCCTGCCGCACCATTTCGGCCACATACAGGGAGTTTTGGTCAATCTCCACCTGCTGGCGCTGGTAATGCAGCTCTTCGGCCAAAGCCTGATCGCGCTGTTGCGGCGTGATCATCTTCTCTTCCACCATATTGTTCAGAATATATTGCTGGCGCAGTTTGGCTCGAGCCGGATTCACAATCGGGTTGAAAGAAGACGGCGCCTTGGGCAGGCCGGCCAAAATCGTGGCTTCGGCCAAAGTCAGATCTTTAACCGGCTTATTGAAATAAATCTGCGAAGCGGCAGCAAAACCGTAAGCGCGTTGGCCCAAATAAATCTGGTTAAAATACAGCTCGAGAATCTGCTGTTTGCTCAACGACTGCTCAATCTTATAAGCCAGCAGCGCTTCGTTGAATTTGCGGCGGTAGCTGCGTTCGTTGGTTAAATAGAAGTTGCGAGCCACCTGCTGGGTAATGGTACTGGCGCCGGATTGCACGCCGCCGGCACGGAAGTTGCCGATCAGCGCGCGCGCCACACCGGTCACGTCCACGCCCCAGTGCTGGTAGAAGCGTTTATCCTCTGCCGCAATCACCGCATTGATCAACACCGGCGGAAATTCGTCAATTTTGGTAAACGCACGGCGCTCCTCGCCATACATGCCGATCAACTTACCGTCTGAAGAATAAATCGTCAGCGGCATCCTCGGCTGATAATTTGTTACCGTCTCCAAAGTGGGCAGCTTCGGATAGGTAACCAAAACCGCAATCGCCAACAGACCGACCCCGAATAAGGCCAGCCCCAAAAGCAATCCAAACACTGTTTTAAAAATTTTTCTGAACATAACTAAAGATTTTTCTATCAATATGTACTTTGACTAAAGTAAACTATACCTTAATTTATGCAAGAAAACGCTAAACCTGATATAAATTTACCTGTGACCGATTCGCCGGTCTTTCAAAGGGAGGCTTAAAGATGCGAATATCAAAAAAACCAAAAAAATCAAAACAAAAGACTAAAATGTCTTTTGGCAGCAAAGGCTGCTTGGGCGTGGATATTACGCCAAATGCCATTAACATGGTACATCTTGCCGGCAGCGTTCCGGGTAATTTAAGGCTGGAAAACTACACCATCCAACCCCTTCCCAAGGGCGTTATTATAAACGGCAACATCGAAGACCATGACCAACTCGTGTCATATTTACAACAAGCTTACCAACAGCTCGGTAGCAGTTGTAAGAATGTGACAGCCGCCCTGCCACAGTCATTAACTACTATCCAAAATGTCTCCTATGACGCACGTAGCTCCGACCTGCCTTTGGAAGAGTTCGTTGAGTTAGAAGCCAGCCAAACCATTGGATCCGACAATCTGAGTTATGACTACCAAATTACCGATGAATTGCAAAACGGTAATGTTACTGAAGTAGTGATGGCCGCAGCCAAACGCGATGACGTAGATTTGCGATCAGATCTATTCGCAGATGCCGACATTCCGCTATCTCAAATGGACGTGGACACTTTTGCAGTTGTGAATGCCTTCTCCGTTTGGATTGATCAATTCGCCCCGGATCTGGAGCATCAAAAACTGGCTATTTTCCATGTGGATGAAGAGCAAACCAAAGCCTTGATTCTGCAAAACGGCAATATCGTCTATAAACAGGAAACCAACTTCGGCAACAAACAGCTGACCCACAACATCCAGCGTCAGTATAAGCTGAGCGAAGACGATGCTTGGAGCATGCGTTTTAAAGGTAACAAACCGGCTGCCTTCCAAGGTGCGGTAGCCGACCATTTCAACAGTCAGCTTACCCAAGAAATTCAGAGGGTTTTACAGTTCTACTACACGACTGTAAGTAGCGACTACCAAGACAGCGTGAAGCATATCCTAATTTCTGGGTGCCCGTTCATGCAGCCTTTCGGCCTCGCTAAAACCGTTTATGCGCAAACCAATATCTCTACCCAACAAGTAGAACCTATTGCTAGCACCCAAACCGGCAAGCAGACCGAAACTTCTAAATTCAACCTAGAATCCGGCCAACTAACCGTTGCCTTCGGATTGGCTGTAAGAGGACTGTAAAATGATTCCATTAATTAGACTCAATATGCTGCCCTACCGCGAGGAACAGGACAAGCAAAGAAAAACGCAATTTACCCGACTGATGGTGTTTTCTGCATTAGTAGGCGTGGGTCTGCTTGTGCTTACCTATGTATCTCTCAGCGGCATGATTCTCAACCAAGAGTCTCGTAACCAAGAATTGGCCGATGGTATATCCAAACTGGATATTGAAATTAAAGAAGTGCAATCTTTAGAAGCTGAAAAACGTGATTTCTTGGCTCGTAAAGCAAAAGTTGAAGAGCTGGAAAACAAACGCTTTGAAGCTGCTAGGATGATTGACTCCTTGAATACCGTCGCACCCGAAGGTGTTTACCTAACCGGCATCAAAGCTAAAGATGTCAGCACTTATACCCTGATAGGCAAGGCAACCAGCGACAGTAAAATTGCTGACTTCATGCGCGTGATCCCGACTACCAATGTTTTCGGGCAACCTTCCTTGGATAGCATCAATAAAGTAGATTCTGTACAAGAATTTGAGCTTTCCGTAGCGGTTTCTGCTTCTGCTCCAATGAATCCTGATTCTGCAAACTTTGCTCCTGTAGTTATGCCTACAGAATCAGCCACGGATTCAGCTGCTTCCGTAGTAGCACCCAACACAGCAGCATCTGCTACCTCTTCCGTACCTACTTCTTCCCCTGCAAACTAACGGAAGGATCCAATCATGGCACAAAAAATTGATTTAAATAATCTATATAAACAAAACAAACTGGTTCAGCTTGGCGCTGGTATTGTTATCGTTGTTCTTCTTTTAGCTGCTGGCTACTTTGCCCTTTTTCAAAGCCAATGGGAAGAGCTAGGCACCCTAGAGCAAAAAGAAGAGGAATTAAAAACAGAATATCAGGATAAAGCCAACCAGGCAGCAAATCTTCCCGTATTAAAAGATGAGCTGGAAAAAATCCGTACCGCTTTTAACGTATTGTTGAAACAATTGCCAACCGATGCTGAAATTCCTAACCTGATTCAAGAATTGCATCAGGCTGGTGCGAAAAACAGCATGCGGATGAACAGTGTCAAACCTTTACCACCCGTTGATCTGGATAACGTGCAACAACTTCCATATGAAATCTCTATCACTGGGAGCTATGAGCAAATTGCACAATTTGTTCGTGATGTCGGTCGTTTATCCCGTATCGTTACATTGGATAAGATAAACCTTGTTCCTTCGGATGCCAAAGATAGCAACGGCTTGCTTACCTTAACTGCTAATGCCAACACTTATAAAGCAATAGCACCCAGCGAAGCTGCTGCTGCATCTGCCGCATCTCAGGCTGAATAACCAATACATCAAAGTCTTTATGTAAGGATATTTACGATGAAGAAAAATATATTATGGTTCTCAGCACTTTGCATGCTGACAGCCTGCTCTCTAACCAAAGGTGACTTGCAACAATGGATGGACAATGCTCGAACCCAAGCGAAAAATAATGTTCGCCAACCAGAGATTCCTACAATTTCAAAATCTCCAGAGTATATTGATCCGGTTATTAATGGCTTGAATATTTTTGATTCCAAGCGCCTCCGCCCCACCCAGCAAAATGGCGTTAACGCCCCCAATCCAAATAGGCCAAAAGAAATTTTGGAAAACTTCAGTTTGGAAAGCTTGCGCTATGTGGGTTCCATCAAACAAGGGAATCAGCTTTCCGCCTTTGTGGAAGCAGATGGTCATACTTATACCGTACGCGTTGGTAATTATCTTGGTCAAAACTATGGCCAGATTACTGCCATTACTCCAGACAAGCTGATTTTGTCTGAAGTAACAGAAGACAGTTACGGTGCATGGCAACGTCGAACAGCAGAATTGGAATTGAACACCCAAGATGCTAACCAATCAAAACCTAATTAAACTTACCAAGGGATTTACGCTATGAAGATCAAAAAACTGTACTATCTAACCGCTTTAGGTATGAGCTTGGCCATGCAAGGCGTATTGGCTGGTAACATCACGGATATCAATGTATCAGCTCTGCCAAACAACCAAAAAGTCGTCAAAATCCGTTTTGACCGCGATATGCTGAAACCGAGTGGTTTCATTACCACCACTCCGTCTCGTATTGCCTTAGACTTTCCGAATACTGGTGCCAATCTTAGCCAGCCAGTACTCCAATATAATGACAGCCTTCTGAGCCAGATTGCTGTTGCCCAAGACAGCAGCAAAACCCGCGTATTGCTCAACTTGAACCGCCCTGGCCAATACAATGCAGAAATCAAAGGCAATGAAGTTTGGATTTATATCAACGAAGCTGGGCAGTCTCCTGCTAGAACGTCGGTAGCAGCGGCTGCTCCTGCTAACCAAATCCAACAGGAAACTCTGACTGTAACCGATAGCAGGCCAGCTGCTGCCCAAAGTACTCTTGGGAGCAATACCGCCAATGTAGGCGTTGACTTCCACAAAGGCAGCAATAACTCCGGTGTAATCGAAATCAATACTGCTGGCTATCGTGGCACTCCGGAAGTTAAACAACGTGGCAATAACTTGGTTATTTTGATGAGAAATAACCAACTTCCGATCGCTGCACAACGTAATCTTGATGTAACCGATTTCAGTACTCCGGTTCGCACCATTAATCTGCGCCGTTTGGGCAATGATACCGAAATCACCATTAAGACTCAGGGTGGTTGGGAATACAAAACTAACCAAGCTGCCAGCCGCTACTCTATTACCGTTTCCCCCAAGACTGTAGTAGCTGAAGACGGCATCAACCGGAATCGTAACCGTCACTTCACAGGTAAGCGCGTTTCTTTGGACTTCCAAGACGTAGATGTGCGCACTATTCTGCAAATTTTGGCCAAAGAGTCCAATATGAATATCGTGGCCAGCGACAGCGTTTCGGGCAAGATGACCTTATCTCTGAAGGATGTACCTTGGGATCAGGCTTTGGACTTGGTGATGCAGGCACGTGGATTGGAAGCCCGCCGTAATGGTAACATCATCAACGTTGCCCCTAGCAAAGAATGGCAAGATAAGGACATTAACGACTTAGAAGCCGCCAAGCGTGTTGAAGAGCTCGGCCCGCTGATATCTCGTACTTTCCAACTGAAATACAAAGACGTCAACGAATTCCGTAAAATTTTGAACATCGATGAGAATGGTGGCTCTCGATCTAGCGGTAACGATCGTAACACCCTGCTGAGCAGCCGTGGTTCTGCTGTAATCGACCCCGCAACCAATACTTTGATTATCAAAGATAACCGTAATGTAATCAAAGAATTTGAAAATCTAATTGCACAATTAGACGTTCCTGCCCGCCAAGTGATGATTGAAGCCCGTATTGTTGAGGCCAAAGACGGCTTCTCCCGTAACTTAGGTGTGCGTTTTGGTTACAACCGCACCATCGGCTCAACCCGATTTGGTAGTGGCTTAGGTGGCTCTACTAGTGACATATTCAACTTTGCCCCGAACGTAAACCTGCCGGCCGCAGCCGCCACGTCTTCACTAACCATCACTAACCATCGTGCGCGCCCTGTCTTCCGGTGCACTCGGCTTGGAATTGAGCGCTATGCAAGAGCAGAACCGCGGTAAGATTATCTCCAGCCCGCGCGTGCTGACTCAAGACCGCAAAGAAGCCACCATCAAATCTGGTCGGGAAATCCCCTATCAGGAAGCCTCTTCCAGCGGCGCCACCAGCACCAGCTTCAAAGAAGCCGTGTTGGGCTTGACGGTGACCCCGCAGATCACGCCCGATGGCAATGTGATTATGGACATTAAACTGAACAAAGACTCAGTAGATGAAACCTGTAGCGTATTGGGTACGCCTTGCTTGCAAACCAAAGAGCTGAACACCCGTGCCATGGTGGAAGACGGCGGCACCATTATCTTGGGCGGTATCTATGAAGAAGATAACTCCAATGCCCAATACAAAGTGCCGTTGCTGGGTGATATACCAGTCATTGCCCCCTTGTTCCGTGGTACCAAGCGCAATACTGAGAAAAACGAACTGCTAATCTTCATCACCCCGCGCATTATGGGCAGCGAAGGCAACGTTCTGCGCTACTAAGTAGCCATCTTCCGATTGATTCGGTTAAAATGCCTGCCATGGACAACATGGCAGGCAATATTTTTCTCATCGGCTTGATGGGCGCAGGCAAAACCACACACGGCAAGCAATTGGCAGCGCTATTGCACCGTGATTTTGTCGATAGCGACCAACTCATCTGCCAACGCACCGGCGTCTCCATCCCCACTATTTTCGAGCTGGAAGGCGAAGCCGGCTTCCGCAAACGCGAAGCCGCCGTTATCGACGAACTCACCCGGCGCCACTCCCTCATCCTCGCCACCGGCGGCGGCGCCATTCTCGCCCCCGAAAACCGCCAATGCCTGCAAAACCGCGGTACCGTTATCTATCTGCACGCCACCCCCGAAATTCTCTACCAACGCATCCGATACGACAAAAGCCGCCCCCTGCTTCAGGTAGCCGACCCGCTTGATAAACTGAAGCAGCTCTACCAACAGCGCGACCCCCTCTACCGCGCCACCGCCCACCTCGTTTTCAACATTTCCCCGCAACACTCCTGCCCGCAAATCACCAAGCAGCTGTTGCACCTCATCCAACAATCCAGCCCAGAAGCCCCATAATGCAAACCCTGCAAGTCCACACCCCCGGCCACAGCTATCCCATCCATATCGGCCACCGCCTGCTCGACAATCTCGCCGAGCTCATCCGCCCCCACATCCGCGACAAAGCCGCCATCATCAGCAACGAAACCGTCGCCCCCCTCTACCTCGCCCCCGTAGAAGCCGCCTGCCGCCAGCTCGGCATCCCCTTCTGCGCCATCATCCTGCCCGACGGCGAACAATACAAAAGCAACGAATCCCTCCAGCAAATCTACACCGGCCTGCTGCAACACCACACCGACCGCCGCACCACCCTCCTCGCCCTCGGCGGCGGCGTTATCGGCGACCTAGCCGGCTTTGCCGCCGCCACCTACCAACGCGGCATCCCCTTCATCCAAATCCCCACCACCCTGCTCAGCCAAGTCGATTCCTCCGTGGGCGGCAAAACCGGCATCAACCACCCCTTCGGCAAAAACATGATTGGCGCCTTCTACCAGCCCCAAGCCGTCATCGCCGACACCGCCACCCTGCGCACCCTCCCCCCGCGCGAATTTTCCGCCGGCCTCGCCGAAGTCATCAAATACGCCCTGCTCGGCGACATCAACTTCCTCGCCCAACTCGAGCACACCATGCCCGCCCTCATGCAGCAAGACCAAGCCGCCCTCGCCGGCACCATCCGCCACTGCTGCCAAATGAAAGCCGATATCGTCGAACAAGACGAAAAAGAGCACGGCATCCGCGCCCACCTCAACCTCGGCCACACCTTCGGCCACGCCATCGAAACCCAAATGGGCTACGGCAACTGGCTGCACGGCGAAGCCGTGGCCGCCGGCATGGTGCTCGCCGCCCGCCTTTCCGAGCGCAAAGGCTACCTGAAAACCGCCGACACCGAGCGCATCATCCGCCTGCTGCAAGCCGCCCGCCTGCCCGTATCCCCGCCCGATTTCAGCGCCGACACCTGGCTCGCCCACATGCAGCACGACAAAAAAAACCAAGCCGGCCAAATCCGCCTCGTCCTCCTCAAGCAGCTCGGCCAAGCCGCCGTAGAAGCCGGCTTCAGCCGAGAAGACATGGCCTCCCTACTACAAAGCGTTTAAACAGCCAGCCAAATTTTCAGGTAGCCTCTCCCCGCAGCAGGCTACCTGAAAATATAAAATTCAACAAAATTTAAAACTGTTCACTACCAAACGATTAATTACGATTAAAACTGATTTAGATAGTTGTACACCAAATGCGGCATAGAAAAATAGAAACAGATCTGAACTGGGTACGGCAATTTCTTGAAATATTAAAACAGTATATAGAAACTAACCATTTAATACCTATTTCGCAGTATTATGCTGGCATCGGTTGCCGAGAACATAAAATTGCAGCAGGAATGATGGAAAATGTTCGGGCAACCGCAGAGCAAATTGCTCGATTTTTGCAATCACGCGATATGATTTTGCGTTCCGGCGGCGCAAGTGGTTTGGATAGCTATTTCGAACAGGCTTTGTTGCTTACCCATTCAAAAGACGAAAAATCTGCCAAAGACATTTATTACGCTATCGACACAGATAAAATTACAGACGAAACCGCCCACAAAATGCTGTTTGGCATCACAGCTTATTTCCACCCCACGCAAGCCAAATTATTACAACAGGAAATACAGTACATTACACCATTGGCAAGAAATCTCTTCCAAATCATAGGAATCGAACCTTTTCAGGATACTGGCTGCATCACATTGATGCAACAATTAAAAGCAAATGGGTCAGTCGATATAAACAAATTGGAGCTTGACATTCGCCCAGTCCGTTTTGTTTTGTGTTATACCGAAGACGGCTGTGAAAACCATCAAGGTAGGACACGGCAAACCGGCGGGACCGGACAGACCATTAGTTATGCCGATTATTTCGGTATTCCCATTATCAATCTGAAAAACCTAGATATAATGAACCGGATTAACCAGCAATTGATTTGATTGTCCAGAAATTATTACTTTTTTATTATTATCGAACTACCACCATACATCACTAGGCTTAAGGCTACCTGAAACCCACCCACTCCAGTACAATCCCGCCACCCGTTTTCGCTTCGCCCAACCCAGCCTTGGCCGCAGCCAAACCATTTTCAGGTAGCCCATTCCCCATGAGCCCCAGCTTCAAACAACAACCCAAGCTTACCGACACCACCGCCGGCAAACTCGCCAAGCTGCACATCCGCAGCCTGTGGGACGCCGTGCTGCACCTCCCCCTGCGCTACGAAGACGAAACCCACCTCACCCCCATCAAAGACGCCCCCGTCGGCCTCTCCTGCCAAGTAGAAGGCGAAGTCACCCACCAAGAAGTGCAATTCCGCCCCCGCCGCCAGCTCATCGTACAAATCCGCGACCACTCCGGCAGCGTGCTCCACCTGCGCTTCATCCACTTCTATCCCAGCCAGCAAAAACAGCTTGCCGTAGGCAAACGCATCCGCGCCATCGGCGAAATCCGCCACGGCTTTTTCGGCGACGAAATGGTGCACCCCAAAATCCGCGACGCCGCCGGCCAAAGCCTCGCCGAAAGCCTCACCCCCGTTTACCCCACCGTATCCGGCCTCAGCCAGCCTACCCTGCGCCGCATCATCCGCCAAGCCCTCGAGCACACCGACCTCGCCGACACGCTACCTGAAAACCTGCTCGCCCGCCTCAAACTCCCCCCGCTCGCCCCCAGCCTGCACCTCCTGCACGCCCCGCCGCCCGAATATAGCGTCAGCCAGCTTTCCGACGGCAGCCTGCCCGCCTGGCAGCGCCTCAAGTTCGACGAACTGCTCGCCCAGCAGCTCTCCATGCGCCTCGCCCGCGCCCAGCGCCTCAGCGGCCAAGCCATGCCGCTGGAAGGAGACGGCAGCCTCGCCGAGCACCTGGTGCAGAGCCTGCCTTTCGCCCTCACCGCCGCCCAACAGCGCGTGCTGGCCGAAATCCGCCAAGACCTCGCCCAGCCCCACCCCATGCACCGCCTGCTGCAAGGCGACGTGGGCAGCGGCAAAACCATCGTAGCCGCGCTCGCCGCGCTCGCCGCCATCGAAGCCGGCGCCCAAGTGGCCGTGATGGCGCCCACCGAAATCCTCGCCGAACAACACCACATCAAATTCCGCCAATGGCTCGAACCGCTCGGCATCAGTGTGGCCTGGCTTTCAGGTAGCCTCAAAAAGAAAGAAAAAGAGCAGGCCAAAGCCGCGCTCGCCGACGGCCGCATCTGCCTCGCCGTGGGCACCCACGCCCTGTTTCAAGACGACGTATCCTTCCACAACCTCGGCCTGGTGATTGTGGACGAGCAACACCGCTTCGGCGTCGCCCAGCGCCTCGCCCTGAAAAACAAGGGCCGCGACGTGCACCAGCTCATGATGTCGGCCACCCCCATCCCGCGCACCCTGGCCATGAGCTTCTTCGCCGACCTCGATGTATCCATTATCGACGAGCTGCCGCCCGGCCGCACCCCCATCAAAACCCGCCTGGTAAACAACCTGCGCCGCCGCGAAGTGGAAGGCTTCGTGCTGGCCACCTGCAAAAAAGGGCAGCAGGCCTATTGGGTGTGCCCGCTGATTGAAGAGAGCGAAGTGCTGCAACTGCAAACCGCCACCGACACGCTCGCCGAGCTGCAAGCCGCCCTGCCCGAGCTCACCGTCGGCCTGGTGCACGGCCGCATGAAAGCCGCCAACAAAGCCGCCGTGATGGCCGAATTTGCCGCCGGCCGCATTCATGTGCTGGTGGCCACCACCGTGATCGAAGTGGGCGTGGACGTGCCCAACGCCGCGCTGATGGTGATCGAACACGCCGAGCGCATGGGGCTTTCGCAACTGCACCAACTGCGCGGGCGCGTGGGGCGCGGCGCGGCCGTATCCAGCTGCGTGCTGCTGTTTGCCGAGCCCCTGGGCGACACCGCCAAAGCCCGCCTCAAAGTGATCTACGAACACACCGACGGCTTCGAAATCGCCCGCCAAGACCTCAACATCCGCGGCCCCGGCGAATTCCTCGGCGCCCGCCAAAGCGGCCTGCCCATGCTGCGCTTCGCCGATTTGGAACAAGACCTGCCCCTGCTCGAAGCCGCCCG
The DNA here is from genome assembly GCF_001648355.1 of Eikenella longinqua. Classification (GTDB taxonomy): domain Bacteria; phylum Pseudomonadota; class Gammaproteobacteria; order Burkholderiales; family Neisseriaceae; genus Eikenella; species Eikenella longinqua. Next base: position 30,816 of record NZ_LXSL01000021.1, on the reverse strand, counting down.
CCAGCTCGCCCCCGAGCTCATCGCCCATCACCCCGACATCGTAGAGCGCCACCTCGACCGCTGGCTCGCCAGCCGCGAAGCCTATCTCGGCGTGTGAACGCACACAACAAAGGCTACCTGAAAACAATCATGCCCTGCGATTTGGGTAAAACAGATTTTCAGGTAGCCCTTGTTTTTCAGGTAGCCTATCGCGCCTCCTTCGGGCTACCTGAAAACAAACCGCCTTGCTTGTCAATGTAATGCAACTGCGTTTTCAGGTAGCCCTTCCCCCTCCGAGAAACCCAGCCTTTGCCGCCGTGCATTTTCCCCACAACCCGCCGCCCACCAAGCCGCCGCCCCCTGCGTCCACAGTCTTCTTCAGTTAAAATATAGCCCTATCCTCACCACAGCCAAGCCATCATGAACACCCCCGAATTCGACCGCTACGCTCCGCCCTCCCCCCCGCCGAAGAACAGCCCAGCCGCGATGCCGACGGCTATCTCGGCGAACCGCAATCCGTCGGCCCCGGCCACGCGCTCGTTTGGCTGCGCAACGTCTGGCGACTGTTCAAGCAGCAGCCAATCAAATGGCTGGGCGCGTCGCTGCTGATCCTGCTTGCCAACTTCGTCATCATTCTGCTGCCTTTTATTGGCATGTTGCTGCAACCGCTGTTCATGATGGTTATCCTAGCCGGCATCGCCTATGCCGCGCAGAGCCTCGAACAGCGTGGCAACTTCGGCATCGGCGATATCTTCCTCACCGGCTTCTGGAAAAACGGCAAATCCCTGCTCGGCGCAGGCCTGTTCAGCCTGGCGCTCTCCTTCCTGTACGGCATAGCCATATTCATTCTACTTGGTAATGATGGTTTAGACGGCTTAGAAGCTTTCGCCTACAGCAGGCAAAACGATATGCCGGCCGGCATGAACGCCTTGAATATCGGTTTCTTCGTCGTTTACCTGGCGCTCACCTTCCTCGTGCCCACGCTGATTATCTTGCAAAACGAAAAACTGTTCCGCGCCGTCGGCCTGAGCTGCAAAGGCTTCCTCCGCAATATCGTCGGCGCGATATTGTGTGCCCTTTATGTCGGCCTTGCCTTCTGCGGCACGATATTCAGCACCGTGTTTCTAATCGGGCTGCTGAGCTCGCTATCAGCATCATCCGGTATGGGCTGGCTGGTCGTGCTGCTGGTTATCCTCATCATGCTGGCCTTCCTGCCCATATTGTTTCTCCTGCCCTATGCGGTGTACCGCGATTTGTTTTTCAAAGAGGAATAACGTTCGCGCCCGCCGCCCAAATTTTCAGGTAGCCTCCACCGGCATACAGGCTACCTGAAAACCAAACCGCATTCCTTTGCAATCCGATGCCAATACATTTTCAGGTAGCCTTCCCGTATCATGCGGCTACCTGAAAACCATTCATCCAAACACTCACACACACCGCCCATGCCCGCCCCCACCGCCTTCCAAACCCTCAAAACCATCGCCAGCCAAAACCGACGCCGCCTCATCGGCACTTTCTCGCTGGTGGCAGCGGAAAACCTGCTCATCAACACCTACCTGAAAAACCAAAGCCTATTCACGCCGCTCAAGCCTACGCCGCCCCGCATCGATGCCCGGCAACGCTTCGGCAGCATTTTAGCTGCGCTGAAGCTGGCGCTTTAGCTTCGCAGAAACTCAGCCTTGACTGTGTCAAGACATCGTTTTAGCTGCGCCGAAGCTGGCGCTTTCAGGTAGCCTCTTCCCCGCAACTTTATAGTCAAACCAAGCCGCAATCCGTATAATCCTGCCGCAGCCGCCGCTTTTTCGGGGCGGCGGTTTTATTTCCCGCCTTTTCCCCGTTGCCCGCCAACAGCGCAAAAGGCTACCTGAAAACGTGCGAAGCGAGTTCCTGCAAAGCTAAAACATAGCCAAGCAATACTTCTGCTAAGCCAACGCTCCCCCACACCCCATCACATCATGAACCAAAATCCCTCCGTTTTCGGCGGCGCCATGATTATTGCCGGCACGGTAGTCGGCGCCGGCATGCTCGCCAACCCCACCGCCACCGCCGGCATCTGGTTTGCCGGCTCGCTCGCCGTGCTGCTCTACACCTGGTTTTCCATGCTCTCCAGCGGCCTGATGATTCTCGAAGCCACCACCCACTACCCCCAAGGCGCCAATTTCGACACCATCGTGAGCGACCTGCTCGGCCGCGGCTGGAGCATTATCACCGGCCTCTCCGTGGCCTTCGTACTCTACCTGCTCACCTACGCCTACATCTTCACCGGCGGCAACCTCACCGCCCAAGCCCTCGGCGCGCCGCTGCCGGTGGGGCAGATTGTGTTCACCCTAGTGTTTGCCGGCTGCGTGTGGTGGTCCACCTTCTGGGTAGACCGCGCCACCAGCATCCTCATCGGCGGCATGGTCATCACCTTCCTGTGGGCCAACGGCGGCCTGCTCGGCTCCGCGCAAAGCGCCATCCTGTTCGACACCCTGGCCGGCAGCCACGGCGGCAACTACTGGATCTACCTGGGCACCGCCCTGCCCGTGTGCCTCGCCTCCTTCGGCTTCCACGGCAACGTGTCCGGCCTGTTCGACTACTTCCGCGGCGACGCCAAAAAAGTGGCCCGCTCGCTGTGGCTGGGCACGCTGATTGCGCTGGTCATCTACGTGCTGTGGCAGTTTGCCGTGCAGGGCAACCTGCCGCGCAGCCAGTTTGCCCCCGTGATTGCCGCGCAAGACAACGTGGCCGCCCTACTCGCCGCGCTCTCGCAAGTGGCCGGCAGCGGGCTGGTGAAAGTGCTCTCCTTCTTCTCCTACATGGCCATCGCCTCCTCCTTCCTCGGCGTGACCCTCGGCCTGCTCGACTACCTCACCGACCTGTTCAGCTTCGGCCGCAACCGCGCCGGGCGCAGCAAAGCCGCCGCGCTGGCCTTCCTGCCGCCGCTCGTTGCCTGCCTGCTGTTTCCCACCGGCTTCGTGATCGCCATCAGCTACGTCGGCTTCGCCGCCACGGTGTGGACGGCCTTCGTGCCCGCCCTGCTGCTGCACGCCTGCCGCAAAAAGTTCGGCGCGGGCAAGGGCTACAGCGTGTATGGCGGACGCTGGCTGATGGTGTGGGTATTCCTGTTCGGCCTGGCCAACGTGGCTGCGCAAGTCCTCAGTCGTGCGAATATTTTGCCTGTGTTTACTGGCTGATTGGTTTGCAAAAATTTTTCAGGTAGCCTACCAAGGGCTACCTGAAAACATTTGAGGCTACCTGAAAAATGTAGATCGCGCATTCATACCTAACCTACGGCCGCTTAGAGGCTACCTGAAAAAAGAGGACGCTGCCCGCGCCCTCTTTTATCATGCCTTGCCCGCTCAATTCCCATGCGGGCCCGCCGCAGCTGCACCGCCGGATTTTGCCGCCGCCAGCAGCTTGCGCACCAACACCGTCAGCGCAAAAGTGGCCGCGATCACCGGCAGCGTGGTGCCCAAAGGCGGCTGCCATTCCAGCATTTTGCGGTAGAACACAAAGCCCGCCAGCCACAGCGCCAGGCTCACCCAATCCACCGCCCCCGCCGCCGGCGCACGTTTCAGCACAAAATAATCCGCTATCTGCACTGCAATCATCGGCGCAAACACCGAGCCGATAAAATACAGAAACGCCTCAAAACGCCCCACATCAAACAGCAGCGCCAGCAGCACGCCCAGCAGCGTTACCCCCGCCGCCACCGCCATTTCGCCCAAGCGCCCACTGATGGCATGGGCGCTCACCCCCGCCGAATACGCATCCAAAAACGTGGTGCTCACCGTAGACAACACCACCACCACAATCCCCGCCGCGCCCAGCCCCGCATATTGCAGCATCGGCGCAATCTCGCTCTGGCCGGCAAACAGCGCCGCCGCCAAACCGATGGCATACATCCACGAGCTGGTGCAGAAATAAGCCAGCGTGGCCGCCAGCGTGGCCGGGCGCGCCTTAGCCGCACGCCGCGTGTAGTCCGACACCAGCGGCAGCCACGACAGCGGCATCACCGCCGCCAGCTCCACCGCCAGCCCGAAGCTCATCGCTTCCGATTGCTGCACAGCCGCCGCCGGCTCGCCCGAGGCTACCTGAAAACTCAGCCACAGCGTGAGCAAAAACAGCGTACTCATCGACACCACATTGATTTTGCTGAAATTGCGCATCCCAATACGCAGCCACAGCAAAATCAGCATGCCGATGATAATGCACCACCCGGCCTGCGCCCCGCTCCAGCCCGCCGTGAGCGCCGCCACAGCCTGCGCCCCGGTGAAAATCATAATCGCCGTCCAGCCCACCAGCTGCACCACGTTCGCCGCCGCAAACAGCAGCGAGCCGCGCCGCCCGAAGGAAAGCTGCACCGTTTCCATCGCGCTGCGCCCCGTTTGCGCCCCAATCAGCCCGGCCAGGTAAAACAACACCCCGCCAATCACATGGCCGACGGCCACCGCCAACAGCCCCATGCGCCAGCCCAGCGGCGCAAACAGCATGCCGGTGAGGATTTCCGCCACCGACACCGCCGCCCCAAACCAAATCAGCGCCGAAGCGCCCGCCGAAAGTTTACCGCCTTGATCTTGTTCCATTTGATGCCTGCTCCCAGTTGTTCGTTTGCAAAACCAGCCGGGCCTCCGCGCCGCACATGGCCACAAAAAACCCGGCAACTTAGGCCGGGGCACACAACACGCACTGAGAAAAAGGCAGCTTCGCCTTCGGATGCCGGCAGATTCGATTCCAAGCGCAACCCGGCAAGCCAACGCCGCGATGGTTCCATCATCCGCCATAGTTAGTTCCCTACGCCGGTGCTAACCGGATCAGGTACAACGGGTATCCTCTCAGCCGCTTTGCGCAGCACCCCGACTAATTGCCCGCTGATTATACCCCGCCGCCCCGCTTTGTCCAACCAGTTGCCAAACGGGCAGCAGGCTACCTGAAAATATATTCACCCCTCAAGCCCGCACATCTTTGTGCTGTCTATGTATAATACCGCTCACCAACAAGAGAAAACCTTTGCTAGTGTATTGAAAATTTTACTTTTTAAAAAAGGGAATGCTATGAATTTTTCGGACAAACAAAACCGCCAAGTTATCGTGTGGACTACTTTAATCGGCGGCTTTATCAGCTCTTTGGTCAAGTGGGGCTCGGAAGTGAATACCCCGCCGCGCATGCCGGGCGAAATTTCCCCGCCGGGGGCGCATATCGACGCCTGGTTGGGCTGGCTGGGCATCAACCAGCATTCTTTAGACTATACCTATCAGGGCGTGCACGTTTTGGGTGCGGTTACTTTATACCACTGGCTGTTTAGCTTTGCCTTCGCTTTGGTTTATGTAGTCGGATCGATGTATTGGTCGAAGATGCGTTTGTGGTGGGGTGCGTTGTACGGCATCATCATCACGCTGGTGATGCACGGCCTGCTGATTCCCGCCTTCGGCTTCCGCAATCCGAAATATGCCGACGGCGCAACAGGTTGGCTGTGGAACTTGAATTTTGCCGAGCATTTCAGCGAAATCATGGGGCACATTTATTGGTCTGTTTCCATCGAAATCTGCATGATTGCGGTGCTGGCGCATTTCGGCCGCCCCTTGTACGGAAAATGGTGGAATGATTAATGATTGATGGCCGCGGCAAATGGAGCTTGGATTAGCCGCAGGCGTAATCCAACATAAAGAAGCAGATATTGGATTACAGCTTGCCAACTAACCCAACCTGCACCGGTTTTTTCAGGTAGCCTCTACCAGCTCACACTCACTTGCCGCTCGCCGAGCAGCGACACCAGCGCTTCGAGCAGCTCGGTGTTCAGGCAGGGCTGCCAGCGGCCGTCGGGGATGAGCTCGCCGGCGGCTTTGCCGTTGGCATAATGCAGGCGCAGGGGGACGCGTTTGCCTTCGCCGCCCTGTTGCAGCAGCTCGGCCAGGCGGCGGATGTCGTGCTGCGGGGAAAGGTGTAGGGTGAGCGCGCGGGCGTAGTGGCTGCGGGCTTCTTGCAGGGTGTAGAGGCGGTTGGCGATGATGCGCAGGCCGTCTTCGCCGCCGTAGTCGTCTTTGCTGATGCGGCATTCGGCAATCAGCACTTGGTCGGCGCGCAGGGTGTCGCGGCCGAGCTGTTCGAGCGTTTCGCCGCTAATCATCACTTCGGCTTTGCCGCCGGTGTCTTCCAGCGTAACGAAGGCGATTTTGCCGCGCTTGCCCACCATGCTGCGCACAGCGGTGGCGAAGCCGGCCACGCGCACGTTGTCGTTGGGCTTGAGCTGCGACAGTTTCGCGGGGGCAAACTGGCGCACTTCTTTTTCGGCAGGGCCGAAGGGGTGGCCGGAAAAATAGAAGCCGATGGCTTGTTTTTCTTCGGCCAGGAGCTCGGCTTCTCCCCAGGCTGGCACGTCTGTCATTTCCAGTGGCGCAATCGCGTCTTCCACCATATCGAAGAGGCCGCCTTGGTTGGCGTTTTCTTCCTGCTGTTCGGCGTTGCTCATGGCCAGGTCGATGTTGGCGAGCAGGCGGGCGCGGTTGGGCTCGATGCTGTCGAAGGCGCCGCCGCGCACCAGGGCTTCGATGGTGCGGCGGTTGATGTGCTGGCGGCTCACGCGTTCGCAGAAATCAAACAGGCTGGTAAACGCGCCGCCGGCTTCCCGCGCCGCCACGATGGCTTCCACCGCAGCTTCGCCGGTGCCTTTGATGGCGCCGAGCGCGTAGCGGATTTGGCGTTGGGCGTTGGGCTGGAAGTGGTAGCCGGAATGGTTGACATCGGGCGGCAGGAAGCGGATGCCGTTATCGCGGGCGTCGTCGTAGAAGAGCTTGAGCTGGTCGGTGTTGTCCAATTCGCTCGACATGGTGGCGGCCATGAATTCGGCGGGATAGTGCGCTTTGAGCCAAGCGGTTTGGTAGGCCACCAGCGCATAGGCGGCGGCGTGGGATTTATTGAAACCGTAGCCGGCGAATTTTTCCATGTAGTCGAAGATTTCGTCGGCCTTCTCCTGGCTGATGCCCCGCTTGGCCGCGCCTTCAGCGAAAATCGCGCGGTGTTTCACCATTTCTTCCAGCTTTTTCTTGCCCATGGCGCGGCGCAATAAATCCGCGCCGCCGAGCGAATAGCCGCCGATTACCTGCGCCGCCTGCATCACCTGCTCTTGGTACACCATGATGCCGTAGGTGGGCTGCAACACGGGCTCGAGCAGCGGGTGCATGTATTTGAAGTGCGCGCCCTTCATGCGGGCGATAAAGTCGGGAATCAGGTCCATCGGGCCGGGGCGGTAGAGCGACACAAAGGCGATGATTTCTTCCAGCTTAGTGGTGTTGGCCTGCGCCAGCATCTTTTTCATGCCGGTGGATTCAAACTGGAACACGGCCGTGGTGTTGGCCTTGCGGAACACTTCGTAGGCCTGCTGATCGTCTAAATCGATGTGGTTGATGTCGATATGCTCGCCAGTGGTTTGGGCGATGAACGCCTGCGCCATTTCGATGATGGTGAGGTTGCGCAGGCCGAGGAAGTCGAACTTCACCAGCCCGATGTCTTCCACGTCGCCCTTGTCATACATCGACACGGGCGAGGCGGATTCGTCGGCCTGATACACCGGGCAGAAATCGGAAATCTTGCCCGGCGCAATCAACACACCGCCGGCGTGCATGCCCAGGCCGCGCGTGAGGTCTTCCAGCTTTTTGGCCAGCTCCATCAGCTCTTCGGCCTCTTCCTCTTCCAACACCTTGGCGATTTCCGGCTCGGCCTCCATCGCCTTTCCTAGGCTCAGCGGCTTGTTGGCTTCCAGCGGGATCAGCTTGGAAAGCTTGTCGCACACGCCGAAGGGCAGCTCCAGCACGCGCCCCACGTCGCGGATCACGGCTTTGGAAGACAGCGTGCCGAAGGTAACAATCTGGCTCACTGCCTCGAAACCGTATTTTTGGCGCACATATTCAATCACGCGGCCGCGGTTGTTTTGGCAGAAGTCGATATCGAAGTCGGGCATCGACACGCGCTCGGGGTTGAGGAAGCGCTCAAACAGCAGCGCATAGCGCAACGGGTCTAAATCCGTAATTTTTAAGGAATAGGCCACCAGCGAGCCGGCGCCCGAGCCGCGCCCCGGGCCCACCGGGCAGCCGTTGTTTTTCGCCCAGTTGATGAAGTCGGCCACAATCAGGAAGTAGCCCGGAAAGCCCATCTGCACGATGGTGCCCAACTCAAAATCCAGCCGCGCCTGGTATTCGGGCAGCTTTTGTGCGCGCTCGGCCTCGTCGGGATAGAGCGCGGCCAGCCGCTCGCGCAGGCCTTGGTTGGCAAGGTGGGCGAGGTAGTCGTCCAGGCTCATGCCTTCGGGCGTGGGAAACTGCGGCAGGAAGTTTTTGCCCAGCGTGAGCGTGAGGTTGCAGCGTTTGGCGATTTCCACCGTGTTTTGCAACGCTTCGGGCAGGTCGGCAAAGCGGGCGGTGATTTCTTCGGGCGAGGCAAAATACTGGCCGGACACAAATTCGCGCGGGCGGCGCTTATCCGCCAGCACCCAGCCGCCGGCAATGCACACGCGCGCGTCGTGCGCCTTGAAATCATCAGGGTTGAGAAATTGTGCCGGATGGGTGGCCACCACGGGCAAATCCAGCTCGGCCGCCAGTTTGAGGCTACCTGAAACCGAAGTTTCCCATTCCGGTTTTTCAGGTAGCCTTTGCAGCTCCAGATAGAAAGCATTGGGAAACCATTGCGTGTATTTCTGCGCAGCGGCGCGGGCGGCATCGGCGTGGCCGTTCATCAGCTGGCGGCCCACTTCGCCCAGGTGCGCGCCGGAGAGGCAAATCAGGCCTTCGTTGCCGCCTTCGGCCAGCCATTGCGGCTCCAGCTCGGCGTGGGCAACGTTGCGGTCGCTGCCCACATAGGCGCGGGTGAGCAGCTCGCACAGGCGGCGGTAGCCCGCTTCGTTGCGCACCAATAGCATGGCGCGGAAGGGCTGCTCGGAGTTTTCCGGGTTGGCCACCCACACATCCGCCCCCACCACGGGCTTGATGCCGGCGACGCGGCAGGCTTTGTAGAATTTCACCAGGCCGAAGGTGTTCATCAAATCGCTGATGCCCAGCGCGGGCAGGCCGAAGGCGGCGGCCTTCTTCACCAGCTCTTTGATGCGCAAGGTGCCGTCGGTGATGGAAAATTCGGTGTGTTGGCGCAGGGGGATGTAAACGGGGGCGGTCATATTTCGGGCTTGGGGACGGGATGGATGGAGCTACGCGGCTTTAGCTTCGCAGAAACTCAGCCTTGACTGCGCCAAGACATCGTTTTAACCGTTGAAGCTGACGCTTTCAGGTAGCCTGATTGAACAGAATGAGGGCGCACATTGTACCGCAAACGGGCGGCGGGCGCGGCGGGGCGTGTTGGGATGGCGGCAAACAAGATTTCAGGTAGCCTCTGGAGGCTACCTGAAAATTTAGCATGATGCCGGGATTACTGCGGCAGATGGCGCTCGGCTTCCCATTGATCGAAAAATGCCGTAGAACCATACCGAGTAGAGAAAATAATCATGTTTGGGTCAATATATTGAAACAATATGTTCAAATCTCTGAAGCTGTAATCCACATGGATAGGCTCTCTGCCCAAACCGATAATCGAGCCCCGGGTATGGTTGTGAGCCCAATAAAGCCCATCACTAGCAAGATAAACCGTATGCCCATCTTTATATTTAATACTGATAGCCATCCGGTAGTCATACCCTCTATCAGTGTCCCGCGGATAAACCTTAACCTGCATATTCTCAATAATATCCAAAACCCGATCAAATTCCTGCGGTTCAATCGAATAATAGGCGTAATCAGTTGCTCGGTCATAATATTCCTCAGAAATCATGGCACTGGCTTTGCCTGGCCTTATTCCAGCGCTAACTTCCTCAGGCCTCGACACAGCAATCTCATAACGATGCAATCCGTTAATCACTTTCAACTCTATTGATTGGACATCCTCCCTCGGAATCCCCACAATCCTTCTCAATGGCACAGCCTGCCGCGAAAAATTCCTATCTCTAACGCGCCTACCCGCAGGTATCTCCCGATACTCCTCCGCCGTCAGCCTATCCCACACCTGCATATTCCGGCTCTTCGAAATCCGTTCCATCGCCTGCTGCGCGGTTTCCTGCGCCACCACTTCCCGCTGCTGCAAACGTACACCCTGCGCCACCGCCTGCCACGGCAGCACAACAGCCAAGCCAACCGCCAGCCAACAAGCCCAAGCTCGCATATTCTTCCCTTTCTAAAAATAAAATTAGCTTCAATACGACAATCTTACACCTTCCCTGTTTTTCAGGTAGCCTCCAACCACTCCCAACAGGCTACCTGAAAACACTCACTCCTCAAACGGCTTGCGATGCCAAAACCGCCTGCCCAGCCGCCGCGGCCGCATTTCCCCGTTTTTCCCCAACACAAAATCCAGCTGCCCGCCGCGCGCCGTGGTGTAGAGCCGAATGCCGTGCGCCGAAAGCCGGTGGCGCACGATTTCAGCCGGATGGCCGTAGGAATTGGCAAAGCCGTTGGCCGCCACCGCCGCTTCCGGCGCCACCGTGTTCAAATAAGCCGACGAAGAAGACGAACGGCTGCCATGATGCCCCAACACCAGCAGCTGGCTGCGCAGCGAATCGCCATATTGCCCCACCAGCCAGCGCTCGCCCGCCACGCCCAAATCCCCGCCAATCAGCAGCGCCTGCCCGCCCGCCACCACGCGCAGCACGCAGCTTTGCTCATTATCGTCCGCCTCCGGGCTGCGCGGCGGCGTGAGAAACTCAAAATGCACTCCGTCCCACTCCCAAGCCGTATCGCCCGCGCACCACTCTGCGCCGCCACTGTGCCGAAGGAAAACCAAAAGCCCACGCTCAAAGCCGAAAGCGGGTCGAACAGCAACACCGCCGCCAGCGCCCAGCCCCACGCCCGCCAAGGCTGCGGGCTGCCGCGCCGATACCACTGCCAGGCAAACACCGCCAGCATCAGCAGGCTGCGCTGAATCGGCACGCCGAAGCCCGCCAGCGCCGAATAAAACAACGCCGCCGCCAAGCCCGCCGCCAAATACCAACGGCGCGGCTCCGCCAACGGCAGCTGCAGCAGCACCAGCCGCGCCAACCAAGCCGCCGCCAGCGCCACCATGCCGATGTGCAGCCCAGACACGCTGATCAAATGATTGATGCCCAAGTTGCGGAACGACTGCCAATGCTCGTCCGCCAGCCCGCCGTATCCGCCGCCGCCCAAAGCCTGCATCAGCGCCGCGCCGTTGGGATATTCCTGCGCCGCCTGCTGCCAATCCTGCTGCCGGTTGTAACGCCAGTTTTGCCAACGCGCCTGCCAGCCCGTGTCCGGCGCCAGTTTTGCCAACGCGCCTGCCAGCCCGTGTCCGGCGCCAGTTCTGCCCGTTCACGCGCCACCGAAGCGATGCCGTCGATGCGCCGGCTGAGCGCCCATGCCTCGCGGTCGAAGCCGTTTGCATTGCGCTCGCCCACCGTCGGCCGCACCCGTACCGTCATCCGCCAGCGGCTGCCCGGCCGCCATTCGCGCAGCTGCCGGTCGGACACCAGCAGCCGGTAGCGCCACCCCTCCTCCGTTTCCGCCCAAGCCTCAAAGCGCACCGCCTGCGCCGACACCTCCGCCACCGAGGCTACCTGAAAATCCAGCCGCACCCGCTGAAACTCCGGCTCGGCCGGCCACTGCTGCGCCAGCGCCAGCTGCACCCGCCACACGCCGTAGAGCAAACCCAAGAGCAAACACCACGCCCCGCGTGCCCGCTGCCAGCAGCCGAGCAAAGCCAGCAGCACCACCGAAGCAGAGGCAACAGCAGCAAAATGTGCTGCCGGCAAACCAAATGCCAGCAGCACACCCGCTATCCACCACCACAATCCGCCCCGAATCATTTGCCGTTCCCGCCGTTTTCCTGTTTGATCAAGCGGCCGATTTTATCGCAAATCCGGCCAATGTTTGGCAAAGCGGACACTTATAGTGGATTAACAAAAATCGGGACAAGGCGGCGAGCCGCAGACAGTACAAGCAGTACGGCAAGGCGAGCCAACGCCGTACTGGTTTTTGTTAATCCACTACAAAAACACTGCCGCCGCCATGCTGAACCCAAATCAGCAGGCAGGCGGCAGGCAAAAATAAAGCCTTGCACATCGGCAAGGCTTTAAGTTTTCAAGTAACCGCTGGATTACTTAACAGAGCTGGCAGCACCTTCAACAGCAGCAGTAGCTTCAGAAGCAGCACCTTCAACAGCAGCAGTAGCCTGAGAAGCAGCGCCTTCAACAGCAGAAGTAGCTTCAGAAGCAGCCTGTTCTACGGCAGAAGCGGCACCGGCAACTTCAGAAGCCATTACAGCTTCAGAAGCGGCGGAAGCAGCAGAAGCGTCAGAAGCAGCGGGAGCCGGAGCTTCGCCACCACAAGCAGCCAAGAACAGAGACATCAGGGCAGCGGCAAACAAAGATTTTTTCATGTTGAATTACCTCTAAACAAATTCAAGTTATAACTTTAAAAATTCCCTATCTGCGGACCTCTAGCCGTCGCACAGATAAATTCCAATTAAGAATTGCTGCGCATTATCCGCCGTTTGCCCGCCGCTGGCAACGCAATTATCCTAATCCGGCTTCCTGCCGCTGCGCCCGGCCGCCGGCAAAAAGCTGCGCCCGGCCGAGCATTAATTAACATATTCCGCCCCAATAACGGGGTGTTTCTATCGTTATAGCCAAAAAATATATATTTTTCATGCCAATATACTGCACTGCTTTCCTTTGCATATTTTTGCATTACGCCGGAGCGCGCGATAGTAAAACCCGTTTCCGCAAGCCGATTTAGCGTGTGCAAAAAAACAACAATCCCCGTTTCCGCACTTATCGGGTGGCATATTTTTGCCGCCGCTGTTCGTTTCTTCAAATAAGCCAACATCTGCTGCCAAAAATTTTCGCCTCGCAGAAACTTCAGCCTCGGTTTCGCCAAAACATCGGTCCACCTCGTTGAAGCTGACGCTTTAGCTTCGCAGAAACTCAGCCTTGGCTATGCCAAGACATCGCTTTCAGGTAGCCTCATTATGTCGCACATAGCCCCCGCCCGGCATTGCCGCTAAAATAATGCCTTTCCCACTTCGGCATTGCCGCCGATATTTTTCAGGTAGCCTTATATATGCTCGTTCTCGGCATCGAATCTTCCTGCGACGAAACCGGCGTGGCGCTCTACAGCACCGAACACGGCCTCGTTGGCAACCAACTGCACACCCAAATGGCCATGCACGCCGAATACGGCGGCGTGGTACCCGAGCTGGCCAGCCGCGACCACATCCGCCGCCTCGTGCCGCTCACCCAAGCCTGCCTGCGCGAAGCCGGTAAAAACTATGCCGATATCGATGCCGTCGCCTACACCCAGGGCCCCGGCCTCGGCGGCGCGCTTTTGGCCGGCAGCGCCTTTGCCAACGCCCTCGCCTTCTCGCTGGGCAAGCCCGTTATCCCCGTGCATCATCTCGAAGGCCACCTGCTCTCCCCGCTTTTGGCCGACGACAAGCCCGCCTTCCCCTTCGTCGCCCTGCTCGTGTCCGGCGGGCACACCCAATTCATGGCCGTGCGCGGCATCGGTGATTACGAGCTGCTGGGCGAAAGCGTGGACGACGCTGCCGGCGAAGCCTTCGACAAAACCGCCAAGCTGCTCGGCCTGCCCTACCCAGGCGGCGCCAAGCTCTCCGAACTCGCCCGCCTCGCCCGCCTCGGCCGCCCCGACGCCTTCAGCTTCCCGCGCCCTATGCTGCATTCGCACGATTTGCAAATGAGCTTTTCCGGCCTCAAAACCGCCGTGCTCACCGCCGTGCAAACCGTGCGCACCGATCACGGCGGCGGCCTGCCCGATGCCGTGCGCAACGACATCTGCCGCGCCTTCCAAGACGCCGTGGTGGATGTGTTGCTCGCCAAATCGCGCCAAGCCCTACTGCACACCGGCTACCGCACGCTGGTGGTGGCCGGCGGCGTGGGCGCCAACTGGAAGCTGCGCACCGAGCTTTCCGCGCTGCAAGTGCGCTCCGGCCCCAAGAGCCCGCCCGAAGCCGTGCGCACCTATTTCCCGCCGCTGCCGCTGTGCACCGACAACGGCGCCATGATCGCCTTCGCCGGCGCCATGCACCTGCAAGCCGCCCAAGCCGCCGCCGGCTTCAGCGTTCGCCCACGCTGGCCGCTGGCGGAAATCGTACGCTAAACAGTGTGCCGCAAAATTTTCAGGTAGCCTTTATTTGGTGTTGAGTCCACCTGAAAATGATGTCTTGGCCTAGTCAAGGCTGAGTTTCTGCGAAGCAAAAAATCATCCGCGCCATCTAAAGCAGCCTTCCCCCACTTCGCTTGCAAACGGGATTTCCCTTTTTCAGGTAGCCATCCGCCACGTGGTGTGAGGCTACCTGAAAACCCGTTTGCCTGTTGCCGGGCGCATTCAAACCGCCGCCTAGATTTTTCAGGTAGCCTTCGCCCCGCCAAACCGCCAAAAACCCTTTCCCCAAAGCAGGTTTGCCCGATTTAACCGCCACAACGCTGGCGCAAGCCCGAACGCTGCTTTACAATTCGCCCATTCCACCCGCAAAGCGGCAACTGCAAAGGATTTTCGCGATGGCAAAAAAATATTTCGGCACCGACGGCGTGCGCGGCGAAGTGGGCAAATTTCCGATTACGCCCGATTTCGTTTTGAAGCTGGCCTACGCCGCCGGCCAGGTGCTCACCAAGCGCGACGACGAACACAAACCCACCGTGCTCATCGGCAAAGACACCCGCATTTCCGGCTATATGCTGGAAACCGCGCTGGTGGCCGGCTTCACCGCCGCCGGCGTGAATGTGATCCAAACCGGCCCGCTGCCCACCCCCGGTGTGGCCTATCTCACCCGCGCCCTGCGCCTTTCCGCCGGCGTGATGATTTCCGCCTCACACAACCACTACGCCGACAACGGCATCAAATTCTTCACCGAAGACGGCATCAAGCTCTCCGACGAAATCGAGCAGGAAATCGAACAGCAGCTGGAGCAGGAAATGCACACCGTTTCCTCCGACCTGCTCGGCCGCGCCAAACGCGTGAGCGGCGCCGACGACCGCTACATCGAATTCTGCAAATCCACCTTTCCCGCCAACATGAACCTGCGCGGCCTCAAACTGGTGGTGGACACCGCCAACGGCGCCGGCTACCACGTGGCGCCCAAAGTATTCCACGAGCTCGGCGCCGACGTGATCGAAATAGGCAATCAGCCCAACGGCTTCAACATCAACCACAAATGCGGCGCCACCTACACCAAAACCCTGCAAGCCGCCGTGCTGCAAAACGAAGCCGACTACGGCATCGCGCTGGATGGCGACGGCGACCGCCTGATGATGGTGGACAAACAAGGCAAAGTGTACGACGGCGATTCGCTGATTTACGTGATCGCCCGCGCCCGCAGCAAAACCGGCACGCTCACCGGCGGCGTGGCCGGCACGGTGATGACCAATATGGCGATGGAGCTGGCCTTATCGCAACAAGGAATCGAATTTGCCCGCGCCAAAGTGGGCGACCGCTATGTGCTGGAGCAGTTGCAACAGCGCGGCTGGCAGCTCGGCGGCGAAGCCAGCGGCCACATCCTCTGCCTCGACAAACACAACACCGGCGACGGCACCATCGCCGCGCTGCAAGTGTTGGCCGCGCTGCAAACGCTGGATCAGGACTTGGCCGCCGCCGTGGATTGGCTGCCCTTCCCGCAAACTATGATTAATGTGCGCATCAGCAAAGGGCAGGATTGGCAATCTGCCTCCGCCGCCGCCCTGCAATCGGTGGAAACCGAGCTGGCCGAGCACGGCCGCGTGGTGCTGCGCGCATCCGGCACCGAGCCGGTGGTGCGCGTGATGGTGGAAGCCCGCGACACCAAGCTGGCGCAGCGCTGCGCCGAACGCATTGCCGAGAGCATCCGTCAAAAATAACGCCGTTTCACAGGAACACCCCTCACCATGCTTGATATCCTAGAAGCCTTGTTCACCCAATACGGCTATGCGGCCGTATTCGTGGTGTTGGTTGCCTGCGGCTTCGGCATCCCAATTCCCGAAGACATCACCTTGATTGCCGGCGGCGTGATTTCCGGCCTCGGCCACAGCAATGCGCATATTATGGTGGTGGTGGGCATGCTCGGCGTGCTCACCGGCGACGGCATGATGTTCATGCTCGGCCACACGTATGGCGACCGCATCCTCAAAGCCCGCTTCATCAAACGCCTGATGCCGCCGCACCGCTACCTGCAAGTGCAGGAAAAGTTCGACAAACACGGCAGCTGGGTGTTGTTTGTGGCGCGTTTCTTGCCCGGCCTGCGCACGCCCATCTTCATCACCGCCGGCATGAGCGGCAAGGTTTCCTTTTGGCGCTGGCTGCTGATGGACGGCCTCGCCTCGCTCATTTCCGTGCCCGCCTGGGTGTATCTCGGCCACTACGGCGCCGCCAACAAAGACTGGCTGCTGATGAAGGCGCACCAGTTCCAGCACATCCTGTTCGTGCTCATCGGCATCGGCGCCCTGGTGTTGCTCTACTTCTGGCAGCGCAAACGCCGCCGCAGCCAATTCTTCCACGCCAAGCTGCAAGAGCTGCGCCAAAAACGTCAGGCCGGGCAGGGCAAACGGCACAGCGGCAACGAACAAGAACCGTCAGAATAAGACTGTTTGCACCGCATCTATTGTTGCCAAACTTTTTCAGGTAGCCTCTGCATAAAAGGCTACCTGAAAAATAAAAACCGTAGGTCGGGCGTTCATGCCCGACATTTTGTTATCTCCTCCCTCGCCCCGCCTCCCGCCGAGGCTACCTGAAAAAAATGAAACTCACCCGCCGCCAACTGCTCGGCAGCGCCGCCGCCCTTTCCGCCGCCGCAGCTGCCTCCCGCTTAGGCTACCAACACCTCCAGCGCCGCCCGAGCGTGCACATCAACCGCATCGGCCTGCCCTTCGGCCACCAGTTGCGCAACGGCCAAGTTCCCCTCGAGCCCCAATCCGAACACCGCTGCCACACCCTCATCCTCGGCAGCGGCGCCGCCGCCCTTTCCGCCGCCTGGTATCTCGCCAAGCATGGCCAAAACAACTTCCTCCTCGCCGAAGGCATCGAGCGCAACGGCAACAACGCCGCCTATGTTTCAGGTAGCCTTTCCGCCCCCTCCGCCGCCCACTATCTCGCCCTGCCCTCGCTGGAAAGCATCTATGTGCGCCAGCTGCTCGCCGACCTCGGCATCCTGCTCAGCGGCATCGGCGAGCCCGAGCCCGTTTATCGCGAAACCGACCTCGTCTACGCCCCCACCGAACGCCTGCTCTACCAAAAACGCTGGCAATACTCCCTGCTGCCGCAAGAAGACGCCGACAGCCGCCGCTTCCACGCCCTGGTCGAACGCCTGCGCACCGCCCGCGGCCGCGACGGCCTCAAAATCTTCACCATCCCCGTTGCCCTCTCCTCCGCCGACGAAGAATGGCGCCGCCTCGACCAACTCACCTTCGCCGCCTGGCTCAAGCAGGAAAACTACCGCTCCCCCGGCCTGCTCTGGTATCTCGACTACTGCTGCCGCGACGACTACGGCCAAGGCATCGAGCAAGTATCCGCCTTCGCCGGCCTGCACTACTTCACCGCCCGCGGCCACACCAACGAAGCCGTGCTCACCTGGCCCGACGGCCTCGCCCACCTCTCCGAAGCCATCCGCCACCACATCCGCCTACAAACCATCGAAAGGCTACCTGAAAACCCCGAGCTCGCCTTCCCCCAGCCCACCGCTCTAGATGCCACCGCCCTGCAAATCAGCGAAACCGGTGAAGACGTAGCCGTGATCCTGCGCCACAACCAAAGCGGCCACACCGCCCTCATCCGCGCCCAACACGTCATCTGCGCCATGCCCCTGATGGTGGCCGCCCGCATCATCGCCCAGCCCCAGCGCTACGGCTTCTCGCTCAACCTGCCCGCCTACGCCCCCTGGCTGGTGAGCAATTTCGTGCTGCACAGCTTCCCCAAAGAAGCCCAACACAGCGAGCTCGCTTGGGACAACGTCGTATATGGCAGCCGCGGCCTCGGCTACGTCGTTTCCACCAACCAGCTCATCCGCACCGCCAAACCCGAACGCAGCATCTTCACCGCCTACACCGCCCTCAACCACGACAGCCCCTCCGAAATCCGCCGCTGGCTGCTCAAAGCCGGCGAAGAAGAGCTGCTCGAACACGCCGCGCAAGACCTCATCCAAGCCTACGGCCCCGGCTTCTGGCAGCACGTGTCCGCCGTAGATATCGGCGTGCGCGGCCACGGCATGAGCGTGCCTACGCCCGGCTACCTCACCCAAGAAACCCTACTCCAACTGCGCCAACACCGCTCCCGCCTCCTCTTCGCCCACAGCGACCTGAGCAGCTATTCCGTAATGGAAGAAGCCGTGTATTGGGGCGTGGAAGCCGCCAAGAAAATCCTGCCGCGCTAAGCCGGCAGCGCCCAACCGCCACACACGATAAAGGCTACCTGAAATTTTCAGGTAGCCTCTCTATTTCCCGCACCATTTGCCAATCACTCCTCGCGCGCCTGCCGCACAAATCGCGCCATCAAATCCCGGCTCTTGATGCCCGGCGCCCGCTCCACCCCGCTGGACACATCCAGCCACGCCGCGCCGGTTTGCCGCACGGCTTCCGCCACATTGTCCGCGTTCAGCCCGCCCGACAGAATCCACGGCAGCGGCATGCTCTCCGGCAGCAGGCGCCAATCGAACGATTGCCCCGTGCCGCCGTATTGGCCTTCGATGTGCGCATCCAGCAGCAGCGCGGCAGCATCGGCATAGCGGGCGGCGGCATCGGCAATATCCCGCGCCTGCCGCACGCGCACCGCCTTCCAATAAAGCTTGCCGAACTGGCAGCAAAACTCCGGCGGCTCGTCGCCGTGAAACTGCAATATATCAATCGGCAGCTGTGCCAGCACCGCACGGACGCTTTCCGCCGATGCGTTCACAAACAGCGCCACCTTAGCCACCTGCGGCGGCAGCGCCGCCACCACTTCCCGCGCCTGCGGCACGCTCACATAACGCTTGCTCTGCGGGTAAAACACCAGGCCGACGGCATCGGCGCCCAGCTCGGCGGCGGCTTGCGCGTCTTGCGGGCGGGTGAGGCCGCAGATTTTGATTTTCGGCATCGGGATTCCTTTCAGGTAGCCTTCCGGACGGGCGGCAGATATAGTGAATTAACAAAAACCAGGACTGCGTTGCCTCGCCTTGCCGTACTAGCTGTACTGTCTGCGGCTTCGTCGCCTTGTCCTGATTTTTGTTAATCCACTATGTTTTCAGGTAGCCTTTGCGTTTTGCAGCACGGCCAGCAGCTTGGCTTCGTCTAAATGCCAGTGGCAGATTTCCTCGCCGCCGTGCAGCAGCACCGGCACCAGCTCGTTATAGCGCGCTTCCAGCCCGGGATCGTCGTCCACATCCAACACTTGCAGTTCAAAACCGTATTCGGCCTGATAGGGCTGCAAGGCGGCGCGCATCTGGTGGCACAGGCTGCAATATTCGCGGAACATCAAGGTTAAAGTCATGCGTTTATCTCGTTGCAAACACGGCAAACGTTATAAATCAGGAAACAGCCAGGCGGGCAGCGGCGGCGTGGGCACGCCCCATTGCGGCGGGTAGTCCACGCCGGTGAGGTAGAGCCCGTCGGGCATAAAGGTAGGTGGCGCCAGGCGGCGGCTGCGGGCAGCCAGCAAATCGGCGAACTCGGGCACGGCCAGCTTGCCGCAGCCCACATACACCAGCGCGCCCATGATGTTGCGCACCATGTGGTGCAAAAAAGCGTTGCCGTGGAAATCCACCGCCAGCAGCTCGGGCGTGCCGTGCAGCGACACGCTGTATAGGGTTTTCACCGGTGATTTGGCCTGGCACTCGGCGGCGCGGAAGCTGGAAAAATCGTGTTCGCCCACCAGCAGCGCGGCAGCTTGGCGCATGGCTTCGATATCCAGCGCGTAATGCGTCCAGCCTGCGCGGGCGGCCAGCAGCGGCGAGCGCACCGGCGCCGATTGCAGCAGATAGCGGTAGCGCCGGCCGCAGGCGTCGAAGCGGGCATGAAACTGCGGCGCCACTTCGCGCACCTGCCACACCGCCACGCCTTCGGGCAGGTGCGCATTCACGCCGCGCACCCAAGCCTGCTCCGGCCGGCGGGCGGCGGAATCGAAGTGCACCACCTGCGCCGTGGCGTGCACGCCGGTATCGGTACGGCCGGCGGTGATAACGCTTATCGGCTCTTGGGCAATCGCGCTCAGGGCGTTTTCCAAGGCGTTCTGCACGGTGGTGATGCCGTCGGCCTGTTTCTGCCAGCCGAAAAATCGGCTGCCGTCGTAGCTGACAAACAAGGCGCGGCGTTGCGGGGCGGGAGAAGGCATAAAAAGTGGCGCAGTAAGGGGGAGGCGTTTGCTGGTTTGGTTGGCGTGGAAATTTTTCAGGTAGCCTGATAGCGGGTTAATGCTCTGCGGCATAAGGCGGCGAAGCGCAAACCCGTATCGTGAAATAAACTTACACCGATACGGCGAGGCAAGCTAGCGCCGTATAAAAACTTCAGTTCATTCGCTATTTTGTCTTATTTCTGCCTAACCGCTGCACACCAAGCCTGCATAAATGCCTGGTTGCAAAAACCCGGGCAATGCTGCCCGGGTTGGGATAGGCTACCTGAAAGCATCAGCTTCAGCGGAGCTAAAATCAGTGGCCGATGTCGTTCAACAGTGCCTGTGCCTGTGCCTGAATGCTGCTGCCTTCCGATTCGTTAATCAGTTCCAGCAGGGTCTGGCGGGCGGTGTTGGCGTCGTCGATTTCCAGATACATCTTAGCCAGTTCCAATTTGGCTTCCAGCGCCTCTTTCGGCAGCGGGCCGGCCACAGCGGGCTCGTCCGCCACGGCGGCAGGCTGGGCTGCCGGAGCAGTCTCAACAACAGGCTCGGCTGCCGGAGCAGACGGCGTGTCGAAATCCAAATTGAAATCCATCGTGTTGGAAGCGGCAGGCGCTTCTTCTTGCTGCGGGCTGGCTGAATCCAGTTCCGGCATCTCGAAAGACAGCGCGGTATCTTCCACTGCCGGGGCTTCCGGCTGGGCTGGCACGTCGAAATCAACGGTCGGCGCGGGCTCGGTTTGGAAAGACTGCGGCACGGCAGCCGGGGTTTCGTCCAACACCCAATCCAAACCCTCGGCCGTTTCTGCCGGAGCGGCAGCCGACGCAGCTTCCACCGGAGCGCCCACATCGGCCGGCTCTTCGCTGCCGAAGTTCAGCCATTCGTCTTCTGCGGCCGGAGTTTCCGCCACAGGCGCGGCCGGGGCGGCTGCTTGGGCGGGCGCGGCCGGTTCTTCTTCGGCCTGGGCCAGCCAGCTCCAGTCATCAGCTTCTGCCTGCTGGGCGGCTTCAGTAGTGCTGGGCGTGCTGCCCAGCTGCTGCTGTTCGTCCAAATGGCTCAAATCCAAGCCCAAGTCTTCTTCACTCACCGTTGGCTGCGGGGCAACGGGAGCGGCCGGCGCAGGCTGGGGAGCCGGTGCGGCAGGCGCGATGGGCGCGGCGGCAATACTGTCGGAATGGTCGGTAACGCTTTCGAAATACAGATCGTCGTCGTCATCATCTTCCTCATCAACCGCTGTCCGGCCGCGCTTAGGTGCTGCACCTTTGCGGCGGCGGTTTAGCAGCAGATAAGCCAAACCGCCCAATACCAAGAGGCCGCCACCGCCATACATGGCCATCTGCATAATGTCCATGCCTTCTTCTTCCATCGGCGGCTCTTCTACTACAGGCGGAGCCACCACAGGCGGAGCAGGCTCGACTACCGGCTCGGAAACCATCATGTCGGAAGCCTGTTCGGGCATGCTGGCCACCACTTCGGCCTGATCTGCCGGCAATACGTTTGAAGCAGGCACTTCGGCCACAGGTTCACTCACTGCCGGCGGCACAGCAGGCTGCGGCGGCTGGGCGGGTTCCACAGGGGGAGCGGGCGGCGGGGTAACCGGCTGCTGCACTGAGGCTGCAGGTTTGGTTTCCACCGGCGGAGTCGGCGCGGTGGTTACCGGCGGTTGTTGAACAGCCGGCGCGGTATCGGCGGCGGCACGTTCGGATGAAGTGGTCACGCGGCGCGGCGGGTTATGTGCCAAACGGCGCAGAGTGGCCGCATCGGGAATAATCAAAGTGGCGCCGCGATACATCAAGTCCGGATTGCCGTTGCGGAAGGCGCGCGGATTGGCAGCCACCAGCGCATTGATGGTTTGGCGCAGGGTCATGCCGGAGGGTTTAACTTGTTCGGCAATATCCACCAGCAGTTCGCCGTCTTTAATCTGATAGCTTCTGCCTTGAATCTGCACCGGTGCTTCGCGGCGGCCGGCGCGTTCTTGATGCCGGGAGGAGCGGCGGCGGCTCGGTTCGGCTTCGGCACGGCGTTCGCGACGCGTGTGGTTGGCAGCGGCATCGGGATGCTGGTAGTCGCGGGGATCCAGCATGGCGGTATATTGATGGTTTTGGTTGCCCACGCCGAGCCAGAATGTCATCACCGGCTCTTTAATCGGCGCGCTGGAACGCAAGCGGATAACGGCCCGGTCGGCACCTTGGCGGGTAACCGTGGCGTTCAGGTTTGCGCCGTTGATGGTAGGCTTGGCCGAGCCGGCCAGTGCGCGGGCTTCGTCGCCGGTTACCACCACAGTGGCGGAAAAAGGCTCGTTCAGGCGCGAATGCACCTGCATGCCGCCCATCGCGGCATAAGCGTGAACCGAAGCAACCAAACCCAGAGAAGCGGCAATCAGCTTCATTTTATACTGCTTACAAAACATCAAATCCCCCTTACAACCTTAAAGTAATGCTCGTTAAGCTTCTGAGCTAACAGAAGAATACAGGCTGACGCAAGCAATCTCCCAGCCCGATTCGGCCTAACGCGCAACGGATTAAATTCTTTAAACCTAGGTATCATATCGTTTATTTCCTATTTATGCCAAGCCATTTCTGCCATTTGCCCCCATTTTCTATACAGGAATGAAACATTTTTTAATTATTTAACGGAACACGGCTATTTGAAATTTTCAGGTAGCCTGCCTGAGTGCACTGTTGCCAAGATAGGATGATGCGGCTTGATTCAGCGATATTTAAGTGCAGAATCGCCGTATTTGCTTTAAGATTGGCACTTCCTTGATTATCCCCAAACCACACCCACATTGAAGGGATATAAAATGCTGTTTATGCTGATGGCCTCAGATGTTGCCGATTCCACCGAAGCCCGCCTGGCCGCCCGCGAGGCACATTTGGCCAGGCTGAAAGCCCTGCAAGAGGCCGGCAGGCTGGTATTGGCCGGCCCCTGCCCCCTGCCCGACGGCGAACACGGTTTTTCAGGTAGCCTGATTGTGGCCGAATTCGAATCGCTTGATGCGGCTGAAGAATGGGCCGGGCAAGACCCTTATGTGGAAGCCGGCGTGTATGCCGAAATCCTCATCCGCCCGTTTAAGAAAGTGCTGCCCGAATGAGCGCGCACACCATCCGCCAACGCCTGCAGGCCGCCTTCGAGCCCGAACTGCTCGACTTGGCCGACGAAAGCCACCTGCACATCGGCCACGCCGGCAACACCGGCGGCGGCCACTACCGGATACACATTGTCAGCCCGCGCTTTGCCGGCATGAGCCGCATCGAACGCCAGCGCGCCGTGCAAGCGCCTTTACACGACCTCTATCCCGGCCAAATCCACGCCCTGAGCATCCGCGCGCAAACGCCGGAAGAGTACCGAAGCTGAAAATCCTTTATAATCCAAACATAGCCAATCTTTCCATTTGAGGACGACAACATGAAACGCACTTCACTCGCACTGCTGCTCACCACAGCCCTGGCCGCCGCCCCGCTGGCTGCCCAAACCATCGTAACCGTAAACAACACCCGCATCGACAGCGCTGAAATCGACCAGCAGGTGAAGATCATCAACGAGCAGAGCAACGGCCAAGTGCCCGACAGCCGCGAGCTGCGCGAAAACATCGCCCGCCGCCTCGTTACCCGCGAGTTGATGATTCAAGAATCCCGCCGCCTGCGCCTAAACGAAACCCCCGAATTCAAGCAGATTATCGAGCGCGCCCGCGCCGACGCCCGCAGCAGCGGCGAAGACCGCAAACCCACCTTCCAGCAAGACTGGAACACCTTCGAAGGCAACGTTACCGCCCAAGCCCTGGTTGCCCACATCCTGCGCAGCAAGCCGGTAACCGACACCCAAGTGCAACAGGCCTACCAGGAAATCACCAACCGCTACCGCGGCACGCAGGAAGTGCAGCTCGGCGAAATCATCCTCGATAACGCCGACAACGCCCAAAAAGCCATTTCCGACCTCAAACGCGGCCGCCGCTTCACCGACGTGGCCCGCCAATACACCATCGACACCCCAAGCCGCGCCAACGGCGGCATCAGCCCCTCCTTCACCCCGCTGAAAGACTTGGAAGAAGGCGCGCCGATGGTGTACAACGCCGTCAAATCCCTGCAGCAGGGCAAATTCACCGAAACCCCGGTGCAGAGCAACGGCATCTACGCCGTCTTCTATATGGCCAACAAACGCCCCGTGCGCGTGCCGCCCTTTGCCCAGCTCAAGCCGCAAATCCAGCAAGATTTGCGAAACCTGCTGATCGAGCAAGAAATCGCCCGCCTCTACCAGCAGGCCACCATCCGCTAATCTCCATTGAGCGCAACATAGCGGCTGCTTTTCCGGCAGCCGCTATCATTCAATCCAACAAAACAATCTTTTAGGAACACACCGCCATGCAAAAGAAAACCCTCGCCGCCAGCCTGCTCGCCCTCGCCGCCTTCACCGCCGGCTGGGCCATCGCCGCCGCCCCGCAGATTGACGAAAACCGCATCGCCCAGCAGGTGAAAACCTTGCAGCAGCAAGCCCCCGCCCAGCCCGGCGAGCCCGCACCCGATGCCGAGCAACTGCGCCAATACGCCGTCAAACAGCTACAAATAGACGAAGTGCTCAAAGCCGCCGCCATCCGCGCCGGGCTCGATAAAAATCCCGACATCCAAGCCCGGCTTGCCAACCTCGAAGCCAATTTCTACGCCCAGGCCTATGCCCAACACCTCGCCGGCCAAGTGCGCGTGAGCGACGCCGAAGCCCGCCAGCTCTACGCCGCCATGACCCAGCAAATCCAGCTACAACACATCCAATTCGCCAGCCAGGCCGAAGCCGACGCCGCCATCGAATCCCTGCGCAAAGGCCTCAGCTTCGAGCAGCTCATGGCACGCTAGCCCAACGGCAGCAGCGAAGCCAACTGGCTCAGCCTCCAGCAGCTGCCGCCGCCCATCGCCGACACCGTGCGCGGCATGACCCGCGGCCAAATCAAACCCCTGCCCCTAGGCAACGGCAACATCCTCCTGCTCAAACTCAGCGCCACCCGCCCCATGGAAGACGCCCCGCCCTTCGAGCAGCTCAAACCCCGCCTCGTCGAACAAATCCAACAGCAGCAAGCCCAACAAACCATCCTCAAGCTGCTGCAAGAAAACGGCATCGACCCGAACTAACCAAAAGGCTACCTGAAAATTCAGGTAGCCTTTTTCACCCCGCAACACCAAGGCTACCTGAAATATCCGCCCGCGATTTTCAGGTAGCCTTTCAAGCCTTTGTAAGGACACATAAATCCTGCCCTTCTGTTTTTCAGGCAGCCTCCCGCACACGGCAGAGGCTACCTGAAAACTTGCCCGCCCGAAAACAGCCGTCCTCACGCGCAATGCCAAGCGCCGAGAACATACGGCCGCGCCGCGCCGGTGGCGGCATGCGGGTTGCCGGGCTGGCGCTGGAGGCGGCAGGCGGCGAGCCAGGCAAAGGCGGCGGCTTCCACCCATTGCGGCGGCAAGGCGAGCTCGTTGGTGGAAGCGGTGCGGATGCCGAGGGCGGCCAGCCGCTCGGCCAGCTCGCCCATCAGCACGGGGTTGAACACGCCGCCGCCGCACACGAACACTTCGCGCGCATCGGGAGCGTGCGTGGCAATGGCGTCGGCGATGGTTTGCGCGGTGAAGGCGTTGAGCGTGCGCACGATGTGGGGCGGGCCGTAGTTGGGTTTCAGGTAGCCTTGCAGCCAATCGTGCGAGAAGAGGTCGCGGCCGGTGCTTTTGGGCGGGGGGCGGCGGAAATAGGGATGGGCGAGCAGGGCTTGCAGCAGCTCGGGGATAACGTGGCCGCCGGCGGCAAGCTGCCCGTCGCGGTCGCAATCTTGGCCGAAGCGCTGCTGTATATAGGCGTCGGCCAGCATATTGCCCGGGCCGGTGTCGAAGCCGTGCGGGGGCGTGCCGGGCTGCAACACGCTGATGTTGGCGATGCCGCCGATGTTGAGCACCACGCGGCTGTGCCCGGGGCTGCCGAACACGGCCTGGTGGAAGGCGGGCACCAGCGGGGCGCCCTGCCCGCCGCCGGCCATATCGCGGCATCGGAAGTCGCCGACGGTGTCGATGCCGGTGAGCTCGGCCAAGAGCGGCAGGTTGATAAGCTGCACGGTGTAGCCGTGCTCGGGGGCATGGCGGACGGTTTGGCCGTGGGCACCGATGGCGGCGATGTCGGCCGGGGCGAGCTTTTGCTGCGCGAGCAGGCCGTGCACGGCTTGGGCGTTGAGCCGCGCCAGCTCTTGCGCGAGCATTTCGCTGCGGTGGATTTCGTGGGCGCCGCTGTCTTGCAAGGCGAGCAGGCGTTGGCGCAGGTCGGGGCTGTAGGGCACGGCAAAGTGGCCGAGCGCGCCCTGCCAGCGCGCGCCGTCGAGCGCGGCCAGCACGGCGTCCACGCCGTCCATGCTGGTGCCGGACATCAAGCCGATATAGTGTTGGGTCATGGCGGATAAGCAGTGTGGGAAACGGCGGCATTATATAGCGAACGGCGGCCTTCCGCGCTGCGGTGCTTGGGCTATAATGCTTGGCGATATTTTCAGGTAGCCCCTGGTGCAGTAAAGGCTACCTGAAAAAACTGAACATCACTCCACCGCCAAGGAATCCCCATGCATACCCTGCTCCAGCGCATCATCACCCAGCTCAATATCCTCCGGGAGCAATACCCGGCCGCCGTGGCCGAACTCGGCCTCAACTACACCCTCAATCCCGACGCCGGCGAAGCCGATTTCGCCCGGCTCGAACAAACACTAGGCTTTCCCCTGCCCGAAGACTTCAAAGCCCTCTACCGCGCCGCCAACGGCGAAAACGGCATCGCCGGCGTATTACTAGACCAAGAATGGCTGTCGATTGAACGCATTATCCAAGAATACGGCACGTGGAAATCCCTGTTTGACGACGGCAGCTTCCAACGTCCCGACCACACCGATTTCGGCTGTTCCCCCGAACACCCCGGCATCAAGCCCGATTTCTGGTGGAATCCCAAATGGATTCCGCTCACTGCCGATGGCGGCGGCAACGGCATGATGATCGACCTCGACCCCGCCCCAAGCGGCACAGCCGGGCAAATCATCCAAATGTGGCACGACAGCCCCGAACGCAGCCTCGAAGCCCCCTCCCTGCATGCCCTGTTGGCGCAATTCGCACAAGACCTGGAAAGCGGCCAATACCTGCTGCATGAAGATTACGGCCTGATTTCCCAATCAGAATTCAAAGAATTGGAGCAACACCAATCACAAACTGCCTGAAAAACCATCCTCATATCAACGAATGAATATTTTCAGGTAGCCTCTGCCGCGGTAAAGGCTGCCTGAAAACGAACACAGTGAGTTTCCGCAAAGCTAAAAACACCCGCCCCAACCCAAACCCAAAACACCCCATGAACCGTGCCATCCAAACCCAATTCAACGCCGCCTCCGCCCGCTACGACAGCCAGCGCCGCGCCCTCATCCCCTGCTTCGACCTGTTCTACCAAACCGCCGCCGGGCTGGCCGAAAGCGTGCCAAACGTGCGCCGCATGCTCGACCTCGGCGCGGGCACCGGGCTGATAAGCGCGTTTGTGTACGAACGCCGCCCCGAAGCCGAATTCGTGCTCGCCGACATCTCCATGCAGATGCTCGCCAAAGCCCGCGAACGCTTCCACGGCTTGCCGAATTTCCGCTTTATCGAACAAGACCTCACGCAGCTCGAACCGTGCGAGAGGCTACCTGAAAACTGCTTCGACCTCATCATCTCCGCCCTCGCCATCCACCACCTGAGCGGCGCGCAAAAGCAACCCTTGTTCCGCCAAATCGCCCGCCTGCTCGCCCCGCACGGCCGCTTCATCAACGCCGACCAGGTGCTGGGCGAAACCCCCGAGGCCGAAGCCGCCTACACCCAAGCCTGGCGGCAACACGTCCTGCACCATCCCGGCTTATCCGAAGCCGACAAAGCCGCCGCCTTCGAGCGCATCAAGCTCGACCGCATGAGCAAGCTCTCCGAGCAGTTCCAATGGCTGCACGAAGTTGGTTTGCAGCCTGCACTGTATTTTCAGCATTACAATTTCGTCGTGTTTGCCGCAGATAAAGGGAAGGCTACCTGAAAACCCGTTTCTGGTTTTTCAGGTAGCTTTTGTTAATTCCTAAGGCTAAACTTCAGCATCATCATGTATGGGTTGTGCCATGATTACCACCCGTATAGACTGATTCACTGTTATCAATTAAAGGAGAACTTCCGATGGGAAAAGTTACACAAGAACAATATATAGCAGCTTATGAGAGAGCTGTTCGAGTATATAACGGAGAATATACAAGAATAAGTGGAGCAAAATATCTGCATGATAAACATGGTATCAACCAATCAACTGCGGATGAATTTATCAATAAATATAGATGCATGCGCGAAGGGAAATCCTTTTCCAGAGGCGCAAGCATAGAGGCAATAAGCTTATTTTTTAAATAAAATTTATGAAACCAATGGTGATGATGCTTTACTAACAGCTATCCGCTCAGTGCATCTGCATATCAAACAATCTAACTCCCCCATGCCTGGTCTTCGTAAGGTATTAGAAGAGTTTGAGCAAAAAGTTCCGAGTAACTTAGATGCATTAAATGCTGAGGAACATAAAAGAGTTACTGAATCTCTAAGGATAAGTTCAAAAGAACGTAAAAAGAGATTAGACGCAGCACCAAAAAAACCAGAAAAAGAAATTATTAGGGTTGTACGATTTAAAAGAAATCCTGATGTTGTGGCTGAGGTTTTGGAAAGAGCAAAAGGAATCTGCGAAGTGTGTAACAATCCTGCCCCTTTTATCAGAAAATCAGATGACAAGCCTTACTTAGAGGTTCATCACAAAATCCGATTAGCAGATGGCGGAGAGGATAGTGTAGAAAATGCCATTGCACTCTGCCCAAACTGCCATCGTAATGAACACTATGGAAAATAACTCTCTCAAAAATAAGGAATCCCCATGACCAACAACAAAACCTGGTCCGGCCGCTTCAACGAGCCCGTGTCCGAACTCGTCAAACAATACACCGGCTCGATTGGTTTCGACCAACGCCTCGCCCGCTGGGACATCCAAGGCTCGCTCGTCCACGCACAAATGCTGCACGAAGCAGGCGTGCTCTCCGCGCAGGATTTGGCCGATATTCAGCGCGGCATGGCCGAAATCCAGGCCGAAATCGATTCAGGCAGCCTGCAGTGGTCGCTCGATTTGGAAGACGTGCACATGAACATCGAACGCCGCCTCACCGATAAAATCGGCGACGCGGGCAAACGCCTGCACACCGGCCGCAGCCGCAACGACCAAGTCGCCACCGACATCCGCCTGTGGCTGCGCGACGAAATTGCCGTCATCCGCACGCTCATCCAAGACGTGCAGGCTGCCCTGCTGGATTTGGCCGAAGCCAACGCCGCCACCGTCATGCCCGGCTTCACGCATTTACAGGTAGCCCAGCCCGTCAGCTTCGGCCACCACCTGCTCGCCTATGTGGAAATGCTCGGCCGCGACAGCGAACGCATGGCCGACTGCCGCCGCCGCACCAACCGCATGCCCTTGGGCGCGGCCGCATTGGCCGGTACCACCTTCCCCATCCGCCGCGAGCGCACCGCCGAACTCTTGGGCTTCGAGCAAATCTGCCAAAACTCGCTCGATGCCGTGTCCGACCGCGATTTTGCCGTCGAATTCACCGCCGCCGCCTCGCTGATTATGGTGCACCTGAGCCGCCTATCGGAAGAACTGATTTTGTGGATGTCGCCGCGCTTCGGCTTTATCGACATCGCCGACCGCTTCTGCACCGGCTCATCCATCATGCCGCAGA
This sequence comes from Eikenella longinqua, assembly GCF_001648355.1. Classification (GTDB taxonomy): domain Bacteria; phylum Pseudomonadota; class Gammaproteobacteria; order Burkholderiales; family Neisseriaceae; genus Eikenella; species Eikenella longinqua. Next base: position 753 of record NZ_LXSL01000021.1, on the reverse strand, counting down.
AGAAAAACCCCGACGTGCCGGAACTCGTGCGCGGCAAATCGGGCCGCGTCATCGGCCACCTCACCGGCCTGATTATGCTGATGAAATCCCAGCCGCTGGCCTACAACAAAGACAATCAGGAAGACAAAGAGCCGCTGTTTGACACGGTGGACACGCTCATTGACACGCTGCGGATTTACGCCGACATGATGCGCGGCATCACCGTGAAGCCCGAAGCCATGCGCGCCGCCGTGCTGCAAGGCTTCGCCACCGCCACCGATTTGGCCGATTATCTCGTCAAAAAAGGCCTGCCCTTCCGCGACAGCCACGAAGCGGTTGCCCAAGCCGTGCGCCACGCCGAACAGGCAGGCTGCGGGCTGGAAGACCTGCCGCTGGACGTGCTGCAAGGATTCAGCGCGCTGATTGACAACGATGTGTACCAAGTGCTCACGCCCGAAGGCAGCCTGAACGCCCGCAACCACCTGGGCGGCACCGCGCCGGAGCAGGTGAAGTTTCAGGTAGCCCGCTGGCGCGGATTGCTGGAGAAACAGGCTTGAAACGTATTTTTCAGGTAGCCTCAATCCCGGCTCTATCCGCTTGCGGTATGCTGGCCGGAACACAAAAGATACCGTAATCGAAAGTCAAGCACTTTTTAAAAACGCAAGCAACAGTAAGGCGGCGATAGCCATCGGCTACCGCTTTTTTGCAACACTTTAGACTGCTGTTTTACGCTGGTTTGTGCCGATTCTCGTCAAACGGCTGGCCGGATTTGAT
>NZ_LXSL01000020.1 GCF_001648355.1 Eikenella longinqua | reverse complement strand
GTGGGAAGTTGGTAAGACATGAAAAAAGCTCCTTTGAGTTAGCTTGATCAAAGAGAGCTAGTCCAGCCTTATGATGTGAATAATGCCTGTCTGGCAAAGATACCGTCAGGACTAGCCCCCGACGGCGGAAAATATATAAGGCTACCTGAAAACATTTTTTAGGTAGCCTCTTTGCCATCCGGCAATCTTTAGTATTTCACCAGCACCGCACCCCAGGCGAAGCCGCCGCCGATGCCTTCCAAGAGCAGGGTGTGCCCGCGCTTAATGCTGCCGCTGCGCACGCCGCTGTCGAGTGCCAGCGGGATGGAGGCGGCGGAGGTGTTGCCGTGTTCCTGCACGGTGAGCACCACTTTGTCCATGCTCAGTTTGAGGTGTTTGGCGGTGCTTTCGAGGATGCGGTAGTTGGCCTGGTGCGGCACGAGCCAGTCGATTTGCTCGGGCGTCATGCCGGCTTCGGCAATCACTTCTTCGGCCACTTTGGCCAGGGCTTTCACAGCGAATTTAAACACGCCGGGGCCGTCCATCTGCAAAAAGGGTACGCCGGTTATTTCACCGTTGGCAATCTGCCCGGGGGTTTGCAAGAGGTGGCGGTAGTTGCCGTCGGCTTGCAGCTTGCTGTGCAGGATGCCGGGCTCTTCCGATGCGCCGAGCACCACGGCACCGGCCCCGTCGCCGAACAACACGCAGGTGCTGCGGTCGGTCCAATCCATGATGCGGCTAAACACGTCGGCGCCGATCACCAAAGCTTTTTTGGCCAGCCCGCTTTTAATGTAGGCATTGGCGGTGGTGATGGCATACATGAAGCCGGCGCATACGGCCTGCACATCAAAAGCGGGGCAGCCTGCGATGCCGAGTTTTTTCTGCACGATAGTGGCGGTGGCGGGGAAGAGCATATCGGGCGTGGAGGTGGCCACGATAATCAGGTCGATTTCGGCGGCTTCCACGCCGGCGGCTTCCAGCGCACGGCGGGCGGCAGTAGCGGCTAAATCGCTGCATTTTTCATCGTCAGCGGCGATGTGGCGGTTTTTGATGCCGGTGCGGGTGGTGATCCACTCGTCGGAGGTGTCTACTATTTTAGCGAGGTCGTCGTTACTGAGGGTTTTGGCCGGCAGGTAGCTGCCGGTGCCGAGGATTTTGGCGTAGGTCATGATGTGTTCTTCAATCGTGCGGCGGATTTAACAAAGCCGCGTATTTTAAAGGTTTCTGCCGTTTTTGTCTCTGATTTATCCAACTTTAGCGTTTGCCGTATATGCCTTTTCAGCATAAAGATACAAACACAAATTATTTGTTTGCCGCCCTTTTTGGCCTTATCATGCGCCCATCTTTCATTACCCATTGTGCACAGGAGCACCGCCATGAATATCGCCAACAGCATCGTCGATTTAATCGGCAACACCCCGCTGGTTAAGCTCAACCGCCTCACCGAAGGCCTGAACGCCCAAGTGGCCGTGAAGCTCGAATACTTCAACCCCGGCAGCAGCGTGAAAGACCGCATTGCCATCGCCATGATCCGCACCGCCGAAGAAGCCGGCCAAATCAAGCCGGGCACCACCATCGTGGAAGCCACCAGCGGCAACACCGGCATCGGCTTGGCCATGGTGTGCGCCGCCCTGGGCTACAAGCTCATCATCACCATGCCCGAAACCATGAGCAAAGAGCGCAAAATGCTGCTGCGCGCCTACGGTGCCGAGCTCATCCTCACCCCCGGCGCAGAAGGCATGAGCGGCGCCATCGCCCGCGCCCAAGCGCTGGTGGATTCCGACCCCGCCCGCTATTTTATGCCGCGCCAGTTCGACAACCCCGCCAACCCCGAAATCCACCGCCGCACCACCGCCAAAGAAATCTGGCGCGACACCGACGGCCAAATCGACATTTTCGTATCCGGCGTGGGCACCGGCGGCACGCTCACCGGCGTGGCCGAAGTGCTGAAACAGAAAAAACCCACCGTGCAAGCCTATGCCGTTGAGCCCGAAGCCTCGCCCGTATTGAGCGGCGGCGAAAAAGGCCCGCACCCCATCCAAGGCATCGGCGCCGGCTTCGTGCCCAACACCCTGAACACCGGCATCTACGACGGCATCATCCAAGCCCCGAACCAAGCCGCCTTCGACACCGCCCGCGATACCGCCGCCAAAGAAGGCCTGCTGGTGGGCATTTCATCCGGCGCCGCCATCTGGGCCGCCCTGCAACTGGCGAAAAAACCGGAAAACCAAGGCAAACTGATTGTGGTCGTCGTGCCCTCCTACGGCGAGCGTTATCTCTCCACCCCCCTGTTTGAAGACTTGGCTTCCTAAGCCCAAGCCGCAAAAAAGCCGCAGCAATGCGGCTTTTTCTTTCGCCAGATGTTGCACTTCCGGCGCGAATTCTCCCGAAAACTTGCCCCGCCGCCCGATTTTCCCTAATATTGCCGCATTGCAAAGAATCTTTAACCATCCAGCCCGAAGCATAATTATGAAAAAATATCTCCCCATTCTGCTGCTTGCCGGCCTGCTCGGCGGCTGCAACCTGCTCTCCTCGCCCTCCGGCTCGCAGCCCCGCACCCAATCCGGCTCCCGCCAATACGCCCTCGCCTCCAGCCACTGGGGCGACGTGGCCAAAATCCGCAACGAAGCCACCCGCCTTGGCTACGAAGTCAACCGCGGCCGCATGACCAAAACCCAAGCCGCCCAGCAGCTCAACCGTTTCCGCATCAACCTTGTCGGCCGCAACAGCGTAGACGACAGCATGTATGAAATCTACCTGCGCTCCGCCGTGCAAAGCCAGCAAGGCCGCATCACGCCCGACCAATCCAAAATCTTCGTGCGCAACGCCCTGCAAGGCTGGCAGCAGCGCTGGCCAAACATGCAAAACCGCCCGGCCAACCCCGCCTTCACCAACTTCCTGATGGAAGTGATGAATATGCAGCCGCTGAAATAACAAACAGCCAGAGAGTAAAGAAGGCTACCTGAAATTTTTCAGGTAGCCTTTTCGTTTTCTAACCCCGCTAGCGGCAAAGCAGTTTGCAAACTTTGCCGGCAAAGAAAACAGATTGCCATGCCGGAGCAACATCAACGTTTCATCGCCGCACAGCAAAAGGCTACCTGAAAATCCCGTGCACCCGCGCACAACACATTTTCAGGTAGCCTTTCCACATTCCGGCACATCAAACCATCACAACGGCTTCTTCTTCCCATAGCGCCGATACAGCATCCAGCCATAGCCCACCGCCACCGGCAGCGCCGCCAGCAGCAGCTTAAACGTCCAGCCCGCATACCACGGCAGCGCCTCCGCCGCCGCAGCCGCATCCTGTTGCAGCAAGCCCACCGGCAGCGACTGCGCCCCGCGCGCATCAAAATAAGGCCACCAGCAAGCCGCCAGCAGGCCGAGCAGGCAAGGCCACAGCCACGCCGCCCGGTTGCGCTGCCACAGCAGAAACGCCGGCAGCAGCACAATCAACGTGAGCGCCGCCACCAGCAGCGCCGTTTGCCCCAGCGCGCCGAAATACGATGCCGCCGCATAAGTCAGCACCACAAACACGGCGGCCAGCACCGCCACCATCACTTCTTCCGGCCTTTTCAGCATCGACATGGTGTGTTCTCCGTAAATCAAATCGAATCGCGCAAAATATACTGCAAAGCCGCGCCCGCCGCCAGTTTTCGCCGCATAACGCACGGCATCGGCAACAGTCAGCACGATGTTTTCAGGTAGCCCCACCGGCTTGGCGAGAGGCTACCTGAAAAATAAAATCCCGCTTAGGCAATAAGTTGCCCTCTATACGAACCATCCTTCCGGCTTAAAGGCTACCTGAATCCTCACTATCTTTTTCAGGTAGCCTGTTTCATCCACAAACTCCCCCCAACGGAACATTCACCACAAACTTGAGTGCTGTGCCTCCCCTGCTGGCGCAGCCGAACGGAGCGCGGTTTTTCGGGGAACAAGGGCTTGCATGTTTGAAGCGGCGAAGCCACAAGTTGCGAGCCCGCCCGAAAAACCGTGCGGAGTGAGGGAAGTTTGGCAAAGCCAAACCTGTGCCCGCAGTCGCCTTTCTTTGCTTCCTTTCTTTGGCGAAGCAAAGAAAGGAAGTGCCCGCGCCGGCATAAGGCGCAAAGGTTGATAGGAGCAAAATGGAAAGGCTACCTGAAAACCGGGCAAAGCCAAGCAAACCGAAACAGCTCTCCACCCTACTCCGTGCCCTGCCCTTTCTCCTCCTGCGCCGCCAAATACCAGCGCACGCCTGCGTCGTCCAGCTTTTTGCACAAGCCGGCGTTGGGCGGCTCGTCGGTGAAGAGGGCGTGAAACTCGGTCACGTCGCCCATGCGCACCAGGGCGTTGCGGCCGAATTTGCTGTGGTCCACGGCCAGGTAGCAGTGGCGCGCGTTGGCCATCATGGCCTGCATCACACTCACTTCTTTGTAGTCGAAATCGAGCAGCGAGCCGTCGGCTTCGATGCCAGAGGCGCCGAGGATGGCGTAATCCACCTTGAATTGGTTGATAAAATCGATGGTGGCCACGCCGGTGATGCCGCCGTCCACGGGGCGCACCACGCCGGAAGTAATCATCACGGTGTAATCCGGCCGGCCGGACACGATGGAGGCCACGTGGATGTTGTTGGTGATGATGCAGAGGTTTTTGTGGCTTTTCACCAGCGCCAGCGCCACGGCTTCGATGGTGGTGCCGATGCTCATAAACAGGGAAACGTTATCGGGAATGTGCTGGGCGATGAGGTCGGCGATGTGGGCTTTTTCGCTTTGCAGCTTGTTTTTGCGCGTGCCGTAGTCTTCGTTTTGCACGCTGCTGCCGAGCGCGGCGCCGCCGTGGTAGCGGCGCAGGATGTTGTGTTCGCACAAGATGTTGATGTCGCGGCGCACGGTTTGCGGGGTAACGTTGAGGCTGCGCGCCAGCTCTTCCACCGACATGAAGCCGTTGTCGCGCACAAGCCGGGCGATTTTCTGTCGGCGTGGGGTACGGTGCGGCATGGTTTTCTCTATCTGTTTTGTTTGTATGGAATTTTTTGGCTGAAATTTTTCAGGTAGCCTTTTGCTGCAACGGCGGAGGCTACCTGAAAACTGCTGTTAGCCGGGCTGCTTGTCCGCTTCGTTTTCAGGTAGCCTGATGATGCAAAGGCTCAAGCGGCAAACGTATGCTCCGGCGCGGGATAGGTTTTCTCCTTCACTTCGCGCACATAAGCCTCCACCGCCGCCTGAATGCTGCCCTGCCCCTGCATAAAGTTTTTCACAAACTTGGCCGGCTTGCCGGGGAACACGCCGAGCATATCGTGCATCACCAGCACCTGCCCGTCGCAATCCACGCCCGCGCCGATGCCAATGGTGGGGCAGGCAAGCGTTTCGGTAATTTGTTTGCCCAAGGCGGCGGGCACACATTCCATCAGCACCACCGCCGCGCCGGCCTGCTCGTGCGACAGGGCATCGTTGAGCAGCGCCTGCGACGCCACGTCGCCCTTGCCCTGCACCTTATAGCCGCCGAGCGCGTGCACCGACTGCGGCGTGAGCCCGATGTGCGCGCACACCGGAATGCCGCGCAGCTGCAAAAATTCGGTGGTTTCCGCCATCCACACGCCGCCTTCCAGCTTCACCATATGCGCGCCCGCCGCCATCAATTTGGCCGCCGCGGCAAAAGCCTGCTCCTTGCTCTGCTGATACGCGCCAAACGGCAAATCGCTCACAATCAGCGCATTGCTGCTGCCGCGCGCCACTGCCGCCGTGTGGTAGCACATATCCGCCAGGCTCACCGGCAGCGTGGATTTCTGCCCCTGCACCGTCATGCCCAGCGAATCGCCCACCAAAAGCATATCCACGCCCGCCGCATCCATCAGCGCGGCAAAGCTGGCTTCATAGCAGGTGAGCATGGCGATTTTCTCGCCCGCGCGCTTCATTTCGCGCAGAGTGTTCACAGTAATCACAATCTTTCCTTTCTTAATCCGTAACGGCGCAAGAGGCTACCTGAAAACCCGCTATCAGGCAAACCCGAAAGGCTACCTGAAAGCGCAAACCCATCCCGCCCCGCGCTTAAAACAACTTAACCCGCCCCCTGCCTATAATCCCGCCGTTTCCACCCATTCAAAGGACAAACGTCTATGAAAAAAACCGCCCTGCTGCTGCCCACCCTCCTGGCCGGCCTCAGCCTTGCCCCCGCCATCGCCGAGCCGCTGAACTACCAGCTGCTCAAATTCAGCGAAACCGCCAGCCGCACCGTGCCCAACAACTGGATGACCCTGCGCCTGAAAGTGTCCTCCAGCCATGCCGACCCCGCACGCGCCACCGCCGAAACCACGCGCCGCTTCAACATCCTGCAAAACCGCGCCCGCCGCATTTCCGGCACCGAAGCCGAGCTGGAAAACCGCTATGCCTACCCCAGCCAGCCGGGCGGCCGCAACAGCGCCCGCGTGTGGGAAGACAGCGCCGTGCTGCGCGTGTCCGGCAGCGATTTCCAAGCCTTGGGCAAACTGATTGCCGAAAGCAGCGGGGAAGCCACCATCGACGGCATCGGCTTCTCGCTCAAGCCCGAAAGCCGCCGCCAAATCGAAGAAAACCTCGCCATCGAAGCCCTGCAAAACTTCCGCAAACGCGCCGACGTGCTCAGCCGCAGCATGGGCGGCAGCGGCTACCGTGTGGTGGAAGTGTCCCTCCAGCAAAACGAGCCCACCCTCGCCGCCCCGATGATGGCGCGCGCCATGTCCTACGAAAAAGCCGGCTCGCCCGAGCCCGTGTTCAACAGCCCCGGCAACAGCATCGTGCAGCAAACCGTAAACGGCACGATTCAGTATTAAGCCGGCATTGAGGCTACCTGAAAACGAGCTTCGCGAGTTTCTGCGCAGCTAAAATTTCAGGTAGCCTCAAACCGCTTTTCCCCCGCCCAACGCCATACTCAAGAAAAAGGCTACCTGAAATTTCAGGTAGCCTTTTCAGTTTGGCGGCAATCCATTAAGCGCGTTTGCGGAACTCGCCGGTGCGGGTGTCGATTTCCACTTTGTCGCCGTTTTCGATGTAGGCCATCACTTGGATTTCGGTGCCGCCCACGAGGCGCGCCGGTTTCATCACTTTGCCGGAAGTGTCGCCCTTCACAGCGGGCTCGGTGTATTCCACTTCGCGCACGATGATGGTGGGCAGCTCCACGGAAATCGGGTTGCCGTCGTAGAAGGTGACTTCGCACACGTCTTCCATGCCATCAACGATAAACTTCAGGTTGTCGCCGATGTTTTCGCCTTCCACTTCGTATTGGTTGAACTCTTCGTCCATAAACACATACATCGGGTCGGCAAAATAGCTGTAGGTGCATTGTTTGCGGTCGAGCTGGATCACGTCGAATTTATCGTCGGCTTTCACGATGGTTTCGCTGTTTGCGCCGGTGAGCAGGTTTTTCAGCTTCATGCTCACTTTGGCAGAGGAGCGGCCGCCTTTGATGTATTCGGTTTTCTGCACCACCATCGGCTCGCTGCCCACCATAAATACGTTGCCGGCGCGCAATTCTTGTGCGGTTTTCATAATCTTAATCTCTTTCAATCAAACGGGAAAAATCGGAAACGCGGCATTTTAGCGCAAACCGCCTGTGCTGTCCAAACGGAGGCTGAGGCCTTGGCAAAATTCTTCATTTCGTAGCGGCGGATTGCATATCCGCCGTTTGCCTGATTTTATGAATAGATATGAATCAATTATTTGCTAATTGAGGGTGGATATAAAATCCACCCCTACAACTGGGTGAACATTTTGCGAAAGTTTCATGGCTACCTGAAAAATATGACTGCCCCAAATAAACCGGCAGCCCGCATTATCAGGCTGCCGGTGTGCAGAAATACTGCCTGCGGGAAACAAGGCGCTCAATGCAGGCCGCCCAGGCGGCGGATGCGCTGATCCAGCTCCTGCTCGTTCAGCGGGCGGCCGTCGTTGCAGAAGATGGCCATCAGGCGGCCGCGCACCGGATCGTTGGCGTTCACATAGCTGTCGAACTGGCGCCAGCCGGTGTTGCGCGGGGCAATCCAGCGGCGGTTGGTGTTGTCGCCGAAGGCGAAGGTTTTCAGGTGCCGGTCGCCGCAGCGCATGCCTTCGTAGGTCATATTGGCCTGCCCGCCGGGCACGGCCACGGCCAGCACGTAGCGCAGGCTGCGGTCGGCGGCCATCTGCACGGGCAGTTGCAACGATACTTTGTTGCGGTAGGTGGGATTGATATACAAATCAAACCATTCGCCGCTTTGCAGGCTGGGGTAGGCGGGCAACTCCACCGCTGCTTCTTCCCACGGCTTTTCGTCTTCAAACTGATAGCCGTAGCGCTCGGCAAAGGGCACATATTCTGCCGAGGCGGCGGCACAAGCCGCCAGCAGCGCGGCAGAGAGGATTTTCTTCATGCATACTCCTTGGGTTTGGCGGGCAGCCTAGCTTTTTAGCTTCGCAGAAACTCAGCTTCCTTCGGAAACATCGTTTCAACTGCGTTGAAGCTTGCGCTTTCAGGTAGCCTTTTGCCACCAAGCGATTACACTACCATCAAATCTTCTTCTTTGTGTGCCAGCAGTTTATCTACTTCGGCGATGTATTTGTCGGTGAGCTTCTGAATCTGCTCTTCGCCGCGGCGGGCGTCGTCTTCCGGCACTTCTTTGTCTTTCAGCAGTTTTTTGATGTGATCGTTGGCATCGCGGCGCACGTTGCGGATGGAAACGCGGCCGTCTTCGGCTTCGCCGCGCACCACTTTGATCAGGTCTTTGCGGCGCTCTTCGGTGAGCATCGGCATCGGCACGCGGATGAGGTCGCCCATAGAGGCGGGGTTCAGGCCGAGGTTGGAATCGCGGATGGCTTTTTCCACGGCGGCGGCCATATTGCTTTCATAGGGCTTCACGCTGATGGTGCGCGCGTCGAGCAGGGTAACGTTGGCCACCTGGCTCACGGGCACCATGCTGCCGTAGTATTCCACTTCCACCTGGTCGAGCAGGCCGGTGTGGGCGCGGCCGGTGCGCACTTTGGCCAGGTTTTCGCGCAACACTTCAAGCGAGCGCTGCATCTTGGTTTCGGCTGAGGATTGGATGTCTTTGATCATAAGATTTCCTTTGGATTTGAAATTTTTCAGGTAGCCTTTTCGGCCATAGGGCAATCGTTTAACGGGCGGGATACTACCTTGCTTTGCCCGCTGCGGCAAGGTTTTCCGGCTGGCGGGCGCACCGCTTTCCCCACCGCGGGCGCAACACCAACCGCACGCCGCCAAGCAACCGTTCCCCCACCCAGCAATCTTTGGTAAATTAGCGCCGCATTCTACCACCCGCCGGAGCCGTCCATGCGCCGCCTCATCCTCCTCGCCTGCCTCGCTCTCACCGCCTGCCCCTTCCCCCTGCCCTACTGCCCGGTGCGCAAAAAAACTATGCCCGCGCCCCGCAGGATGCCGCCTTCTCCCGCCAAAAACAATCCGCGCCCAAAGAGCCCGAAGGCAGCCTCCTGCGTATGCAAAACCAATGCCTCGCCGTGCAAAACGGCCTGCTCGTGCGCCAGCCCTGCCGCAATACGCCCAACCAATATTTCGAGCGCAACCTCCGCGAGCGCACCATCCGCCAAAGCGGCCAATGCCTCACCCAAAGCGGCAGCCGCATCACCCTCACCCCCTGCCACGGCCAAGCCGAGCAGCAATGGTATGGCGACGACCACCGCCTGTGCAGCGCCAGCGCCAACGCACAATGCTGGGATGCCGCCGAGCCCACCATCCGCCTACAAACCCGCAGCGACACACCCAGCCAAGAAGTGCATTAATCATGCCCAAAATTTTTCAGGTAGCCTCAAGCCGCACGCCGAAGGCTACCTAAAAGCGTAAGCTTCAACGCAGTTGAAACGATGTTTCCGAAGGAAGCTGAGTTTCTGCGAAGCTAAAAACCATCCGCCACAGCAAATTCATTCCCAGCACCACCCCGCCTGCCGCCAAGCCCTCTTCCCAGCCTGCCCCCCGAATCTGATACAATCAGCCCCTTTCCCACCGCCGAGCCGCGCCGCCCATCATGAGCCAACACACCGCCCGCAAACGCTTCGGGCAAAACTTTCTGCAAGATTCCCGCATCATCGCCGACATCGTGCAGGCCGTGCGCCCGCAGCCGGGCGACACCGTGGTGGAAATCGGCCCCGGCCTCGGCGCCCTCACCGAGCCCCTGGCCGCCAAGCTCAATCGCCTGCACGTGTGCGAAATTGACCGCGACATCATCGGCTACCTGAAAACCCAGCCCTATGCCGCCAAGCTCATCATCCACGAAGGCGACGTATTGCAGTTCGACTTCGCCGGAGTGCCCGGGCGCAAAAAAATCGTCGGCAACCTGCCCTACAACATCTCCACCCCGCTCCTGTTCCACCTCAGCCGCTATGCCGGCGAGGTGGAAGACATGCACTTCATGCTACAAAAAGAAGTGGTGGAACGCATGGTGGCCGCGCCCGGCAGCAACGATTTCGGCCGCCTCAGCGTGATGCTGCAATACTTTTTCGATATGGAAAAACTGCTCGACGTGCCGCCGGAAAGCTTCCAGCCCGCGCCCAAAGTGGATTCCGCCGTGGTGCGGCTCATTCCCGTGGCACACCGCATCGGGCAGGCGCAGGATTTCGCCCAATTTGCCGCCCTGGTGAAACAAGCCTTCCACCAACGCCGCAAAACCATCCGCAACAACCTCAAAGGCCTGGCAAACGACGAAGACTTGCAGGCCGCCGGCATCAGCCCGCAGGATCGCGCCGAGCACATCGCGCCGGAAAAATACGTGGCCTTGGCCAACCTTTTGGCCGCCAAGCCGCAAACCGATAACACATAACAGGAAACCGCCATGATCAAATTCAACAACGTAAACAAATGGTTTAAAGAGCTGCACGTGCTCAGCGACATCAATCTGGAAGTGAAAAAAGGCGAAGTGGTGGTGGTGTGCGGCCCTTCCGGCAGCGGCAAATCCACCCTCATCCGCACCGTAAACCAGCTCGAGCAAATCCAAAGCGGCGAAATCTGGGTGGACGGCGTAAACGTGGCCGACCCCGCCACCGACCTAAACAAAATCCGCGCCGAAGTGGGCTTTGTGTTTCAGCATTTCAACCTCTATCCGCACTTGAGCGTGCTGGAAAACATCGTGCTCTCGCCGATGAAAGTGAAAAAGCAGAGCCGTGCGCAGGCCGAAGAAAAAGCGCTGCAACTTTTGGAGCGCGTGGGCCTGGCGCACAAAAAAGACGCTATGCCCGGCGAGCTTTCCGGCGGCCAGCAGCAGCGCGTGGCAATTGCGCGCGGGCTGGCGATGGAACCGCAGGTGATGCTGTTTGACGAGCCCACTTCCGCGCTCGACCCGGAAATGGTGGGCGAGGTGCTCAAGGTGATGAAAGACTTGGCCGAAAGCGGCATGACCATGATGTGCGTTACCCACGAAATGGGCTTTGCGCGCGAGGTGTCCGACCGGATTATCTTTGTGGACCAAGGCAAAATCGTGGAAGTGGACACGCCGGAAGCGTTCTTCACCAACCCGAGCAGCGAGCGGGCGAAACAGTTTTTGAACCAGGTGATGAAGGCCTGATTGATTTGAAAAAAGAAAAGGCTACCTGAAAATTTTAGCTGCGCAGAAACTCGCGAAGCTCGTTTTCAGGTAGCCTTTTTTTATATGCGGCAAAGTAAATGCGCCGCCTCAAGCCCAGGGCTCTTGCAGCACTTGGGCTTCGTAATCCGCCGGCTCTTCGGCTTCGGGCACGGCGGCGAAGCCTGATTCGGTTTGGCGGTACACGCCGGCGCGGTAGGGGAAGCGCTCGATGATTTCGGCAATGGTGACATCAAGCTCGGCTTGGGTTTCCCACACTTGGCCGCAGTCGTCGCACATAAACAACGCGCCGTCTTCGGGCGGCAATTGCGTTACCCAGCCGGTGCAGTGCGGCAGGGGGCAGCGGATTTTGAAATCGGGGTTCATGGCTTGGTTTCCTTGTGTTTGAAATGGTGGACTGCTTTTTCAGGTAGCCCAATTTAAGTGGTCATGCGGATTTTTGGTGAAATTATTTTTTCAGGTAGCCTCGGGCGGGAAGAGCTTGCCGGGGTTGAACAGGCTGTGCGGGTCGAGCTTGGCTTTGATGGCGCGCATCAGCTCGATTTCCACGGGGCTGCGCACGCTGGGCAGCCAGTGATTTTTCACTTGGCCGATGCCGTGCTCGGCGGCGATGGTGCCTTGGCAGGCGAGCGTGTGCTCATACACGATGCGGTTGACGCCGTCTTCGTATTGGTAGGCTTGGTTGCTGCGGATGTGCGGCAGGAAGGTGTTGAAGTGCAGGCTGCCGTCGCCGAGGTGGCCGAACACGACGATTTCGATGCCGGCGTAGGCTTTCCGGAGCGCGGCGGAGGCGCCTTCCACCAGCTCGGCCACGCGCGCGATGGGCACGGCGATGTCGTGCTTGATGCTGGCGCCCAGGGCTTTTTGTGCGGCGGAAATGTCTTCGCGCAGCCGCCACAGTTCGGCGCGCTCGCCCTCCGACTGCGCCAGCACGGCGTTTTCCCGGCCGGCTGCAAACAGGAATTCGGCCAAATCGTCGGCCAGATGGGGCTGCGGCAGGCTGTCGCTCAATTCGAGCAGGATGTGCCACGGGGCTTCGAGCGGCGGGGTGAGCTTGCTGTATCCGGCAGACAATTCCAATGCAAACCGGCTCACCAGCTCGAAGCTGCACAGGCGCTCGGCAAAGCGGCCTTGGATTTGGGTGAGCAGCTGCACGGCGTCTTGGATACTGTCTAAGCCGATCCAGGCGGTAACGGTGGTTTGCGGGCGGGCGAACAATTTGAGCGTGGCGGCGGTGATGATGCCGAGCGTGCCTTCGCTGCCGATGAAGAGCTGGCGCAGGTCGTAGCCGGTGGTGTTTTTGTGCAGCGGGGAGAGGTGGGAGAGCAGGCTGCCGTCGGGCAGCACCACTTCCAGCCCGAGCACCAGATCGCGCGTGGTGCCGTAGCGCACCACGTTCAGGCCGCCGGCGTTGCAGGCGATGTTGCCGCCGATTTGGCAGGAGCCTTCGCTGGCCAGGCTGAGCGGAAACAGCCGCCCGGCTTGGGCAGCGGCTTCTTGCACGTTTTGCAGAATCGCGCCGGCTTCCACGGTAATGGCGTTGTCGGCCAGGCTGAGGCTGCAGATGCGGTTGAGCCGCCCGAGGTTGAGCAGGATGCCGCCGTCGGGCACGGCCGCGCCGCACAGGCCGGTGTTGCCACCCTGCGGGGTGATGGGCACGCGCTGTTCGGCACACCAGCGCACCAGCCGCTGCACCTGCGCCACGCTCTCGGGCATCACCACGGCGGCGGCTCGGCCGGTGTAGCGGCCGCGGCGGTCGGCCAGCAGCGGCGCGGGGTCGGCCACGATTTCGCGATCGCTCAGAAAGGTGCGCAGGGAGGGCAGGATGTCGGCTGGGTTCATAAGTAAGAGGCTACCTGAAAAATATCTGCGAAGTATAGTGGATGAAATTTGCGATGGTCGAAATATTTTCAGGTAGCCTTATGCACACAGGCTACCTGAAAAAATCAACCCAAGGTTTGCACCATCAGCTCCCGCACCGCCTGCGCGCTGTTGGGCAGCACGGCCACGCGTTGCGGCAGGTTTTCCAGCCCGGCGAGCGCGGCGGGGCGCGGCACGTCCACATGATGCCCGGCGGCTTCGTCGATGATGTCGGCAAACTTGGCCGCCAACGCGGTTTCCAGGCAAACGATGGTTTCGCCCGCCTCGCGCAGCTCGCGCGCCACTTTCACGCCGTCGGCGGTGTGCGGGTCGAGCCATTCGCCGTCGCTTTCGTGCACGGCGCGGATGGTGGCGAGGCGGTCGGCGTGGTGGCTGGAGCCGGATACGAAGCCGAATTCTTCGCGGATACGCGGCAGCTCGGCGGATAAATCGAAACCTTCGCCATCTGCCACCCGCTGCCACAATGAGGCTACCTGAAAATGGTCGCGCCGCAATAAATCGAACACGAAACGCTCGAAATTAGAGGCTTTGGAAATGTCCATCGAAGGGCTGGAGGTAACGTAGGTGTGCGCGGCGCTGCGCGGGCGGTAGCGGCCGGTGCGGAAGAATTCGTCCAGCACGTCGTTTTCATTGGTGGCCACAATCAGGCGGCGGATGGGCAAGCCCATCATGCGGGCAATATGCCCGGCGCAGATGTTGCCGAAATTGCCGCTGGGCACGCAAAAGCTCACTTGCTCGCTGTTGCTGGCGGTGGCACGGAAATAGCCGGCGAAGTAGTACACGATTTGCGCAAGGATGCGCCCCCAGTTGATGGAGTTGACCGTGCCGATGCTGTATTGCTGCTTGAAGGCGGCATCATTTTGCAGCGCTTTCACGATGTCTTGGCAGTCGTCAAACATGCCTTCGATGGCGATGTTGTGGATGTTTTCGTCGGCCAGGCTATACATTTGGGCGCGCTGGAAGGCGCTCATTTTGCCGTGCGGCGAGAGCATGAACACATGGATGCCGGCCTTGCCGCGCAGGGCATATTCGGCAGCGGAGCCGGTGTCGCCGCTGGTGGCGCCGATGATGTTGAGCCGTTTGCCTTCGCGCGACAGCACGTATTCGAAGGCGTGGCCGAGAAACTGCATGGCCATGTCTTTGAAGGCCAGCGTGGGGCCGTTGGAGAGGGCTTGGATTTTGATGCCGTCGGCGAGGGTGCGCATGGGGGTGATGCTGCTTGTGCCAAACACGGCTTCGGTGTAGGTATTCTCCACCAGGCGGCGCAGGTCTTCGGCCGGAATGTCGCCCGCAAACAGGCTCATGATTTCAAATGCCAATTCGGAGTAGCTCAGGCTGCGCCAGCGTTGCAGCGTGTCGGCGTCGATTTGCGGATAGCGCTCGGGCAGCATCAGACCGCCGTCGGGCGCGAGGCCCATAAGCAGGACTTCGCTGAAGGATTTGGGGGCGGTTTGGCCGCGCGTGCTGATGTATTTCATGGGTTTATCCCGTTAGATGAGTGAGGGGCTAGGAAAACTAAAGGCTACCTGAAATTTCTAAGGCTACCTGAAAGCGTAAGCTTCAACGCAGTGGACGATGTTTGGGCGTAGCCCAAGCTGAGTTTCTGCGAAGCTAAAATGCCGCTTCGGCAAAGCCAAAACCATCAAGCCGGATTGTCTTCATCGAAAAACCGGCATTCCAGCGCGAATTCCTGCTGCAAACGCCCGGCCAGCGCCTGGATGCCGTAGCGTTCGGTGGCATGGTGGCCGGCGCTGATGAAAAGCGTGCCGTTTTCCTTGGCCAAGTGGTATTGCGCTTCGGAAATCTCGCCGGTAACGAAGGCATTGGCGCCGAGGTCAATGGCCTGCTGGAAAAAGCCCTGCGCGCCGCCGCTGCACCAAAACAGCCTGCGCACGGAGCGTTGCAAATCCCCGGCCGCCACGGGCTGCCTGCCGAGGGCGGCGGCCAGCTGCGCCACCAGCGCGGCGCCGTCGGTATCGGGCGGCGGGGCGCCGTACATCAGCAGGTTTTGTTCGCCGGTTTGGCCGTCAATGCGCCAGCCGAGGCGTTGGGCAAGCTGGGCGTTGTTGCCGACTTCGGGGTGGGCGTCGAGCGGCAGGTGGTAGCCGGCCAGGTTGATGTTGTGGCGGAGGAGGGCGGCGATGCGGCGGTGTTTCCAGCCGGTGATGGTAATCGGCTCGCTCTTCCAAAACAGGCCGTGGTGCACCAGGAGCATATCGGCTTCCTGTTGCACGGCATAGTCGATGGCGGCCAGGCTGGCGGTTACGGCGCACACGATTTTGCGCACGTTTTCGCGCCCTTCCACTTGCAGGCCGTTGGGGGCGTAATCCTGAAAAGCGGAAATTTGCAGGAATTGGTTGCACCAGCTGATGATGTCTTGGCGGTTCGGCATAGGGTGTCCTGTGATTCGGGATGGTGTTTTAGCTTCGCAGAAACTCACTCCGTTCGTTTTCAGGTAGCCTTTTGTGTGTTTGAGGCTACCTGAAAAATAAAGCCTGCCGGTTTTGGTTTGGTTTAGCAACAACCTAGCCTTCTTCCGAAAGCTGGTTTTCAGGTAGCCTGCTGTGTGAGGCTACCTGAAAACGCAAACCAAGCCTATTGAAGTAGGCTATTTGTTGGCCAGCTTGATGATGTCGTCGGCCAGCTGCGAGGCGGCGGTTTGGTAACCTTGGGCGGAGAAGTGCACGCCGTCGCGGGCGCCCAGGCCGCGCGCCACCCAGCCTTTCATGCTGCACGGCCCGCCCATGGCGGCCTGCCACGACCAATACAGGGTTTGCTCCTGCTGCGCCACGTCGCGCTGCATCTGCTGCACGGCATCCAGATAGGGTGGGCGCTGGCCGCATTGGCCGTGCTTGGATTTGAGCGATTCGGGCGCGCCGATAATCAAAATGCCGGCGCCGGGCAGGGCTTCTCGGATACGACCGACGGTTTCCGCCCAAATGCGTTTGGTTTGCGCCACATCCAGATGGCTGTTGAAGGCTTCGTTGGTGCCGTAGGCGAGAATCACCAAATCGGCCTGCGTGGCCGACAAATCCTGCATCCAGTCGGCGCGCCAGCTGCCCCATTGCGACAACTGCGAGCCGTTGATGCCCATCGCCGACACAATCACGCCGGGGCGGTCGTTTTCGATATTAATGTGGCCGATTTCCCAAATGTCGCCGGGCTGCGAGCGGTAGCTCAGGGGCAGCTGGGCGGTGAAGGAGAAATACTGCCAGGCGTTGCTGCCGAGGTTGGGCAGCGAGGCCACTTGGCGGCCTTGCGCGTCTTGCACGCTCAGGGCGTTGTCGGCAAACACCGGGCGGGCGATGATGGTAACCTGCTGGGCTTCGCCGATCGGCTTACGCGGGTTGACCGTGGTGTGGCCGCCGCCGGAGGAGCGGTTCAAAATGCCGCCCAGCGGGAATTCGGCGCGGGCGTTGCGGCTGCTCAGCACCTGCCAGCCGCTGCTGCTGTGCAGCACTTGGGCGTTGCGCTGGCCGGCCACGTTGTTGGGATACACCCAGCCGATGCCGCCGTCGCCCCACTGCTGTTGCAGGCGGGTGCGCAATTCGTTGGTGAAATAGTCGCCGGCGGTGTGGGAATCGCCGATTTGCACGATGCGGAATTTCACGTTGCCGCCGCGGTTGAGGCGTTGCAGCTTGTCGAGCCACACGGGCTGCCAGCTGCCGTAGTTGGTGAGCTCGGCTTTTTCAGGGGTGCCTTGAGCGGCGGTTTCGGCACCGCAGGCCTGGCAGGCAAACAAACAAACGGCCATCAAGGCCAGCTTGCGGCCTTCTTTAAACAAAAACATCGGTCTTACTGTCCTTCAATCTTGCTGGGCGGCAAATCGGCTTTCCCTTGCGTGGCTTGCCAAGCCCGTGGCGGGAGATGCCTGTTTGCCGGTTTACTTCCCGCGCGCTGCCATGGTTTCGGAAGCGGCGGCCGGAACGCCCGGCTCGTGGGCAGATGCGGGCCGGTAGTAGATACGGCTGGCAATCTGTTCGGCCAGGAATTGTTGTCCCTTTATGGTGAAATGAATACCGTCTTTGCTGCGCAGGCGGACGGTTTGCCCGTTTATGGTGATGCTGTCGCGGTATTGCCCGTCTTCGCCGCCCATGATTTTGTCGGTGGGCAGCCAGATGGATTTGCCGGCCAGCTCACTGGCGAACAGTTCGTCCAGATAGCGCATTTGGGCATTGAGGCGGCGGTTTTTCATCAGCGGCACGCCCATCCAGATGAGGCGGACGTTGGCTGCCTTGGCCGCGCCTGCAATGCGCTCGATGCGCTGCCGGTATTCCTGTTCCCATTCCGGGCTTTGGAATTTCAGGTAGCCTCGGGTGCCGGGCTGGGGATTGGGGAAATCCCAGGGGTCGTTTGGCCCTAAAAACACCACCAGCAACCTGATTTTTTGGTCTTCCCGCAAGGTTTTTTCTATGGTGGCCGGCCAGTCGAAGAAGCTGGGGTAAGACAGGCCGGTGCTTTGGCGGCTGAGGTTGATGGAATCGATGCCGTATTCGCTGCTCAACCAGCGCTGCACATGCGGCGCCACGCCTTCCATCATGGAATCGCCGGCGAAGAATACTTTGTCTCCGGCGGTGAGCTGCACGCGGTCGGGCTGGGCTTGCGCCAAAGCTGCGCCGCCGTGCGCCGGATCGGAAGCGGCGGCAGGCTGGCTGGCGGCAGGCGCTACCGTATCGGGCGACGGCAGGGCTGCGGCCTGGTTTGGCGCGGCGTGTTGCTCGCGCCAGCTTTCGTTGCGCACTTCCAGCCAACCGACGGCGTTTTCGTGCTGCCGCAGCGATGCCTGCTGCCAGCGGCTGCCGGCCCGCCACCAGCCGTAGTCGTTTAGTTTTTCCAGCGGGCTGGCGCGGTGGTAGGTTTGCTGCCAATAGGCATTGATGGAATCTTGGCTGAACCACACGGTGAGCAGGCCGGTAAGCAGCAGCGCCAAATACAGCCGCCACACCGGCGAGGGGGCGGGTTTGCTCAGGCTGGCGGGCTTGAAGGCAGGCTGGGTTTCTTTGGCCGGCCGGCGCTTGGGCGTTTGCTTTGCCGCTTTGGGTTTAGGTTGGTGTTTGGCGGCCTGTGCTGCTCTAGAGGCTACCTGAAAACGGATGCCGTGTTTTTTTGCGGAATCGGCACCTTTCGGCGGCTGTTTGGCCTTCGCTTCGGCCGGCTCCGCCTTGGCCGGCGCAGCAGCCGTTTCCTGCTCGGGCTCGGGCAAATCCAGCGGCAGCTGTTTGTCGGCCTCCGCTTTGCGGCGGGCGGCTTGTTCTTTGTATTTGTGTTTTCGCGCTCTGCGTTTGGCTTGGTTGGGCTTCATGGCTCAATCGCTTTGTTTTATCGTGAATTCATTTCAAACCAAGACTACTTTGTCTCGCCTTATCCCGATTGAAACCGAATCCGCTATTGTTATTTATTTTAGTTGTTAAAAGTTGGCATAAATAAACCCGGGAATACCCGAGGGGGCAAACACCATCAGCAGCCACATGGCCGCGCCCATCGGCAGCGGCCACGCCCACATCGGCAGCCGCTCCAGCAGGGAAACGAAGCCGTTAAACAGGCGCGCTAGCGCGCCGTAGCACAGCAGCGCAAGCACCATCGCGCCCAACACCAGCAGCGTTTCCAAATCCGGCATACCGCTGCCGCCCCTGCCCAACAGCGATTGGAACATCAGCCCGGCATCGCTCAGGCTAGGCGTGCGGAACACCACGAAGGCGAGGCAGACGAAGTTGACGGTAAAAAACACGCCCACGGCCTTGCCCAGCCTCGACGAACCGGACAGCCATTCGCGCTTGCCCAGCAGTTTGTCGCCGATATTCAAGCCCACCAGCACCGCGCCGTGCAGCGCGCCCCACAGCAGGAAGTTCCAGCCATGGCCGTGCCAGATACCGGAAAGCAGCATGGCCGCCATCAGGTTGAGCTGGGTGCGCAGCCAGCCTTTACGGCTGCCGCCCAGCGGGATGTAGATATAGTCGCGGATCCAGGTGGAGAGCGTGATGTGCCAGCGGTCCCAGAAATCGCGCAGGTTGAACGCGCGCAGCGGCATGGCGAAGTTTTGCGGCAAATTGAAGCCCAGCAGCATGGCCATGCCCACCACCAAATCGGTGTAGCCGGAAAAATCCAAAAACAGCTGCACTGTGTAGCCATATACCGCGGTGAGCACGGTGAGCCAATCATACTGCATCGGGTTTTCAAACACCGGATCCACCCAGTTGCCGCCGAGCACGCCGGCCAGCCACCATTTTTTGCAGATGCCCAGCACAATCAGGCCGATGGCCAGCGCGGGGCGGATCATGGCGCGCGGCGTTTCGGCGCGGATTTGCGCGGCCATGCCCTCGTGCGTGCCGTGGATGCTTTTGAGCTTGCCGGCGCGGGCAATCGGCCCGGAAGTGATGGTGGGGAAAAAGCTGAAATACAGCAGCAGCTCGCGCCATTTGAGCCGCACATCTTCATTGCGGTACACCGACACCAGATAAGCAATGCCTTGGAAGGTGTAATAAGAAATGCCCAGCGGCATCAGGATATCCAGCGCCGGGTCGTGCAGCCCGCGCTGCAAATACGGCAGACAGAAATCCGAATATTTGAAAAACGACAGGTTCAGCACCGCCAGCACCACCCCGGCCGCCAGCCAGCGCCGTCGCGCCGCCTGCCCCCTGCCCTGCGAGATGCCGGAGGCAATCACCGCCACGCCCAGCGAAAACGCCGCCACCGCCGCCGCAAAACTCCAATGCAGATAGCCCAGCCAGCCCAGGCCGGTGAGCAGCAGCAGCCAGTTCTGCCAGCGCGGGCGTTTGGCCAACAGCCAGTAAACCGGAAAGAAGCAGAGGAAAAAAACGGCAAATTCGATAGACAGCAACGGCATAAAATCAAGGCGGTAAGGAAAGGGTTAATCCGTGCAGCGAAAGTGCGGGATTATACTGTTTCCCGCCGCAGGGATAAAGCGCTTTACACGCCGGCCCGTTCCCCAAAGAGGCTACCTGAAAACCTGTTTTGCCCATCTGCCAAACCGGCCTCCCCGTTTTTCAGGTAGCCTTCATGGCCGCACGGGCAGGCTGCCTGAAAGCGCCGGTTGCCGCGAAATATTAGCACGCCATCCCGCGCCCGCCCTGTATCTTTCCCAAGCAATTCGGTATCATAGCGCCTTTTTCGCGCGGCAGGCCACGCACCGTGCCGCCACAGGCAGATATAGAGAAACCCCAAAATGAACAAAAACACCTTCGTTATCGGCTTCATGCTGTTCGCCATCTTTTTCGGCGCCGGCAACCTCATCTTCCCGCCCACGCTCGGCCTCAACAGCGGCCCCGAATTCTGGCGCACCCTCGCCGGCTTCGTGATTACCGGCGTCGGCCTGCCGCTCTTGGGCATCGTGGTGAGCGCCTTCTACCAAAACGGCTACAAAACCGCGCTCAACCGCATCCACCCCTGGTTTTCCGTGCTCTTCCTGATGGCCATCTACCTCACCATCGGCCCCTTCTTCGCCATCCCGCGCACCGGCGCCACCTCCTACGAAATGGCCATCCTGCCCTTCATCGGCGAAGCCGGCGCCGGCTCACTGCTCGCCTTCACCGTGGTTTACTACGCGCTCACCCTGTGGCTGAGCCTGAACCCCTCCAAAATGGTGGAACGCATCGGCGCCATCCTCACCCCCGCCCTGCTGGTTTCCATCCTCGCCCTCATCGGCAAATCCATGTGGTGGCTGTTCGGCAGCGCGCCCACCCTGCACACGGTCAACTTCGGCGGCCAATCCGCCTTTCTGAGCGGCTTCATCGGCGGCTACCAAACCATGGACGTGCTCGCCTCCGTGGCCTTCTCCGTGATTGTGATCAACGCCATCAAAGCCAAAATGCCCGCCGGGCAGCGCGACAACAAAATAGTGGTAAAACAAACCTTTGTGGCCGGCATCATCGCCGCCGCTTCACTGGCCGTGATTTATGTCGGCCTCGCCTGGGTGTGCAACCGCCTGCCCGTGCCCGAGCAAACCCTGACCGACTTGGCCGCCAAAAACCAAGACATCGGCTCCTTCCTGCTCACCACCGCCGCCTACGAAACCTTCGGCAGCTTCGGCCGCATCCTGTTCGGCACCATCGTTACCCTCGCCTGCCTCACCACTTCCGTGGGCCTGGTTACCGCCGTGGGCGAATTTTTCTACGGCCTGTTCCCGCGCATCAGCTACCGCGCCTATGTGGTGTCGCTCACGCTGGTGAGCTTTATCCTGGCCAATCAGGGCTTAAGTGCGGTAATCAGCAAATCCGTGCCCGTGCTGATGGTGCTCTACCCCATCGCCATGACCATCCTGCTGCTGCTCCTGATTGACAACTTCGTCCGCCCGCTGCCCGTGCTGTCGCACCGCCTCGCCGCCGGGCTGGTTACCATCATCTCCATCCTCTCCGTGGCCGGCGCCGAATTTATCAAACAACTGCCGCTGCAAGCCTTCTCGCTCGAATGGCTGCCCTTCGCCCTGGCCGGCATCCTCATTGGCTGCGCCGGCGGCTTGGCAGGCAAACCGGCTGCCGATAGCGAAAGGCCTGATGCCAACGCATAAAGATGTGGAAGCATAAAAAGGCTACCTGAAAAACAATGCCGCATTTTTCAGGTAGCCTTTTGCCGTTTAAGCACAGCGGTTCTAATATTTTCAGCTAGCTCCCTCAACCATCCCCGCCATCAGGCTACCTGAAAGCGTTAGCTTCAACGAAGTTAAAATGAGCAACGCGAATTTCTGCGAAGCTAAAACCTCAACTTCAGCGCAGCCAAAACCAAAGCCCAACGCGGCAAACACCAGCAAAACCAATTTCGCCCACGCCCGCCTGCCCTTGCCCAAGGCCGTCTTCCGCCAAGCGCCACATCATTTTTCAGGTAGCCCCTTATCCCCACCCCCTTTGTGCTACACTTACCCCCATTTTCCACACAATCAAACACCCATCATGCCCGGCAACTCCTTCGGACAACTTTTCCGCATCGCCACCTTCGGCGAAAGCCACGGCGCCGGCATCGGCTGCATCATCGACGGCTGCCCGCCCAGCCTCGCCCTTGCCGAAGCCGACATCCAGCCCGACCTCGACCGCCGCCGCCCCGGCACCAGCCGCCACGTTACCCAGCGCCGCGAAGCCGACCAAGTAGAAATCCTCTCCGGCGTATTCGAAGGCCGCACCACCGGCACACCCATCGCCCTCTTCATCCGCAACACCGACCAGCGCAGCCGCGACTACGGCAACATCGCCCAGCAATTCCGCCCCGGCCACGCCGACTACACCTACTGGCACAAATACGGCACGCGCGACTACCGCGGCGGCGGCCGCAGCTCCGCCCGCGAAACCGCCGCCCGCGTGGCCGCTGGCGCCGTGGCCAAAAAATGGCTGCGAGAGCAGTTCGGCACCGAAATCGTCTGCTGGGTCAGCCAAGTGGGCGAGCGCGAAATCGCCTTCGAAGGCGAAGAATTTATCAGCCAAAACCCCTTCTTCGCCGCCAACCAATCGCAAATCGCCGAGCTCGAAGCCTATATGGATTCCGTGCGCAAATCGCTCGATTCCGTGGGCGCGCGGCTGCACATCGAAGCGCGCAGCGTGCCCGTCGGTCTCGGCGAGCCCGTGTTCGACCGGCTCGATGCCGACATCGCCCACGCCCTGATGAGCATCAACGCCGTGAAAGCCGTATCCATCGGCGACGGCTTCGACGTCGTCTCCCAACGCGGCAGCCTGCACGGCGACGAACTCACACCCCAAGGCTTCGCCAGCAACCACGCCGGCGGCATCCTCGGCGGCATCTCCACCGGCCAAACCATCCGCGCCGACTTCGCCGTGAAACCCACCAGCTCCATCGCCACCCCGCGCCGCAGCATCGACATCCACGGCAATCCCGTCATGCTCGAAACCCACGGCCGCCACGACCCCTGCGTCGGCCTGCGCGCCGCCCCCATCGCCGAAGCCATGCTCGCCCTCGTGCTCATCGACCACGCCCTGCGCCACCGCGCGCAAAACGCCGACGTGCGCGTGGATACGCCCGATATCGCCAAACTGCAAGGCGGTTAAACCAAAGGCTACCTGAAAGCGTTAGCTTCAACGAAGCCAAAACGAGCACAGCAAATTTCTGCGAAGCTAAAACGTCGGCTTCAGCAGAGCGGAACCGCAATCCGAACTTTTCAGGTAACCCGAACCGCCAACCAACCCCAGCCCGGACATTCCTGCCCGACACCGCACAAAAGGCTACCTGAAATTTCAGCCAGCCAACCCTGAGACCATCATGCCCCGCATCCACGCCCTGCCCGACCACCTTGTAAACCAAATCGCCGCCGGCGAAGTGGTGGAACGCCCCGCCGCCGCGCTCAAAGAAATCATCGAAAACAGCCTCGACGCTGGCGCCAGCCGCATCCAAATCGAGCTTGCCGGCGGCGGCATCCGCCTCATCCGCGTGGCCGACAACGGCAGCGGCATCCACCCCGAAGACCTCCCCCTCGCCCTCTCCCGCCACGCCACCAGCAAAATCGCCTCCCTGCAAGATTTGGAACACGTGCGCAGCATGGGCTTCCGCGGCGAAGGGCTCGCCAGCATCGCCTCCGTATCCCGCCTCACCCTCACCAGCCGCCAAGAAGGCAGCCCCGCCGCCCGCCAAGTGCGCGCCCGCGACGGCCAAATCGAGCCCGCCGCCCCTGCCGCCCACCACGTCGGCACCAGCGTGGAAGTGGCCGACCTCTTCTTCAACACCCCCGCCCGGCGCAAATTCCTCAAATCCGAAAACACCGAATACGCCCACTGCGCCGCCGTGTTCGACCGCCTCGCCCTCGCCCACCCGCAAGTGGCATTCACCCTTTCCCACAACGGCAAAACCACCGCCAACTACCCCGCCCAAAGCCTGAGCGAACGCATCGCCGCCGTGCTCGGCCAAGATTTTCAGGTAGCCTCACTGCCCGTTGACAGCGGCAGCGGTTCGCTCCGCCTCTCCGGCCTCATCGCCAAGCCCACCTTCTCCCAAGGCCGCAGCAGCCAGCAGTATTGCTTCGTAAACAACCGCTTCGTGCGCGACAAAGTCATGCTGCACGCCGTGAAGCAGGCCTACCGCGACGTACTGCACCAGCAAATCACCCCCGCCTTCGCCCTCTTTCTCGAGCTGCCGCCCGAAATGGTGGATGTCAACGTCCACCCCACCAAAACCGAAATCCGCTTCCGCGACAGCCAAGCCGTACACCAGCTCATTTTCCACACCCTCAACAAAGCCCTCGCCGACACCCGCGCCAGCCAAACCGACAGCGTGAGCAACGCCGGCAGTCTGCTGCAACAGCGGCACAACCAAAGGCTACCTGAAAACGAACTTAGCGAGTTTCGCCAAAACAGGCAAAGCGGTTTTTCAGGTA
Source organism: Eikenella longinqua (assembly GCF_001648355.1). Lineage (GTDB taxonomy): Bacteria > Pseudomonadota > Gammaproteobacteria > Burkholderiales > Neisseriaceae > Eikenella > Eikenella longinqua. Next base: position 65,825 of record NZ_LXSL01000020.1, on the reverse strand, counting down.
GCCCGCAGCAACGCCCCGCCGCCTACACCCCCACCCGCGCCCCGCAGCAGCAACGCCTCACCCTGCAAGAAAGCCGCGCCGCTTGGCACACCTACGCCCAGCTCTACCAGCCAAGCAGCCACGACCCCGAGCTCGCCGCCCTCGAGCAAAGCCGCCTCGCCCCCCACGCCGAAGCCGACTCCCCGGCCCCAGAAGCCGCAGAATACCCGCTCGGCTTCGCCATCGCCCAACTGCTCGGCATCTACATCCTCGCCCAAGCCGAAAACAGCCTGCTGCTCATCGACATGCACGCCGCCGCCGAGCGCGTGAACTACGAAAAAATGAAAGCCCAGCGCCAAAGCCACGGCAGCCTGCGCAGCCAGCAGCTGCTCATCCCCGTGAGCTTCGAAGCCGGCCACGAAGAAATGGCCGCCCTGGCCGAACACGCCGACCTGCTGCGCCAATACGGCCTCGACTGCACCCCCCTCGGCAGCCACAGCATCGCCGTGCGCGCCGTGCCGCAGATGCTCGGTAAAGCCGACATCCCCGAGCTTGCCCGCAGCATGCTGCGCGAAGCCGCCCACACCGGCAGCATCCAAACTGTGGAAGCGCGCGAAAACCGCATCCTCAGCACCATGGCCTGCCACGGCTCCGTGCGCGCCGGCCGCCGCCTCACCCTGCCCGAAATGAACGCCCTCCTGCGCGACATGGAAAACACCCCCCGCAGCAACCAATGCAACCACGGCCGCCCCACCTGGGTCAAACTCTCCCTTGCCGATCTGGATGCCCTGTTCCTGCGCGGCCAGTAGCCAAGCCGCCACCAGTTGGGCAGGCAAAAAAAGGCTGCCTGAAAGCATCAGCTTCAGGCAGCCTTATTCATGCACAACAACATATCGTGCCATTACGTTTTTCAGGTAGCCCCTATCCAGCAAGAGGCTACCTGAAAAAGTAAGCAGGGGAAAATAGAAACCGGTTTTACCAAAGCAAAATCAAAACACACGCTGTATCAGTGGCCTGAACGACTTGCTTTCCAGCTCACCGAGCCCGTAGATTTTGGCCACACTGCCGTACGGGCGGGTTTGAAACTGGAACTCAAGCCTGGCATCGCGCCATTGCAGCCCGGAGGAAATATTGGCAACTAGGCAGTCGCCGGTTTGGCGGCTGCAAAACTCCAGCCAAGCGCGGCTGAGTGAAAAAAGTTTTTCATCCCCTTCGTGAGCCGCCCGGATTTTGGATTGGCGGTATTGCGCCATAAGAAACCGGAAAATCGGCAGGATTTTTTCGCGATCGGCGGTACGGTAATGGCCGGATATATCGCCGCCATAAGCCCCTCTTTTCATGTCTTCAACCGTTACCGGAGCTTCCGTCAAGACATCAGGGGGAAACAGCCACATATCCAACACCAGCGAATCGTCTTTTGCCAGACCGTCGGCAAATATAACCAACTCTCTATCTTCTACCAAGGAAGCAGGGACACTAGAGGCTGCCGTAGAAGCCACACTCAATGGCATAGGCGAGCTTACCGCCTGCTGTCCGCTTGCAGCCGCAGCTTCTTGTGCTGGGGTGGATGGCGAACACGCGGCCAGCAAACCAGCTGCCAATATTGCGGCAATATTTAGGTATTTCTTCATACCACCTTCCATATAACCATTTAATTTAATGGCGTTATTATGTTTTCAGGTAGCCTCTTACCGGATAGAGGCTACCTGAAAAATTGTATCGCACCCATCCGCCTCAGCTGCCGGCGTCCACCACTCTGCCGCGTTTGGTTTTGGCGGCGGAGAAGGAGAGCGTCACCTTGTCTCCTTTCGTGTCGTAGCCGATGGTCACTTCGCCACCTTTGCTCAAGCGGCCGAAGAGCAGCTCGTCGGCCAGCACGCGGCGGATTTTGTCTTGAATCAGCCGCTGCATGGGGCGGGCGCCCATTTGCGGGTCGAAGCCCTGCTCGGCCAGATAGCTGCGCAGGCCGGTGGTGAAGTGGGCTTCCACGTTTTTTGCCAAGAGCTGCTGCTCCAGCGCGAGCAGGAATTTGTCGGTTACCTTGGCGATGATTTCGTTATCGAGCGGGGCGAAGGAAATCACGGCGTCGAGGCGGTTGCGGAATTCGGGGGTGAAGGCTTTTTTCAGCGCTTCGCCCTCGTCGCCGCTCATGCGCTGGCGGGTGAAGCCGAGCACGGGGCGGCTGAGGCTTTCGGCGCCGGCATTGGTGGTCATGATGACGATGGTGTTGCGGAAGTCGGTTTTGCGGCCGTTGTTGTCGGTGAGCGTGCCGTAGTCCATGATTTGCAACAAGATATTGTGCACATCCGGGTGGGCTTTTTCGATTTCGTCTAGAAGCAGCACGCAGAAGGGCTGTTTGTTTACGGCTTCGGTGAGCAGGCCGCTCTGCTCGAAACCGACATAGCCGGGCGGTGCGCCGATGAGCCGGGCCACAGCGTGGCGCTCCATGTATTCGGACATATCGAAGCGTTGCAGCGGCACGCCCAGAATATAGGCAAGCTGGCGGGCAACTTCGGTTTTGCCCACGCCGGTAGGGCCGGAAAACAGGAAGCTGCCGATGGGTTTTTCCGTTTGCCCAAGGCCGGAGCGCGACATTTTGATGGCAGCGGCCAGCGCTTCGATGGCGGCATCTTGGCCGAACACCATGTTTTTCAGGTTGCGCTCGAGGTGGCGCAGCACTTCTTTGTCGTCTTTGGATACGGTCTGCTCGGGAATGCGGGCGATTTTGGCCACCACTTCTTCTATCTGCGCGGCTTCAATCACATCGCGCCGTTTGTCGCCGGGCAGGATGCGCTGGGCGGCGGCGGCTTCGTCGATGAGGTCGATGGCTTTGTCGGGCAGGAAGCGGTCGTTCAGGTAGCGCACGGAAAGCTCGGCGGCGGCGCTGAGGGCGTGCTGGGAGAAGCGGATTTTGTGGAAGGATTCGAGCGCGGGTTGCAGGCCTTTGAGGATTTCCACGGTTTCGGCCACACTGGGCTCGGCCACGTCGATTTTCTGGAAGCGGCGGCTGAGGGCGTGGTCTTTAGCGAAGATAGTGCGGTATTCGTCGTAGGTAGTGGCGCCGATGCAGCGCAGGTGGCCTTTGGAAAGGGCGGGCTTGAGCAAGTTGGAAGCATCCATGGTACTGCCGGTGGTGCTGCCCGCGCCGATGATGGTGTGGATTTCGTCGATAAACAGGATGGAATGTTCGATTTTGGCCAGCTCTTTGAGCACGGCTTTGATGCGGGCTTCAAAATCGCCGCGGTATTTGGTGCCGGCCAGGAGCGAGCCCATATCGAGTGCAAACACGGTGGCGCCGGCCAGCGCTTCGGGCACGTCACCGTGTTCCAATCGGTAGGCCAGACCTTCGGCCAGCGCGGTTTTGCCCACGCCGGCCTCGCCCACCAAGAGCGGGTTGTTCTTGCGGCGGCGGCACAGGGTTTGCATGAGGCGTTCCATTTCCATGCCGCGACCCACCAAGGCGTCGATGCGGCCTTCGCGCGCTTCCACGTTTAGGTTCACGGTGTATTTGGCCAGCGCATGGCGGATGGGTTTGTTTTCGCCTTCTTCATCCGGCTCGGCTTCGCCTTCGGCTTTTTCGGTGTCGGCCAGGCGTTCGGGCACGATGCCGTGCGCCACAAAATTCAGAATCTCGCTGCGCCCCACGGCTTGCAGGCCGAGGAAATACACGGCATGGCTGTTTTTTTCCGACATCAGCGCCACCAGCACGTCCACCGGCATCACCTGCCGCTTGCCGGCCGACTGCACGTGCACAATCGCCCGCTGGATCACGCGCTGGAAGCCGAGCGTGGGCTGGGTTTCGCCCGATTCGGGCGAGTCTTCGGGCAGGATGGGCGTGTTTTCCTCGATGCTGATGGCCAGCTGTTCGGCCAGCAGCGGGATGTTCACGCCGCATTCTTTCAGCACGGCGCGCACCTCGTCGCTCTCCTGCATCAGCGAGAGCAGCAGGTGCTCGATGCCGATAAACTCATACCGCTGCGAGCGGGCGTCGGCATAAATCACCTGCAAAATACTTTCCAGTTCTTTCGACAGCATAATCACACCTCCTCAACCGTGCACAGCAGCGGATGGCCTGCCTGCCGGGCCAGGTTTTGCACTTGCTGGTGTTTGGTGTCAGCAATATCTTTCTGATAAACGCCGCACAGTCCTTTGCCTTCGTGATGCACTTGCAGCATCACCGCTTCCGCCAGGTTTTCAGGTAGCCTGAACACATCCACCAGCAGCATGACCACAAAATCCATCGGCGTGTAGTCGTCGTTCAACAAAAACACACCGTATTGCTTGGGTGGCGGCAGCGGCTGCTGGTCGAGCTGCGGCTTCACCGCCTGTTTGGTATCTGACATAATTTTTATTATTCAATAAAATACAGGGCATTTTACACCGATACGCCCGTTTTGCGTTTTCCCCGGCAGCCATCCCGCCGCCAATTAACAGATAATGCCTGCAAATTATATTCAACGATACGGCAGAAAACAAAATCAGGGCAAAAGCTCGTTTTTCTGTCTGTTTTTTGCGATTTTTAACGTTATTATTCAAACATTACTTGACTGTTAAGCCAGCCTGCGCGACACTTACCCCCGCAAGTGCGGCAGGCCGGAATCTTCCGGTTCAGCAGCTGAACTAACCGTTTAACCCAACACAGTCGTTTTCCTGCTTTGCCAACCTGCTTTTTTGATTTTTGTTTTTTAGATAGGATGTTTAGTATGGCAACTGGTACTGTTAAATGGTTTAACGACGCTAAAGGCTTCGGTTTCATTACCCCCGACGAAGGCGGCGAAGATTTGTTCGCCCACTTCTCCGCAATCAACATGAACGGCTTCAAAACCTTGAAAGAAGGCCAGAAAGTTTCTTTCGAAGTAACCACCGGCCCCAAAGGTAAGCAAGCCTCCAACATCCAGCCGGCCTAATCGGCTGTTTCCCGAAGAAAGACAGGTAGCTGCCTGTCTTTTTGCGTTTGCACGGCATGATTTCACATCATTCCCGAAAACAGCCCACCGAAATATTTTTCAGGTAGCCTCTGCCGTCCGGCAGGCTACCTGAAAACGCAAAACCTTGAAATCACAACGCCAAACTGGCTTCAAGCCCGAGCTTGGGCTACAATCCCGCTACCGTTGTTTCCCCCATTTTCATTTCCCATCATGCCGAAACCCGCCGCCCGCCTCCTCCTGCCCATCCTCGCCGCCCTGCTCCTGTTAAACGGATGCGGCCGCGACGATGCTGCCGATTCCGGCGACACCCCCTTCGTGAAAACCGTTAGCGCACCGGCAGGCAGCGGTGCCGCCGATATGCTGCTGCCCGACTTCACCAAACTGGTCGAGCAAGAAGGCGGCACCGTGGTCAATATCCAAGCCAGCCGCAGCGACGAAGCGCAAACCGCCTCCGGCCAAGACGGCTTCGACCAACTGCCGGAAAACGATGCCTTCTCCGAATTTTTCAAACGCCTCCAGCCCAACCAGTCCGACCAAATAGAATCCGACGAAGACGAATACAACTTCGGCTCCGGCTTCCTCATCAGCGCCGATGGCTATATCCTCACCAACACCCACGTGCTCAGCGGCATGAACAACATCAAAGTGATGCTCAACAACCGCCGCGAATACACCGCCCGCCTGGTCGGCTCCGACACGCAAACCGACATCGCCCTTTTGAAAATCGACGCGCAAAACCTGCCCACCGTGAAAATCGGCAATCCCAAAGACCTGCGCGTGGGCGAATGGGTGGCCGCCATCGGCGCACCCTTCGGCTTCGACAACAGCGTCACCTCCGGTATCGTATCCGCCAAAGGCCGCAGCCTGCCCAATGAAAACTACACCCCCTTCATCCAAACCGACGTGGCCATCAACCCTGGCAACTCTGGCGGCCCTTTGTTTAACCTGCGCGGGCAGGTGGTGGGAGTGAACTCGCAGATTTATAGCCAATCGGGCGGTTTCATGGGCATCTCCTTCGCCATCCCGATCGACGTGGCCATGAACGTGGCCGACCAGCTGCGCCGCAACGGCAAAGTGGAGCGCGGCCGCATCGGCGTGGTGATTCAGGAAGTCAACTACGACCTGGCAAAATCCTTCGGCCTCGAAGCCGCCAACGGCGCCCTGATTTCGCAGGTGATTCCCGGAGGCCCCGCCGACAAAGCCGGCCTACAGCCTGGCGACATCGTGCAGAGCGTGAACGGCGAAAGCGTAAAAGCCTCCAGCGACTTGCCTGTGCTCGTGGGCATGATGACGCCCGGCACCCGCCTCACCCTTGGCATCTGGCGCAACGGCCGCCGCGAAGACGTGCAAGTCACCCTCGGCTCCGGCAGCACCAACACCGCCGACAACGCCGCCCGCCCCGGCAGCGAGCGCAAAACCGACAACAGCGCCGGCTTCAGCTCCGAGCTCACCGGCCTGCAACTGCGCAGTCACAGCCAAGGCCTGCTCGTATTGCAAGCCAGCGGCCCCGCCCAGCGTGCTGGCCTGCGCCGCGGCGACATCATCCTCATGGTAAACCGCACCGCCGTAAGCGACGAAAACAGCTTCAGCCAAGCCCTAAACCACGCCGACAGCGCCGTCGCCCTGCTCATCCAGCGCGGCAGCAGCAAGCTCTTCCTGGCCCTCGAGCTCAACCGTTAGCCGTGCACCCGCACAAAGGCTACCTGAAACCCGTTCGCCCGCGCGCAGAACTTTTCAGGTAGCCTTTTTCAGGTAGCCCATCGGCTGCCCAACCTTTTTCCAACACACCAACACAACATGATAGAAATCACCCGCCTCACCCTCCAGCGCGGCCACAAAATCCTGCTCGAACAAGCCACCGCCCGCATCCCCCCCGGCCGCCGCGTCGGCCTCATCGGCAAAAACGGCAGCGGCAAATCCAGCCTTTTCGCCCTCATCAAAGGCGAAATCGGCGCCGACGCCGGCGAAATCCGCCTGCCCCCGCATTGGAAACTCGCCGCCGTCGCCCAAGACACCCCCGCCCTCGACACCAGCGCCTTAGACTACGTATTGCAAGGCGATGCCGAGCTGCAAACTTTTCAGGTAGCCCTCAAAGCAGCCGAAGAGCAAAACAACGGTCACGCCATCGCCGAATACCACGCCAAGCTCGAAGAAATCAACGCCTACACCGCCCCCGCCCGCGCTGCCAAACTGCTCAGCGGGCTCGGTTTTTCCCAAGCCGAACACAGCCGCCCCGTCAAAGCCTTTTCCGGCGGCTGGCGCATGCGCCTCAACCTCGCCCAAGCCCTCATGTGCCGCGCCGACCTCCTCCTGCTCGACGAGCCCACCAACCACCTCGACTTAGAAACCGTCCTCTGGCTGGAAAACCACCTCGCCGCCCTGCCCTGCACCCAAATCATCATCTCCCACGATCGCGACTTCCTCAACGCCGCCACCAACCACACCATCGAGCTCGCCCAACGCCAGCTCCACAGCTACAGCGGCAACTACGACTTCTACCAGCAGCAACGCGCCCAACGCCTCGCCAACCAGCAAGCCGCCTACGTCAAACAGCAAGCCCACATCCAACACCTCCAATCCTTCATCGACCGCTTCAAAGCCAAAGCCACCAAAGCCAAACAAGCCCAAAGCCGCATCAAAGCCCTCGCCAAACTCGAGCTCGTCGCCCCCGCCCACCTCGACAGCAGCTTCAGCTTCAGCTTCCCCCCGCCCGAGCACCTGCCCAACCCCCTGATCAAGCTCGACCAAGTCAGCCTCGGCTACAGCGGCCAAACCATCCTGCGGCAAATCAGCCTCTCCCTCGAAAGCGGCGCCCGCCTCGGCCTGCTCGGCGTTAACGGCAGCGGCAAATCCACCTTCATCAAAGCCCTTTCAGGTAGCCTTGAGCCCCAAAGCGGCCAAATCATCCGCGCCGACAAACTCAAAATCGGCTACTTCGCCCAACACCAGCTCGACACCCTCCGCGCCGACCAAAGCCCCCTCTGGCACATCCAGCGCCTCAGTCCCGAAGCCAAAGAGCAAGACATCCGCAACTTCCTCGGCGGCTTCGACTTCGCCGGCGACATGGCCGTCCAGCCCATCGCCCCCTTCTCCGGCGGCGAAAAAGCCCGCCTCGCCCTGGCCATCATCGTTTGGCAGCAGCCCAACCTCCTCCTGCTCGACGAACCCACCAACCACCTCGACCTCGACATGCGCCACGCCCTCACCCTCGCCCTGCAAAGCTTCCAAGGCGCACTCATCGTCGTCTCCCACGACCGCAGCCTGCTCGAAGCCACCACCGACAGCTTCCTGCTCATCGACCAAGGCCACCTGAAAACCTTCGAAGGCGACCTCAACGACTACCGCCGCCTGCGCCTTGCCCAAACCAACCCCGAAGCCGCCCCGCCCGCCTCCGCCGCCAGCCAAAACCGCAAAGACGAAAAACGCCTCGCCGCCCAAATCCGCCAACAACGCGCCCAACGCAGCAAACCCATCCAGCAGAAAATCGAACACGCCGAGCAGCTCCTCGCCAAACTTTCCGCCGAACAAGCCGAATGCGAAGCCTTCCTCGCCTCCGAAGAAGCATATAAGGAACACAATAAAGCCAAATTGCACCAATACTTAGCCAAAACAGCCGAAGTCAAAGTACAATTAAGCCAAACAGAAGAAAGCTGGCTCGCCCTGCAAGAAGAACTCGAAGCCGTCTATCAGGCAGTCGAGCAGGAATTCGGCCAGCCATTGCCAGAAAAGGGAAAATAACATGCAGAAATCATCGCTACTTACCATTTTCGCCCTCGCCTGCCTCAGCGCAAGCGCTTCCCCCGTATATAACTGCGGCAACGGCAGCTACAGCAACAAACCCGGCCCCGGCTGCCAACGCGCCGACCTGCCCAGCATCGGCCGCTACACCGCCGCACCCCGCCCGCGTGCCCGCCCCGCCCCGGCGCCCGTGGCCGCCGCACCCGCCCAGCCGCGGGTCAGCGCCGGCAGCCCGCAGGCCGCCGTATACCGCGCCCCCGCGCCCGCCGCACCCGTGGCCGCCGCCCCCTCCGGCCGCACCAACAGCGGCCGCCGCCTGATTCTCGAGCAAGAGCTGGCCAACGAACGCCGCGCCCTGGCCGACGCGCAAAAAGCCCTCACCGAAAGCCGCACCCTGCCCAAAGGCGACCAAGCCGCCTACGCCGCCCACCAAGCCCGCGTGAGCAGCCTGCAAAGCGACGTGCTCGACCGCCAGCAAAACATCCAAGCCCTGCAGCGCGAACTCAGCCGCATGTAGGCCGCAGCGGCAAACACCGCCGCATTTGCTATAATCCTTTTCAGGTAGCCTCTTCCATTGTTTGAGGCTACCTGAAAATTGTTTGAAAGCCCCACATGAAACCCTCCGTTTTAAGCAAACTCCAATCCCTTTCCGAGCGGCTCGAAGAAGTTACCGCCCTGCTCAGCACCCCCGAAGCCACCGCCGATATTTCCCGCTTCCGCCAGCTTAACCAAGAGCACGCCGAGCTCACCCCCGTGGTCGAAGCCTACCGCCAATACCGCCAGGCCGAAAGCGACCTTGCCGACGCCGAAGACATGCTTTCCGACCCCGAAATGAAAGACTTCGCCGCCGAAGAAATCGAAGCCGCCAAAGCCAAAATCAGCAGCCTCGACACCGAGCTGCAAAAGCTCCTGCTGCCCAAAGACGAAGACGACGGCAAAAACATCTTCCTCGAAATCCGCGCCGGCACCGGCGGCGACGAAGCCGCCCTTTTCGCCGCCGACCTCTTGCGCATGTACACCCGCTTTGCCGAACGCAACCGCTGGCAGGTAGAAATCGTTTCCGCCAACGAAAGCGACCTCGGCGGCTACAAAGAAGTCATCGCCCGCATCGCCGGCATCGGCGCCTACGGCCGGCTCAAATTCGAAAGCGGCGGCCACCGCGTGCAGCGCGTGCCCGCCACCGAAAGCCAAGGCCGCATCCACACCTCCGCCTGCACCGTGGCCGTGATGCCCGAAGCCGACGAGCTCGAAGAAATCCAGCTCAACCCCGCCGAGCTGCGCATCGACACCTTCCGCGCCTCCGGCGCCGGCGGCCAGCACATCAACAAAACCGACTCCGCCATCCGCATCACCCACCTGCCCACCGGCATGGTGGTCGAATGTCAAGACGGCCGCAGCCAGCACGCCAACAAAGCCCAAGCCATGAAAGTGCTCGCCGCCCGGCTCAACGACAAACAAAAGCGCGAAGCCCAAGCCAAAGAAGCCGCCGAACGCAAATCCCTCATCGGCAGCGGCGACCGCAGCGAACGCATCCGCACCTACAACTACCCCCAAGGCCGCATCACCGACCACCGCATCAACCTCACCCTGCACAAGCTCGATTTCGTGATGGACGGCGACATGGAAGAAATCACCAACGCCCTGGTGGCTGAACACCAGGCCGAACTGCTGGCCGCCATGGGCGAATAGTTTCCACCCGTTTTCAGGTAGCCTCCTGCCAAGCCAAAGGCTACCTGAAAACCGACAGCACATCATTTTCAGGTAGCCCCACATTGCGAAAACCATCGGGCATACCATCCACCTAACGGACACCCAGCCATGAAACCACACCTGCTCGCCCTAGTCCTCCCCATTTTGCTGCTGGCGCCAAGCGCCCACGCCGCCCCACCCTCGCAAATAGTGCGTGCTGCCCCACCGCCCGCCCAAGCCCAAGCGCCGAGCAGGCTACCTGAAAACATGCAGCGCGAATTGTCGCAGGCCGCCGCCTTAATCCAGCGCCACCAAAGCGCCCAAGCCCTGCCGATGCTAAACCGCCTGGTTGCCCAAGCCGATGCCAAGCTGCGCGCCCACCGCAACGTGCGTGCCGCCGGCAATCAGGCGCACGCCCTCCTGCTGCTGGGCGAAGCCGCCAACCGCAGGCAAGACACAGAAGTCGTATCCGCCGAATGGCTGATGCCGCGTTATCTGCGCGCCTTCGTTTATGTGGAGCAGAGAAACTACGCCGCAGCGGCGGCAGATTTGGATGCCGCCCTGAAAATCGCCCCCTACGAGCCGCAGTTTTTAAGCGAACGCGGGCAAGTGGCCAACGCGCAAAAAGATTTTGCCGCCGCCAACCGCCTGTTTAACCGTTTGCACGAAGCCGCCAAAACGCTGCCCGACCGGGCGCAGACAGTCTATTTCCAAGGCATGGCCTTGCGCGGCCTAGGCTACGCCGCAGTGGAACGCGGCCAATGGCAGGCCGCCGAACGCCACTACCGCCAAGCCCTGCAACTGAACCCGAACGACCAAACCGCCCGAAACGAATTGCGGTTTGTGCAGCAACATCGGCAATAATGTTTGGCCGGTAGGCTGGGTATGCATGCCCGGCACATAATTTTCAGGTAGCCCCAAGCCGCATTCAGGCTACCTGAAACCCCCTCCCACACCGCCCCGCCGCAAAGGATTCCACCATGACCGCCCCCCTGCCCGACCACCTCCCCCGGCTCTTTGCTTCCGCCCGTGTCCTCGTGGTGGGCGACACCATGCTCGACCGCTACTGGTTTGGCGGCGTAGAGCGCATTTCCCCCGAAGCGCCCGTGCCCGTGGCCAAAATCGAGCGCATGGACCAGCGCGCCGGCGGCGCCGGCAACGTGGCCCGCAACATCGCCTCGCTCGGCGGCCAAGTCGGCCTGCTTTCCATCGTCGGGCAAGACGAAGCCGCCCGCGAGCTGGAAAACATCATCCAAAGCAACGGCGTGCAAACCTTCCTCCAGCGCGATCCCGATATCGCCACCACCGTCAAGCTGCGCGTCCTCTCCCGCAACCAGCAGCTCCTGCGCATCGATTTCGAAGAAACCCCCGGCCAACACGTGCTCCGGCAGCTCAACCAGCAATACCGCAGCCTGCTGCCCAGCTACGACGCCGTCATCCTCTCCGACTACGGCAAAGGCTGCCTGCACCAAGTGGCCGACATGATCGACTTTGCCCGCGCCCACCACAAACCCGTGCTCGTCGATCCCAAAGGCGACGACTACGAAAAATACGCCGGCGCCCACCTCATCACCCCCAACCGCAGCGAACTGCGCCAAGTGGTCGGCGCCTGGCGCAACGAAGCCGAGCTTACCGAAAAAGCCGAAGCCCTGCGCCGCCACCTGCAACTGAGCGCCCTGCTGCTCACCCGCAGCGAAGAAGGCATGAGCCTCTACGAGCCCGACCACATCAGCCACCAGCCCACCCGCGCACAGGAAGTGTTCGACGTATCCGGCGCCGGCGACACCGTGATCGCCACCATGGGCCTCGCCTTGGCCGCCAAGCTCAACCTGCGCCAAGCCATGCACATCGCCAACGCCGCCGCCGGCGTGGTCGTGGCCAAGCTCGGCACCGCCGTGTGCAGCCAACAAGAGCTGCAAACCGCCCTGCAGCAAGATCTGGCCGCCCAATAAACCCCACCCGCTCACACAGCAAAAGGCTACCTGAAAAACGAAAACCCGTTTTAACTGCGCTGAAGCTGATGTTTTCAGGTAGCCTTACTTGTACTCCTTAAATAACACATCATCGTTGCAAGCTATCTGTAGCCTGCGCAATACCTGATTGAGCTTATCCCACCTTACTTCAATCATCCTGATAAAAGGAATTTGAGATGGATAAACAGCAACCTTCAACACCTAAGCCTGATCCAACAATCGGGGCTGGTTCTCAACATTCTCCTCATCTAATAAGCCGTCTAAAACGCTTTTCCCCATGGTTGTGGAGCATAGCTATCTTAATAATAATTCCATATATAATAATAAGTTGGGGTTACGGTAGAGCATTAATTCTAGGAAGAATTCAACCATCCTCCTACATAAGTTTTCCTTTAGGGCAAAACAAGCAAGTAACTTTGAATAAAACTTTTTATTTAAAACACCAATACTGTGTTGATATGAATATAGAGTTTATTGATGGAATGAAGAAGGTATTTGGTGAAGACTACGATAAAGGAAATTATATTTTCAATGAGTCCGCCGACAATATACAAAGAAACTTTTCAGGACTAGATAATAATATAAAAACACAAGTTTATAGATTTCAGGTTGTAGCATACAACTCAAACAATATTGAAATAATAAATAAAGAATATACCAACACTAATGAAGTATCTAACGTATGGAGCGGCACCATAACAAATGACAAAAATAAGTCTTATCTTGTTGAATTTGAGTGCTTTACCCTACCTAGAGGAGAATATAAATTTGTCATTACAGATAAAAGCAAACATATCAATGAGTTTAATGAAGTAATAACATCCATTGGAATTAATCCAAATTACGACTTGAAGTAATCCAATATTCGGATTGATGGACATTTGGGTTGGTAAAAAACTCAGGCTACCTGAAAAACGAAAAACCGTTTTCAGGTAGCCTGCTTATTTCTCACAACCAATCGTTATCCAAGATTAAAACGCATTCTCCATCATAATCTGCCCGGGGATGCGGTTGCGGTGCATGGCAAAGCCGAGCTGGAGCAGGGCTTGGAAGGTGTCTTTCACCATGGCCGGGTTGCCGCAGAGCATGAAGCGGCTGCGCTCGGCGGTAAACGGCAAACCGAAGGCGCGGCTGAGGCTGCCGTCTTGCAAAAGCTGCGGCAGGCGGCTGTGCAGCGCGCCGGCCTGCGGCTCGCGGGTGAGCACGGGCACGAAGCGCAGCTTGTGGAAATCCTCGCCCACCAGCGGGTGTTCGGCCAAAGCACGGATGCGTTCGTTGAACACGGCTTCTTCGGCATAGGACACGGAATGCGCCAGCGCCAAGTGCTCGAAGCGCTGCCAAATCTGCGGCTGCTGCAAGATGGAAAGGAAGGGGGCGATGCCGGAGCCGGTGCACAGCATAATCAGGTCCTGCCCGTCGGGGAAACGCTCGGGCAGCAGGAAGCCGGTGGCGGTTTTGTCGAGCAGGATGCGGTCGCCCTCTTGCAGGGCGGCGAATTTGGCCGACATGGGGCCGTCTTCAATCAGCACCACGAAGTATTCCAGCGTGTCGTCGTATTCGGCGGACACCACGGAATAGGCGCGCCAGATGAAGCCGGAATCCTGCGGGAAGCCGAGGCGGGAAAACTGCCCGGCGGCAAAGCGGTATTCGGTGGGTCGGCTGATGGCGAAACTCATCAGTTTCGGCGTGTGCCGTTTCACCCACAATACGGTTTCTTCGGTGTATTTGGGGGCGGGGGATGCGCTCATATGGTTCCTCAGGGTGTGGGCGGGAGCACGATGCCGGCATCGGGGTACACGGGCGAATCGCCTTGTTTTTCAATCGGCCAAACTGCGGTTTGGGTGTTTTTGCCGCTGTCTAAGTCGATGTAAAACAGGCGGTATTGGCCGGCGCCGAGCTCGTATAGCGTGAAGAAGCCCTGTGTGGGCATATAGAAGGTGCGGATATTTTGCCAGGTGCCGTCTTGCTGCATTTGCAGCTCCACCATGCGGTCGGCGCCGTGGTTGGCGATGCTGGCGATGGATTGCCCGTTTTGCGCGGCCACGGGATAGCCGGCGATGTAATCGGAAAAATACGGCCAGGCGCTGCCATTGGGGGCTTGGGCGGGGCGTTGGTAGGCTTGGCCCTTGCCGCTCTCGGCCAGCTGCGCCACGGCCGAGGGCGGGCTTTTCTGCGCGTTGCCGCCCGCTCCGGCGAGCCACCGCCATGCCTGCAACACCAGCAAGCCCAGCAGCAGGCCGATGCCGAGCACCAGCCAGAATTGCTTGTTGCTTTGCCGTTTGCGCCAGGCGATGGCGCGTTGCAGCAGCGGGCTGGCGGCTTTGGCCTGGCGTTGGGCGGCAATCCAGGCGTCGTGCCGTTTGCGCTGCTCGGGGTCGGAGAGCACGGCGTAGGCCTTGTTGACCAGCTGCATGATGCGCAGGGCTTCGGCGTTGTCGGGGTTGAAATCGGGGTGGTAGCGTTTCGACAGGCGGCGGTAGGCCTCGCGTATCTCCTGATCCGTGGCGGTTTCGGGCACGCGCAGGTTGCGGTAGTGCGTGGGGATGGCGGGCATGAGGCTACCTGAAAGTGTCAGCTTCAGCGAAGCTAAATCGATGTCTTGGCATAGCCAAGGCTGAATTTCTGCAAAACTAAAATAGGGCGGGATTCCGGCCGGAAACCGGCTTCGCTGGTTTTTCAGGTAGCCTTCAAACGCTTCAGGCTACCTGAAAACCAAACCGGCGAAGCGGCAGGCGCTTATTTGTTCAGGCTGTTCACTTCCTGCTGGGCGCGGTTCACTTCTTCTTCCAGCTTACCCACGCGCTCGAGATAGCGGGCGTAGTTGCGCTCGTTGCCGTAGCGCACTTTGCGGCCCTCTTCCAGGTTTTGCTGGGCTTGGCGCAGGCGTTCGGCTGCGGCGGCGCGCTGGCTCTCGTTGGCGGCAGATTCGACCAGGGCGGGCGCGGCGGCGGCAGGGCTACTGTAATCGGTGGCGGCGGGCGCGCTGTGGGCGGGTGCCGGATAGGTGGTGACGCGGCCGAGGTTGGCGGCGCGGCAGTTGGCGCCGGGCACGGGGCTGGAGGTGTAGCTGCGGCGGCCTTGGCGGTCGGTGCATTCGTAGGTGGCGGCACTGGCTGCGGCGCAGAGGCCGAGCAGGCAGGCGGCAAACAGGGGGGAGAGTTTGTTCATGGCATATCCTTTTTGAGGCAAAGCGTTTCTGTTGAAAAGGCTACCTGAAAACATTTGCTTCGGCGCAACCAAAACGGGCAATGCGGTTTCGGCGGCACAAACTTTTTCAGGTAGCCTCAAAAGGGGCAGACTATTTCCAGTAGCGCCACCACGGGATGTCGTCGGGCTGCCAGTCTTTCTGCAAATAGGGGCTTTGCGGGAAGTTTTGCGCCAGCACGCGGCGGGTGTCGTCGCTGAGCTGCTGCTGGCCGAGGCGTTTGTAGGCGGTCATCATGATGGCGAGCGATTCTTCCACGTAGCGCGTGTTTTGATAGCGGCTGATGATGCCTTGGGCACGGTTGGCAGCGGCCAGATAGGCACCGCGCTGCATATAGTAGCGGGCGATGGCGATTTCGTTGCCGCCCAGCGCGTCCACCAGGCGTTCCATTTTCTCGCGGGCGTCGGCGGCATATTTGCTTTCGGGGAAGCGGGTAACCAGCTCGTTGAAGATTTGGTAGGCTTCGCGGTTGGCTTTCGGGTCGCGATCGGACCAATCCTGCGAGGCCAGCTTGTTGAAGATGGACTTATCTTGGTTCAGCACAATCAAGCCCTTCAGATACAGCGCGTAATCCGTGTTCGGGTGATTGGGGTAGAGCTTGAGGAACTGCTCGATGTGCGCCCGCGCCTGGGGCTGCTGCTCGTCTTTGTAATACACATAGGCGGTATCCAAATGCGACTGCACCGCCTGGCGCGTGTTGGGGAAGCGCGCCCGCAGAATTTCATATAAGCGCACCGAGCGGCTATAATTGCGGCTCTCCATTTCGTCGTGCGCCTCGGCATACAGCTTTTCCACCGACCAATCCTGCGTAACCTGCGCATCTTTGCTCACAGCGGTGGTGGAAGTGCTGGAGCAGGCCGACAGCATCAGCGCCAACCCGGTAACCAAAAGAATCTTTTTCATGCAGAACATTTCTTCCTATAGCAATAACGACGCCGATTATAACGATGATTTCGACTTTTCGGCAGAGGCAGAAGCGGAAAATTGTATAAATTTAACCGTGCCCACCGATTTGGCCGGCCAGCGGCTCGATGCCGCCCTGGCCAAACTGCTGCCCGACTATTCCCGCAGCCGCCTCAGCGCCTGGATTAAAGACGGCGC
Organism: Eikenella longinqua; assembly: GCF_001648355.1. Classification (GTDB taxonomy): domain Bacteria; phylum Pseudomonadota; class Gammaproteobacteria; order Burkholderiales; family Neisseriaceae; genus Eikenella; species Eikenella longinqua. The sequence continues at coordinate 49,212 of NZ_LXSL01000020.1, read as the reverse complement.
CGTATTGCTGGGCGGCGAGCGCGCCCTGCCCAAAGAGCGGCTCATCGGCGGCGAAAAGCTCGAAGTGCACATACAGCCCAGCTACGAAACCCAAGCCTTCCAGCCCGAGCCCATGCCGCTGGACATCGTGTTTGAAGACGACAGCGTGATCGTATTAAACAAACCCGCCGGCCTCGTGGTCCACCCCGCCGCCGGCAACTGGAGCGGCACCCTGCTCAACGGCCTGCTCGCCCACTGCCCCGCGCTCTCCGCCCTGCCCCGCGCCGGCATCGTGCACCGCCTCGACAAAGACACCAGCGGCCTGATGGTGGTGGCCAAAACCCCCGCCGCGCAAAACAGCCTCGTGCAGCAGCTGCAAGCGCGCAGCGTGAAACGCATCTACCGCGCCGTGGCCGACGGCATCGTGCCCTTCGACGGCAAAATCGACACCCTCATCGGCCGCGACCCGCACAACCGCCTCAAAATGGCCGTAGTCGAATTCGGCGGCAAAAGAGCCGTCACCCACGTGAAAGTGCTCGAACGCTACCAAAGCCACAGCTACATCGAATGCGCCCTCGAAACCGGCCGCACCCACCAAATCCGCGTGCACCTGCGCGAAGCCAACCACCCCCTCGCCGCCGACCCCGTATACGGCAACCCGCGCCACCCCGCCTCCGAAGCCGTGAAAGAAGCCGTGCGCCAGCTTGCCCGCCAAGCCCTGCACGCCTACCGCCTCAGCTTCACCCACCCCGAAAGCGGCCAAATCGTGCAGTTTGAAGCCCCCCTGCCCGAAGACATCCACCACCTGCTCTCCGTATTGCGCTGGGAATGCGGCATGGATTCCCCCCTCAGCCACAACCAGCCCCCCGCCGAGCCGGAAGACGAAGACGATTGGAACGACGACGATTACGACGTGGAAACCATCTACGTGCGCGATTAGAGGCTACCTGAAAAATAAACTTCAACGAAGTGAGCCGACGTCTTAGCGCAACCCAAACCGAATTTCTGCGAAGCTAACAACCCCACGAAACCAAAAGGAACGCCGCCATGCCCGCCAAACTCCTCCGCCTGTTCTGCCTGCTGGCTCTGCTCACTGCCTGCGGCGAAGGCAAACTCGGCGCCAGCTGGGAAGAAGAAGTGCAGCTGGGCGACGGCACGGTAGTGCTGGTGCGGCGCACCTTGGAAGGCGACATCAACCACAACCCCGAAGGCGCCGACTTCAAACCGAGCAAAGACGAAGTGGTTGTGCTCGATGCCAAAGGGCTGGATAAGCCGCCCGTGTGGAACAGCAGATGGCGCCCCGTGCTGCTGGACAGGGATGCGCAAGGCGTATGGTATGTGGTGGTCACATCCGTATACTGCTTCGATTGGCCGAGCCCCGGCTTCCCCTACACCCAATACAAAGCCATCAACGGCCAATGGCAGATGGTGCCGTTCGACCTCAGCCTCGACAGACGCCCCGCCAATTTGGAATGGCATATCAAACGGCAGATGCCGGAACGCTTGTATTTAAGGGATAAACCGTTTGAGCCGAAAGGAACTGGATTGATGCCTTACAGATACCAAGGAATATGGGTGGATGATAGATCACCATGTTAAATAATCTGAAAACACTTCCCCACCCAGCAAACAGGCTACCTGAAAGCGTGAGCTTCAACGAAGTTAAAACAACGTCTTGGCGCAGCCCAAGCCGAGCTCCCGCACAGCAAAACACCGGATTCCGCCAAGCAAAAACGTAACCCAAAGGCTACCTGAAATTTTCAGGTAGCCTCCCGCCCACCCCCAAACCACCCCGCCATGCCCCAATCCACCGCAAAACCCCTCGGCGAATTCGACTTCATCCGCCGCTACCTCGCCGCCAAGCAGCCCGCCGACCCCGATCTCCTGCTCGGCATCGGCGACGACGCCGCCATCGTCCGCCCCCGCCCCGGCTATGATTTATGCTTCAGCAGCGACATGCTGCTCGCCGGCCGCCACTTCTTCCCCGAAGTTCCCCCCGCCGACCTCGCGCATAAAATCCTCGCCGTAAACATTTCCGACATGGCCGCCATGGGCGCCCGCCCGCGCTGGGTGATGCTCAGCGCCGCCCTGCCCGCGCTCGATCCCGCCTGGCTGCAAGCATTTTCAGGTAGCCTTTTCGCCATGCTGCGCCAATACGGCATCACCCTCATCGGCGGCGACACCACCAAAGGCGATCTTGCCTTCAACGTGGCCATCACCGGCGAGCTGCCCGCCGGCCAAGCCCTGCGCCGCAGCGGCGCACAAAACGGCGACGACATCTGGGTGTCCGGCCAAATCGGCCTTGCCGCCGCCGCCCTGCACCACATCTGGCAAAAAATCAGGCTACCTGAAAACCTGTTTGCCGAATGCGAAGCCGCCCGCCTGCGCCCCACCCCGCGCGTCGCCCTCGGCCAAGCCCTGCTGCCCCTCGCCACCGCCGCACAAGACATTTCCGACGGCCTCGCCCAAGACCTCGGCCACATCCTGCGCGCCTCCGGCACGGGCGCCGAGCTCTTTGCCGACCACGTGCCCACCGCCCCCGGCCTGCGCCAATGCCTGCCCGATCAAAGCCTACACGAGCTCACCCTCGCCGGCGGCGACGACTACGAGCTCGTGTTCACCACCCCGCCGCAAGAGCGCCCCGCCGTGCTCGCCGCCGCCGCAAGCAGCCGCACCCCCATAGCCCGCATCGGCCGCATCAACGGTTCGGGCTACCTGAAAATCCTGCGCGCCAACGGCAGCGAGCTGCACCTTTCCCATTTAGGATTCGACCACTTTGGCTAAACAACAACCCGCCTTCCGCCCCACCCTGCGCTGGCTGCTGCGCCGCCCCGCCTGCTTCCTCGGCTTCGGCTTCGGCAGCGGCCTCGCCCCCTTTGCCCCTGGCACCTTCGGCACCCTGCCCGCCCTGCCCATTGCCGCCCTGCTCATCGCGCTGGGCATCGAAGGCTGGCTGCTCGCCCTCCTCTGCCTGCCCCTGTTTGCCGCCGGCATCTGGATTTGCAACCAAACCGAAGCCGCCCTCGGCGTGCACGACTACGGCGGCATCGTGTGGGACGAAATCGTGGCCATGCTGCTGGTGCTCGCCTTCACGCCGCAAAGCTGGCCCTGGTGGCTCGCCGCCTTCGCCGCCTTCCGCTTCTTCGACGCGGTAAAACCGCCGCCCATCCGCTGGTTCGACCAACGAGTGAGCGGCGGCTTCGGCGTGATGCTCGACGACATCATCGCCGCGCTGATGAGCCTGCTTGTAATCCGCGCCGCCGTGTGGCTGCTGCATTAACGCCGCCGCATTTTTCAGGTAGCCTCTCCCTATTCCCACCCGCCATGCCCCTGCTCCCCACCCTGCTCTCGCTCGCCCGCCCGCGCACCCTGCCGCTGGCTGCCGCCGCCATATTTTGCGGCAACGCCCTGGCCTGGCATGCCAACCCCGCCGCCTGGCGTTTCGGCGTGTTTGCCCTCTCCCTGCTCACCGCACTCGCCCTGCAAATCGTTTCCAACATCGCCAACGACTACGGCGACGGCCTGCGCGGCACCGACCGATACCGCGCCGCCGAAGCCCCCGCCCGCCTCACCGCCGCGCGGCAGGTGGCCCCCACGCAAGTGCGCCGCATCCTCGCCGCCGCCATCCTCTCCGCCCTGCTGCTCGGTGGCACGTTGCTTGCCGTGAGCCTGCGCAGCCCGCGTGAATGGCTCACCTTCCTGCTACTCGGCGCGCTCGCCACCGCCGCCGCCCTCGGCTACACCCTCGGCCGCTATGCCTACGGCTACCGCGGGCTGGGCGAAATCAGCGTATTCCTGTTTTTCGGCCTGCTCGGCGTGCAGGGCAGCGCCTACCTGCAACAGGGCGCCTGCCCGGGCGCAGGCTGGCTGCCCGCCGCCGGCTGCGGCCTACTCGCCGCCGCCGTGCTGCACATCAACAACATCCGCGACATCGAAAGCGACCGCCGCTCCGGCAAACACACCCCCGCCGCCCGCCTGGGCTTTGCCCGCAGCCAAACCCTGCACAGCCTGCTCCTTGCCGCCGCCTTCGCCTGCTATGCCGCCTATCCCGTTTCCTCCCCCGCCGGCCTCATTTGGCTCGCCGCCCTGCCCCTGGCCGCCGCCCACCTGCGCCGCCTCTATGCCGCCGCCACACCTGCTGCCGCCGGGCGCGAACTGCCGGCCATCGTGCGGCTGGCGTTTGCCGTTAATTTCCTATTTGGCGCGGGTTTGCTGCTTGATTCCCTCATTCCCGCCTAATTCGCATATCCCCAAAAGGCTACCTGAAAACCAAAAGCGGCTGTTGCCACGGGATTTCCCGCCGGCAACAGCCGCCTTCATTTTGGGCGCTGCGTTTAGCTCATCTGATCGATTTTCAGCTGCAAAAACTGGCGGCCTTCGTCTTCCTGCGGCAGTTTGTCGAGCGCCTGCTTATAGGCGGCGGCGGCTTCGCTGCGTTTGCCTTGCGCGGCATACACATCGCCCTTGGTTTCGAGCAGGATGCCGGCATAGGCTTCATCGGCAGGCATAGCCAGGGTGGCGAGCGCGTCATCGTATTTCTGCTGCTCCAGCTGCACCACGGCCAGGCGCTGGATGGCCAGGGCGCGGATGAGCGGGTCTTCCTGGTATTTGAGCACCCAGTTCAGGTGGCCGGCGGCTTCGTCGTATTTGCCCTGCTCAAAGGCGGTGCCGGCCTGCATCAGCGTGGCCTGCGCGGCAGATACGCTGCCGGAATAGTCGCTTTGCAGCCGGGCGAGCAGCTTGGCGGCTTCGGCGGGCTTGCCGGCCTGACTGTCTTCCGCCCACTGGTCGAACACGGCCACGGCTTCGCTGCCCACGCCGCGCTGGTGGCTGCGGTACACCACCCAGCCGAAATAGCCGATGGCGGCCACCACGAGCAAGGCAAACAGCCAGCGCCCCCAGCTGCGCCAGAAATATTTGAAATTCTCAATTTCTTCTTGGTCTTTTAAATCGTAAACAGCCATTTAACCTATCCATTCGTTCAGTTGTTTAAGCAAATCGGCAGCGGGCACGCTCGCTTGGCCGCGCCCCTGCTGCATGTCTTTCAGGCTCACTTTGCCTTCGGCCAGCTCGCCCTCGCCCACAATCAGCGCCACTTTGGCGCCGGAGGCATCGGCCTTTTTCATTTGCACCACCAGCTTTTGGCTGCCGGAATGCTGCAATACGTTGAAACCGGCAGCGCGGGCGGCGGCGGCATACTGCATGCTGGCCAGCAGGGTATCGCCGCCTTGGTGTATCACATAAATATCGGGCGCGGCATCGGCTTGCAGGCTGCCGTATTCGTACACCAAGAGCAGCAGGCGCTCCACGCCCATGGCAAAACCGATGGAGGGGGCGGGTTTGCCGCCGAGCTCTTCAATCAGGCCGTCGTAGCGGCCGCCGCCGCACACGGTGGCTTGCGCGCCGAGTTTGTCGGTGGTCCATTCGAACACGGTTTGGTTATAGTAGTCCAGCCCGCGCACCAGGCGGTGGTTTTCCACATAGGCGATGCCGAGGCCATCGAGCAGGGCTTTGAAGCCGGCGTAGTGGGCGCGGGAGGCTTCGCCGAGGTAGTCGGCCAGGCGCGGGGCGGCGTTGCAGATTTCCTGCAAATCGGGGTTTTTGCTGTCCAGCACGCGCAGGGGGTTGGTGTGCATGCGGCGGCGGCTGTCTTCGTCTAGCGCCGCTTTGTGCTGTTTCAGGTAGCCTACCAGGGCGGCGCGGTGGGCGGCACGCTCTTCGCGGTTGCCCAAGCTGTTGATTTCCAGGGTGAGATATTGGCTGATGCCGAGCTCGCGCCACAAATCGGCGCACATGGCGATGATTTCGGCATCGATATCGGGGCCTTCGTAGCCCAGGGCTTCCACGCCCACTTGGTGAAACTGGCGGTAGCGCCCTTTCTGCGGGCGTTCGCGGCGGAACATGGGGCCCATATACCAGAGTTTCTGCGGGCCGTTGTAGAGCAGGTTGTGCTCGACCACGGCGCGCAGGCAGGAGGCGGTGCCTTCGGGGCGCAGGCTGAGGCTGAGGGTGTCGTTGGAATCGGCAAAGGTATACATTTCTTTGCCCACCACGTCGGTGTCTTCGCCGATGGAGCGCACGAACAGGCCGGTCTGCTCCACGATGGGGGTGCGGATTTGGCGGTAGCCGAAGCGGCGCGTCCAGGCGCCCACGGTGTTTTCAAAGGCCTGCCAGAAGGCGGCGGTGAGCTTGAAATCTTTCTGCTCCACCGGCAGGAGGTCGTTCATGCCTTTTACGGCTTGGATTTTTTGTCCCATGATTCGCTTTGGGGATTGCTTAAAGATAAACGGAAGTGCGGATTATAGCGGATATGCGCCGGTTCGGGCTAAGGCTGTGTGGAAGGCTACCTGAAAATCTTAGTTTGGCAGATGCTCGCGGCACTCGTTTTCACTGCGTTGGCGCTGCGCTTTAGCTTCGCAGAAACTCGCCCTTGGCTGCGCCAAGACATCGTTTTCAGGTAGCCTGCTATCCGATTGAATCGAATCCTTCAAAAACAGCCTGGCGCGGTGCGGCGCGCAGGGCGGCGGTGGCATCGGATTCGCGGGTGAGCTTAAACCAAACTTCATCCAGCGAGCAGCCGATGAAGAAGGGCTCTTCCCTGAAGTCGAAAGCGTAAATATCGAATTCGTTTTGGCTCGGCCTGCTTTCAATATCCCAAAACAGATACGTGCCGGATTCGCTTTTGGCAAAACATTCCATCCTGGCCATCAGGCGGAGGTGTTGCTTGGAGAAAAAGCCTTCATATTCTTCTAAATCATAAAGATAGGTGGCTTTCACCGCTTCCCTTGCCTGCTGCCAGGAGTCGCAATATTGCGGGTTTGCCGGAATGTGGACGAGGTAGTTCCCCAGCGCCCTGCCCCAGCCGTAGTGCCTGGCAAAGCGTTGATAGGAGGCGGGAAAGCCCTTGCCGTTAGCAAAACGGAAGTTTGCCAGTTCGTTTGGATCGCCGAATATTTTGGAGGGTTTTAACACCAGCAGATTGATTTCCATGCCTTGCTCCGTTCTGCGCATAATGGAGGCTACCTGAAAAATGGTTTTCACGTTTTCAGGTAGCCTTTGCCCTGCCTTGCACTTTAGCCGAACACTTTGCGCGCGGTGGCAAACATGCGGTACCAGCCGGCCAATTCGCTATCGCGCCATGCTTCGGGCAGCCAGCTCATCTGCGCGCTGCGGTACACGCGCTCGGGGTGCGGCATCATGATGGTGGCGCGGCCGTCGGCGGTGGTAACGGCGGCGATGGCTTGCGGCGAGCCGTTGGGGTTGAGCGGGTAGGTTTGCGTGAGATTGCCCTGCCCGTCGATGTATTGCATGGCGGTGTGCAGGCCGGCGGATACTTGGTTGGCAGGCTGCCCCAGGTGGCTGAAATCGGCGCGGCCTTCGCCGTGGCTCACCACCACGGGCAGGCTGCTGCCGGCCATGTCGGCCAGAATCAGCGAGGGCGATTTCGGCACGCGCACCATGCTCAGGCGGGCTTCAAACTGCTCGCTCTCGTTGCGGCGGAACTTGGGCCAGGCTGCCGCGCCGGGGATGATTTCGGCGAGGTTGGCCATCATCTGGCAGCCGTTGCACACGCCCAAGCTCAGCGTGTCGCCCCGGGCGAAGAAGGCGGCGAATTGGTCGCGCAGTTTGCTGTGGAACAGGATGGATTTGGCCCAGCCTTCGCCTGCGCCGAGCACGTCGCCGTAGCTGAAGCCGCCGCAGGCAACGAGCATTTGGAAGTCTTCCAGCCGGGTGCGGCCGGCCATCAGGTCGCTCATGTGCACGTCGTAGGCGTCGAAGCCGGCGCGGGTGAAGGCGGCGGCCATTTCCACGTGGCCGTTTACGCCCTGTTCGCGCAGCACGGCGATTTTGGGCTTGAGGCTACCTGAAATATAGGGCGCGGCGATGTCTTGCTTCACATCGAAGCTGAGCTCGGCGAAGAGCTTGCCGCGCTCTTTGTCGGCCAAGAGGGCGAATTCGCTATCGGCGCAGGCGGGGTTGTCGCGTAGGCGCTGGATTTGGTGGGAGGTGGACTGCCAGGCGCGTTGCAGGTCTAAGCTGTTTTCACGGAAGAGCTCATCATTTTGGCAAGTAATGATGATATTTTGATGCTGGGTGCTAAAACCGATTTCTGCAATCATGTGTTGCACCAAAGCAATACCACATTCAGGGCTGTATCGGGTTACCTTTCCTAAACCTTGCTCTTCAAACAATTCATACAAATAAGCTTTATCTTGTGTACGCACTTGCAGCACTGCACCCAACTCTTCATTGAACAACAATTTGTTTACCAAGCAAGCAAACTCGTCGTCAGGCATAGTATCCTGCTGTTTATCCAACCAATTCAGCATTTGTTCAGACTGGTAAGCAAGCTCGCCTATATCAATATCCAATCCGCACCGCCCCGCAAATGCCATTTCCGCCAGCGTGGCAAACAGGCCGCCGTCGCTGCGGTCGTGGTAGGCGAGCAGTTTGTCTTCCTGCACCAGCTGCTGAACCACGTCGTAAAACTTTTTCAGGTAGCCTGCTTCGATGTCGGGCGCTTCGCCGCCCAATTCGCCGTACACCTGCGTGAGCGCCGAGCCGCCCATGCGGGCTTTGCCGAAGCCCAAGTCCACTAGCAGCAGCACGCTGTCGGCCACCGGCTTGATGTCGGGGGTAACGGTTTTGCGCACGTCCCGCACGGGGGCGAAGGCGGTGGCCACCAGGCTCAAAGGCGACACCACGGCTTTCTTCTCCGCGCCCTCCTGCCACACGGTTTTCATGGAAAGGCTGTCTTTGCCCACCGGGATGCTCACGCCGATTTCCCGGCACATCTGCGACACGGCCTGCACGGTGCGGTAGAGCTTTTCGTCTTCGCCCGCATTGCCGCAGGCGGCCATCCAGTTGGCGGAGAATTTGATGTGGCCGATTTCGCCGATGTTGGCGGCGGCGATGTTGGTAACGGCTTCGCCGATACACATCCGGCCCGAAGCGGGCGCGTCAAACAGCGCCACGGCGGGCTTTTCGCCCATGGCCATGGCTTCGCCGCGGTGGGTGTCGAAGCCCATGATGGTTACGGCGCAGTCGGCCACGGGGGTTTGCCAGCGGCCGACCATCTGGTCGCGGTGGGTGAGGCCGCCCACGCTGCGGTCGCCGATGTTGATGAGGAAGTTTTTGGCAGCCACGGCGGGCAGCTGCAACACGCGGTAGGCGGCTTCATTCAGCCCGATGCGGCTACCTGAAAACGGTTTTTCAGGTAGCCCTACCGTGTGGTCGGTGCGGGTGGTTTTGGGTGGTTTGCCGAGCAATACGTTGAGCGGCAAATCCACGGGCTTGTTGGCAAACAAATCGTCGCGCACCTGCAAGTGGCCGTCGTTGGTGGCCGTGCCGACCACGGCGAAGGGGCAGCGTTCGCGTTCGCAGATTTGGCGGAAAGTATCCAAATCTTTTTCCAGAATCGACAGCACATAGCGCTCCTGCGCTTCGTTGCACCAGATTTGCAGCGGGGTGAGACCGTGTTCTTCCAGCGGCACGTCGCGCAGCTTAAACACCGCGCCGCGCCCGGCATCGTTCACCAGCTCGGGGAAGGCGTTGGAAAGCCCGCCCGCGCCCACGTCGTGGATGGCGATAATCGGGTTGGCCGCGCCGAGCTGCCAGCAGCGGTCGATCACTTCCTGCGCGCGCCGTTCGATTTCGGGGTTGCCGCGCTGCACGGAGTTGAAGTCGAGCGCGGCATCGTTGGCGCCGGTGTCCATTGATGAGGCCGCGCCGCCGCCCAGGCCGATGAGCATGCCGGGGCCGCCGAGCTGAATCAGCAGCGCGCCTTCGGGGATTTCGTGCTTATGCGTTTGCTCGGCCTGGATGTTGCCCAAGCCGCCGGCAATCATAATCGGCTTGTGGTAGCCGCGCATTTGGCCGTCGAACTCGGCTTCGAAGGTGCGGAAATAGCCCAGCAGGTTCGGGCGGCCGAATTCGTTGTTGAAGGCGGCGCCGCCGATGGGGGCTTCAATCATGATGTCGAGCGGGGAGGCGATGTGGGCGGGCTTGCCGTAGCCGTGTTCCCAAGGCTGCTTGAGCTCGGGGATATTGAGGTTGGAAACGGTGTAGCCGGTGAGGCCGGCTTTGGGGCGCGCGCCTCGGCCGGTGGCGCCTTCGTCGCGGATTTCGCCGCCGGCGCCGGTGGCCGCGCCGGCAAAGGGGGCGATGGCGGTGGGGTGGTTGTGCGTTTCCACCTTCATCAGGATGTGCGTGTCTTCTTCGCGGAAACGGTAGCCCTGCGCGGCGTCGGCGTGCGGATAAAAGCGTTTGATTTTGGCGCCTTCGATTACGGAGGCGTTGTCTTTATAGGCCACCACCGTGCCGGCGGGTGCGGCTTCGTGGGTGTCGCGAATCATGCGGAACAGGGATTTGGGCTGCTTTTCGCCGTTTAAGATAAAGTCGGCGTTGAAGATTTTGTGGCGGCAGTGTTCGCTGTTGGCTTGGGCGAACATCATCAGCTCCACGTCGGAGGGGTTGCGCTGCAAGGCGCGGTAGTTTTCCAGCAGGTAGTCGATTTCGTCGGGCGAAAGTGCCAAGCCCAAGTCGGTATTGGCTTTTCCCAACGCGGCGCGGCCGCCGGAAAGCACGTCTACCGTGGCGAAGGTTTGCGCTTCGGGGTGGGCAAACAATTTGGCGGCTACCTGAAAATCGGGCAGCACGGATTCGGTCATGCGGTCGTGCAGCAAAGCCGCCCATTGGCGTTTCTGCTCTTCGGAAAGGCTACCTGAAAGCCACACCGCCATGCCGCGCTCGATGCGGCCGATGCCGGCAAAGCCGCAGTTTTTGGCGATTTCGGTGGCTTTGGAAGCCCAGGGGGAAATTGTGCCCAGGCGGGGGGTGATGAGGAAGAGGTGCAGACTGCCGGAAGACTGCGGCAGCTCCCGCGCCATCTGCCCGGCCAGCAGGGCTTCGAGCTTGCCCGTTTCTTCTGCGTTCGGCTGGGCGGCGCAATCGGCGAAATACCAGTATTCGCTGCGGATTTCGGTTTCAGGTAGCCTCAGGGCGGCGGCTTTTTGCCGCAGTTTTTCAACACGGAAATCAGACAGGGCGCGCTCGCCGCGCAGGAAGAGGATAGGCATGGTGCAGACTCGCAGGAAAGGAATGGACAAGAGTGCGCGATTATACGCCAAATCCGCCCCGCCCTGTCGGCATCTTGGCGGCGATTGAAAGCGCGGCGGGCTTATGGTAGCTTTGCCGCCGGTTCACACGAGGACAACGCCCATGAAAAAAATCGAAGCCATCATCAAGCCATTCAAACTCGACGACGTGCGCGACGCGCTCACCGACATCGGCATCAACGGCATGACGGTAACCGAAGTGAAAGGTTTCGGCCGCCAGAAAGGCCACACCGAAATCTACCGCGGCGCGGAATATGCGGTGGACTTCCTACCCAAAATCCGGCTGGAAATCGTGCTGGAAGACAGCATGGTGGAGCAGGCGGTTGAAACCATCGTGCAGGCCGCCAACTCCGGCAAAATCGGCGATGGCAAAATCTTCATCCTGCCGGTGGAAGGCGTGGTGCGCATCCGCACCGGCGAGCGCGACGAAGCCGCGCTGTAGGCCGGGCGCACACCAAGCAACCCGTTTTCCTCCCCATCCCCGCCACTTCATCTAGGCCGCCGTCGGCAACCCCGCGCCGCCGGCAAAGGCTACCTGAAAGCTTGGCCTAAGCGGCAACCTCGTTTTTCAGGTAGCCCCAAGCGGCCGCACCGCCCATCCATCATGTTCCGCCTGCGCAAACACTATTTCGACGGCATCGACCCCTCCGGCAACGCCCTGATTGCCTACGCGGCCGAGCTGCATTGCCACGGCCTCACCCTGCCCTATTCCGCCCTGATTTTCAGCCCAGCCGAAGGACGCACCAGCGAGCGCAGCTGCCTGCGCGCCCCGCAGCTTTTCCCCGGCGGCATCCAACAAGCCAAGCTCGGTTTCGAAGGCCGCTGGCAGGCGCTGGCCGACGGCGTCCGCCTTGCCCTGCCGGCCGGCAGCGGGCAACTGACATGGCATGCCCACACGCCGGCCGCCCGTTTTCAGGTAGCCTTAAACGGGCGGGAATACCATGGCCTGGGCTATGCCGAAACGCTGGAAATGGACTTTTGGCCGCAACGGCTGCCCCTGCGCGAGCTGTATTGGGGGCGCTTTGTGTCGGAGGCACATTATGCGGTGTGGATCGAATGGCGCGGCGAAGTGCCGCTGCGGCGTTTGTTTTACAACGGCCTGCTCACCGAAGATTTCGTGCTGGAGGCCAGCGGGCTGTCGGCGCCGGCATTCGGCCTGCGCTTGGATTTTGCCGCGCCGCAAACGATTAAAGACGAGCCGCTGCTGGCCATTGCCGAGCGCAATCCTGTGCTGCGGCTATTGTTTGGCCGGCGCTTCCTATCCAGCCGCGAACAGAAATGGAAAAGCCGCGCCACCTTGAGGCTACCTGAAAATATTGCCGTGGAAGGCTGGGCTTTATACGAGAGGGTGTTATGGCAAAAATAAACCTTGCTCTGCAAAAAACGGCTTATGCCGCCGTGTTCTGCCTGCTGCTGCCGCTGCTGCTGATTTTTTGGGCGCGGCACACTTCGGGCGCGGTGCGGCTGCCGGTGCCGCCTTATCCGCTGGCTGGCGCGCTGCTGGCGGCGGCCGGGCTCTCGCTGATGTTGTGGGCGATGCACAATTTGTGGCACCGCGGCGGCGGCCTGCCGATGAATGCGTTTCCGCCGCAGCATTTCGTGGCTTCGGGCGCCTACCGGCTGTGCCGCCACCCGATTTACACCGGCGCGGTTTGGCTGTGTGCGGGCACGGCGCTGTATGCGCAGTCGCCGGGCGGGCTGTGGCTGGTGTCGCCGCTGTTTGCGCTGCTCACAGCGGCTTATGTGGCGGGCTTCGAGCGCGAGGTGATGGAGAGGCAGTTCGGCGCGCGCCCGCTGCTGCACTACGGCTGGTTCAGCCTGCCGCCAGACAACGGGCACGAGGTTTCTTTCTCTAAGCGGCTGCTGCTCGGGCTGGAGATTTGGCTGCTGTGGCTGCTGCTATATGAAGCATTTGTGTGGCTGGGGGTGCCGCCGGATGTGTGGTATAGCAACGGCGCTTGGGATGAGGCGGTGCCGCTGTGGGGCTTCAGCGTGGTGTTTTATGTGCTGCTCTATCCGTGGGCGGGGCTGCTGCCGCTGTGTTTGCGGCAAAACCGTCTGCTGCGCGGCTTTGCCTTGGATGCCTTTTGGGGCATGGCGCTGATTTTTTATTGTTATCTCGTTATTCCGGCTGCCGTGCGCTACGGCAGGCTACCTGAAAATTCTTTATGGCTGCACTGGATTGCGCAGGGGCGGGAATACGACAGCGCGGCGGCGGCGCTGCCTTCGTTCCATGTGTTTTGGGCGCTGCTGGCGGCACGCTATTCTTGCCTATGCCGCCCGCAGTGGCGTATGGTATGGGCTGTGCTGGCGGCGTTGGTGATCATGAGCTGCCTGACCACGCACAACCATACCTTGGCCGATGTGCTGGCCGGGGCAGCTGCTTATTTGGCTATCCGCCACCGGCAGCCGATATACCGCAGGCTGCTGCGTGCTGCCGAAGCGATTGCCAATTCGTGGCACGAATGGCGTTTCGGCCGCCTGCGGCTGATCAACCACGGCTTTTATGCTGCCTTGGGCGGCGTATGCGGTTTTCTGGTGCTGGCTTATTTGCTGCCGCAGTATCTGTGGGTGGTGTGGTTGCTGGGCATCGCCGGATTTATCGGCGCGGGCTTGTGGGCGCAATGGGTGGAAGGCTCGTCGGCGCTGCTGCGCCCGTTCGGCTACTACGGCAGCGTGCTGGGCATTGTGTTGGCCGGCTGCCTGATTGCCGCCTGCTCGGATTTGGGCGGCTGGACGCTGTTGGGCACGGCCGCGCTGGCTGCCTGCCCCATCCAGCTGTTCGGCCGCTGCCGCTGCCTGATTCAGGGCTGCTGCCACGGCATCCCCACCGAGATGCCGGGCATACGTTTTTTCCACGAAAAATCGCGCGTGTGCAAACTGGCCGGCTGGCAGGGGCAAAACCTGCACCCCACCCAGTTTTACTCCATCGCCGCCAATTTCCTGAGCTTTTTCCTGCTGTGGCGCTTATACCGACTGCACATGCCCGCTTCGTTTATTGCCGGCATGTATTTGATTCTCAGCGGCGCGTTCCGCTTCGTGGAAGAATCGCTGCGCGGCGAACCGCAAACGCCGTATTTTCTCGGCATGCGCGTGTACCAATGGCTGGCGCTGGCCTCCGTGTTGGCTGGCATCCTGTTTACCTGCCTGCCCTCCGCCCCGCTGTTTTCAGGTAGCCTCCCTGCCCGCTGGCCACTGCATGCTTTGGCCTATTTTGCATTAATCTGGTGCGTGTACGGCTTGGATTATCCCAACAGTACGCTGCGCTTTTCCCGGCTCACCCAAGAATAACCCTCTGCAAAGGAACTCCCCGCTATGCTCGAACAACCCCAGCATCCCTACAAAGACGCCCCCCTCTTCGACGACGTCGCCTTCCTCACCGATGCGCTGCAAACCGTGCTCGCCGCGCAAACCGACCGCCCCGTGCAAGACGCCGTGGCCGCGCTGATTAGCGGCGAAGCGCCGCAGGAAGTGGTGGCGCGCAGCCTGCCGCAGCTCAACGACCAGCAGCTCGAAGACCTCATCCGCGCCTGCGGCCTGTTTGCGCAAATCCTCAACATTGCCGAAGACGCGCACCACCAGCGCCGCCGCCTCGCCCACAGCCACACCCGCGACAATGTGAAATCCACCTTCGGCCACACCCTCGAGCTGCTGCGCCAGCAGGGCGTGAACGCCGAAGCGCTGCAACAACAGCTCGACCACACCGAAGTGGCTGCCGTGCTCACCGCCCACCCCACCGAAGTGCAGCGCCAAACCATCCTCACCCTGCACCGCCAAATCCGCAACCTGCTCGACCGCCGCGCCAGCCAGGCCGGCCAAAACGAAGACCGCTTGCAGCAGCAGGTGCAAACCATGCTGTGGACGCTGTGGCAAACCAATGAAAACCGCCACTTCAAAATCACCGTAGCCGACGAAATCAGCAACGGCATCATGTATTTCCCGCTTAGCTTCTTTACTGCCGTGCCCGGCGTATACCGCAAGCTGGAGGCCGCGCTTCAGGCAGCCTACCCGCACAGCCGCCTGCCCAACGTGCTGCACATTGGCGGCTGGATTGGCGGCGACCGCGATGGCAACCCATTCGTGTCCGCCGACACCCTGCGCGCTGCCTTCGCCCAGCAGGTGAGCGCCGTGTTCCGCTTCTACCGCAGCCAGCTGTATAAATTGTATGAAGAGTTGCCCATGTCGGTGCGGCGCGTCAACGTGAGCCCCGAAGTGCTGGCTTTATCTGCCCAATCGCCCGACACCGAGCGAGCGCACGAAGAAGAGCCCTACCGCCGCGCCCTGGCCTACATCATCGCCCGCACTGTGGCCACCGCCCGCAAATTTGGCAGCGGGCTGGGCAGCCTGTTCGGCCTGCTCGAGCCGTATGCCACGGTGGAAGAATTTTTGGCCGACCTGCACGCCATCCGCGCTTCATTGTGCGACAACGGCAGTCGCCTCTTGGCCGACGGCCGCCTGGCCGACCTCATCCGCTCCGCCTCCGTGTTCCGCTTCTATCTGATGCCGCTGGATTTGCGCCAGCACGCCCAGCGCCACATCGACGTGGCCGCCGAGCTCTTTGCCGCCGCCGGCCTGGAAAACCTGCAAGAGCTGGGCGAAGCCGAACGCGAACGCGTGCTGCTGCGCGAATTGTCTTCCCCGCGCCCGCTGCACAGCCCGTTTGCCCAATACAGCGAAGCCACCGAGCACGAGCTGGCCATTTTCCGCGCCGCCGCCACCATCAAAACCGAATTCGGCGAAGACGCCATCCGCCAGAGCATTATTTCCAACGCCGAAAACGCCAGCGAAATGCTGGCCTTGGCTCTGATTATGAAAGAAACCGGCCTGCTGCGCCTGAATGCCGAAGGGCTACCTGAAAGCCGGCTCAACATCGTACCGCTGTTTGAAACCATCGAAGCGCTGCAAGAGTGCATCGGCGTGATGGATCACCTCTTCTCCCTGCCCTGGTACCGCCACCTGCTCGCCGGCCGCAGCAACATCCAAGAAATCATGCTCGGCTATTCCGACAGCAACAAAGACGGCGGCTACGTGACCAGCCAATGGGTGCTGTATCAGGCCGAGCAGGCGCTGGTGAAACTGTTTGCCAAACACCAAGTGCGCCTGCGCCTGTTCCACGGCCGCGGCGGCAGCGTGGGGCGCGGCGGCGGCCCCTCCTACGAAGCCGTGCTGGCGCAGCCCGCCGGCAGCGTGGCCGGACAGATCCGCATCACCGAGCAAGGCGAAGTGATCACCGCCAAATACGCCGACGCCGACAACGCCGAGCGTAACCTGGAAACCCTGGTGGCCGCCGCACTCGAAGCCAGCCTGCTGCCGCACCGCACCGAAGAGCCCGACGCCGCGCTGATGCAATCCCTCTCCGACGCCGCCTTCGCCTACTACCGCGCGCTCATCACCCATCCCGATTTCGTCGATTACTTCCTGCAAACCAGCCCCATCAACGAAATCGCCAGCCTCAACATCGGCAGCCGCCCCGCCAGCCGCAAAACCCTGGCGCGGATACAGGATTTGCGCGCCATCCCCTGGGTGTTCTCCTGGACGCAAAACCGCCTCATGCTGCCCGCCTGGTACGGCTTCGGCAGCGCCGTCGAGCAGCTTCTGCGCGACAACCCCGCCAACCTCGAACGCCTGCGCCACATGGTGCGGCACAGCGCCTTCTTCCAAGCCATGCTCTCCAATATGGAACAAGTGATGGCCAAGGCCGATCTCGACATCGCCCGCGCCTACGTGGGCCTCGCCGCCCAGCCGCAGGCCGCCGAAGCCATGTTTGAGCGCATTGCCGGCGAATTCGAGCGCAGCCGCCGCGCCCTGCTGCAACTGATCGAGCAAGACCACCTGCTCACCGACAACCGCACCCTAGCCCGCTCGCTCACCCTGCGCATCCCCTATCTGAACGCGCTCAACTGGCTTCAGGTAGCCCTGCTCGCCCGCCTGCGCCGCCACCCCGGCAACCCGCAGCTCATCCACCTCATCCACCTCACCATCAACGGCGTGGCACAAGGCCTGCGCAATACCGGCTGATGCCCGTTTCCCGCAAACGGCAGGCAAAAAAAGGCTACCTGAAAACGCAGCGCAGCGAAGTTTCTGCGAAGCTAAATTTTTCAGGTAGCCTTTACTTAGTAATACTACGCTGCCGTCCCTTCTGAATCCGAATTTTCTGCAATACGGTTTTCAGGTAGCCCGAATCAGCGTATCGGCGGAAATACCGAGCTTGTCGTGCAGGCGGCGGATCATGGCCAAACTGAGCGGGCGGGTGCCGTTCAGCACCTCGTATACGCGGTTCGGTTTACCGATGATGCCGTCCATATCCTTCACTTCCAACCCCATTTGCTCCATACGGAACTTGATGGCTTCAATCGGCGTGGGCGGCTCCACCGGATATTGCCGCGCCTCATAAGCCTCCACCAAGGAAGCCAACACTTCAAAATAATCCGCCTCTTCTTGAGCAGCGGCATCGGGATTAGCGTCAAAAAACGCCTCCAAGCGCGCCAAAGCGGCACGGTAGGCTTCCTCGCTGCGGATAGGTTTCAACGCCGGCAACATGGTTCAACTCCTTTCTACAGTATCGGCACTGATTTTGTCGTATTCGCCGTGCGTGCCGACAAATTTGATGTATACATAGCCCGCCCCGAACCATATCGCGGCCACCAGCCGATAGCGGTTGCCTTTGATGTTGAACACCACGCGGTTGTTTTTCAGAATGCTGGCCGTGGCAAACATTTGCTTGATGTCGTGCATATTGCGCCAATCGGCATGCTTCACCTCGGCATACCATGCCTTGAGCGGCTGCTCGGCATCCGGATGGATTGCCCAAAATTCGCGCAAAGTGGAAACGGCGATAATCTTCATGGGATAAGAATCTAGTCCCATATTAGGATGAAGTCAAGCAAATGAAAAAAGGCTACCTGAAAATTTCAGGTAGCCTTTTCATCATGGCCCCGCCGACAGGAATCGAACCTGTATTTTACGCTTAGGAGGCATACGTTCTATCCGTTGAACTACGGCGAGAAATCAAAACTCAAAATTTATGCTGCTATCCATCACTTCCCGGCCAGAAACGACAAAATCCCCGCCGCAATCAGCGGCCCCACCGGGATGCCGCCCAAAAAGGCCACGCCGATAATCGTGCCCAGCAGGAGGCCGGTTACCAACACCGGCTGTTCGCTCATCAGCGGCACGCCGCGCCCGGCCAACCACGCCACCAGCACGCCCACCGACACCGCCGCAAACATTTTCCAGTTCATAAACCCGGCCAGGCCGGGAATTTGGATTTTGCCCGACACCAGCGGGCTGAGCACGCCGATGGTCAGCAGGATGATGCCCGCCTGCACGCCGTATTGTTCGGCCAGCGGGATATAGCGCGCCAGCAAGGTTTGCTGCATCAGGAGCAGCACGGTGGCGGCGATGGTGATGGATTGGTTATTGCTGAGCACGCCCAGCAAAATCAGCATCACCAAAAACAGCGGGATAAGGTTCAGATGCAATTATCTATTCCCAATAAAAAGGCCGCTATGATACACGCGCCAGCGATTCTTCGGCAAGCTGGCGCATGGCTCGGGCCACGTCGTTATCCGGCAGCGCTCCCAGGCAGGCCACGGCTTCGTCCACCGCTTTGCGCGCCTCGTTCACGCAATAGGCCAGCGCATCGGATTGCGCCACACAGCCGTGGATTTGCTCGAAATAGCTGCGGTCGGCGTGCTCCAGCGCGTGGCGCACGGCATCGGCCACGGGCGGCGCGGCGTTTTGCATGAGGTAGATCAGCGGCAGGGTGGGCTTGCCTTCGGCCAGGTCGTCGCCCACGTTTTTGCCGGTTTCGGCCACGTTGCCGGCGTAATCCAGCACGTCGTCGATAATTTGGAAGGCGGTGCCGATGTGGCGGCCGTAGTCTTTCAGCGCGGCCTCCTGCTCGGGCGTGGCGCCGGCCAGAATCGCGCCCACCTGCGCGGCGGCTTCAAACAGCTTGGCGGTTTTGTATTGGATTACCTGCACATATTCGGCTTCGGTGATTTGGGTGTTGCCGATGTTCATCAGCTGGAGCACTTCGCCTTCGGCGATGATGTTGGTGGCATCGGCCATCACGTCTAAAATCTTCAAGCTGCCGGAAGACACCATCAGCTGAAACGCACGGGTGTAGAGAAAGTCGCCCACCAGCACGGCGGCGGCGTTGCCAAACATATTGTTGGCCGTTTGGCGGCCGCGCCGCATTTCGCTTTCGTCCACCACGTCGTCGTGCAGCAGGGTGGAGGTGTGGATGAATTCCACCATTGCCGCCAGCGCGTAGAGCGGGTCTTGCTCGTAGCCCAGCACCTTGCCGGAGAGGATGGTGAGGATGGGGCGCAAACGCTTGCCGCCGGCGCTGATGATGTAGCGCCCGATTTGCGAAATCAGCGCCACTTCCGACTGCACCGCGCGCTCGATCACCGCATTAACGCGGCCCAAATCGCGGGGCAGGTGTTGCTGGAAATAAGGCAGGTGCTCAAGCATAATGGTGTGCGGCTCTGTAGTTATTCGGTATGGCGGCCGGGCCAACGCGCCGGCCAAACAGGGGCAGCATTATAACAGCCTTGCGCCCAAGCTGCCTATTTCCCGCCCTGCCGAAGGCTACCTGAAAGCGATGTTTGGGCGCAGCCCAAGCTGAGTTTCTGCGCAGCTAAAGCGCAACTTCAACGAAGTGAAAACGAGCGCTACAGGTTCTGCGTAGCCAAAAACACCGAGCCGGCATTTTCAGGTAGCCTCCCGCGCCCAAAAGGCTACCTGAAAATATCGCCAAGCCCGATGCAGAAGTTTTAACTGCGTTGAAGCTCACGCTTTCAGGTAGCCTTCTATGATAAAATCCGCCGATTTGATTCAACGGCATACTAAGGAACACCCATGAGCATGAAATGCGGCATCGTCGGCCTGCCCAACGTCGGCAAATCCACCCTCTTCAACGCCCTCACCCAATCCGGCATCGAAGCGGCAAACTATCCCTTCTGCACCATCGAGCCCAACGTCGGCATTGTGGAAGTGCCCGACCCGCGCATGGCGGAGCTGGCAAAAATCGTCAACCCGCAAAAAATGCAGCCCGCCATCGTCGAGTTTGTCGATATTGCCGGTTTGGTTGCAGGCGCGAGCAAAGGCGAAGGCTTGGGCAACCAGTTTCTCGCCAACATCCGCGAAACCGACGCCATTGTGAACGTAGTGCGCTGCTTCGACGACGACGACATCGTCCACGTATCCGGCAAAGTCGATCCGATTGCCGACATTGAAACCATCGGCACCGAGCTGGCGCTGGCCGACCTCGCCAGCGTGGAAAAAGCCATCCTGCGCGAAGGCAAACGCGCCAAATCCGGCGACAAAGACGCGCAAAAACTGGTGGCCCTATGCGAAAAACTGCTGCCGCACCTCAACGAAGGCAAGCCCGTGCGCTCCTTCGGCCTCGATGCCGACGAAACCGCCCTGCTCAAACCGCTGTTCCTGCTCACCGCCAAGCCCGCCATGTATGTGGGCAACGTGGCCGAAGACGGCTTTGAAAACAACCCGCACCTCGACCGCCTGAAAGAGCTCGCCGCCAAAGAAAACGCCCCCGTGGTGGCCGTGTGCGCCGCCATGGAGAGCGAAATCGCCGAGCTGGCAGACGACGAAAAAGCCGAGTTCCTCGCCGAAATGGGCTTGGAAGAGCCCGGCCTGAACCGCCTGATCCGCGCAGGCTACGACCTGCTCGGCCTGCAAACCTACTTCACCGCCGGCGTGAAAGAAGTCCGCGCCTGGACGATTCATAAAGGCGACACCGCCCCGCAAGCCGCCGGCGTCATCCACACCGACTTCGAACGCGGCTTCATCCGCGCCCAAGTCATCGCCTACGATGATTTTGTGTCGCTCGGCGGCGAAGCCAAAGCCAAAGAAGCCGGCAAAATGCGCGTGGAAGGCAAGGAATACGTGGTGCAAGACGGCGATGTGATGCACTTCCTGTTCAACGTGTAAAGCGCACGAAGGCTACCTGAAAAAAGTGCTCAACGATTTTCAGGTAGCCTATTCTTCGCCAGGCTACCTGAAAGCGCGAGCCTCAACGCAGTTAAACAATGTATTCTTTGCCATCATGAAAACCCCGCTCCTCCTCGCCCTGCTCCTCAGCACCGCCGCCAGCCACGCGCACACCGCACTCGCCCAGCCCCACCGGCTGCAAAAAGCCATGCCCAGAGCGCAAACCCCCGAGCAAATCGTTCAACTCTACTACCGGAACTATTCGCAGCAACACCGCTGCTTCCGAGCCAGCCCCTCAGACGCAGAATTAGAATACAACTCCAACGAAGGCGGCGAATTCTGCATGCGCCAAACCAAACGTGAAATCCGCCAAACAGCACAGGGCAGGCTGATGTATCTGCTATACACCGGCGATATGTTTGACTTTGATAAAGGTGAAAGCAGCGGTGGCCGGAGGCAATCCGGCTTGGCTGGCATATTTGTGCTGAAACAAGAGAACGGTGGCTGGCAACTGTTGGCAGCTAAACACTACATCGAAATCGGGACTTATGGCCTCACGCCCGAAGCCAAATATTGGTCATTCCGCCAATTCGGCAGAGAGCGTTGGGGTTTTATGACGCCTATGTCCTACCTAAACCACGGTTATGCCAGCTCGGAAATTCTTATCTTTATCCACAACGGCGCAGGCAAAATTAGCGAAAGCCGCATCACAACCGAAACAAGTAACGGCTACTATCTAGACAACTGTCATACCAACCGCGACACCTATCGACCCAATACTCCCGCTGAGCGCCAAAAATGCCGTGCCGAATGGTATGAACTATCCGCCTCCTTCCGCATCATGCCCCACGCCCGCCCCACTGCAGGCATCTACCCGCTGCAGCTCACTGTATCCGGCTTCGACGGCTTCAAACGCTACCGCAACCAAGCCTTCCTCATCCACTATAATGCCGCACAAGAAAAGTATGTCGAGCCCCAAACCTACCCCTTGGCAAACAAATAAAGAAACCAACCCATGAAACCATCCCGCCTATTCCCGCTCCTAGCGCTGGCCGCCCTATTCGCCAGCCACACCGCCCAAGCCGACCCGGCCAACGAGCGCATGCGCCGCGAAGCCGACCGGCAGCTTCAAGAGCGGATAGGGCACTGCCTGCAAATTTACGGCAACCAAAACTGCATACCCGCCGCGCAACAGCCGGCCGAACCACGCCGCCCGCCAGACCCGCGCAGCATATTAAGCCCCGCCGAACGCAGAGCCCTGGAAGAACAATATCGGCGCAACAACCCCAGCGGCTGCACCCCGCCCGATGCCAACGGCGCCCAAACCTGCTTCTCCCTCACCCAAGGCGAACGCGCCTCCATCAGCCTGCAAAACCGCCGGGGTGAAATGCACGGCCCGCGCCTGAACTACCGCTACATCCCGCAAAACCAACGCTACCAAATTTGGGATGCCGAGCACTACCAACACAACCAAATCCAAGAGCGCTACAGCTTCATCCTCAGCAACAGCGGCCACTGCGAATTCGCATCCGTCCGCCCCGATTTGCTGGCCGACAGCACCCGCATCTCCTGCGCCGAAGCCTTCCGCCGCCTCGGCATCGGGCAGAATTGACAGCCCTTCCTCTTCTTCCCCATCGGCCGTTAAACAGACAAAGCAGTAAAATGCTTGAGGCTACCTGAAAACATCCCCACCATTTTTCAGGTATAGTGGATTAACAAAAACCAGTACGGCGTTGCCTCGCCTTGCCGTACTACTTGTACTGTCTGCGGCTTCGTCGCCTTGTCCTGATTTTTGTTAATCCACTACATCCTCCCCCAACCCCCAACCTTAGAGAGTCATCATGAAAATCAGCAGCTTCGGCGAAGTATTATGGGACGACTTTCCCGGCGGCAAAGCCCTCGGCGGCGCCCCGCTCAACATCCTGGTGCGGCTCGCCTCCCTCGGCGCCGAATGCAGCATCATCAGCCGCTGCGGCCGCGATGCCGACGGCGAAGAACTGCTGCGCCAGATTGCCGAACGCAACGTGGCCGCCGATCTCGTGCAGATCGACGAAGAACACGCCACCAGCCTGGTGAAAGTGCTGCTCAAAGCCGACGGCAGCGCCGGCTACGAAATCGTCTATCCCTGCGCCTGGGACAAAATCCGCGTCACCGAAGCCGCCCTCGCGCGCGTGGCCGAATCCGACGCCTTCATCTACGGCAGCCTCTCCGGCCGCGACCCCGTATCCCGCGCCGCGCTCGAGCAGCTCCTGCCCGCCGCCCGCTTCCGTGTGCTCGATGTGAACCTGCGCAAGCCGCACTACGACGCCCAGCGCGTGCTCAGCCTGATGCAGCAGGCCCACCTCATCAAGCTCAACGACGAAGAGCTCTACGAGCTCGCCGCCGCCTTCGGCTCACCCTACCGCAGCCTCGAGCAAAACCTGCACTACCTCGCCCGCCACACCCGCACCGACCACCTCTGCGTTACCCTCGGCCAACACGGCGCGCTCTACTTCCGCCATGGCGAAATCCTCGCCCACCACGGCTTCCACGTAAACGTGGCCGACACCGTGGGCGCGGGCGACAGCTTCCTCGCCGGCTTCCTGCACCAGCTGCTCTCCGGCGCTGCCCCCGCCGACACCCTCGCCTTCGCCTGCGCCATCGGCGCCCTCAACGTTACCCGCCACGGCGCCACCCCCGCCATTTCCTTGGCAGAAATCCGCGCCCTGATGCAGCCGGGCTGATCCGTTCAGCCCGCATTGGCGTTTTCGTTTTCAGGTAGCCGCAAATAGCCGCCATATCCTGCCAAACAACAGCAGCGAAATCGAATAATCTGCCCATTCCCGCCCCGCCCCACCAACACTTAACAAAACTTATCCGCAACATACAGACGGCGGCACACAAAACCATTATCATGCCGCCGATTTTTCACCACACTTAAAGGAAACACACATGGCACTTCGCGACGAATTCAAAGCCTTCATCATGCGCGGCAACGTGATCGACCTTGCCGTCGGCATGGTGGTGGGCACCGCCTTTTCCGGCATCGTTAAATCATTGGTGGACGACGTAATCATGCCGCCCATCGGCCTGATTTTGGGCGGCGTGGATTTCTCCAACCTGTTCATCACCCTGAAAGACGGCGCCAACGCCCCCGCCGAAGGCTACGCCACCCTCGCCGCCGCCCAAGCTGCCGGCGCGGTAACGCTCAACATCGGCCTCTTTATCAACACCGTAATCAGCTTCCTGATTATCGCCACCGCCATCTTCGCCGTGATCAAAGGCATCAGCAAACTGCAAAAAGAAGCCCCCGCCGCCGAAGAAGCCCCGGCCGAACCTTCCGAAGAAATCCTGCTGCTGCGCGAAATCCGCGATTCGCTGAAAAAATAACCGCCGCACAGCGCAAAAGGCTACCTGAAAATTTTAGCTTCGCAGAAACTTCGCTGCGCTGCGTTTTCAGGTAGCCTTTATCCTTTCCGTATCATCCAACCGTTTCCCCACATGGCAAAAGGCTACCTGAAAACCCCAAACCGGTTTTCAGGTAGCCTTTTCTTCGCTCCGCGCTACAACAACACGATATCAAACTGCTCCTGCGTATAGCTGCCTTCCACCATCAGCGAAATCGGCTTGCCGATGAAATCGATGAGCAGCGCCAGCGATTGCGATTCTTCGTCTAAAAACAAATCGATCACCGGCGGAGCGGCCAGAATGCGGAATTCGCGCGCGTCGAAGCGGCGCGATTCGCGCACGATTTCGCGCTGGATTTCGTAGCACACGGTTTGCGCGGTTTTCAGGTAGCCCCTGCCCTGGCAAACTGGGCACGGCTCGCACAATACGTGGTTGAGGTTTTCGCGCGAACGTTTGCGCGTGAGCTCCACCAGGCCGAGGCTGGTGAAGCCGTTGAGGGTAACGCGGGTGCGGTCGAAGCGCAGGGCTTTGGCCAGCTCGCTGAGCACGGCTTGGCGGTGTTCGTCGCTAGCCATGTCGATGAAATCCACAATAATCATGCCGCCGAGGTTGCGCAGGCGCAGCTCGCGGGCAATGGCGTGGCAGGCTTCGAGGTTGGTTTTGAAGATGGTTTCGTCGAAATTGCGCGCGCCCACGAAGCCGCCGGTGTTCACGTCGATGGTGGTCATGGCTTCGGTGCTTTCGATGATGAGGTAGCCGCCGAAGTTTAAATCCACGCGGGGCTGGAGCGATTGGTTGATTTCCTGCTCCACGGGGAAAAGCTCGAACAGGGGCTTTTCGCCCTGATAGTGTTGGATGCGCTCCACGGCGCCTTGCACGTATTGGCTGGCGAAATCCTGCATGCGCTGGTAGTTGTGGGCGGAATCGACGAAGATTTTTTGGGTGTTGCCGTTGAACATGTCGCGCAGCACGCGCAGGCTGAGCGGCAAATCTTGGTAGAGCATGGTTTCGGGCGGGCTGTTTTGGGAGCGCTGCCGGATGTCTTGCCAGAGTTTGGTGAGGTAGTCGATGTCGGCTTGCAGCTCTTCGTCGCGGGCGGTTTCGGCGCTGGTGCGGATGATGTAGCCGTGGTTGCCTTCTTCTGGCAGCAGGGCTTTGAGGCGCTCGCGCAGGCCGTTGCGCTCATTTTCGTCTTCGATGCGCTGGGAAATGCCGATGTGGCTGTCTTGCGGCAGATACACGAGGAAGCGCCCGGCCAGCGAGATTTGGGTGGAAAGGCGGGCCCCTTTGCTGTTGATCGGGTCTTTGATTACCTGCACGAGAATGGTTTGCCCTTCAAACAGCATATGCTCGATGCGCTGGGTTTCTTCGGGCTTTTGGCGCTGTTCGAGCACGTCCACGATGTGCAGGAAGGCGGCGCGCTCCAGGCCGATGTCGATGAAGGCGCTCTGCATACCGGGCAACACGCGCCGCACCACGCCCAGATAAATATTGCCCACCAGGCCGTGGCCGCTGTTGCGGTCGATGTGCAGCTCGCACACTTTGTTTTCTTCCAGCAGCGCCACGCGGGTTTCCTGCGGCGTGATGTTTACCAGGATGGTTTCCGGCGGGCGGGCGGCTTCGTCGGCCAGCCGGATTTGGTTGATTGCCTGTGTCATTTTTTTCTCGATTCAATAGTATTTTGCAGAACAGGCGGGGAATGCCTGCGCGTTCTGCAAAATCTACTGTTTGGCCGGAGCATGGCTTTCGTTCTACGGCGGAAACCGGGCAAGCGCAGCGGCGAATCATACGCCGAAAGCCGCCCTGCCGACAACCTGCCCGCCGGCGGAGAAACGGTTTGGCCGGCGCCGGAACCTGCCTTTCCAAGCCGCCTTGATTGCCGGATGATTGGCAATATTTTCAATAGGTAAACTAACAGAAAGGCTACCTGAAAAATGCCGCGGCAGATTTTCAGGTAGCCTTTCGCTTGGCTTTAGAAGATTATTGCCACACCAAGAGCGCGTGGTTGCGTTTGCCGCGGCGCAGGATGGTGTATTTGCCGAAACGTTTGTGCGCGTCGGCGATGAGGTAGGCATCGTCGGGGCGTTCGGCGGCGTGGTTCGGGTTGTTCTGCTCGGCGGGCGCGCCGTTGAGCAGCACCGCCTTGCTGTTCACAAAACCGCGCGCTTCTTTGTTGGACGAAGCCAAGCCGGTTTTCACCAGGGCTTCCACCACATTGAGGCTACCTGAAACTTCAAATGCGGGCAGGCCGTCGAGGGCGAGCTGTTCGAAGTCGCTTTCGGTGAGGCTGCTTTGGTCTTCGGCAAACAGGCTCTCGCTGATGCGCTGCGCGGCGGCGAGGGCTTCTTCGCCGTGAATCAGGCGCGTCATTTCTTCGGCAAGGATGCGCTGGGCTTCGGGCTTGGTGCCGCTGGCTTTATCTTGGGCTTCGATGGCGTCGATTTGCTCGATGCTCAGGAAGGTGAAGTATTTCAGGAATTTATATACGTCGGCATCGGCCACTTTCAGCCAGAATTGGTAGAACTGGTAGGGCGAGGTTTTCTTCGCGTTCAGCCACACCGCGCCGCCTTCGGTTTTGCCGAATTTGGTGCCGTCGGATTTGGTTACCAGCGGCAGGGTCAGGCCGAATACTTGTTTTTGGTTCAAGCGGCGGGTGAGGTCGATGCCATTGGTGATGTTGCCCCATTGGTCGGAGCCGCCGATTTGCAGCAACGCGCCGTGGCGTTTGTTCAGCTCGGCGAAGTCGTAGCTCTGCAACAGCGTGTAGGCGAATTCGGTGAAGGAGATGCCCACGTCGTCGCGGTCAATGCGCTGCTTCACGGATTCTTTGTTCAGCATGGCGTTTACGGAGAAATGCTTGCCGATGTCACGCAGGAAGCTTAAGCAGTTCATGCCGGCAAACCAGTCGGCATTGTTGGCCATGATGGCGGCGTTTTCGCCTTCAAAGCTCAAAAACGGTTTGAGCTGGTTGCGGATGCTGTCCACCCAGCCGGCCACGGTTTCGGCGGAATTGAGGCTGCGCTCCACCGCTTTGAAACTGGGGTCGCCAATCATACCGGTTGCACCGCCCACCAAAGCAATCGGCGTGTGCCCGGCCTGCTGGAAACGGCGCAGGGCGAGCACGGGCAGCAGATGGCCGATGTGCAGGCTGTCGGCAGTGGGGTCGAAGCCGCAGTAGAGGGCGATTTTCTGTTGGCTCAACAAAGCGTCCAGCGCTTCGATGTCGGTGGTTTGCGCGATGAGGCCGCGCGCTTGCAGGTCTTGGATCACGGAAACAGTCATAACGGTTTTCTTTGCGATAACTGGATGGGAATGGGGAATATTTTTTCAGGTAGCCTTTGAGGCCTAAGGGCGCAGCATCGTTTGCGCCGCACCAAAACAAAAAGACTTGGCAGCACCAAGTCTTTTTAAAAAGCTGGTCGGAATGAGAGGATTCGAACCTCCGACCCCTTCGTCCCGAACGAAGTGCGCTACCAGACTGCGCTACATTCCGAAAGAAGGTGCATTATAAGCCCGGGCACGCCGTTTAGCAAGCACATTCTGCGCCTTTGGCGCATTTCCGCGCGATGCGTCCGCCCCTTCGCCGTGCAGGTTTTATGCTTCTTTCTTGACCACCGCCCTGCCCCGCGCCGCCTGCACCTGCACGGCAAAATACAGCGCTGCCGCCGCGCCGGCCATATCTGCCGCCGCATCCAGCCAATCGGCCTGCCGTGAAGCCGTGAGCGTGCCCTGCGCCCACTCGCTGCCCGCAGCCAGCACCAGCGCCGCCGCCAGCAACGCCCTCACCGGCACCGCCCGCCGCCGCTGCAAAAACACCTTGGCCAGCAGCCAAAACTGTCCGAAAAACAAGCCCGCGTGCACGACTTTGTCGAAATGGGCAAACGGCGGCGGCGTGTTGCCGCCCTCGTGCAGCAGCAGCGCATACACCATGCCGGCAAACCACAGCCCGCTCAGCAGAAGCCAGCGGCTCACGCGCCGTGCTCCGAGAGCCAGTCGGCGCACATCATCGCCAGCCGCGTAAACCGCCCGCCGCGCGCATCCAACACCGCCTGCCACTGCGCCACTTCCTCCGCTGTGGGCGCTTCGTCCAGGCTGCACTCGTTGAGCCAGAAATCCAGCGTTTCCGCCGCCGCGCCCACCGTTTCCGTGCGGAAAAATTCCAAGAGTTCAGACATTGCCTTCTCCAAACGTTTGATTTGCGATGCGGCGGATTGTACTTGCCTTTTGAAGCAGCCGCCATCGGCTTCCAGGTAGCCTGCCGCCGGTATAAAGGCTACCTGAAAACGATGTCTTGGCGTATGCCGGTACGCTGGGCATGGCGTTCTTCGCCGGTGTATTGGTTGACACCGATGTCCACGGTTTGGGTTTCCAGCTGCGGGCTGGGCTGCACTCTTCCCTCCCCCCGGCTGCGCGATAAGGGTCGAACCCGGCAGCGGCAACGGTAATCCAAGGGCGGGTACAGGGTATCCCACACCGGGTCGTCGGCGGCATAAACGCTGCCGTGCAGCAGGCGGTGGGTCTCGCGGGTGCGCTCGTCGTTGACTGCCACGTATTCCCAGTATGGGTGAGTATCCACGGCATCCATCATCTCAGCATAACGCCCGGCCATATAGGCCGACTGCATATTGGTCAGGTAGATGGTTTTGAGGCGGTAGGGACTGCCCAGGCGCACGGTTTGGATTTCGCCGGTGTCCGGGTGCGGCATATCCTGTCTGCCCCACCAGCCTTTGGCCTGCAATACCGGCGTCAGCTGCTCGCTGAACTGCTCCAAGGTCTGCCCGCTTTCGGCGGCTTTGACCACGGCGGCATAGATATCGCCGACCACATCCATGCCGGCGGTTTTGGCTACGGTGAAGGCGGTGGCGTGCGCATCGTCCAGCATGTCCTGCCAGTCCCATGATACGTTGATGCCTTTCTGCTGCAGATAGGCCACGGCGGCTTCGGGCTGCATGCCGAAGATGGCTTTGATGTCTTCGGGGTTCATTCGGCCAGCTCCTCAGCAGCTTCCACTCTGCCGACCAGTTCGGCCAGAAAGATTAAGCGTGCCAATTCCTCTTGAAGCGCGGCATCATCCATATTCGGATAAGCGGCGGTCAGCTTGTCCAGCACTGCTTCGGGTGTGGCCTGTCCCTGTTTCAGGCTGCCAATCAAGATATCGGTTAATGCCTGCCCCTGTGCGTTGAGGCTACCTGAAAGAGGGGCGAGGGTGTCGATGACCAAGCCGGCATCGGCAGCCGGCCGGTGTTCGGCGAAGTCGGCCAAAGGTGACGCCGGCGTCGCATTTGGCGGAGAGGCTACCTGAACAATATCGTCGTCGCTCAGGTTGTAGGCGCGTTTCCAGTAGCTTTCGGATAACCGGACACCGCAGCCGGTCAGGATTTGGTCGCGTTCGGCCAAGGTCTTGTCGCCTGCTTCTTCGGTGTACAAAACAAACTGCGGGCGCGGGGTGTCGGCAGCAAAGTTGAAACCGCAGATCCAGTCGATGAGCTGGTTCAGGCAGCCTTCGACGATGCGGCAGTCGTTGTCCCGAATATCCTTGGTTACCTCCAAACCTGCGGTGGCGCTGGCGTGGGTACTGTCTTTCTCGGTGGTCTGGTCTTGGCCGAGCAGCGCAATAGCGATTTCGGAGCGGCAGTAGCGGATAAAGCGGTCGTACACATCGGCACTGCCCTGTTTACCCGCCGCCTCTTTGATTTCGACGCTGGAGTCGTCGGGAATGGTGGCCACCGAGTTGCCGATTAGCTGTTCCAGCGCATCCAGCAGGCGGTCGGTGTCTTGGTCGGTATTGCTGCGCGGTTCGCGGCCGATGATCCACGGTGCACCGAATTTTTCGCTGAACTCCGCCCAAAATTTCAGACCGCCGCGTTTGAAGATGGTCGGCCAGTAAATGCAGGACAAATCGCCGATACCGTATGGGTTGATGTAGCTGGCATTGTGGGTCGGGCACAGGAATTTGAAGGCCGGTACCGGTTCGTCGTTCAGGCTGCCTGAAAGGCGGAAGCGCAGCTGCCCGTCTTGGTCGAACTGAAACCACTCCTGCGGCTTGGCCACGATTTCGGACGGCAGCCACAGGCTGCCCCGCTGCCAGATGATTTCCAAGGGCTGATAGCCGTACAGGGTGGCATCTAGGATTTGGTTGATCAGGCGGTACAGGTCAAAACCGGAGAACAGCTCGGCAATGGTGTCGCAGACCGTGTCAGGCGCACCGTTGGCTTCAATGCGCCATTCCATGCCCGCCACGGCCGATTTCCGGCGGCGCACATGACCGGCGACAATCGGGTCGGACAGCAGCTCGCGATAAACCGAGATGTCACGCCCGAGCTTTTTCAACACGGGGTCGGGATTGGGCAGATAGCCGCCGAAACCGCCGATGCCCCAAAAGCGTTGGGCAACGGCGAGGTGGGCGGTCAGGTCGGCGGGTTTGAGGGTAACCGCGCCGTTGGCGGTTTTGAGTTTGAAGTGGGGTTTGGCCATATCAGTATCCTCGGGTTAAGGGGCTGCGGTGGCGGATTTTACGGCTGGCCACACGTACCGGGCCGGTCTCACCGTCGGCGGCATTGAGGGCAAGAAAGCACGCCCAAGTTCGGTCGGCGTGACCGTTGGCATCGGATGCCCCCGAACACCTGCCGCTCTTGGCCGAGAGCCGCAGCATCTTGGGTGCCGACGGCTACTGGTTGGCCGAATCCGACGATGCGCGCCGCAGGTTGATTAAGGGCACATACGAACTGCACCGCTACAAAGGCACGCCGTGGGCAATCCGTGAGATCGTGCGGCGGCTCGGGTTTGGCGAGGTGCGGATTATCGAAGGGCTGAACGGCCAAACCTACAACGGCAGCATCAACTACAACGGCAGCCATGTTTACGGAAACGGCAGCTACTGGGCGCACTACCGCATCATCATGAACAGCGTGATTACCAACGACCAGGCCGCGCTGTTGCGCAAAACGCTGGCCGCCTTCGCACCGGCACGCTGCCTGTTGGCAGCCTTGGATTATCAGGCCGTCCCCCTGCGTTACAACGGGCGGGCGGCCTACGACGGCAACTTTAACTTTGGAGCAGCTTAAAAAATGGCGAATATCACGGAAGAACTGAACAACCCGCAATGGGCGGAAGGTATCTACCAGCTAGAAACCACCGACCCGGTATTGGGTGGGCCGAACGGCATTGCCAACCGGCAGGCCAAGGAACTGGCCGCGCGGACGCAGTATTTGAAGAAAAAGCAGGAGGAGGACAAACCGGGGGCGGCCAGCACCACCAAAGCCGGCATCGTACAGCTCTCGTCTGTCACTGACAGCAACAGCGAAGAGCTGGCAGCCACGCCGAAGGCGGTGAAGGCGGCTTACGACAAGGCTGTTGAATCTGCCGGCAATGCCTCCACGCTGGCGGCGGATTTGCAGCGCAAGGCCAACTGCGATGAGGTAGCTCCAAAAGCCCACACCCACCGCGCCGCCGAGATTACCGATTTAAGTGCCACCATCGAAGCAGTAGTGGGCAGGCTGTTTGCCTCCGACAAATCCGTTTCAGGCTATCAGAAAATGGCGGGCGGCTTGATTTTTGAATGAGGAAGTGTGCCGGTGCAGGAAGATGTGTTTTCCACCGTGATTTTTCCGCTCGCGTTTCCGAACGCCTGTTTGAATGTGCAAATCAGCGCAGTTTTAGACAACGTGGCCGGTGGAACGGCAGTACTGTCTGCCCATGTTGGCAAAATCAGTAAGACCGGCTGCTCGGTAACCGTATCAGAAAACGGCGTATTCGGGCAAAAAACCGTGCATTGGCTGGCCATCGGCTACTAAATTTAGGAGCTAAAACATGACTATTTTTTACTCAAAATCCAATCAGGCGTTTTACGACAGCGCCATCCACAGCAGGCTACCTGAAGATGCGGTAGAGATTAGCCCCGAACAGCACGCCGCACTGCTGGCCGGGCAATCTGCCGGACAAGTGATTATGCCCGGCAAAGACGGCAAACCCGTGCTGGCCGAGCAGCCGCCCTGCCCATCCAGCACCTGGGACGGCGAGCAATGGCACATCGACCCAGAGTGCGCTGCACGGCTCAAAGCCGAGCAGCAGGATGAGATGTGGGAGCGCATCAAGGCCAAGCGTGCCGATAATCTGCGGCATGGGGTGTACGTTAAATCGGCAGGCAAATGGTTTCATACCGACGACAACAGCCGCACACAATATATTGCGCTGGCAGTCATGCCGAGGCTACCTGAAAAGCTGCCCTGGAAAACGATGGACAACAGCTTTGTGAACATGACCAAAGCCCTACTGGCTGAATTGATGGAGCAGATGCTGATTGACGAGCAGGCCGACTTTGCGAATGCCGAACGCCACAAAGCGGCAATGGAAAAAGCTGAACACCCGCTGGAATACGACTACAGCGGCGGCTGGACAGCCAACTACGAACAGGCCGCCGCCGAACTTGAGGAGGTAGAAAAATGAACCGGCAACAAATCTATCTCGCTCTATACAAAGGTCGTCGGGACAGTTCCGGCTGGCGCGTGTGGCCGGCGCGGTTTACCGACTGGTTCACGCGCAAACTGACCCGCGGCCAGTACAGCCATGCCGAGATTGTGGTGCGCGAGCATCCGCAGGCATCGGTTTATACCTGCTACTCCGCTTCCATCCGCGATAAAGGCGTGCGCTGCAAAGTGATGCCGCTGCCGGCGGCTAAATGGGATTTGATTCCATTGCCCTCCCCCCCGGAGGCACACGAGCAGCTGCAGCGGGTATGGACGGCCACCGAGGGGCAGGGCTACGACCTAATGGGCATATTTGGTATCGCTTTCGGGCTACCCCATCAACATGGAGCAGGCAGAGCCGGCTTGACGTGAAAAATCCCACCAAGCAAGGTGGGATTTGTAACGTTGTTGCATAGGGTGCAATAATATCAGGATTTATTTATCGCGCCGAAGTGGGGATATTTATCGCGCGCGGCTTCATATAGCCAAGGCTGAGTTTCTGCGAAGCTAAAGCGTAAGCTTCAACGCAGTTAAAACGAATACACTAAGTTCCTGCGAAGCTAAAACCAGCGCCAGCCTCAAGCCATATTTTTCAGGTAGCCTCTCCGCCCGCCCACCCATAATCTCTTATAATACCCGCCTCTTTCCCGCCCTTGCCGCCATGCTCACCGATTTAGAAAAAGACGCCATCCGCCGCCACTACCAGGCCATCAGCGAAAACCTGCCCCATTTCCGCCCGCGCAAAGCGCAGCGCGAAATGCTCGCCGCCGTGGCCAACACCTTCTCGCGCAGCCAGGAGCAGGCCGAAGGTGCCGAGCCGCCCAAACGCGAGGGCGAGAGCATCGCCGTAATCGAAGGGCCCACCGGCGTGGGCAAAAGCCTGGCCTATCTCTTAGCCGGCGGCATCATGGCGCAAACGCGCGGCAAACGGCTGGTGGTGTCCAGCGCCACCGTGGCGCTGCAAGAGCAGCTCGTGGGGCGCGATTTGCCGTTTTTAGTGGAAAAAAGCGGGCTCGAGCTCACCTTCGCCCTGGCCAAAGGCCGCGGCCGCTACCTCTGCCCCTACAAGCTCTACCAGCTCACCCAAAGCCAGGCGCAGCAAACCCTCGCCGGCTTCGACACCCCGCAAATCCTGTGGGACAGCAAGCCCAAGCCCGAAGAAATCCAAACCCTGCGCGAACTGGCCGACGCCTTCGCCGAACGCCGCTTCAACGGCGACCGCGACACCTGGCCGGAAAAAATCGACGACGCCCTCTGGCTCAAAGTAAACAACGACAACTACGGCTGCCTCAAAGCCGCCTGCCCCAACCGCCTCGAGTGCCCCTTCTACCTTGCCCGCGACACGCTCGAAACAGTGGATGTGGTGGTGAGCAACCACGATTTGCTCATGGTAGACATCGGCATGGGCGGCGGCGTGATCCTGCCCGCGCCCGAACACAGCTTCTACTGCATCGACGAAGCCCACCACCTGCCCAAAAAAGCGCTCAACCAGTTTGCCGCCGAACATTCGCTCAACCAAGCCGTGTGGGCGCTGGAAAAACTGCCGCAAATCACCGACAAAATCGCCTCCCTCGCCGACAAAGCCGAACTCGCCAACCTGGCCGACGAAGCCGCCGCCAGCCTGCTCGACAGCCTCTACGAATGGCAGTTCCACCTCGGCGACACCCCCGAGCTCGCCTACAACGACAGCGGCCGCAACCCGCAATGGCTGTGGCAAGACGGCCAAATCCCCGAAGCGCTCGCCCTGCTCGTGTCCAACACCGCCGCCGCCGCGCAAAGCCTCTACAAGCACGCCAACGGCCTCAACGACGCCCTCTCCGCCGCCCGCCGCGAAAAAGACAGCGACAGCGCCCAAATCGACCGCCTCAGCAGCGAATTCGGCATCTTCCGCGCCCGCATCGAGCAAATCAGCGCCGTGTGGGACCTGCTCGCCACCGAGCCCGCCGGCGACGCCCCGCCCCTGGCCAAATGGATAGAATGCAGCCACGGCAGCGACAAAACCGATTACTCCTTCCACGCCTCCCCCGTGAGCGCCGCCGCCATGCTCGCCGCCGGCCTGTGGCGCCGCGCCGCCGGCGCCGTCCTCACCTCCGCCACCCTGCAATCGCTCGACAGCTTCGACCATTTATTAAAGCAAACCGGCCTGCACTGGCTGCCCGAAACCACCACCCTCGCGCTGGAAAGCCCCTTCAACTTCCCCGCCCAAGGCGAGCTCTACCTCCCGCCCGTGGCCGCCAGCCCCAAGCAGGCCGAAGCCCACACCGCCGAAATCGCCGAATGGCTGCCCAAGCTCATCAGCCCCGAAGAAGCCGTGGGCACCCTCGTATTGTTCTCCTCGCGCAAACAAATGCAAGACGTGGCCCTGAGGCTACCTGAAAGCCACCTGCCGCTCCTACTCATCCAAGGCGACCAGCCCAAAGCCATCCTGCTCGAACGCCACCGCCAAGCCGTGGCCGGCGGGCGCGCCAGCATCCTCTTCGGCCTCGACAGCTTCGCCGAAGGGCTCGACCTGCCCGGCAGCGACTGTGCCCACGTCATCATCGCCAAGCTGCCCTTCACCATGCCCGACCACCCCATCGAAAAAACCCGCAGCCGCTGGATCGAGCAGCGCGGCGGCAACCCCTTCATGGAAATCACCGTGCCCGAAGCCGGCATCAAGCTCACCCAGGCCGTGGGCCGCCTCATCCGCACCGAGCACGACTACGGCCGCATCACCATCCTCGACAACCGCATCCTCACCGCCCGCTACGGCAAACAACTCCTCGCCTGCCTGCCCCCGTTCAAACGCATCGGCTGACTGGCGCGCGGCAAAAAGGCTACCTGAAAACCGAAAAATGGTTTTCAGGTAGCCTTTTTCTTGCCGTGCCGTTTCGCCGGATGTCGATTTAGGCGGCGGAGGCGGCCCAGAAGTCGCGCGGGGGATCGAGCACGGGGCGGACGATACCGCTGCGCACGGCGTAGTCGCCGAAGCCTTCGCCTGCCTCCCTGTGTTGCGCCCAGCCGGCAATCCAGTCGGCGAGGATGGCGAGGATTTCGGGCTCGGTGATGTTTTCTTTATAGAGGCGGGGGATGCGCGTGCCTTGGCGGTTGCCGCCGGCGTAGAGGTTGTAGCGGCCGAGGGCTTTGCCCACCAGGCCGATTTCGGCGAGCATGCTGCGGCCGCAGCCGTTGGGGCAGCCGTTTACGCGCAACACGATGTGTTCGCCGCCCAAGCCGTGTTCGGCCATAATTTCGTCCACGCGGTCGAGGAATTCGGGCAGGAAGCGTTCGGCTTCGGCCATGGCCAGCGGGCAGGTGGGCAGGGCAACGCAGGCCATGCTGTTTTCGCGCTGGCGGGTAACGGCGGCGCTGATGAGGCCGTGCGCGCGGGCGATTTGCTCAATGCGCTCTTTTTCGCCTTCGGGCACGCCGGCCACGATGAGGTTTTGGTTGGCGGTGAGGCGGAAGTCGCCTTGGTGGATTTCGGCGATTTGACGCAGGCCGGTTTTGAGCGTTTTGCCGGGGGCGTCGGTGATGCGGCCGTTTTCGATGAAGAGGGTGAGGTGCCATTTTTTGTCTTCGCCCTGCACCCAGCCGATGCGGTCGCCGCGCGAGGTGAATTCGTAGGGGCGGGAAGGCTGGAATTGGGCGCCCATGCGGTTTTCCACTTCGGCGATGAATACTTCGGTGCCCACGCGCTCGAGCGTGTAGCGGGTTTTGGCGGCTTTGCGGTCGCTGCGGTTGCCCCAGTCGCGCTGCACGGACACCACGGCGGCGGCGCAGTCAAGCACTTTGTCGAGCCCGATGAAGCCGAATTCGCGGGCGGTGTTGGGGTAGGTTTTGGTATTGCCGTGCTCCATGGAGAGGCCGCCGCCCACGAGCACGTTGAAGCCGACGAGCTTGCCGTTTTCGCCGATGGCAACGAAGTTTAAGTCGTTGGCGTGCAGGTCTACGTCGTTGTGCGGGGGGATGACGACGGTGGTTTTGAATTTGCGCGGCAGGTAATTGGCGCCGAGCACGGGCTCGGTGGCGTCGCCGCTTTTCACGCTGTCGGCGAGCGGGGCGGTGGGGGTGGTTTCGGTGGATTCCACCTTTTCGCCGTCGAGCCAGATTTCGGCGTAGGCGCGGGATTTGGGCAGCAGGTGTTCGCTGATTTTCTTGGCCCATTCCCAGGCTTCGCGGTGCAGGCTGCTTTCCACGGGGTTGCTGGTGCACAAGACGTTGCGATTTACGTCGCCGGCGGTGGCGATGGTGTCGAGGCCGAGTTTGTGCAGCCATTGGTGTACGGCTTTGATGTTGGGCTTGAGGATGCCGTGGTATTGGAAGGTTTGGCGGTTGGTGAGGCGGATGGAGCCGTAGAGGGTGTGGCTGCCGGCGAATTGGTCGATGCCGATCCATTGCTGCGGGGTGATGACGCCGCCGGGCAGGCGGCAGCGCAGCATGACGTTTTTGAGGTTGTCGAGCTTTTGTTCGTGGCGCTCGGCGCGGATGTCGCGGTTGTCTTGCTCATACATGCCGTGGAAGCGGATGAGTTGGAAGTTGTCGCCGTTGAAGCCGCCGGTGAGGCCGTCGCCGAGGTCTTCGGCGATGGTGCCGCGCAGGTGGCGGCTTTGGCCTTTGAGGCGTTCGTTGTCGGCAAGGGGGGCTTGGGGGAGTTTGGCGCGGGGGTCGGGGGCGGTCATGGCGTTTCCTTTGGGTTTGGGTGTTTGGGGTTTTCAGGTAGCCTTTTGTTTGCCTACCGTGGCTACCTGAAAAACAGCCGCTGTTTTCAATACACGTCGCGGCGGTAGCGGCCTTCTTGGCGCAGGGTGTCGAGGTAGTCTTCGGCTTCGTCGGGGCTGAGGCGGCCTTGTTCGGCAATCACGGCCAGCAGGGCTTGTTCCACGTCTTTGGCCATGCGCGAGGCGTCGCCGCACACGTAAACATAGGCGCCCTGTTGCAGCCATTGCCACAGCTCGGCGGCTTGGGGCTGGTCATGGCTGGGCTTTCTCGGGGTGGGTTGGTTTTCAGGTAGCCTGATGCGGTGTGTTTTGTGTGCGGCTGTTGAAACGGTGTAATCTGTTTTAGCTTCTCAGAAACTCAGTCTTGGTTAAACCAAGACATCGTTTTCAGGTAGCCTGCGGATGCGGCGGGCTTGGGGCTACCTGAAAGCACAAGCTTCAACGCAGTGGACCGATGTTTTGCGAAGCAAGGCTGAGTTGCTGCGAAGCCAAAATCGGGCGCTTGGTTTTAGAAATAGCCTTGTTTCTTGCGCTGCTCCATGGCGGCTTCGCTCACTTGGTCGTCGAGGCGGGTGGCGCTGCGCTCGGAAATGTCGGCCAGGGCGGTTTCGGCGATGATGTCGGCGGGGGTGGCGGCGCTGCTGGCCACGGGGCAGGTGCAGGAGATGTCGCCCACGGTGCGGAAGCGCACGGAAAGCTCTTCTATCGCTTCGCCTTCGCGCGGCGGGGTGAGCTCGGTTACGGGCACGAGCAGGCCTTGGCGGTGCACCACTCGGCGGCGGTGGGCGTAGTAGATTGGCGGCAGGGCGAGTTTTTCGCGTTCGATGTATTGCCACACGTCGAGCTCGGTCCAGTTGGAAATGGGAAACACGCGCAGGTTTTCGCCGTGGTGCAGGCGGGCGTTGTAGAGCGACCAGAGCTCGGGGCGTTGGTCTTTGGGGTTCCATTGGCCGAATTCGTCGCGGAAGGAGAAGATGCGTTCTTTGGCGCGGGCTTTTTCTTCGTCGCGGCGGGCGCCGCCCATCAGGGCGTCGAAGCCGTGTTCTTCGATGGCTTCGAGCAGGGTGACGGCTTGGGCGGCGTTGCGCGAGTCGGTTTCGCGGCGCAGCACGACGGTGCCTTTGGCGATGGAGTCTTCCACGCTGCCCACGATGAGCTGTGCGCCGGCGCGGCGGGCGGTTTCGTCGCGGAAGGCGATGACTTCGGGATAGTTGTGGCCGGTGTCAATGTGCAGCAGTGGGAAGGGCAGCGGGATGCTGCGCCCGGACACGGAGAAGGCTTTGCGGGCAAGGGCGAGCAGGACGACGGAGTCTTTGCCGCCGGAAAACAGGATGGCGGGGCGGCGGCATTCAGCCAGCACTTCGCGGATGATGTAGACGGATTCAGCTTCAAGCCAGTCGAGGTGGTCGTTGTGCAGGGTGGCGCTCATGGCGGGCTTTCGGGTTTAGGGTTTTTGTTTGGGTTGCCTTTGGTTTCAGGTAGCCTGTGTGCGGGCGCTTGGGGCTACCTGAAAAATTTTGTGGATATGTTGCCGGTCAGGAATGCCCGGGCTGTGGGCTTTAGCTTCGCAGAAACTCCGCCTTGGCTGCGCCAAGACATCGTTTTAACTTCGTTGAAGCTGACGCTTTCAGGTAGCCTTTGCGGCGGGATTATTTGTGCAGGCCGCATTCTTTGCTGTCGCGGTTTTCCCACCACCAGCGGCCGGAACGGATGTCTTCGCCGGCCTTCACCGGCATGGTGCAGGGCTCGCAGCCGATGCTGGGGTAGCCTTGGCGGTAGAGCGCGTTGGTGGGCAGGCGGTGTTGCAGCACATAGGCCCACACGTCTGGCTCGCTCCAGTCGGCCAGCGGGTTGTATTTGGCGATACCGCGCGCTGTCTTGCTCGGCCAGGGGCAGGCGGCTGCGGGTGCTGGATTGGCCGCGCCGCTGGCCGGTAATCCAGGCGTCGGCGTCGGCCAGCGCGCGGTTGAGCGGCTCCACTTTGCGGATATGGCAGCACTGCCGGCGCAATGCCACGCTGTCGTAAAACGCGTTGGCGCCGAATTCGTTTACATAGGCGGCCACGGCTTCGGCGTCGGGGTAATACAGGCGCAGGTTCAAATCGG
The DNA here is from genome assembly GCF_001648355.1 of Eikenella longinqua. Taxonomy (GTDB): domain Bacteria; phylum Pseudomonadota; class Gammaproteobacteria; order Burkholderiales; family Neisseriaceae; genus Eikenella; species Eikenella longinqua. The sequence continues at coordinate 9,499 of NZ_LXSL01000020.1, read as the reverse complement.
GGTAGCGGCTGCTCACTTCGTCGGCCAGCGCCAGGGTCTCTCGGTTGAGGCGGCCGGTTTCCAACACAAACACTTCCACCCGCAGCGATTGCGCGGCCAGCAGGTCGGTGAGCACCATGTCTTCGGCGGCCAGGCTGCTGGCGAGTTTCACCCGGCCGTGGCGCTGGTAGATGTCTTGCAGGCGGCGGCGCAGCGCGGCGGTTTTTTCAGGTAGCCTCTGGTAGGCGGCGGCAGAGGGCTGCGGTATCTGCCACAGCTTCGGTTTGGTAAACACGCTGCTTGGCACCCATTCCATGATTTCTTCTTTGCTCATCACGCGCTCCTCAGGCCGCATGCACCGCCGGCCGTTCTGCTCCGGCATCGGGCAGCACATACCAGCCGCTGCGGTCGGCCGACAAGGCGGGCTGCTCGCCAAACCAAGCCAAACGGTGGTGCAGCGCGGCGGTTTCGCCGATGATCAGCAAAGCGGGCTGCGGCGCTTGCGCGGCCAGCTCAGGCAGCTCGGAGAGGCTACCTGAAAACACCTGCTGCCCGGGCAGCGTGCCGCAGCCGACCACGGCGGCGGGCGTGTCGGCGGCGCGGCCGTGGGCGATGAGTTCGCGCGAGAGCTCGGCAGCCTTAATCGTGCCCATATACACCACCAGCGTTTGCCGGCTTTGCGCCAGCGCCTGCCAATCGGGCGCGTCGGCGTTGATTTTGCGGTGGCCGGTGATAAACATGGCGCTGTGCACATGGTCGCGGTGGGTGAGCGGGATGCCGGCATAGGCGGCGGCGCCCAGCGCGGCGGTGATGCCGGGCACCACTTCAAACGGAATGCCCGCCTCGCGCAGCGCTTCCAATTCCTCGCCGCCGCGCCCGAACACAAACGGGTCGCCGCCTTTGAGCCGCACCACGCGTTTGCCGGCCAGGGCATAGCGCACCAGCAGGCGGTTGGTTTCCTCCTGCGGCACGCTGCCGCCCCGTGCGCGTTTGCCCACGCAGATTTTGTCGGCATCGCGCCGCACCAGCTCCAGCACCTGTTCCGACACCAGCGCGTCGTATAGCACTACATCGGCCTCCTGAATGCGCTGCAAGCCTTTGAGCGTGAGCAGCCCGGCATCGCCCGGCCCCGCGCCCACCAGCGCCACTTCGCCGGTTTGCGGCCAATCGCCTGCCAGCTGCCGCCGCACCAAGCATTCGGCCTCGCGACTGCGGCGGCTGTCGGCCAGCCTCTGGAAGGCGGCGGAAGTGAACAGCTTTTCCCAGAAGCGGCGGCGCTGCGTCGTGCTGCCGAGTTTGGCTTTCACGCGGCCGCGCCACTGCCCGGCAATGCCCGCCATCACGCCCAAGCCCTGCGGCAGCAAGGCTTCCAGCTTTTCGCGCAGCAGCCGCGCCAGCACCGGCGCTTGGCCGCCGCTGGAAATGGCGATTTGGATGGGATGGCGGTCGATGATGGAGGGGAAGATGAAATTGCAGCGGGCGGGGTCGTCCACCGTGTTCACCAGCAGGCGGCGCTGCTGCGCGGCTTGGAACACCTGCTCGTTGAGGGCGGAATCGTTGGTGGCGGCCACGGCGAGGAAGGCGCTGTCGAGCAATTCGGGGGAAAACGCACGCGCCGCCCATTCCACCCGCCCAGCTTCGTGCAGCGATTGGATTTGCGGGTGCAGCGACTCCGCCGCAATGCGGATGGCCGCGCCACATTTGAGCAGCAGGCTGATTTTGCGCAACGCCACGCCGCCCGCACCCACCACCAACACGGAGCGGCCTTTCAAATCGGCAAACAGGGGGAAATAGTCCATTTTCGTTCTCCAAAACCGTGCGCTTATCATAGGCGAAGCGGCAGGCAGAACGGAAAGACCGATTTTGACCTTAGATAGAAGGAAAAATTATATATAGCACAACCAGCTGGTTTTAAATGATTATTTAAGAGATATACAACAATAAAGGCTACCTGAAAGCGATGTCTTGGCGCAGTCAAGGCTGAGTTTCTGCGAAGCTAAAACGATGTCTTGGCGCAGCCAAGGCGGAGTTGCCGCGAAGCTAAAGCGATGTCTTGGCGCAGCCAAGGCGGAGTTGCCGCGAAGCTAAAGCGATGTCTCGGCACAGCCAAGGCAAGGTTTCTGCGAAACCCAAACGAAACGCCAACCAACCTTTCGCCCAAGCCAATCCGTTTCATTTTTTCAGGTAGCCTTATCCGGTTGGCAAACCCAACAACCCGGCAAAAATAAAGGCTACCTGAAAACGCAGCACAGCAAAGTTTCTGCGAAGCGAAAATTTTCAGGTAGCCTCGTTGGTATCACAGCGGCAGCTTAAAGCTGGAAGCCCTCCAGCACTTTGCTGCGGAATTCCGGATATTCCTCCAGTTCGTCCAACACGAAGCGCTGCGCGTCGATTTCGTGCGCCATGTCTTTTTCAAACTTTTCCAGCAGCGTGGTGCGGGCATTGCTGTCGTTGTATTTTTTGGTCACTTTCAAGCGGGCAGCCCATTGGTGGCGGGCTTTGTCTTCGATGATCATCATCAGGCAGTTGAGCTCGAAGTCGCCTTTGTCGTCGCTGGCGGCCAGCTTGTCTGAAAAATTGCGTAGCATAAGTATCCAATCTCCCTATTCTTACAAAACAAACGAATATTTTTACTTAATTATACGTTTCACCGCCGCCGCAACTTTGACCTGGCTTAAATAAAAGCCATCTTGTGCGGATTTGAATAATCTTTCTAAATCATCGGGTAAACCCGCAAATCCAAAGGCAAAGCAATCGTTCAGCCCACGCGGTAAAACGCCAGGCTGCCCAGCAGGTTGGGCAGGTATTGCACGCGCTGGCCGCCGGCCATCACCGCCCGTTCGAGCACGCGGATGCGGTTTTTGGCGCACAGGCGGTCGAAATCGCTCAGGGTGCACCAATGGATGTTGGGCGTGTCGTACCAATCGTAGGGCATGCGCTCGCTCACGGGCATGTGACCGCCGAACACCAGCTGGAAGCGGTTGCGCCAATAGCCGAAGTTGGGGAAGGTGACGATGGCTTGCTTGGCCACGCGGGTGAGGTCGCGCAAGATGGTTTCCACGTTTTGCATGGCCTGGATGGTTTGGCTGAGCACGATAATGTCGAAGCTGCCGTCGCCGAAGGCTTGCAGGCCTTGCTCCAAGTCCGCCTGGATCACGTTCACGCCGCGGCCGATGGCGGCAATCACGCTGCCAGTGTCGATTTCCACGCCGTAGCCGGTGCAGCTTTTATGCGTTACCAGGGCTTGCAGCAGCTCGCCGTCGCCGCAGCCCAAATCGAGCACGCGGCTGCCCTCGGGAATCCAGTCGTAGATCAGTTGCAGGTCGTCACGCAGATTCATGCGCCAACTCCTTGTGGATATTATCGATATAGGCTTTCACGGCTTTCAAGTAGGGCTCGTCTTCCATCAGGAAGGCGTCGTGGCCGTGGGAGGATTCGATTTCGATGTATTGCACGTTTTTCTTGGCACCAATCAGGGCTTTCACCAGCTCGTGCGAGCGCTCGGGGGCGAAGCGCCAGTCGCTGCTGAAGCTGGCCACGAAGAATTTGGCCTGCACGCCGGCGAGGGCGGCTTGGAGGCTGTGGCCGAAATCGGCGGCGGGATCGAAATAATCCAGCGCCTTGGTCATCAAGAGATAAGTGTTGGCATCGAAGCGGTCGGCAAATTTGTCGCCTTGGTAGCGCAGATAGCTTTCCACTTCAAATTCAATGCCGTAGCCATATTGCAGCTCGCCGCTTTTCATCTGGCGGCCAAACTTTTTGCCCAGCCCGTCTTCGGCCAGATAGGTGATGTGCCCCATCATGCGGGCAATGCGCAGACCGCGGCGCGGCACGGCTTGGCGGCAGGCGTAGTGGCCTTCGTGGAAATCGGGGTCGGTGAGGATGGCTTGGCGGGCAACGTCGTTGAAGGCGATGTTTTGGGTGGACAATTTGGGCGCGGAGGCAATCACCAGGGCGTGGCGCACGCGCTCGGGGAAGTCGATGGCCCATTGCAGGGCCTGCATGCCGCCGAGGCTGCCGCCCATCACCGCCGCCCATTGTTTGATGCCGAAATGGTCGGCCAGGAGCGCTTGGGAGCGCACCCAGTCTTTCACGGTTACCACGGGGAAATCGGAGCCGTAGGGCTGGCCGGTGGCGGGGTTGGTGCTCAGGGGGCCGCTGCTGCCGGCACAGCCGCCGAGATTATTGAGCCCGACCACGAAGAAGCGGTTGGTGTCTACCGGCTTGTTGGGGCCAACCATGTTGTCCCACCAGCCGGGGTGTTTGTCGGCCGGGCTGTGGCGGCCGGCCACGTGGTGCGTGCCGGAGAGGGCGTGGCAGATGAGGATGGCGTTGGATTTACTCTCGTTGAGCGTGCCGTAGGTTTCGGTGATCAGGTCGAAACGCGGCAGGGTGTGGCCGTTTTGCAGGGTGAAGGGCTGTTCGAAGGCGATGGTTTGCGGGGCAACGATCCCCACGGAGGCGGGCTGGTTCATAGGCGGCTTGCTTGTTAAATTATGTTGATTATAGCGGATGGGGCGGAGAAATTCATGGTATGCGCCCGGAGGCGGAGGGCTACCTGAAAATGCTGCGCGGTATTTTCACTTCCTTGGAAGCGACGTTTTAGTTTGGCAGAGATTCCGCCTTGGCTAAACCGAGGCATCGTTTTTCAGGTAGCCTTTCTTCGGCAGCCGGATGATGATTACTCTGCAAACCCCGTTTCCCCAAACCAAACAGGCTACCTGAAACAAGCTTTGCGATGTTCTGCGAAGCGGAATTTTTCAGGTAGCCTGTTGCCATTCATTCAATCAAAGGTTTACTTCACCACCACTTGGTTTAGCTCGCCTTTGGCGTAGCGGGTGGCCATTTTTTCCAGCGAAACGGGTTTGATTTTATCCGCCATGCCTTCGCAGCCGAAAGCCTGGTAGCGTGCGAGGCAGATGCCTTTCATGGCTTCGATGGTTTTGGCCAGGTATTTGCGCGGGTCGAACTCGCTGGGGTGTTCGGCCAGGAAGCGGCGGATAGCGCCGGTGCTGGCCAGACGCAGGTCGGTGTCGATATTCACCTTGCGCACGCCGTGTTTGATGCCTTCCACGATTTCTTCCACCGGCACGCCGTAGGTTTCGCCGATGTCGCCGCCGTATTCGTTGATCACTTTCAGCCATTCCTGCGGCACGGAGCTGGAGCCGTGCATCACGATGTGCGTGTTCGGCAGGGCGGCGTGGATTTCTTTAATGCGGTCGATGCGCAGCACGTCGCCTGTGGGCGGGCGGGTAAACTTATACGCGCCGTGGCTGGTGCCCACGGCGATGGCGAGCGCGTCCACGCCGGTGTCGTTTACGAAGCGCACGGCGTCTTCCACGCTGGTGAGCATTTGGTCGTGGCTCAACTTGCCGGCGGCGCCCACGCCGTCTTCTTCGCCCGCTTCACCGGTTTCCAGGTTGCCCAACACGCCGATTTCGCCTTCCACGGATACGCCGCAGGCATGGGAGAAGTTCACCACGGTGCGGGTAACGTCCACGTTGTATTCGTAGCTAGACGGAGTTTTGCCGTCGGCCAGGAGCGAGCCGTCCATCATCACCGAGCTGAAGCCGAGCTGGATGGAGCGTTGGCACACATCGGGCGAGGCGCCGTGGTCTTGGTGCATCACCACGGGAATGTGCGGAAATTCTTCCACCGCCGCCAAAATCAGGTGGCGCAAGAAGGGCGCGCCGGCGTATTTGCGCGCGCCGGCAGAAGCCTGCACGATCACGGGCGCATTCACTTGGTCGGCCGCTTCCATGATGGCGCGCATCTGTTCCAAGTTGTTCACATTAAAGGCGGGCAGGCCGTAGCCGTGTTCGGCGGCGTGGTCCAAAAGCTGGCGCATGGATACCAAAGCCATAGCAATCTCCTAAGTGATAATCGGTTGTAAGAATCGGCGTGATTATAGCAGCAAACGGCAGCATTGGCGGGCAGGCGCTATATGGAGCTGAAGCAATTATTTCTGCATACCAGGCGGCGAGCCGCAGGCAGTATGAGCGATACGGCAAGGCGAGCCAACGCCGTATGAAGAAATAAGTGCTTTAGCTATAATCCCGCCTTTCTATTTTTCAGGTAGCCTTTATGCCGCCGCCCCAGCCCGTTTGGCTGTTTGATTTAGACGACACTCTGCACCGCGCCGATGCGGGCATCTTCCTGCTCATCAACCGCCGCATGACCGCCTTCATGGCGCGCGAGCTCGGCCTGAGCCTGCCCGAAGCCTCCGACCTGCGCGAACACTACTGGCGTCACTACGGCGCCACGCTCGGCGGTTTGCAGCGGCACCACCCGCACATCCGCCCCGCCGACTTCCTGCGCCAAAGCCACCACCTGCCCGAACTCCTGGCCGCGCTGCAAGCCATGCCGCACGCCGCCGAAGCGCTTGCTGCCCTGCCCGGCCGCAAAGCCGTGTTTTCCAACGGCCCCGCGTTTTACGTGCGCGCCTTGGTTGAGGCGATGGGTTTGGGCGGCCATTTCGACGCGCTGTTCGGCGTGGACGACCTAGCCCTGCACCACAAGCCGCAGCCGCAATCTTTCCGTTTGGTGTGCGCCGCGCTGGCCGTGCCGCCGCAGCAATGCATCTTGGTGGACGACAGCGCCGCCAACCTGCAAGCAGCCAAGGCGCTGGGCATGCGCACGGTGTGGTTCGGCAGCCGCGCCGAGCCGCAGCCCTTCGCCAACCATGTGGCCCGCGATATGCTGGCCGTGCGGGCTTTGGCCGACGAAATGGCGTAGAATCTGCCGTTTGCCCTGCCCACCTGCCCGGGTTTGGCTGCATAGCCTGGCTGCGCCGAAACCCCTATTTTTCAGGTAGCCTTTTCGCTGCGCCCCAGCCCGCGTTTTCAGGCAGCCTCTATACAGCAGCAATCCATTCCACAATAAGAAAGAACGCTTTATGCAACACACCGATTCCGCCGCCCAACACGAATACTTCGCCGACCGCGAGGGCTTCCCTGCCAAAACCATCGTGGCCACGCTCTTTATCGGCGCCTTCTTCGGCTACCTGAACGACACCCTGCTCAACGTGGCGCTCACGCCCATCATGCGCGATTTCCACATCGACAAAACCACCGCCCAATGGCTCACCACCGGCTTCCTCTTGGTGATGGGCGCGTTCACGCCGATTACCGCCGGCGTGATCCAATGGTTTGAAACGCGCAAAATGGTACTCATCACCCAAGCCACCTTCCTCGCCGGCTCGCTGATTTGCGCGCTCGCGCCCAATTTCGGCGTGCTGCTGGCCGGGCGCATGGTGCAGGCCATATCCGCCGCGTTTTTCGTGCCGCTGCTGTTTAACGGCATCCTCAATATCTTCCCGCCCAACCGGCGCGGCACGGCCATGGGCGTGATCACCATGATGTTCACCGCCGCCCCCGCGCTCGGCCCCACCCTCTCCGGCATCATCATCGACCACACCCACTGGCGCGTGCTCTTCGCCGCCACCGCGCCGTTTATGCTCGCGGCCATGTTTCTCGTGGGCAAATACCTCAGCGTCAATCTCAACCCCATCACCCGCCCGAAAATCGACATCCCCTCCGCCCTGCTTTCCATCGGCGGCTTCGGCGGGCTGGTGTATGCGTGCAGCAACTTCGCTGCGCTGCCCTTGGCCGAGTTTGCCCTGCTCCTGGCCGGCTCCGTGCTGCTCATCGGCTGGTTTGTGCGCCGCCAGTTTCACATTGCCACGCCGCTGCTCAACCTACGCGCACTGCAATACAGCCAGTTCAGCCTGTGCCTGGCCATCCTCGCCTGCTCCTATTTCCTGTTTCTCGGCCTCGAGCTGATGGTGCCCATCTACACCCAGCAGGTGCTGCTGCTCACCGGCACGGCCACCGGCCTCATCCTGATGCCCGCCAGCATCGCCCAAGCCTGCGCCGCGCCGCTGTTTGGTAAACTGCTGGATAAAAAAGGCGGTCGCTTCGTGGTGCTGCCCGCCACCATCCTGCTCACCGCCTCGCTGGCCGTATTGTGGGGCTACTTGAAAATCGACACCCAAACCGCCGCCCTCTCCGCCATGTTTGCCCTGATGGCCGTGGCCGTATCCGCCTGCATCACCGGCGAAACCCACGGCCTCAACGCCCTGCCCAAACACCTCAACCCGCACGGCGCCGCCATCATCACCACCATCAACCCCATCGCCGGCGCCATCGGAGCCGCCTTCTTCGTGGGCACCACCAACATCGGCGAACACCTCTCCGGCGGCAGCAGCCCGCAACAGGCCATGCTCAACGGCATCCACCTCAGCATGAGCTTCGCCCTGGCCGTCGGCATCCTCACCATCGTCTGCGCCTACCGGCTCAAGCCGCACGGCGAAAGCAGCGAATAAATCCGCCATGCCTGCACACCAAACAACAGGCTACCTGAAAAATTTAGCTTCGCAGAAACTCGCAAAACTCGTTTTCAGGTAGCCTGTTGCTCACAAGAATAAACACCAGCATGGCAACACTGCACAAACCACGCTAGAATCGGCAGCTCCGTCCGATACATTAGAAAGACGCAGTTATGGCGAACCGAACCGAACCGAACCGAACCGAACCGAACCGAACCGAACCGAACCGAACCGAACCGAACCGAACCGAACCGAAATTATACCAAATCTAGAAAATAATCCCAACAAAAACAGATTATTACAACTCAAGAAAATCTTTCCCGAAGCCTTCTGCGAAGAACAGGTCGACTGGGAAAAGCTCAAACTCGTGCTGGGCGAAGATAACCTTGCCCACACAGGCGAACGCTACCGGCTCGACTGGGCGGGCAAAAGCGATGCCTACCGCACGCTGCAATCGCCCGCATCCCACACCCTCGCGCCCTGCCAAAGCGAAAGCGTGGATTGGAGCGGCACGCAAAATCTCTTTATCGAAGCCGAAAACCTCGAAGCCCTGAAAATCCTGCAAAAATCCTACGTCGGCAGCGTGAAGATGATCTACATCGACCCGCCTTACAACACCGGCAACGATTCCTTCATTTATCCCGACAAATTCTCCGAAACTCGCGAAGAATACGCCCGCCGCGTGGGCGACACCGACGACGCGGGCTACCTGAAACGCGACGGTATGTTCCAAGGCGCATTCCGCAAAAACAGCAAAGACAACGGGCATTACCACAGCAACTGGCTCTCCATGATGCTGCCGCGCCTGCATCTGGCGAAAACCCTGCTGCGCGAAGACGGCGTGATTTTTATCTTGATAGATGATAACGAACAAGCGCAGTTGAAGTTGCTGTGCAATGAAGTATTTGGGGAAGGAAATTTTGTCAATGCTATATCAATCAATATGAAAATATAGCAGGTGCTTCTGGTGGTGGAGAAGATAAACGATTAAAGAAAAAGGGGCTGACGTAGATTAGCCCTAAATTCCACACCATCTCCGCAGGATTTTAAGCTGTCGGGACGGTGTGCCGAAGTTAAACCGAAATTCGCATTCTTTCAAGAACAGCAGGAAAGATTTGCGGTCGATTCCGTTGTATTTGCGTAAGACACGTTTTGCCTGATTCCAGAAATTCTCAATGCCGTTAATGTGGTTTT
>NZ_LXSL01000019.1 GCF_001648355.1 Eikenella longinqua | reverse complement strand
GGTTGGTGGGTTGGTGTTTGGGGTGTTTTGTTTGGTTTTTTGGTTTTTTGTGTGTTTTTTGTTGGTTTGTTTGTTGGTTAATTGGTTGGTTGGTTGGTTGGTTGGTTGGTTGGTTGGTTGGTTGGTTGGTTGGTTGGTTGGTTGGTTGGTTGGTTGGTTGGTTGGTTGGTTGGTTGGTTGGTTGGTTGGTTGGTTGGTTGGTTGGGCATGATGTTGTCCTTCTGAAATAAGGCAATAAAATTTTCGTATTTTAACTATTCTGCCTTCTCTTGACTATCATTGTCAGTGATTAGTTACCTATAGAATGAATCACCAATTATTAGATTTTACCTAAAAGTAATTTAGAAATTGTGCGTCTAATCATAATAATTATTCTACGTATAATACACTCCATCAGCAAGCGATAAAGCTTAAAAAAATTTTTCCGTTAAACCCCTACAAGGAAACCAAACATGAAGAACATCCTGATTATTTCCGGACACCCCGATTTGCAACATTCCCTGGCCAATGCCGAAATTTTGGCGGAAGTGGAAAATCCCTACCGCAAGCCGAAATCCGCAAACTGGATGCGCTGTATCCGAACCGTCGGTTTGATATTGCCGCCGAACAAGATGCGCTGCTGAAAGCCGATGTGATTGTGCTGCAATTCCCGTTTTCATGGTATTCGGTGCCGGGTTTGATGAAGTTGTGGATTGACGAAGTATTCGTACACGGTTTTGCGCACGGCTCGACCGCGAAACTGGGCGGCAAAAAGCTCATCGTGTCATTTACTACCGGTGCGCCCGCTACGTTGTATCAAAAAGACGGCTTCTTCAAACACTCGGTGGAAGACTATCTGCCGCAGTTTGAAACCTTCGCTGCCTTGTGTGGGCTGGATTATCAACAACCCGTGTACACCTGCGGTATCGGCTACACCGACCGTGGCAACGAAGAAGCCGTCAATGCGCAAAAACAACAGGCGCGCGAACACGCGGCGCGTTTGGTTGCCGCCATTCAAGCCGCTGCTGCCTGAACTTTTCAGGTAGCCTGAAAATGCTTTATTTCACAATAATATAAAGGAAATCGAAATGTACGTTATCGACATCAAAATCACCGAACAAACCAACGAAACAGAAGCCGCCGAACGGCTGGCACAGCACCGCGCATGGTTCAAAAAATATTTCGAGGCAGGCAATTTCCTGGTGGTCGGCCCATACCTTGACCGCAAACATGCAGGCATGGTACTGGCGCAGGCCGAAAGCCGCGAAGCCTTGGACAAAATTCTGGCAGAAGACGCTTAATTATCCCGACGGCGCGGAATACGCCGTCAGCGAATACCAAGCCAATCTGATTGCCGACAACATCACGGATTATCGCGGCAAATAAGTTTCAGGCAGCCTGAAAAGCAGCCTGCACCCTTTTCCCAACTTTTATATAAGGAATATCACAATGAAAAACTATCCCAAAATCGCACTCGGCACTTGGTCTTGGGGCGTGGGCGCATTCGGTGGTGATGCCGTGTTCGGGCAAACACTGACCGAAGCGCAGATGAAAGAAGTGTTCGACACCGCCATGAAGGCAGGGTTGAACCTTTGGGACACCGCCTACGTTTACGGTATGGGCGACTCTGAAAAAGAATTGGGCAAATTTGTCCGCCAACAGCCCAAAGGCAGCGTGATTCTGTCCACCAAATTCACACCGAATCTGGCAGACGAAACCGCCGCAGACCCTTTGGATGCGATGCTCGAAGGCAGCCTGCAACGGCTGGGTGTCAATGAAATCGACCTTTACTGGATACACAACTCCCTTGATGTGGAACGTTGGACACCCTATTTAATCCCCGCCCTAAAAAGCGGCAAAGTGAAGGCAGTGGGCGTATCCAACCACAACCTTGCCCAAATCAAACGCGCGAATGAAATTTTAGCGGCAGAAGGGTTCAAACTCAGCGCGGTACAAAACCATTTCAGCCTGCTTTACCGCCATTCCATTGCAGACGGCACGTTGGACTACTGCCGCGAAAACGGCATTGCCTTCTTCGCCTACATGGTGCTGGAACAAGGTGCGTTAAGCGGACGCTACAACGTACAAAATCCGTTGCCTGAAGGCAGCCGCCGCGCCGAAGCCTACAATAATGTATTGCCGCAACTGCAAAAGCTCACCGATGCGATGGCCGAAATCGGCAAGGCGCACAACGCTTCCGCCGCCCAAATCGCCATTGCTTGGGCGATTGCCAAAGGCGCATTGCCGCTTATCGGCGCCACCAAGCCGCACCACGTTACCGATGCCGCCGATGCCGCTAAACTGGTACTGACCGCCGAACAAATGGCCGAAATCGAACACCTGGCGGAAGAAACCGGCGTGGATACGCGCGGCGGCTGGGAAGGCGAAGCATAAATCCGTTTTAATGCCGCTGAAGCACACGCTTTAGCTTCGCAGAAACTTCGTTTTAACTTCGTTGAAGCTGCGCTTTAGCTTCGCAGAAACTTCGTTTTCAGGTAGCCTTTCTTTCGATAAGGCCGTCTGAAAGCATCAAAAAGCAGTCTGCAACCTGCCCCGCCGTTTACCGCACAAAATCCAAATGCAGGCTGTCATCGGTCTGAATCCTATGATTTGGGCGTGCTGCTGCTTTCAGGCTGCCCAAAAGGCCGTCTGAAAGGCTACCTGCCCCCTTTTAACCAAATACAAAAAGCCATGAAAAAATACATCATGACCCTGCTAGCCGCCATATCCCTATCTGCCCAAGCCGTGCCCGTATTCAATATATTCGAACTCGGCATACAACCCGGACAAACCGCAGCCTACGAAGAAGTCGGCAAAAACAACATCACTGCTTCCGTGCGCGGCGAAAAAGGTACACTCGCCATGTATTCCACCAAACGACAGGACAACCCCGAAACCGCCTATATGTTTGAAATCTATGTCGATAACGAAGCCTATCAAGCCCATATCCAATCGCCGCAATACAAAAACTTCCTGCAAAAATCCCCCGCAATCCTGACCGGCCACAAACGCAAAATCAGCGTCGAACCACAATTTTTGCTCGACAAACGGGTAAACCAAACCCCGAACACCATCAATAACTTGGTCATCGTGGACGTGAAGCCCGAACACGCCCAAGCCTTCAAAGACATCGTAATGTCCGAAATGGCACAGTCGCTCCAAGCTGAAAGCGGCGTACTCGCCATCTACGCAGCCACAGAACAAAACAATCCGAACCGTTGGTATTTCTATGAAATCTATGCCAGTGGATCTGCCTATCAATCACACTGCCAAACTCCGCATTTTCAGGATTATCTGAAACACACAGCAGACATGACAACAAATAGAGAAAGCATCGCCATTACCCCCGCATTCCTGATGAATAAAGGCGGGTTGAGATTTGAAAGGCGATAACATTACAGCCTGAAAAACAAACGTGCCCTTGATTTGCTGATTCCGCATGACAAACCTGGCAATAGCCAACGCGCGATTATGGTTCTATTAAGATTGCGGAAGATGTAATGGATAAGCTGGCTTTCCCTTCCCATTTTTACGGATGTACGGGAGAGGCATACCGGCAGGACTTGGCGGATAACGGCATCACCCGGTCGGTAAAAATTAAAGAATTGGAATTTGACGGACAGGGCAAGTTGTCAGAAGGCTGTATGTTGATTTTGGAAGTGGAGCAGAAGAAAGGGGACAAGCTGTTTACGCTTTCGCCTGTACCGTTAAACGAGATCATTCATTTTATGCGGGACACTTGGCGGTATTGCTGATGCGGAAAGGACGGATTGAAAAACCGTCCTTTTGTTTTGCCGGTTGTTTTTCAGGTAGCCTGCACCATTCAAGGCTACCTGAAAATTCATCTCTAAAATAAAAGCTCATTCATTCAATGCTGCCAATCTCGCCCGAACTTTTGCAGCCGCATCTTCCGTGCTGTTGCCGACGATAACGTTTTGCTTGTCGTCGAAATACTGAACGGCAGGCAGGTCGCGCAGGAAGTCGTCAATATCCTGTGCGGTCAGGAAACGTCCGTGCATATCCCAGCCGACATTGAGGGCGCGCCCTTTGACGGCAGCCATGCGGTCGTGCAGATGGCCGTAGAGGTGGTATAGGCCGTGGTGGATGCCGTCCCATTCGTATAAGGGATAGTGGCACAAAATCGCGGTATTGCTGATTTCGGGCAGTTTGAGCCGCAGGTAATGGCTGGCGGACGAGAGTAACGGATTGCCGTCGGCTTTGCGCGTGTTGAGGAAATGTTCTTCGTTTTGCCGAATCAGGTAGTCGTGGTTGCCGTAGATCAAATGGTGTTGCCCGTTAAGCCGTTGCAGCACGGCTTCGATGTGTGCGGGCTTTTTTGCAAAGCAGACATCGCCGAGGTTGTACACAGTGTCTTGCGGGGTAACGACGCGGTTCCAGCAGTCGATCAGGTATTCGTTCAGCTCGTCGGCGTTATCGCTTTGCAAGCGGAATTGCGGGCAGTATCGGGCGATGTTGGGATGGGAGAAGTGCCAGTCGGCGGTGAAATAGGTTTGGGGCATGGGGTACTCGATTTCTGGGGATCTGACAATGAAAAATAAGGTGCAGGCTGCTTTAGAGGCCGTCTGAAACAGGGTTTGGGCGATAAAAAGCAGCCTGCACTTTTTGTCTGCCTATCTGCCGGTCAATACCAACCGTCGGCAGAAGGCTTCCCAGTCGGCAAGTTTCACGGCATGCGAGCCGTCTGCTAACCGGTGCACATCGGAAGCGCAGGCGGTGTGCCAATAGGTGTAAAACGGAAGTTTGGCGATGTCGGCTTCCAATACGACAGGGGCATTATCCTGTTCTGGCGTATGCACAATCGGCAGGCCGAAATAGCTGTATTGGCCGTCAGCGGTTTGTTTATCGGTGTTGCCGGTTTGGCCGCGGTGTCTGCCGGTACGGACAAACAGGCGGCAGAATGCGTTCCAATCATGCAAGAAAACGGCGGCTTGTCCGTCTATCAGGCTTTGGGCGGAACCGATGCTGCTGTCCCGCCAAAACGGGTAGAACGGTAATGCAGCGATGTGATGTTCCATGATGACCGGAAAATCTCTCTGCCCTACCGGCCGCATCACCGGAACGCCGAAACAGGCGGTTTCAGGCAAGGCATGTGCAGGCTGCATGAAGGTGTTTTGCAGGATAACGGCCGCTTCTGCAGGGTCAATACCCAAACTGTCTATGGCAGGCTGCAAGGTTGCAGGCAGGTCGCAAAAGCAGCCTGCACCTTCTGGCAGGCAGTACACCGAGTTGTGCGTATGGGCCAGCGGTGCCGCCCATAGGGTAACGGGCGAGGTGCGGATTCGGCCGCCTGCGGCAAAGCGTCCCGAACCATCTTGGGCGACTGTGCCGTACACCACGGCATACTCGGATTTGCCGGGCGTGTGGTAGCGCGTGAAGGTCCAGTCGGTGAGCTTGCAGGGGGAAAGAGTGCAATCGTGGGGATGTTCGGATGGGATGGGGTTGTTGGGCATAGGGTATTCCTTGAATGTCGATGGCGGGATTTTTAAATAACTGTGGGCATTGCGGACTATGCAGGCTGCCTGAAATTGCAGCTACTACACCTCAATCAAGCACCCGTCCCGATAACCGTTATGCCCGATTTCGTTGGGATAGCCCAAGGGGTTGATGACCACGCGGCAGCCTTGAACGGTGGCATCCATCGCTGTGTGCGTGTGTCCGGCAAACCAGTAGGCAAAGCCGGTCAAATCGACATCGTTGATGAAATAGGGATTGAGCGGCGATTCGGCAAATTGCGGGGCGGTGCAGGCTGCATTCGGCGGAAAGTGGGTCAGGACGATGGTGTCGGCGGCGCCGCAAAATCGGCGTATCCATGCCCATTCTTCGTTATACAGGCGGACATAGTCCTCGGGCGTGATGCGCCGCTCGTTTTGGCTGTTGGGCAGGTAATCAAAAATATAGGCGAAATCGGCCACGGAAACCTGCGCCAGATTGCAGTTTTGCTCAAACTGTCCGGCGCTGACCTGGTGCTGCCTGAAATTGCTGAACAGCGTGCCGCCGACAAAGGTCCGGCCGTCGATTTGCACGGTTTTGCCCGCGCGCAGATAAGGTTCGTTGCGCAACTGCAGGCGCACATCGCTCATGTTTTCATGATAATAATCGTGATTGCCCAACACAAAGACATAGGGCTTGCCCGCCTCGTTGCAGGCTGCCTGAAACTGCCGCATGGCGGCCAAGCCGTTGCCGAAATCGCCGGCGTGGGCAATCACATCGGCTTCGGGATGAAGGGTATAGGGGCTGCCGTGGGTGTCGGAAAGGAGCTGGATTTTCATGGGGATGCGGTTTCAGGTAGCCTGCAACGGGAGATGGGAAACGGTTCGCCGGTATTGTATCATTCCATCTGAAACCGTTTGACACGATTGGCGCCGAGTATCGGCGTTGATGGTTCACGCTCATCCATCATTCATTAGGAAGCCCTCTTATGCCGACAGCCCGCACCGTCCAACTCAACTACATCTCCGATATCCACTTGGAATGGCTGTTCGACAAACGCGGGCTGCTGCAAACCGATGTGCTGGACGAAATCTACCACCCCCTGTTCCGCTGCAATAAGCAGCCTGCAACGCAACACAATCTGTTGATGATTGCCGGCGATTTGACCGAGGCCAGGAAGTTCCACTATTTCGTGCCGTTTCTGGAAAGCGTGATAGCCGACAACGGCTTTGACCGGGTGTTTTATGTGATGGGCAATCACGAATACTACGGCGATGCCCTGCACAAGGTGGTTGGACGGATTCAGGCAGCTCTGGACAACAGCCCGGTACTGAAAGCGCACATGAGCATCCTGCATAACCAGTGCGCCATGCTCGATAACGGGCGCGTGCAGATTATCGGCGCACCGTTTTGGTATCAGGTGGCGCATGGGGACGAATATGCGGTGGCACAAAGGTTGAGCGATTATCGCTACATCAAGGTCAAACGCGGCAATCGTTATGCCAAACTGCTGTATCGCGACGTGCTGGCGGCACATCATCAAAGCGTGTGCTTTATCGAAGAAACGCTGCGTGCCAGCCCGTCCGGTGTACAAAATATCCTGTTCACCCACCACCCGACCAGCCGCCTGTTCGGCGATGCCGACCTGGGCTACGGCACGGTACTGCCTGCACGGTGGGCGGAGGATGCGGCAATCGGGCTACCTGAAAAGCTTGCAGCCTGCATCCACGGCCACGCCCACCAACACCTGCCTGTGCATTATGCCAACGAATACGGCATTCCGACGGTGAGCAACACCATCGGCTACTATCAGGAAGAGTTTAAGCCCGACAGCCCGGCGGGGCGGCAGCAAATCAAAGACGGGCTGCCGTTTTTGATGGTGTGAACCAAGAGAAGGATGTGTGGGACTAGAAAAAGGATGATTGCCATCCACGCATTCGCATCTCAAGCACAACAATTTCCGAAGGAGCTATATACTAGACTAGCAACTATGTTACCCTCGAAATACTCAATAGGCACCGAAAGACAAGCGAGGGCGTGAGACAGCAGACAAAGTGGTCATTTTCGGTATCTTAAACCGGTAAGAACTGGTCTTTAATACGGTTGTGCTGGATGATGCTAAGCCTGAAGCATTACTGCCTGTCATCAAAAGAAAAATCATGCTGGGCAGCATTGTTTACACAGACAGCCCCTGAGCAATTACAACTAGTTGGACATGAGCGGTTTTGCCCATTACTGCATCAACCATTTCAAAGAATTTACAGACCGCCTGAACCACATCAACAACATTGAGAATTTTTGGAATCAGGCAAAAATACCATGTTGCGTAAGTTTAACGGTATTCCGAAAGAGCATTTTGAGCTGTAATTAAAGAAATGAGAATGGTATTTTAATAATAGTGGAATAGAGTTAAAGTTTTCATTTTTGAAACAATTGGTAAAACATAATATGCCCTAGCCGCCTGGGACAGATCTAACTCCATATCCTTATAACTTCTTAGCAAAAGGCACCATAGCAATGGCAATCAATCCAACCAAACTCTTTGACGGTCTTGCCAAGCTCGTACAATCGGAAGACAAAGCAAACTTCATCTACGGCTTTCTCCGCCTGTTCGATACCCCGAAAGCCACCATCACCAAACTGCAAAACCAAACTCCCGGCACCAACGTTGCCGATATGCCCTTACTCGGCGAAATTGCCCTCAGCCGGAAACTTTATTTCAAACCTGCCGACCCCTGGGCAGACATTTACGACATCCTGCAAACCCTGAAACAATCACCTTCCGCCGATAAAAACAAAATCCGCTTCTTTATCGTTACCGATTTTCAAAACATCGCCGTCTATGACACTAAGGCCGATGACTATCTCGAATGTGCCTACACCGACTTGGCGTAGAACTACGGCTTTTTCCTTCCCCTTGCAGGCTTGGAAAAAAGCAGTGGATTTGAAGAAAATCCCGCCGACACTAAAGCTGCCGAAAAAATGGGGCGCCTTTTCGACCATATCCGCCGCCAAAAAGCGGAACGTATGGTAAGGGGCTGAATATGTTGCTAAAAGGTATGCGCGTTGATTCTAGAATCAACAGCTTGGATGATATTTTCAATCACGATGATTTAGGCCTGCTTGCCGATGTCAAACCAGTTACCGCTAAAACCGATGAAAATGCAATGGTTTTACAAACATTCAAAGAAGTCGAATCGTTTTTCAGACGACATGGACGTTTACCGAACAATGATAGCAATTTGGATGAAGAAATTTTAGATAGAAAATGGCAAGCCTTGCTGAACAACAAACAGCATTGTGAAATCCTCCAACAACACGATACGTTCAATTTGCTGGGGTTGTCTGAAAAAATGGAACACTGTAAAGCAGAAAATTTTGATATTAACCAGATAATAATCCCTCATTCTGCTTTTTTACCAGCAACCTTGCTAATATAGCTTTTGAAGGTTTCAGAGGGATCGTGTGGGGTTTAGGGCTAATCTACGTCAGCCTCTTTATCTATGCTGCCTGTTAACAGCAATAAGAGGTTTATTTAGTGCATCTTGTGTCATCCCATGCATATATGCATTATATTGCCATACAATAAGTTGCTGTTTATATCGCTCATTAATTTCTTCCAAGCGTTGTACCTGAGCCTTCAAATTATTAACTTGTTTTAGCAAATAATCCATCGTTACATTTGGTACTGGTTCTTTTTTTGCATCTTCTTTTATTTTTTGCTTCTGTTGGCTAAAGGCTTTTTGTATATCAGGATAATTAGCCAGTGACTGCCTCTCAATACTCTTAATATTCAATAACTCTGAAACTTTAGAGCAAAGTAAATTCCATGTTAACTTCCCCTCCCAGGTTTTAATCAACATAATGATATCTTCCAAATTTTCTTCTGTAATAAGAATTTTAGGCATACTACATCTCCATTAACCTATATAAATCATCATCAAGTTTAGCCGTTTCTGGTTTTTTAACATCTATATCCATTCCTTTTTCCAATAAGGCTAACTTGACTGGTGAAGGATCATATTCGTCAGGTATTCGTAATAGTGTACCATTTGGAATTTCACTATTTTCCAAGAATGCAATTTTGGTTCTTATATGTGCCAATCTCCACCCTAGGTTACTTATCCAACGATCTGCACCAAAAGCTCCTAATTTATGGTGTTCTTTTGCTTTATTAATTTGCTCTGTAAGCTGAATTTCTCTATGCTTTAATATTTCTAAAGATGATTCTAATCCTTTAATACAAATAAGTTCTTTACATGTTTCACAATCTCCATGGCGAGAACATGGCGACATTGCATAATCATGCTCACAAATGCCTATTTCTGTTATTGTTGTGACTCCCACCCCATCCTTCCCTACGTCCTCATATGTAACTGGAAGATTCAAATGGATTTTATCTAATATTGAGATATCCTCAGGGATTAACAAATCCCGAACTGCCTCACTTTTTTCTTCTTCTGTCCTGTGATCATAAGCTTTATTATCTGCAACTATAGCTCTCCCTGCCCAGTTAGCTAAAGTTAATTCATCCATTCCACCACGCTCAGCTTTTGTACTTAACCAATGTCTTGCATTATGTGATAGTAATCTAATAAATTCTCCTTTCGATGTCCTTATGTCATGTTTTCCCATAATGACGTTTTAGGGCGTGTTTCAGAATAGCAAAATCTATCGTTAATTTGATTTACTGTTGGCAATACAAAAGAGAAATTTCTAGGACGAAATTCATTATGGAACTCATTTCCTCTGAACAATAGTAAGGCTTCAGAAGCCCTAACGGTTTTATTCTTGTCAATATACGGCCAGTAATTAAATTTTGATGTATATTTTTCGTATAAGTATCTTCCTAATACATCATAAGTTATAATACCATTGTTTTCATTTACTAATTTTTTAAACCACTTAGCATGAATCCCTTTTTCTCCATTAATTGCTAAAATTTTACCTATTTCTATTTCATCTAGAGGTTTTTTAAATAAATCATTAGGTGACTGCATACCTTGATACGATAGCATTAGCATATTGACATTTTCTTCCGCAAATTTCGCTGATCTTCTTGCTAAATATCCTATATCTGTCAAACGTTTAACTGCTTCAACTATCACATCCTGCATTCTACCAGGAACCCATTTTAGACCCTCTTTCCCATTTTTTGCAGGTATCCATCTAATACCTAATTGTTTATTTCCTAATCTATCTTCTGTCCATTCTAAACAATTAATAGATAAAGACATTAACTCAGAGCAACGAGATGGAGCAACCATAAGCAAAGCCATAACTGCTGTATAATATTCAGTCTCCTTATCTAACTTAGGTGCATCATGAAATAGTTTTGCTGTAAGTAGCATTTCCTCATCAGATGGCATTTTTTTGGAACGATAATCTTTTCCTCTCTTATCTAATAATATTGTTAAATCTCTAGGACGACTATAAGGATTAGTCCATATAGGGAGCTTTGGAACAATTTGATATTCTATACAAAAATTAAATAATGCTTCTAATTGATAACCTAGTTTATTTGTTGATTCATTCATTTTAGGATATTTTTTAGCAACTAAATTTTGAACTTCTTGAATAACTAAACTATCCAGATATAGGATATCTGCTTTTTTCTTTACATTATGTAACGCCATTTCAACAAAACGCAATGCTTCCATATGTCTAGCGAATTGACGAATAGGTCTTAACGAATAAGTATAACGGATATAAGCCTTAGCAAACTCAATAAATGGTGAAGATAACGGTTTATATTTATAACTATTTGATGGAAATCTATCTGTAGAAAATCGAACTTGTACTGAATGGATATTAAACTTTGTTCTCCATTGATTATTTTCCCAGCAATCAGCACCAAAAGCATCTAATCTATATCTACAGAAATAAATGAACTGTTCTAGATTTTTAGTAGGAGAATTACTTATTGGTTCAAAAATTTGACTACCCATATTAATGAATCTCTCGAGATTTTTTCATTTGGTTACAAGCTTTAACTACATACTCAACCGCTAAAATAATGCGATCTTTAGAATTCGCATAATCTATGCTTTTAGACACTCTCAGTCGCTCTTCTTTTTCTCGATATAATTTATCTAATATCTGTTGATGAGGGCCATCAAGAAGAGGCCTAAATTTTCTACATAGATAACAGCTTTCATAAGAACTTATACAAAATTTATTTGTACTACAAGCCCCAACAGTGTCTGATCCATTGTTTGTTATAAAAGATGTTGGATCATTCCCCTCTCACCTTCATTCAAGCTAGAGATTATTCTCCCAGAAAATGCATGAGCTAACTTCCCCATTTCGGCACCCATTACACGATCAATATACTGAACAGTATCGGCAATATTTTCTGTATAAACTTTTATATTCTGTATATCAGAGTGATCTAATAATTCTGCAATAACTGTGGCACCAACACCTTTTCGCCCCAAATTAGTTCCACGTGTATAACGAAAACGTCTTGCATTCACATATATAACTTTTCCAGTACGCTCAGAAATAGCATGTTGGACATTATTGAATTCCACCATGAGTTTCTTCATTTCTTGAATAGTTGAATGTAATAAGTCTTTTTCTAGATACAGTCCCACATTACCCTTATTAATCTCTAATAAAGTTTGATGACTCATGAAAATAGGTGTTAATTTTCTTTGTTCAAAAGGTAAAGTATTACCAATATGTATTTCAATTTTTTTTAATTTGATCTTCAGCTAAGTTTCTTATAATTAAATATAGATCTTCAGTGACTGCGAATTTCCTAAATGACTTCCTAAAGTTTGAATGTCGTTGTTTAACTCTTGGTATATTAATATAATAATCATTATTATCCTTAATCAAATCACACATTTTTAGCTGCTTCAACTGCGAAGGACGTCTAGCAGTTATTATTAGAGCATTAATATATGCGTAACACTCAAAGCTGATTCTGTTTTGTTTCCATAGCTCATTAAGTTCACTCACTAGGCTTAATAGTTCATTATTCGTCATCGGTCCTGTGTATGGACAATGATTAGCAACTGATTTTCCCTTTTTATTTCCTTTTATATTAAATGTTTCTAATAATTTAACTACTTCCAGAGAAATTCCTAAATAACCTCTTTTATACCAAGTACGTAAAAATCCTTTTAATGATCCTAAATACCATTCATTTTCCCTAGTTAAACTTGCACGCCAATTCAATATACTGTCTGTTGTAATAGCATTCCCATTAGAAAATTTTATTAACCGCCTAAACATAAACAACATATTTCTAGTATGATGAGCTGACATCTCTTGTGCATAGTCAGATAAAATATTTTTAAATCCATCTAGCAATGAGCTGTCCAAAGATAAAATATCTCTTGTTAATTTTATCTTTATATCTTTATTTAATATCCATATAGTATCATTCTGATTAAATGAATATCCATCTCTTGAAATTTTAGTCATTTTTTTCAACAATTTTATTAGAAAGTTTACTTAATAATTCTTCTTGCTCAAGAAGAACTAATTTATTAGCTTGTTCAATAATATGTCTCTTGTTATAAATATATGAACTTTTCTCTGATGTATGCCCCATCCAATGTTGTCTATACTTAGCTTCATTCTCAGGAGTAATTTCAGTATGATTGGTTTTATTCTCTTTAGCTAATTTATTATTAAGATCTACTTTTCTAGAAAAATCTAAGTTCCATTCATGTCTAAATATATGAGAATGAATAATAGAAAATTTTTATCTACTTTTTTCATAGTAGGTATTATAATATTATCAAAAGAACTAATACTAAGTGGTTTTCCTTGTGAAATTCCTTTTTTATGTGTCACAAATAAATAAGGGTGCCTATTCGAATTTGGTATTTTATTTCGATAATTAAGTATATATTCATCTATGAGATTTGATAATTCAAGACTGATTACTAAACGTCTTTCTTTTGTCTTCGCTACAGCCTGATTCATTCTTGAATCTATTGGATCATCATGTGTACGTCTTATAAATATAGCAGGATGATTTCCTGTTAAAATTAGATCATCAACTCTTATTGATAGAAGCTCTCCACGTCTAATGCCTAATTTGCGCAGCAACATGAACATTAAATAGTTCCTTTTTCTTATTCCCTCATTCTTAAAAGGATTTTTTGGGTTCGGATAATCCGCAATACCAAGAAATTCATCGAGTAAACCATCTGTAATATTAGCACTATCGAAAATTTCAGAAGAATAAAAACTCCGAATATTCGGTCTCAGGT
This sequence comes from Eikenella longinqua, assembly GCF_001648355.1. GTDB lineage: Bacteria > Pseudomonadota > Gammaproteobacteria > Burkholderiales > Neisseriaceae > Eikenella > Eikenella longinqua. The sequence continues at coordinate 18,557 of NZ_LXSL01000019.1, read as the reverse complement.
TTTTAAACGTAACCGTCATTTTTTCTACATCTTTTGGTGTATATAATCCTTTATTCATAAAAAGACTGGATATAAACTCCAAGTACTCAATTGCAGCTGTCATCCTATTATATTGATGAGAATGGCTAATAATTATTGAATTGATACTTTTTTTATTTCCAGATAGTCTATTACTAAAACTTAACTTCTTTTTATCTGTTTTCTCACTTAGCCTAAATGCTCTCTTAAATTAATCATGTCCTTATAACTTAAAAGATTCCCATTTTTAAACTCATTAACAATATTTCTATTCTTACTATACTCCCATTTAAAAAGCCACCGTATAGCATATAGCTTATTGCGAATCGTATTTACAGAGCAACTACTCCTTAAAATAGATGTGGTCCACAAAGTAGAATAATAATGTGGAATATTTTTTCCATTATCTATAAGGATAGGATACCGTTCACCATTAGTGAAAACTATAATTTCTAATCTAACCATAGTAAATTTTAATTTTACAATTTTATATATAAATACTAACAGTATGATAAAGATCATTCAATTTTTGTGCAAAAAAAGAACCTAGTCAACACCTAGGTTCTCCAGCTATTTAAATATCAAATTTAACACATATAGGATATATGGGTGCTAGAAGGGAATATCGTCGTCGATATCGTCAATCGGAGCCAGTGCGGGTGCGGGAGCCTGGCGGCGCGGCGGAGCGGGCGGCTCAGCAGCGTAGGCCGGTGCCGGCTCATTGTATCCTTGCGCAGACTGCTGCTGGCGGCTGGGCGCGGCGGCGTATTGTTCGCCGCCTTCGTAGTGGCCGCTGCCGCTGTTGCGGCCGTCGAGCATTTTCATTTCATTGGCCACAATGTCGTAGGCAGTGCGCTCGATGCCGTCTTTGCCGGTGTATTTGCGGCTCTGGATGCGGCCTTCGATATACACTTTGCTGCCTTTTTTCAAATACTGGCCGGCAATCTCCGCCAAGCGGCCAAACATACTGATGTTGTGCCACTCGGTGCGCTCCTGGCGCTGGCCGTTGCGGTCTTTCCAGTTTTCGCTGGTGGCGATGGAAAAATTGGCCACCGCGTCGCCGCTGGGCAGGTAGCGCACTTCGGGGTCGCGCCCCAAGTTGCCGATAAGCATCACTTTATTCAACATGGTTTCCTCCTAAAATAATCTGTTTGGCGGCAGTTTCGTCGAAGCCCTGCTGCCGCGCCTTAATGTAAACGGTTGAACGGTCGGCGCTGAGGCTGGCCGCCTCCACACCGTCGAATTGCTGCAACACGGCCAACAGCCGCTCCTCGCAGCCCTGCCAAACTGGCGACACGGCAAAGGCCAGATTGCGCACCGGCGCCGGCGCCGGCGCCAACACGGCCACCAGCAGCCAAGCCAGCGTGAGCGCCATGGCAAACACAAACACGCCGAAAAAGCCGAAGCGTTCAAACAAACGCCCCCCCGCCGCGCCGCCCACAAACACGCCCACAGACTGCGCCGTGTTATACATGCCCATGGCCGTGCCCTTCAAATCAATCGGCGCCACTTTCGACACGATGGAAGGCAGGCTGGCCTCCAAAATATTGAAGCCGATGAAATACACCACCAGCGAAATGCCGATGGCCAGCAGCGAAGCCTGTCCACCATAGAGCCCGGCCAGCGCCGCCGCAATCAGCGCAATCCCCGCCACAAACACCTGCTTGAGCTTGTTGCGCGTTTCGCCCACCACAATCGCCGGCACCATCAGCAAGAGCCCGAGCAACACCGCCGGCAGGTAGATCTGCCAATGCTGCTCCTTGGGCAGCCCTAGGCCGCGCATCACAATCGGCAGGCTGGCGAAAATCGCCATCATCACCGCCTGCAAGGCGAAAATGCCGAAATTAAGCTGCATCAGCCGCTTATTGCGCAACACCTCGCTAATGCGCGAAGTTTGCATTTCCGCATCGGCATGAAACCTGCCCTGCTGCGGATTGGGCGTAATCCAAGCCACCACGCCCACGGCCAGCACGCACAAAGCGCCCGTGAGCGCAAACAGGCCGGACACCTTAATCCACTCCGTGAGCAGCGGCGACACCACCATGCTTGCGGCAAAAGTGAGCCCGATGGTGAGCCCGATGGAAGCCATGGCGCGGGTGCGCACTTCTTCGCGCGTCAAATCCGCCAGCAGCGCCGTTACCGCCGCGCTCACCGCGCCCGCGCCCTGAATCGCCCGGCCGACCAACAGCCAGGCAACGCTATCTGCCGCAGCCGCAATAAAGCTGCCCAGCGCAAACACCGCCAGGCCAAGGTAAATCACCTTTTTGCGACCCAGCTTGTCGGAAAGCATGCCCAGCGGCAGCTGGAACAGCGCCTGCGTGAGGCCGTACACCGCAATCGCCAGGCCGCCCGAAGCAGGCGTGCTGCCCGGCAGCTCTTTGGCATACAGCGCCAACACCGGCAACACCAAAAACATGCCCAGCATACGCAGCGCATACACGCCGGAAAGCGACGCGCTGGCACGCCATTCGGCCGGCAGCAGGGCGGTACGGGGAGGTCGGGACATAGCGGCGGAATCTGTGTGGTGTGGAAAACGGTGCGATTATACCCGAAGGCTTGCGGCCTCGGGCGCTTTTCGGCGGGGCGGGCGGGATTGGCTTTTTGCTTCGCGGCGGCCTTCCAAGCCGTTCAAACTGCTTGCAATCTGTTTTTCAGGTAGCCTGATGGCGCTTGAGGCTACCTGAAAATATTGGCGGCTACCTGAAAAAGCAGGTGGGCGCTCTGCCAAACAAGCCTGCCGGCTAAGACCACTGCCAGCGGCTCTGCCACGTGCCAATCACCGCGTCGGGATAGCGCCGGCTGCCGAGGCTGCCGTTGTAGCGCGCCAATGCCCGCTCCATATTGCCGTTTTCCAGATTGCTGTAGTGGCGCAGGATGGTGCAGCCGTAGCGTAGGTTGGTGCGGATGTCGAACAGGTTGTGCTCCGGCTTGCCGATGTAGCGCTGCCAAAACGGCATCACCTGCATGAGCCCGCGCGCGCCCACGCTGCTGATGGCATACTGCCGAAACGCGCTTTCCACCGTAATCAGCCCCAAAATCAGCTGCGTATCCAGCCCGGCGCGGGTGGTTTCATATTGGATGTTGATCAGCAGGCGGCGGCGCTCCAGCGGGTCGGCCACAAAACGCGCCAGCCGCAGCGACATATCGTTGAGCCAGCGCGGCGCGTTATACGGGTTTTCAAACACCAGGCGCGGCGGGTTCACATTGTTCACCGAATGGCGCATCACCGAAGCCACGTCGTCCGACAGCGTTTCCTCGCGCTGCGCCCCCGCGCGGGCGGGCTTGGGCAGGCAGGCAGCAGCAGAAAGCGCCGCCAGCGACAGCAGCAGGCGGCGGCGGTCGGCTTGTTCGGGAGCAAAAGGAGCAGGCATCGTTCAAACCCATTCGGCACGGAAAGGCCGCCATTATATCGCCAATCGGCGCCTTGCTGGCGGCGGCGGGGCGGCAAAGGCTACCTGAAAACGAAGTTTCTGCGAAGCTAAAACGAAGTTTCCGAAGGAAGCGGAGTTTCTGCAAAGCTAAAGCGGAGCTTCAACGCAGTTAAAAACGATGTTGCCGAAAAAAGCAGCGTTTCTGCGCTGCGAAAACGCCCGATAATATTTTCAGGTAGCCTTCAGCAGGGTCAACAGGCTACCTGAAAACCGATTCGCTCGCGGCAAGCGGAAACTTTTCAGGTAGCCTTCCCTGCTGGATTCCCCCCAAACGCTTGCTATACAATGCCGCCTTCGCGCCGTGTTTCGCACACAATATGGAACAACTCGAATTCTTCAGCATCCCCAGCCCCTGCATCGGCGTTTGCCAGGCCAACAGCAAGGGCTACTGCAAAGGCTGCCTGCGCAGCCGCGACGAGAGGCTGCATTGGCTGAAGCTCACCGACACGCAGAAACAAAACGTGCTGCGCCTGTGCCGCCTGCGCAAACGCAAGCTGCTCCAGCTGGCCGCCGAACAGCAGCTGGCTTCCATGGAGCTGCCCGAGCAGATGGATTTCGATTTTTTCTAACTTCATTCCCCGTATTTCCCATTTTCTCCTAGGATTTCCCCCATGTCCGCCCTTTCCCTCTTCCCCGCCACTTGGACTTGGCAGTTTCTCGCATTGGCCGTGCTGTGTAGCGTGGCCGTATCCGTGCTGCTGAAAACCGCGCGCAAGCACGGCATCCACATCGAGCACGCCATCGCCGTAAACTACATCGCGGCCACCGCCTGCTGCTGGTTGTTCCTCAGCCCGCCACTGGAAAACCTGCGCCACGCGGGCATCGGCAGCCTGTGGCCGTTTCTGGCGCTGGGCGTGTTGCTGCCGAGCATTTTCGTGGTGATGGCGCGCGCGGTGGAGCAGGCGGGCATCGTGCGCTCCGACGCGGCACAGCGGCTTTCCCTGGTGTTGCCGGTGTTGGCGGCGTTTCTGCTATTTGGCGAGCGGCTCAACAGCAACAAAATCGTCAGCATCGTGCTGGCCTTCAGCGCGCTGGCTGCCCTGCTCTACAAGCCCGGCCAGGGCAAGAAGGGCGGCGGCATGGGCTGGTTGGCGGGAGTGTGGCTGGGATTCGGCATAATCGACATTTTGTTCAAGCAGTTATCTAAAACCGGGCAGGCGCTGTCGCTGAATTTGTTTGTGGCATTTGCGCTGGCCTGCGTGCTGATGTGGGGCTATGTGTGGCGCCAGGGCAAGCCGCTGAAGGCGGCAGATTTCGCCGGCGGCCTGCTGCTCGGGCTGCTTAATTTCGGCAATATCCTGTTTTATATCAAGGCACACCACGCCTTCGCCGGCGACCCGACGCTGGTGTTTGCAGGCATGAATTTGGGCGTGATCGTGTTGGGCACGCTCACCGGCGCGCTGGCCTTCAAAGAGAAAATCTCCACCGTAAACCAAATCGGCATCGTGCTGGCGCTCTCAGCGGTGTACAGCCTGTTTTATCTGGATTGGCTGCTGGCGAAGCTGGGCGTGGCGATATGATTTCGGCTTCGCGGAAACTTTGCCACGCTACATTTTCACTGCGTTGAAGCTCCGCTTTAGCTTCGCAGAAACTCCGCTTCCTTCGGAAACATCGTTTTCAGGTAGCCTCTGCGGAACGATAAAGGCTACCTGAAAAAGGGCTTTGCAAGCTTCCATCAAGCCAAACGCCCAACTACCTAATTGCCCTGCCAATACAAAGGCTACCTGAAAAACAAAACTGGTTTTCAGGTAGCCTTTTTTGATTGGCTCATCAAATACTTGCCATCAGAACTGCCACGACAGGCTGCCTTTGATGTTGCGGCCAACGCCGCTCACGGCTTCGCCAAGATAGGGGGCGTAACGGCGGTTGAATAGGTTATCCACGGTGAGGCGCAAGGTGAGCTGTTTGTAGCTCGGCGGCTGCCAGGCGGCAAACAGGCCGTGCAGGGCGTAGCCTTTGGATTTGGGCAACGCCCAGTAGGCGGCCATGGGGTCGCCGTCGATGGGCGAACGGTCTTGGCGGCGGATAAATTCGGCTTTCCAGCCGAGGGTTAAGCCTTGTGCGGGGAAGCGTGCGCCGAGGGTAGCGGTGGCTTTGCGAGGCGGAATGTCGGCAAGCCAAGTGTCTTGGTCGTGCCAGGGGTTGCGCGGTGAACCTTCGCGTTTACCGCGCATGAAGGAGTAGGTGAGGCCGGCAAACCAGCGGTCGGATTCGTAGTAGCCTTCAATTTCGCCGCCGCGTATGGTGTAGCCGGGCAGGTTGCGGTAGTTGCCGATGGGCTGGTCGCAAACACTGCTGGGGCGGTTAGGCAGCTGTTCGCGGCAGAAAATACCGCGGTTTTTGAAGATTTCGTCTTTGCCGCGCGTGTGGAACAGGGTGGCGCGCAGTTGCAGGCTGTCTTGCTCGCGCAGCAGGTGTTGCCAACGCAGGATGCCGCCGAGGCGGAAGGAGGTGAGCCGCTCCGGCTCGAGGTAGCGGCTGGTGGCGGAGGCGCTGCTGGTAGCGGATTGCACTTCGTATTGTTCGTCGATTACCGGAGCGCGCCAAGTGCGGCTGGCATTGGCAAACAGCAGGGTGTTGTCGTTGGGTTGCCAGGCGATGCCCAAAAACGGCGACCACCCGCTGTAGGTTTTGCTGCGGTAGTCGTGGCCGGCGGAGGGGGTGTTGTAGCCGCGCGCCACGTTGGGCTCGCCTTGGTTGTGGATGTGGTCGTAGCGCAGGGCGGGGTGAGCGTCCATGTGCCGATGCGGATTTCGTCTTGCACGTAGAAGCTGTTTTGCTGCTGTTTGCCGGCGGGCATATAGTAGGGCTGGAAATGGCCGTAGTTGAAATTGGCATTATTCTGCCGGCTCTCGTCAGACATCATCACTTCGCGCACGTGGCGGTTGGTTTGCAGGCCAAGGGTGAGGCGGTGTTGCAGGCTGCCGGTGGAGAAACGGCTCACGTTGCTGATGCCTAGGCCGGTGTCTTGATAGGCGGTATGGCTTTCATTGCCCATGCTGCCGAGAAAGCCGGAGCCGGCATTATCGGGGCGGCGGTCGTCTTGCCCGGTTTTGGCGTGATTCAGCTGCACGGTGAGATCAAACCACGGGTTTTCCGGCATATAGCGGTATTTGAGCGAATAGCTTTCGTCGTCTTGGCTACGGTACACCAGCTTGCGCTTCCAGGCGGCATCCAGACCATACAGCCGGATTTCACGCTCAGTAGGGCCGCGCAGTTCGCCGCGTTTGGCGGCAAACGGCTCCCAGGCATGATGGCGGCCATACATGGCCGAGAAGGTGAAGCGGTGTTCGGGGCTGGGGCTATAGTTACTTTTCAAAAGAAAGCTCTGCTGCTCGTTGGCAGAATAAGCCAGCCGCTCGCCATCGGGCTGTTTGATGTCGTGGCCGCGCCGCACCGAGGTGTAGAGCAGGCCGTCCCAGCTGCGGCTGTTGTTTTGCAGGAAGACGGCGGTGCTGGTTTGCCATTGCTCGTCGTTGGTGTGGTGGCTGATTTTCAGCAATCCGCCCACATTCTGCCCTTCGCGCAAAACTCCTGCGCATCGCGGCTTTCCAGCTTCACCGCGCCGCCGAATCCGCCGTTGCCGCGCGACACGTCAAACGAGCCTTTATCCACCGTAACCTGGCGCAGCAATTCCGGCTCGATGAATACCGAGCCCTGCCGATAACGCTCGAAATTTTTGGCGGCACCATCAATGGAGATTTTGATGTCTTCATTATCGCCGAAGCCCCAAATATTCAACGTTTGCCCGCCGGGGCGCGGCGAACCTGAGCTGCTGGTGCCGGGCAGCAGGTCGAGCAGCGCGGCCACATTATCGGCTTGCTGCTGGTCGATATTTTCACGGGAGAGGCGGGATTGCCCGGCTAAAGTCGACAGCGCCCGCTGCCCTTTGATTTCAATCACCGGCAACACGGCAGAATCCACCGCCTCTTCTGCCGCCCGCGCCGGCAAGGCAGTCAAACCCAGCACCGCAGGCAGGCACCATGCGGCCAGTAAATTGAGAATAATTCAATATTGCGACAAAATAAAGGTAAAGAAATTTTATCTTTTGTGCAAAAACTGTTGTTGCCGCGTCAATTCCGCCGCAAATACTCCGCCAAAGGCTTGGGCAACCCGTATTCCGCCGGATTTGCCCACAAACCGCCGTTGGCGCCGCCTGCCTGCCCTGCCGGCACCCCCTCCGCCTGCAAGGGCGTAATCTGCAACAGCCGGTGCGTGAGCCGGTGGCTTACCGGCTCGCCCTCGGTCAAATCCTCCGCTGCCACGCCGAAGGCCGCCGCGCGCGCATACAAATCATTTAGCCGCTCGAAGCAAGGCACGCAATAGAGACCGCCCCAAATGCCGCCCGCAGGCCGCTTCTCCAGCCACACCCTGCCCCGCCTGTCGCGCAACACCAGCCAATACAGCGCCACTTCCCTCACCGCGGCCGCCGCCTTTCTGCGCGGCAGCTCGGCAATCCGCCCCTGCTGTTTGGCCAAACAGGTTTCTGCCATCGGGCATGCGGCGCAATCGGGCTTGCCGCGTTTGCACACCAGCGCGCCCAAGTCCATCAGGCCTTGCGTGTAGGCCGTCATGTCTTCCGCTTCGGGCAGCAGGCTTTCCGCCAAACGCCACAATTCGGCCTCAAATTTTTTGTTGCCCGCTTCGCCGTCTTGCGCAAACACGCGGCACAGCACGCGCTTCACATTGCCGTCTAAAATCGCCTCGCGCCGGCCGAAGGCAAACGCGGCAATCGCCGCCGCCGTGCTGCGCCCCACGCCTTTGAGCGTTTCCAGCTCCACGCGCGTATCGGGAAACTCGCCGCCGAAATTGTGCACCACCTGCTTGGCCGCCGCATGCAGATTGCGTGCGCGGCTGTAGTAGCCCAGCCCTGCCCACAGCACCAGCACCGCATCTTCATCCGCCGCCGCCAGCGCCGCCACATCGGGAAACGCCGCCAGAAAACGCGGGTAATAGTCCAACACAGTTGCCACCTGCGTTTGCTGCAACATAATCTCCGAAAGCCACACCGCATAAGGCTCGCGCACCTGCCAAGGCAGGCCGTGCCGCCCGTGTTCCCGCTGCCAGCGCACCAGCCGACGGGCAAAATTGCTCGTTGTTTCCACTCAAAGGCTACCTGAAAACCGCTCCGCACGTTTCCGCGAAGCTCAAACCGAAACCCCGTATTGTATAGCGAAATAGCGGGCAAGATATTTTCAGGTAGCCTCTCCCCGCCTTTTTTCAGGTAGCCTTTCCGCCGCACCACTCCGTTTCCCGATATAATCCCAGCCCTCTATATAACCCTGATTCCCCGCCATGACCCGCCACACCCTCTTCGCCACCTGCCCGCGCGGCCTCGAAAACATCCTCGCCCAAGAAATGCAGCAGCACGGCGCCGGCCAAATCGCCCCCGCAGAAGGCGGCGTATCCTGCCAAGGCAGCCTCGAAACCGCCTACCGCCTCAACCTCCACTCCCGCACCGCCAGCCGCATCCTGCTGCAACTGGCCTGCCAGCCCTACCGCAGCGAAGACGACCTCTACCGCCTCGCCAAAAATATCCGCTGGGAAGACTGGTTTCACGCCGGGCAAACCTTCAAAATCAAAGCAGAAGGCAAACGCGCCCGCGTGAAAAGCCTCGACTTCACCGCCCTCAAAATCAAAGACGGCCTGTGCGACCGCTTCCGCAGCAGCCAAGGACAGCGCCCCAGCGTCAACAAAGCCAGCCCCGACATCCGCATCCACGCCTTCCTCAGCGAACAACACGCCGCCCTCTTCATCGACACCAGCGGCGAAGCCCTCTTCAAACGCGGCTACCGCCAAGAAGCAGGCGAAGCCCCCCTGCGCGAAAACCTCGCCGCCGGCCTCCTCCTCCTCGCCGGCTACAACGGCAGCCAGCCCTTCCAAGACCCATTCTGCGGCAGCGGCACCCTCCCCATCGAAGCCGCCCTCATCGCCACCCGCCGCGCCCCCGGCCTGCACCGCCCATTCGGCTTTGAAAACCTCGCCAACTTCGATGCCGATTTATGGCAACGCCTGCGCCAAGAAGCCCAAGCCGCCATATTGCCCCAAGCCCCCGCCCCCATCGCCGGCAGCGACAACCTGCGCCACATGATCCAAACCGCCGCCGCCAACGCCCGCGAAGCCCAAGTGGCCGACCACATTATTTTTCAGGTAGCCGACGTGCGCGACACCCGCCCCAACGGCGAAAACGGCATCCTCCTCTCCAACCCCCCCTACGGCGTGCGCCTCGAAGAAATCCAAACCCTGCACGCCCTCTACCCCCAGCTCGGCTCCTGGCTCAAACAGCACTACCCCGGCTGGCTCTGCGGCCTCTTCACCGCCGACCGCGACATGCCCAAACTCATGCGCCTCACCCCCAAGCGCAAAATCCCCCTCTACAACGGCAAGCTCGACTGCCGCCTCTTCCTGCTCGATATGGTGCGCGGCTCCCACCGCACACCCAAAGCCGGCAGCTAAATACCACCCGCCAACACAAAGGCTACCTGAAAATTTCAGGTAGCCTTCACTTTCCCTCTCTAGCCCATCCCTTTTAAATTACTAAAAAACAAACAAAACATTTTCAGGTAGCCTCCGCATATCTAAGAAGGCTACCTGAAAAACACAACCATCTTTCCCAACCCAAAGCCAGTGTACTAAGCAGAAACCGGCTCAAACATTTTCAGGTAGCCCCATCCAGCCAAAAGGCTACCTGAAAACCATCTGCCTACTGCAAAGCCCGCCACACCCGCCACGCGTCCACCGTCGCCTTCACATCGTGCACGCGCAGCACCGCCGCGCCGCGTGCCGCAGCCGCCAGCGCCGCGCCCACGCTGCCGTGCACCCGCGCCGCCGCATCCGCCTCGCCGCTCAGCTCGCCGATCATCCGTTTGCGCGACACGCCAACCAGCAGCGGCAGGCCGGTTTGCGCCTGAAGCTCGGGCAGGTGGCGCATGAGCTGCACATTGTGCTCCAACGTTTTGCCGAAGCCGAAGCCCGGGTCGAGCACCAGCCGGTGGCGTGCAATGCCCGCCGCTGCGCACGCTTCGGCACGGCTTTTCAGATAGCCTGCCACTTCGCCCACCACGTCTTCATAACGCGGATTTTCCTGCATATTTTCAGGCAGCCCCTGCATGTGCATCAGGCAGATGCCGATGTTGGCATGGCAGGCCAGCAAATCCACCGCGCCCTCGTCTTCCAGCGCGGCCACGTCGTTGATGATGTCGGCCAGTCCTTCGTCCAACAGGCGGCGCATCACCGCTGTGCGGCGCGTGTCCACGCTCAGCGGCACGCTCCACTTGGCCAGCTCGCGCACGATCGGCTGCAAGCGCGCCAACTCCTCTTCGGGCGGCACATAAGCGGCGCCGGGGCGGGTGGATTCGCCGCCGATGTCTAAAATATCGGCGCCTTCCCGCAGCAGCTGCTCGGCGTGTGCCAAGGCTGCGGCGGCGCTGCGCGAATAGGTGCCGCCGTCGGAGAAGGAATCGGGGGTAAGGTTGATGATGCCCATGATTTTGGGCTCAGCCAGGCTGATTTGGAAACGGCCGGCCTGCCAAACGGATGGGGTGGTCATGGTGAGGCTACCTGAAAATACAAACTGCGATGAAGTGAAAAACGGAAAGCCGTATTATAAGCCCGCTGCCCGCAATCGGCAGGATTGTGGCGCATCTGGTCTTTCCACGCGGAAAACCTTTGCGCTGCATCAACTAAAACCACCAGTAAAAAACCGGAAACAACGGCCGCTTTAAAAGAAAAAAAGCCAAAAACCAGGGGAAATGTAGTGAAAATATCAAGCTTGCGCATTTTCCCCAACTGCCGCACCACTTCCGAAACAGATGCCCAACCATCAATTAAAACATAGAAATATCAGCAAGTTTCCTGCATAACAAGCCTATAGCCTGCGCAGTAGCTCGCCGCAATTATGACGGTGTTAATATTTACTTTGAAAAGCAAAAGGCATATACTGCCATTCAGCGTTGAATGCGGCTGTATCAAGCTGTTGCGACCTAAACGCCAAATTCAACTCATAGAGAAGCAGGCCTGCATTTCAGATAATAAAGCCTGCCGGCATTTCCTGAGTTACAAAGTAGAGAGTATGTTTTGGTTGTCAGGAAACCATAGCTTATTGATTTTTTGTTTTGTTTTCTTTGTGGAGATCTTGTCGAAAATGAATTACGATAAAACCGTAGCAGAAATGCTGAATGTGGATGGCGCCTTGGCAGCCGCAGTTGTGGACTACTCCAGCGGCATGCTGCTGGCCGGTGGCGGCAGCCCCGCGATTGACTTGGAAATCGCCGCCGCAGGTAACACCGAAGTAATACGTGCTAAGAATAAAACCATGAAAATGCTTGGTTTGAAAGACGAAATTGAAGACGTGCTAATTACCTTGGGCACCCAATACCACTTGATGCGCCCATTAGCTCGTCATGAGGGTTTGTTCCTGTACTCTGTACTAGATAAAAGCAAGGCTAACTTAGCTTTGGCTCGTCGTTCTTTAGTTAATGCTGAACGTAATATGGGCTAATTCAGCAAAGCTGTTCACAAAAACCGGCCGTCGCCAGACAGCCGGTTTTTATCGTTTCCGCACTCCGTTTCCCATCATGCAATAGCCCGTTTGCGGAAAAAACACAACACATTCCCCGCATTTGCCCGCGCCAAACTTGCCGCCAGCTCATTCTCCCCGCTAACATGACGCCCGCTTTCCCGCCTGCTCCGGCAAACGGGAATATCCGCAAAACGAGGCTGCGCTAAGCCGCCCATTTTCCTATTTATCCACCATCCAGCAAAGAAGGAGCCCATCATGCCGCATGTTTTCACACTCCGTTCAATTCTTTGCAGCTCAGAAGCATAAGGCCGCTTCCCATTCTTGTGCCGCCCGCTTCGGGCTACTTTCTCCCCATCGTGTAAACCGCAGCGCTTGCGCCGTTTGGCTGCGCCTGCCGTTTGCATTCGGCGCGAAACCATTTCATTTTCAGCATATTGCTTTGCTGCACGGCAAGGCAGGCTGCTGTATGAATGCTCGGTTTCCCGCCACCAGCAAGAAAGTACGAATATGGGCACACAAACCCCCCAATACCTTTCCGAAAACACCGTTTTAATCGCCGATTCCCACACCTGGATTGAAGGCAACGCCATCCAACAGCTGCAAACCACCACCCGCCTGCCGCAAATGCGCCGCGTGACCGGCATGCCAGATTTGCACGCTGGGCGCGGCTATCCCGTCGGCGCTGCGTTTTTCAGCAGCGGCCGTTTCTACCCCGCGCTCATCGGCAACGACATCGGCTGCGGCATGGCGCTGTGGCAAACCGATTTGGCTGCACACAAAGCCAAGCCCGCCAAACTGGCCAAACAGCTCGGCAATATCGATGCCCCGCTGGATGAAAGCTGGCAGCCGCGCATCCGCGAAATCCTGCCGCCCCATCCTTTTCAGGTAGCCTTAGGCACCATCGGCGGCGGCAACCACTTTGCCGAACTGCAAACTGTGGACACCGTCTACCGCCCCGAAAGGCTACCTGAAAATTTCAATGCCGCCTGCCTGCAACTGCTTGTGCACAGCGGCTCGCGCGGATTCGGCCAGCAGATTTTGCGCCGCCACGTGGAAGCACACGGCCACTCAGGGCTACCTGAAAACAGCCCCGAAGCCGCCGCCTACCTCGCCGAGCACCAAAATGCCCTCGCCTTCGCCCGCGCCAACCGCCAGCTGATTGCCGAACGCATGCTCGCGCTCTGGGGCGCCCAAGGCCGCCGCCTGCTCGACGTGCACCACAACTTTCTGCAACACACCGCAGTCGGCGGCGAAACCGGCTGGCTGCACCGCAAAGGCGCCACCCCATCCGACTGCGGCCTGGTGCTCATCCCCGGCTCGCGCGGCGACTACAGCTATCTGGTCGAGCCAGCCGCCGACTGCACCGTCGCGCTCAATTCGCTCGCCCACGGCGCCGGCCGCAAATGGCAGCGCAGCGAATGCAAAGGCCGCCTGTCGCACAAATACAGCGCCGACAGCCTGCGCCGCACCGCCTTCGGCAGCCTGGTGGTGTGCGCCGACAAGGCCTTGGTATACGAAGAAGCGCCGCAAGCCTACAAAAACATCGACAGCATCATCGCCGCCATGCAGCATGCCGGCCTCATCGAGCCGATAGCCCGCCTCAAACCCGTGCTCACTTATAAAACCAGCGGCGTCTGCGGAGGATGACACATGAAAATCATCAGCAAATTTAAAGATTTCTACGACCACAAAGTGGCCAAATACGGCAGCGACCCCGTGCTCGTGTTCGACCGCCGCCAGCCTCCCGGCAGCGAAATCCTGCATAGTCTGCCCAAGCCGCCCGCCGACTGGCAGCAGGAATTCGGCGCCTGCGCCGTGGTGTCCGAGCTGTATGTCGGCAACCTGCGCGTGTTCCTGTTTGCCACCGACAAGCAGGTGTACAGCTCATACGACATCGAAAGCGTGTATCTGCAACACCGCCGCTATCGCCGCGGCCTGAACATGGTGCGCTTTCTCGACGGTCGCGAATACTGCCTGCCGCAATTCGACAACTACTACTGGCCTTGGTATCAGCACCGCTATGAGCCCGACTTCAGCCCGCGCCGCTGCAACCGCAGCCAGCCGAGCATTGCCGCCCACCGCCGAGTGCCGCTGTTGCTCGCCTATTATGCCGACCCGCACCGCCCCACCCGGCTCGACAGCCGCCAGGATTTTGCCGAAAACCCCCAGCTCTCCGGCCTCGGCGTCTATTTCGACCCCGATATCGTGTGGCAACACCTTTGCGAATATTTATCGCAGCTCAAAAGCGAAGCCGAAACCAGCCCGCCTGTGCCCGACAAAGACAAAATCGGCAACAAGGGATTCGATGCCAGACGCTCCTTCCGGCCGAAAATGAAAGGAAACAAAGCATGATCTACCTGCAAATCTCCACCGCTCAAGGCCCGGCCGAATGCCAGATGTTTGCCGCTTTCGCCCTGCGGCAAATACTGCGCGAAGCCGAACAGGCCGGCGTGCAGGCCGAGCTGTTGGAAGAAACGCCAAGCAAGTACGGCATCCTTTCCGCCGTGCTCAAATTCAACGGCAAAAACGCCGAAGCCCTGGCAGGACGCTGGCTCGGCACCCTGCAATGGGTCTGCCCCAGCCCGCTGCGGCCGCAACACCCGCGCAAAAATTGGTATATCGGCGTGTTCAGGCTACCTGAAATCCCCGAGCTGCCCAACGATGGCGACATCGAGTTTCAAACCTGCCGCGCCGGCGGCAAAGGCGGCCAGCATGTAAACAAAACCGAATCCGCGGTGCGCGCCGTACACCTAGTCAGCGGCATCGCCGTGCGCGTTGAAAGCGAACGCAGCCAGCACGCCAACAAAAAACGCGCGCTCGAGCTGCTCGCCCTCAAGCTGGCGGAGCACCACCAAAGCGCCCTGCAACAGCACGCCGCCGGCGCCCACAAATCACTCTACCAAGTGGAACGCGGCAACCAGCAGCGCGTGTTTATGGGGCAGCAGTTTAAAGAACGGCTCGGCTAAACGGCAAAAGGCTACCTGAAAACTATTCTTCCGTTTTCAGGTAGCCTTTTTATGGGCTAGCGGCATTTTTGGGGGTATTTTTCTGCGGCATTTTCAAAATACCGTAAAAAATACCCCCAAATTTCTGTTGCTTCAACGCAATTCGGATAGACGGCGGCAGATACCAAACAAGCCCTAAACATGGCTGAAAGCCTTGCTGGGCTTGGGTTTTGTAGATTTGGATAGACGGCGTTAGACAAAAAAAATAACCGCTAAAAAGCGGTTAATGGTGGCCAGAGGCAGGATCGAACTGCCGACACACGGATTTTCAATCCGTTGCTCTACCAACTGAGCTATCTGGCCGCTTTTGAAGTTCGCTATTACACCAGTTTATCGAACCTGAGTCAAGCTTTTTCGGCAAAATATTTTAACGGATTGGCAAAGGCATTATTTCCCCGCAATATTTTTCAGGTAGCCTGCGCTGGGCGAATGCTGTTTGGGGCAGGACCGTGCCGTATCCGTTATATGGGCTGGCTGATGCCGCCCAACCGTTTGCGCGAACGGCGGTAGGATGAGGGCTACCTGAAAATAGCTTTCCATTTTCAGGTAGCCTGTTTGGTTTGGGCAACGCGGGCGCAGGTTTTACGGCATGCTGCCCGGCTGCGCCTTATTCGGCCAGGGCGGCGCGCAGTTGGGCAGCCAGCTCGGCCAGTTCGGCGTGGTCGGCCATTTTTTCTTCGTGCTGGCCGAGCTCGTGCACATGGCCGGGGATGAGGTGCATGTGGTAGTGCAGCACGCTTTGGCCGGCTTCTTCGCCGTTGAGCTGCATTTGCACTATACCGTGCCGTTTCAATATCTTGCGCTGGGCGGCGATGATTTTTTTGGCTGCGGCAAACACGGCTTGGGCATATTCTGCGGGCAAATCGCTCAGCTCCACGGCCTGTGTTTTCGGCACAATCAGCACATGCCCGCGCGCTTGCGGCATCACGTCCATGAAGGCGAGGATTTGCTCGTTTTCATACACGGTGTGGTTGGGGATGTCGCCGCGCAGGATTTTGGCGAAAATGTTGTCGGGGTTGTATGCGGACATGGTGTTCTCCTTGGGTGGACGGTTTTTTCAGGTAGCCTCTGAAGCAGCTTGCGCCGTGTGGCAACTGCAGCCGGCTCATACATTTTTCAGGTAGCCCCTTAAGGCTACCTGAAAATTCACAGGGCTTCCAGTTTGGCAAACTTGGTGTCGAGCACTTTGATGCCCTGCTTGCCGAAGTTTACGGTGAGGCGGGCGCCGTCGGCTTTGCGTTCGCCTTCGATGATGACGCCGGTGCCGAATTTCGGGTGGCGCACATTTTGGCCGATGCTGAAGCCGCCGTAATCGGCGGGCTCGACCCATTCGGGCTGCGGCTCCGCCCTGCCCCGCGGCGGGATGCCTTCGGGCACGGGGAAACGCGGCTTCGATACGGGGGTGAGCAGGTGCAGCAGATCGGGCGGAATTTCTTCCACGAAGCGCGAAACGGTGCCGTAGTGGGTTTGGCCGTGCAGCATGCGCTGCTGCGCCATGCTGATGTAGAGGCGTTTGCGCGCGCGCGTGATGGCCACATACATCAGCCGCCGTTCTTCTTCCAGCCCGCCGTGTTCGGCCAGGCTTAGCTCGCTGGGAAAACGGCCTTCTTCCATGCCGGTGAGGAACACGGCGTCGAATTCGAGGCCTTTGGCGGCGTGCACGGTCATCAGCTGCACGGCAGATTCGTTGGCGCCGGCCTGGTTTTCGCCGGATTCGAGCGCGGCGTTGCTCAAGAAAGCGAGCACGGGGAAGGCGGGGTTGCCAAGCTCATCGGCGGGCAGGGTTTCGAAATTGCTGTCTTCGGGGCGGAACTCTTCAGCGGCGCGGATGAGCTCGTCTAAATTGTCGAGGCGGTCTTGGTGGTCGCCTTTTTGGGTTTGGTAGTGTTCATACAGGCCGCTGGCGTGCACGGCTTCGGATACGTTTTCAGGTAGCCTCAGCTGGCCGATTTGCGACTGCAAGCCTTCAATCAGGCGCACAAAGGCGGCTACCTTGCCGTTTTTCACTGCCACGCGGCAGGCTGCCTGCCACAGCGACACGCCCTCTTCCGCCGCCGCGGCTTGAATGCTTTCCACCGTGCGGCTGCCGATGCCACGCGCGGGCACGTTGATCACGCGCAGCAAGGCGTTATCATCTTCGGGATTGACCGCCAGCCGTAGGTAGGCCAGCGCATGTTTCACTTCCTGGCGCTCGTAAAAGCGCAGCCCGCCGTAAATCTTATACGGCAGCCCAGCGCGGAACAGCGCCTGCTCCAGCACGCGCGATTGGGCATTGCCGCGATAAAGCACGGCCATGTGGTGCAGCTCCATGCCTTCGTGGTGCAGCGCCTTGATTTCGTCCACCACGAATTCGGCTTCTTCGCCGTCGGTGAAGGCGGAGAGGAAGCGGATTTTCTCGCCGCTTTCAGCTTCGGTGCGCAGATTTTTGCCGAGGCGGCCGTCGTTGTGTTCGATTACAGCATTGGCGGCGGCGAGGATGTTGCCCACCGAGCGGTAATTCTGCTCCAGTTTGATGGGTGAGGCTACCTGAAATTCGCGCATGAAGTCGGCCATATTGCCCACACGCGCGCCGCGGAAACGGTAGATGCTTTGGTCGTCGTCGCCCACGGCAAACACCACGGCATGCCGGCCAGCGAGAAGTTTCAGCCAGTCGTATTGCAGCTTGTTAGTGTCTTGAAATTCGTCCACTAAGATGTGGCTGAAGCGGTTTTGGTAGTGGGTGCGCAGCAATTCGTTGGCAGACAGCACTTCGTAGCTGCGCAGCATGAGCTCTGCAAAATCTGCCACGCCTTCTTGGCGGCAGAGGCAGTCGTATGCGGCATAACACTCAATCAGTCGTTTCTCATACGGATTGCCGGCATGCAGCAGTTCGGCGCGCAGGCCGGCTTCTTTTTGCGCGTTGATGAAGCCCTGCAAGGCACGCGGTGCGATGATTTCTTCTGCGATATTTAGGGATTTGAGCAGGCGTTTGATAAGTGCCAACTGGTCGCTGCTGTCGAGAATTTGAAACGACGCGGGCAAGCCGGCATCTTTGTGGTGCAGGCGCAGAAAGCGGTGGCACAAGCCGTGGAACGTACCCAGCCACATGGCGCGAATATTGAGCGGCAGCATGGTTTCCAAACGGGCGCGCATTTCTTTGGCGGCTTTGTTGGTAAACGTTACTGCCATCACCGAATGCAGATTGGCTTGGCCGGTGTGCAGCAGCCAGGCAATGCGGGTGGTGAGCACTTTGGTTTTGCCGCTGCCGGCGCCGGCCAGCACCAAGGCGGATTCTGCCGGCCAGGTGACGGCGGAAAGCTGCTCTGGGTTGAGGCCGGAGAGGAGTGTGTTTTGCGAGGGGGATGCGAGCACGATATTGAAAGATGTGGTAATAACAAAGAGAGGTGAATTATAGCAGCAGAGGCTACCTGAAAAAGTTCGGCATGTAGTGCTGACACCCGCCCCCCCACAAGGAAACACCCCGGCTGATTAAGCCGGGGTGTCGGAATAGGTGTTTGGCAGTGTCCTACTTTCGCACGGGTATCCGTACTATCATCGGCGCTGGTTCGTTTCACGGTCCTGTTCGGGATGGGAAGGCGTGGG
>NZ_LXSL01000018.1 GCF_001648355.1 Eikenella longinqua | reverse complement strand
TGCGGTAGTTGCCCTGCTGGGTGCAGACGTAGGGCGGGTCGAGTACCAACAGCGTGCGCGGGTTGGCGATGTGTTGTGGCAGCAGCTCGCGGTAGGACTGGCTGACTATCTCCACGCCGTTCAGGTAAATCCCATTTGTCGGCAGGCAGAGCCATGGTTTTGGCACGCACTCCGCCGTCGCGCACAGAGGCGGAAAGGCAGTCGTGCACGCCGCCGCTGCCGGGGCCGTAGGCAATCTCGGCGTGGCTGTATTGGCCGCGGGTAAGGATGCGGGTGAGCCAGTCGGTGCCGCGCCCGGCCAGCACGCGCCAGCCGCGGCCGCTGCGGCGGCCTTTGTACAGAGCTAGGTAGTATCGGGATTTCATGATTTAGATTCCCCCAGCTCGGCGGCAGCGTGCTCAAAGTTGGCCGTCCAACCGCCTGAATAATCGTACTCAAGCGGTTTGTCGGCTTGGAGCATGGCGGCGCGGTGTTTTTCGGCGTTGGCGAAATCGGCCTGCTCGTCCACCATCATTTGGTCTAGCAGCTCGCCCAACAGCTCTTTGGTCATAGGCAAAAAGCTGTTGTCCATCGTTTTCCAAAGCAGGTTTTCAGGTAATTTTGTTCGCACCGCTAGTGCCAAATACTGCGTACGGCTGTTATCGTCGGTGTGAAACCACTTGCCCACGGATTGGATATAAACGCCGTGCCGCAGGTTGTCGGCACGCTTGGCTTTGATGCGCTCCCACATTTCGGCCTGCTGCTCGGCTTTAAGCCGGGCGGCGCACTCGGGGTCAATCTGCCATTGCTCCCCATCCCAAGTGCTGCTCGGGCAGGGCGGCTGCGGTGCCAGCACGGGTTTGCCGTCTTTGCCGGGCATAATCACTTGCCCGACAGACTGACCGGCCAGCAAGGCGGTGTGCTGCTCTGGGCTAATCTCCACAATATTTTCAGGCAGCCTGTTATGGATTTGGTCGTCGTAAAATCCGCCGGTGAATCATGAGTAAAAAATAGTCATATCTACTCCTTTAATAGCTTAATAGCCGATGGCAAAAACATATGCGGTAGCAGGATTACCGTGCCCATTGAGTGTCCATATATCCACGTACAAATCAAACGTGGATTTAGATTGAGCGATGGCACGCACTATCTGCCCGCAGCCGCCTTCTGGGCGCTCCAAATATGAATTGACCATAATCGCTGCACACGAGTTCGGGAACGCTACGGGAAAATTATAAGTACCTTGAAAAGCATTCATATTTTTCTTAATTCTTATCCACTGCAATATGATATCGCCGTCCATTTTCAGGTAGCCATTTTCAGCTTTGCTTGCCTCCGTAGTCTGTAAATCGTCTATATTCAGCAGCCGCTTGCCGTCGTAGTGCAGCTCGCCGTTGTTAAGGAGTGAGAGGATTTTGCCGCTACTTTGGTTTTTTAGGTAGGCGCTTGTCCCATCCGCGCCCAGTTTCAGCGAGCGGCTGGCAGCAAAGTGGGCGGCGCTGTCGCTCGCCAGCAGGCCGGATTTGGCGTGCAGAGTGTTGGTAAAGCTCTTGATACCGGCGATGTCTTGGTTGCCAGTGGTTTTAACTGCGCCGCCGGCCTGCTCGTCGATGATTTTGCGCAAAGCCTCCAGCACTTGGTTAGGCTTGGCCTTGTCCGGCTGGATGCCGCCCGCCGTCAGCACAGCCAGCAGCTCGGCTTGGATTTGGTTGAGCCACCACGCCGGCAGGATGGTGCCAAGCTCGCTCACGCCGTCGCCGTCGTGAAAGGTCTTATCGGGGGTTTGGCCAGCACGGCGATGCGCGGCAGGTCTTTCATGCGGCGCAATTCGTGCAAGCGGCTGCCCAGCGCAGGCTCGGCCCAGTAGCTGCCCAAAGGCGTGACCAGCCGCACATAGACTTCGTTTTCAATCCCTTGTAGCCCCGCTTGTTTAGCTCTTGATAGATTTTTTCAGAGTTCATAAAATACGCTCAATTTCTAGGCTAAATTTAACAACTTAAATGAAGCACCAAAGATGTTTCATCACTATTTGCACGAATATTAGTAAATAAATTTGACCATGTCAAATTTATTTACACTGGAGATACCATGTCTGACGAAAATGCAATGATGGAAGAAGTGGCAGATCGCCTGATTTCGGAGCGAGTTCGCTTGGGGTACTCTAAAGCGGATTTCGCTAGAGAAATAGATATAACTAGAAATACATTAAGGACTTACGAAATAGCGAAAAGCAATATTCCGTCTAATATTTTGGTGCGGATGGGCAGCTTAGGCGTGGATGTAATGTATGTGTTGTTTAATCAACGCAATCCGGCTCAAGCCGAATCTTTGGCCGAACAAACTAGGCGCGAAGGCGAAAGATTGGCAGAGCAGATGATTAGCGGCAATACCATGTCCAATAGTGTGATTGCTGGCAACGGCTCAACCATCAACAACATAAACACGACTAAACACGTCAGCAAAACGGTGGCAGAGGTTAAACCCGGCAAGGGACACATCACAGATGAGCAAGCATCCACGATACAAAAACTAGTCGATGACATAGTGGTCATCGAGAGCAGCGTAAAACAAAAGCCTAGAGGCCATAAAGCGGTCTGGACAGCCTTTAACCGCCGCATGAAAATTCCCAGTTACCGCTTGCTCCGGTTGGAACAGTTTGATGATGCTTGCAACTATCTCCGTTCCACCGTGGGGCGCCTAATGAAACAAAAAAACGCCCGCAAAAAATTGCCGGGCGATGAGTGGAGAAACCGAAAGTATCGCTATATCCATGCCAGCTTCAAAGAAATCCCCGAGCTGGAGACTTGGTTCAAGAGGCACATAAAGGCTAAATTTAAGGTGGATAGCAAAGCAGATTTAAGCGACGATGAGCTAGAGCAGGCATACACCTCCTTGTCCAATAAGAAACGCGAATTAGCCAAGCGAAAATGATTTAACCGTACAAGTTTGAGAGTGGCATTTAGCGTACAAGTTATATTTTTGAGCAGGCAGCCATAATATCTTTTATATGACTGATTTTATTTGGCTTAATTAAACTTATACGCCGTATTAGTTTAAACAAGCCCGTGTATAAGTTCACGTTTCAAACTTATCCTGTATAAAGCGCGACCTCCTTTTCTGCTGCCGAGAGCTTAGGTTGATGCTAGGCACCAGTTCACAGCATGAGTAGCTTTTTGTGCAACGGCTGGCTAACAGGGATTAGACATAGGAGGCATCGGTTGTGGTGAGCGGTTCGGCCGTCAGGTTTAAAACCTTTTAAACCTCTTTTAGAAGGTGCTCAATCCCCTCTCATTCTGGTGCAAAAGATAACGCATTTTTTATCAAACTAAAGCAAAAGCTGGTGCAAGTTTTTTCTCGCACCAGCTTCGCTCAAATCCGCACCTGATAAAGTTTTCCGCCGTTTTTCGCCTCCGGTCATCCCAGTGCAAAAATAACCACCTCCCCACAGTTGGCGGCAATCACGCCGTCAAATTCCAAAGGATAACGCTGGGCGGCCATCATCGCCTCGCGTCCGCCGTTGGAGCAGCCCATGAAGTAGCTGTGCTGCGGGGCGGCGGCATACATTTTTTGAATCAAAGCCTTGGCAACGGCAGTAACTTTGCCGGTGGACTGGTAGGCAAAATCCAGCCGCGCCTGCTGGTCTGCGCCGAAATCGGGCGTGGGTGTCGGGTGTCCGCCGTCCATGCTGACCACGGCATAACCGCGCATCAGGGCAGGCGCGGCAGTGGAAGTGCGCACGGGGATATTGCCGACTGCCGGCGCGACAAAGCCGTCCACCCCGCCGCCGCCTTGAAACAGAAAATTGCCGTTCCAGTTTTCAGGCAGGCGAAGCTGGAATTTGGTGCCGTAATGCTTGCCGTCCGCGCCCGTGCGCGCGCCGATTTCGCCTTCGACGATGCAGTGCGGTTTCGCCTGCTGGCTGCTTGTTGAACCACCCGTGAGCGACGACATTTTGTCCGCGCCGATTTCGCCGTTTGACCATTCGGCTTTGGTGATGGCGGTGTCGGGCAGGGCTGCGTTTTTCAGGGCAAGGCATTGCTGCTGCGGCGAAGCCTGGGCGGTGGCGGAAACGCCTGCCCACAACAGCAGGGTGGCAATGGGGGTGACTTTGTGCATGACGAACTCCCTTTAAACAGTGTGAAAAAACGGTCTGCCGCGATGATAAAGCACCATACCCGGAAAGACCATGCCAAGATTTTTCAGGTAGCCTGATTGAGCCGGGCGCAAGGGCTACCTGAAAACCAAAAGGCTACCTGAAAACGAGCAACGCGAGTTTCTGCGAAGCTAAATTTTTCAGGTAGCCTTTTGGCTGCCTCACAATACGTTGGCCAGCAGGCTTTGGCCGAGGTAGCCGCCCTGCTCGGCGCCGGGCAGGGTGAAGAAGTAGCCGCCGCCGAAGGGACTGATGTATTCCTCGAGCGGTTCGAAATCGAGCAGCTTCTGCACGAAGATGAAGCCGTCGTCGAGGTTGGCCTGATAGCAGATGAAAATGAGGCCGACGTCGAGCTGGCCGGATTTGGCCAGGCCGCGCGAGTAGTCGAAGGGGCGGCGATAGAGCAGGTGCCGCTTCATGAATTCAGGGTCGCGCGGGTTGGCCAGGCGCATGTGGCTGTCAGCGGGAAGGGTTTTGCCTTCGGGGTCGGAAGCGTAGTTGGGGATGTCGCCTTCGTTTTTCATGCCCAGCGGGGCGCCGCTGTATTTTTCGCGGCCGAAGATGGTTTGCTGTTCTTGCAGCGGGGTGCGGTCCCAAAATTCGACGAAGTGGCGGATGAGGCGCACGGCTTGGTAGCTGCCGTTTTTGGCCCAGGCGGGCTCGTCTCGGCTGTTTTCGGCCACGCCGCTCCACAAGACGGCGTCGGCGGTTTCGGGCTTGGATACGTCGGGGTTGCCGGAGCCGTCGCGGAAGCCGAAGAGGTTGCGGGCGGCGAGTGCGCCGGGCTCGGCCTTGGGCAGGAAGCCGTCGATGCTCCAGCGGATGACGGCGAATTGGGCGGTGTTTTTAATGATGTCGCGCAGGGCGTTTTGGCAGGTTTCGGGGGTGAAGGCGCAAATTTGCAGGCTGAGGTCGCCGTCGCACCAGTCGCGTTGCAGTTTGTCGTTGGGGAAATCTTTCATTTCCTGGAGGTGTTTGGGCTTGTGGGGGGCGAGGCCGAAACGTTCGTCAAACAGGCTGTTGCCCACGCTGAGGGTGATGGTGAGGCCGTCGGGCCGGATGACTTTGCCGAGGATGCCGCTGCCTTGCGGGGGGAGTTTGGGGTCGCCGTCTTGCAGCTCGCCGCCTTTGGTGAGGAAGTCGGCGCGGGCGGTGATGGCGCGGAAGAGGTGTTCGAGTTCTTTGGGGGTTTTGGCGAGCACGTCGAAGGCGGCCATGATGGCGAATTGTTGGTGCGGGGTGGTGATGCCGGCTTGGTGGGTGCCGTAGAAGGGGAAGCTTTGGCTGGAGTGGTGTTCGGGGCTGTTGCCGCCGTTTTGCGCGGAGCCGCTTTCGGCATTTTGCTCTTTACTGCCCATGCCGCAGGCGGCGAGCCCGGCGGCTGCGGCGCCAACGGCGAGGCCTTTGAACAGGGTGCGTTTGGAGGGGGATTGGGGTTGCTGGTCGTTGGGTTGCATGGTTTCTCCTGCTGGGGAAGTTTTCAGGTAGCCTGGATGCGCTAAAAATAATTTCAGGTAGCCTCTGGGACGATAGAGGCTACCTGAAAACGGGATTCCCTTTTTTAAACTGGGTCAAACATTTCGGGCTGATTAGTTCAAACCGAGAATGCCGCGCAGTTTGGCCAAGTCTTCAGCCAGGGTGTTAATCGGTGCCTGCAAGGTTTTGCGGTCGGCTTCGGTGAGCTTGTCGTAGGGCTCGAAGCCTTTGTCGTTGCGGTATTTAGCGAGGATGTCGGTAACCTGTTTGAAGTTGGCATCCACTTTTTCCAGCAGGGCTTTGTCTTTCTCGGCAATCATCGGGCGGAAGAGCTCAACGATTTTCTGCGCGCCTTCCACGTTGGCTTGGAAGTCGCTCAGGTCGGTGCGGCTGTAGCGGTCTTCCTCGCCGCTGATTTTGCTGTTGGCCACTTCTTCAATCAGCACGGCGGCGCCGCCTACCACTTTGGTGGGCGGGAAGGTGAGGATGTCGATTTCCTGTTTCAGCTTCTGCACGTCGGCCAAGAGTTTGTCGGCCACGGGCTCCATGCCTTTGGTGGTGTTCAGCGTCCACAGGGAGTGCTCGATGCGGTGGAAGCCGCCGAAGCCTTCATCTTTCTCGCCGAGCTTGAAGTCGTCGGCGCGGGCGTCGATGGCCGGGTCGAGCTCGTTAAACAGCTCGGCTATCGGCTCGATGCGCTCGTAGTGGCTGCGCACGTCGGCAAACATGGCTTTGGCTTCTTCGGTGCGGCCGGCTTTCACGGCGTTCACGAAGGCGGTGGTTTTGGTAACCAGCTGATCGGCTTCGTTTTGCACGTATACTTTGTAATCCGCCAGGGGCTGTGCCAGTTTTTCCATATCGGCTTCGCCAGCGGTTTCTTTAAAGCCGCTGTCGGTAACCACCAGCTTGCCGCGCGGGTTGTTCAAGAGGCCGCAGGTCATTTCGTATTCGCCGGGCAGCAGGGTTACGGTCATCTTATCGCTCAGGGTCGGGGCGATGTTTTCACGCTCATCCACCACCATCACGCCTTTGAGGATTTCCCATTCCAGCTTGCGGGCGCTGTTGTTTTTGATGTTGAACACTACCTGGCCGCTGGGCACGGTCATTTCCATCGGCTCGCAGGCGTGGTCATTCACCGCGATGTTGTAGCTGCCGTCGGCATTGGGGGTGGCGGCGGCACCGGAAGCGGCAGACGCGCCTGAAGCGGCAGGCTGGCCGGAAGTTTCGGCAGCCGGCGGCTGGCAGGCGGCCAAACCGAAAGCGGCAAACACGGCCAAGGCGGTAAGATTCAGTTTCTTCATAGTAAGACCTTTCACATGGCAAAACTTAAGGGGTTGGAGAAGATGCAGCGGCGGCAGCTGGCTTGCTGCCGCGCAAAAACAGAAACAACACCGGAATCAGATAAGCAAAATACAGAATAAAATCAGACAGCACCGGATGGTGCGTGTAGCCGAAGAAGCCGCCCATCAGCACGCCCAGCGGGCTATCCTCATGCAGCACGCCCGACCAATCCAGCGGCATCGGCGAAGACCAATCAAACGGGTTCACCTGCCACACATTCCACACCCCCGCCTCATGCAGCGCGCGGAACGCCCCGGCAGTGAGCCCGGCGGCCACAAAAATCAGGAAAATGCCCGTCCAGCGGAAAAAGCGCGCCAAATTGATGCGCACCCCGCCTTGGTAAATCAGCCAGCCCACCACCACCGAAGCCGCCAGCCCCAGCACCGCGCCCAGCGGCATGGCCGCACTCTGGCTCTGGTTGAACACCGCCAGCAGGAAAAACACACTCTCCATGCCCTCGCGCGCCACCGCCAGAAACGCCATGCCCACCAGCGCCCAGCCGTGGCCCTTGCCCCGGTTCAGCGCCGCCGTAACCGACTGCTGCAAATGCTGTTTGATCGACTTAGAAGCCTTCTGCATCCACAGCACCATATAAGTGAGCATCGCCACCGCCACCAGGCCGATCACGCCCACCACAAACTCCTGCTGCTTCTGCGGAATCTCGCCGGTTTCCTTATAAATCAGCCAGCCGGCCAGCAAACACATACCCGCCGCCAGCACCACGCCCAGCCACACCTTCGGCATCATGCGCTGGTAGCCGCCCTGCTTCAAAAAGCCGGCCACAATGCCCACAATCAGCGCCGCCTCAATGCCCTCGCGCAACATAATCAACAAGGCAATCAGCATGGCTGCCGCTCCTTTACATAAACTTGAACTTGCCCGATTATATCCCCGCCCTCTAGCAAAATGCAAACAATTCCCAATTGAATTCAAACAAAATCCACCAGCATTCACAAGCAATTAAAAAGCAAAAGAAAACCAAAATGCCCGGCCGTCTGCCGCCGGGCATTCCGATGATTTTGTTATGGTGGTGAACACCTCTCCGCACAAGGCCGGCACAGGCTACCTGAAAAATTCCAAGCCCGCCCTACCACCAATACGGGTAATACGGCCGATACATCATCCACTCCAGCTCACGCCGCCGCTCGCGCCTCTCCAGCTGTGCCAAGCGCTCCCGATACACCAAATTCTCCCAAGCCATCCGGTAGCAGGCCTGAAACGCCGGCTCCGACACCTTGTCCGCATATTCCAGCCGCAGCTTGGCCTTCTGCTCATCCGGCACACCCAGATAATCCTCCTGCTGCAAAGCAATCAGCTGCGCCGCACGCCTATCGCACTGCGCCGCCAGCGCCACCGCCGTCTGCTTCATCTCCCGCTCCCGCGCCGCCTCATAGGCCGCACGCTGCTGCGGCGTCATCGCGCAACCCGCAAGCAGCAGGCCGCAAAAGGCTACCTGAAAAATAGGTTTCATCCGTTTCGCATTCATCGTTTTCCTCCTTAAGCGGCTGTTTCATCCGCCGATTTATCATACACCATCCAACCGGCGGCTCAAACCGCCCTTTCGTTTTTCAGGTAGTCTTTTACTTCATGCTCGGCTAAAACCTGGCCTTGATGCCGAACGTTACCGTCCTGCCCGGGCCGGGGGTGGGCACGTTGCTCATCGGGTCGAGATAGTAGCGGTTGGTGAGGTTGTTCACGCCGAGGTTGAGGCTGAATTGCCTGCCGATGCGGTAGCGGGCGTAGGCATCCCACACAGTGGAGGCGCGCCAGTGGTAGGCCGTACCGGTGGAAGTGAGCAGATGCCCCATGCCTTGTTCGATAAGCCGGTCGTGCTGTTTGCTGCTGCGGCGGCTATGGTGGATGCCGCGCACGCCGAGTTCGAGTTTTTCGCCCAACAGCCGCACGCCCAAATCGAGGTTAAGGGAATATTTGGGCTGGATGGACTGATAAAACCGCGTCGCGCCGATGCCGCCTTCGATGCAAGCAGGCACGCTGTTGTAGTACATATCGTAGGCGAAGGAGAGGTTTTCATCGCAGGTTTGCTGTTTCAAGCGATAAGTACCGCCAAGCGACATGAAGAAGCGGCCGAAATCGAAGCGGCTTTGCAACTCGATGCCTCGGGTGATTTTGCGGTCGTATTGGATGAGGTCTTTATTGGCGGCGGTGTCGATGACGTTTTTGATGGTGTTGGAGAAATAGGTGAGCCGTACGTCGCCTTCGCGTAGTTTTCTCCACAACGGGGCGAAGTTATAGGTGTAGCCGACTTCCCAGTTGGTGCTGCGCTCGGGCTTGAGGTCGAACGAGGGCAGCATGGCATCCAAATACACCGCGCCGAAGCTCATATTGGTGGCTTCGTAGATGCTGGGGAAGCGCGTCATTTGCGCCCAGCGCAGGTGCAGGCGGCTGTTGTCGGTCAGGTCGTAGCTGAGGGCGACCATGGGCGACCAAGCCGAGCCGTTGAGGCGCTTCACCGGCGGGAAGTTGGCATCGCCCGTTATCGTGGTAGAGAGATGATGGGCTTCGGCAGTGAGATCCGTGCTGGCAATATCGTTGCGGCGGGTGCGGTAATCAGGCGAAGTGTCATCATCGGTGTTTTCGTAATATTGGCTGGCTTCATAACCGTAATCAAACGTATAGTTGTCGTCATTGGGATAATATCCGAAGCGGGCGCTGCGGCTGATACGCAGGTAGCGGTAGTAGCTGCCCTGCCTGCCCTGCGGGTTGCTCACGCGCTGGTCGAAAAAGCCGTTTTCAAAGGCCGGGCCGTGGAATTTGTGGTTGCCGTATTCCACGATTTTGGGGCGCATCGGGCGGTAAAGTACGGTGCGGCTTTCATCGAAAGCCTGATAATCACCGTTGCCGTCGATATAGCCGGTGTTGCCGTTTTGGTCGTGGCGCGACAGGCTCTCGTCGGGATAGAAGCCGTAGCGTTGCTCAAATTCGCGGTAAATGGGTTCGTAATTGTCGGGGTCGGCGGCGATGGCGGCGCGGGCGCGGTTGTAGGCGGCGATTTCTTCGGGCGTCATCACTTGCAGATACGGCAGGGCGATACCGCTGATCACGTCGCCGCCGTCCGCACTGTAAGTAACGGAATAGGCGGGGTTGCGGCTGGCGCGGGCGCGGGCGAGCAGGTCGTCGAACGCCCAAAATCGGTCGTAGCGGACGCCTGCTTCGATTTTCAGGCGTTCGGTCGGCCGCCAGTCGAAACTCAGTTGTGCACCCCATTCCTTGCGCCGTCCGGAGCGCAGGCCGGTAAGCTTGGTGAGCGCGGTTACGGCATCCATGATGCCGAAGAAGTCTTTATCGTTTTGCGCCACTTCGCTGCTTTCATCCAGCTTCTCGTATTGGTGTCGGGCGGAAAGGGTAAAGCTGAAATTGTCGCTCAAGCGCATGCGGTTGCTGATGTTGAAGCCGGTGCGGGTGGCTTTGGTGGTTTGCACCGCGCCGGAAAATACGGTGTTCGCGCCGTCGATAACGGGCGGGTTGTTGGGCGGATTGTTGCGGTCATAGCCTTCGTCTATCAGTTCTTGGCAGCTGGCGATGCCGCGTGCGGGGTCGGGCTGGAAGTTGTGGCGGAAGCAGCGTGCCCAGGCATCGTATTTGGCATCGCCGTATGGCACGGCCAAATCGGGGCCACCGCTTTGGTGGCGGGTGCTGTTAGTGCGCACGCGCCAGATGTCGGCTTTAAGGTCTATCCAGCGGCTGCCTTCGGGCTGCCATTGGTAGCCGAGTTTGTAGGTGCGGTTGCGGATGTCGGAATCGATACCCTGCACGGGGGCGATGTCGTAACGCTGCCGCCGCATATTGTATTCGCTGCTGTATGGCATTATTCAGGTAGCCTGCTCACGCCGCGCTTGCCGCTGAAATAAGTACCTTTGCGGCGGTCGCTGTAGGCGATGAGGCCGTCTGAAACATCGGTTTGAAGGCGTTAGAGAACAATAGGTTACGGTCGTTTTTAAATTCGCTAAAACGGCTGCTTTGGCGTGGTTTGTCGGCATCCGAGCCATAGAAATTGAGTCCGGTGAAAGGTACGCCGCCTCCCAACATGCCGGATGCGCCATCGGCAGTGGGGTTGCCGGGCAGGGTGCGGTAGTCTTTGCCCAAGTAGTCGTTGAAATTCTGAATCTGCTCGGCAGTGTTGTTGGAAAACTCGGTTTTCAGCTCCACGCCCCAGCTCTTGCCTTCGGGGATGATGTCGGCAGGCTCGATGGTGCGGATGGACACCGCGCCGCCCACGCCGGATTTCACCCCGCGCGTCATGGCCGGGCCTTTTTCCACCGTGATGCTGCGAAACAGGGCGGGATCGACATAGTTGCGGTCGGCAATGCCGTAGTTGTTCATCCACACGTCCACGGTCTGCTCCGTGCCGTCGATGGTAACGGGGATGCGCCCTTTGCCGCTGATGCCGCGTATATTGGGCGTAATCGCGCTGCCCGCATTGCGGGTATTCATGTTGTACACGCCGTTGAGGCCTTTGAACACGTCGCCGGCGGCATCGGTGCGGTAGCGTTCTAGGTATTCGCGGCCGGCGTAAACGCTGGACACGTTTTTGCGGTACACATCGTCTGCGCCGCGCTGGTCGCGGCTGCGGCCTTTGATTTCGATGGTTTCGAGCTCGCCGGCGGCGGGCGACGCACCATCGTTCTTGGCTACGGCCGAATCGGCCACAGCCTGCATATGGGCAAAGGCGGCGGAAAGCAGCAAAACTAACAAACGGGGGCGGAATGCTTGGGGCTTCATGTTAATATCCTGCAAAGAATAGTCATCAACAATCAAACAAAGCAGCTTATTTCCCTATTTTTTATCAGTGTATTTTTAACTTTTGTTAAATTAACTGGCATACTATTAAAATTAAGAATTATTTTCAATAGCACTAAGGGTAGTTTTTAGGATGCTGCGACCGTAACAACAAAACAACCCTGCCTTGCCGCAAAGCTGTTTTATTTTTTCAGGTAGCCTTCCGCCGGTTTCCCCATTTTTGAAAAACTAACGATTATTCTTTACAATGGCGCCCCAGCAGCGATGCTGCCCAGTAAACAACCAAAAAAGGAATCAACTGATGAAATCCAAACAAGCCCTGTGGCTGTTGTGCCTTTCCGCCGTGCTCGGCCTCTCCGCCTGCGGCGGCAAAAGCGAAGGCCAGGCTCCTGCCCAGCAGGAAGGCCAAACCCAGGCACAAAGCCAAGACAACGCCCAACCCGAAGCTGAAAGCAAGCCCGAAGCTGCCGCTATGGACAACTTCCTGAGCAACGCCGAAGCCCTGCAAGCCGCCGAAGATTCGCTCAAAGCCCTGCCCCAATTTGAAGGCAAGCCCCTGAGCATCTTCCAAAACATCCAGTTCTACGGCGGCAGCCGCCCGCGCATCGAAATCGACGTGCAAGACCCGAACAAGCCGGAAAACATCGACCACTACACCTACGAAAACGGCCAGTGGAGCGAGCCCCAGCCCGTGCAGATTTCCGGAGGCGGCGACATGAAACACAACGTTACCCCCTTGGCCGACATCAAGTTTGCCACCGTGGCCACCATCGCCCAAACCTGGGCCGAGAAAGCCAAGGAAGTGGAAGCCACCGAAGCCGAGCTCGATTTCGTGAGCTTCCAACTGTGGGTGCCCAACCAAACCCGCCGCTGGATTACCTCTTCCATCGAAACCCCGCGCGCCAAATACTCAGTTGATTTCAAACTGGACGGCAGCCTGCAAGAATTTAAGAAACGCTGATTCTTAAAGCAATTTGGCAAGCAAAAGGCTACCTGAAAACCGAAATTTGGTTTTCAGGTAGCCTTTTTATGTATTCGCAGACTAAGGATGCAGCAAGCAATCAGGCAGCCCAAAGGCTACCTGAAAAACACCCCTCAGCCCGACCGGTTCGCCCCCACCCGATACTGCTTCGGCGTTTGCCCAAAATACTGCTTAAACGCCCGGTTGAAATGCGATTCCGACACAAAGCCGTTGTCCAGCGCAATGCGCAGCACCGTACCCGCACTGTCGGCCAGCTGCACCGCCGCCTGCTGCAGGCGGATCGACAGCACGAAGCGGTGCGGGCTCACCCCCACCACAGCCTTAAACAAACGCATCAGCTGCGCACGCGAAAGCTTGGCCACCTCCGCCATCCTGTCCACCGGCCAATCTTCCTGCGGCGACACCAACACCGCCTGCAACACCGCATTCAGGCGCGGGTCGGCCAGCTGCGACAAAAACGACGGATCGCTGCTCTGCTGCCGGTAGCGCCGCAATACCGCCACCAGCATCACCTGCGACAGAGCGTTCACCACCGTGCCGCTGCCGTAGCGCGCGCCGTCGGCCTCCTCCAGCATGGTCAGCGCCACCTGCCGCATTTCCGGCAACGGCAGCAGCAGGTATTCCGGCATGCCCAGCCACAGCGCGGCATGGCGCGTGTAGCGGTATTGGCCGCACAAAAGCTGGAGGCTGTTGCCGCCACAGTCTTTAATGGTAAACACGCCGCGTTCGCTCAAATGCGGGCTGCCAGGCGGCTGGCGCAGCCCTTCCAGGCTGTCGGCGATGCTGTGCGGCGCATCATGCGGCAGCAGCACCGCGTCGCCGCTGTGCAGCGCCACCGCCGGCCCGTTGCCCACGCGCAGCCAGCCGCCGCCGGAAAGCACCCAGTGCAGCCGCGCCGTTTCTGGCTCGCCCTCGTGCCCGAGATGGAAGCCGCCGCCCAAACGGCAGCACACGTCTATCCGGCCGCGCAATCTGGCCAGATACATCAATTTATCCAACACATCCATGATTCCCTCCCCCTAGTTTACCCTTCCGCCCGCGCTTTCCCGCCCGCCATCCAAGCGGGCAACAGAATGAGACAATCGGGCAAGCCTCGCTCCATTTTCCGTAGCACAATACGCCGCATCAAACAGCCGAACGGACGCTACAACCCGTTCAGGCTATATTTACTCCAACTCACCCCATTACACAAGGAGCATCATCATGTTTTTAGATTGGAAGAAACACGCCGCCCACGTTAAACAATCCTTCGGCAACCTGGGCAAAAAACACCCGAAAATGCTGGCCGGCTATGCCGCGCTGGATAGCGCCGCCGCAGCCGAAGCGCTGGATGCCAAAACCCGCGAGCTGATTGCCCTCGCCGTGGCCATGACCACCCGCTGCGAAAGCTGCATCGCCGTGCACGCCCAAGCCGCCGTGAAAGCCGGTGCCACCGAAAGCGAAATTGCCGGCGCGCTCGCCACCGCCATCTCGCTGAACGCCGGCGCCGCCTACACCTATTCGCTGCGCGCCATGGAAGCCGTGGAAGCCAACCGCGAATAAGCCGCGCCCACATTTTTCAGGTAGCCTCTTGCACTGCGCCTGAGGCTACCTGAAAAAAGCGATACGGCTCACGCCAACGCGCAAAAGAACACTCACTACCAAACCGAGCCGTATCGCTTTAAACCGCCATAGCTTTAATCCCGTAGCAATCCAGTTCGTTTTAACTACGTTGAAGCTAACGCT
Source organism: Eikenella longinqua (assembly GCF_001648355.1). Lineage (GTDB taxonomy): Bacteria > Pseudomonadota > Gammaproteobacteria > Burkholderiales > Neisseriaceae > Eikenella > Eikenella longinqua. The sequence continues at coordinate 87,969 of NZ_LXSL01000018.1, read as the reverse complement.
TTCAGGTAGCCTCCACGGCAACGCCAGAGGCTACCTGAAAATTTAAACCGCCCACGCAAGGATTCGCCATGAATATGCACAAACTCCCCACCCTCGCCGCCATCGTCCTGCTCTCCGCCCTGCCCGCCGCCGCATCCGCCCACGGCAGCCAGCGCCACGCCCACAGCCAGCCGCCCCGTGCCGCCGCCCGCCAGCAGGCCGTGTGGATCGACGTGCGCAGCCCCGCCGAATACGCCCAAGGCCACATTCAAGGCGCACACAACCTGCCGCACGACCAAATCGCCCGGCAAATCACCGCCGTCGCGCCCGACAAACACACCCCCATCCAGCTCTACTGCCGCAGCGGCCGCCGCGCCGAAGCGGCCAAACAGGCGCTGGAAAGCCTGGGCTACACCAATGTGCAAAACCGCGGCGGCTACGAAGCGCTGAAGCAGTCCGGCATTTAATCACCCCGCCTTTGTCTCAAACAAAAACCGCACCCGATTCCGGTGCGGTTTTTCATGGCCACGGCCCTATTCTTTCAGCTTCAGCCATTTATTGCTCAGCGTGCCGGCCACCATCGCGCCGTTCACATTCAGCGCGGTGCGGCCCATATCAATCAGCGGCTCGATGGAAATCAGCAAGCCCACCAGTTCCAGCGGCAGATTGAGCGTGGAGAGCACCACGATGGCGGCAAACGTGGCGCCGCCGCCCACGCCGGCAATGCCGAAGGAAGACACGGCCACCACAAACACCAAAGTGGCGATGTAGCTCATGCTGAAGGGATCCACGCCCACGGTGGGCGCAATCATCACCGCCAGCATGGCCGGATAAATGCCCGCACAGCCGTTTTGGCCGATGGTGGCGCCGAAAGTGGCGGAGAAGTTAGCGATGGCGGAATGGTTGCCCAGTTTGTCGGTTTGCGTTTCGATGTTCAGCGGGATGGAGGCGGCGCTGGAGCGGGAAGTGAAGGCAAAAGCCAGGGTGGGCATCACTTTTTTGAAGTAGCCCAGCGGGTTGATGCCGGAAAGTGCCAGCAGCGCGCCGTGCACGATAAACATCAAGATAATCGCCAGATAGGAAGCCACGATGAAGCTGCCCAAGTTTAAAATATCCGTCCATTTCGAGGTGGCGGCCATCTTCAGCATCAGGGCAAACACGCCGTAGGGCGTGAGGCGGATCACGAAGCGCACCAAGCGGCTCACCAGCTTGTTTAAAGTATCCACGCCCTGCGCGATGCGTTCGCCCAATGCTTGGTCTTCCTTACGCAGGCTCAAGGCGGCCACGCCCAAGAAAGCGGAAAAAATCACCGTGCTGATGATGGAAGTGGGGTTGGCGCCGGTGAGCTCGGCAAACGGGTTTTTCGGAATAAACGAAAGCAGCATGGCCGGAATGGTGAGGTTGCTCACCTGATCCACGCGCCCCACCACATTAGCCTGCGCCGCCATTTCGCGCTCGCCGGCAATCAGGCCTTCCGCCGTGAGACCGAACACCTGCACCATGATGATGCCGATAAAGGCGGCAATCGCCGTGGTAATCAGCAGCACGGAAAGCACGCTGAAGCTGATTTTGCCCAGGGCGCTGGCCTGGTTCAGGCGCGTGATTGCCGACAAAATCGACACGAACACCAGCGGCATCACGATCATTTGCAGCAGGCGCACATAGCCGCCGCCCACCAGGTTGATCCAATCCAGCGCCGCCGCCGTGGTTTCCGGCGCAGCAGATGATTGCAGCAGCGCGCCGAAAGCCAAACCGGCCAGCATGCCGGCAAACACCGTTTGCCCCAGCTTCTGCGTTTTCTTATATAGATAGCCCAGGCCGGCCAAGCCCAGCGCGAAAACAGCCAAAATCAAGAACAACATTGCTTGCTCCCTTGTGTGTGTCAATAACGACCGGCACTATACCTGCCGTGCAAAGAAAAGGCTACCTGAAAATTCTAGCTGCGCAGAAACTTCGCTGCGCTGCGTTTTCAGGTAGCCTCTGTTTGGCAGGCAATCAGGCCGGATTAAGCCAAACCTTTGGCTTTCAACACTTCCAGCATGGTGCTGCCCAATTCGGCCGGGCTGCGGGTGTAGGCCACGCCGGCTTTTTCGAAGGCGCGGAATTTCTCTTCCGCCGTGCCTTTGCCGCCGGAGATAATGGCGCCGGCATGGCCCATGCGTTTGCCTTTGGGCGCGGTAACGCCGGCAATGTAGCCGATTACCGGTTTGGACACGTTGGATTGGATGTATTCCGCCGCTTCTTCTTCGGCCGTGCCGCCGATTTCGCCAATCAGGATGATGGCTTCGGTTTGCGGGTCGGCTTCAAACAGCTTCAGCGCGTCGATTTGGTTCATGCCCGGAATCGGGTCGCCGCCGATGCCGATACAGGTGGATTGGCCGAGGCCGAGCTTGGTGGTTTGCGCCACGGCTTCATAAGTCAGCGTGCCGGAGCGGGAAATGATGCCGATTTTGCCGAGCTGGTGGATGTGGCCGGGCATGATGCCGATTTTGCATTCGCCGGGGGTAATCACGCCGGGGCAGTTCGGGCCCACCAGGCGGGTGCCGTTGCCGTTGGTTTCCAGATAGCGCTTGGCTTTCAGCATATCCAGCGTGGGCACGCCTTCAGTAATCACCACCACCAGCTTCACGCCGGAATCCACCGCTTCCACGATGGAATCGAGCACGAAGGGCGCGGGCACGTAAATCACTGAGGCATCAGCGCCGGTTTCGCGCACGGCTTCGTTCATGGTGTTGAACACGGGCAAGCCCAGATGGGTTTGGCCGCCCTTGCCCGGGGTTACGCCGCCCACCACTTTGGTGCCGTAGGCAATCGCCTGTTCGGAGTGGAAAGTACCGTTTTTGCCGGTGAAACCCTGTACCAATACTTTGGTGTCTTTGTTTACTAATACGCTCATTCTGTTCTCCTTAGGCGTTTACCGCGGCAACAATTTTCTCGGCGGCGTCGTTCAGGCCGTCGGCGGAAGTCAGTTTCAGGCCGGATTCGTTCAGAATCTTGGCGCCCAATTCGGCATTGTTGCCTTCCAAGCGCACCACCACCGGCACGCCCACGTTGATTTCCTTCACAGCGGCCACAATGGCTTCGGCAATCATGTCGCAGCGCACGATGCCGCCGAAAATGTTGATCAACACGCCTTTCACCGATTTGTCTTCCAAAATCAGCTTAAATGCTTCCACCACGCGCTCTTTGGTGGCGCCGCCGCCCACGTCGAGGAAGTTGGCCGGCTGGCCGCCTTTGAGCTTGATGATGTCCATGGTGGCCATCGCCAGGCCGGCGCCGTTTACCATACAGCCGATGTTACCTTCCAATGCCACATAGTTCAGATCGAATTCGGAAGCCTTCAGCTCGCGCTCGTTTTCTTGCGATTTGTCGCGCAGCTCGGCCACTTTCGGCAGGCGGTACAGGGCGTTGCCGTCGATGCCCACTTTGGCGTCCACGCAGGCCAGGCTGCCGTCTTGGCGCACGCTCAGCGGGTTGATTTCAAACAGGGCGAAATCGTTTTCGATGAAGGCCTGGTAGGCGCCGGTCATCAGTTTCACAAACTGGTTCACCTGCTTGTCTTTCAAGCCCAGCTTGAAGGCCACTTCACGCGCCTGACAGGGTTGCAGGCCCACCAGCGGGTCTACTACGGTTTTGAAGATTTTTTCCGGGGTTTCGGCGGCCACTTTTTCAATTTCCACGCCGCCCTCGGTAGAGGCCATGAACACCACGCGGCGGGCGGCACGGTCCACCACCGCACCCAAGTAGAGCTCGGTTTGCACCGGATACATATCTTCGCACACCAGCACGCTGTTTACCGGCTGGCCGTTGGCATCGGTTTGATACGTAATCAGATTGGTACCGATCAGGCTTTCGGCCACCTGCCTGGCTTCTTCGCGGCTTTTCACCACTTTCACGCCGCCCGCCTTACCGCGGCCGCCGGCGTGCACCTGAGCCTTAATCACGGCAAATTTGCCGCCCAGCTTGTCGAATGCGGCGGCGGCTTCCTCGCCGTTCACGGCCAAAATGCCGCCCTGCACGGGCAGGCCGTAGCCGGCAAGCAGCTCTTTTGCTTGATATTCATGTAGGTTCATCAAAGTTCCCTCAGTTTAGGTTAAACAAAGTTTGCGGTTCATGGCGAGCGCAACGCTCAAATTTAAATCCAGCTTTGATAATGCAGGGCGAAGTATAGACGAAAACCCGCAGCCCACAGCGGGGGTTTTATGTTAGAACAAGTAAATACGCGATGGATTTTTCCGGCTTGCGGTTGCTTTGCGGCAGCGCTTGGGCAAACGGCGGCGGATGCCGCAGGCAAAGAAAGGCTACCTGAAAATATCCCGCCCGAATCGCTTGCGGATTTTTCAGGTAGCATGTGGGGCAAACGGCTGCGTGTGCGCAAACCAAAGGCTACCTGAAAACGGTGAGGCGGGAATATCGGCTTTGCCGTTTTCAGGTAGCCCTTCGGCGCGGGGCGCGTTTGCCGGCGCGGAATCAGCGCTCGCTCAGGTTGAGGTAATGCCGGCTGCCGCGCAGGTTGGCGATGGCGTGCAGCAAGAGATCGAAGTGCTCGGGGTTGTTGATGAAGTCGAGCTCGTCGGTATTGGCGATGAGCAGGGGGGCGCGGTCGTAGAGGTAGAAATAGCGGTGGTATTCGTCGTGGATTTGCTGGAGGTAGCCGGGCGGGAAGAGGTTGATGTGGTTGTCGCCGCGCTGGCGCAGCTGCTGTTCGGCGGCGCCGGCGCTGGTTTGCAGATAAATCACCAAATCGGGCACGGGGATTTCGGGCATCACTTTCTGCTTGAGCTGCCAATACAGCGCCTGTTCGTCTTCGCGCAGGATGGTGGGCACGAATATCTGGTCTTTTTCCAGCAGGAAGTCGCTCACCACGCGGTGCATGCCGTGGTTGGCGTTGCCGATTTCGTCGGCTTCGGCGATGAGTTTGGGCACTTCGGCGCGGCGCAGCAGGAAGTAGAGCTCGGTGGCGAGGCCGTGGTTGGCGGCGTTGAGGTAGAACTGTTCGAGGAAGGGGTTTTGCTCGGGCTGCTCGCTGAGGAGGGTGCAGCCGAAATGCTCGGCCAGCTTGCGGCTGAGCGGGGATTTGCCGCTGCCGATGGGGCCTTCTACAACGATGTAGCGGTAGTCTGTTTGCATGGTTTGCTTTCTGTTTGGATTTTTCAGGTAGCCTTTGCCGTGCCGCCTGAGGCTACCTGAAATAAACGAAGTGGGTTACTGCGAAGCAGAAAAAGTTTAACCGCCCGCTCCGATACGCTGCACGCCTTCGTTGCCCAATGCGGCGGCAAGCTCGGCGGCGGTGGCGGTTTGCCCGGGCAGGATGTGCTGCGGGGCGATTTCGGCCAGGGGAATCATCACGAAGCTGCGCTGGTGGGCGCGGGGGTGCGGCAGCTGCAAATCGGGGGTGGCGAGCGTTTGGCCGGCGTAGTCGATGATGTCCAAATCCAGCGTGCGCGGGGCGTTGCGGAAGGTGCGCACACGGCCGGCGGCGGCTTCGATGCTTTGCAGCAGCGCCAACAGCTCGCTTGCAAGCAAATCCGTTGCCAGCAGCGCCGCGGCGTTCACAAAATCGGGCTGATCGGCATAACCCACGGGCGCGGTGCGGTAAAACGACGACACGGCGCGCACTTGCACTTCGGGCTGCGCGGCCAGCTTGTCCAGCGCGGCTTGCAGCTGCTGTTCGGGCTGCTCCAGATTGCTGCCCAGCGCGATGACGGCTTGTTTCATATTTGCTTCCTGCTATTCCAATCCAACCATTATCGTGAATTAAAATCAGAATGCTACCGCGTTGATTTGTCCTGTCCCATTCTGATTTTCATCCAATATATTTTTCAGGTAGCCTGTATCACTGCCCAAGAGGCTACCTGAAAATCTGCCTCACAGCCGCCGGTTGCGGTAATCCGCAAACGACACCGGCTCGCGGCTGCTGAGCCAATACCAAGCCAAAAACGAGCCGCACACCGCCCCGCCCACATGCGCCAGATGCGCGATATTGTCGCCAAACAGCGACACGCCGCCAAACTGCGCAAACAGCTCGTAGCCCACCGCCACCGGCACCAAATGCTTGGCCTTAATCCGCATCGGCAGAAACATAATCGTGAGCGGCGCGTTCGGATAACACAGCGCAAACGCCGTCAGCACGCCGAACACCGCACCCGAAGCGCCCAGCAAGTGCGTGTAAAACGCCCGCGCCAAGCCCTCCGGCACATTCGGCAGCCCGCCCGAAATCAGCGCCGAGCGCACCGTGGCCGCATCCAGCCCCAGCTGCTCGGCCACATTGCGCACCCCACCCGCAATCAAATATTCGTTCCAGCCCGTGTAGAGCAGCGCCCCCGCCAGCCCGCTGGCCAGATACAGCAGCAGGAAGCGTTGCACCCCGAAGCGCTCCAGCAAGGGCGGCGCAAACGACCACAACACAATCATATTAAACAGCAAATGCGTCAAACTCGCATGCAAAAACAAATGGCTCAGCCACTGCCAAGGGCGGTAGTAGGGATGCGCCATCGGCCACAGCGAGCCGAGGATTTCCCAATCGGGCAAACCCGGCAGCTGCATCAGCACAAAGGCCAACACATTCAGCCCCACCAACACATACAGCGCCATCAAAGGAGAACGGAATTTCATAAACATGGATTCAATACAGTAGAAACAACAGCCCGCCCGGGGCTGCTGACGATGATTCGGATGATTCGGCGGCATCTGCCTGAGGCTACCTGAAAAAGCAAGAGGCTACCTGAAAAAAGCAACCCCTCCTCCGCCACAGCGCCGCATGATACCACAAGCCGCCGCGCAGAATTTGCTAAAATCCCCACCCTGCCCCTTACGCTTCGGCCTCGCAAAACTTCCTTGCAGCCGCACTTTCAGGTAGCCCGCCATGACCGACACCACCGCACCCGACCTCTTCTCCCGCGCCCCCGCCGCCCCGCTGGCCGAACGCCTGCGCCCCCATTCGCTCGACGACGTTGTCGGCCAGCAGCACCTCATCGGCCCGGGCAAACCCCTGCGCGTGGCCGTGGAAGGCGGCCAACCCCACTCCATGCTGCTTTGGGGGCCGCCCGGCGTGGGCAAAACCACCCTCGCCCGCATTCTGGCGCAGAGCTTCCATGCCCAATTCCTGCCCGTATCCGCCGTGTTTGCCGGCATCAAAGACATCCGCGAAGCCGTAAACAAAGCCGAGATCGCCCTCCAGCGCGGCCAGGCCACCATCTTGTTTGTAGACGAAGTGCACCGCTTCAACAAATCCCAGCAAGACGCCTTCCTGCCCTACGTGGAAAACGGCCTCTTCACCTTCATCGGCGCCACCACCGAAAACCCCTCCTTCGAAGTCAATCCCGCCCTGCTCAGCCGCTCCCAGGTATACACCCTCCAGCCCCTCTCCACCGAAGACCTGCGCCGGCTCAGCCGCAAAGTGTTCACCCTGCCCGAATACAGCGGCTTCACCATCGAAGAAGACGCCGAAACCCTGCTGCTGCACACCGCCGACGGCGACGCCCGCCGCCTGCTCAACCTGCTCGAACAGCTCCTGCGCGCCGCCCACACCCGCAGCATCAGCCGGCTCAACACCGCCTTCCTCGCCGACAGCCTCGGCAGCCAAATCCGCCGTTTCGACAAAGGCGGCGAAAGCTTCTACAACCAAATCTCCGCCCTGCACAAATCCGTGCGCGGCTCCCACCCCAACGCCGCCCTCTATTGGTTTTGCCGCATGCTCGACGGCGGCGCCGACCCCTGCTACCTCGCCCGCCGCATCGTCCGCATGGCCTGGGAAGACATCGGCCTTGCCGACCCCCGCGCCTTTACCATCGCCAACGAAGCCGCCCAAACCTACGAACGCCTCGGCTCCCCCGAAGGCGAGCTCGCCCTCGCCCAAGCCGTGCTCTATCTTGCCGCCGCCGCCAAATCCAACGCCGGCTACACCGCCTACAACCAAATGCGCCAGTTTGTGAAGCAAAACGGCAGCGCCGAAGTGCCGGTACACCTGCGCAACACCCCCACCAAGCTCATGAAAGAGCTCGGCTACGGCCGCGCCTACCGCTACGCCCACGACGAACCAAACGCCTACGCCGCCGGCGAAACCTATATGCCCGACCACCTGCCCGAGCCCGACTTCTACCAGCCCGTCCCCCGCGGCCTCGAAACCAAAATCGCCGACAAACTCGCCTGGCTCAAAAGCCTCGACGAAGCCGTTGGCGATAGTAGCGACAGCAATAAATAATTTTTCCACAAATCTAAGCGCAAAATATTTGGCACTAACGGCTGGGCTACGTCCTGCTCTGCTGGTACAGCCGAACGGAGCGCGGTTTTTCGGGGAACAAGGGCTTGCATGTTCGAAGCGGCGAAGCCGCAAGTTGCGAGCCCGCCCGAAAAATTGCGTGGAGTGAGGGAAGTTTGGCGAAGCCAAACCTGTGCCCGCAGTCGCCTTTCTTTTGCTTCCTTTTCTTTGGCGAAGCAAAGAAAACGAGGTCTCCGCAGGAGGACGAGTTTCTGCGCAGCTAAAAGTAGGTGCCCGCGCCGGCATGAGGCGCAAAGGGAAACGAAGCAGAAATGATGGGGCTATCTGAAAGCCAGCAAGCCTCCAGAATCCCAACTTACTCTTTTCAATTAAATTATTACACACCCGGGCTTCACGGGAATTAATATAGGCTACCTGAAAACAGCTGTTTACTTTTTTCAGGTAGCCCTTATCTTTTGCTACAATCCGCCCTTTCATCCCACACTAAGGACAAACCATGCGACTCCTCCACACCATGCTGCGCGTCGGCAACCTCGAAACCTCCCTCGCCTTTTATCAAGAAGTGCTCGGCATGCGCCTCCTGCGCCGCAAAGACTACCCCGAAGGCCGCTTCACCCTCGCCTTCGTCGGCTACGGCGAAGAAGACGACACCGCCGTAATCGAGCTCACCACAACTGGGACACCGACTCCTACGACCTCGGCAACGCCTACGGCCACATCGCCATCGAAGTGGAAGACGCCTACGCCGCCTGCGACGCCGTGCGCGCCAAAGGCGGCAAGGTGGTGCGCGAAGCCGGCCCCATGAAACACGGCAACACCGTAATCGCCTTCGTGGAAGACCCCGACGGCTACAAAATCGAATTCATCCAAAAGCACGGCCGCCAAGATTAAACCCTTGCCGCCCCGGCAAAAAAGGCTACCTGAAAACCAATCCATCGTTTTCAGGTAGCCTTTTGCCCAAACAAACCCCGCTAATCCCCCTCCCTCGGCGGCACCGGCGCAAACCAGCCCACCAGCAGCAACAGCAGGCCCACGCCGATAAACGACACAATCCGCGCAATGCCCCCGCTGCCGCCCAATTCCACCGTAAACAGCTTCAGCACCACCACGCCCATCAGCCCCGCGCCCGCCATCCAGCGGATGCGCCGCCCCGAGCGGTGGCCCGACACCATCAGCCCGATTGCCGCAGAAGCCCACACAATCGACAGCGCCGCCTGCAAGCCGAACGAAGCCATAATTCCCGGCAGCGTCCATTCCACCCCCATATAGAAATACCACAGCCGCAACACCGCCCCGCTCACCAGCGTGAGGCCCGCCAGCACCGAGCCCGCCAAATGCAGGCGCAGCCCCTCCCCTTCCAGCTCGAAATCCTCCTGCCACATTTCCGCGCTCCTCAGCCACAGCGCGCCCACCGCCAGCCCCGCCAAATCCATCGGATTGAGCAGCGGCCAATAGCCCAGCGGCGCCACCGCGCGCGGCTCCAGCACATTATTGCCCACCAGCCACAGCAGCGCATACATCCCGCACAGCAGCGAACACACCGCCGCATAAGGCCGCAGCGCATCCCGCTCCCGCGCCAGGTAAAATAGCAGCCACAAAGCCAGCGGCAGCCCCAGCCAAGCAAGCTGCGCCCACACGCCCGGCAGCGTTTCGCCGCCCAGCATGCCCGCAAAGCCCGTGGCCTGCGCCGCCCACAGCATAAACGCCGCCACGCCCCAAGCCCGCTCCGTTTCCGGCGAGCCGAAGCGCTGCATGCGCAACACGGCAAACAGCAAAAGAGCCAGCAGCACCAGCATCAGGCTACCTGAAAACGCATACGGCGCAAAACCCACACGGTTCAGCCAGCCTGCCAGCCACATCGCATGGCACGGCATCAGCGGTATCAGCAGCAGCGCCGCCCGCCTGCCCTGCCGCCAATCCAGCCAGGCCACCGCCGCCGCCCACAGCGCAAACGGCAGCAGCAGATACCACAGCCGCGCCGTATCCGCCCACGCTTCGGGCAAGTGTCCCAAAAGATTGGCGGCGGAAAGTAGCGTGCCAAACAGCGCCATGCCCGTCAGCAGCCCGCCCGCGCCTTGGTTTAGCGGCAGGCCGCCGCTGTTTTGGCGAAGGTGTTGGTTGCGCAGCCGCGCCACGCGTTTGCTTTGGCGAAACTCGCTTCGCTCATTTTCAGGTAGCCTGTAGCCCGGCGCCGTTTCGTTTGTATGGTGCAGCGCATAGCCGGCCGCACCCAGCAGCAGCGTGGCCGCCCAGCAGGCCGCAGTAGCCGCCCAGCCCGCCATGCCGAACGCGTCCCCCAGCAGCGGCAGCACCGCCGTGCCGTAGCCCAAAGCCGCCGCCAGCAGCAGGTTGAGCCCCACGGGCAGCTCCGGCGAATCGTCTGCTTCATCATTGCCTTCGTCTTCATCTTCCTCCGCCAAGAGGCTACCTGAAAAATCCGCATTGCCAGCAAAACGGCGGAACAGCTCGGCCTGCGCGCGCACTGCCGCCCAAGCCAGCGCGGCCAAAGCCGCCATCGCCCAATGCTGCAGCAGGCTCATCAGCGGCAGCAGCCCCGTGAGCAGCAGCCCCGCGCCCAGCACGCCCTGCTGCCACCAAGCCTCCCAATAGGCCGACCCGCGGCAACGCCAGCGCAGCCAGGCCGCATACATCACCAAGCCGGCCAGCGCCGCCGCAAACGTGGAGGCCAGCGGCCCGTCCAGCAGCGGCTCGTTTGCCCCGCCCGGCGCAAACGCAAAACCGCTGCCCAGCAGCGCGCCCAGCGACAGCAGATACACCAGCGCCGCCAGCACGCGCGTGTACGGCCTTCTCTGGCGCAGCGCAAACACATACACCAAGCCCGCCTCCAGCGACCACAGCGCCACCGTAGCCTCCCGCTCGAAGGCCAGCGGCACCGCCAGCGTAACAAACACCAGCGAGAGCGCGCCCAAAGCCTGCCGCAGCAGCGGGAAATCGCGGCTGCCGGTAAACCAGGCCGCCAGCAGGGTATAAACCCCGGCAAAACCGAGCGACGCGCCCGCCGCCAGATGGTTCGCGCCCTCGGGCAGCATGTGGTATTGCAGCATAAACGCCGCCGCAGCCGTGCCGAACAGCAGCATGCCGTCGATGGCGCCGATGATCATGCCGTGGGTGAGCAGGCTGTCGGCCAGTTCGTCCAGATCCGCATTGTCGGGCACGTGGTGTTCTTCGGCTTCGTCGCGGCGATGCAGCGCATAGAGGCAGGCCACCAATGTGTAGAGCAGCCAATGGTAGAGCAGGAAAGGTTCGGTGCTGGCAAAGCGCTCCACCGTGTATTCCGAAGTGCCCCACATCAGCGCGATGGCCAGCGTGCCGATAAAGCCGATTAAATTCAGGCTTCGCCAGGTTTTGAAGCGGGCGATGGCCGCCACGCCGGTGTTGAGCAGCGCAAGATAAGTAAACAGCACCACATGGCTGCCGCTGCCGTCCGACACCAGCATCGGCGCGGCCAAACCGCCGATGAGCGCCACCTGCGCCATGATTTTGGCATCCTGCCGCACCGCCATCAGCGCCATCGCGCACACCAGCGCCACCATCAGCACAAAGGCCGTGCCCGAAGGCAGCAGCGGGTGCAGCTTCACCGCCGCCAGCACGGTAAGATACATCACCGCCATGCCGAAGCCCTGCAAAATCAGGCCGTATTCGCGGCGGCGGCGCTGCAACACCCAGCCCGCCACGGCCGCCGCCAAGCCGGAGCCCATCACGCTGAGATAGCGCATTTCAATCGGCACATGAATCCGCTCCGAAGCAAAGCGCAGCAGGAATACCAGCCCCAAAAACAGCACCACGATGCCGGTTTTCAGCAGCAGGTTGCCGTGCATCAGCCAATCAACCAGCGGGGCAAACGCGCTTTCCCGCTGCGGCTCGGCGCGGCGGGCGGCACGGCGGGCTTGGCTTGCAGTTTGGCCGGTTTCGGCAGAGGGCGCACGTGCCGCAGCCTGTTCGTGCGGCTGGGCAGGCGTTGGCGCCAGATGCGGCTCGCCCGGCTGCACCCGTTTGCGGATTTTTACCGTGCCCGGTCGGCTGCCCAGCACCACGCCGCTGCCTGAAGCTGCGGGAGCGGGCTGAGCGGCAGAAGCAGGAGCGGCAGGAGAAACAGGAGATTGTGGATGAAGTGGCGCAGCAGCCGCCTCGGGCGTGAGGCTACCTGAAAACGGCGGCTGGGTTGGCTCGGACGCAGATGGGGCGGATGGCGCCGCCAGCGGATGCACCGAAACGTCGGCCGGCTGGGCATCGGCAGGCAGGCGGGCGGAAGTTGCGGGAGAAAGGGAATCGTATGCGGAGAAATGAGGTCTTGTCGCGCCGGAAGCGGCGGCAGTGGGCACATCGGGGTTGTACGGCCAGCCGCCGAAATCGGGCTGCGAAGCGCCGGTATGCGGCTCGCTGCGGGCGCTGGCATAGAGGCCGCCTTGCTGGCTTGGCGGCAGTTCACCGCGCCCGGCTGTGCTGCGCGGAGACTCGCCTGCTGCGTTTTCAGGTAGCTTTTGCTCTGAAACGGGCGGGCGGCGGCGCAGTTTTTCCACTTCCGTTTGCAGCCGCGATAATTTTTCGGCCAGATCCTGCTGCTGCATGCGGGTTTGAAACAGCATCCCCACGATAATGCCGAACAGCAACAGCAATAGGGTTATCACGAAAGCCATATCACACCTCGTTTGGGCAGGCAGGCCGCAGGCTACCTGAAAATAGAAAATGGTTGGATTTACCTGAAGCCTTTGCAAAGCCTCGGATTTGGGCACAATTCAAAGCGATAGCATCGCAAAACGCGCAGACATACCGTGCGGGTAGGCAAGCGTTTGAGAAGCGCATCGCGAAGAAGTGTGCCCAAAGACGGGGAGTTTGCAAAGGCTTCAGAGTATTTACTTCGGCCAGATTATAGCCGTATCCGTTGCCGGCGGGGAGGCTGGCGGGTGGGCATTTATATGCAAACGAGCCTTGCCCTGTTTTTCAGGTAGCCTCCAAGCAGGGAGAGGCTACCTGAAAAAGATTGCCCGCCCCGCGCCAATAAAAAACCACCCGAGCCTAGCAGCTTCGGGCGGTTTGCGGCACGCAGGTTGCGGCAAATCAGAATCTCACGCGCAGGCCGGCGGAAACTTCGTGGGAATCCAGCTTCGTGCCGTCGAATTTGCCCCAGTAGTTGTAGCGGTAGCCTGCATCCAGGGTGATGTTTTGGGTGATGTTGTAGCCCACGCCGAGCAGGGCGCCTACGCCGGTTTTAGTTTTGCTGAAGTGGTAATTGTCGTCATAACCGGGAGCGTAGTCATGATCGTCGAACGACAGGTGGTTGACGTCGATGCGCGCGCCTACATAGGGCTTCACCGGGGCGTTCAAGTCGATATCGTAAATGGCAGACACGCCGAAGCTGCGGAATTTGTATTCCCAATCTTCCCCGCCTACCGGATAAGTTTCGTGGCCGCTTTCGCTCTTATAGTGGGTGTAGTCGGCCGCCACGCGGAAATCGCCGAAATCGTAGCCCACAGACAGGCGCGGGCTGAAGCCTTTGGCGCTCAGGGCTTCTTCGCTGTCATGCAGCTTCACCCTTGCATGGCCGAGGTCGGCTTGCACATAGAAACCGCGGTTGTCGTCGGCCAGGGCGACGGCGGGAAGGGAAAGGACGAGCAGCGTGGCCAAAACTTTTTTCATGATGTTCTCCTTAATATGAAATCGATAAGATGATTGTGAATAGGCAACGGATTGTGTTTACTCCTTTTGCTGCCTGAATTGTATTGCGTAATGGCAGCATTAACAATCTTAAACTATTTTAACGAAGCAGATTGTTGGAATATTGCAATGAAGTGTGCAAGCCGCGCCGAGGGTAGCGTTTTATAGCGAATTAACTTAACCGGCTCGCTTTGTATCATTGCATATTAATCCGCCCTAGCCGCTCTATTTTTCAGGTAGCCTTCGGGCGCGGAGAGGCTACCTGAAAAAAGAAATGGCGGGCAGGTTGCTTAAACCTGCCACGCCACGCTCCGGCATTTTGTGCCAGCAAATTGCGGCGCCTTCCCTGCCTACCCTACATCCAGCCGAGGCGGTGCAAGATAAGTTGCACCAATAAAAACAGGATGGCCAAAGTCATCGAGAAACCCCAAGAATACCAAAATTAGAGGGCTTTACCCCGCCAGCCCGAAGGCGGTTCGGGCGGTTCGGTGTAGACAACTGCACCTTTCTTTACACGGTAGCTTTCGCCCGCATCGCCGAGCACATAGCTGCCGTCGTTGAGCGCGAGCATGATGTCGAGCAACAATTGGAGCTGGCTTTCGCTTGGGTTTTTCAGCCACAGGCTGTCGCCTTCTTGCTCGTTGTGTTGGTAGAAGACGGCGGTGTCTTCGCCTAGCTCGTTTTGGCTTCGCAGAAACTCACTCTGTTTGTTTTTGCTTCGCGAAAATTCGCTTTGCGTATTTTTGCTTCGCAGAAACTCGCTATGCTCGTTTTCAGGTAGCCTTTCGGCCTGTTCGGGCGGGGCGAAGCAGATGAAATTGCCGCTGGCATCGTGGCAGGCTTCGAGCTGAAACTGTTCTTTCAGCAGGCGGGCGGTGTCGCTGAAACTATCGAGAATTTTGGGCTGTTTGGCGGGGCGGTCGTTGAGCAGGTAAACGAGATAGCTCATGGGTTTGCTCCCTTAATCCAGCCCGGCTTCGCCTGCGCTGCGGCGGTTAAACACGCGTTTGCCTTGGATGCGGAGGTGGCCGGCGGCGAAGTCGGCCACGGCTTGGGGCAGCAGCCGGTGTTCAACCTTGAGCACGCGCTCGGCGAGGGTGTCTGCGGTGTCGGAATCGTACACGGGCACGGCGCCTTGGGCGATGATGGGGCCGCAATCGAGCTCGGCGGTGACGAAGTGTACGGTGCAGCCGGCGAGGCGACAGCCTTCGTCAAGGGCGCGCTGGTGGGTGTGCAAGCCGGGGAAGGCGGGCAGCAGGGAGGGATGGATGTTGATGGTTTTATTGGCAAAGCGGCTGCAAAATTCGGGCGGCAGGATGCGCATGTAGCCGGCGAGGAGGACGAGGTCGGGCTCGTGGCCGGCCACAAGCTCGAGCATGGCTTGGTTGAAGGCGGCGCGGCCGGGGTAGTCTTTGGGGGTGAGGGCGGCGGTGGGGATGCCCTGCCCTGCCGCCCAGGCGAGGCCGGGGGCTTGGGGGTTGTCGGAGAGGACGGCGGCGATGTGCAGGTTGGGAATATTGGCTTGCACCACGGCCTGCATATTGCTGCCGCGGCCGGAGATGAGGATAACGGTTTTGGTCATGATGTGATTATTTGAAAAGTGGTGGAAATATTTTTCAGGTAGCCTGTGATGCCGCTCAGGGCTACCTGAAAATGTTTGGGCGCCCTCATCCCAGCCGCATCATTTCTATCTGCTCCATGCTGCGGCCGAGGAAGCGTTCGCCGATGGTGCGGAAGCGCAGGGGGATGTCGCTCACGTAGAAGCGGTAGTCGGCGGGGGCGGCGCCGGTGTTGAGCAGGCCGGCGGCGGCGAGGGCTTCGGCGGTAGCTTCGGCGGTGGTGAGCGCGGAATCCACCAGGGCGAGGTGCGGGGCTTCGCTTTGCAGCAGGGGTTTGAGCAGGGGGTAGTGGGTGCAGCCGAGCACGAGGGTGTCGATGTCTTCGGCTAGGAGCGGCTTGAGGTATTCGCGCACGGTGAGGCGGGTGACTTCGTGCTCGAGCCAGCCTTCTTCCACCAGCGGCACGAGCAGCGGGCAGGCTTGGGAGGGCACGCGCGCCTGCGGGTTTTGCGCGTGGATGGCGCGGGCGTAGGCGTTGGAATTGACGGTGGTGGAGGTGGCGATGATGCCGATGTGGCCGTTGCGGCTGGTGCGCAGGGCGGCCTGTGCGCCGGCGCTGATCACGTCGAGCACGGGCATGCTGCCGGCCATCTGCCGCACTTTGGCGCCGGCCACGGCGGCGATGGTGTTGCAGGCAATCACGAGCGCTTTCACGTCGTGCTGCATGAGGAATTCTACAATTTGCCCGGTGTAGGTTTCGATGGTGCTGCGCGATTTCACGCCGTAGGGCACACGGGCGGTGTCGCCGAAATAGATGATGTTTTCGTTGGGCAGCCGCTCCATCAGGGCGCGCACGTTGGTGAGACCGCCGACGCCGGAGTCGAATACGCCGATGGGGCGTTGCGTGAGACTGTTGGGTTTCATGTTGCCGGATTTGCCATTACGGGGAAAAGGCGTATTGTACACGCGCGGCGGATAAGGGAAAGGCTACCTGAAAAACAGCGTGTATATTTTTCAGGTAGCCTTTTTGCGCGGAGTTAGACTTAAAAGAGTTGGGCTGGAATCAGCCTTGGCGCGGCGGCTCGCCGTCGTGCTGTTCCAGCAGGCGGGTTTCCCCGCGCTCTTCCTGCGGGCGCACGGTTTCAAACTCGCCGTCGATGATGTCGCCGTCTGCGCGGTAGCCCGAAGCGCGGTAACCCTGCCCCATTTGCTCGGGGCGCACCGCCGAGGGGCCGCCCTTAATCGGCAGCATCAGCACGCAGGCCAAAAGCGTGGACACAAAGCCCGGCGACATCAAAAGCAGCGCCGCCACAATATAGCGCAGCGGCCACAGCATTTGGTAAAACGACAGCTCGCCCTGATTGTGAAACAGCGAGCCGGCCAGCATCACCGAAGAAAAGCCCAGATTGCGCAGCATGGCCAGCCCAGCCATAAACGACAAAATCATCAGCAGCAGCGTGGGCAGCCCGCCGAGCCGCTCGGCCACCATCACAATCGAAGCCGCTTCCGCCCCCGCCAGCAGCAAGAGCCAAATCCCTAGGTAACGCATTGAGTTTCCTTTCAAACTAATCTTTCTAACGTTGAGTTTCGCCGAAGCTGTGCTTTACCCCGTTTCAGGTAGCCTCGGCTCGGCCACAGCACCGCGCCCTCCCCTATATCTGCCCGCCAAGCGCAAAATCAAGCGCCCATTCTGCAAAGTTTCCCCGGCTTTTGCGCAGCCGGCAGAGGCTACCTGAAAATTCCTGAGCGGCTGGCAAACGGGTCGCCCGCCGGATTGCTGTGCCAAATATATTCGCAATGCGCGGCGATTTCCTCCGCTTGAGCGCGGCCGTAGTGGTCGGCGATGAAGCCCAGCGCCATGTCCATGCCCGCCGATACGCCCGAAGAAGTGTAGAACCGCCCCGACGTCACCCAACGTGCCGCCGGCTGCCAAGCCACCTTGTCGTTTACCGAGCGCACCCAATCGAAAGCCTTTTTGTTTGACGTGGCCGGCAAGCCGTCCAGCCTGCCGCTGGCGGCCAACAGCGCCGCGCCGGTACACACCGCCAAACAGCAGGCGGCCTGGTCCAGCCATGCGCCCAAATCGCGCAGGAAAGCCGTATCCCGCACCAGCGGCCGCGTGCCCTGCCCGCCCGGTATCAGCAAGACAGCATTTTCAGGTAGCCTTTCCAGCCGCTGCGTCTGCACGGCAAAACCCTGCCGGCTGTCCACCATGCCGCCGCCCCTCGACACATAATGCAGCCTAGCTCGCGGCAGGCGGAATAAAAACTCCACCAGCCCCATTAAATCCAGCGTTTCGTATTGTTCGAACAGCAGGCAGTAAATCTCGGCTTCGGCCTGCGGGTTGAATGCAGAAGGCATGGCTCACTCCTTGCGCGGTATTTGGCAAACGGCCCTATCATACCCCGTTTGCAAGCGCCTTAGCCGCCCGCCCGGTTTGTTTCCCTGCCATTTCCTATAGTATGATAGGCACACCTTCTCGGCAGCGAGCCCGGCAAACGGCCAAATCGGTTTGCCCGCGCCCGCTGTATCTTTCCTTTTCAGGTAGCCCTGCTGCCGCTTCAACCGGAGTGCACACCTTGAAATTCTCTTCCGCCTGCACCGTTCTCTTGTGTACCACCCTTCTAGCAGCCTGCGTCGGCACCGGCACCGGCGACCAATACTACCGCGTACAGCGCGGCGACACGCTCTACCGTATCAGCCGCCGCTTCAACCAGCCCGTATCCCGCCTGATGGCATGGAACAACCTGAAAAACCCCTCCCAGCTCGAAGTGGGCCAGCGCCTGCGCGTGGGCCACGCCCGCGGCGGCAGCAATGCCCGCAGCAGCACCGCCGCCAACCGGCCGGTGAGCCGCGCCCCCGCCGAGCGCACCACCGCCGCGCCCAGCAGCCTGCAATGGCCGGCACGCGGCGAAATCATCACCCCGTTCAACGGCGGCTCCAGCAAAGGCATCGACATCGCCGGCACTGCCGGCACACCCGTGAAAGCCGCCGCGCCCGGCCGCGTGAGCTACGTGGGCGAAGGCATCCGCGGCTACGGCAAACTCATCCTCATCAACCACACCGGCGGCATGCTCACCGCCTACGCCCACAACAGCCAAATCAGCGTGCGCGAAGGCCAGCAGGTATCCGCCGGGCAAACCATCGGCAGCATGGGCAGCAGCGGCACCGACCGCGTGAAGCTGCACTTCGAAGTGCGCATCAACAACCGCGCCGTCAATCCGCTGGACTACCTGTCGAAATAAAGCAAAAGGCTACCTGAAACTTTGCCCACCATTTTTCAGGTAGCCTCTTTTACCCACGCCACATAAGCAAAGGCTGCCCGAAACACAAATGTCAACCGAATAAAACGGCAACCTACTCAATACACCAACCGCTCCCGAACCCCCATCCCTTTCCGGCTACACCGAAATATTTTCAGCTTCGCCGAAGCGCACGCTTTAACTTCGTTGAAGCCCACGCTTTCAGGTAGCCTGCCCACGCTCTTTGCCTCTCTCGGGAGTTTCCATGAACCAACGCCTTTCCTCCGACACCATCAGCCAACTCTCCACCACCATGCTCATCCCGCTGTGGGCCAAGGCGGTGGAATACGATCGTGCCGACGCCCTCATCAAAGACGCCGCCGCCGTGCAGATGCTGCGGCAAATCAACTACGATTTCAGCATCTTCGCCAAATCGAAACTGTCGCAGCCCGGCTGCTGCGCCCGCGCCGCCCTCATCGACGAAGAGGCGCAACGCTTTATCGCGCAACACCCCGACTGCGTGGTCGTGCAGCTCGGCGCCGGGCTGGACGCACGCTTCGAACGCCTCGGCCGCCCGCCCGTTACCGCCTGGTACGACCTGGATTTGCCCAACGTCATCGGCATCCGGCGCCAACTGCTGCCCGAATCGGGCAACCACTACCTAGCCGCCTCCATGTTTGACGAAAGCTGGGCGCACACCGCCGCCGCACACGGCAAACCAGTGCTGCTGCTCACCGAAGGCGTGCTGATGTATTTCGAAGAAGCGCAGGTCAAAGCCCTGCTGGCCATGATTGCCCGCACGCTGCCGCACGCCGTGCTGGTGTTCGACATGCTGCCGCCGGTGGCCGTCGGCCGCGCCAAGCGGCACGATGCGCTGGGCAAAATGGCGCAGTCGCCCGAATTCAAATGGTCGCTGCCCGATGCCCGGGTGATGGAAGCATGGCTGCCCGGCAGCAAAGTGCGCGTGGTGGGCAGATTGAGCCGGCGCTGCGGCCACCGCTACCCTTGGCTCTTCCGCCTGATTTACCGCACCGGCTGGGGCAAGCGGCTGTTTGACCAGAAAATTATCAAAATCGAGCTGCCCTAGCCCGCCAGCCAAGTGCCATTTAAAGGCTACCTGGAAACTGGCAAACCACTTTTCAGGTAGCCTGTTTGCCTCACCGCACCATTACTCCCCAGCACACCCCTGCTCGCGGCAAGGCGGGCAAGATTCCCGCTCGTGGTAGCTGCCCGCCAGCCGGAGCAAAGCCGACTCCACTGCCGCCGCATCCGCCCGCGCCGGCACCTGCGCCACAAAATAATTCACCGAGCGCCGGCCCGGAAAATACGCCGCCAGCTCCTGCCCGCCGCTGCGATAGCCCGTAAAGCGCCACAGCTCGCCCGAGCTGCCGCGCGAACGGATGCGTCGCACCATCGCCGGCCGGATTTGCTCACCCGACCCGGCATACTGCGCCGCCACATCGTTCACCTGCGCCCGCACCGCCTCGGCAAAGCTCCCGCCCGGCCGGGGGGCAATGCTGCCCGTATACATCATCACCCGCGCCGCACGCAGCCCGCCCTCCTGCGGCAGAAACACCATCGGCACGCCCTTGTCCGCCAACAGCCGGTTATCCTGAATCCAGCCCGCCGGCACACGGAAACCATAGCAATGGTTCGCCCCGTGCGCATAGCCCGTATCCCCCTCCGGCGCCGCCTGCACACTCCCCGCCGCCAAAGCGGCCGCCAGCAGCCAAGCCAAACGTTTCATCATTTTCTCCTTTTTTCCAATCGGTTAAACGGCACAGCGCCGCCCCGCCACTCTACCACCCCACCGCCGAAGCAGCCAGAACACCACCTATTTTCAGGTAGACTCAAAGCAGAGACCTTTCTCACACCAGCAAGCAAAAGGCTACCTGAAAATTTTGAGCCGCGCGGAAACGCCGCTACGCTTTCAAGCAGCCTGCTTCATTCATCCTTTTTCTCAAAAAACACATCCCGACACGCCGCATACAGCACCAGCATCAAAAATAAGCCAAACATATTGTCCGCCAGAGCCACTATCCGCCAAAGCCACACGGGCGGCACCGTATCCATCGCCGCTATCGATATTACTTTAGGTTGAGCCAGCGCTACAGCTATGCCCAACACCACCCGCACCGCCAGACCCAACAAGGTAGCCAACACCACAGCCAGTGCCACCCCGCCCGCATTACGTCCCACTCCGCGCCAACCCGCCGCCCAAGCCCTCGCCACCCCCGCCCGGCGGCACACCACCAGCACCGGCGCCACCCCGTTCGGCAACAGATATGCCAATATAAAAAACAGCCAATTCCAATACATGATCCAGTCTGCCGCTCCACTCAGCAGCGATGACGGTTTACCCCGCATATTGACCACATAAATCCCCAGCAACCCCTCCACCCGAAGCAATAACTGGTCAAACACCACATTCAGCAAACCCAGCAGCGCCAACGCCCCGGCACACCGCACCAACACCACCAAGCCCGCACGCCAATCAACACGGACTTTCCGCCCCACCCGCTCCGCCGCATAAGCCGCCCCCGCCGTAGCAAATACCACGGCAAAATCGTGCACCGCAGGGAAAAAAGAAATCAGAGTAGGCGTGATCAGCTCTGCCAGCGCAGCCAGCACAGACGACAAAATCGTCCAAGCCAACACCAGCCCAAACCACCAGCCAGCCCGCTGCCAAAACAAAGCCCAAGCCGTCCCAAACCAAACAAACGCCCGCCACGCCGGCAACCGGCCGGCTTCAACATTCGCCACCACGTCCGCCTCTTCCGCCACACTCAGCGGCGGTGCATAACGATCGTCTTCCCGTTTATGCATATTTTCCCTTTTATCTTCAGCGCTAATTCAAAACTGCGCGGATTGTATCGCAAAAGACTACCTGAAAAATAAGCCGTTCAAAGCCCGCCCCGCCATTTTCAGGTAGCCCCACACCAGCCGCCCAAGCCCACCCGAAATCGCCGCCCCGCAACAGGCAACACCATTTTCAAGCAGCCCCACAGCCAGCCCCCGCCGTTCGCGTTATAATGACCCAAGCAACCCCAACAACACAAAGGAAACATCATGCGCCCCGCCGTCCTACTGCTCGCCCTCCTCTCCCTCTCCGCCTGCACCTGGGAAACCTACCAAGACCAACACGGCAAAACCGGCCTGCGCCAGCGCTACGCCCCCGGCACCCCCGTCGTGTATCAAGACGGTACCTTCTCCCGCAACCAGCGCTACAACGAATACCGCCCCGTGCCCGTGCCCGTTACCCGCGAAGAACACCAGCACAGCGTGCCGCGCACCACCTGGAGCAACGAAGCCGCCCCCGACACCTCCGGCGGGCAAACCATTCACCCCGCCCAATAAAACACCGTTTCAGGCAGCCCCAACATTTTCAGGTAGCCTCAAAGGCTACCTGAAACCCATTCCCCCGCTTCATAAAGCCGGGAAAACACCGCAAACAATTTGCCCGCCCAACAACCAATCCGAGAAAACCAGCCATGCCCACCCCCCTCCACATCGTCATCCTCGCCGCCGGCAAAGGCACCCGCATGCATTCCGCCCTGCCCAAAGTGCTGCACCAAATCGGCGGCCAAAGCATGCTCGAGCGCATTATCCGCACCTCGCAAAGCCTGAAGCCGCAAAGCATCAACGTCGTCATCGGCCACGGCCGCGAGCTCGTGCGCGAAAAAATAAGCCGCAACGACGTAAACTGGGTGGAACAAACCGAGCAGCTCGGCACCGGCCACGCCGTGCAAACCGCCCTGCCCCACCTCGGCGCCGAAGGCCGCACCCTCATCCTCTCCGGCGATGTGCCCCTCATCAACCGCGAAACGCTCCAAGCCCTGCTCGATGCCGCCGGCGACGAAGTCGGCCTGCTCACCGACATCCCGCCCAACCCCTTCGGCCTCGGCCGCATCATCCGCAACGCCGAAGGCCAAGTGGACGCCATCGTGGAAGAAAAAGACGCCAGCCCCGAGCAAAAAGCCATCCGCGAAATCAACACCGGCATCCTCGTGCTGCCCAACCGCCACCTCGCCGGCTGGCTCGCCCAACTCTCCAGCAACAACGCCCAAGGCGAATACTACCTCACCGACGTGATCCGCCTCGCCCGGCAAAGCGGCGTGGCCGTGCACCCCGTACAAGTGGCCGCCTCCCACCTCGCCGCCGGCGTGAACAACAAAGCCCAGCTCGCCGAGCTCGAACGCATCTTCCAGCGCGAACAGGCCGAAGCCCTGCTGCAAGCCGGCCTCACCCTGCGCGACCCCGAGCGTTTCGACCTGCGCGGCAGCCTCGAACACGGCCAAGACGTGGTCATCGACGTGAACGTGGTGCTCGAAGGCGAAAACCGCTTCGGCCACAACGTATCCATCGGCGCCAACTGCGTGATCAAAAACGCCGTGATCGGCAGCCACACCGTTATCGAGCCCTTCTCCCACCTCGAAAACTGCCGCATCGGCAGCAGCGCCCGCATCGGCCCCTTCGCCCGCCTGCGCCCCCATGCCGACCTTGCCGACGAAGTACACATCGGCAACTTCGTGGAAGTGAAAAACAGCACCATCGGCCGCGGCAGCAAAGCCAACCACCTCACCTACCTCGGCGACGCCCAAATCGGCAGCCGCAGCAACATCGGCGCCGGCACCATCACCTGCAACTACGACGGCGTGCACAAACACCGCACCATTATCGGCGACGAAGTGCGCATCGGCTCCGGCAACATGCTCGTGGCCCCGCTCACCATCGGCCACCGCGCCACCACCGGCGCCGGCAGCACGCTCACCCGCAGCTGCCCCGAAGATGCGCTCACCCTCGCCCGCACCCGCCAAACCACGCTCACCGGCTGGAAACGCCCCGAGAAAGAGGAAAAATAAGCCCTTGCCTGAACAAGCATTATCGGCACACAAAAGGCTACCTGAAAATCCCACGGCAGATTTTTCAGGTAGCCTTTTCTTGCAGGCAGCAAAAACCGGCAGCAGCGGATTGCTCCGCGGCTGCCGGCCTGATTTCACTCATGCGGCGATTGAATTCAAATCAAATTAACGGCGTTGGCAGGAGGTCTCCACCTGGTTGCCGTAGGGGTCTTTGAAGCTGAACACGGCTTCGTTGCCTTTGCGGTGCCATTCCGCGCCGCTGCCGAACAGGCCGCGGTTGCTGGTGTAGCGCTCGCCGGAAGCGGCAACGGCGCTGGTAAGCACGGCGCGTTTGTCGTCGAGCTGGAGGCTCACGCGGCCGGTGCCTTCCTGGCGCACGCTCACGCTCAAGCCGTTTTCGCAGCTGAAGCGCTCGATGCCTTGCCGGCCGTGGCGTTCGTGGCGCGGGCGGCGCTGATGGTCGCGGTCGTCGCGGCGATCTTGCATGTCGTCGCGGCGCTGCTCTTCATAACGATGGGGGGGCGGCCGGTTGTGGTCGCCGTCGTCTGCATGCATGGGCGCCGCGCAGGCGGTCAGCAGCAGAGCCAATGAGGCGGGCACAGCCCAAGTACGTACTTTCATCATGCTTTTCCTATAAGGTTAGAAAATGCCGCCTGCACTGGGCAGGGGTGGAGCTATCTTAGTCTAAAGGTTTGGGCATAAAAAGAGGGATTAACCAAGATTTACGGCGGCAGCGGAATGCATGCATCTTAACGGTGGCCGTCTTTGCAATTATCTTGCGCGGGGCAGGCTGATTTTCCCCTACCACAGCGGCTTTGGGCAGGGGAAATCGGGTTGAGCTAGCCGAGCAGGAAGGGATTGTGCCGCTTTTCGTGGCCGATGGTGGTGGTGCGGCCGTGCCCGGGCACGACGATGGTGTCTTCGGGCAACACCAGCAGTTTTTCGCGGATGCTGCGCAGGAGGTCGGCATGGCTGCTGCGCTCGAAGTCGGTGCGGCCGATGGATTCGTAGAACAATACGTCGCCGGCAATCAAGAGTTTGGCTTCGGCGCAGTAAAACACAACGTGGCCGGGGGTGTGGCCGGGGGCGTGCAGCACTTGGAAGCGGTAGCCGCCCACGCTAAGCTCGTCGCCCTCTTCCAGCCAGCGCGTGGGCTGCACGGGCGGGGAAACGGGGAAGCCGAAGCCGGCGGTGGTGTCGGGCAGGCTGTCGAGCAGCCATTGGTCGGCGCGGTGCGGGCCGATAACGGGCAGCGGGGTGCGGGCGATCATGTCGGCCACGCCGGCGGCATGGTCGAGGTGGCCGTGGGTGAGCCAGATTGCTTTGGGCTGCAAGCCGAGTTTGGCGGCTTCGCCCTGCAGCCATTCGGCTTCGCCGCCCACGTCGATCCACACGGCTTCTTTGCTTTGTTCGTCCCACAGCAGGGAGCAGTTTTGGCGGAAGGGGGTAACGGGGAAGAGGTTGAGTTGTAGGGCCATGGCGGTGTTGTGGGTGGAGGGTTGGAAAGGATTTTCAGGTAGCCTGCAAAGCGGGGAGGCTACCTGAAAATATAGCTGATGGTTTCGTTTCTATAACAGGCAGTTTATCTGTAGCAAATATTTTCAGGTAGCCTGTATTCATGCTGAGGCTACCTGAAAATCCTGCACCGGTTATTCCCACTCAATCGTGGCGGGCGGTTTGCCGCTGATGTCGTACACCACGCGGTTGATGCCGCGCACTTCGTTGATGATGCGGTTCGACACTTTGCCCAGCAAATCGTAGGGCAGCTCGGCCCAATGTGCGGTCATGAAATCGCTGGTGATGACGGCGCGCAGTGCCACCACGTATTCATAAGTGCGGCCGTCGCCCATCACGCCCACGGATTTCACCGGCAGGAATACGGTGAAGGCCTGGCTGGTGAGGTCGTACCACGATTGGCCTTCTTCATTGAAGGTGTTGCGCAGCTCTTCGGTGAAGATGGCGTCGGCGCGGCGCAAGAGCTCGGCGTATTCGCGTTTCACTTCGCCCAAAATGCGCACGCCGAAGCCGGGGCCGGGGAAGGGGTGGCGGTAGATCATTTCTTTGGGCAGGCCGAGGGTGAGGCCGAGCTCGCGCACTTCGTCTTTAAACAGGTCGCGCAGGGGCTCGAGCAGCTTCAGGTTGAGGGTTTCGGGCAGGCCGCCCACGTTGTGGTGGCTCTTAATGGCGTGCGCCTTTTTGGTTTTGGCGCCGGCGCTTTCGATCACGTCGGAATAAATCGTGCCCTGCGCCAGCCATTTGGCGTTTTTCAGCTTGGCGGCTTCGCGTTGGAACACTTCGATAAACTCGGCGCCGATGATTTTGCGTTTGCGCTCGGGGTCGGTTACGCCGGCGAGTTTGCCCAAAAACTGCTCGGAGGCATCCACATGCACCACGTGCACGCCGAAATGCCGCCCCATCATATCGAGCACGGCGGTGCGCTCGTCCAGCCGCAACAGGCCGTGATCGACAAACACGCAGGTGAGCTGGTCGCCAATGGCGCGGTGTATGAGCGCGGCGGCCACGGAGGAATCCACGCCGCCGGAAAGCCCGAGGATCACTTCCTCATCGCCCACCTGCTCGCGGATTTTGGCCACCATTTCATCCACATAATTGGGCATAGTCCAGCCCGGCTTGGCGCCGCAAATGTCCAGCACGAAGCGGTTGAGCAGGGCGCGGCCTTGTTTGGTGTGCGTGACTTCGGGGTGGAACTGGATGCCGTAGAAGCGTTTGGCTTCGTGCCCCATGATGGCCACGGGGCAGGAGAGCGTGTCGCCGAAAATGCGGAAGCCTTCGGGCAGGGCGGACACTTTGTCGCCGTGGCTCATCCACACTTCCAGCGTGTTCGGCTCGCCATCGCTCAGGCCGGCGGTGAGCGGGCTGTCGGTGGTTTTCACTTCGGCATAGCCGAATTCGCGCTGGTCGCCGGGGGAGACTTTGCCGCCGAGGTGGTGCGCCATAAACTGCATGCCATAGCAGATACCGAGCACGGGCACGCCCAAGTCGAAAATGCCGGTGTCGGCCTGATAGTCGGAATCGTACACCGAATTGGGGCCGCCGGAGAGGATGATGCCTTTGGGATTGAAGGCTTTAATCTCGGCAAGCGGCATATCGTAGGGGTGCAGCTCGCAATACACATGCGCCTCGCGCACGCGGCGGGCGATGAGCTGGGTTACTTGCGAACCGAAATCGAGAATCAGGATTTTGTCTTGGGTCATATCGATGTCTCTGGGTGGTTTCGAATGGGGTTTCTTTTTTCAGGTAGCCTGCCCTGCCCTCAAAGCAGCTTGAGGCTACCTGAAATATTTTGCAATTCAGCGGTAGCGCCGCAGGATGCGCCGGATATGCGCGCTGCGCTGGCGGCACACCGCCGCTGTGTCTACATCGGCCGCGGGCTCGTAGCGGGCGCGCTCGGCGGCCATCTGTGCGCCGTTTTGCCGCCACCAGGTTTCTTGGTCGCTGCCGGAGCATTGGCCGGCCAGCTGCATCAGTTTGTCGGACTGCTGCTCGGCGGCGGCGGGCAGCTCGGCGGCATCGTGATTGGTGCAGG
Source organism: Eikenella longinqua (assembly GCF_001648355.1). Taxonomy (GTDB): domain Bacteria; phylum Pseudomonadota; class Gammaproteobacteria; order Burkholderiales; family Neisseriaceae; genus Eikenella; species Eikenella longinqua. The sequence continues at coordinate 60,883 of NZ_LXSL01000018.1, read as the reverse complement.
CATACAGATAAGTGAGCACCTCGATGCTGTCGCGGTTCACCTGCGGGCATGGCGCCTGCCCTGCCGGCTGTTTGGCCAGGGTGGCGGCAGGCAGCAACAGCAGCGCTAGCATGGCTGGAAAACGTTTCATGCCTACTCCTTGCGTCAAAATCAAGCCTCAAACCTGCCATGAACTTTTTCAGGTAGCCCCAGCTCTGCAAAAGGCTACCTGAAAACTCAAGCAAACAGTTTTTCCACTTCCGCGCCCACGTCTACGGCACGCATAAAAGTTTCGCCAATCAGGAAGCTGTGCACGCCGTGGCGGCGCATAAACTGCACGTCTTCGCGGCTGCGGATGCCGCTTTCGGTAACGATTACGCGGCCTTCTCCGGCGATTTCGGGCAGCAAATCCAGCGTTTGCTGCAGGCTCACTTCAAAGGTGCGCAGGTTGCGGTTGTTCACGCCGACAAGCGGGGTGGCGAGGCGGCGGCATTTTTCCAGCTCCCCGGCATCGTGCAGCTCCAGCAGCACGGCCATGCCCAATTCGTGCGCGATGCCCTCCAACTCTTCAAGCTGGGCTTGGCCGAGCGCGGCGGCAATCAGCAGCACGGCGTCGGCGCCCATGGCGCGGGATTGGTAGATTTGATAGGCGCTCACCATAAAATCTTTGCGCAACACGGGCAGCGCCACGGCGGCGCGGGCGGTTTTCAGGTAGCCTGCCGAGCCTTGGAAATACTGCTCGTCGGTGAGCACGGAAAGGCAGGCGGCGCCGGCGGCCTCATAGGCGCGCGCCAGCTGCTCGGGCTGGAAATCGGGGCGGATCAGGCCTTTGCTGGGGCTGGCTTTTTTGATTTCGGCAATCAGCGCGGCCTGCCCTTGGCCATGCTTGGCGCGCATGGCTTGCACAAAGCCGCGCGGCGGCGGCATATCGGCGGCGCGGGCGCGCACTTCGGTCAAGGGCAGCGCGGCTTGCGCGGCGGCCACTTCTTGATGTTTGGTGGCGAGGATGTGGGTGAGGATGTCGCTCATCGGCGGTGTCTTTCACTCTTTGGGCAGGGAGGCCTAGCGCTGGTTAAACTGCTCCAGGCTTTCCAGATTGTGCAGGAAGCGGGAAAGCTCCTGCAGGGCATTGGTGTAAACGTCTTTTTTAAATTCAATCACTTCTTCGATGGGCGCCCAGTAGTCGTGCCAGCGCCAGGCGTCAAACTCGGGCTGGCTGCTGGCGCGCAGGTGCACATCGCTTTCGCGGCCGATGAGCCGCAGCAGATACCAAATCTGCTTCTGCCCGCGGTATGCCCCGCGCCATTGGCGGCGCACCCAGTTGCCGGGCACGTCGTAGCGCAGCCAGTCGCGCGTGCGGCCGAGGATTTTCACGTGGTGCGGCAGAAGGCCCACTTCTTCGGCCAACTCGCGATACATGGCGGCTTCGGGGCTTTCGCCGGGCTTGATGCCGCCCTGCGGAAACTGCCAGGAATGCTCCTGCACGCGTTTGCCCCAAAACACTTCGTTGCGCTGGTTGGTGATGATGATGCCGACATTGGGGCGATAACCTTCTCTGTCCAACATAATATTTCGCCCGATTTGAATAATTTTAAACGTGCGGATTTTCCCACAAAACGGCCTGGCAGGCTACCTGAAAAGCTGGCGGGCGGCCTGCCGGGCGGGGTAGCTTGCCTGTTGGGATGCACGGAAATTTTTCAGGTAGCCTTGAAGGCTACCTGAAAACGATCATGCACTTTCTGCCGCCGCTAGCCCCGCGGATGATGCTGCTCCACCATCTGCTTGAGCCGCTCGTTGGCCACGTGGGTGTAGATTTGCGTGGTGTTCAGGCTGGCATGGCCGAGCATCATCTGCACGCTGCGCAAATCGGCGCCGTGGTTCACCAGATGGGTGGCAAAGGCGTGGCGCAGGCTGTGCGGGCTGAGCGAGCTGATGCCGGTTTCGGCCGCGTAGCGCTTCACCATCTGCCACACCAGCTGGCGGCTGATGCCCATGCGCTTCTGCCCCACGAATACGGCGTTGCACGGGGCTTGCTTGAGCAGCGAGCCGCGCGCTTCTTTCAGGTAGCGTTCCAGCCAGTGCACGGCTTCGGCGCCCAGCGGCACGATACGCTGCTTGTTGCCCTTGCCGATTACGGTCACCACGCCGCGCTGCAAATCCAAATCCTGCAACTGCATTTCAGCAGCTTCGGATACGCGCAGGCCGGAGGCATACAGGGTTTCGAGCACAGCTTTGTCGCGCAGGCCGAAGATGGTGCCGGTGTCGGGCGCGGCGAGCAGCGCGTCGATTTGCGCTTCGCTGATGAGCGGCGGCAGGGCGCGGCCGTTGCGCGGCGGGGAAAGGGATTGCGTGGGGTTGTCGCTGCGGCGGTTTTGCAGCTGGAGCAAGCCGTAGAGCTGCTTCACGGCGGAGAGGGCGCGGGCTTGGGAGGCGGGTTTCTCGCCGGGGGCATACACGGCTTCGGCCAGCCCGGCGGCATCGGCCTGGAGCCAATCGGTATCGCGCGCTTGCAGGCGGCGGGCGACTTTTTCCAAGTCGCGCCGGTAGCCGGCCAAGGTGTTGGCAGAGCGCTGGCGGGTGAGGAAGAGGTCGTCTAGCGTTTGCTCGATGGGCTCTTGCCAACGCGGCGGCAGCGGCTCGGCTGTTTTCACCATGCGATGCCCTCGTGCTTGAGCAGCCAGCGTTTCACCGCCAGGCCGCGCTCGGTATCGCCGCCCATGCTGAAGCCGCCCAGCCCGCTTGCCGACAATACGCGGTGGCAGGGTATCAAGAGCGGCAGCGGGTTTTTGCCGCAGGCGCCGCCCACGGGGCGCGGGTGGCTGCCGATGCGCTCGGCAATCTGCCGGTAGCTGAGGGTTTGCCCGGGCGGGATGGCGGCAATCTGCGCCCACACTTTGCGCTGAAACGGCGTGCCGGGCGGTATTTCGGCCACTTTGGGCAGGGCGTGGAGGCTACCTGAAAAATAGCCGTCCAGCCCGCGGGCGAGCGCGCTGTTTTCCGGCAGCGCGGGCAGGAAGTCGATGCGCTCGTTGCCGAGCAGGATTTCGGTGAGCCTGTCGCCGTCAAAACGGCAGATCAGCGTGCCGAACGGGGCTTCGTAGCGGTATTGCATCGCTGCCCCTATTCCACCTGTTCCCGCAGCGCGTCGAGCACGGCTTGGGCGTGGCCGGCGGCTTTCACTTTGCGCCATTCGCGCGCGATATTGCCTTGCGCATCCAGCACAAAGGTGCTGCGCTCGATGCCGAACACTTTCTTGCCATACATGTTTTTCTCTTTTATCACGTCGAACAGGCGGCACACGGTTTCGTCTTTGTCCGACAAAAGCGGCACTTCCAGCGCGTATTTACACACGAATTTCTGGTGGCTGGCCACGCTGTCGCGCGATACGCCGGCTACCTGAAAACCGAGCGCCCGAAATTCGGGCAGCAGCGCGCTGAATTCCTGCGCTTCGGCGGTGCAGCCGGGCGTGCTGTCTTTGGGGTAGAAATACAGCACCAGCGGCAAGTGTTCGGCGGCGGAGAAATCGTGGCCGTTTTGGTCGGACAGGGTGAAGAGGGGCTTGGCGCTCATGGCGGGCTTTCAAAGGATGGGAGACGGGCGCATTATATCGCCAAACGGCACGGGGCGAAGCCGGCAATTTTTTCAGGTAGCCTGAATGCGGGGCGTGTGGTATAAGCACGGCATTTCCGTTTACAACGCACACAAGGAATCTGAACAATATGAACACCCTGGATTTGCTCACCACCCGCCGCTCCGTGCGCCTCCTCACCGCGCCCGGCCCCGATGCCGCCCAGCTGGAAACTATTTTGCAGGCCGCCACGCAAGTGCCCGACCACGGCAACCACACGCCTTGGCACTTTGTCGTGGTGCAAAGCGAAGCGGGCTGGCAAACCTTCCGCCACGTGCTCGGCCAATGCGCGACCGAAATCGGCGGCGAAGCGGCGCGCAAGGCCGAGGTGTTGGGGCAGATGGCGCCCTTGATGATCGGCGTGGTGGCCAAGCCCAATCTAAACTGCCTCAAGCCCAAGCCGGAGTGGGAACAAGTGCTCAGCGCCGGCTGCGCCGCCTACGCCATCCAGCTGGCTGCCAAGGCGCAAGGCTTCGACAACGTGTGGCTCACCGGCCTGTGGGTCAATACCGCCGCCCTGCGCGAAGCCTTTGCCTGCGAAGAGCACGACAAAATCATCGGCCTGCTGATGATCGGCACCGCGCAAAAAACCGCCGACGGTGGCAAGAATACCGATTTGTCGGAGCTGGTGAGCTATTGGTAAGGCGCTTGCTTTGCCCGGATAAAAGGCTACCTGAAAAATATTTCAGGTAGCCTTTAGTTTTCCCCTCTACCAATCATTGCCACACGAGCTGGTATTTGGTTTCCCTGCACAGCAGGCGTACAATTCCCTCGTTCTATCTACTTCAACTATCTACTGAAGAAAGGGTTGAATATGAGTGAAGCCACAAACCCGCCGCCCACGCCGCCACGCCAACCTTCCGGCAAACTCAAAGGCTACCTGAAAAAATACGCGCCGCTATTAAAAAAATTGGCTATTCTCGGCGTCGTGTCATGTCTACTGGTCAGTTGCGACTTCTCCCGCAGTTTGATTCTTCAGTTTCTACCTACCCCAGCTTATCAAGATTTTCCTCTAGGCCAACACAAACGGCTTGAGTTCAACGAAACAATTTATCTCAAACACCGCTACTGCCTCTGGACAAAAATTGAATTCATTGACGGCATGATCAACCTATGGGGACCGGATGCGGATAAAGGCGTTTTTGGCCCCCTCAATGAAGAAGCTCAAAAAATGCAGCGAGCCTTTACCGGCCTAGGTGATTTATCGGAAGAAAGCGAACCAATGTACACCATTCGGATGCGGGTATATCGGAAAGGCCTGCGCCAAGAAACGCTGATGTTCCAAAAGGAATACACCAATTTCGTCATTGAAGATTCATACGGTGCCAACACAGATAATCCGAGAAATATTGCCAACAACATAGCACGTGGTTGTTTCGAACTTCCCATTGGTCGGTATCGTTTTGAGCTAACTGATCAAAGCCCGTTCAGGCCAGAGTTTAATCAAGTACAAACTTCTGTGGTTATTTCACCTGTTCTGAATTTCAAATAAATTTAAAACAATCCCGTTTGCCCAAACATACATAAAAAGGCTACCTGAAATTTTCAGGTAGCCTTTTCTTCAGCTTAAGCCAGTCTTACTTGGCGGCCTGGTCCACGCGTTCGCGCAGCTCCTTGCCGGCTTTGAAGTGCGGCACGTATTTCTCGGGCACGTTCACTTTTTCACCGGTTTTCGGATTGCGGCCCACGCGGGCCGGGCGGTGGTTCAGGTCGAAACTGCCAAACCCGCGAATCTCGATACGCTGGCCGCGGGCCAGGGCGCGGGTCATGGCATCCACCAAAACTTTCACGCTCTGCTCCACGTCTTTCACTGCCAGGCGAGCATGCCCCTGAGCCAGGTATTTTTCGGCCATATGGGCCATCAACTCTGATTTGGTCATTTACAGCATCCTTATTCGTTGTCGCCGCCCAGCTTGGCCTTCAGGAGGTCGCCCAGGCTGGTGGTGCCGGCGTGGCTGGCCGCAGCGTTCACGGTATTGAGCGCTTCGCGGTTTTCTTTGGCGGTGCGGGCTTTCACGGAAAGCTTGATGTTGCGGTTTTTGCGGTCTACCGTAACGATCACGGCTTCCACTTCGTCGCCTTCTTTCAGCTTAGTGGTCAGGTCTTCCACGCGCTCGCTGTCGAACTCGGAAGCGGGCAGGTAGCCCACCACTTCGTCGGCCAGCTGCACTTCGGCGCCTTTGGCTTCAACGGATTTCACGGTGCCTTTCACCAAGGCGCCTTTGTCGTTGATGCTGATGTAGGTGCCGAAGGGGTCGCCTTCGAGCTGTTTGATGCCCAGGCTGATGCGTTCTTTCTCCACATCGATAGACAAAACCACGGCTTCCACGTCTTCGCCTTTTTTGTATTTGCGCACGGCTTCTTCGCCGCTTTCGCTCCAAGAAAGATCGGAGAGGTGTACCAGGCCGTCGATGTTGCCGGGCAGGCCCACGAAAATGCCGAAGTCGGTGATGGACTTCACGGCGCCGGTGAGTTTGTCGCCTTTATTGAAGTTGGCGGCAAATTCTTCCCACGGGTTGGGCTGGCATTGTTTCATGCCCAAGCTGATGCGGCGGCGGTCTTCGTCGATGTCCAGAATCATCACTTCTACTTCGTCGCCCAGCTGCACCACTTTGCTCGGGTGAACGTTTTTGTTGGTCCAGTCCATTTCGGAAACGTGTACCAAGCCTTCGATGCCCTGCTCGATTTCAACAAACGCGCCGTAGTCGGTGAGGTTGGTTACCTTGCCGAACAGGCGGGTGCGGGCGGGGTAACGGCGGGCGAGGCCGCTCCAGGGGTCTTCGCCCAGCTGTTTCATGCCCAGAGATACGCGGCTGCGGTCTTGGTCGAACTTGAGCACTTTGGCTTCCACTTCCTGACCCACTTCCAGCACTTCGCTCGGGTGTTTCACGCGGCGCCATGCCAAATCGGTGATGTGCAGGAGGCCGTCGATGCCGCCCAAGTCCACGAATGCGCCGTAGTCGGTGATGTTCTTCACGATACCTTTCACCACGGTGCCTTCCTGCAGGCTTTCCAGCAGGGCCTGGCGCTCTTCGCCCAGGGTTTCTTCCAGCACGGCGCGGCGGGATACCACGACGTTATTGCGTTTTCTATCCAGTTTGATCACTTTGAATTCTACTTCTTTGCCTTCAAAGTGAGAGGTGTCTTTCACCGGGCGCACGTCTACCAGCGAGCCAGGCAGGAAGGCGCGGATGCTGTTGATCATCACGGTGAGGCCGCCTTTGACCTTGCCGTTGATCACGCCGGAGAGGATCTCGCCGCTTTCCATGGCTTCTTCCAAAGCCAGCCAATCGGCAGCGCGTTTGGCTTTTTCGCGCGAGAGTTTGGTTTCGCCGAAGCCGTTTTCCACGGATTCGATGGTTACGGTAACGAAATCGCCGACTTTTACTTCCAGCTCGCCCTGGGCGTTTTTGAATTCGTCCAGATCAATCAGGGATTCGGATTTCAGGCCGGCATTCACGATCACGTGTTTGTCGGTAATCGCCACCACTTCGGCGGTGATCACCTCGCCCTGGTTCATTTCTTGTACGGCTGAGTATTCTTCCAGTAACTGGGCAAAATTTTCCATAAGGTTTTGTCTTTTCCACGCACGGCCAAGGAGTGCGGAGGGTTGAGGTTGCTAAAAGCCTGCCGCCCTTGGCACGGCAGGCAGGGGTTTAATCTGTTTGCTTGTCTTTAACGGAAAAGCAATCAATCAACCGGTTATGCAGCACACGCGCCTCAAAACGGGGCGGATGCGCCGAAAGTGCGGCATTATACAGCAAGTTTATTTTTCCCGATACCAATCAAGCACTTTTTTTACCGATTCTTCGATGGTGAGCGCAGAAGTGTCGAGCAGGCGGGCTTCGGGCAGCTTTTGCAGCGGCGCAACGGCGCGCTTGCGGTCGGCTTCGTCGCGCGCTTCGATGGCGGCCAGGATGCGCTCGAAACGCTCGCCAGAAAGCGGCTCGCCGATTTGCCGGGCGCGGCGTTCGGCACGCACTTTCGCCCCGGCGGTGAGGAATATTTTGAGTACGGCATCGGGGAACACCACCGAGCCCATGTCGCGCCCGTCGGCCACCAAGCCCTGTTCGCCGAGAAACGCGCGCTGCCGTTGCAACAAAGCCTCCCGCACCGCGGGCAGTGCCGCCACCTGCGAAGCGCCCATGCCGATTTCCTCGCTGCGGATGGCGGCCGACACGTCTTCCCCGTCCAGCAGCACCGCGCCGGCGGCAAACTCGGCCGGCAAGGCCTGCGCCAAGGCGGCCACTGCGGCTTCGTCTGCCCAATCCGCGCCTCGGCGGCGGGCATGCAGCGCGGTGATGCGGTAGAGCGCGCCGGAATCGAGATACGCCCAGCCCAGCGCCTCGGCCACGCGCTGCGCCACCGTGCCTTTGCCCGATGCGCTCGGCCCGTCGATTGCGATTACTTTCTGCGGCATAGCTGTCTCCGAAATCCGAAAAAGCGCTATCTTACCCGAGATTGCGTCGGCGCGGGGCGGGCGTGCCGGCAACGGGGTTTTCAGGTAGCCTTGTCGGCAGATCAAAGGCTACCTGAAAATTTGTTACCTTGCTTTTGCGGAATGCTTGGTTTGCTTCTATTTTTTCCGTTTCTACTTTTTCAGGTAGCCTCCTAGCCGGCAAACAGGCTACCTGAAAAATAATCGCCGCCAGAGTTAGAATACGTTGCCGGCTCATTCTCTTTGCATCGGCCATCCCCCCGCCGCAAAACCATTTTCAGGTAGCCTCCCAAGCATTCCGCATCAGGCAAAAGGCTACCTGAAAGCGTCAGCTTCAACGAAGTGGACCGATGTCTTGGCGAAGCCAAGGCTGAGTTTCTGTGAAGCTAAAACGCCAGCTTCAGCGCAGTCAAACCAGCTTGGCGGGTTTCTGCAAAGCCCAAAACCAAGCCCCCCATTTTTCAGGTAGCCTCCACCCTTTGCCAAACCCCGCCGGATTGGCTATATTCAGCCCATCCCTCCCGAACACGGATTCCCCCATGCGCTTCTTCCGCCGCCAACAGCAAGCACGCCGCCGCAGCACCCGGCTGGTGGCGCTGTATGCGCTCGCGCTGGCCGGCACAGTCGTCCTCACTGCCGCCGTGCTCGGCAGCCTGCCGCTCATCTTCGGCTTCGGCAGCCCGCGCCACAGCCTGTGGTGGTACTACCTGCCGCCCGCCATCCTCGTGTGCCTGCTCACCATCGGCCTCAGCCTGCACCGCCTGCGCGAACTGCGGCTCGGCGGCGAAGCCGTGGCCAAACGCCTCGGCGGCGAGCAGCTGCAACTGCAAGAAGCCAGCTTTGCCGAACGCCGCCTGCTCAACGTGGTGGCCGAAACCGCCCTGGCCGCCGGCCTGCCCACTCCGCCCGTGTACCTCCTGCGCCGCGACGGCAGCATCAACGCCTTCGCCGCCGGCCTCAGCCGCCGCCGTGCCGTAATCGGCGTTACCCAAGGCGCGGTACACCGCCTCAAGCGCGACGAGCTGCAAGCCGTGATTGCCCACGAATTCAGCCACATCCTCCACGGCGACATGCGCCTCAACCTCCGCCTCTCCGCCTGGCTGCACGGCCTGCAAGGCATCGCCAGCAGCGGCCGCTACTTCCTCGAAGGCCGCGACGACGAACACTACCTCGAATACCGCCGCAATAAAAACGTAGACAACCACCCCTTCGACAACGGCATCGAAATCATCATGCAAACCCTGCCGCTGCAAGTCTTCGGCATCCTGATGATTGCGCTGGGCTCCATCGGCAGCCTGTTTGCCGGCTGGCTGCAAGCCGCCGTGTGCCGCCAGCGCGAATTCCTCGCCGACGCCTCCGCCGTGCAGTTCACCCGCCAAACCGCCCCGCTCATCGAAGCCCTGCGCAAAATCGCCCGCAGCGGCAGCTGCCGCCTGCGCTCCGCCCAAGGCCCCGAATACGCCCACATGATGTTCGGCCGCATCACCTCCGGCAGCCTCGCCGCCACCCATCCCCCCATCATCGAACGCATCCGCCGGCTCGACCCCGCTGCCGCCCGCCGCCTCGCCCCCGAGCTCAAAGGCGCCAACGGCCCCGTCTACTTCGCCGAAGGCCACTTCCGCTTTGCCCCCGCCGCCGAAGCCGACCCCGTTGCCGACCAAAGCGAAGCCCTCTACCGCCACCGCCAAGCCACCATGCAGGCACGCATCCGCCGCTACCGCCCCACCACCCCGCACCTGCCGCTCCACGCCGACTGGCAGGCCGCCGCCCTCGACGGCGAATACGCCTCCGCCGCCCTGCTCTGCCTATTCCAAATCCACAGGCTACCTGAAAGCGCCGCCTTCAACGCAGTGCAAACACAGCGCAACGGCTTTCTGCGCAGCACAACCCAGCCAAGCCACACCGTCGCCCTCACCCCCTTCGTCGGGCAACAGCTCGCCCGCCTGTGGCAACACCCCCTGCTGCCCAGCACTGAGCTGCTCGAACACCTCCTGCCCGCCTTCGTGATGCAGGAAGACAGCGCCCAGCAAGCCGTGCTCGACCAAATCCGATGCCACTTCCGCCAACAGAGCGCCAGCCGCGAGCAAACCCAGCTTTGGCTGCTGCTCAAAGCCTACCTCGCCCCCACCCCCCAGCCCGGCCACCTCGCCCAACACCCCGCCGCCCAAGCCCTCCTCCGCGCCGCCGAGCTTCCCCCCAAACAGCTGCAAACCGCCGTGAAAGGCGCCCTACTGCTCACCGATCCCGCCAAAACCGCCCTACTGCGCCCCCTCTCCGCCACCCTAGCCGTGAGCCAGCCCCTGCTGTGGCGCTACCTCTGCGTGCGCCTTGACGTTGGCGCCTGGCACTTCGGCGCCGCCGACCGCCGCGGCTAAAGGCTACCTGAAACCTTCCCGCCGCCAGTTTTCAGGTAGCCTTCCTCCCAACCCAAGCCCGCCCAAGAAGAAAGCATGAAACGCCCGCTTCCCCTCCTCGCTGCCCTCTTCCTCCTCACTGCCTGTCAGAAAGACGCCGCCATGCCCACCGCCACCTCCAGCCCGACGCCCCCGAAAACCAACGAAGAAATCCTCGCCGCCGCCGAAGAGCACCTCGCCGCCTACCGTTATTTCGACGCTGCCGCCTGGGCATACGAGCTGAAACAACGTGGCGTCGCCCTGCCCCCGCGCCTGCAAGCCGTGCTGGATGAAGAGCGCTACAACCCAGCCGCCCCGATATGCACCGGCAGCATCTACCACCTCCAGCCGCAGCAGCTCGCCCGCGTGCAAAGCCTGGCCGAACACGGCGACCGCGCCGCCGCCCACCGCCTGTGGCAATACTACACATTCTCCGCCCCCAACCGGGACACCGCCGAAGGCCAAGCCGCCGCAGACTACTGGGTAAAGCAAGCAGGCGAGCCGGAATAGCGCTTCTCGGCATGGCAAAAAGGCTACCTGAAAATCAGGTAGCCTTTCATACAACCATTACTCAATCGTGGCGGATATTTTTCAGGTAGCCTCAAAGGCTACCTGAAAATTCCTCAGCGCAGCCATTTCCACTCGCTGCCCGGCGGCGGCTCCGCCCGATGCAGCATGTTTTTAAAGCCCAGCCGGAACTGCTTGTCGAGCTCGGCCGCCCTTTTCTGCAATGCCGCCAAAGGCTGCGGCGTCCAGCTTTGGAAGGCCAGCACCGCCACATTGCCGTGCGTTTCCGCCAGCACGCACAACACGCGCTGCTCAAACACTTTCGACAGCCGTTGCAGGAAAAGCGGGTAGCGCTTATCGCCGCTCCACCAGTTGGTCACGAAAATGCCCTGGCTGCTCAAGGCGGTGCGGCAGTCGGCAAAGAAAGGCTCGCCCACCAGCGAATCGATAATCTGCTCGCCGTCGAAGCCGTCCACCAGCAAAATATCCGTGCCGCCGCGCAGGGTTTTGATGTATTCCGCGCCGTCGGCCTCGATGATTTCAAACTTTTCGCCCTCAAACGGCAGCTCAAACAGCCCGCGCGCCACGCTGATCACCTGCGGGTTAATTTCCACCGCCGTTTGCGCCACCTCGGGCAGGCAGGCATCAATCCAGCGGGTAAACGAGCCGCCGCCCAAGCCGATTTGCGTGATGTGCCGCACCGAAGGCGCAAACAGCAGCCAGGCCATCATGGCGCGGCTGTAGGAAAGCACCAGCTCGGCGGGGTCGTCCACATTCATCGAGCTTTGCACCGTTTCGCTGCCCAAATGCAGCGAGCGGATGTTGCCGAGCTCGGAAATGCCCACTTCGGGCATGGCCGCGCGGGCGGAACGCAGCCGGCGGTAGGGATGACGTGCCATAGAAACAAACCTTTATTGAAGAGGGCGCGAATTCTAGCACATTTCCCCGACGGCAATCGGGCGGCCGGGGCAAGCCGAAAACGGCGGAACTTGGTATCATCCCGCCATCCCTCCACGCAAAGGAAACATCATGAACACCCGCACCGAACACGACCTCTTGGGCGAGCGCAGCATCCCCGCCGACGCCTATTGGGGCATCCACACCTTGCGCGCCATGGAAAACTTCCAGATTTCCGGCCAGAAAATCTCCGACGTGCCGCAGTTTGTGCGCGGCATGGTGATGGTGAAGAAAGCGGCGGCGCAGGCTAACGGCGATTTGGGTGCGCTCCGGCCGGAAATTGCCGACGCCATCGCCCGCGCCTGCGACGAAGTGCTGGAAAAAGGCCGCTGCCTCGACCAATTTCCTTCCGACGTATTCCAAGGCGGCGCCGGCACTTCGGTAAACATGAACACCAACGAAGTGATCGCCAATCTGGCGCTGGAAATCCTCGGCCACGCCAAAGGCCGCTACGACATCGTAAACCCGATGGACCACGTGAACGCCAGCCAATCCACCAACGATGCCTACCCCACCGGCTTCCGCCTAGCCGTGTATGAAAGTGTGGAAGGGCTGCTGGGCAAATTAGACTACCTGAAAAACGCCTTCACGCAAAAAGCCGAAGAATTCAAAACCGTGCTGAAGATGGGGCGCACCCAGCTGCAAGATGCCGTGCCGATGACGGCGGGGCAGGAATTCAAATCCTTCCAAGTGCTGCTGGAAGAAGAAATCCTCAATCTGGAGCGCACGCGCCGGCTGCTGCTGGAAGTGAACCTCGGCGCCACCGCCATCGGCACCGGCGTGAACACGCCCCCGGGCTACGCCCCGCTGGCGGTGCAAAAACTTTCCGCCATCAGCGGCCTGCCCTGCAAGCTCACCGAAAACCTGATTGAAGCCACTTCCGACTGCGGCGCCTATGTGATGGTGCACGGCGCGCTCAAGCGCACGGCAGTGAAGCTCTCCAAAATCTGCAACGATTTGCGCCTGCTCTCCTCCGGCCCGCGCGCCGGCCTGAAGGAAATCAACCTGCCCGAAATGCAGGCCGGCTCCTCCATTATGCCGGCCAAGGTAAACCCGGTGATTCCCGAAGTGGTGAACCAAATCTGCTTCAAGGTGATCGGCAACGACACCACCATCACCTTCGCCGCCGAAGCCGGCCAGCTCCAGCTGAACGTGATGGAGCCGGTGATTGCGCAATGCATGTTTGAAACCATCTCGCTTTTGGGCAACGCCGCCGCCACGCTGGCCGACAAATGCGTGCGCGGCATCACGGTAAACCGCGACATCTGCGAGCGTTATGTATTCCACTCCATCGGCCTGGTCGCCTACCTCAACCCCTATATCGGCCACGAAAACGGCGACTTGGTGGGCAAAATCTGCGCCCAAACCGGCAAAGGCGTGCGCGAAGTGGTGCTGGAGCGCGGCCTCTTGAGCGAAGCCGAGCTCGACCGCATCCTGGCGCCGGAGAATTTGGTGAACATCGATTCTTGAGCGATATGCAAGAAGGGATGGTTCGCCATCCCTTCGTTTGGTAGCCAAGCATAAAGGCTACCTGAAAATTTCAACTGCGCAGACACGCCCCTGCGCTGCACTTTTTTCAGGCAGTCTCATACTGCTCGAAATCCCTTGGCGCATGCAACACCAGCAAAGCCAGCGTTTCGCCCCTTTGGTTGGCAAACTCCACCTCGTAAGCATCGCGCCCATACACGTCCACCACCGTGCCGATGCTGCCCGCGCGCAAGCCGTGTTCCCGCCAATCCCGCTTCAGCCGCACCACATCCAGCAGCCGATATTCCCTCATCTTTCGCCCCATTCCACCCGCAAAGCAGGCCACATCCCGCGCCGCGGCAACACTGCCCCGCCCTGCCGCGCCCGATCCTCCCACGCCAGCACCGCAGGCAGAAAGCCCGCCGCCGCAGGCACAAGCGCCGATGCCGCTTCGCCTTCCCCGGCCACGCTTATCCTGCCGCCTTCTGCCCGCGGCAACAGGCTACCTGAAAGTTTCCACCACACGCTGCCTTCCGGCTCGCCCTCCGCCGCACGCTCATACGCCCAGCCCAGCAGCACGGTTTGCCCGGGTTCGGCCAGCATCTCGTTCAGCGCGGCATACAGCGCCGCCCAGCAATCTTCCGCTTCCGCCGCCAGAAACACACTGTTGCCGCTGCTGCCGAGAATCTGCGCCAGATGGAAAGTGGCGGCGTTGTGGATATTGGCCATGAAATCCAGCGGCGAAGGCAGCCCGGCCGCCAGTTTCTGCCGCATCGCCGCCAAACGGCCGGGCGAGCTGAACGGCGAAGCCAGATATACGGCCGGGTTTTCAGGTAGCCCTTGGCACAGCGGCAGCGCGCCCAGCAGGGCAAGCAGGGTGAAACGGCTCAGGCGGCGCGCGTCGATGCCGTATTGTTCGCGCAGGAGTCGGCGCAGTTCGCCGTCTGTCTGCTGCGGCTCGGCCAGGAAGCGGCTGCCAGCCTGGATGCGGCACAGCGGCCGATTAAGGGGAAAATCTGCCAGCATATTCGGCAATCGTCCTTTCTGTTTTCAGGTAGCCCGATATAGTGGATTAAATTTGAATCAGAACAAGGTGGCAAGGCGGGGCAACGCAATCCTGGTTTAAATTTAATTCGCTCTGCTTTTCAGGTAGCCCTCTTTCCGCCAAACACTTCTTTCAACGCTTCCAGCACCGCCGTGTTTTTCGCCGACTGTTTGGCATGGGCAACGACGGCGTAAATATTTCTTGCTGCCAGCCGGTGCTGTGGCAACACGATTTTCAGGCGCCCGCTGTCGAGCAACGGGGCGATTTCGAGCGACAGGGCAAGGGTTAATCCCAGCCCTTCGGCGGCAAGATAGTAGGCGCTGGCGGCGGATGAAGGGCATTCGGTCAGGCTGTCGGGCCAACGCCCAGACAGGCCGAGTTCGTCCAAGGCGGCGCGCAGAATGGTTTCGCTGTGGCACAACCAGTGCGCGGAAAGCAGGTCTTCCACACGCCGCACGGGGTGGGCATCCAGATAATCGGGCGAAGCGCAGATGTGCATTGGGCAGGCGGCGAGGCGGCGGGAAACATTGTCGGGCGAATCGGCAATTTCGCCGGCGCGGATGGCGATGTCGGCATCGTTGTGCTGCAAATCGACGGCTTCGTCTTGCGCCATCAGGCTGATGCGGATATCGGGATGGCGCTCGCGCACCGTGTCCAGCAGGCGGCGGGTTTCGGGCGCATTGATGAAGCCTGTGGGCAGCGAAATCCGCACCTGCCCGCTCGGGCGGTGTTTCAGCGCGGCCATGTCGTCGTCGGCCTGCCGCATGGTTTGCGCCAAATGCTCGGCATGGCGCAGCAACAGCTGGCCGGCTTCGGTCAGCTCCAGGCGGCGCGTGCTGCGGTTGAGCAGTTTCACGCCGTAGAGCCGCTCCAAATGCCGCATGTGCTGGCTCACCGCACTGGCGGTCATGCCCAGCGGCACGGCGGCACGGCTCATATTGCCCTGTTTGGCCACTTCGGCAAAAATCAGCAGCAGTTTCGCCTTTTCCATTTCAAGTTCTGCTTCAAACTGTTTCAAGAAATACACGGATTATCAAGCAATGCTTATCCGAATACAATGCGCTCCAAGGTTAAGCAATTCTCTTCAACTCGTATCCAGGAGCAAAAAGTGGCAAACATTTCTATTTTCGGACAAGGCAATATGGGCAACGCCATCGGCAGTCTGTTTCAGGCGGCAGGGCATCAGGTTTCGTTTGTGAAACGCGGTGAGGCAAACGCACAGCTGGGCGACATCGTAGTGCTGGCCGTATATTTTGCCGCTGTGGACGACATCATCAGCCAATACGCCGCGCAGCTTGCAGGCAAAACCGTGGTGGACATCAGCAATCCGGTCAATTTTGACACGCTGGACGGCCTAACCGTTGCCGCAGGCAGCTCGGCCGCCGAACACATCGCCGCCAAATTGCCGCAAAGCCGCGTACTCAAAGCCTTCAACACCAACTTTGCCGCCACCCTGGCCAGCCGCAAAGTGGCCGACAAAGCAGAAACCACCGTACTGATTGCCGGCGACAGCGGTGAAGCCAAACAGCAGCTGGCCGACGCACTGAAAGGCAGCGGCGTGCACAGCAAAGACGCGGGCAGCCTGAAACGGGCGCGCGAGCTGGAAGCCTTCGGCTTCCTCGCCATCACCCTGGCCGTGCGCGAGCAAATCGGCTGGACGGGCGGCTTTGCATTGTTTGACTGATTCAGCCCGAAAAGCTACCTGAAAAAGCAAAACGGCTTTTCAGGTAGCCTCACCACAGCCAACCGACACTTTTCCTTCTTTAAGGAGCCAACACATGAAAAAACTGATGTCCATCCTCGTGGCCGCCGCCGCATTCGCTGCACCCGCCGCCTATGCCGACACCCAAACCGCACCCGATGCCGTGATTCATGCCAGCCGCCAAGACCAAACCGCCATCAACCGCCTGCTGGCCGATTACGCCGCCGCACTCAAAGCCGAATCGCCGCAAGCCGTTGCCGCCCTATTTACGGCAGACGGCGTGGTTATGCCGTATTCCTCGCCCACGGCTGCCGGCAAGCAGGGGCTGGAGGGCAACTACTCGGGGCTGTTTGCCAATGTCGGTTTGGATTTGGATTTCACCGTGCTGGAAATGAACGTGCTGGGCAGATACGCCTTCGTGCGCTCCACTTCCAAAGGCCCGGTTACCGTCAAATCCACCCGCCAAACTGCGCCCGATGACTTCCGCGAACTTTGGGTGATGGAAAAAGTAAACGGCCAATGGAAAATCGCTCGCTATATGTTCAACCAATCGCACTAACGCTTCCATCGTAAAGCCAGGGCAAACCACTTTCACCGGCTGGTTTGCCTTTTGCCGCATCTTCCAAAGGCTACCTGAAAACACCGGGAATCGGTTTTCAGGTAGCCCGATATTTTTCAGGTAGCCTTCAAGCCTGCCAATCCAGCAGCCAGGCGCAATGGCTGCCGCCGAAGCCGAGGAAGTAGTTGAGATAGCTGCCGTTAGGCAGGGGCCGGCCGTGCAGGGTGGGTAGGGGGAAACCGGTGCTGGCTGCGGGCAGCGGCGGTAGGCGGCCTTGTTGCAGAGCGGCGAGCAGCAGCGCGGTTTCCAGCGCGGCACCGGCGCCGAGCGTGTGCCCCGCATAGGGCTTGAACAGCAGCGCGGGCGTGTGCGGCCAAAGCGTTTCGCGCACCTGCATTTCCACCGCGTCGCTGAGGCCGCCGCTGCCGTGGGCTTTCACGCCACGCAAATCTCGGGCGGCGGTGCCGGCGCGGCGCAGGCATTCGGCAAGCAGGCGGTGCAGCGGTTCGGCGGAGGAGGCGGTGAGGTTGGCGTGGTCGGTTTGGGCGGTGAGGCCGCGCAGGCGGCAGGCGTAGCTTGGGTGCGGACGGGCAGACAGGGCCAGCGCGGCGGCGGCTTCGCCCAGCACTAGGCCGCCGGCATCGCAAAACGGCAGCCTGCCCGGCTCGGTTTCCAGCAGGTTCATGGCGTGGAAATGCTCGAAGGTGAGGCGGTTGAAGCTTTCGATGCCCAGCACCACGGCGCGCTCGGCCAGCCCGTTTTCGATGCTGCGGGCGGCGGCGAGCAGGGCTTGGGCGGAGGAGGTGCAGGAGGTGGCGAAGCTGAATACGTTTTCGCTGGCGAAACGGGTTTTCAGGTAGCCTGCGATTTCGCACAGGGTGAAGCGTTCTGCTTCGGTACACACGGGCCGCGCGGCTTCGCGGTCGGACATCACATAGGAGGTGGAGCCGAGGAAGATGGGCAGGCCGGCCAATTCGGCTTCGCTCCAGCCGGCATCGGCGGCGGCGCGGCGGATTTCGGCTTCTGCCCAGCGGCACAGCTGCGCCAGCGTGGCCAGCTCGGCGGGAAAGGCGACGAAATACGGCAGCGCGCGCGGCTGCCCCAGGCCGTGTGCGGTGCGGGCGGCAGGCGGCGCAAACGGGTGTTCGGGCGGCCCGAAGCGGCGGCTGCCCTGCCCTTGTGCGCACCAATAGCTGCTGCCGCACAAATAGGCGGCGCGGAGCGGGTGGCTTTTGATGTTCATTTTTCAGGTAGCCTCAAGCGGGTTGCCCTGCGTTTCCAACACTTCCCATTCGTATTCTGCCTCGTGGATGGCCAGCGCATGGCCGTTTTCCAAATACAGCTCGAAATCGCCGTGTTGTGCAAACCAATTAGCCAAAACGGCTTGCAGGGCGGGCAGGGAGACGAGCGCCCAGAAGCCGAAGCCGTTGTCGCTTAAGCTTATCCACGCCTTATCGGCAAGCAAGGCGCGGATGCGGCGCAGCATATCGGCGCGGGCGGCTTGGTGCTGAGCTTGTCAGAGCGCGCGGTTGATGATGCCGTTTTCATGAACCGGGAAGGCAGCGGCAACCGGGCGGTCGATGCGGTAGATGCCGCTATCCACAAACCGACGGGCAATCTCGCCATCGCTGCCTTGCACGGCTTCGATGCCGAGAAAGGCGTAGCGCTTCAGCAGGCGGGCTTGGGCATGGCGCTGTTGGAGTTGGGTGATTTTTGGGTTCATCTGGCGGGAGGATTTAGGGGATGGAGGCTACCTGAAAATAGGGAAACCAAATTTCAGGTAGCCTTTTTTCAGGTAGCCTTACGCCCCGCGCTGTTCGCGGACAAACGCCGCCAAATCGCGCACATTCATCATGTGTTTGCGCACCATGCGGTCGCCGTTGAGGCGCACGCCGTAGCGGGCTTGCAGCGCCACGGTGATTTGCAGGGCATCGAGCGAATCGAGGCCTATCGGGCTTTCGGGGCCGAACAACGGCGTGTCGTCGGCGAAGGCGGCCATGTCCACCTCGTCTTGTTTTTCGGTTTCGCGCACAATCAGCGTTTTCAGCGCCTGCTCCAGCGCGGGGGAGCTCAAATCGGGAGTGTTCATCAGAATCTTGCCTGGGTGATCAGTTGGCGGCGGTAGAGCGCGGCGGCGGCGGCGAGCGCGGCCAGGCCGAAGCCGGCGAGCTGCCACAGCTGCGGCGCGATTTGCGCCAAGGTGTAGTGGTTTAACAATAATTTTTGAAAAGCGGCCAAGCCCCAGCCCATCGGCGAGAGCTGCGAGAGCCGCTGCATCAGCTCGGGCATGATGTGCACGGGCACCATCACGCCGCCCAGCGCGGCCATGATGATGATGCCGCCGCCGCCCAACACCACGGCATGCTCGGTGCTTTTGGCCAGCACGCTCACCAAAAGCCCATAGCCCAGCGCGGCCAGGCTCACGGCGCAAGACACGGCGGCATAGCCCGCCCAGCCGCCGGCCAGCGCGAAGGCAGGCATATCCAGCAGCGGCAACACCCACGCGCCCAGCGCCACCATGCCGGCAAACTGCAACTGGTTGATTAAAAAGTAGGGAATCAGCTTAGCAGCCAAGAGTTTCCAAGCGGGGGCACGCGCCATGTTCAGGCGGGTGAGCGTGTTGGTTTGGCGCTCCATCGCCATCACATTGGAAAGCGGTATCATGATGAAAAACATGCCGAAAATCAGCCAGGCGGGCACACTGTGCTGCACCGAATTGGGCTGCTGCACGGCCTCGCCCTGGCGGTTGAGGTAGGTTTCCTGCCACATCTTGCGCCCGAGGTAGGCCTCGATTTGGCTGAATTTGCCGTCCAGCTCTTTGTTCACTTGGTCTTGAATGCGGCGCACGGCGGGATTTTTGTTGTTGTCCAACACAATTTCGTTGCCGTCAAAATACTGCGCCAGCCGCGCTTCGGTGTAGTGCTGCTGCATCAGGCCTTTGATGCCGAGCAGCCAGCCGCGGTCGGCATCGGGCTGGAGCCACAGGCGCAGCGGCTGCTCTTCGCCCAGCGGGGTGGTTTCATCGTTTGGGTTGAGCAGCAGCAAATCGGCCTCGCCGCGCTGCAAGGCTACCTGAAAATCGGCAAGGCGGCTTGGCTCGGCCAGCCGCACATGCAGTTTTTCGTTTTGCAGGGCTTGGAGGAATTGCCGGTTGAGCCGGCTGTCGGGCTTGCCGAGCAGCACGATTTGCGCGTCGGGATTGAGGTTTTCCTGGCTGCTGCTCAAGGCGGCCGACATAATCAGCATAAACAAAATCGGCATCACAAACAGCACGGCCACGCCGTGCAGGTCGCGGCTGAGCAGCTTGATCTCTTTAACGATGGCGGCGGCTAGCATTCGGCAGCTCCGGCGCGGGGGTGGGGATGAAGGTTCATTGCTTTGTTATCAACAGTTCGTGCGCAAATTTTTCAGGTAGCCTTTTTTCAGGTAGCCTGTTTGGCCAGAAAATCCAAATAAAAGCTTTCCAACGAGGCAAAGCCGAAACGGCAGGCCTGCGCGGTGTAGCCTCGGGCGTGCAGCGCGGCCAGCAGCTCGGCGGGAGCGGCGGTGTCGAAATGCAGCGTGCCGTCGGCGGCACGGCGGCCTTGCAACGCGGCCAGCTCGCCATCGGGCAGCGGCGGCTCGGTGCGCAGGCTGAGGCCGGATTCTGCGCCTTGCCGCAAAATATCGTGCAGCCCGCCGTGATACACCAGCCGCCCGCCGTGCAGCAGCGCGATGTCGCGGCACAGCAGCTCGATTTCCTGCAAATAATGCGAGGTGTACACCACGGTGATGCCTTGGCGGGCAAGCCCGGCCACGCTGTCTAAAATAAACCGGCGCGATTCGGGGTCGATGCCCACGGTGATTTCATCGAGAAAAATCAGCTTGGGGCGGTTGATGAGGCCGATGGCGAAATTCAGGCGCCGCTTGAGCCCGCCGGAGAGGTGTTTGGCCAGTTTGGCTCGGTGTTCAGAGAGGCCGGTTTGCGCCAACAGGTTTTTCAGGTAGCCTTCATCGCGCACGGCATACAGCGCAGCGAAAAAGCGCATATTGTCCCACACGGAAAGCAGCGGATAAAACGCAAAATCCTGCGGCACCAGCGACACGCGCTGCCGCTCCTTGGCCGGTAGCTTCTGCAGGGGCACGCCGTCAAACAAAATCTGCCCGCCCTGCACAGGCAAGAGCCCGGCCAAAAGCGACATCAGCGTGGTTTTGCCCGCACCGTTGGGCCCGAGCAGGCCCAGCGCCGAGCCTTCGGCCACCGGCAGGCTCACGCCGCGCAGCGTTTCTTCCCGCGCGCCCGGGTAGCGATAAGTAATCTCTTGTATTTCAATCATAAATATTCACACTCGCCCGCAAAGCGCCGCTGCTTTCCGCCCTGTGCTTCTCCCCGCCGCGCTCATAAAAAAATAATATCGAAATAATATAACAAATCCGCTTGAAACTCCCGCCCAAAGTTCCTACAATCAGCACTCCTTTCCAACCCAACATAAGGATTGCTGACATGAGCAAAATGAAAGCTGCACGATGGTACGGCCGCCGCGACATCCGCGTGGAAGACGTAGCCGTTCCCGAAATCACACGCCCCTCTCAAGTGAAAATCGCCGTGAAATACACCGGTATTTGCGGCAGCGACCTGCACGAATACCTCGGCGGCCCGATCTTTATCCCGGTAGAGAAAGAGCACCCCTATTCCGGCCGCAAAGCCCCGCTCACCCTCGGCCACGAATTCTCCGGCGAGATCGTGGAAGTGGGCGCCGACGTGACCAACGTGAAAGTGGGCGACCGCGTTACCGTTGAGCCGATTTTGGCCAAAGACGGCCTCAAAGGCAAATACAACCTCGACAAAAACCTCGGCTTCGTAGGCCTGGCTGCCGACGGCGGCTTCACCAGCTACTGCGTGGTAGACGGCGAATTGTGCCACAAGCTGCCCGACAGCATCGACTTCGAACAAGGCGCGCTCACCGAGCCCGCTGCCGTGGCTCTGTATGCCGTGCGCCAGAGCAAACTGAAAGCCGGCGACACCGCCGCCGTGTTCGGCTGCGGCCCCATCGGCCTGCTCACCATCGAAGCCCTGCGCGCCGCCGGTGCCACCACCATCTACGCCATCGAGCTTTCTCCCGAACGCCAGGAAAAAGCCCGCGAACTGGGCGCCGTGGTGATCGACCCCTCCAAAGTGAACGTAGTGGAACACATCAAAGCCGAAACCGACGGCGGCGTGAACGTGTCCTTTGAAGTAACCGGCGTGGCCCCCGTGCTCAAGCAAGCCATCGAATGCGTGGAAAACGACGGCGAATGCGTGATCGTGAGCATTTGGGAAAACGAAGCCTCCATCCACCCGAACGAAATCGTGATCAAGGAAAAAACCGTGAAAGGCATCATCGCCTACCGCGATATTTTCCCCGCCGTGCTGCAACTGATGGAACAAGGCTACTTCCCGAAAGAAAAACTGGTTACCAAACGCATCAAGCTGGAAGACATCGTGAACGAAGGCTTTGAAGCACTGGTGAAAGAGAAGAGCCAGGTGAAAATCCTCGTGTCTCCGAACTAATCGCTTGTTTCAAGCCGCTACCGCCTGCATGGGAAACCGTGCGGGCGGTTTTTGCTGGCTATAGCGAATCAAATTGGCTTTCGATACGAGGCAGCGAGCCGCAGACAGTACAGGAGTACGGCAAGGCGAGCTAACACTGTAGCGAAAGTTAAGTTGGTTCGCTATACCTGAAAACCTGCCGGCCATGCCTGCCATATTGGGCAAGAATATTTTCAGGTAGCCTCTTGCCATCCGCGCAGCTGCTATTTTGCGCCACGCAACAGCCCGCGCCACAGCCGTTCTTCCCTATCCGCAATCTCCCGCAGGAAAGTGGCAATTTGCGCGCAGCCCTGTTCACCCGGACGTTTGCACTGCTTCACGCACAAGCTGGCGAGCTGGCGCCATTGATCGCCGATGTCGGTCATTTCCTGCGAGGCGGCCTGCCAATCGGGGCGCGCGCAAATATCGGCGGCCTGCTCGAGGAAGTAGGCGTAGAGGTAGCGGAAGCCGGCGCCGCCGGTGCCGATTTCTTCCTGCATGCGCACCAGGTGGCCGAGCCACAGTTTTTGGTATTTGGCATCCGCCTGCGGCAGGCGTTCGATTTTCTTGGCCACGGTACGCATGCCGCGCACGCCCACAAAAAATACGGGCGCGAGCATGTGTTTGGCGTTGCGGCGGACGGCATCGCGCAACAGGCTGGGCAAACGCGCGGCCAGCTGCTGTTTTTCAGGTAGCCTTTGCGCATCCACGGTATACATCAGGCCTTTGCCGGCAAGCGTGCCTTTGGCGAAACGGGCACGCTGCAAATCGGCGGCGGGGCAGCGCTGCGGGCATTCGAACACCGGGTCGCTAATCAGATAATCGCCGCCCTCGCGGCCATAAACCAGGAGGTTGTGCGCGTTGAAGTGAAAGCGCATTTCGGGCGGGAAATACGGCAGCCAATACACGGAAGTCTGCAAGCCCACCGGCCGGCCTTGCGCCAGCTCGGCATCCAGCGCGGCGGCGCCCTGCTCGGGGCGGGCAAATTTTTGCAGTTTCAAACGGATGCCCAAGGCGCGGCACACGTTTTTGATGATGCTGCGCGGGGCGGCACGGTAGGAAATCAGCGGCATGCCGTTGAGCTTGACGACGGGTAGGTAAACGAAGGTGAGCGCGTGCGCCAAGCCGAACACCATGGCTTCGTTGAGGTCGTAGCCGTGGTGTTTGAGCAGGGTGGAAACGACGCCGCTTTCGCAGTGGGCGGTGTGCTGGTGGGTAAAATTCATGGCGGATGTGTGGTGGGACGGGGTGGCGGATGATACGCGAAAACAGGGGAAAACGAAATTTCAGGTAGCCTCTGGCGGGCGGGGAGGCTACCTGAAAACGCGGCTTCAACGCATTCAAATACGGCGCGGCAAAGTTTCCGTGCAGCGGGCGCACGGCATCAGCCGAGCAAATCGGGCTGCGCCTGATGCCGCCCGTGTTCGTGGTCGAGCAGCCATTGTTTGCGGTGCAGGCCGCCGCCGTAGCCGGTGAGGCTGCCGTCTTTGCCGATCACGCGGTGGCAGGGGATGAGGATGGATACGCGGTTGGCGCCGTTGGCGGCGGCCACGGCGCGCACGGCGGCGGGCTTGCCCAAGGATTCCGCCAGCGCCTGATAGTGGGTGGTCTCGCCGTAGGGAATGCTTTGCAGCGCAGCCCACACCTGCCGCTGAAATGGGCTGCCGGGCGTGTGTAGCGGCACGCTGAAGCTTTGCCGCTCGCGTCGGAAGTATTCGCCGATTTGGGCGGCGGCAAGGCGGGTGTGGGCATTTTCGCCGATTTTGCTTTGGCTGCCGAGCAGGCGTTGCAAGTCGTGCAGCTCGCCTTCGATGCGGCGGCTGCCGGCAAATTCGAGCAGGCAGAGGCCGTGTTCGCTGGCACCGGCGAGCATATTGCCCAGGGGCGTGGGGAAGGTGTGCAATACGATCATGTTTGGTTCCGTTCAATTTTTCAGGTAGCCTACCGTGCGGGCATGGGCTACCTGAAATTTATATGGCGAATCACATTGGCTTTCGATATAAGACAGCATTAGGAATACGGCAAGGCAGGCTAACGCCATAGCGAAAGTTGTGTTGGTTCGCTATAACGCGGTGACAAAGGCCACCAGCCCGAACACGATGCCGGGCGCGTTGGCCAGCGCGATGGGAATGTCGCGCGGTTTTTTGAATAAGCCGTAGATAACCCACAGCGTGCAGTTGAGGGCGGCCACCAGGGGCTGGATCGGGCTGCCTTTGTGGCCGGCCAGGTTGTTGGCAATTTGCGGGATGTAGGCCACATACATGCCCACGGCCATCACGGTGGCCACCACGGCCAGAATGCGGATTTGTTTTTCGTTCATGGTGTTATCCTTGTGTGTTCAACGTTTGCATGCCGGCTTGAAGCTTGCCGGTTTCCCGTTTTAGCTGCGCTGAAGCTTACGCTTTAGCTTCGCAGAAACTCAGCCTTGCTCCGCAAGGCATCGTTTTCAGGTAGCCTTTTTGCCTGGCGGCAGGCCGCCCGAAGGCGCGCGATTATAAACCCTCCGCCGCCGCCTTCCTTTCCCCGCAACAAAACTTAACCCAAGCCGTGCGCCCGTTTTTGCCGCGCCCCAAGCTCGGCCCGCCGCGTTGAATCCCCAGTTTTCAGGTAGCCCTTGCGCACAGCCAAGGCTACCTGAAAACCCTTGCTTGCTTTACAATTACGCCGTTTCACAACCCAAACACCCGCCACACCATGCCAGAAAACACCCCCCACGCCGGCAACGATACCCTGCTGCTCGCCCCCTACGCCGAACGCGCCTACCTCGAATACGCCATGAGCGTGGTGAAAGGGCGCGCCCTGCCCGACGTGGGCGACGGCCAAAAGCCCGTGCAGCGGCGCATCCTGTATGCCATGAAAGAAATGGGGCTGGCCGCCAACTCCAAGCCCGTGAAATCCGCACGCGTGGTGGGCGAAATCCTCGGCAAATACCACCCCCACGGCGACGCCTCCGCCTATGACGCCATGGTGCGCATGGCGCAAGACTTTACCCTGCGCTATCCTTTAATCGACGGCATCGGCAACTTCGGCTCGCGCGACGGCGACAGCGCCGCCGCCATGCGCTACACCGAAGCCCGCCTCACCCCCATCGCCGAGCTGCTGCTTTCCGAGCTGCACCAAGGCACGGTGGATTTCGTGCCCAACTACGACGGTGCGTTTGAAGAGCCCGTCTCCCTGCCCGCCCGCCTGCCCATGGTGCTGCTCAACGGCGCCTCCGGCATCGCCGTGGGTATGGCCACCGAAATCCCGCCGCACAATCTGGGCGAAGTCACCACCGCCGCCGTGGCCCTGCTCAAAAAGCCCGCGCTCACCACCGCCGAGCTGATGGAACACATCCCCGCCCCCGATTTCGCCGGCGGCGGCCATATCATCACCCCCGCCAAAGACCTGCACCAGCTCTACGACACCGGCAAAGGCAGCATCCGCGTGCGTGCCCGTTATGAAATCGACAAGCTCGCCCGCGGCCAATGGCGCCTCATCATCACCGAGCTGCCGCCCAACACCAGCGCGCAGAAAATCCTCGCCGAAATCGAAGAGCAAACCAACCCCAAGCCCAAAGCCGGCAAAAAACAGCTCAACCAAGACCAGCTCAACACCAAAAAGCTGATGCTCGACCTCATCGACAAAGTGCGCGACGAAAGCGACGGCGAACACCCCGTGCGCCTCGTGTTCGAGCCCAAATCCAGCCGCACCGACCCCGCCGACTTCATCAACACCCTGATGGCACAAACCGGCTTGGAAGGCAACGTGCCGGTGAACCTGGTGATGATCGGGCTGGACAACCGCCCCGCGCAGAAAAACCTCAAAACCATCCTGCAAGAATGGCTCGATTACCGCGTGTCCACCGTCACCCGCCGCCTGGCGTACCGCCTCGAACAGGTGCTCAAACGCATCCACATCCTCGACGGCCGCATGACCGCCTTCCTGCACATCGACGAAGTCATCCGCGTGATCCGCGAAGCCGACGAGCCCAAGCCCGAGCTGATGGCCGCCTTCGGCCTTTCCGAAATCCAAGCCGAAGACATTTTGGAAATCCGCCTACGCCAGCTCGCCCGCCTGGAAGGATTCAAGCTGGAGCAAGAGCTGGCCGACCTGCGCGAAGAAGAAGGCTACCTGAAAAACCTGCTGGCCGACGAAGGCGCCAAGAAAAAGCTCGTCATCAAAGAAATGCAGGCCGACGCCAAACAGTTTGGCGACCCGCGCCGCACGCTGGTGGCCGAAGCCGAACGCGCCGCGCTCACCCACACCACCGCCGATGAGCCGGTAACGCTCATCCTCTCGCAGCAGGGCTGGATACGCAGCCGCTCCGGGCACGGGCTGGATTTGTCGGCCACCACCTTCAAAGAGGGCGACGCCTTGCAGCAAACGCTGGAAACGCGCACCGTCGACCCCGTGGTGGTGTTCGACACGCTCGGCCGCAGCTATACCATCGACCCGGCCGAAATCCCCGGCGGTCGCGGCGACGGCGTGCCGCTGGCCTCGCTGATTGAATTACAGCCCGGTGCCGCCGTGCTCGCCATGCTGGCCGGCCAGCCGCAAGACCACTACCTACTCGCCGGCAGCGGTGGCTACGGCTTCATCGCCAAGCTGGGCGATTTGGTGGGGCGCGTGAAAGCGGGCAAGGAAGTGGTGAAGCTGGAAAGCGGCGAAACCATGCTGCCACCGTTGCCGGTGCGCCAATCTTCGCTCATCAACCCGGATTGCCGCTTGGTGCTGGCCAGCGAGGGCAAATACCTGCTCGCCTTCCCGATAGGCGAATTGAAAGTGATGGCCAAGGGGCGCGGCCTGCAACTGATGTCGCTGCGCGGCGGCGACAAGCTGCAACTGGCAGCTTTGGTGTCCACGCCGGATTTCTGGGCAGAAAGCAAGGGCAGGCGCGGCGCGGCGCACCGCGAACGGCTGCGCGTGCAAGATATTGAAGGCAAACGCGGGCACAAAGGCCGGCTGCTGGAAGTTTCAGGTAGCCTCACCGCACTCTCTGCCACACAGGAGGCTTCGTGATGCCCGCTTTTCTGCGCCCCGATCAGGAAATAGACAGCCAGTTCGACCGCCTGCCCTGGCTGATGAACATCGCCCGCGTGAGCCTACTGCTCTCACTGCTTACTTTCCACGTGCTGGTAAACGCCTACGGCAGCAATGTGGGCATGGCGCGGCTGGCGGCGATGCCCATCTTCAGCAGCCGCTTCTATATTTGGGCAGCGGCCTACGGCGGCCTCATCGTATTCAGCATGGCCTTCCCCAACTGGCAGCGGCAAGACAACAACCTGCCCAACATCAGCGCGGTGGCCGACATCACCATGATGGTGCTGCTGATGCACCTAGCCGGCGGCATTTCCTCCGGCTTCGGCATCCTGATCCTGCCCTTTATCGGCGTATCCTGCCTGCTCAGCCACGGTCGCTATCCGCTGCTGTATGCCTCCTACGTGGCCCTGCTGCTGATTATCGGCACTTGGCTGCGCTATTGGCCGCTGGAAGCCAACACCCAGGGCGGCAGTAATGCGATTATCCACACGCTGGTGCTCTCCGCAGCAGGCTATCTGGTGGCGCTGCTCACCTCGTTTTACGCCTCCTTCCTCAACCGCGCCTCCTCCACCCTGAGCAAACACCGCCGTGCCTTCGACCGCCTCAAAGGCTTAAACGAATTGGTGCTGAACCATGTGTCTGAAGCTGTGGTGGTGGTGGACGCCAGCAGCCGTATTTGGCTGATGAACCGCCAGGCCGGCCACTATTTCCCCTATGTGCAGGTAGACCGCTACGAAGAAATATTTGCCCTGCTGGTGAAACGCTGGCAGCGCGCGCCCACCCGCAACTTCATCACCCATGCCGAGCTGGGCGGGCAAGGCGTGCAGGTGCGCGCCCGCCCGCTGGTGCGCAGCGACGAATCGCTGCTGATGCTGTTTATCCGCTCCGATCAGGAAGTGGCCGTGGAAGCCATGGCCACCAAGCTTGCCGCGCTCGGCCAGCTCACCGCCAACCTAGCGCACGAAATCCGCAACCCGCTCTCCGCCATCCGCCAATCCAATGACCTCCTAGCAGAAGAAGACGAAGACCCGATGACCGCCAAACTGCGCGGCATCATCGACAACAACATCCAGCGCATCGACAAAATGCTGGAAGAAGTGAGCAGCCTAAACAAGAGCGACCGCCTCAACGGCCAAAG
The DNA here is from genome assembly GCF_001648355.1 of Eikenella longinqua. GTDB lineage: Bacteria > Pseudomonadota > Gammaproteobacteria > Burkholderiales > Neisseriaceae > Eikenella > Eikenella longinqua. The sequence continues at coordinate 32,500 of NZ_LXSL01000018.1, read as the reverse complement.
CATCAACCTGATGAAATTCTGGCTCGATTTCAAGCAGGAATTCCTGCTCACCCGCCCCGAAGCCAGAAACGCAGTTCACCTCTATATGCAGGGCGGCCCGCTGAAAGTGTATTTCGACAAGATGCACCTGCAGCAGATTCTGTGGAACCTCATCAACAACGCCTGGCAACACGGCAGCCAAGGCCGCGACTCCATCACCGTGATGGTGAAGCCCACCGACGACGGCATCGCCGTATCGCTCACCGTGATGGACGACGGGCCCGGCGTATCGCCGGAAAACCAGCCGCGCCTGTTCGAGCCGTTTTTCACCACCCGCGCCGAAGGCACCGGGCTGGGCCTGTATGTGGCACGCGAGCTGGCCCACGCCAACTCCGGCCAGCTCTCCTACCATCCCGAAATCAAGGGATTCGAACTAACCATGCCGAAAGACCTCAATGAGTAAACAAAGCCTGCAAAAACCGGTATTGGTTGTGGACGACGAACAAGATATCCGCGACCTGATGGAAATGACCCTGATGAAAATGGGCTTATCGGTGGAAACCGCCGAGGGCGTCAATGCCGCCAAAAAGTGGCTCGACAACAAAAAATTCTCCCTCGTGCTCACCGATATGCGCATGCCCGACGGCTCCGGGCTGGAAGTGGTGGAATACATCAACGAAAAAGAGCTGGATGTGCCCGTGGCCGTGATCACCGCCTTCGGCAATGCCGACCAGGCCGTGCAGGCCATCAAAACCGGCGCCTTCGACTACCTGCAAAAGCCCATCACTCTGGCACAGCTGCGCACCCTGGTGAAATCCGCCATCAAAATCAACGAAGAAGACAGCCGCCCGGCCGGCACCGCCGCCAAAGCAGAGCCGGCCGAACCCGTGGCCGCCGCCCAGCCCGAAAGGCTACCTGAAAAAAGCGAGCCCGCCGCAGCCGAAGCACCCCTCGCCCCCGCCGCACCCGCCAAACAGCCCGCCGCCAACCCCGAAGACATCCCCCGCCTAATCGGCCGCTCCCCGCAAATCGAAGAAGCGCGGCAGATGATCCGCAAGCTCGCCCGCACCACCGTGCCCGTGTATATCGCCGGCGAATCCGGCTCCGGTAAAGAGCAGGCCGCGCGCAGCATCCACGAGCTTTCCGACAGGCGCAGCCGCCCCTTCGTGGCCGTAAACTGCGGCGCCATCCCCGAAAACCTGATGGAAAGCGAATTCTTCGGCTACAAAAAAGGCAGCTTCACCGGCGCCGACCAAGACCGCCTCGGCTTCTTCCAACACGCCCACGGCGGCACCCTCTTCCTCGACGAAGTGGCCGACCTGCCCCTGCACATGCAGGTGAAGCTCCTGCGCGCCATCCAAGAGAAAGCCGTGCGCCGCATTGGCGACGCGCAAGAAGTGAAAGTAGACGTGCGCATCATCTCCGCCACCCATAAAGACCTAGCCGGCCTCGTGGCCAAAGGCGCCTTCCGCCAAGACTTGTTCTACCGCCTCAACGTCGTCTCCCTCACCATGCCGCCCCTGCGCGAAATGTGCGAAGACCTGCCCCAGCTCATCACCCAGCTTCTGCGTAAACACCGCCAAGGCGGCGACTACACCCTCACCCAGCCCGCCAAACAAGCCCTCCTGCAATACAGCTACCCCGGCAACTTCCGCGAGCTGGAAAACATCCTCGAACGCGCCGTTGCCCTTGCCGCCGACCACACCATCGACGCCGCCGACCTCCAGCTCTCCAGCTCCCCCCTGCTGGAAGAAGACGAAGACGATTGGGGCAGCGCCATCGCCGCCGTCAGCCCCCCCGGCCACAGCGAGCCCGACGCCGCCCACCCAGCCAACGACAGCCAGCCGAGCGAGCTGCCCGGCTTTGTGCTCGGCCGCACCCAAGTGCAAGACTACCTCGACGACGTCGAACGCATGATCATCGAGCAAGCCCTGCAAAAAACCCGCTACAACCGCACCCAGGCCGCCAAACTGCTCGGCATCAGCTTCCGCTCCATGCGCTACCGCATGGAACGCCTCGAAATCGAATAGCCGAAGCATTTGGCAGAAACAAGGTGGCAGATTTTCAGGTAGCCTTTGAGGCTACCTGAAAATTTATCCGCATGAATACAAAAACATTTTCTGCACCCGTTTCCGCAAACGCTATTGTAAATCGGCGTTGCCATGCCGATACCCTCCCGCCGGACGGCAAGCCGAAAGAGTAAAATACTCAACATCTCTTTTCAGGTAGCCCTCCTGCCGCCAAGGCTACCTGAAAACCCCGGCTACACTAAAGTTAAACCCCGCCGCAAACGCCAGCCCACACCCATCCCAGCCATGCACCCCATCCCCCTCCTCGCCCCCGCCCCGCACACCCTGCCCAAACACGCCCGCCACCCCGCCCTCGTCATCACCCACACCCCACCCGCCTCCGGCCTCTACCTCGCCGCCGAAGAGCACGGCATCGTCTTGCACCGCGCCGGCAGCAAAGGCAGCGTGTGGGTTGATTTCACTGCCGGCACCGCGCAACACCGGCGGCTGCACGGCGGCGGCGAACTGCTCGCCAAAGCCGTCGGCCGCAGCAAACAGCCCACCGTGTGGGACGCCACCGGCGGGCTCGGCCGCGACAGCTTCGTCCTCGCCGGCCTCGGCCTGCACGTGCACATTTTCGAGCAACACCCAGCCGTCTACTGCCTGCTCGCCGACGGCCTCGCACGCGCCATGCACCATCCCGACACCGCCGAAACTGCCCGCCGCCTCACCCTGCACCTCACCGATGCCGCCGCGCACATGCCCCTGCTCACCGCGCAAACCGGCCGCCCGCAAGTGGTCTATCTCGACCCGATGTACCCCGAACGGCGCAAATCCGCCGCCGTGAAAAAAGAAATGGCCTTCTTCCACGAGCTGGTCGGCACCGCGCAAAATGATGCCGCCCTGTTTGACGCCGCCCTCGCCGCCGCCACCGCCCGCGTGGTGGTGAAGCGCCCGCGCCTGGGCGAGTTCCTCTGCAGCCGAGAGCCCGACTACCAATACACCGGCAAATCCACCCGCTTCGATGTGTACCGCCCCTTGTCGCCCAGCCCGGATGCGGCTACCTGAAAACAGGCTGAATTTCTGCGAAGCTAAAGCACAGCTTCAACGCAGTTCAAACAAGAAAAGCGAATTGCTGCGCAGCCCAAGCATCGGCTGCCATGAAAACAAAACCTCCCGCCGGCCACACGGGCTGCGGGAGGTTGGTTTGATCTGTTGCGGCGTATCAGCGCTGCTGGCTTTCCAGCAAGGCTGCACGTTCTTTAAACGCTTCGTGTTCCTGCGGCGTGAGAATCCACATTTCCACGATATTGCCCGCGCCGTTGCGGCGCAGCGCCACCACTTTGCCGGTGTAGTTCGGCAGCTGGCCGTGGGTGATGAAGCGGTTGTTTTCGTCTTTGATGCGCACGCCCTGCACCATATCGAAGGTTTTCGCGCCGTTGTCCAGCCAGCCCAAAGTCAGCACGCGCAGCCAGGAAAAGCCTTCCGAAGTAAGCGTAACCTGCGGGAAAGAGGCCGATTTCAACACTGCCACTTCCATGCTGTTGATGGGGAAGCGGTAGGCCCAAACCGTGCTGCTAAACGCCAGCAGCAATACCAAGAAATATTTTTTCATCTGCATCTGCCTGTGTGGGTTAAAACGCGTTCATTATAATGCCATCGATGCGCGCCCGGCTACTTGCACGCCGCCGGCACGGCCCGCCACACGCGCGAAAGCGTGGTGCCGTTGGCATACAGCCGGATGGTGGAGCTCCTCACCCCGCGCTGCTGCACGTTCATCAGCACGCCGTCGCGCTTGGTGAACGGATTGTGCAGCGCCACCGTGTATCCCGAGTTGGTGTAGGAGCGCACCTGGATGAAGTTTTCCGGCAGTCGCAGGCGGGTTTGCAGCTGTTTTTGCAAGCATTGCGCGGCCTCGCCCGGCGCCTTGTCGCTCTGCACCTCCACTTCCGCCCTGCCCCGCTCCGGCAGGCTGCGGAAACCGTATGCCGTGCGCGAACTGCCGATTTTCACATCATCGTTGTAGTTGATATGCGACTGCTGCCGGCGGATGCCCGCCGCCTCCGGCGACACACAGCCGGCCAACACCCACACCGGCATCAAACACAGCAACAGCTTAGAACACTTCAACATTCTTCATCCCTCGTTATAGTTTCCACAGGCCGCAGAACGGCAAGCCCGGCATCATAGCAGCCCTCCAAGCAATTTCGAAACCGTTTAACCCGCCTTTACCCCAATATACTGTTCCCAATCTTCTTTTTACACTATAAAGGCTACCTGAAAGCGCAGCTTCAACGAAGTGGACCGATGTTTTGGCCTAGCCCAAGCTGAGTTTCTGCGAAGCTAAAACACCAACCACAAGCCCCACCGCCAAGCATTCTTAGAACAAATATCCTTGACACCGCCTCCCCGCCTGCCTTAGACTGCGCCCCATGAAAACGCAAAACTTCTCCTTCGCCCCCTTTTATTGGTACCGCCAAACCGCGCGGTATCTTTTGGCGTCTGCATAAAACGCAGCTGCCAGCAGCAAAGAGAAGCTACCGCCCGGAACCACCCGAGCGGTTTTTTTATTGCCCACGGCAGGCCGCTCAAACATGGATCAAACTATGAACAGCCCAGCCGAACAGGAACACAAAATGACCGCTCTAGCCCATCAAATCAGCCAAATCCCCGCCACCCAGCCGCGCACCGAGCTGCAACGCTGGTACCTTGCCGTAGACGGCAACCAACACCGCGCCGATTTGCAGGAAAGCACCCCGCAAGACAAAAACTTCATGCTGTGCGAAGCCCTGCTGCCGCAAATCCGCACCCTCGCCTGCCTGATTGCCGCCGAACGGCACGATTTCGGGCAGCATAGCCCCGAAGTGTTCACTGAAGAAGCCGATTGGTTTGCCGCACGCATTTTGGTGTTGGGCGTGCGCGTGTTCCACCTCGACATCACCCTGATTCCCATGTTGCAAACCGCCAACCGCCGCGCCGCCGCCTACGCCCGCAAACACAATCTGCCCTTCACCCCCGCGCAAATGCGCATGAGCCTGCACGCCACCCGCCCGCACGGCGGCCTGATTTTGGAAAACGCCCGCTTTGCCGACACAGATTTGGGTATAATCGGCAACTCGCTGCAACTGAGCCACGCCCTGCCCGACATCATTGTCAAATAAACGTGCGGGCCGGTACCCGGAAGGCAGCTTTCCACAGCACACCACCCGAGCCGCCCCGCCAAGAAAAGGCTACCTGAAAAACCAAAGGCTACCTGAAAAATCATACCGTTGCAGCCAAAGTGGCGCTCTGCAAAACCAAAACATCATGCTCGTCCTCAACCCCGAATACATCAACCGCCCGTCCGAACGCCTGCCGCGTTTGGGCGTTCTGCTGCTTTTGCTGTGGATTGTGTTGCCGCTGGCCTTCGCCCTGCCCACCTCCGTGATCGTCATCTTCGGCGTGCTGTGGTTTATCCAGCTCGGCTTCACGCTGGCCAATGTGCGCGGGCTGAATCCGTGGCTGAACGCCATTGGCGGCATCCTGCTGTTTGCCCTGGTATTTTCCCAGCTGGGCACCGTGTTCGGCAGCGAAGGCGGCAGCGCCCTCCTGCTGCTGATGGTGCTGATGAAAACCTTCGAAAGCCGCCAACTGCGCGACTGGCACATGCTGCTGGCCGCCATGATCTTCCTCATCGGCGCCACCGTATTGCTCAACCAAAACATGTTTATCGGCCTGTGGCTCTTGGCCGCCCTGTTCGGCACCGCCACCTGCGTGGCGCTGCTCAATATGCCGTTGCGCCTCGCCTTCCGCCACGCCGCCACTGCCCTGCTGCTCACCCTTCCGCTGGCTGCCGTATTGTTTGTGGCCGTGCCGCGCATGAACGAGCCTTTGTGGCGCATTCCGCAGCCCAACCAAAACCAAGCCAAAACCGGCCTCTCCGACACCATGCAGCCCGGCAGCATCAGCAATCTGGTGCAGAGCAACGAGCTAGCCTTCAACGCCACCTTCGACAACGGCTACACCCCCCAGCCCGCCGACCTCTATTGGCGCGCCATCACCATGAGCCAGTTTGACGGCAGCCAGTGGAGCGCCGACGACAACTTCGTGGAAAGCAACGCCGACACCGCCCTCACCCCCACCGTGGTTTCCTACAGCATGATCATGCGCGACGAGCAAGGCCGCATCCCCGCGCTCGACTATCCCTACATCAACTCCACCGCCGCCAACTCACGCAGCCGCATGCACTTTGCCGAAGGCCACACCGTGCGCGTGCGTAGCCACGACGGCCTGCGCCGCTTCACCCTGCAAGCCGCCGTGGGCAACAGGCTACCTGAAAACCTGCCCGGCTGGCAGCAGCGCCGCCTCAGCGCCCTGCCCCGCACCGGCAACCCGCGCACCCGCGAGCTTGCCGCCCAGCTGCGCAGCCAATCCGCCAACGCCACCGACCTGGTCAACCGCACCCTCGCCTACTACCGCAGCCAGCCCTTCGCCTACACCCTCACCCCCCCGCTCGACGACAGCGCCAACCGCATCGATAACTTCCTCTTCACCAGCCGGCGCGGCTTCTGCGAACACTACGCCGAAAGCTTCGTCGTCCTCATGCGCGCCGCCGGCCTGCCCGCCCGCGTGGTAACCGGCTACCAGGGCGGCGAATACAACCCCGACGGCGGCTTCTGGCAAGTGCGCGGCAAAGACGCCCACGCCTGGGCCGAAGTATGGCTGCCCGAAGCACGCGCCTGGCTGCGCGTCGACCCCACCGCCAACGTGAGCAGCAACCGCATCGAGCAAGGCCTCTCCTCCGCGCTCGAAGGCGGCGAACAAGAGCTGGTGGCCGGCAGCAACAGCTGGCAGTGGTGGAGCAAGCTCACCGCCGAAAGCCAGTTTTACTGGCAGCAATGGGTGGTGAACTACGACAGCAGCGCCCAGCAAAACCTGTTCCGCCGCCTCGGCTTCAGCGGCTTCAACCTGCTCAGCCTGCTCACCTTCCTGCTCATCGGCGGCGCCGTTGCCCTGATTCCGCTGTGGCTGTGGTGGCGGCGCAGCAGCCGGCGTTTTGCCAACCTCTTGGAAGAAGGCTTCGCCCGCGTGAAAGAGCGCCTGCTCGATGTAGAAAACGTCTCCCTCGCCGCCCTCGGCCCCATCGAAACCGCCGACATCCTGCGCGAGCAAGAACGCCTCAGCCCCGAGCTGGAAGACCTGCTGCAACAATACGCCCGCTGGAACTACGCCGACGGCCTGCCCTCCGCTGCCGAGCAGAAACGCTGGTACCGCCGATGCTGCCGCGCCATGCGCAAAATCCGGCTGTGAGCCCGCGGCTTTACTTCCCCAAACTTAGCTTAACGCCCAAGCCGCTGTTTATCTGTTATTTTTCAGGTAGCCTTTGATGGAGCAGTCCGGTTCCCTCAAAGGCTACCTGAAAATTTGTGATACTAGAGAAAGGACAACCCATGAAACGCTTCCTCCCCCTGATGGCCCTGGCCACCCTCGCCGCCTGCGCCGGCAACCAAGCCGTCACTTCCGCACCCGCCGCAGCCTCCGAGCCCGCCGTGGGCATGGCCAACCCCGCCAGCGTGTATTGCGTGCAGCAGGGCGGCAAGTCTGAAATCCGCAAAAACCAAGACGGCAGCGAATACGGCATGTGCATCCTGCCCGACGGCAAAGCAGTGGAAGAGTGGGAATACTACCGCGCCAACAACGGCGGCAATAGCAAATAAACCGCCGCCCACCCAACAGGCTACCTGAAAATCCCGACGCAGCAGCCGCATCGGATTTTCAGGTAGCCTGTTTGCACCTCATCCCGCGCACAGAAACACAGCGATAATGTTAGAATAGCGCCCGCGCCGCGCCGCCCGCGCGGCCAACCGTTTCAGTCAAGCATTCCAGCAAAGCATCCCACATGGCCTACCAAGTTCTCGCCCGCAAGTGGCGCCCCAAAACCTTCGCCGACCTCGTCGGGCAGGAACACGTTGTCAAAGCCCTGCAAAACGCCCTGGGCAAAGGCCGCCTGCACCACGCCTACCTGCTCACCGGCACTCGCGGCGTGGGCAAAACCACCATCGCCCGCATCCTCGCCAAAAGCCTCAACTGCGAACACCCACGCGAAGGCGAGCCCTGCGGCGAATGCCAGGCCTGCCGCGACATCGACGCCGGCCGCTTTGTGGATCTGCTCGAAATCGACGCCGCCTCCAACACCGGCATCGACAACATCCGCGAAGTGCTGGAAAACGCCCAATACGCCCCCACCGCCGGCAAATACAAAGTCTATATCATCGACGAAGTGCACATGCTCTCCAAATCGGCCTTCAACGCCATGCTCAAAACCCTGGAAGAGCCGCCTGAGCACGTGAAATTCATCCTCGCCACCACCGACCCGCACAAAGTGCCCGTTACCGTGCTCAGCCGCTGCCTGCAATTCGTGCTGCGCAACATGACCGCCCAGCAGGTATCGCAACATTTGGCGCACGTGCTAAACAGCGAACACATCGCCCACGAGCCCACCGCCCTCGCCCTCATCGGCCGTGCCGCCGCCGGCTCCATGCGCGACGCCCTCAGCCTGCTCGACCAGGCCATCGCCATGGGCTCCGGCAGCGTAAACGAAGCCGACGTGCGCCAAATGATCGGCGCCGTCGATCAGCGCTATCTTTATGCCCTGCTGCAAGCCGCCGCCGCCCAAGACGGCGCCGCCCTGCTTGCCACCGCGCAGGAAATGGCCGGCCGCGCCATCGGCTTCGACAGCGCCCTAAGCGAGCTCGCCCTGCTGCTGCAAAAGCTCGCCCTGTTCAAAACCGTGCCCGCCGCCATCCCCGCCGACGACCCCGAATACTCCACCCTGCAACAGCTCACCAAGCAGCTGGGCGACGAACAAATCCAGCTCTACTACCAATGCCTCATCCACGGCAAGCAAGACCTCCCGCTCGCCCCCGACGAATACGCCGGCTTCGTCATGACCCTGCTGCGCCTGCTCGCCTTCGCCCCCCTCGCCGCCGAGCACGCCCCCGCCGGCAGCCACATCAGCGGCACCGAACTGCACGACCCCGTTCCCGCCCCAAAGCCCCATCCGGCTGCCCCGCCGCAGCCGGTTCCACCCGCACAGAGGCTAGCTGAAAACCATCCCGCAGCAAGCGCACCCAGCCCAGCCAACAACAGCGCGCTTCCCGCAAACGAAAGCACGCCAGCCGAAACCGCCGCACACAACACAGAAAGGCTACCTGAAAATATTTCAGGTAGCCCAAACGGCCAGCACGAGCCTTCCTCGCCCCCAAACGAACCCGGCAATCCGGCGCCCTATTCAATCGAACCCGAGCACCCATATCCTGCCGAGCCGCAAGCCGCTCCAGCCGAAACGCTTCCCTCCGCTTTCGAGAGCAGCCCGCCGTGGGACGACATCCCGCCGCCCGCCAGTTTGGAAGCCCTGCAGTCCGAAAGCCAGCCAAACCAAAGGCTACCTGAAAACGAGCAAAGCAGGCCAAACGAGCCTTCTCCCACCCCAGCAGCCGATGCCGAACCCCCCGAACACGCCGGCACAGCCTCCCTCCCCCTGCCCAGCGCCAGCACTTGGCCGGATATCGCAGCCGCCCTCGCCCCCAAAATCGGCGCAGCCCAAATGAGCGCCCAGCACACCGCCTGCCTCGGCTACGACCCGCAGCAGCAGCTGCTCACCCTCGCCGTAGCCGAAGCCGGGCAGGTCAGCATCAGCCGCGAGCACATCCAGCGCATCGAGCAGCACCTCGCCGCCGCCTACGGCCACCCCGTCGCCATCCGCACCACCGACTGGCCGGCCGACGGCAGCGCCCCCGAAACCCTCGCCCTGCGCCAGCAGCGCCTGCGCCAAGCCGCCCGCGAGCAAGCCCAAAATCTGCTCGAAAGCGACCCCGCCGCGCAAGACATCCTCCGGCTCTTCGGCGCCCGCTGGCTGCCCGAAAGCCTTGTATTGCAGGAAGGCGGCCACACCTAAGGCCACAACTGCCAAACACCCTTTTTCCCCACCCACTTTTTACAGGAGCACACCCATGTTCAACAAAGCCGGCCTCGGCAACCTGATGCAGCAAGCACAGAAAATGCAGGAAAAAATGAAACAGGCGCAAGCCGAGTTGGCCAACATCACCGTCGAAGGCGAAGCCGGCGGCGGCCTGGTGAAAATCACCCTCAGCTGCCACCACGCCGTCAAACGCATCCAAATCGACGACAGCCTCGCCGCCGATGCCGCCAGCGACAAAGAAATGCTCGAAGACCTGATTGCTGCCGCCTTCAACGACGCCTCGCGCAAAGTGGAAGCCGCCGCCCAAGAGCACATGGCGCAATTCACCCAAGGCCTCGGCCTGCCCCCCGGCATGGACAATTTCTTCAAATAACCCGCCGCATCGGAACTACCGGCTGCCCGAACCCAATCGGCCAGCCGGTTTGTTTTGCCCGCCGCAACCGTTTGAGCGAAATTCACTTCGTTCGTTTTGGCGAAACTCTCTTCGTTCGTTTTCAGGTAGCCGCCAGGCCACCTATCCCGCCCGCCAACAAAAAGGCTACCTGAAACAATCAGGTAGCCTTTCATCATGCCCAAACGCTTACAGCGAAACGCGGCGGAAGTCTTTGAGCAGGTTGGCCAGATACACGGTGAAACGCATACCGGCGGCGCCGTCGATCACGCGGTGGTCGAACGACAGGGAGAGCGGGCACATCAGGCGTGGTTCGAAAGCGGAGCCGTTCCACACCGGTTTCATCTGCGATTTGCACACGCCCAAAATGGCCACTTCCGGCGCGTTCACAATCGGCGTGAAGCCGGTGCCGCCGATGCCGCCCAGGCTGGAAATGGTGAAGCAGGCGCCCTGCATTTCCTGCGGTTTGAGCTTGCCTTCACGGGCTTTTTTGCTCAATTCGCCCAGCTCGATGCTGATTTCCTTGAGGCCTTTTTTGTCCACGTCTTTAATCACGGGCACCACGAGGCCGTTCGGCGTGTCGGCGGCAAAGCCGATGTGGAAGTATTTCTTCAGAATCAGGTTGTCGCCGTCGAGCGAAGAGTTGAACTCGGGGAAGGCTTTGAGCACGGACACGCTGGCTTTGATGATGAAGGCCAACGGCGACAGTTTCACGCCTTCGCGCTCCCATTCTTTGTTGAGCTGCTTGCGGAAGTTTTCCAGCTCGGTCATGTCGGCATCTTCGTTTACGGTAACGTGCGGGATCATCACCCAGTTGCGCGACAGGTTTTGGCCGGAAATCTTCTTGATACGGCTGAGCTCTTTCACTTCGATTTCACCGAATTTGGCAAAATCCACTTTCGGCCACGGCAGCAAATCCAAACCGCTGCCCAAAGAGGCGCCGGCGGCAGCCGGTTTGCCCGCGCCACCCTGCATGGCGGCTTTCACAAATTCTTTGATGTCGCCTTTGGTGATACGGCCTTTGTTACCAGTGCCTTTCACCAGGCTCAAATCTACGCCCAGCTCGCGCGCCAGCTTGCGGGCGGAGGGGCCGGCATGCGCCTTGGCGAAACCGGCTTCGTTGATCGGGGCGCTGCCGTAGGCGGCGGTGGCCGGAGCGGCAGGTGCGGCGGCGGGAGCGGGGGCAGCCGGGGCAGCCGGGGCGGCTTTGGGCGCTTCGGCCGGAGCAGGGGCAGGCGCGGCTGCGGCAGCAGCACCGGCGGCGGCCACATCGATAATCACGGTACCTTCGGAAACCTTGTCGCCCACTTTCAGGTGCACGGCGGTGACGGTGCCGGCGGCGGTGCAGGGCACGTCCATGGTGGCTTTGTCGGTTTCTAGGGTAATCAGGGTGTCGTCCACAGCCACGGTGTCGCCCACTTTCACTTCCACGGCGATCACATCCACGTTTTCATGGCCGCCGATATCGGGCACGGCTACCTGAACATTGGCTGCGGCGGCTGGAGCAGGTGCAGCAGCCGGAGCGGGGGCGGGCGCGGCTTTGGGCGCTTCGGCGGGCGCAGCGGCAGCGGCTGCACCAGCGGCTTCCACCAGCACGATCACGGTGCCTTCAGATACTTTGTCGCCCACTTTCACTTTCACTTCCTTCACCACGCCTGCGGCATCGGCCGGCACGTCCATGGTGGCTTTGTCGGTTTCCAGGGTGATCAGGGTGTCGTCTAGCGCGATGGTATCGCCGGCCTTCACGGCCACGTCGATCACGTCTACATTTTCGTGTCCGCCGATATCGGGGACTTTGATTTCTACGGTGCTCATAAGCGTTCCTTATGCTATTCGGTTGGATGCCGGCGGCAAACCGGCATCATGAAATTAACGTCTTCTTCTGCAACTTACCGCATCTTGCAATGCCACGGGCTTCAGCTGGCCTTGTGCGCCGACTTCATACACCGACACCGCGCAGCGCCGCCCCGACAGGCCGATCACTTCGTAATCGCGCCCGGCCTGCGGCACAAACGAGGCCATGCGGGTGTTGCACGAGCCCTCGTTTTGAATGGTGATGTGCTGCATGGTCGGTTCGGGCATATTCCGTAAACCGATGTAGGCAGCCTGCACGTTCACGGCCTTGCCGGCCGGCACGGCATATTCGCGGAAAAACGCCCGCGAGAGGACGCCGTTCATTTGGCCGATGCTTTTGCTGTGCGCGGTTTCGGGCATGCCCAGGCTGCGGCTTTTGACCGTGCCGGCAAACGAGCCGAGTGCATCGCCCAAGCTGCCGCCCACGTTCACTTTGTGGCCGCGGCGCGCCCGCCGGTCTTCAGCTTCGCAGTCGATGCCGCTCACCATGATGGTGGGCTTTTCGTTTTGGCCGTAGAGGCGCACGCGCGCTTGGGTGTTGCTGTCGTAGCTGGTGCTTTCTTCCTGCACCACCGGCGCATTGGATGCGCAGGCAGCCAGCAAAACGGCTGAGCAGATTAAGAATAACGGTTTCATTGCTTTTCCTTTTCGGTTTTCAGGTAGCCTCATACTGCGGTGAGGCTACCTGAAAATTCAAGGGCGGTTTAGCGTTTCCAGCTGGGCGCCACTTCGGTTTGCACGCCGTATTTCTCGATGGCTTGCTGTACCACGTCTTTGCCCACTTTGCCCTGTTTGGCCAAAGCGTCGAGCGCGGCCACGGCCACGTGGTAGCGATCCACTTCAAAGAAGCTGCGCAGGTTGGCGCGGCTGTCGGAGCGGCCGAAACCGTCGGTGCCGAGCACCACATAATCGCCGTTTTCTTTGGGGATGTAGGCGCGGATGCGGTCGGCGAAGCTGCGGATGTAGTCGGTAGCGGCAACCACCGGGCCGGTGTGGCCTTGCAGCTGCTGGCTCACGAAGGGCAGCTTCTGCTCGGCAGCCGGATGCAGGCGGTTCCAACGGTCGGTTTCGATGGCTTCGCGGTGCAGCAGGTTGAAGGAGGGGCAAGACCAGATGTCGGCTTCCACGCCGAAGTCGTTCTTCAGCAGTTCGGCGGCGTGAATCACTTCCTGCAGGATGGTGCCGGAGCCCATCAGCTGAACGCGTTTGTCGCCTTTGCCGCCCTCGCGGAACAAATACATGCCTTTGAGGATTTCCTGCTCGATGCCTTTGCGCTGCGGCATGGCGGGGTGGGCGTAGTTTTCGTTCATCAGGGTGATGTAGAAGAACACGTCTTCGTTGTCCACATACATGCGGCGCAGGCCGTCTTGCACGATCACGGCCACTTCGTATTGGAAGGTGGGGTCGTAGCTCACGCAGTTCGGAATCAGGTCGGCCTGCAGCTGGCTGTGGCCGTCTTCGTGTTGCAGGCCTTCGCCGTTGAGGGTGGTGCGGCCTGCGGTGCCGCCCAAGAGGAAGCCGCGGGCGTGCATGTCGCCGGCTGCCCAGGCCAAATCGCCCACGCGCTGGAATCCGAACATGGAGTAGTAAATATAGAACGGAATCATGGCGTAGTTGTTGTTGGCATAGCTGGTGGCGGCAGCAATCCAATCTGCCATGGCGCCGGGCTCGTTGATGCCTTCCTGCAGGATTTGGCCGTCTACCGATTCTTTGTAGAACATCAGCTGATCTTTATCCTGCGGGGTGTATTGCTGGCCTTTCGGGTTCCAAATGCCGTATTGGCGGAACATGCCTTCCATACCGAAGGTGCGGCTTTCATCGGGCACAATCGGCACGATGCGGCGGCCGATTTGCTTGTCTTTCAGCAAGGCAGCCAAGATGCGCACGAAGGCCATGGTGGTGGAGAATTCGCGCTCGCCGCTGGATTGCAGCTGGGCATCGAAGGTTTCCAATGCGGGAATCGGCAGGGCTTCGGTGCTCGGATGGCGTGCCGGCAGGTAGCCGCCCAAAGCGTTGCGGCGCTCGCGCAGATACTGCATTTCCGGGCTGTCTTCGGGGAAGCGGAAATAAGGCAGGTTGCCGCTTTCGATTTGCTCATCAGTCACTTCGATACCGAAGCGGTCGCGGAACTGTTTGAGCGACTGCACGTCCATCTTCTTGGCTTGGTGGGCCACGTTCTGGCCTTCACCGGAAGCGCCCATGCCGTAGCCTTTGATGGTTTTGGCCAAGATCACAGTGGGGCGGCCGTCTGCGTTGTTCACGGCTTCGTGGTAGGCGGCATACACTTTATACGGGTCGTGGCCGCCGCGGTTCAATGCCCAAATTTCGGCATCGGACATATCGGCCACCATTTCACGCAGTTCGGGCGTGTTGAAGAAGTGCTCGCGCACATAGGCGCCGTCTTTGGATTTGAAGGTTTGGTAGTCGCCGTCCAGACATTCTTCCATGCGCTGTTTGAGGGCGTGGTTGGTGTCTTTGGCCAGCAGGGCGTCCCAACGGCGGCCCCAGATGACTTTCAGCACGTTCCAGCCGGCGCCGCGGAAGTTGCCTTCCAGCTCTTGGATGATTTTGCCGTTGCCGCGCACCGGGCCGTCCAAACGCTGCAGGTTGCAGTTGATCACGAAAATCAGGTTGTCCAAACCTTCGCGAGCAGCCAAAGCGATGGCACCCTGGCTTTCCGGCTCGTCCATTTCGCCGTCGCCGCAGAAGCACCATACTTTGCGGCCTTTGGTTTTGGCTAGGCCGCGGGATTCCAGATATTTCAGGAAGCGTGCCTGATAAATCGCCATCAACGGGCCCAAGCCCATGGATACGGTGGGGAACTGCCAGAAATCGGGCAGCAGGTGCGGGTGCGGGTAAGACGGCAGACCTTGGCCGCCCACTTCCTGGCGGAAGTGGTCCAGCTGCTCTTCGCTCAGGCGGCCTTCCACAAAGGCGCGGGAATAAATACCGGGGGAAGAGTGGCCTTGCACAAACACCAAATCGCCTTCTTCGCCGGCGGCTTCGTTTTTGGCACGCCAGAAGTGGTTGAAGCCCACGTCATACAAAGTGGCGGAAGACTGGAAGGAAGCGATGTGGCCGCCCAGCTCCAAATCTTTTTTGCCGGCACGCAGCACCATGGCGGCGGCGTTCCAGCGGATGGCGGCGCGGATGCGGTGCTCCAGCTCCATATTGCCGGGCGATCTCTGCTCGCGGCCCACGGGAATGGTGTTCAGATAAGCGGTGGTGGCGCTAAACGGCAGGTGCACGCCGCGGCGGCGGGTGTAGCGCACCAGGTTTTCCAACAGAAAATGCGCCCGCTCCGAGCCTTCGGTTTCGAGCACGGAACTGAGCGCATCCAGCCACTCTTGGGTTTCAATCGGGTCTACATCGTGATCATGTTTCTCAACAGACATAATCCTCATCCTCTTTACTTCGGGTTAATCAACAAAATTCGCTTTTTCGTTTTGCAACACAGCAGAAATCAGCTATAAAAGCATACGCTTAAACAAGCAAATCGGAAAACTGTTGTTTTCCGAACATAAGCGCCAGGCAAACGATGCCGCAACACACTGTATTTCCGCGGGATATTAACAGCACAACGCCGGAATGGCAACGATTTTTTCCAGCCGCCGCCGCTTTATTTTCCCCGCTGCGCACACCCCATCCGCAGTAGGCTACCTGAAAAATCACCCAAAATTTCCCGCCGCGCCGGCATGCACAAAACAACAAAATGGAAACGCCGAGTGCTATTCATCCCGCCGTTTGCGCAGCAACACCAACACCGCCCCATCGTTGCCGCCGTGCGGTTCCGCATAGGCCAATACGTCCGGATGCGCCATCAGCCAGCGCCGCACCAAGTTTTTCAACACCGGCGCAAAGCCCTGCGAACCCAGCCCGCTGCCGTGCACAATTTCCGCGCACACCCCGCGCCGGTGGTACCCCTCCTCAATAAACTCGCTCAACACCTGCTGCGCCTCCTCCCGCGTGTAGCCGTGCAAATCCAAGCGCGCCACCCGCGGCCAATGCCCCGACACCAAACGGCGGATGTCGTCCTGCCCGCGCCCGTTTTTGCAAAACGAACGCGGCGGCTCGCGCTCGCTCTCTTCGCTCACATAAAAATACCGCCCCTCGTCCATCATCCCTTCCGCATCGAAACGCCGTTTCAGCGGCCCCTTCTCTTGCGGCAGCGGCACACGGTTGCTGCTTTTCAGCGGCACCACCGCCCCCACCGCCGCCGCAAAATCAAACGCCTGCGCCTTTTCTTTCCGCGCCTGCGCCGCCGCTTCCTCCTGCCGGCGCTTCGCCTCCTTGCCCAACTGTTTCAGCAGCTGCTGCGTATCCTGTTTGCTCATGTTTGCGCTCCGATAATTGAAGGCACTATTGTAAACCCAAATACCCGACAGATTTTCAGGTAGCCTCCAACCCGCAACAGGCTACCTGAAAAATTTTCCGCCCAACTAAAACCCCTTCCCATATTTTCAGGTAGTCCTTTCCTCCCGTTTCCACCCCGCAACTTGCGGTATAATCCCCGCAACCCTTCCCCAGCGCATCATGCCCACAGGAGCCCATCATGCAGCACACCTACGACATCGTCGTCATCGGCGCCGGCCCCGCCGGCCTCAGCTTCGCCACCGCCGCCGCACCCAGCGGCCTCAACATCCTGCTCATCGAGCAAAGCAGCCAAGACACCCTCGCCAATCCGCCCTACGACGGCCGCGAAATCGCCCTCACCCACCCCTCGCAGCAGATTATGGAACAGCTCGGCATGTGGCAGCGCATTCCCGCCGAAGCCGTGTATCCCCTCAAAGCCGCCAAAGTGCTCAACGGCAGCTCCCCCTACACCCTCAGCTTCCCCCCGCCCACCGACGGCAAAGGCCAGCTCGGCTTCCTCGTATCCAACCACGACATCCGCCGCGCCGCCTACGAATCCGCCAGCCAGCACAACAACATCCACTTCCTCACCGGCCACAAAGTGCAGGAAGCCGTCAACGGCGAAGACGGCGTGAGCGTATTGCTCGACAACGGCGACACCGTATCCGCCAAGCTGCTCATCGCCGCCGACAGCCGCTTCTCCCAAACCCGCCGCCAAGCCGGCATTTCCGCCGACATGCACGACTTCGGCCGCACCGTGCTCGTGGCCCGCTTTGCCCACACCGTCTCCAACGAAAACACCGCCTGCGAATGCTTCCGCTACGGCCGCACCATCGCCCTGCTCCCGCTGGGCGAATACATGACCAACTGCGTCATCACCATCGACAACCGCCGCCTGCACGAAATCACCGAGCTCAGCCCCGAAGCCCTCGCCGCCGACCTCGAACAGCAGCTGCAAGGCCTGCTCGGCAAAATGACCCCCGCCGGCAGCATCCACACCTACCCCCTGGTCGGCGTACACGCCCGCCGCTTTTCCGCCCGCCGCACCGCCCTCATCGGCGACGCCGCCGTGGGCATGCACCCCGTTACCGCCCACGGCTTCAACCTCGGGCTTGCCAGCGCCAACATCCTCGCCGGCCTCATCGTGCAGGCCGCCGCTTCCGGCCAAGACATCGCCTCCGCCGACCTCTTGGAGAAATATGAAGCCAAACACATCCTGCACACCCGTGCGCTCTATCACGGCACCAACTTCGTGGTGAAACTCTTCACCACCGAAACCGCGCCCGCCAAATTCCTGCGCAACACCGTGCTGCGCCTGAGCAACCACCTGCCCCCGGTGAAAAAACTCATCACCAAGCAGCTCACCGGCTAGCGTGCCATCCCTGCCCCGCTATTTTTCAGGTAGCCTCTCATTCCGTTGAGGCTACCTGAAAATTATCCGACTCACGTTCGCCGCAAAACAACACATCCACCCCATCTGAAGCCAACCCCTTGCCAAACCCCCGCAAGCTCGGCATAATGCGCCGCTTCTTCGCCGGTGTAGCTCAGTTGGTAGAGCACCTGACTTGTAATCAGGGGGTCGCGAGTTCGATTCCTGCCGCCGGCACCAATACAGCAAAACAGGCTGCCTTTTTCAGGTAGCCTGTTTTCTTTGTGCGATTGGGATTTATCCTGCCCGGCCCAAGGGCGCATCAATCCGCATTTACCATCACCAGCTGCATCCGGCAAGCGCTCACGGCGGTAAGCGCGTGCCTGTCGTTCGGCGCCAGATACACCACGTCGCCGGCATGCAGGATTTCGTGGCGCGCGCCGATGGAGAAGTCCATCTCGCCTTCCAGCAGGGTTACCACCACGGCTTTGGTGGAAGTGTGCTCGGTGAGCATTTGGCCGGCGTCCAGCGTAAACATCACCACGCGCAAAAGATCGTTATTCAGCACCGTGCGCGAGGTGGTGGCCTGCTCGCTGATGGGCAACGCCTGGTTCAGGCCGAGCTTGAACAGGGATTCGGATACGGGGGTAACGGAAGTGGCAGACATCAGATTGCTCCTTGTGTGAGGGTGGAAAATCCGGCCGGCAGGGTTTGGTGAAATCTTTTTATTTTCAAGGCTTGCCAAAATAGAGTAGGCTACCTGAAAACATCATAACACATTTTCAGGTAGCCTTTTGCCCTCGTGATTATGTTACCAATCGGCTTCATGGAAAGCGTGCCGACACGTTTTCAGGTAGCCTCCAAAGCGGCGCGGGCCATCAGTTAGGCTACCTGAAAACCCCCAAATGGTTTACACTTCGCCATTGATATCCATTCCCGCCCGCATGATGAAAGGCTTGCCCCATGAAACTGATTTCGCTGATTGTCAAACTGCTGCTTCTGGCCGTGTTCATCGTTTTGGCCGCATTCAACACCAAGCTGGTGGGCTTTTCCTACCTGCCCGGCAGCGAAATCAACCTGCCGCTGATTGTGCTCCTGCTGATTTTCTTTATCGTCGGCGCCGTGTTCGGCGTGTTTTCTATGTTCGGCCGCCTGCTCTCGCTGCGCCATGAAAACAACCGCCTGCGCAACGAAGTGCGCAAAAACGCCCGCATCGCGCAGGAAGGGCTGCAAACGCCCGTGCCGGTGGATGCCGAGCAGCCCGTGCCCGCCGCCGCGCCGGTGAAGGAATAAGCGCATGGACGGCAATATCTGGTGGTGGCTCACGCCGATTATCCTGCTGCCCGTGTTTTTCGCCATGGGCTGGTTTGCCGCGCGGGTGGACATGAAAGCCGTGCTCAAGCAGGCCAAATCCGTGCCCACCGCGTTTTACGCCAGCCTCGATGCGCTGGTAGACCGCAACCTCGGCAGCGCCGCCCGCCACCTGGCCGACATGACCGAGCTGCTGCCCGCCGGCGACAACGCCTACGAGCTGCACCTCACCCTGGGCAAACTCTACCGCCAGCGCGGCGAAAACGACAAAGCCATCCGCCTGCACCAAGCCCAGCTCGAAGCCCCCGAAACCGTGGGCGAAAAGCGCAACCAAGTGCTGTTCGAGCTCGGGCAAGACTACCAAAACGCCGGCTTGGTAGACCGCGCCGAGCAAATCTTCCTCGGCCTGCAACAAGGCAATATGGCCACCCAAGCCCGCCAAGTGCTGCTCAACATCTACCAGCAAGACCGCGACTGGGCCAAAGCCATCGAAACCGCCCAGCTGCTCAGCCACGACGAACAAACCTACCGCTTTGAAATCGCGCAATTTTATTGCGAACTGGCGCAAGCCGCCCTGTTCAAATCCGATTTCGAGCAAGCCCGCGCCAACATCGCCCAAGCGCTGGATGCCAACCGCAAATGCGCCCGCGCCAACATGATTCTCGGCGATTTGGAGCAGAAACAAGGCAACTACCCCGCCGCTGTGGCCGCCTACACCGCCATCGAAAAACAAAACCACGCCTACCTCAGCATGGTGGGCGAAAAACTTTATGACGCCTATGATGCCCAAGGCCAAGCCGCCGCCGGCCTCGCCGTGCTCACAGGCTACCTGAAAACCTTCCCCCAGCTCGATTTAATCAACGTCGTATACGAAAAATCCCTGCTGCTCTACGGCGAAGAGAAAGCCGCCGAAACCGCCGTGGAAATCGTGCGCCAGAAGCCCGACCTCGGCGGCGTATACCGCCTGCTCGGCCTGCGCCTGAACCAGCTCAATCCCGCCTGGAAATCCGATGCCGACATGATCCGCGGCGTTATCGGCCGCACCTTGCAGAAAAACGTGATGTACCGCTGCCGGCACTGCCACTTCAAATCGCAAGTTTTCTTCTGGCACTGCCCCGCCTGCAACAAGTGGGAAACCTTTACCCCCAACAAAATCGAAGTTTAGCCATCCATGCCCCAACACAATATGTTCACCATCAACGAGCTCTACCGCATGCTCAACGTCTGGTCGCAGCGCGTGCGCCACACCGCCCGAGGCATCGAGCATTTCACCGCCGCCGAGCACGCCCTGCTCGCCTACCTCAGCCTCGACCTCATCATGGAAGACGACGGCTTGGTGCAACTGATTGCCGCCAGCCGCGCCGAACACGCCCTTTCCGCCCAGCTGGCCGAAACCCTGCGCCGCTGGGGCGTGCAAGACACCCCCGATATCATCGACCGCGCCCGCACCCTCTATCAGCAGCACGGCGCCGCCATCCGCGCCGCCGCCGAGCGCAACGGCAACATCGAAGAGCTGCGCGCACAATTCCCCCAGTTCGACCCGCTCGATGCCGACTACTGCATCGCCTGCGAGGAAGACTTCTGCACGATTTGCTCCTACGTGCGCCGCCATCCCGCCGATTTCGCCCAACTGGCCGCCGCCGCAGGGCAAGTGAACAGCCCCCTGCCCCCGGTGCAGCCGGCCAGCCTGTTTCCCGCCTGAGCATCCCGCACGCCGAAAGGCTACCTGAAAACCCTTCCCCTTTTTCAGGTAGCCTTTTTTCAGGTAGCCCCATTTCAAACATCCGCCAACAAGGAACACGCATGAACCCGCTCATCCTCGACCCCACCCCGCCCGCCGCCCGCATTCCCGTGATTGTCGCCCTCGATTTTGCCAACGAAGCCGACACCCTCGCCTTCGTACGCCGCCTCAGCCCCGATTTGTGCCGGCTCAAAATCGGCAAAGAGCTCTTCACCGCCACCGGCCGCCGCCTGGCCGAAGCCCTCATCCACCAAGGCTTCCAGCTCTTCCTCGACCTCAAATACCACGACATCCCCAACACCGTTGCCGCCGCCTGCCGTGTGGCCGCCGACATGGGCGTGTGGATGGTGGATATGCACACCGCCGGCGGCCGCCGCATGATGGAAGCCGCCGCCGAAGCCGTGGCCAACCACGCCCAACGCCCGCTGCTCATCGGCGTCACCATCCTCACCAGCATGGAACAGGGCGATTTAAACGAGCTCGGCCTCACCGCCCCCATCGCCGAATGGGCATCGCGCTGGGCGGCCTTAGCGCAGCAGTCCGGCCTCGACGGCGTGGTCTGCTCCCCGCACGAAGCCGCCACCCTGCGCCAAGAGCGTGGCAGCGAATTTGTGCTGGTTACCCCCGGCATCCGCCCCAACCCCGGCGGCAACCAAGACGACCAGCGCCGCATCATGACCCCCGCCCAAGCCCTCTCCGCCGGCGCCAGCTATCTGGTGATGGGCCGCCCCATTACCCAAGCCGCCGACCCCACCGCCGTGCTGGCCGAAATCAACCGCCTGGCCAACCCCGCCGCTTAAGCGATCAAACGCAATAAAGGCTACCTGAAAACCCACTCCGGTTTTTCAGGTAGCCTTTTGTCCGCTTCATTACCAAGTGTCTCGGCAAATCCCCTGCTAGCTGCCCACCGCCTGACAAACCCGCCGTTTTCTTGTACAATCCGCCCCTTATTTCGTCAAAATCCGTAAACATTTCCGCAATAGAGCAAAGATTGCCATGAACAGCGAAACCGGCCTTATTCAACTGTTTTCCCAACATTTCCCGATTATCTACGAATATCGCCAAATGTTCTTCTTCGGCGTGCTGGCCACCATCGGCATCGCCGCCGCCTCCACCTTCTTCGGCATGATTTTGGGCTTATGCAACGCCCTGATCCGCGTGATCCGCATCGAAAAAGGCAATATGGTCAGCCGAGGCCTGCTGTGGCTGCTGCAACAATGCTCGCGCCTCTACGTTACCCTGTTTCGCGGCACGCCGATGCTGGTGCAGATTTTCATTTGGCACAACGTATGGTCTCCCCTGTTAGTGCACCAGCAAGACGGTCTGCTGATCCGCGGCGACTTGGCCGTTTTCCTGCGCCAAAACTACGCCCCGCTGGTAGCCGGCATTTTGGCGCTGTCGTTCAACTCCGGCGCCTACATCACCGAAGTATTCCGCTCCGGCATCAAATCCATCGACCGCGGCCAAATGGAAGCCGCCCGCTCGCTGGGCTTAAGCTACGGCCAAGCCATGCGCTACATCATCCTGCCGCAAACCCTGCGCCGCATGCTCGGCCCCTTGGGCAACGAATTCATCACCCTGCTCAAAGACAGCTCTCTCTTGGCCACCATCGCCGTGGCCGAGCTCACCTACGTCGCTAAGAGCGCGGCCGGCCGTTATTATGTGTATGAAGAGCCGTATTACTTCATCGCCCTGGTGTATCTCGTGCTCACCATGGCGCTGGCCTGGTTCTTCGCCCGCCTGGAGAAAAAATACAATACCGACGGCAACCGCTAAACCGCTGCCGCAACATAGCAAAAGGCTACCTGAAATGATTAGCTTCGCAGAAACTCGCGGGGTTCGTTTTCAGGTAGCCTTTATCACAAGCCTGCTGCCTCGATGGCACAGCCATGCCATTTATCCATTAGCCCCATTTTCAGGTAGCCTCAAAGCAGCCCAACAGGCTACCTGAAAACCTCCGGCCAGGCCAAACACCCTGCCTGCGCATGAATAACGGCGGCATCAGCATGCCGATACCGTTCCAACCAGAATCGCGCCCGGCGGCCGCATTGCCCAAATCAAAGGCTACCTGAAAAACCGCAATCCAGGTTTTCAGGTAGCCTCTTCTCATTCATGCCGCCTATTCGGCAGGCAGAAACCGATTCACCCCGTTTTCGCACCACGCCAGCTTTTTCTCCTGCGCATCGGCCAGCAGGCGGTCGTTTTCCGGCAGGGCGGCTCGTTCGGCCTCGGGGTGGTAGAGGTGGTAGGCCACGGCGGCGAATTTTAGGTTGGCGCGTTGGCCGCCGCTGTTGAAAAAGCGGGCGACAAACTCGCTATCTTCGCGCCCCCAGCCGACAAAGTCGTTGTTGAAGCCGTTGATTTTCAGCGCATCTTCGCGGAAGAAGGCCATATTGCAGCCGCGGATGCCGTGGAAATCGTTTTGGATTTCGCGGCGCAAAATCTGGCCGGAAAGCCAAGGCAGGCGGCAGGCGGAGAAGCGTTTTTCAAAGCGTGTTTCCAAACCTTTTTCATACCATTTCAGCACGCGGTAGCGGGCAGGCTCGGCCAGCAGCTCGGCGGTTTTCTCGGGCGTGAGGATCACGCGGCTGCCCTGCACAAACAGGCCTTTTTTAGCCGCGCGTTTGTGGTCGGCGATGAATTCGGGGTGCAGCACCATGTCGCCGTCGATGATAACGATGTAGTCGCTGCCGGCCTGCGCCAGGGCGCGGTTGCGCGATTCGGCCAGGCGGAAGCCGTCGTCGGGCTGCCAGGCGTGGCGCAGCGGCACGGGGAATTCGGCCTGATAGCGCTCGATCACGGCGCGGGTGTCGTCGCGCGAGCCGTCGTCGGCCACAATCACTTCCTGCGGCAGCACGCGCTGCGCCAGTACGGAGCGCAACACGGCTTCCAGCGCGTCGGGGCGGTTGTAGGTGGTGATGATGAGCGACACGGTAAGCCGCTGGTTGGCTTCGTGCAGTTTGATGTATTTGTAGTAGGCGCCGCTGGCGTTGGCAAAGGCGATGGTGAAGCCGTCGCCGCCGTCGAGGATGCCGCGTTTCAAAATATAGTTTTTGAAAAACGCTGCCGCGCCGTGCCCCACCGCGCCGGGCACGGAGGCGCGCCGTTTGAATTGCTGCTGGGCGGCGAAGAGGTCGGTGTAGTGCTGCATTTTGCTGATGAGCTCGGCGGCGCCGTCGAATGAATAATGCAGGAGCGGATGGTTTTCAGGTAGCCTTTCCACGCTGCTGCCGGCGGGCTCGATCAGGGATTCGTGCACTTGGTTGTCGTTGAAGCGCACGGTGCGGCGGTGGTAGAGGCGCTTTACCCAGTCGGGATACCAGCCGCAGGTGCGGATGGGGCGGCCGCGGTAGTGGTTGAGGCGCGGCAGGACGTAGATTTTGCCGTGCGCCTGCCAATCGAGGGCGCGGATGGCGGCGGCCTGCTCGGGCGGCAGGATTTCGTCGCTGTCGATGTTGAGCACCCAGTCGTTGCGGGCGAGGCCGGCAGCAAGGTTTTTCATAGGACCGAAGCCGATGAAGTCGTGATGGTGCACGGCCACGTTGGGGAAGCGGCGGGCGATGTCGAGCGTGCGGTCAGTGGAGCCGTTGTCGAGGAGGATGATTTCGTCGAAATCAGCCAGGGCAGCGAGGCTGGCTTCGAGATGGCGCTCGGCGTTTTTCACCAGCATGGTGATGCTCACGGGAATGGGGTTCATAAGGCTTCTCTTCTGGCGGTTGGGTGGGGAAAGGCTACCTGAAAAATATCGGCCGTGCTTGGCTTCGCTTTTTCGTTTTCACTTCGTTTATCGCACTTTTCAGGTAGCCTCTACGGCTTAACGGCGTTTGCGGGCGGGCGCGGGCGCTTGGCCGGCATACAGCACGAACACGGTGGGCTGTTTGTGCAGGTCGGGCAGCGCCGCCTGCGTGCGCCATCGGCCTGCCGACATGCTGAGGATGCGCTGCTCGGGCAGGGTGAGGTTGCTGGCGGCGCACAGCAGGGTGTCGGGGTGCAGGGTGGCGACGGCGTCGGCCAGCAGGGCGTTGTTGCGGTAGGGGGTTTCGATGAAGATTTGGCTTTCGTTGCGGCTGCGCGAATCGTGCTCGATGGTTTTCAGGTAGCCTTGGCGGCCGGCGGGGTCGGCTGGCAGGTAGCCGCGGAAGGCGAACTGCTGGCCGTTGGCGCCGGATGCCATCAGTGCGAGCATCAGGCTGGAAGGCCCCACCAGCGGCCACACGGCAAAGCCGGCCTGGTGCGCCAATGCCACCAGCGCGGCGCCGGGGTCGGCCACGGCGGGGCAGCCGGCTTCGCTGAGCAGACCCATGCTGCGGCCTTGGCGCAACGGTTGCAGCAAACCGGGCAGCTCGTCGGGGGCGGTGTGTTTGTTCAGCGCGCGCAGATTAAGCTGCTGCAAAGGCGTGTTCAAGCCGAAATGGCGCAGGCAGGCGCGGGCGGTTTTTTCGGCTTCAACCACGAAGTCGGTGAGGCCGGCGAGCAGGGCTTGCTCCTGCGGCAGGAGGCAGGGGGTGCTGGGGCTGCCGAGCGGGGTGGGGATGAGGAACAGGGTGGGTTGCATATTTTTCAGGTAGCCTAGAGGCCGCATTAAAGGGTTTCCCGATAGGCGATTAAATCATCGGCGGTTTTAGTCGGGATAAACTGGGTGATTTGGTATTCGGCCAGCTTGGCTTGGTAAAACGGGTCTTCGGCAATCATGGCTTCCACCTGCGCCCGGCTCCCGGCTCGCATAATAATCACGCCGCCGGTGCGCGGTTCTTTGCGGCCGGAAAACAGGAAGTGGCCGGCGGCATAGTGGCGGTTGAGGTATTCAATGTGTGCAGGCAGGTACGCTTCGATTTCGGCTAAAGGTTTGATGTAATTCAAGGAAACAATAAACATAGCTTATTCTCCAAAAGGCAGAAGAGGCTACCTGAAATTTCAGGTAGCCTCAAGCTTACAACACCGCCACACCTTCGGCCTGCAAAAAATCAATCAGCCGGAAAATCGGCAGGCCAATCAGCGCGTTGGGATCGCTGCTGTCGATGCGTTCAATCAGCGCGCCGCCCAAACCTTCACTCTTGGCGCCGCCGGCGCAGTAAACGGCATCCGGTTCGCGCTCGAGATAGCTGGCAATCTGCTGCGCCGTGAGCGGGCGCATTTTCACGGCGGTGGTGTCCACATGGCGCTGCAGGCTACCTGAAAACGTGTTGAGCACACACAGGGCGCTGTAGAAATGCAGCTCTTGCCCGGCGGTGTCGGCCAGCATCTGTTGTGCTTTCGCCACGCTCATCGGCTTGCCCAACTGCCGCCCGCCGCAACAGGCCACCTGGTCGGCACCAATCACCAAATGCCGCGGATAACGCGCCGCCAGCGAGCGGGCTTTGGCTTCGGCCAGCCTCTCGGCGGTTTGCCGCGGCGTTTCGCCCGGCAGCGGCGTTTCGTCGCAATCGGGCTTGGCAGAGGTAAAACGCAGGCCGAGTTTGGCCAGCTGCTGCTGGCGGAATACCGAGGAAGAGCCGAGCACAATCAGCAGGGATTCGTTCATAAACCGTATTAAAATATTGACGTTTCAGGCGGCGGATTATATCATGGCGCGTTTATGTCAGACCCTATTTTGATTGATCCGCAAGCAGTCGCCGCGCAGGCGCAGCATTTGGCCGGCCAAATCCGGCTGAACGAGATGGACGAGCGCATCGCCCGGCACGAATGTTTGGCCGAGCGGGAAACGCCGGTGGACTTTGCCTTGCAGGGCGGCCGCGACAAACGCGAGCGGCTGTATTTGGATTTGTCGGTTTCCGCGCAATTGTCGCTGGTTTGCCAACGCTGCATGCAGCCGATGCCGTTTGTTTTAGACGAACGGGCGCGCATCGTCTTGTTCGACAACGAAACGGCCTTGGACGAAGCCATGGCCGCCGAAGAAGAACTGGAAGGCATGCTGCTGGAGCCGGAGCTGGACGTCGGCATGCTGGTGGAAGACCAAATTCTGATGACCCTGCCCTACGCCCCCTGCCACTCAGACTGCGAGCACGGCAAGCTGGCCGAAATCAATCAGGATCGCCCCAATCCCTTCGCTGCCTTGGCGGCGCTGAAAAGTGGTCGTTAATTATTTACTCAGGTTTATTTTCAGGAGTTTGCAACATGGCTGTTCAACAAAACAAAAAATCCCCCTCACGCCGCGGCATGCACCGCGCCCACGACGCGCTGACCGCCCCCGCCCTGTCTGTGGACAGCGCCACCGGCGAAGTGCACCGCCCGCACCACATTTCTGCCAACGGTATGTACCGTGGCCGCAAAGTGGTGAAAGCCAAAGACGAATAAGTCGGCCACAGGCAGATACCAAGCCAGCAGATTGCCCACGCAATTACTGGCTTTTTTGCGTTGCCCCGGCAAACTGCGGCAATTAGGCTGCCTAAGGGCAAATTGCATTTTCAGGTAGCCTTCCGGTTGCCGAGCGCCCTCTGCCTGTTTACAATTTGCCGCTGTTTACCGGCACACAGAGCCCGGCTCCGTTGCCGAGTTTGCCGCACGCCCCAACCAAGGATTGAAACATGTCGGAAAAAATCTGGTACACCTATGACGAAATCCACCAAGCCCTGCGCAGCTTAGCCCACAAAATTCAAACGTCCGGCACCCGCTACGACGCCATGATCGCCATCGGCGGCGGCGGTTTCATCCCCGCGCGTATCCTGCGCAGCTTCCTCAATATCCCCATCTACGCCGTAACCACCGCCTATTACTGCAACGACCACAGCCACGCCGCGCGCGATTCCGTGCAGAAAATCCAATGGCTCGATCCCATGCCGGAAAGCCTGAAAGGCAAACACGTTTTGGTGGTGGACGAAGTAGACGACAGCCGCGTTACCCTGCAATTCTGCCTCGAACAGCTGATGCAGGAAGACTTCGCCTCGATGGGCGTGGCTGTATTACACGAAAAAATCAAAGAAAAGAAAGGCATCCTGCCGCCCGGCATCGCCTATTTCAGCGGCCTCGTTACCCCCGATTGGTGGATCAACTACCCCTGGGATGCCGACGACATCACCGAACACAACGCCCTGGCCGCCCAACGCCAGGCCCTACCCTAAGCCCTGCCGGCTACCTGAAACATCCGCCGCACACGGTTTGCATTTTTCAGGTAGCCTCAATCGCACGGCCACAAGAAATAATGGAGAATAGAATCAGATGATTACCTTAGCCATCGATGCCATGGGCGGAGATGCCGGCCTCACGGTAACCATTCCCGCAGCGCTGGAATTCCTGCAAGCCAAACCCGATACCAAGCTGATTTTAGTGGGCGACGAACCCTCCATCCGCAACGCCCTCGGCGCGCACGCCGGCCACGAACGGCTGCACATCGTGCACACCACGGAAGTGGTCGGCATGGACGAAGCGCCGCAATCCGCCCTAAAAAACAAAAAAGACTCCTCCATGCGCATCGCCATCACCCAAGTGAAAGACGGCGCCGCACAAGCCGCCGTATCCGCCGGCAACACCGGCGCACTGATGGCCACCGCCCGCTTCGTACTCAAAACCCTGCCCGGCATCGACCGCCCGGCCATTGCCAAATTCATGCCTTCCAAAGGCGGCGGCTTGGCACTGATGCTCGACTTGGGCGCCAATGTGGATTGCTCGGCCGCGCAGCTGCTGCAATTCGGCGTGATGGGCGGCGAACTGTTTGGCGCCATGTATCCGCGCAGCAGCCAGCCGCGTATCGGCCTGCTCAACGTCGGCACCGAAGACATCAAAGGCGGCAGCGTCATCAAAGAAGCACACCAGCTGCTGCAAAACAGCCCGCTAAACTTCATTGGCAACGTAGAAGGCGACGCCGTATTCAGCGGCGAAGTAGACGTGGTGGTGGCCGACGGCTTCACCGGCAACGCCGTGCTCAAAGCGATTGAAGGCGCAGTTAAATTCATCGGCGGCGTAATCCGCGAAGAATTCAGCCGCAACTGGCTGAACAAGCTGGCCGCCCTGCTCGCCTTCCCCACCCTGCGCGGCTTCAAAAACCGGCTCGACCCGCGCAAATTCAACGGCGCCATCTTCCTCGGCCTGCGCGGCATCGTGATCAAAAGCCACGGCGGCGCCGACGTAGAGGCCTTCAAATACGCCCTGCTGGAGGCCTACCACGAAGTCGAATCCGGCTCCATGGCCAAAATCGAACAAGGCATCGCCACCCAGATGGCCCGCCTGAACGCCGCGGCAGAGCAAACCGAAACCCCCGCACCCCAGCCCCAATAAGGCAACCCGTCTCAACCCAAGGAAAGGATGGCGGCATCATGATGTGGCAACAACCCTGGATTATCGGCAACTGGAAAATGAACGGTCGCAGCAATACCGTTGCAGCCTTCGCCCAAGCCTGGGCCGAACAAAGGCTACCTGAAAACGTGGTAACCGGCATCGCCGCCCCCCTGCCCTACTTGAGCGCATTCCGGCAAGCCGCCCCCGCCCTACACATCGGCGCGCAAGACGCCAGCCGCTTTGCCGCCGACGGCGCCTTCACCGGCGAAACCTCCGCCGCCATGCTGGCCGACCTCGGCGCACAATTCGTACTGCTCGGCCATTCCGAACGCCGCCAATATTTCAGCGAAAACAACGAAATCCTGTCGGCCAAGCTGGATAACGTTCTGGCTGCCAGCTTAATCCCCATCCTATGCGTTGGCGAAACCCTAGCCGAACGCCAAGCCGGGCGCGAGCAAGCCGTTGTGGCCGAACAACTTGCCGTGTTGCGCGGCAAAGCCCTAACACACCTTGCTATTGCCTACGAGCCGGTATGGGCCATCGGCACCGGCCAAGTGGCCACGCCCGAGCAAATTTCCGACATGTACGCCTTTATTTACGCCGAGCTCTTGTCTTTCGCCAGCAAGGGTGCTAATATCCGCGCTCTTTACGGCGGCAGTGTCAATCCGCAGAACGCGCAAACGATTCTGTCCCTGCCCAAAGTAGACGGCGCGTTAGTCGGCGGAGCTTCTTTAAAAGCAGACGGTTTCGCAGCCATCGCCCAAGCCGCCGCACAATAAACAGTGAACAGACATGGAAGCATTTAAAACCATTATTATGATTATCGGCGGCTTTGCCTCGCTGGCAATCATCGGTCTTGTCCTGATGCAACAGGGTAAAGGCGCGGATGCCGGCGCCGCTTTCGGCTCCGGTAGCGCGCAAGGCGTATTCGGCTCGGCTGGCAGCGCCAACTTCCTGAGCCGCAGCACCGCCGTTGCCGCTGCCATATTTTTCTGCTGCTGCATCGCACTCAGCATCATCTCGAGCAAAGGCAATGGCAGCCGGCTCGGTTTGGATGACGCGCCTGTGCAGCAAGCCGCTCCTGCTGCCGCATCCCAGCCTGCCGCCCCGGCGCAAGCCGCCAGCCAGGCAGTGATTCCGGAGTAGCAGCCTCAACAATTTTTTCAAGCCGACATGGTGGAATTGGTAGACACGCTATCTTGAGGGGGTAGTGACCGTAGGTCGTATGAGTTCAAGTCTCATTGTCGGCACCATCAAACAAAAACAGCCCAAATTTTCGGGCTGTTTTTTACGTCTAACGCCATCCAATGCAATTAGCCAAATTCAATACAGGCAAGGCTTTCAGGCTGATTCAGCCTATCCTTTCCCCCTCCCTATTCAGCTAATCCCGTCTAATGCCGTCTAATTGAATTGCCCCTTTT
The DNA here is from genome assembly GCF_001648355.1 of Eikenella longinqua. Taxonomy (GTDB): domain Bacteria; phylum Pseudomonadota; class Gammaproteobacteria; order Burkholderiales; family Neisseriaceae; genus Eikenella; species Eikenella longinqua. Next base: position 1,901 of record NZ_LXSL01000018.1, on the reverse strand, counting down.
ATGGGGGTATGATTGGGGGTATCCAGAAAATACCCTCAAAAATATACCCCCAGAATGCCCCTGAACGACCGCCAAATCAAGAACGCGAAACCTACCGGCACAGGAAAAAAAGCTAAGCTGTTTGACGGTGGTGGCCTGTATCTGGAAGTTACCCCGGCAGGCGGCAAAATCTTCCGCCTGAAATACCGTATCGACGGCAAGGAAAAAACGCTGACTATCGGCAAGTATCCTGCCGTTTCCCTCTCCGAAGCACGGCAGGCTGCCGAAAACGCCCGCCGTCTGCTGTCAGACGGGCAAGACCCCGCTGCCGCCAAGCAACAGGAAAAACAAGAGCGAAAAGCTGCCGCCCTAAATACCTTTGAAGCCCTTGCCCGCCGTTGGCATGCCGACAACCTGCACCGCTGGCAGCCCGTTCACGCCGAACGTATCCTTGCCGATATGCAAAAAGACGTGTTTCCCCACATTGGGCAAATACCGCTGGCCGAAGTGAGCGTTTCCGACGTGAAAAACGTTATTGCCGCCATTGTGGCACGCGGCGCCAATGTAACCGCCGAGAAAGTGCGGCAATGGATAGGCGCGGTGTACACCTATGCCGCCATGTTGGAGATATCGGAACGGGGCAGCCTTCCCCTGCCCGCCAAAGGCCGCAGAATGCGCCCGGATTGCATTCAGGCCGCAGGGCAAGGGTAGGGCTACCTGAAAGGACAAACGCCATGCAAAACACCAATACAGCGCAACTCATCCCCATTGCCAAGCAAGCCATCGCAGGCGAAGAGCGGCAGACAGTCAATGCCCGCGAACTGCACGCCTTCCTTGAGGTGGGTAAAGACTTTTCCAATTGGATTAGAAACCGTATTGAAGAATACGGGTTTGTTGAAAACCAAGACTTTGTAATTTTCGCCAATTCTGGCGAAAAATCAGAAGGCACTTTTGCTAAACCTTTAGAAAAAACCCGCAGAGGCCGTCCGACCAAGGAGTATTTCCTCACACTCGACACCGCAAAAGAGCTGGCTATGGTAGAGCGCAACGACAAAGGCAGGGAGGCACGCCGCTACTTTATCGAATGCGAACGGCAGGCCAAGCAGGCCGCCCCATCCCTGGGCGGTTTTGCATCTAGTTTGAACTATTTCCGTTTTGGAACTAGTTCGATTTTCCCAGCTGCCGGAAACCTGTATTAGTCACTATTAGACGCATGATGGCTAATTAGCTATTTACAGATAAGGCTACCTGAAAACCCGACACCAGCCGCCGCGCTGGTGTTTTGCATTCCCCGGTAGTTCGGATTGAAATCCGAGAGCCGGATTTATTTCCGAGCTTCGGAGTGAGGTTTTATGAGGTTTTGCCCGTGCGGCAATGTAGGGTTTTGTTAGGTTTCCCCGCCACCGATTCGGGCGGAGCTGGTGAACCAAATGCACCACCTAGTGAACCACCTGCGCTAGGTAGTGAACCTGCTGCACCAGGCAAACCGGAAGATGACAAGTTTTGACAAGTTTTCAGCACCCGGAGCAGGAGCAAGACCCCGATTGCCACACCTAGGGAACAGAGGGCGCTTTGTGTTACACAGTAACAAATTCATTCAAACAAAATTAATTCTTGTACTTCAAAAACTGAAGTAATTAAGCCGCCATTACTTCAATTTCTGAAGTAACGCTTGCCTAAAAAATGGGCAATTACTTCAAAAACTGAAGTAGTCAGGCCATTTTTGGCCTCCGAGTTACTTCAATTTCTGAAGTCCTATATATATAAGCCATATATACCCCCATTTTTTCTTTCACCCTCTTGCACAAAATATAGGCAGAAACACACGGGCGGCACACGGCGGCAAAATTGCAGGCCACCTGAAAACCGCATCGGGAGATTTCCGAACAGGCAGACACCCGGAAACGGCAAAGCGCACCCAA